>NZ_PCPR01000015.1:113093-127146 GCF_002979775.1 Arthrobacter sp. MYb23
ACGTCATCACATTCCAACCCTGACCGGCCTGAACACGCGCAAGCCAACCACCAGAACCGTTGCCCGGGTAAAGCCACAGAGTCCCGGAGGTGTCACGGGCCAGAACATCAGCATGACCATCACCATTGAAGTCGTTTTTCTCTGTACCTGGTCCTGGCTCGACGTGGAGGGCTGAGACGGTATTGCTGTCGGAGTTGGCCACATAGGCAACTCCGGTGTCCTCGTTGACGGCTACGGCGAAGGGGCTAGCACCAACTGGGATCGTCCTAGTGGTGTTGCTGCCGCCATCCAATACCGTAACCGTGTTGGTTGTGGGGTTCACGGCGAATGCCTGATTGGTTGACTCATTGACTGCAATGTCCCGCGGAGAATAACCGAAATTCATTCCGATAACGGACTGAGAGGCACCGTCGATAATGGCCCCCTCATAGTGGTAAGAACCGACGAATACTTTATTGGTGGTCGAATTAACGGCCACCTCAATCGGGTGGGCTGGCATTGCGAGGGTTGACGTCGCGTTTGTGGCACCCTCGATTACCGTTACGGACCCGCCGAAGCTGTTCGGTACGTAGACCCTATTGGTGGCAACATTAACCGCGGGATTCCTGGGACCTTCTCCCGTGGGGACTGTCACGGTCTCATTTGAGAGTCCGTCGATGACCGTCACAGTGTTGGCATTGTGGTTTGTAACGTAGACCTTATTGATCGCCTCATTCACCACCACATGCGTTGGCCAGTCCCCCGTAGCAGTTTTCGTCGTTTCCTGGGTGAGGCCGTCAATGACCGTTACCGAGCCATCGAGAATAGTGGTGACGTAGATCTTGTTCGTTTTGATGTTGAGAGCAATGCCGGCAGGTGCATTGCCGACCGGAATAGCATTCGTGGCATTCGTCGCACCATCGATCACTGTGACCGAGTTACTATCAGCGTTGACCACATACGCTTTATTGGTGACGGGATTGACGACGACACTGAGCGGCCTGGCACCGGTGCTCACCGTCGTAGTGCTATTCGTGGACCCATCAATGACCGTGACGGAGCTATCAGCGGAATTTGCTACATAAATCTTGTTGGTCTTCTCGTTTACTGCCACGGCTTGGGGCTTTTGCCCTGTTTGTATCGTGGCTGGCAAGTCCGGCGCGGCATGAGCCGGGCTATTGAACGGAGAGAGCGTGGAACACGCAACAAGGATCGCAGTCGTGGCCACAACAGAGGGCAGTAAACGAGGCATGATCCTGAGATTACGGTAGAGATCACCGTTTTATGGTCACTGGGTCAAGAATCGCTGCAAAGGTTGTCTTTTATGACTGCATTCCCGCCTCAGAGGTAGCTTCTGCGGCTCAGCCCAACAGATGCACCATTTGCCCAGGCCTGGCTTGGCCGATCAGGTCCACGTCCTCGTCCCGGACCACTGCGATCACCGGGGATTGGGCCGCAGACGGGTGGCCGGCCAGGGCAACAACAGGAAGTCCCGACGGCGGCAGCAGGACAGAGCCCGATACCAGCGGTTGGGGTTGGCCTGCTTCGGTAGCGGCATCCAAGGAAGCAGCAGCAACGTCGAGCGGCCGGCCAGCGAGTTGCGCACCCACCCGATCCGATTTCGGCGAGAGAATCCAAGGTTCACTGGTCAATCGAAGCCACGTACCGTCGTCGACATTCGATGCCTGAGGCCCGCGCGAAACCCTGACCACCACGGGGCGTTCCGGATCCACAGCACGCCGGGCAGGGTAGTTCACCTCGGGGAAACCATGGCCAAGCGGCCGCCCGAACGTCAGAGCCGCGCCAGCGCGTAGCGCCTTTTCTCGCGCCGGCTCTCCCTGCGCCGCCTCTCCTTGCGAAATTCCGCCCTGGACCCCCACGTAGTACCGGAGACCAAACAAGGCAGGGCCGAACTCAAGCACCGCTCCGGGAGGCACACGCACCGCTCTGTTCAGCGGGAATTCCTTGCCGTTGAGGGTCACCATGCCCTCGGCCCCGGTGACCGCCACGGCCGAGCCCGTCACGAACCTCAGCTTCAGCCCACCCAGCAGCACCTCGAGTCCGGCTGCAGAGTCCGGGTTACCCAGAAGGGCATTGGCAAGATGCATGGACGCGCGGTCCAGTACCTGCTCCTGCCCCAGAACCAGCGTGCTCGATCCCGGCTCCACCACCACCGCACCCATCAGACCTCCCCAGTCACAGAGTTACCAGCCATAGAGCTACCGGAAACAGATTTACGGACACGGATTTATGCGAACGCTTCGATCTGAACGCCGGCTTTTCCAAGGCCCTCCCGAACCGCAGCAGCCATGTCCACCGCTCCGGGCGTATCGCCGTGGATGCACAGCGAATCGGCCTGCACTGGCACCACGGTTCCGTCTATGGCCAGTACTTCCTTGCGCGTTGCGAGCCGCACGGCCTGGGCCACGACGGCGTCAGGGTCATGCAGCACGGCGCCTTCCTGAGTGCGCGGTACCAGCGTCCCGTCCGGGAGGTAGGCCCGGTCCACGAATGCTTCGCGGAACACCGGGTGCCCGGCTTCCTCAGCGAGTGTCAGCCATGCTGACCCCGGCAAACCCAGGACCGGCAGGCCGGGATCGTAGGCGTGGACGGCCGCCACTACGGCTTCGGCCTGCTCAGCGTCGCGGACGATCCTGTTGTACAGCGCACCGTGGGGCTTCACATAATCCACTGAAGCTCCCACCGCGTGGGCCATGCCGTCCAAGGCGCCCAGTTGGTAGAGGACGTCTCCGAACAACTCGTCGAAGGTCATGTCCAGAGAACGCCGGCCGAAGCCAGCCAGGTCCCTGTACCCCACGTGGGCACCTACGCGGACATCCAGTTCAAACGCCGCGCGGCAGCTGTCCAGCATGGTGAGGGGATCTCCCGCGTGGAAGCCGCAGGCCACGTTGGCGCTGCTCACGATGCGAAACATCGAGGCGTCGTCTCCCATGGTCCAGGAGCCAAAAGACTCCCCCAGGTCAGCGTTCAGATCCACTGCTACCGCCTTCCAGCGTTGTGTTCAAGACGTTCTTTGGCGCGTTCGGGAGCAACTCGCCGGGTACGGTGTCCGGGAGCGGTCCGAACGCTTCCTTGGCGGTGGACACCACGGCCCGGCCCATCATGAGGTTGCCCGCACCACCTACCACGGCGCCCACGCCAAACGGCAGGGCGCGTCCGAGGAACGCGGTACCTTGCCGTTTCAGGAGGTTCTTTAGGAACGCGCGCTGGATGGAGTCGCGGATGACACCGAATCCACTTCCGGGAATCTTCTTGGTCAGCGTCCGGCCCCACGCATTGGTCACGCCTTTGCCGCGCCCCAGCGATTGGCCGCTCAGGGCACCCAGCATGGACGTGCCTTCTTCTCCCAGCATGATGGCCATGACCATGGTTTGAGCACGAACGGGATCAGTCAGCCGGATGCCGTGCAGCTCCGCCAAGGATGACGCATAGAGCGCGGTGGTCTCCAGGAAACCCACGGTTGCGAGCGCGGAGAGTCCCAGCGATGCCGCGGTTCCAATACCAGGCACGACGGCGGTAGCGCCCACCGCTGCACCCCCGCCGGAGATGGCAAGCAGGTAGTGGCGTTCCAGTTTGGCGGCAAGCTGCGCCGGTGAGTCATTGGGGTGCCGGCGTTGGAGCCGGCGGAGGTTAGCCAGGACCAGCGGCCGCTGGACTTCCACAGCCTTCAGCAGCACATTGTGCACTCCGGGCTTGGCGTTGCCTTGGGCGTCAAACACTGCGTTGTGGGCTGTTTCCTGGGCGATCTTCACCGCCGGGTTGGGGCGCTTGGGCATCTTCACCTCTCCTTTGCAGTTAGTCGTTTCACGGGGAACTGCTGGCTTCAGCCTATGCCACGCCCTCACCGTGCGAGTGCCGTTGAAGGCCGTATGTGGACAGTATTCCGCGGAGAGCGGACCCCACTTCGGCCATCGTCCGGCGTAAACTGGGATGCACTCACGGAAGCAGTCCAAGCAAGGACAGGAAGTATCCGTTATGAATGCCTCGGACAAGAACGAACCTGCTGGCCGGCACCACGCCGACGCCCCGGCAGAGGGTGAAACTGAAGGCTGGGTTCCGCACGATACCGGCTTGCACAGCCAGGACCCAGCGGAAGGTGCGGACATCGACGACGACGACGCGCCGCCGTCGGGCGCTTCATAACTCAGTTTCTTCTGGACTTCGTTCCAACAATGGTGCCAACCAGCACGCCAACGCACAGGTTTAGGCTAAGGGGATGGCCTCGCTGAGAGCGCTGCGTCCCTTCGCACACCGGGAATTCCGGGTGCTGATTTCCGCGCTGTCCATTTCCATCTTCGGATCGGGTATGTGGGCGGTGGCGATGGTCTATGAGGTCATCCACCTTGGTGGCGGTCCGCTTGAACTGTCCTTGGTTGCCACCGCAGCCAGCATCGGATTGGTGGGCTTTGTCCTGGCGGGCGGCATCGCGGCCGACCGGTTCCCGCAGCGGCTCCTCATCATCGCGGTGGAAGGCGCAAACCTGGCCGTCATAGCCACCATTACAGCCCTTGCCATGTTCAATGTCATTGAACTGTGGCACCTGGCCGTGGGGGCTTTCGTCATAGGCGTGGGCCAGGCCTTCTTCTTCCCCGCGTATTCGGCCATGCTTCCGCGCATCCTGCCCGCCGACGACCTTCTGGCTGCCAATGGGTTGGAAGGAACAGTGCGGCCGGTTTTGCAGCAGGCGGCGGGCCCGGCAATCGCGGGGATCCTGGTGGCGGTGCTGTCCCCGGCCCATGCAGTGGCTGGTGTAGCCGTATGCCACTTGCTGGCGTTCGGGATCGTAAACCTCCTGAGCCGTCAGACGCCTGGCTCGGGTGGAGCCGTTCCGGACGCTGCAGCTCCGGGAACGACCGCTGGGGACACGGCAGTTGGGGCCACCGGCAGATCGTCGCTGATCAAGGACCTCCGGGAGGGCTTCAGCTACACCATCCGTACACCGTGGCTTCTGTGGACCCTGATCTGGGCATGCTTGTCCGTTCTTTTCCTGATCGGTCCCATCGAGGTCCTGCTTCCGTTCGTGGTCCGCGATCAATTGGGCGGCGATTCGAGGACGTTCGGCTTCCTGCTGGCAGTCATGGGAGTAGGCAGTGCTGCCGCCGCGCTGGCCACGGCAACGGTCCGTCTCCCCCGGCGCTACCTGACCGTGATGGTGGTGACGTGGGGGCTGGGAAGCCTGCCGGTTGCTGCGATCGGATTCATGGACAATTTCTGGGTGCTCGGCGCCGCCATGCTCATCTTCGGTGCCACCGAGGGAGTTGGCATGGTCATCTGGGGGACGCTGCTGCAACGGCGAGTGCCACGGCATTTGCTGGGCCGGATTTCCAGCCTGGACTTCTTCGTTTCGCTGGCCTTGATGCCGGTTTCCATGGCCCTTGCCGGACCTGTGGCCGAGGTGGTTCCCATCTGGCTCATCTTCTTCATCGCCGGTTTGGTGTGCCCCATCATGGCCTTCGTGGCACTCTTCGCGGCCCGCATGATGACGGATGAGATCGAGAACCCCTTAGCCTCCAGCGCTGCTGATCCGGAGGGTGCAGACACGCAGCCCGACTCTGTGTAGCGTGTGCACTATCCCAGGAAGGACTTACCGATGGCCTCCGGCACCAAAGACGATCCTTGGCAGCTCACCACTCCCCCTGGCTCTTCGGACTACATCATGTACAGGGACGAAGCCGCAGATCCCCCGGCCATTGTTTGCCAGGTTGGATCCACCAAGCTGCTGTACCAACTGCGGGCCATCGAGGACCTGCATGCATGGCTCGTTGCGCAGGGTGCTTGGGTATCCCTGGGTGCCGCCGACGAAGGCAAGGAGGCCGCCCCCGGAACTGTAGAGGCATGGGGCCGGAGCGAGGACAACCCCGTGGGCGGTTGGTACGGGCTCCGCAAGGGATACCGTGGCCGGTTCGGGATGTACATGCCGCCCCTGCTCGAAGCTCTGGGATTGGCTGAGCTCACCCATGAGAAGCGGAACAACAGCGTGCGGGCGATCACGAAGTAGGGGGCGCCGCGTGCGCTTGGGATGCGAAGATATTCAGGCCCAGGACGCGGGATAGATAGGCGGTGGCCTGTTGCCCGCGGACGCTGTTACCTGCGGAGTCGAGCCGCGGTGAGAAAGCCCCGATTCCTGCCTTGCCGGGTGACACCGTGAGCAGCCCGCCGGACACACCGGATTTTCCCGGGAGCCCGATCTCGAACAGCCACTCTCCGGATCTTTCGTACAGCCCGTTGGCCGCAAGGACGGCAAGGGTATCCCGGCAGACTTCAGCGGACACCACCCGCTTGCCACTCACGGGGTTGACCCCGCCATCGGCCAATGTTGCTCCCATAACGGCGAGGTCCCGGGCGCTGACCCGCAGTGAGCATTGCTTGGTGTAAACATCCACTACTTCCAGCGGATCGCGCCCCATCCTGCCGTAGCTTTCCAAGAGCCGGGCAATGGCACGGTTCCGGGTATTGGTAGCGGCCTCGGACCGGTAGACATCCTCATCCAGCACCAGCGTACGGCCTGCGAAAGCCGACAGTCCCTGGTGAATGCTGTCCCACTGATCACCCGGGGTTGCGCCGGGTATCAGGGCGGTGGTGGCCAGTGCACCGGCGTTGACCATGGGATTCATGGGGTGTCCGTCATTGAGTTCTATTGCGATCACGGAGTTGAAGGCCAAACCCGTATTGTTCACGCCCACCAAGTCAGCCACGGCACTATGCCCGAGGTCCTCGCACACCAGGGCGTACACGAAGGCTTTGGAGATGGATTGGATGGAGAACTCCGCCTCAGCATCGCCGGCCACATGCACTCCGCCGTCCACCTCCACCACGCAGACGCCAAAAAGGTCAGGGTCAGCTTGCGCGAGAACGGGAATGTAGTCTGCCACGGAGCCGTCCTTGCACGCACGGTTCCGCTCGTATGATGCCGCTACCAGCGAATCGACCTGATCCCAGCCTGGCAATGTTCCGGTTGAAACTGCCTGTTCCACACCCTCAACATTTGAATCCACGGTGTCCCCCACGATTCGTTGAAACCCTGCCTGGACGGGACGTGGGTTACTTGCCGGGTGCGAGCGTCCCGATCTCATCCCCGCTTTGGCCGAAAACCGCCAACTTCCCGTCTTCCTGGATTTTGGCTGTCGAAGCATTGGAAAGCCAGGCATCCACGCCTTCGCAGGCCATTCGGGTGGACGCGAAACCCCCGAAAGAGATGGTCTTGCCGTCCTCTTTCCAGGACCCCATGAGCCTGTTGCACCCGTCAGTCCCGGTGGCACTGCCATCTGACTTGAGGTCCAGGGAAGGTTGCTTGGTGTTGTTGGTGTCACCCCACACACCGACGAAAGGACTGGTGCCGCTTCCCGCGCAGCCTGCCATCAAGATGGCTGCAATGAAGGCCAGGGAAACAGCGTGAAAGTTGTGGGACTTGGTCTGCACCATGCGGTCAGTCTAGGTTTACGCACTTCGGCCGTCTACCGGGGGTCGTGCGGTCGGTCGCGACTCAGACGACCGACCGCACTAGCCCGGTTTACTCAGTGATGGCGCCCCGGGCGGGCCCCAGAACCCGCCACACCCACCACTGCTAACTCCGTCGGTGAACTGCAACGCAGCCGAAAAGGGCAACGGCGCGGTACGGGTTTCAACGACTTGGGCACTGGATATGTGCTCTGACCTGCGGAAACGTGACGCGGACTTAAAAAGTAGTTTTTAACGCACTGAATCGCCAACACTTTTCAGCCTGTCGGAACACTCATAAGCAAGAGGAAAAATGAGCAACTGACGCCCCGCAGGAGCAAAGTATGAAGTTATCCCAAGGCCCGGCCTTCGCCACCACTGTGTCGTTGACGAGCGCTCCGGACATCCACCTTCTATACATGGTCGGCCTGGTCTTTCTTGCAGGCATCGCCGGGCTGGGCACGGTTGGCCTTCTTCTCTTGCTCGCACCATTGGCGCTGCTCTTCCTGGGACGCACCAAGCTCCGCAGGGTCGCCACCCGTGCCGCTGGACCGGTCATTGATCCCGACGGCGGTGCGTCGCCCCCGCCCTCGTCACTCAGCGGCGGGGACCACGCAGCCCGGTTGTAGTAAGAACCAATCCGGTTGTACTAAGAACGATTCGTCAAAACGCCTAGTCCTCAAAGCGCAGTTGGTTGTCACTAGTGCCGCTGAGGTTGGCGATGATTTCCGACGCCACGGCGTGCAGTTTTTGGTTTCGGTGGCTTGATGCTTTGGTCAGCACGCTGAATGCTTCGTCCTGGCTGCAGCGGTTCTGGGCCATGATGACGCCGCAGGCGAGGTCAATGACTGTCCTGGAGGACATCGCCGTCTTCAGGTCGGCGTTGAGTTGCTCCACGGTTTCCACCCTGATGGCCAGGCGCAAGGTACTACCGGCAACGTCCGCGAAAGCGGCAGCTTCAGCAATGACAGCATCTGTGAAGGTCCCCGCCGTGGGTGCGAAGAAGTTGATAACCGCCTGAGATGTCTCGCCCAAGTCCATGGGAACGCCCAGGGCACTGTGGACGCCCTCAGCAGCCAGGGCCTTGCTGTAAATCGGCCAGTTGGTGTCGGTGGCAACGTCGGCAAGGAGCATCGGACGCCCAGCGTCCAACGCTTCCAAACAGGGGCCCTGCCGAAGTTCCTGTTCAATCTTGTCCAGATACACGGCCCTCTCACTGCTGCCTGCAACAGTGGACGTCCGTTTGCGCCGGCGCAACGTCAGGGCGCAGTCGATGTTTTCGCCGGCCACCTTGCTCATGGCATCGCAGGCGAAACCGGTCACCCCGTTCAGGATTCCGTGGATGTCGGAGCTACCGACCACCAGCTCGTGCAGGCTTCTGATGTGTTCAGCACTTCCGGTAGGTTCCATGAGCCTAATCGTAGGAACACTTCGGCCTCCCGTCACCCGTTGCCCATGAATCCAAGGAGAGGTAGAGTCTCAAAGTAAGGTACCTGATCAAATCACTCCGAGAGCGACCCGCCGCTTGCAACGGGATACCTGTCATGGAAGATCCACGTAGAACAGCGCGATACCTCCTACGGAACCGGACCATCGATCTTGATGACCTGTGGCTCAGGTACTGGGCCCAGGGAGGAAATGCTCCCGTCTTGGAACTTGACGCCTACGTCTTTGAAATCCAGGAACGGCACCCTTTCGAGCTGCGGATCCTGTCATGGGCGCTCGAAGACCTTGGCATCGACGCACCACTCTGAATCGGCACGAGCCCCGGCAGGAGCGCCGACGGGAGCCCCGGCGGCAGCGCCAGCGGGAACGCCCCCCCTATCTGAGACACCGCAGTATCGCTAGCCTTGGCCCATGGAATCCGGATTGGAATCTTGGGGCGAGTTCAATGTGGCGATCGCGGGTGCCGGAGCGGCGCTTGGAGGGCTGCTGATCGTGGCATTGTCCGTGAATATCAAACAAATCGCCGAGTCGCGTGGACTTGCGGCGCGCGCAGGAGCCTCCATTTCCGCGCTCATCTTGGGAGTGGTCCTGTCCTGCGCGGCGCTCATCCCTGGGCAGGAGTTGTGGATTTTCGGCGTCGTGGTCCTGCTCGGAGCCCTGGCGGGCGGGGTGATCGCCACCCTGGCCGCCCGCGCCGTCCTGGGCGATGACACGCCTGGGCACCCGCACCGCTGGGATACCCCACATATTGCGTCGTTCGTTTTCCCGCTGGCTATTTACGCAGTGGGTGGCGTGCTCACTGTGCAGTCGCTTCCCGTGGGCCTGGTGATTGTGGCTTTCGGAACCATCATCGCGCTGATTGGCGCAGTGGTCTTCTCATGGGTGGCACTGGTGGAGATATTGCGTTGAACGCAGCAGAACGTTGAACCCGGCAGAAAGCGTACGACGGCGGGAACCTCCCGCCGTCGTACGCTTTCGTGGTGCGAGGTGACTTATCCGGCTTTTCCAGCCAGCGCGACCAGCACGCCGGCGGCTGCGAAGAACTTGTTGCTCCCCAGGTCCCGGACGGTCTTGATACCCAGGTCAGCGAGCAGTTCGTTGTGTTTGTCGGTCAGTCCGGCGAGCGCCGACGGCGGGGCTGCCAGGATTTCATCAAGGGTGGAGTTTTCGTAGGCTTTATCGAGTGCTTTGCCCAATTCAACAGAAACAGCCAAGGCATTTCCTTTCATCGATGCGGAACAATTGCAAACGTGCTGTAGAACATTAGCCCCAACTACTAAGCATCCTGCCAATGGTGGATTTCCACTTTATTGACGATCCGGGCCGCATAACGATCAAGATAGCCCACAATCGCGCGCAGTTGCACTCCACACCCCCATGAATTAGATAATCTCCGAAATTCCCACTGAGGTGGCGCGCAGCTAAAGCATGGTTCCCGATGCCCGGTGTCGCTGCTAGAAGTTTTCCACCAACGAGACGTCCCGGACGGCGCCCTTGTCAGCGGACAGCGCCATGGCGGCGTAAGCACGGAGCGCGGGCGAGACATGGCGTTCGCGGTCCTTCGGCTTGTACCCACCATTGGCTTCGAGTTTTTCGCGGCGTTCGGCGAGGATCTCATCGGAAACCTGCAATTGGAGCGAGCGCTGCGTGATGTCGATGCTGATGATGTCGCCGTTCTCCACCAGCGCGATGGCGCCGCCGGAGGCAGCTTCCGGTGAGATGTGCCCGATCGACAGGCCGGAGGTACCGCCGGAGAAACGGCCGTCCGTGATGAGGGCGCACTTCTTGCCCAGGCCGCGGCCCTTGAGGAACGAGGTTGGGTAGAGCATTTCCTGCATACCCGGTCCACCTCTGGGGCCTTCGTAGCGGATGACCACCACGTCGCCTTCCTTGATGGACTTGTTGAGGATCTTCTCCACTGCTTCGTCCTGTGACTCGCACACAACGGCAGGGCCTTCGAAGATCCAAATGGACTCGTCCACGCCCGCGGTCTTCACCACGGCACCGTCCACTGCCACATTGCCGCGCAGCACAGCCAGGCCGCCATCCTTCGAGAAGGCGTGCTCCACGGAACGGATGCAGCCACCTTCGGCGTCGGTGTCCAGGGAGGTCCACTCGTTCGACTGCGAGAACGCGGTGGAAGAGCGGACGCCACCGGGAGCCGCATGCCACAACGCTTGCGCCTCTTCGGTGGCCTTGCCGCCACGGACGTCCCAGTCGTCCAGCCATCCGTCGAGGTCGTCGGAATGCACGGAGTGGACGTTCTTGTGCAGGAGCCCGCCGCGGTTCAGCTCACCCAGCAGCGCGGGGATGCCCCCGGCCCGGTGCACGTCTTCCATGTAATAGGTCTTGTCCCCGGCGACGTTCGGGGCCACCTTGGCCAGGCACGGAACCTGGCGGGATTTGGCATCCATCTCGGCCAGACCATACTCCACGCCTGCCTCTTGGGCCGCAGCCAGCAGGTGCAGGATGGTGTTGGTGGAGCCACCCATGGAAATGTCCAGCGCCATGGCGTTGTCAAAAGCCTCGGCAGTGGCGATGGAGCGCGGCAGCACGGACTCGTCGTCGCCGTCGTAATAGCGCTTGACGAGCTCGACGACGGTGGCGCCGGCCTTCTCGTACAGCGCCTTGCGGGCGGTGTGGGTCGCGAGCACAGAACCATTGCCCGGCAGGGCCAGGCCGATTGCTTCGGCCAGGCAGTTCATGGAGTTGGCGGTGAACATTCCCGAACAGGAACCGCAGGTGGGGCAGGCGTTCTCTTCAATAAGGTTGATGTCTTCATCGGAGATGGATTCGTCAACAGCATCGGCAATCGCGTTCACCAGGTCCAGGGAGCGCACAGAGCCGTCGGTCAGTGTCACGCGGCCGGCTTCCATGGGACCGCCGGAGACGAAGACCACGGGGATGTTCAGGCGCAGCGCGGCCATGAGCATGCCCGGGGTGATCTTGTCGCAGTTGGAGATGCAGACCAGGGCGTCGGCGCAGTGTGCGTTGACCATGTACTCAACGGAGTCGGCGATCAGGTCGCGGGACGGCAGGGAGTAGAGCATGCCGGAGTGGCCCATGGCGATTCCGTCGTCCACGGCGATGGTGTTGAATTCGCGCGGCACGGCACCGGCGGCGAGGATCGCGTCGGAGACGATGCGGCCAACGGGGGCGAGGTGGGTGTGGCCGGGAACGAATTCGGTGAAGGAGTTGGCCACGGCGATGATCGGCTTGCCGATGTCCGTGTTGGCAACGCCGGAGGCGCGCAGCAGTGCGCGGGCGCCGGCCATGTTGCGGCCATGGGTGACTGTTCGTGAGCGTAGTGCAGGCATAAATACCATCCTGCTGTTCTTCTACGACGGGCGGAAGACGGTGTTGCTACTAGTAATGAAAGTACCAGAGTAATAGTGTTGTTCACGTGAAAGACGAGAGGCGCAAGGAACTGGGGCTTTTCCTCAGGACGCGCCGTACCCAGGCCCTGCGTTCGGATTACGGACTTCCGCCTGTAGGGCGTTCCCGCGAGCGGGGACTCCGGAGGGAAGAGATCGCTTTCCTCTCCGGGGTGAGTGTTACCTGGTACACATGGCTGGAGCAGGGCCGGGACATCAGCCCCTCGCGGCAGGTCCTTGAATCCATAGCCCGGGCCCTCCATTTATCCGATACCGGGCTGAGTTACGTGCTTTCCTTGGGCGGCTATTCATCAGCCCTGCCTAAAGGACCCGTGGCGGCCGATGCTCCCGCTCATGTGCAGCGCCTCTTGGACGCTTTGGACCCCAATCCCTCTTACGCTTTGTCCCCGGATTGGGGCATCGCCGGCTGGAATCGGGCTTACGAGGCGCTGTACCCCAATATCGGCACGTTCGATGCCTCGGACCGGAACCTGCTGTGGTTGGTGTTCACCGACCCCTTCATCCGCAACCTTCTCCCTGACTGGGACGTCACCAGCAAACGCTTCCTGGCCGAGTTCCGGGCCGAAACCGGGCAGCGCTTGGGCGACCCCGATGTGGAGTATCAGGTGGGGCGGCTCAAAGACGCCAGCCCCGAATTCCAGGAAAGCTGGGACCGGTACGACATCCTGGGCTTCGAATCCCGCGAGCGCCAGTTTCACCACCCGGCAGTTGGCGTGCTGCACATGGAACATCACCAGGTTTCACCCTCGGACAGGCCGGACCTGCATATCGTGGTCTACACCCCCGCGCCGGGGAGTGACGCCGGGGAGCAGATGCAGCGGTTGATGGGCTTGCGCACGTAGCTCACCAATGCACGTAGCTCACCAACGCAAGCGAACGACGGCGGGAGGTTCCCGCCGTCGTTCGCTTGGTGTGGGTGAGTAGTGATGTTGGGGTGAGTAGTGATGTGTGGGTGAGTAGTGATCGGGGGCGGCTCAGACGGTGAAGATCACGAAGAACTTGCGGATGCGCTCCTGAATTTCCCAGGTTCCCTGCCAGCCGATGGGGAAAATTGCAGCATTTCCGGCCTCTACCGTGACGGGTTCGCCGCCGTCCCGGGTGACGACCATGCGGCCTTCGAGGACGTGGATGGCTTCGCCGCGTTCCAGGAATTCCCAGCGGGACAGTCCCGGCTCGGCCTCCCAGACGCCCGAAAGGATGCGTTGATCGTCGCTGGTAAAGGGAACAGCCATCCGTACGCGAATCTCGTCCCCGAGCACGTCTGCAAAGGGTTGCCCCAAAAGGGACTTGTCCAGGTCACGCTCGAAGAGTTCTTGGGGTTGGAAAGTGAGGGTCATGTGAATCTGCCTTTCTGAGGGTGTCGCCGGGTATGGGGGTCCGCGGTATGTATCTATCGTCCTGTCATTCCCGCGAAGCCAATACCCCCAGTTGGGATTGTTTTATGCTACCCGTTTGAATGGGGATCTATTTGAGTGGGGATCTACAGGACGGACTTAGAAGGTCTTGCCCACCGATCCGA
Source organism: Arthrobacter sp. MYb23 (assembly GCF_002979775.1). Lineage (GTDB taxonomy): Bacteria > Actinomycetota > Actinomycetes > Actinomycetales > Micrococcaceae > Arthrobacter. The sequence continues at coordinate 126,891 of NZ_PCPR01000015.1, forward strand.
GCTGCTGGGCGGCTTCAACCAGACGCGCGGCCATGCCGGCTTCGGCCGAAGCACCCCAAACGCGCGGGTCATAGGTCTTCTTGTTGCCCATTTCGCCGTCGACCTTCAGGACGCCGTCGTAGTTGGAGAACATGTGCCCGGCCACCGGACGCGTGAACGCGTACTGGGTATCGGTGTCAATGTTCATCTTGATCACACCGAAGGAAACAGCATCAGCGATTTCCTGCTCAGTGGAGCCCGAACCGCCGTGGAAGAC
>NZ_PCPR01000016.1 GCF_002979775.1 Arthrobacter sp. MYb23
TAAACGATTCGTGAACTTCACCATGGCAATCGACACCCTTCAATGATCAGGTGTTGCGATCACCGCATGATTCAGCGAGCTCAGAACGGCCTTATCTGTCACCTAGTTGGGGGGTGTTGCCTGGGGTGACCCTAGCGGCCGGTGCCGCCGTAGACGGTAGCCTCAGCGTCGCCGTCGAGCTCGAACGCATTGTGGATAGCGCGCACGGCGTCATCCAGGGCGTCAGCGCTGGTGACCACGGAGATGCGGATTTCCGAGGTGGAGATCATGTCGATGTTGATTCCCGCGTCGGAGAGGGCCTTGAAGAACGTGGCCGAAACGCCGGGGTGTGAGCGCATGCCTGCGCCGATGAGGGAGAGCTTGCCAACGTGCTCGTTGTATTCGATGCTCTCGAAACCGATCTGGCCCTCGGCGGCGCGCAGGGCGGCCAGTGCATCGGCGCCTTCCACGATGGGGAGGGTGAAGGAAATGTCCGTGCGGCCGGTGCCGTGGGTGGAGACGTTCTGGACGATCATGTCGATGTTCGAGTGCGCATCGGCGATCACCTGGAAGATTGCAGCAGCCTTGCCGGGGATGTCCGGTACGCCAACCACGGTGACCTTGGCTTCGGACCGGTCGTGTGCAACGCCGGAGATGATTGGCTGCTCCAAGGCAACTCCCTCTTGAATAGTGAACTTTTCGTCGGCGCCGGGGATGACCCAGGTGCCTTCGTTCTGGCTGAATGACGAGCGGACGTGCAGCGGCACACCGAAACGGCGGGCATACTCCACGCACCGCAGGTGCAGGATCTTGGCCCCGGAAGCGGCCAGTTCCAGCATTTCTTCGCTGGAGATACGGTCGATCTTCTGGGCCGAAGTCACAACGCGGGGATCGGCCGTGTAAATGCCGTCCACGTCCGTGTAGATTTCGCAGACGTCGGCTTCCAGCGCTGCGGCCAAAGCAACGGCGGTGGTGTCCGAGCCGCCCCGGCCCAACGTGGTGATCTCATTGGTGATGCGGCTCATGCCTTGGAAGCCCGCCACGATCGCAATATGTCCCTTGTCCAGGGCGGTGCGGATGCGGTGAGGATCGACGTCGATAATCCGGGCCTTGCCATGGATGCCGTCGGTAATCATGCCGGCCTGGGAGCCGGTGAAGGACTGCGCGGAGGCGCCGAACTTATTGATGGCCATGGCGAGCAATGCCATGGAAATTCGCTCACCGGCGGACAACAGCATGTCCATTTCACGGGCCGGAGCCGAGTCGGTGACCTGGCTTGCAAGGTCCAGGAGTTCATCGGTGGTGTCGCCCATTGCGGAAACAACAACCACAACCTCGTTGCCGGCCTTCTGCGCATCCACGACGCGCTGAGCGACCCGCTTGATGCCATCGGCATCGGCAACCGAGGAACCGCCGAACTTTTGAACGATCAGCTGCTTGGTAATGGCAGCCTCGTTGGAGAGCTCTTCGATCTTCACTTCGGTAGTGGGCATAGTCATGCGCGCACCCTCACTGCATCAATAGGGTTCGAACGCGGCATGCAAATCCAAAATGGAGCACGCCAACGTAGCTTATTTGCCCAGTTTATCGCCGTGCCCTGCCCGGGCAGGAATTGTGACCACATAACGGCCACCTGCTGGCACTACCACCCGGCAGTGCCCGGACCACCCTTGAAGGGGCCCACAATCTGCCGGGTGATCCAGCCGCCGTAGAAGCCGCCTTCCTGGAACGTCACCTGCTCGCCGTCCACCTCGCAGGAATCCATATGTTCCGGGTACAGGGCCACCCGGCTGCTGAGGGCCTCGAACCCCTGGGCTGGCTGCGGGTATGTCCATCCGCCCCGCTCTACAACCGACCCGCCGGCAATGATGGTGAAATAACTTGCCTGTCCTTTGAACTCACAAAAAGTGGTGCCACCAACAGGGACCAGGACACCGTCAGGGAAGGCATCCAAGGGCACGTAATAGACGGGTGGATGGCTCGTCTCCAACACCCGCACAGCCTGGGTGGTGTCCACGATCACCTGACCGCCAAGCCGCACCACAACCCGTTCGGATCGAGGTTCCACCCTGGGCGGGCGCGGGTAGTCCCACACCGATTCCTGACCGGGGGCAGGCTTGATGGGACGGGGACGCCGGAAGACCCCGGAAAGACCGTGACTGGAGACCATGCCCCATGGTGGCACCTTCGGCTGGGATCTCCCCGTGAATCCCCGACGTATCCGTGGTGGCGCGCCGGGCGTACCATCCATTCATGAGGAGTGCGATCGGCCATGGCCGGCGTTCCTGAGCATCCACGCGATTCGGGTCCGGCGCGCAACGAACCCGAATACGAAGTGATCGGCGGGGTGATCGACGATCAAGCCTCAGGCTTTGCCCGCAACGATCAAAGGGGCGGGCCACGGGCCGGAACTTCCGCAAGCATCGGGGCAGCCTTAGCTGATGCGTGGCGGAGCGCCCGGACATCCTTTACCTCGTGGTGGTTCTGGGTGTCTTGTGGCCTGGGAATCGCCGCCGCTTGGGGCGCGGCCGCGGCTGTGGTTGCGGCGGGAGAAGCCAACGGGTGGTTTGACGTCAGGATTCCAAGTGCCATCTACCTGATCACGGCGGTGTTCCTGGCCCTTGCCGCCGGCGTGCTGGGTGCGATCTGGGGATTCCGTCATTCCCACGGGCGCATAGCCGTTCTTCTACTGTCCGGAGCAACGCGGGGACTTGCGCTGGCTGCCCTGGCCGCTGGATTTTTGCTCGCAGTGGGCAGCAGTGTTGGCGGACCCTCCGCGCTGACCGGTGCCGCCGTCGTCGTGATTGTCCTCGAGGCAGCCCTGTTCGGGCTGATCGGTGCGGGTGCGCGGGCGTGCTTTGCCAAAGCGGCGCCGGGTGCGGCCTTGGCCACCGTGGTGGTGGCGTTCCTGTGCTTGGGCAACGTTGTCCTCACAGCCCTGCTGCTTCCGGGAACCACAGGAATGGACCAGGCATCCGTCCCCGTCAACGTGGAACGCGACGACTCCGGCACCGTCACCGCCTACCAGTGCGTCGGCGAGCTTCGCCCGGTTCAGGTTGCCCACACGGACCGTGTGGTGTGGCTCGCGGCAGCCAACCCGGCCCTCCTTCTGGGAAGCATCGGCGCCGACACGGTGCCCCCGGATAACGAACTGGGCTGGGTGCTGTCAGGACTGCAGTGGGCTTCCGATGGTCCCGCACGCGAAGTTTTGTGCCTCGGCGGAGAATCCAGCGCCAGCCCTGCACCATCAATGCCCGTAGCCCTGACGGGCTTGGCGCTGCAGGCACTAACGGCCGCGGTGGTTGTTGTTCCGGGACGCTGGCTGGCTGCGCGGAGGCTGCGTCTTAGTTCGGGTTCTGGCTGACCAGCCGCCGCACGTACTCAGAAATCACGACGCCTGAACCGAACGCCGTCGTCGAGACCTCCTTGAAGGCGCTGGGCTGGTAGGCACCGGGTGCGAAGAGCGGAATGCCGTTGCCGAAGAGCAGCGGGCTGCGTTTGAGCACCAGCCGGTCGATTTCGCCGGCGAGCTGCGTCGCCACTTGCCCGCCGCCACAGAGCCAAATCGACTTCCCGGGCTGGGACTTCAACCGGCGCACCACATCTACCGGGTCTTCATCGGTAATGGTCAAATTCGGGTGCTCGCCGGGGATGTCCGCCTCGGTGCGCGTCCGGGAGAACACAAATTGTTCGAGGTGCTGGTACGGGCTGGTCATGCCCGCCGGCAGGCCCACGGCGTAGGTGTTCCAACCCATCACGACGGCGTCGAACGTCCCGGTGCGCTCTATGCCCATGGCGTCCGCAATCACAGTGGGTATGGCATCGGGGAAGCGCTCAACCTGCGCCACCATGTGGTCTCCCTCCACAGGAAACGCGTCGAATTCGCCTTCTGGACCGGCAATATAGCCATCCAGGCTCACGGCAACGTAATACACAAGTTCTCGCACGGGACCCCCATCAGTGGTTGATGTTGCGATTGCGAGACTACAGCAGTGCGTTGCGCCGGCCTTCAAAGGCCCGGCCGAGCGTGACTTCGTCGGCGTACTCCAGGTCTCCACCCACGGGCAGGCCCGAGGCCAGACGCGTCACGGTGATGCCGATCGACTTCAGCATGCGGGCAAGATACGTGGCGGTTGCTTCACCCTCAAGGTTGGGGTCCGTGGCAATGATGATTTCCTGAATGGCGCCGTCATTGAGCCGGGTGAGGAGTTCACGGATGCGCAACTGCTCCGGACCGATGCCAGCGATGGGATTAATGGCGCCGCCCAGCACGTGATAACGGCCGCGGAAGGACCGCGTGCGTTCCACAGCCAAGACGTCCTTGGACTCCTCAACGACACAAATGACCGACGGGTCACGGCGCTGGTCGCGGCAAATGTTGCACATTTCCTGCTCGGTCACGTTGAAGCACACGGTGCAGAACTTCACGCGTTCCTTGACCGTCGTGATCGCCGTGACCAGGCGCTTCATATCCTCAGGATCGGCCTCAAGAATGTGGAAAGCCAGACGCTGCGCCGATTTAGGGCCCACACCGGGAAGCCGGCCGAGCTCATCAATCAGCTCTTGAACTGCACCTTCGTACACAATGTCCTCGTTAGTTTGAAATCAATGCTGGAGTCAGCGGGGTTGCAGGGGAGAACCGTCCAAGGCGCGCTCTTCAATCAGCTTCCCGCCCAGAATACGCTCCACAGCAGCCCGCCCAAAGACCCGGGATTCTTCGATGGTTTCATCCTCCGGGCTGGGAATGTCCTCCGCAACCGACTCCGGCTTTGCCTGGGTCCTCACCGGTGCCTGAACACGGCCCGCTTGGGCTTCGGGACTGTTGGTCAGCCTCTGGTACAGGCTTTGGCGGCCACTCGGACTGCCCGACGGCGCGCCCTCCTCCAGCGTCGCCACCGAACCGTGCGCTTCCTCAGGCTGGGTCGCCAAGGAGGGCCAGGGTGCCGGGGCGTTGCTGGTTGCAGGTGCGGGCATGGTTGCCGGGGCTGGCATGGACTCCGTTGCGGGCCAGCTCGACGCCGGTGCGACGTCCCAGCTGGAGCTTGGGTTCTGCTCGGCATTGGTGGGGTGGCCGTAGGCGCCGGTGGGTGCCTCCGGAACCTGGGCTGCGGCCGGCTCGTAGTCCGGGGTGTCCGTTGAAGGCGCGGCTTCTTCGGCAGCTTGGGCGGGGTTCCTGCCCACGTTGGACTCCGCGCCCACTACCCACGTACCCGGCGCCTGCTCGACTGCACGGGACCACGGATCCTCGGGTGAGTTGCCACTCTTAGCGCGTGACTGTGTGGCTGCGGCTGTGGCTGTGGAGGGCGTGGCTGGGGCCGGTGTTGAAGTCCGGCTTGCAGACGGTGCTTGGGTTGCCGGTGCTTGGCTTGCCAGTGCGGAGGCAGCCGGTTGTGGGTTGCCATGGCCGTAGCCCGACGGTGGTTCCCAGTCCGCGGGAGGCTCTTCATCCAGAGGAGGCGCATCCTCGTCGAGCGGCGGACCCCAATCGTCGTCAGGGTACGAATAGTCGCCGGAGGGCTCGGGAGTCACGGGAGTCACGGGAGCCGGGGTAGTGGATGGCGACGGGGCAGCGGGTGCTGCTGCTTCTGCCGGTGCCGCTGCTGCGGCAGGAGCGGGCGCTGCTACCGTCGCGGTGGGTTCTGCTCGCGCCGGGGTGGGCGCTGCTGGTGGCCTGGGTACTTCCACTGATGCTGACCCTGCGGCAGCTGACGATGCGACTGGCGCGGACGCGGGTGCGAGACCCCACGCGGAGTCGACAGCTGACACTGGTGCCGGCGCCGACGCTGTTTCCGCAGGAGCTGATGAGACACCTGCTGCTGTTGTCGCGGTGGATCCGCCATCGGCCGACGCCGGGGCGCCTGTTGGTGCTGCAGCAGCCGGAGTCTCCCGGCTAGTAGGTGCTTTTGGGTTTGGCTCAGAGCTCGCTGAACTGTTGCCGCCAGCGATCGCGACGATCTGGCAGTCGATACCGATGGTCTTGTGAATCGCCTGGCGTAGGTTCTCGGAATGATCCGCGCGTCCGAACGCACCGGCGAGGCCGCCTGTTGTGAATGCCAGAGTCAGCACCTGGCCGTCGAACTGGGCCACTTGGGCATTCGGTTCCACCAGCGCCCACGTGCTGCGCTTGATCTTGGTCAAGGTCTGGAGGACATCCGGCCACGCGCGGCGCAGAGCCTCCACATCACCGCTGCCACCGGAGCCTGGAACCTGAGCCGGAACTTGGGCGGCAGGCTGCGGGGCTGTTGCGGGTGGCTGGTGGGCGGCCGGTGCTTGGTGGGCCGCATCAGCCGATGCCACTGCTGGCGTCGGCGTCGGCGTCGGCGCTTGAACGGGCTGGGGCTGCTGCGTTGGTGCGGAACCTGGCTGCGCTTGGCGGGGAGAGCTCTGCGGCGCGGCAGCCTGCTGCGCACGGCTGGCTGCTGGACGTTCTTCAACGGGCCAATCGTTGGTGGACACCCGGGGCGCAGTGATGGCATCCCGCGCATCGGCATCAGCGGACGGCTCAGCGGACGGCTCAGCGGACGGCTCAGCGGCCGGCGCGGTGCTCTGCTCCGGCGTGTTCTGTTCAGGCGCGGCCTGCGCGGGCGTGCTCTGCCCAGCGGTGCTCTGTTCAGGCGCGGCCGGTGCTGCAACGGGTGCTTGCTGCGAAGCCGGGTGCGCCGCCGGGACGGCCGCGACAGGAGGAGTTTCCGCTGGTGCCTGCACTGGAGGTGCGGTTGGCGTAGTAGCCGCAGCTGCGGATGGTGCAGCAGCGACAGCCGGTGCACCGCCGTCGCCCGCGTAATTCAGGCGACGTTCCACGCGGTCTATGCGGGCAGCGATGCCCCGCTCGGTTTGCTCAGCACTGGGCAGGAGGATGCGCGCACACAGCAGTTCAAGGTGAAGGCGCGGCGACGTGGCTCCGGTCATCTCGGTGAGGGCAGTGTTGGTGACATCCGCTGCCCGCGAGAGCTCGGCTGCGCCCAGGTTGGTTGCCTGGTTGCGCATGCGGGCGATCTGGTCTGCGGGCATGCCGCGGAGAATGGCCTGGGCGCTCTCCGGCATCGCCTGGACGATGATGAGGTCGCGGAAGCGTTCCAAGAGGTCTTCAACGAAACGACGGGGATCGTGTCCCGTCTGGATGACGCGGTCCACGGCGCGGAACACTGTGGCAGCGTCGGCAGCAGCCACAGCATCCACGATGTCGTCCAGCAAGGAAGCGTGTGTGTAGCCGAGCAGGGCAACAGCGAGCTCGTAATCCAAGCCGTTGGGACCGGCGCCGGCCATGAGCTGGTCAAGGACGGACAGGGTGTCCCTCACGGAACCGCCACCCGCCCGGATGACGAGTGAGAGCACGCCGGGAGCTACCGGAACGTTCTCCTGCTGGCAAAGGAGCTCGAGGTATTGCATCAGCGGCTCCGGCGGCACCAACCGGAAGGGGTAGTGGTGCGTGCGGGAGCGGATGGTTCCGATGACCTTGTCCGGCTCCGTGGTGGCGAAGATGAACTTGATGTGTTCCGGCGGCTCTTCGACGATCTTCAGGAGCGCGTTGAAGCCGGCCGACGTGACCATGTGGGCCTCGTCAATGATGAAGATCTTGTAGCGGTCCCGGACCGGGGCGAAGGTTGCGCGCTCGCGGAGATCGCGGGCGTCGTCCACGCCACCGTGGCTGGCGGCGTCGATCTCGATGACGTCCAGTGAGCCGGAGCCGCCGCGCGCCAGCTCGATGCAACTGGGGCACTTGCCGCAGGGGGTGTCAGTGGGGCCCTCGGCGCAGTTCAGGCAGCGCGCAAGGATGCGCGCAGACGTGGTCTTGCCGCAACCGCGGGGGCCGGAGAAGAGGTAGGCGTGGTTCACGCGGTTCTTGCGGAGCGCCGTCATCAGCGGCTCCGTGACGTGTTCCTGCCCGATAACGTCCGCGAAAGAGTCCGGGCGGTACCTTCGATACAGGGCAGTTGTAACAGTCACAAGTGAAACCTACCTATAGGGACTGACAGTTAAAGTAAGTGACCCCTCATGCACCCGCCAGAGCCCATCTACCCTTGCTACCTTCCGGTCCTGGGGGAGTTCAACAGGATGACGCCACATGAGGGGCCGTCGACAAGCTTACCCGAACTTGGGTTGGGGTTCGAATCGGCTCAAAGGGCTGTGGATAAGGCTCGACGGCGGGTGGTTGGTCGCCTGTTCTGCTTGGACTCGTCACGCGGGGCGGTTTCTCTTGAACGCCTATGGCCGGTTGGCCAGGATGGCTGATACTTCGCTTGTGCCTTGGCAGTGTGCTGCGGCTTCTGGTGAGAGCATCTGTGTCGCGCTGACGATTCGCCGGCGTTCAATCTCCGAGCCCTTGAGGATGTTTTCGTGATGAGCAATACGGTTCCGAAACTCTCTGATAGCGGTCAGAGTTTGGCTCAGCTTGCTGCGATCCGTACCGGGAGGGAACGCCTTGTGAAGGTAGGGGACCCACAGAGTCTTTTCGTGACCGTCGGCAAACAGGAAGGTCCAGAATCCGAACATGAGTTCAGCAACGGTCTTGCCTGGCAGTGGCGTCGGAGACGGGAAAGCGACGCTCGGCGCCGGCGTCACGGCCTCTCTGGCGCGTTCAACCTTGTCTCTGGGGTTCTTATTGACATCGATGCGCCTGCCTTTGGCTTTGTCAAACCGTGATGCGACCGGAAATAGCCGCGTCAAAGTGGCTTGGTCCGTCCAATGGGAGTCAGAGCCGACGATGGCGACCTGCAGGTGGCGATCACATGCGTTTCTTAGCCCGACCTCCAAGTGGCTGATATCCCTGAGGAAGGCCGCACTTAGGCGTGCATTCCACTCATAAAGCTCCAGCGCCCGCGTGCGTGATCCGCCTGCAGCCTTGAGGTACGTCGCAAAGCGGCCCGCGCTGAGCCAGTCCTCAATCCACGTGTCACTTGTGGTTGTCAATGAGGTTTCCTAACCGGTAGAGTGATGCACGCAAGCCCTTGTTGACCGCTGTTACATGTTACTTGTGGCCACGAATTGGAAGCTCCGGTTATTCCACGTAAGTGGACCCGGAGTTTTTCTTTTAACCTCAATGAAAAGCGGGAAGCTTCCTGGCCGTCTGTGGCAAGCCCGCGTCCTGATCCGGGTCACCGCCACCCATTCACCAGCCACGTCATGAAAGCCGGCTCTTCGTAAGGGTGCGCGGCCCGCAGAGCCCGCACAACGGCGTCGAGCATGTCCTCCTCCACCAAGCACTCAACCCGGATTTCGGGCACCTGCTCCTCAATCCCCACCTCGCCCACAGAGGGTTGGGCTCCGGGCAGGGGTGTGAAGCGGCCAGTACCCGGCGAAGTGAAGGCGCAGTGGGAGTAGTCGCCTATCCGCCCGGCGCCGGCGTCGCCAATGGCCAGGAGGACCTCCTCTATATGCGTCTCGGGAACGTAAATAACCAGGGCGTACAGCTGCGTCATGGGGACATCCTGTCAATAAACTTCGGCTACAAACAGGTCTCAACCATTGCAAATCACCCGGCCTCAGCGGACCATGGGTATGTACACCGATTGGGGCAATCTCAAGATTGTGAGCTGCGGGGCCTGGGAGCGAGGGGCCGGACCCGGCAGCTCAACGATGTACCGCAAGAATGGGCGCGTTGGGGGCGTCCATTTTTCCGTTAACGACCGTTATTCGGGGCCTCCGGGGAGGGGCAAATCAGCCCGATTACACGATGCCGAAATTCTCAGGTACAGTAGTATCTGCTTTCGAATCGGAAGCAAGGAGAATTCGCCTAGCGGCCTATGGCGCACGCCTGGAACGCGTGTTGGGTTAACGCCCTCGGGGGTTCAAATCCCCCATTCTCCGCCGATAAAGGCCCCTGGATCCATCCGATCCGGGGGCCTTTCTCTTTGCCCGAAACCCGAGGCCGGAGAGGGGGCTTCTCCCGCGTCGAACCCCCGCTTCTTGCGTCTACCCCACATGTCCTATGACGCGCTTGGCCGGCCTGACATGCCCTCATAGGCTGGCTTGGACTTGCTCGTCATCAGAGGGGAATCCGGTGCCGGACTTCAACGCAGTAACAGTCCGGGGTAGACACCTTGCAGTCCCACCAAACCGGGCTCGGGCGGCGGACCTGGACGCCATCAGGCTTCTCGGAATCGTTGCCGTAGTAGTTGGGCATGTCTGGACGTCCGGGCCTCTCACTGACGCCCTGTTCGCCTGGCATGTCCCGGTGTTCTTCATTCTGACGGGCTACTTGTGGAAGCCGGGCCGGACGTTACGGGACGAGGTCACCCGCCGCTCCAAGACGCTTCTGGTCCCGTACGTTGCGTGGCTGGTTGTTCTCAGTATTGCGTTCGCTTCCGTGGAATATCTGCGTAGCGGATCACTGCCGGTCGAAGCGCTCCGAAACGCCGTCTATGGTGGAGCGTTCGCTGTACGCCCCTACTCTGCCTTCTGGTTTGTGCCGGTCCTCTTTTTCACTGCAGTGCTGTGCCGCTTGCTGGAGCGCTTTCCCGCATGGGTAGCGTGGGCCACGGCTGCAGTTGGCCTGGCAGTGAGCGTCCTGGCGGGCTCCATGATGGCAAAGGCGCCCTTGGGAATAGCTTTGGCAGTTCCATGCCTGGTGTTCGTTCTCGTGGGACGTGGGTTGCCTGAGATGGTCCGACGTGTCCGGTATAAGGCAGCCGTGGGGCTGGGGCTCGTGCTTGCCGGCGTGGCACTGACGGCGGGTGGCGCGGTGCAGCCGCTGAACATGAAGGACGGCGACTTCGGCACCGTGGTGTTGAGCGTGGTCAACGCCTCTGCAATCAGTCTCGGGCTGATCCTCGTCTTGTCAGCGCTGTACCGCGTGGTCAGTCCTGCGGTGAACCGCCTCACGGTCCAGCTGGCGTCCACTGGGCTGGTGGTGGTCCTGACCCACGCCTTTTTCCTCTATCTGCTCAACACGCCTGCCTCGGGCGCGATATTTGACGCCATGGTGGCTTTAGTGGTGCCCTTTGTTCTTGCGCTGCTGGTGACCCGCTCGCCACTCCGGCGATGGCTGGTGGGTTAGTCAGCGGCAGGAAGTAACCCGCTCTGACCATGTGCGGCAGCCACCCGTTCCAACACTTCCCGGCAGGCCAGGATGGCTGGGTGGATTCGGCCGGCCGTCCTGGTGGCTGTGAACACGGTCCGCTCCGGCAGGCCGGGAAGGTCCAGGAGCTGGACCGTGCGGCTCCGCCCGGTCCAGACGAGGTCCGGCATGAGAGCCACGGCGTTCCCGGATTCAATGAGCCGGATCTGGGCCTGGAGATCGGCAGTTTCGTAACGTACGTCGGGTTCGAAGCCGGCCGAGCGGCATGCCTGTTCGGCCCAATGCCGGGAAGCGGCGCCCCGGGGTTCCATGACCCACGGCATCGAGGCGGTGTCCGCAAGGGAAGACACAGCTTCGCCGCCAAGTCCCACCGGGGGAGTGGCCAGGCGGATGGCGTCGCTGGTGAGGATCACACGGTCCAGGCCGCTGTAGTGCGGAGCAGCGTGGCCGGGATACTGCTCGGCCACCACAAGATCGAAGTCCCGCGCCCACGTTTCGTAGAGTGCAGTCTCTGGCTCCCGCTGGGTCATTTCCACCCGCACCTCGGGATACTCCTGGCGCATGATGCTGAGGAAGTCCGGGAGCAGCGCCAGTGCTGCGGATTGGAAGACGGCGAGCCGTACCGTTCCGGTCACTGTGGACAGCGATGCCGCGAGCTCAGTTTCCGCGCGCTCCAGGGTCTCCAGCAGTGCCGCGGTATGGGCCACCAGAATTTCCGCCTGCGGGGTCAGCTGTACCCGTCGCCCGGCTTTGCGCAGCAGTTCCACCCCCGCTTCCTTCTCCAGCAACGTCAGTTGCTGGGACACCGATGAAGGGCTGTACTGCATCGCGTCGGCCACCTCGGCGAGGGTTCCGCGGATCTTCAATTCGTGCAGCAAACGCAGCCTGCGGACGTCCAGCAAGGCGGCCTCCAAAGATTCGGAATGGGTAATGAATATTCGTCAGAAAAGATCGCTTTTCCTAATGTGATTGTAGATCCATACTGATGGAAACAAACAAACTCTCCGTCCCATAAGGAGCTCCCATGACCAGCACACTCCCGGATGCCACCGCCCCGCGCACCCAGGATTCAGGGCAGTTCGATGCTTTGGCCCAGGAGGCCATCGCCTTGGTCCGCCATTGGCTCACCGAAGCCAGCAAAATCCCCGTGGATGTTTCCGCGCAGCGCCTCGCCGGCGTCCTGAAGGACCCGAACGGCCTTGACTTCACTGTGGGATTCGTCGACGGCGTCATCCGCCCCGAGGATCTGTCCGTGGCCGGCCGCAAGCTCGCAGAGCTCGCTCCCAAGGTGCCCAAGTTCCTCCCGTGGTACATGCGCAGCGCTGTCCGCGTGGGCGGAGTCATGGCTCCGATCGTCCCGCAGGTTGTCATCCCGATTGCCCGCCGCGTACTCCGCGAAATGGTGGGCCACCTCATCGTCGACGCCACTGACGCCAAGCTCGGCCCGGCCATCGCCAAGATCCGCCAGGACGGCGTGCACCTCAACGTCAACCTCCTTGGCGAGGCCGTCCTGGGTGAGCACGAAGCCCAGCGCCGCCTTGATGGAACTCTGAAGCTCCTTGCCCGTGAAGATGTGGACTACGTTTCCATCAAGGAATCCTCCACCGTTGCACCGCACTCCCCGTGGGCCTTCGACGAAGCCGTCGATCACGTGGTGGAGAAGCTCACCCCGCTGTACCGCCTCGCAGCGTCCTTCCCCAAGCCCAAATTCATCAACCTGGACATGGAGGAATACAAGGACCTCAGCATGACCATCGCGGTGTTCAAGCGCATCCTGGACATGCCCGAGTTCAAGAACCTCGAGGCCGGCATCGTGCTTCAGGCCTACCTCCCCGACGCGCTCGGCGCCATGCAGGAACTGCAGGAGTGGGCCTCTGCCCGCCGCGCCGAAGGTGGCGCTCCCGTCAAGGTCCGCGTGGTCAAGGGTGCCAACCTTCCCATGGAGCAGGTTGAAGCCTCCCTGCACGATTGGCCGCTGGCTACCTGGGGCACCAAGCAGGACTCGGACACCAGCTACAAGAACGTCATCAACTACGCCCTCACCCCGGAGCACATTGACGCCGTCCGCATCGGCGTCGCTGGCCACAACCTGTTCGACGTCGCCTTCGCGTGGTTGTTGGCCAAGCAGCGTGGCATTGCCCAGCAGGGACCGAAAGCCATTGAGTTCGAAATGCTCCTGGGCATGGCAACCGGCCAGGCCACCGCGGTCCGCAAGGACGTCGGCAGCCTCCTCCTGTACACACCCGTGGTCCACCCGGGCGAGTTCGACGTCGCCATCGCCTACCTGATCCGCCGCCTCGAAGAGGGTGCCAGCCAGGAAAACTTCATGTCCGCAGTCTTCGAACTCAGCGAAAATGAGGCCCTGTTCAAGCGCGAGCAGCAGCGCTTCCTGGACTCCTTGGCCGGCATGACGGACGAGGTTCCTGGCCCCAATCGCAAGCAGGACCGCCGTCTCCCCGCTGAACCGGCACCGCTGGAGGGCTTCAGCAACACCCCGGACACGGACCCGGCCCTCCCGGCCAACCGTGCATGGGGCCGCGAGATCCTCAGCCGCATCCCCGGTTCCACCGCCGGCAATAAGATCGTGGAGTCCACCAAGGTCTCCGACGCCGCCCAGCTGGACCAGATCATCGCCACTGCCGTGGACCACGGCAAGGCCTGGGGCGCCCGTCCCGCAGCCGAGCGTGCAGCCATCCTGCACCGCGCCGGCGAGGTCCTCGAAGCCCGCCGGGCTGAACTCCTGGAGGTTATGGCGTCCGAAACCGGCAAGACCATCGACCAAGGCGACCCCGAGGTCAGCGAAGCAATCGACTTCGCGCACTACTACGCCGAGCGCGCCAAGGACCTGGAAACGGTCGACGGCGCCACGTTCGTCCCAGCCAACCTCACCGTGGTGACCCCGCCGTGGAACTTCCCGGTGGCGATCCCCGCAGGCTCGACGCTTGCAGCGCTCGCTTCGGGCTCCGCCGTCGTGATCAAGCCTGCAAAGCAGGCCCGCCGCTCCGGTTCCGTGATGGTGGACGCGCTTTGGGAAGCCGGTGTGCCGCGCGAAGTGCTGGCGCTTGTGCAGCTGGAAGAGCGTGAGTTGGGCACCCAGTTGGTCTCGCACCCGAGCGTTGACCGCGTGATCCTCACTGGTGGCTACGAAACTGCAGAGCTGTTCCGTTCCTTCCGCGAGGACCTGCCGCTGCTCGCGGAGACGTCCGGCAAGAACGCCATCATCGTCACCCCGAGTGCTGACCTGGACCTGGCCGCGAAGGATGTCGTGTACTCGGCGTTCGGCCACGCGGGCCAGAAGTGCTCGGCGGCCTCCCTGGTGATCCTGGTGGGCTCGGTAGCGAAGAGCGCCCGTTTCCACAACCAGCTGATCGACGCTGCACGCTCCCTGACCGTCGGCTACCCGGAGAATGCCACCACGCAGATGGGGCCCATCATTGAAGCGGCCAACGGCAAGCTCCTGAACGCCCTCACCACCCTGGGCGACGGCGAGACCTGGGCCGTCAAGCCCGAGCGCCTCGACGAAACCGGCCGCCTCTGGTCCCCAGGCATTCGCTCGGGCGTCAAGCGTGGCTCCTACTTCCACCTGACCGAGTTCTTCGGCCCGGTCCTGGGTGTCATGACCGCTGAAACCCTTGAAGAAGCCATCGCCATCCAGAACGAGATCGAGTACGGCCTCACCGCTGGCCTGCACTCCCTGGACTCCGCTGAAATGGGTGTCTGGCTGGACACCATCCAGGCCGGAAACCTGTACGTCAACCGCGGCATCACTGGTGCGATCGTCCAGCGCCAGCCGTTCGGTGGATGGAAAAAGTCGGCAGTTGGTGCCGGAACCAAGGCCGGTGGACCCAACTACCTGGTGGGCCTGGGCAGCTGGCTTCCCGCCGAAGCCACGGCCAAGCGCGGCACCATGCTTCAGGGCGCGGCTGCACAGTTGATCTCTGCTGCGAAGTCCGCTGATGTGACGGCTGACGAGCTCCAGACACTGCAGCAGTCACTCTTCAGCGACGCAGCAGCGTGGGAATCCGAGTTCGGCACCGCGAAGGATGTTTCCGCGTTGACCGCTGAGCGCAACGTCTTCCGCTACCGCTCCCTCCCTGTCACCATCCGCCTCTCCGAAGGCGAGCGGCTCGCTGAGCTGCTGCGCGTCGTAGCAGCCGGTGCAGTGGCGGGTTCGAAGCTGACGGTGAGTTCCGCCGTCGTACTTCCTGATGCCGTGGTTACCGTGTTCGCGAACCTGGGCGTCAGCGTCCGGATCGAGGACGACGCCGCGTGGCTGGCCCGGGCGGCCAAGTTCGACGCCGGCCGGATCCGCTTGATCGGTGGCGACTTCGCTGCGCTGAGCGCAGCAATGGGTGGCCGTCCGGACGTTGCGGTCTACCACGGTGCTGTGACCCAGGCCGGGCGCATCGAGATGCTGCCGTTCCTCCGCGAGCAGGCCGTCTCCATCACCGCCCACCGCTTCGGCACCCCGAACAACCTCTCGGACCACCTGATCTAGGACGTCCCGCTGAGGGGTGAGCTCTCGGCGGAAAGCACGCGCGAAAAGGTTGAAAGCCAACCCCTCGGCGAGACTCACTCGTGTCGAGGGGTTGGCTTTCGGCGTTAAGCCTTTGCGTAGCCCAGCCTCTGCAACCTTCGCCGGGCGGCTTGCTCGCTTGGCCCGTGGGAACCCAGGGCAAAGCGGACCATGCCCAGCACGGCCCGGGTGGCAGTGATGACGGGCAGGGGAACCGGGCCGATCCCGAGGCGGCGGATACCGAGCATCTCGCGGTACTTGGGTTCAAGGCTGGCGACGGCGGCCGCGAACAGGATGGTGTAACCGGGCTTCAGGAGTGGGCTCAGAGGTGGGTGGCGGATAAAGGACACCGTCTCGGCAAGCCGCTCATCGGCCCGGAGAATCCCGGAGGCGTACCACTGCTCCAGTTCGTCACGGACCTGGGCCTCGGTGAGCGGCGGGTCCACAACTCCCATGAGCCGTCCGGCCGCCGCCCACTCGCGAACGTACGCATCAGGGCCGCCGGGGATGGGCTTGCCCCAGATGCGGTTGGCGGTGATGAAAGAATCCGCGTAGGTGACATGGACCCAGCGGAGGAGTTCGGGATCGTTGGCGGCGTAATCCCGAACCACTCCGTTGCCGTCCACGTAGGTCCCGCGGACGCGCTCGTGGATTTTCCGGACACGGGCCGTCGTAGCTTCGGCAGCCTCGGTGGAGCCGTACGTCACCGTGAAAATCCAGCGGACCGTATTCGCCAAACGGCCAAGAGGGTCTTTTTGGAAGCCGGAGTGCTCGTACACCCCCGCCAGTGCCCCGGGGTGCAGGGCCTGCATCAGCAGCACCCTGATCCCGGCCACGATGGTGGCAACATGTCCGTGCACCGCCCAGACGGCCGAGCCCGGAAGGTGATATCCGGCGTCGTTCCCTTCAGCGAGGCGCGGTACCCACTCCGGAGGCGTGCCCGACGTTCCCGTGAACGTGCGCTGCAGCTCGTGCCTGTACTCCGTGAGGTAGTTCCTCATAGATCCCATGAGACCCCGTAATTGCGCCCGTGTACAGGGGAGCCAGAGCTGGGGCTAGCTGCGGACGCGGCGTCGTTTCGGTGCTGCTGCCACCAGCAGCGCGGCGATGGCGACGGCGGCACTGAGGATCAGTCCCGGACGGTACTGTTCCAGCATTGCTTGGGCGCTGACGGTTCCGGCGGCCTGACCGTGACTGCTGACCAAAGCCGTGGTGACCGCCAGGACCAGCGCGGCTCCCACCTGGGTGCTGGTCTGGATCAAACCGGCAGCCAGCCCTTGTTCCGAGTCCTTGATCCCGGCAGTCGCCTGGACGTTGATGGACGGGAACGCCAGCGCGAACCCAATGCCCAGCAGGACCACCGACGGCAGGATATCCAGCACGTAATTGGGTGTGGTGCCCACCCGGAGGAACAGGACGTACCCCAACCCCATTGCAGTGAGGCCTGCCAGAATCAGTTGCGTGGCGCCGAACTTCTCAATGAGGCGGTCCGCGAACGGCGCACTGGTAGCCACCAAAAGACCTGCCGGCAGTAAGGCCAACGCCATCCCCAGCGGCGTCCAGCCCAGTACCGACTGCAGGTACATGGTGACGATGAACTGGAAACTGAGGTAGGAGCCGAACAGCCCCACCGCGCTGAGGTTGGCCCTGGCTACCCAGCCTTCCTTGAGGATGCTGAAGCGGATCAGGGGATGCTTGACCTTGTTCTCGATCACCGCGAAGGCAGCCAGCACGGCGATGGACACTGCGAATCCGGCGATTGTTGCCACAGATCCCCAGCCCTGTTCCGGTGCTGAAACCAAGGTGTACACGAGGCCGAGCATGCCCAACGCGAGGGTCACGGCTCCCCAAAGATCGTGCCCGCTGTTCTCCGCAGACGGCTTGTCCTTGGGGATGAACTTCATGCCCAGGAGGACAACGACGACGGCGATGGGGACCGAGACGAGGAACGTCCAGCGCCAACTCAGGCTGGTCATCAAGCCGCCCACCACCAGGCCCAGCGAGAAGCCGCTGGCACCGAACGTGGTGAAGATGGACAACGCCTTGTTGCGCTCGCGGCCTTCCGCGAAGTTGGTGGTGATGATGGAGAAGCCGGTGGGCGCGGTGAACGCGGCGGCCAGTCCTTTGACGAACCGCGTGGCGATCAGGATGGCGGGGTCGTCAACCAACCCACCAAGGAGCGACGCCGCGGCAAACACGGTCAAAGCGATAAGGAAGATTCGACGCCGGCCTAACAGGTCCGCAAGCCGGCCACCAAGGAGCAGGAGGCTCCCGTAGCCAAGGACGTAGGCGGAGACGATCCACTGCAGGGAATCGGTTCCGAGGTTGAGTTCCTGTCCGATGGACGGCAAGGCAACACCGACCATGGAGACGTCCAGTCCGTCCAAAGCCAGGACGGTGCACACAACCATGAGCAGCAGCCACTGGGCGCGGGTCCAGTGAACAGCCGAGACCAAAGGCGGCTCAGTTGAGGTTTTGAGGGTGGTGGGTGATGTCATGGTTTTGAATGTACATGACGCGTCATTCAATGACAAGGAATATGTTGCGTCATCTTATGACATGGACTCTAAAGCCGTCATGAACTAGAATCAGGGCATGGCAACGACGCGTGACCGTCAACTGCACGACCGCCAATTGGTGGAGCAGTGGCGCAGCATCCAGAACTCGTACTTCCGCACCGCCGGAGCGATCGACCGCGCCCTCGAAGCCAAGTTCGACATTGGGCTCAACGAGTTCGAAATCCTGGACCTCGTGGCAGACAGCGAAGAGTCTGCGTGTCGCATGAAGGCACTGGGGGAGCGCACCCCCATGACGCAAAGCGCCGTCTCCAAGGTGGTGGACCGGCTTGAAAAAGCAGGCCTGGTGTCCCGCCAAACCTGCGTGGACGATCGCCGCTCCCTCTTCCTGGAACTGACCGAAGAGGGCCGCGCGCTCCACGCCAGTGCCGCCGTCGAGCACCGCGCCCTGTTGAAGGAAAACCTGGGCTCCTAGCACTCAACAACCAAGCTCAAGATTCTTGAGCCAAAACTGAGCCAACCTTTCGGCAGAAGGCACCCGGGAAGCCTTTATTTCTCCCCTGATTACGGCAACAATGGTGCTTGCACGCCAGGCTGGGGTTTGGTGCCGCTGGCTTTGGGGAGTGTTTTGTGGGCAAGCATCATGAATCAGACCGGGCAGTAGAACTGATCCGCACCGTAGGCTTCCAGCGCGTTCTGATCGCCGGAAGCCTCGCCATTCTGGCCTTCTTCGCGTTTGGCTTCCAACCCTTGAACGCCGTCTCCAGCACTTCTGTGGGCGGAGCACTGGCGCAGGGCGTGGTGGAACCCACCGCTCTGGGCGCCTTGGTACCGCCGGAAGCCGAGACCCTGGTCATCGACCCTACACTGGAACCACCTCAGCAAGTTGCCGGCATGCCCATGGTCTACTTCGACCGTGCCATGGTCCGCACTGTCAGCAAAGACGGCTCCACAGGACTGACCGTTGCCTCCGCAGGCATGTCCCGCCCACCGGCGGGGGCCCTGTACGCACCCTTGGAAGTCCTCAATCCCAGTTCCTCTTACGGATACCGCTACAGCCCGCTGACGGGCCTGGCCGGAGAATTCCACTGGGGACAGGACTACGCAGCCGCCTGCGGCACGCGCGTCTACGCTGCCGACGCCGGTGTGGTGCGGGCAGTCGGCTGGCACATCTGGGGCGGTGGCAACCGGGTGGAAATCGAGCACGGCAACGGCTTGGTCACCACCTACAACCACCTCCAGGCAATCGGCGTCACCCAGGGCCAATCGGTGCGGGTAGGCGAGGTCATTGCGGAGGTGGGGACCACGGGCTGGTCCACGGGCTGCCACCTCCACTTCGAGACGATCGTCAACGGCCTGCACACCAACCCCAACGGCTGGACCTACCTGGCCATGCGGCAGATTGATCCGCTGCAGAGCATCACCATGGTGAACTACCAGCCCGGTGTCGGTAACGGCGCGTCATCCACTCCGCAGTGGGCTGTGCCCGTGGCTGACGGCACCACCAGGGCTGTCATTGGTGGAGAGGACGAACACGACGCACCACTTCCTATTCCCCCCACCACACCATCCGGCACTACTCCTCCGGTCACCAACCCGCCGAGCAATCCTGCCGGCACTCAAACCACCCCGCCTGCCACCACGACGCCGACGCAGACCACGACGCCGACGCCCTCACCATCCGTGACGGCTACTCCGACGCCGACCGCTACCGCTACGCCCACTGCTACAGCGACGCCGACTCCCACGCCAACAGCGACCGCTACTGCGACCCCAACACCTACACCGACCCCGACTGTCACCACCGCGCCAACCCCGTCAACCACGGCCCCGGAAACCAGCACCGTCCCGCCAGTGTTGACTACGGCCCCGCTGGCGCCGACGCTGCAATCGGCTCTCGCACCGCCGGCACCCGTCGTGGAACCGGCACCTGTTGCGCCTGCTCCCGTAGCGCCGGCCGTTGTGGCACCCGCAGTGGTGGAACCAGCGCCGGTTGTAGCGCCAGTCCCGGTTGCACCTGCGCCGGTGGTCACCCAAGCCGTTGTTCCAGTAGCTCCAGCTCCTCCCGTGGCTCCGGCGCCATCACCCGCTGCGGTCCTCCCGACGTCGCTCCCGGCAGTGATCCTTCCGCCCGGATACATCCTGATCGCCCCGGACCTGGTCCAGCGGCCGGACGGCGTGATTGTGCCGTTGTCCTCACTCATCCTTCCGACGCCCTAGGTTTCGCGACCCAAGCCAGCTCCCGTAAGCTCGACTGCGGCAATCCCGCCAGACGACGTCGTCAGGAAGCGAATCCCATGACCAGCCTGTACAGCATTCCCCTCACCTTCAACGATGGCACCGAAGCAGACTTCGGACGGTTCGAGGGCAAAGCGGTCCTGGTGGTAAACGTCGCTTCCGAATGTGGCTTCACGCGCCAGTACGCAGGCTTGGAGGAGCTGTACGGCAAATACCGTGGCCAAGGCCTGGAAATCCTGGGAGTGCCCTGCAACCAGTTCGGCGGGCAGGAGCCCGGCGCGGACCAGGAGATCGCGGATTTCTGCGAGCGGAACTTCGGTGTTTCCTTCCCGTTGACCAGCAAAGCCAACGTCCTGGGCAAGGAGCAGCACCCACTCTTCGCGGAGCTGACCCAGGACGCTGATGGGCAGCCCGTCAAAGTGAAGTGGAACTTCGAGAAGTTCGTCATCAACCGTGAGGGAGAACTTGTTGCCCGGTTCCCATCCGCGGTGGAGCCTGACTCCGAAGACCTGATAGAAGCATTGGAAGAAGCACTGGCGTAAAGCCACTGAACCAGAAAGGGAAAAAGTAATTTTCCAACATTCCGCCGGATGTTGGCCTGTTGTTGGCTTGTTGTCTGGTTGGATTGGCACTACTGGAATGACACGGGAGAAGCCGTCTCCCACCAAACGCTAAGGCGAAGCTATGGAGCTCATCGAGGCCGAATACCCCAAACCAGGTCATGTGCTTTTGCACCTGAGCGATCTCCACCTGGTGGGTGGTCCGGGCACACTCCACGGCTCGGTGGACAGCGCAGCCAGGCTCAATGAGATCTGCGAACAAATCATCGCCTCAAGGATCAGGCCTGAGGCCATCATTTTCACAGGAGACCTGGCGGACAAAGGCGAGCTGGAAGCCTACGAGCGTCTCCGCGAGATGATTGAACCCCTGTGCGCGTCGCTGGGTGCCAAGGCCATTTGGGCCATGGGCAACCATGACAACCGGGCAAACTTCCGTTCAGCGTTCGCCGACGCGTCTGCGGCCAGCAAGCCACAGGACCCCGTGGACCGCAGCTACTTCGTCAACGGACTCCGTATCATCACCCTGGACACCACGGTCCCCGGCCACCACTACGGCGAACTGTCAGAATCGCAGCTGGAGTGGTTGGAAGCTGAACTGGCGACGCCGGCCCCGGACGGCACCATCCTTGCCCTCCACCACCCGCCCGTCCCGTGCGTGCAGGACCTCGCCGTCCTGGTGGAGCTGCGCGGCCAAGCCGCACTGGCCGCCGTCGTGCGTAATACGGATGTCCGCACCATCCTGGGTGGTCACCTGCATTACTCGACGACGGCGAGCTTCGCCGGCATCCCCGTATCGGTCGCCTCAGCTACGTGTTACACCCAGGACCTGGCGGTGCGCGCCGGCGGACAGCGCGGGCGTGATGGGGCACAGTCGTACAACATGATCCATGTCTACGAACACACCATTGTGCATTCGGTGGTGCCGATGTCCGGGGGCGTCACCGTTGGCGAGCCAGTGGACGCAGCCGAGGTCCAGCGTCGCCTTGCCGAAGCCGGCATCCGCATTCCGCACGAGTCCCGGGTGGGGGCACACACATCGCCCGGCACCCACACCTCTTCGCTTCCGCTTGTTTCTCCGGGCGGCTCCGCACCCAAGGCGCCGTAGCCGCTTTCCCGGCTATTTTTCCCAAGGTGCCTTGACGGGGAAGTACTTCTCCAGGAAGTCGGTCACCAGATCCGCGCGCTCGTTTGCCTCGACCTCGGGGAAGCTGCCGTCATTGAGGCAGAAGAAGTCCATGTGGCGCTTTGCCAGGAGCTTGGGCAAGTAGTGCAGCCCGGCCCACATGGTTGAGTCCACATACCTGACCTTGGCGCTGGTCTGCGTGACGGCACGGCCGGTAAGCAGGGCGTAGTAGTGGTAGAACGAGTTGGTCACGGAGATGTTGTCCGCGGCCCGGAACCGGCTGCCGGCGGTCTTCGCGAATTCGGCCGGGAACTCCTTCTCCATCTGCGCCACCACGCTGCGGCGCAGGGGCGCGGCGGTGTGCTCAAGGTGCCGTGTGGTGATCCGCCCGAAGCGCTCCCACAGTAGCTTGCGGTTCACGCGGGCCGCGTTCTCAAAACCGCTGCGTTCGGCGTCGTTCTCGCCCAGACCGATCCGGGTGTCGGCTTCAATGAACTTGGTGATGCCCCCCGGCGTGAAGAACTTGTCTGGACCCACGGGACGCCCAAAGAACATGTCGTCGTTGGAGTACAGGAAGTGCTCCGAGAGTTCCTTGATGTGGTGCAGCTGGCACTCCACAGCCTGCGAATTGTGGGTGGGCAGCACGGAGGGGTCGGCAAAGAATTCCTCGCTCCGGACGATGGTTACCGACGGGTGGTCGGCCAACCATTCCGGTGCGGGAGAGTCTGTGGCGATGAAGATCCGCCGGATCCACGGGGCGAACATGTGCACGGATCGGAGCGCGTACTTCAACTCGTTGATCTGCCGGAAGCGGGCCTCATGGTCATCGCCTTCGCCCAGGACGGTTTCTGCCTGCTGGGCGCGCCGCCTGGCGATGTACTCGGGGTCGCTGCCATCCACCCACGAGAAAACGATGTCAATGTCGAAATCGATGTCGCTGGCATGATCGGCGAACATGTTTTCGATGGTGGGCCAGGACAGGCCGTGCCTCTGCACTGTGCCCCGCACCGCGTCCTGACGCAACATGGTGCGGCGGGTCAGGGAATTCTCCACAGGGAGTTCCAGGTGGTCGCCCTCGAACCTCCACAGCTCAAGCTGCACGCCCAATGCCGGGCCGTACCAGAGGCCGCCGCCGATCTCGACGCGCGGCCGGTACAAGCGGAAGATCCGGGCCTTCCGGTTTGCTGACAGCTCACCATCGGCCACAAGCACCGAAGTCTTCTTCTTGGCGTCCACAGTCATGGAGTAGAAGGGTTCGTTCCGGAATGCCGAAACCAGGGCCTCCCGGACATCCTTGCGGGACTCCCAGTCAACGGCAACAACGGGCCGCTCATCATTTCCGCGCACCAGGATGAAGTCGATACCTGCGGCGTCCAAAGCGGCCCGGACAGCCAGGAGATCGGACACCATGGCCTGTTGCGGTGTCAGGTCGTCGTTGACCAGTGCGTACCGCCCGCGGTGACGGACGACGTCGGACCTGTGCCTAAGATGCGCGACGACGGCAGGCGAGACCGCCTCAGCAATCGTGTCCTCTTCGATGGACGGGCTGCCGTGGTAAATCGGATCGACCTGTGCTTGCGTGATGGCTGTATCTCCGGGATCGTCGGGGTGCGGGTTGCTCTAAAACTCTAAAACTATGTTGCGCTGGAACCTAGATTGAAAGGGCATCGCGCCAGCTGCGGAGGAAGGCGCCGCCGGCGTCGTCGTGGATCACGTCATCGGCCAATTCAAGGTCGGCTGCCGTCAAGATGATGTAGGGCTTCACCGGTACGCCGTCTGCGGGCCGGACGTCCACGTGCTTCACATGGTGATCGTTGTGGTGAAGCCAGTCTGCCATGGCGTAGTCCGTACGGGAATCACCCACAGTCCGCCAGGACAGCGGGGTAATGCCTTGGGCTGCCAGGAGTTCAACGGCCCGGCTGGCGCCGAGGTCCTTGCCCAGGCAGACGGATTCGATGTCCGTGGAGATGATGGTGGGGTCCAGGCGGTAGTCTGCGGTGTCATCTGATTCCGGTGCGTGGTGGTCCAGGATGGCGGCGTTGAGGCCGTGGCGTCCCATGATCTCCAAAGCGTCGGCGTCGAAGAGTTTCTGCTCGCCCAGGTAATCCTCGCTGGCCACATCCAAGTGCTGCTCCACGGAAACCATGGCGCGTTTGGTTTCATCGAAGAACATGTGCGCCGAGTAGTCTTCGGCAACAAGCCTGCGGATGTCGTCCCCATAAGCTTTTGGCACGGCGAGCTGGTGGTCCACATGGATGGGACCAGGGCCTTCGGCTGTGTAGCTGAACCAGACGGCGCCCTTCTCGCAAATGGCGTGAATGACAGTGTCCGCGGGCATACCTGCAGCAATCATGGGCTCCATGACCTGCTCGCTGATAAAAGCATCAGAGCGCCCCGTGTTGAAGATGACCGGAATGCCGGCCGAGGCCAGGGCCACCAGATCCGTGATGATGTCCGGTTTGACGTCACGCGTCACAGGGCTGGCGATGGGACCATCGACGTCCAGCAGCAGTGCCAGCGCGGGCGTCGCGCGGGCAGCGGTCCGGTGAGTACCTTGGAGCGGTTGAGTCATGCCCCCATTCTGTCAGCCCCGGAGGTTCCCATCACAGCTATGACGTCTGTGACGCCGTGCGATGGTTAGTCACCTTTTGGCCACAACCTGCTTGTGCTGCGGGTCACAAGTTCCGTTAGCGCGGCATCTTCCCTAGGCTTGCAGGGTGATCTTCAAAGCTGTGGGCGAGGGACGCCCGTACCCTGACCATGGATTCTCTGCGCCGCGGGACTGGGCTGCCCTGCCCCCGCGGCCCATCCGCCTCGACGAATTGGTGACCACCAAACGGACCTTGGATCTGGAGGCACTCTTGGCTGAGGACTCAACCTTCTTCGGAGATTTGTTCCCGCACGTGGTCCAGTATCAAGGGGTCATGTACCTCGAGGACGGACTCCACCGGGCCGTCCGCACGGCACTCCACCAGAGGACAGCCATCCACGCACGTGTATTGGTGATCGATGGCTAGCAAGCGCAGGCGTCCCAAAGATGTGACGCAGCTCCACGGACACCGGGTGGTCACAGGCCCCGAGCTTCGGGCAACCTTCGCCGAGGATGAGCAGGCACACAAAGGCCGCTTCCGGCGGAGGCTGTTCCATGGAATCGTCCTCGTCCTGCTGGTGGGCGTCATAGCTGCCGGGGCCGTGGGTGCCTGGGCGATCATGAACGGCGTGGTCAAGGTTCCCAGCGCAATCGCCAGCAAAGCTCCTGCAAGCCTGTGCCCCGCCACCACGTTCGACTACGTACCCAACGAGGCCGTGACTCTCAACGTCTTCAATGCCACCTCACGTGGAGGGCTGGCCGGTACGGTAGGAGACCAGTTCACAGCCCGTGGCTACAAAGTGGCCTCGGTGGACAACAGCGATACCGCCTATTCGGGCATTGGCGTGGTGGTCTCAGGCGTCAAAGGCCAGGCCGCGGCGTTCAACATCCAGCGGAACCTTGCCGGAACTGACTACTTCGAGGACAACCGCGAGGACGAATCAGTGGACGTCATCCTGACGCCGGGCTTCGAAGGTTTGGTGGAACCACAATTGGTGGACCAGACACCGGGAACGCTGCAGTGCCCGCGGGAGGATCTCCGGATTGCCGACAATTCCAAGTGGCCCATCATTCCGACGCTTCCTGCCGGGCAGTAGTTAGCCAGCCAGGGCGTCGTGGGCAGGGGCTTCCAGCCTGATGGGCCTGCCGGCGTCGTCGAACCTGGCTCCAGCGCCGAGTTGAATGAAGCGCACCGTCTGCGCTGTGTGACGCTCGACGTCGGAGGACGGCGACGGCGGGGGAGTCCCGCCGTCGGGCGTTCGGTTGCGGCGTGCGGCGCTGGCTGAGAGCGTTCCGAGAATGAGCCGCGCCAACTGCGCGACGTCGACGTCCGGCAAGTAGCCCTGGTGGACGCCGTCCTGGAGGATGTCCTGCAACAGGACGTTGAGGTCGCCCACATGGTCGGCGAGCTTGGCGAAGGACCCTGGGGAGAGAACGGCTGCCATGGCCGGGCCCGGGGGCAGATGGCGTCGGCTGAGATCTTCCACCTGGGCGCGGACGTAGAGGGCAAGACGGTCCACCGGGTTTTCCAGCGCGGCCAGCGAATCGCGGAGGTCCACAATAAAGCGCTCGGTCTCGTCCAAGGCATACGCGATGAGCAGTTGCTCCATGTCCGCGTAATAGTTGTAGACCGCGGTCCGTCCCACGCCGGCATGGCGCGCCACGTCCGTCATGGTGAGGCCGGGGAGTCCATGGGTGAAGAGGAGCTCTCCAAAAGCGGTCAGAATCCGACGTTGGGTCTCGGCGCGTTGGGCAGCATTCGAGGCGGCCGTGATCCTTGGCATACAGACACTTTATCGCGATCTGTCACTAAGAGCTGTTGAGCCCCGCGTCGGGCAACTGGGCTGTGGTTTTACGGAGGACCAGGTGCGGTGTTCGGACCACACTGCCCGGCGGCTCTGACCCTTCAATTCGGTCCACGGCACGGCCAACGGCTGCGGCAGCTAGGAGCGGGGCGTCCTGGCTGACGGAGGACAGTTGGACGTAACTCAGCTTGGCGAAGTGGCTGTCGTCATAGCCGAGGACGGATACATCTGTGGGGATGCTGATTCCCGCGGCCCTGAAGCTTTCCATGATTCCCAGGGCCGACCTGTCGTTGAAGGCGATGACAGCTGTGGGTAGATCCGCCTGAAGGATCTGCCCCGCGCCCATGCCGTCCTCCTCGCCAGGGCCACCTGGAACAATCACGGGCTGCAATCCGTGCCGGACCATTTCCGTTCGGTAAGTTTCCCGACGTTTGTCTGACGAGACGGCAGTGCCGCCGTCCACATGGACGATCCGTCGATGGCCCAGGCTGAGCAGGTGGTCGATGGCCAGGGAGATGCCGGCGTGATCGTCACTGCTGACCGAATCCACAAGATCGCCGACGTCGTCGCGCAGGAGGCTCACCACCGGCACCTGGCGGGCGTGCAGTGCCAGCTCATCCATGCTGAGGGTGGGAGCAATGATGATCAATGCCTCGGCGCCGACGTCCAGCAAGGTCTCGATGGCCCGGGCCTCGGGCCTTCCGCCGGCTACTGCGCTCAACGCGATTTCATAGCCCCTGGCCGAGGCCTCAGCGTAGGCGGCGTCCACAATTTCCGCGTGAAAAGGCTGTGAACTGGAGAAGACGAGACCCAGGAGCTTGGTCCTGCTGCTCCGCAGCAGCCTCGCCCGGGAGTCTGCACGATACCCGAGTTGGAGGGCCGTCTCCAAGACTCTTTGCCGGGTTGATTCCGCCGCGCCGGGTGCTCCGCGCATCACGATGGAAACCAGGGCGCGCGAAACACCGGCCGCTTCGGCGACATCCATCAGAGTGGGGCGGCGCTGCTGTTCTGTCATTTTTCCTCCAGGTCCAATCAGTCTATAGAACGATCTAGACGCAGCGTGAACGGCGTGCCAGTATGGTCGGACTAGAACGATCTAGAAGACTATTTTCAGGAGAACTCATGGCTTACCTTCAGCACCCGGTCAGCGAAGACCGGCCCATTCGTCTTGGTCTGATCGGAGCGGGGTGGATTGGAAGTTTCCACGCCGAGTCCGTGGCGCAACGCATCCCCCATGCCCAGCTTGAGGCAATCGCGGACCCGGCCCTTCCCGCCGTCGAGGCACTGGCAGGCCGCCTGGGTGTCGGAAATATCAGCACTGACCCGGAAGATGTACTGAACGATCCAGACGTGGACGCAGTTCTGATCTCCGCGCCGGCGCGCTTTCATTCCGGGCTGATCGCGGCGGCAGCGCGGGCCGGTAAGCATGCCTTCTGCGAAAAGCCGGGTGGCCGTACCGTGGAAGAGCTTGATGAGGCACTGGAAGCAGCAGAAGCTGCGGGTGTGCTGGTCCAATTCGGTTTCAACCGCCGCCACGCGGCAGACTTTGCTGCCGCCCGCCGGCTCATCGATGACGGCGCTGTGGGAACCCCGCAGTTGCTTCGGTCCTTGACCCGCGATCCGGGCGGCCGGGACGGGATTGCCAACCCGGAGCGCATCCCACCGGGCACCATCTTCCTGGAGACCCTCATCCACGACTTCGACACCTTGAACTGGCTGAACCCCGGCGCTCTCCCTGTTCGGGTCCATGCTGTGGCTGACGCGCTGGTAGCTCCTGAAGCGAAAGAGGGCGGGCTGTTGGATACCGCTGTGGTCACTGTCACCTACAGCAACGGAGCCATTGCCGTGGCCGAGGCCAACTTCAACGCACTCTACGGCTATGACGTGCGGGGAGAAGTCTTTGGCTCTGCGGGAATGGTGACAGCCGGAGGTCCGCAGGCCAGCACAGCCACGAGCTACACCGCCGCCGGTATCAATGCGGCCACCGTCCGCCTGAATGTGGACCTCTTTCACGATGCGTATACGGCTGAAGTCGCCCACTTTGTGGACTCGGTGAAGGCTGCCCATGACGGTATCCAAGCCCCCGCCGCGCAAGCGGCCGGTGGAACCGACGCGCGGAACGCCCTGGCTGTTGCCCTCGCCGCCTCCCGTTCGGCTCAAACCGGGCTGCCGGTGGATGTGGCAGACATTGCCGTTCTCCGTCCCGCGGAACCAGCACTGCATGGCGTCGGGGACAACGCGGTTGTGGGTAACAAAGCATGAGCTTCCGACTGGCGGCCTGCGCTGAAATGCTCTACGGCGAATTACCTCTGACGGAGCGTGTGGCGAGGATCCATGAGCAAGGCTTTGAGGTGGAGTTGTGGGACACCCGCGGCCGTGACATCGCGGGCCTGGCAGCAACAGGCGCCCGGTTCTCGTCCATGAGCGGCTATTTTGGCGGAAGCCTCTCTGATCCGGGCAGTGCAGATGAGGTGGTGGCCTCTGCGGAGAAACTGATTCCCGTCGCTCTTGAACTTGGCATCGAGCGAATGGTGGTCCACCCTGCAGAACTCGGGGAAGGCGGCCGGGCCGTACGCCCTGTTCACCGCTCTACCGGCGAGATGTGGCTGACAGCTCGGAGCACGCTTGAACGACTGGCAGCACTGGGCGAGAAGCATGGAGTGGTGTTTGCGCTGGAGAACCTGAACACTGTCCTGGATCACCCCGGAATTCCCTTGGCGCGCGCCAAGGACGCCCTGGCGCTGGTCTCGGCGGTTGACCACCCCAACGTCCGGATGATGCTGGACCTGTATCACGCGCAAATCGGGGAGGGGAACCTGATCGAACTCGTCCGGGCAGCATTGCCCTGGGTGGGAGAGCTACAGGTGGCCGACGTCCCCGGCCGCAACGAGCCCGGCACTGGGGAAATCAACTACCGCGTCATCGCAAGTGCTCTTCGGGAGGCCGGATACGAGGGGCTGGTCGGTCTCGAGGCGAACGCCGCAGGAGGACCCGGCCTGGAAGCAGGGGATGCCGCACTGGCGGCTTTCCGGGAGGCTTTTGAACGCTAGCCAGGAGCGGTGGGCGCGCTGGTCCGGGGTGGTGCCGTGAGGTTTGGCGTTGGCTGCCCTCGGGTGCGGGTGCGGGTGCGGGTGCGGGTGCGGGTGCGCTGCGTCCGAGGGCAAAGACTCGCGTAGCATCAAGGAAAACCGGTCAATAGCAGAACCGGTCAACACTGCAGCTAGGGGGCGTCTTGCGCGCAACGGTCAAGGACGTAGCGCGCCGTGCCGGGGTCTCGCCCAAAACGGTTTCCAATGTGATGAACGGGATCGTGCCGGTCAGTGGCCCCACCCGGCTCAGGGTTGAGCAGGCCATGGCGGAGCTGGATTACGTCCCCAACCTTTCGGCACGCGGACTGCGGAATGGGCGCTCAGGGGTTATAGCCCTCGCATTGCCGGATCTTGCCACTCCTTACTCGGCGGAGGTGGCCCACCACATTGTGGAAGTAGCCCACGATCAGGGCTGGATTGTCCAGATCGAGGAAACTGGCTCGGATCCGCAGCGTGAGCAGGAGCTCATGACCCGGGCGCGCTCCAACCTTATAGACGGCCTGATCCTCAACCCTGTGGTGCTGGACGAGAGTGCGGTCAAGGTGGGAGTAACCCTGCCTCCGGTGGTTCTCCTGGGGGAAGTGACCCAGCAACTGGCGGACCGCGTTTTTGTGGACAGCTTCTCGGCGGCCCGGGACATGACGCTCGCTCTCGCCAAAACCGGACGCAAGCGGATCGCCGTCTTGGGAACCACCCAAGGGCGGGGATCTGCGGCGGCCATCCAGCGCACGCAAGGGTATCAAGCAGCCTTGGACAGCCTGGGTATCCCCAGGGACGAGTCGCTGCTGATCCCCTGCGAAAAGTGGACCCCGGAAACGGCGGCGAAAGCCCTGAGTACCTATCTGGAGGCGAATCCGGTTCCCGAAGCGTTGTTCTGTTTCACGGATTCCATGGCAATTGGAGCCCTGAGCGTGCTCTGGAAGCGGGGCTTGCGGGTTCCGGAGGACATTGCCGTAGCGGGCTTTGATGACATTGCCGATGGCCGCTATGCGGTTCCTTCGTTGACCACGGTTTCTTTTGACAAGCGGATGATCGCAAGCGAAGCCCTGCGCCTCCTCACGGAGCGAATGGGGGACCGGGCGCGTGGCCAGCGGGTTGTCAGTGTGGGGTACAGCATTGTGGAGCGGGACAGCAGCAAGGCCTAAAACGAGAGCCCGCCACTAAATTGTGTGCGCTAACAATTTTCTCTTGCCCTAGCTATTACATCGATGTAATGTGAGATCTGCGTCACCCCCGGGCCAACCTTCACCCGAGAGCGGGGACGCGCCGGAGCCGGATTTTGAGCAACACAGCAGTGACCTTTCAGCGGACCCATCCAAAGGAGTGACGGGTGAAGCAGTTTGAATCTTTGACCGGGAAACAGTTGTCCCGGAGACAATTAATGACAGGATCAGCCCTCCTTGGTGGAGGACTCCTGGCCGCAGGCCTCACAGGCTGCGGAGGCGCGGCTCAGGCCGCAGCGGTCCAGGACATCGGGTTCTGGCACCTCCTGTCCGGCGGCGATGGTATCAAGATGCAGGCCATGATCAACGCAGCCAACCAGGCCAACCCGGGATTCAAGGTGCACCCCACAGTGCTTGCCTGGGGCCCGCCGTATTACACCAAGCTGGCCATGGCATCGGCGGGAGGCCGTCCGCCCGAGGTGGCCATCATGCACGCCAGCCGGGTCCCCGGGTACGCACCAGGTGGACTCATTGAGCCGTGGGATTTGGACCTGCTCGCGGAGAATGGCGTTTCGGCTTCCGATTTCGCCCCCAGGATCTGGGAGAAGAGCCAGCACAACGGCAAGGTCTTTTCCATCGCACTGGACTCGCACCCATTCGTCATGTTCTACAACACGGACATCGCAGGAAAGGCGGGCTTACTTGCGGGCAACGGTCAGCTGCAGGAAGTCAGCTCGCCGGACGAGTTCAAAGCCATGGCCCTGGAAATGCAGAAGGTCACCAAGGCCCACGGACTCTCCTTCGGGTACCTCGGCAGCGGTTCGCAGATGTGGCGCCTGTTCTACACCCTTTACAAGCAGCACGGCGTTGATATGGAACTGACGCCGGGACAGCCCATGAAGGTGGACCGGGAGGCGGCCATAGAGTCGCTGGAGTTCATGGCCTCACTCTTTGATGACACCATCGCGGCCCAGGCAGGGGATATCAGTACGGGCATCGCGGAGTTTGCCCGCGGCGGATCGGGCATGCTGTTCAGCGGCGTGTGGGAACTGCCCACCATGAAGAAGGCCGGAATACCCGTTGACGCGGCCACCATTCCCACGCTGTACGGGACACCTGCCTCCTATGCGGACTCGCACTCCTTTGTCCTCCCGCGTCAATTGAAGCTGAACGAGGACAAGCGCAGGGACGTCTACAAGTTCGTCACCGACGTCCTCAAAGGATCACTGTCCTGGGCCGAGGCTGGGCACATCCCCGGCTACCAGCCCGTGGTCCAGTCACAGGCCTACCGCGAGCTCACGCCCCAGATTCACTACGCCAACGCGGCCGACATCATCGCCTACGATCCCGAATCCTGGTTCAGCGGTTCGGGCTCGGACTGGCAAACCTACTTCGCGGAGAACGTTCAGAACGTCCTGCTGGGAAGGGACAAGGCAGCTGCAGGATGGGATGCCTTCGAACAACGCACCAATACCCTCCTCTCCCGTCCCAACCCGGTCTAACCGGCCCTAGCACCGAGCGACCAAAGGAGTTCTTGAATGAGTACCTCTACGCTGTCCCGGCCGAGGCCGGAGAATCTGCGCACATCCGGGAGCCGCACCCGAAGCAACCTGAGCGGCTGGGGATTTGCCGCCCCGTTCCTTGTTTTCTTCCTTGTTTTCCTCGTCTGGCCCATCCTTTAC
This sequence comes from Arthrobacter sp. MYb23, assembly GCF_002979775.1. Lineage (GTDB taxonomy): Bacteria > Actinomycetota > Actinomycetes > Actinomycetales > Micrococcaceae > Arthrobacter. The sequence continues at coordinate 32,279 of NZ_PCPR01000016.1, forward strand.
GGCTTCTACATGAGCCTCACGGGCAAGTCCCTCACCGGCGCAAACGACAGCCTGATCGGCTTCGCGAACTACGCCGAAGCCCTGGCCGACGCCGATATGTGGCGTTCCCTGGGTAACACCCTCTACTTCACGGTGATCAGCACTGTCCCGCTGGTCCTTGTCGCTTTGGTCATGGCCGCGCTGCTAAATATCGGGCTGCCGGCCCAGTGGCTGTGGCGCCTGTCCTACTTTGCGCCGTACCTGCTGGCCTCCACAGTGGTTTCACTGTTCTTCACCTGGATGTACAACCCCCAGCTTGGCCTGATCAATGAGTTCCTGACAGGAATCGGCCTCCCCAGGGTTGCCTGGCTCAATGATCCCAACGTGGCCATGTGGGCGATTGTCATCGCCACGCTCTGGTGGACCGTGGGCTTCAACTTCCTGCTCTACCTTGCCGCAATGCAGAACATTCCGGCCCAGCACTACGAGGCGGCATCGCTGGACGGTGCTGGCGCCTGGCGGCAGTTCTTCTCCATTACCCTGCCGCAGCTCACTCCCACCACCGTCATGATCGTGCTGCTGCAGATCCTGGCGTCATTGAAGATCTTCGATCAGGTGTACCAGATGACCGCAGGTGGCCCCGGGGGATCCACCCGGCCAGTGGTCCAGTACATCTTCGAAACCGGGTTCACCGGATACCGGCTGGGTTACTCGGCAGCCATCTCCTACATCTTCTTCGGACTGATCGTGGTCATCTCGGTCATGCAGTTCGTCATCACCCGCCGCAGGAGTGCATAACCATGGCAACCCCTACCCTCACACGTCCCGCACCACGCGCCACCACTGCCAACGGCCTCAAAATCCGCCAGCCACGCAAGAAGCTGACGGTCGGCAGGATCGCGGCCATCGCCGTCGCGGCCTTCATTGCCGTGCTCTGGTTGATCCCGTTCGCGTGGGCCACGGCCACCGCCTTCAAGACCGAGACAGATGCCGCAGCTCCGGACGTCACCTGGCTGCCGCCGTCGGGCTTCACCCCTGAAGCGTTCGTCAAGGTGTTCCAAGACGGCAACATCCCGCTCTGGACGTGGAACTCGCTCTACACCTCGGCAGCTATCACGGCGATCACGCTGGTGATATCGGCACTGGTGGCGTACGCGCTCTCCAGGATCGACTTCAAGGGCAAGAAGGTGCTGATGACGGTGATCATCGCGTCCATCATCATCCCGCCGCCCGTGCTGATCATCCCGCTGTTCTACCAAATGCTGGCGCTGAACCTGATCGATACCTCGTGGGCCATCATCCTCCCGCAGGTCATCCACCCGGCCATGGTCTTCGTGCTGAAGAAGTTCTTCGACCAGATCCCGCGTGAACTCGAGGAAGCCGCCGTGATGGATGGTGCCAGCCGCTTGCGGATCTTCACCCAAATCATCCTGCCGTTGTCCCGGCCCATCCTGGCCGCCGTCGCGATCTTCGTGTTCATCGGTGCGTGGAACAACTTCCTGTGGCCATTCATCGCCACCAACGATGGCAACCTGCTGACACTCCCGGTCGGATTGCAGACCATCAAGAGCGCCTACGGCATCCAGTACGCGCAGAACATGGCCTCCGCTCTGCTCGCGGCGCTGCCGCTGATTGTCGTCTTCCTGTTCTTCCAACGCCAAATTATTAAGGGCGTTGCGACGACGGGACTCGCCGGAACCTGACCGGTACCAGTTCTCAACAAAAGTCTCAGAACACAAAAGTTTCAGAACACAACCAAGGAGATACATGTCCCGCGCACGCATCACCCTCGACCGCGACTTCACCATCGGCGAGGTGCCCCGACGACTTTTCGGCTCCTTCGTGGAGCACATGGGCCGCTGTGTCTACACCGGAATCTATGAGCCCGGGCACCCGGAGGCCGACCAGAACGGCTTCCGCCAGGACGTCATGAAGCTCGTGAAGGAACTCGGCGCCACCGTCATCCGGTACCCTGGCGGCAACTTCGTCTCCGGCTACAACTGGGAAGACGGGATTGGCCCCGTCAGCGAGCGGCCCCGCCGCCTGGACGGCGCCTGGCACACCGTGGAGACCAACGCCTTTGGCCTGCACGAGTTTGTGGACTGGTCCAAGCAGGCCGGCACGGAAATCATGGAGGCCATCAACCTGGGCACCAGGGGAGTGGACGCGGCGCGCGAGATCGTGGAATACGCCAACCACCCCGGCGGAACCTACCTGTCAGACCTCCGCGCCAAGAACGGCCACAAGGAGCCGTTCGACATCAAGCTCTGGTGCCTGGGCAACGAGCTGGACGGGCCGTGGCAGATCGGGCACAAGACCGCCGACGAGTACGGACGCTTGGCCCAGGAAGCCGCCAAAGCCATGCGGTTCGTTGACCCCACGCTTGAGTTGGTGGCCTGCGGCAGCTCCAGCTCTTCGATGCCTACGTTCGGCGCCTGGGAACAGACGGTCCTCACCCACACCTATGACGAAGTGGACTACGTGTCCCTCCACGCCTACTACCAGGAGCACGACGGCGACGTCGGCAGCTTCCTGGCCTCCGCCGTCGACACCGATTACTTCATCGAGTCAGTGATCGCCACCGCGGATGCCGTGCGTGCCAAGGGCAAGCACAAGAAGTACATCAACCTGTCCTTCGACGAGTGGAATGTTTGGTACCAGCGAGGCCTGGATACTGAGGATCAGCCGCACAACGTGGCCAAGGCTGGTTGGCGGGAGCACCCCCGCGTCATCGAGGACAAGTACAACGTGACCGATGCCGTGGTGGTAGGGACGCTGCTCAACTCGCTGCTCCGCCACGGTGACCGGGTGAAGATCGCCAACCAGGCCCAGCTGGTCAACGTCATTGCGCCGATCCTTTCGGAGGAGAACGGCCCGGCCTGGAAGCAGACCATTTTCCACCCGTTCGCACGCATGGCTGAGCTCGCCAAAGGCCAGATCCTGCGACTCTCGGTGGACTCGGACAAGTACACGAATACGCGGTTTGGGGACACCGATCTGGTGGATGTCAGCGCTACTTGGAACGAGGAAACAGGCCGGGTGGCATTGTTCTTCGCGAACCGCGGGCTGGAAGAAGCTGCCGACGTCGAGGTTGCCCTGCGCGGTTTCGACGCCCGCCAGGTGCTCCGCGCCGAGGTTCTTGAAATCCCCGAGGGTGGCGACCGTTTGACCATCAACACCCAGGATCAGCCGGGCCGCGTTGGCCTGACGGCTCTGGAAGGTGTGAAGGCGACTGGCTCCGAACTCCGCCTGACGCTGCCCGCCCTGTCTTGGGCCGTCGTCGAGCTTGACGTGGTGAAAGCCTAGCCGCGTACCCAACTGAGTCGCAGATCAGGACGTTTTGAGCGCTGAGAACGGCCTGAACTGCGACTCAGTTGGGTTAGGGCACGACGGCGGGGGCTACTTAGACGGCGCAGCCGTCAGGGCCGCAGGCCTCGGCATCGGAAGCGCCCACCGGGATCAGCGGGTTGGCTTCCTGCCATGCCTGGTTCAGGGCCTCGCTGAACAGTTCAGCGGGCTGGGCGCCCGAGATGCCGTACTTGCGGTCGATGACGAAGAACGGGACGCCGGTGACGCCAATGGCGCGGGCCTCGTTGATGTCGTGGTTCACCTCATCCGTGAACTTGTCTGACGTGAAGAGTTCCGCGACTTCATCGGCCGGCAATTCGAGGGCGGCGCCGAGTTCCGTGAGGTACTCCTTGTTGCCGATGTCCTTGCCGTGCTCAAAGTGATCACTCAGCAGCTGTTCCTTGGCTGCATCCTGGCGTCCGTGGGAGGCGGCGAGGTGAATGAGGCGGTGGGCGGTGAAGCTGTTGGCCACCACAACTTTGTCGAAGTGGTAGTCCAGGCCTTCGCCCTTTGCCGTCTCCGTGACGTGGGCGAACATCTGCTTGACCTGCTCCGGAGCCATGCCCTTGCGATTGCTCAGGTAGTCCAACTCCGTGCCGTCATAGTGCTCAGGGACGGAAGGGTCCAGCTGGTAGCTCTTCCATTCGATGTCCACGGATTCGCGGTGCGGAAACTGTGCCAGGGCGGTCTCGAAACGGCGCTTGCCGATGTAGCACCAAGGACACTCGACATCTGACCAGATCTCAATCTTCATGCTGTTGGCAACGCCCTGACGTGGCGCGACATTCCGGGAGTGTGCTGTTAGTTTGCTCACGTGGCCAAAGAGTGTTGCCGTGGCGTGCGGCCAAGAATATGTTGGAAGCAGGTTATGCAGACAGCCTCTTGGGTTGGGGGTTTACACAGGGAAGACCTCGTGCGAATCGGACTCATTGTTGGGCCGTGGTTTACGGTCCCCCCTACAAAGTACGGCGGCACGGAAAGAGTGGTGGACGCCCTCGCCTGCGCGTTGATGACAGCCGGACACCAAGTTCTTTTAGCTACAACATCGGACAGCACCTGTCCTGTGCCCAGGGTCCCTGGCCTCGGAGAGTCAGAACCCGGGGAGCTGGGGACCAGCGAATCGGAACTGAACCACGTCATCAAGGCCTACGCCGGAATGCACCACGTGGACATCATTCACGACCACACCCTGGCGGGCCCTCTCTACGCTCATCGTCCACCCGGGATACCCGTAGTGACTACCATCCACGGGCCTCTCCCAGACCGGACCGCCGGTCTGTACCGTGACATGGCGAAGAACACCGCCATTGTGGCCATATCCCAAGACCAGTGCAGCGGAGTCCCCGACCTTCCCATCGCGGCCGTCATCCATCACGGCATTGACCTTTCCCAAGTAACTGCGGGTGAGGGAAAGGGTGGCTACGCGTGTTTCGTGGGCCGGATGTGCCCTGACAAGGGGCTCCTGGAAGCTGTGCACATTTCCCGGAAAGCCGGTATCCCGCTCCGCATTGCTGCCAAGATGCACACCCCGGCAGAGAAGGAGTTCCATGACCAAGTGGTGCAGCCACTGTTAGGACCCAATGAGGACTTCCTTGGCGAACTTTCAGACCCGGAAAAATATGAGCTCATGGGAGATGCCCTGGTCCTGCTGAACCCCATCCAATGGTCCGAACCCTTTGGCTTGGTGATGATTGAGGCGCTCGCTACCGGAACACCTGTACTCGCCACCCCCAGGGGGGCTGCACCGGAGATCCTGACCCACGGACTCAACGGCTTCCTCGCCCCGGCGGGTGAGCTGGCCAATTACATGGAAGCTGTGGCCGGGATCAGCCGGGCAGCGTGCCGCCGCACTGTGGAAGAGCGCTTCACTGCTGCCCGCATGGCGGCAGACCATCTGGAACTCTACGCCCGCGTCTTGGCCCCCGTGGAGGAGGCTGTTCGCCCTTGACCGCCTGGAACGGGAGTCTATTAGGACAGCGACTTGTCAGAGCCGGTGTTCCATCACGAAGTCGTGCTCCACGGTGTTGCCCAGGGTGAAGGACTTGGTGCCGATCCGTTGGAAGCCGCTCTTCTCATAGAAGCGGATTGCCTTCGCGTTCTCGCTGTTCACCCCGAGCCACACCCCGGCGGCGCCCTTGTCTGCGGAATGGGCCAACGACGCCTGGATGAGCCGTGACGCGGCGCCTTTGCCATGGTATTCCGGATGGACGTAGCACTTGCTCAATTCGGTGGAAGGGAGCGAGGACAGCACAGAGGCGACATCCGGGTCGCTGGCCGGCTTGGCAACCAAGAGCGTGTACCCGTTCAGCTGCCCGTCGTCGTCGAGCACCAGGATGGTGATGTTCGCGTCGGCAAGGTAGTCCTTGAACTTGGCCTCACTGAGCGTCTTTTCGATGTGGGCCTGGATATCGGCCGGCGAGGAGCCCGGCGGGCAGGCCAGCGGGAAGGTGATGGCGGCAAGCTCAGCCAGCTTCCCGGCGTCGTGCGTTGTTGCGGTGCGGATGGTTTCAGTCACGTGGTCCCCCCGGGAGTTTTTGTACAGGTAATGCCCCTAAGAACGAATCTTAAGGGCATTAGCTGTACGAAAACTCCTAGTCCACCGTGGGGGTGGCCCTGAAGGCGTTGGTAGTCCTGTCCGCGAGTACTTGCGGTTCACTGCCCGAATCGAGGATGGTGTTCCGTGATGATTCGGGGTCAACCAGGACAGCCGTCACGGCAAGGGCATCAGCAGCGTTTGTTGTCAGCAGGGCGTCCACCTGACCTTCGAAGCAATCGTCGCTGGTGGTGGCATGCACGTTCATGGCAACGACGTGGTTGTTGGACACGAAGTTCCCTGTTCCTTCGCGCAACCGGATGATGACCGGCGTCGCGCCTTCGGGACGGATACTCCCCGAATCGATGATCTGGGAAAAGTGGTTGCCGATCACGGAGTTATTGCTACCGCTGACACTCAGTACTCCGTGGAGGTCATCCAGCCCGTTGTCGATCCCCAGGAAGGGTGTCCAGGGCTCGTGGTCACGGAGGAAATGGTTTGTGGCCACGAGGTTTTCCGAGCTGTTCCCGTCCAGGACAACCATGCCCGGGTAGAACGAGTGCAGGCGGTTGTTGGTGACGCTCGAACGGGTCACTCCGTTGAAGTGGACGCTGCTGGCTCCTCGGGGAAAGACGTTGTTGGCCGTGACAAGGAGCCCGCCGTGGTTTTCCGCGTAGATGGAATGACCCTTGAAACCGGCGCCGATCAGGTTGTGGGTAATCTTGGACGCCTGTCCCCAGCCACGCAGCTCGATGCAGCTTCCGCATTCCGCGATGAAGTTGTTGTGGATGGACAGCGCGTCCGCGTTGTGGATGGTCAGGGCGTGTTCAAGGTAGATAAAGCCCATCTCGTTGACGCGGAACGAATCGTTGGCACTTGAGACGTGGATGCCGGTCTTGCCATTCACGTAGCTGTTTTCCGCGGGCAGCTCCGAGCCGTCCGGGGCAAAGTGGAGCCCATCGATGCAGAAGTTGGCGAACTCCACCGAACTGATCCGGGGACTGCCCGCACGCTCAACACGGAAGGCAGCTCCGTTGGACGGGTCAGCCTTGGACGGGTCAGCGCCCTCGCCAGCCGGGAGCAGGTCCACCAGGACACGGCTCCCACCCGGCCACAGTTCGTGCAGATCGGGCCATTCGTCTTCGGGGACGTTGAACCGGATGCTTGAGGACGTGAACCCGTGGCCCGAGCCCTGGATCCTCAGGAAGCTGATGTCTATCACAACCTGGGTGCGCAGGCGGTAGTCACCCGGCGGCAGGTAGATCACCGCTCCCGGCTTTCCGCCGTCGTTGACGTCTGAGTCGTTCTGCCGTTCCTTGATGTCAGCGATGATGCTGTTGATGACCTCGCCGACGTCCTCGGACGGATTGCCGATGGGCCAGTTGGTCACGTCGTAGTAGTTCTTGCTGGACATGGCTTGAGTTCCCTTGATGTGGTGGGTTGTTTGGGCGTGGTCAGATGGCAGGTTGGTGTTCAACCACGTCACCCAGCAGTTCGTCCGACGTCGGTGGGTTGGCGCCTGCGCGCCGCACTGTGATGGCCGCGGCCTTGGTGGCCCTTCGTCCCAACGATTCCAGGGTTTCCTGCCGTAAGTCGACCGCCCCGGTCAGGAGAAGCCCGTAGATCAGGGCGGACATGTACGAGTCACCGGCGCCAATGGTGTCCACCACGGTGGACTTTAGGGATGGAACCAACAACCGGGAACCGGGGGTTGAAAGCATGGATCCTTCGGAGCCCTTGGTGACCACAACAAGCCCGGCCCCAAGGTCCAAGATGCGCTGTGAAGTGTCCTCGAGCGACCAGCCCGGGTAGAGCCACCGCGCGTCCTCGTCGCTGAGTTTGACCACCTCGATGAGGGGGATGAGGTCCTCGAAAATGGTCTTAGCCTCGGTCTGGCTGCCCAGCAGGGCAGGGCGGACGTTGGGATCGTAAGTGACCACGCACCGCTGATGCACCTGTTCAAGGAGTTCACGCACGGCGGATGCTCCAGGTTCCAGGAAGGTGGCGATTGATCCCGTGTGCAGGATTTTGGGCACGGTCACGGGGGCAATGGCGGGAAGCTCCCACTGGATGTCGAAGTCGTACTGGGCTGAACCGTCGGACGCCAGGGTGGCGGTGGCCGTAGCGGTCCGGCCGGACCTCCCGGCAGCGGTCAGGAGTTCGACGCCGGCGCTCGCCAAGTGCCGCTCGATGGCAGCACCGTGGTGGTCGTCTCCGATGGACGTCAACAGGGCGGTTGGCACGTTGAGCCGCCCGAGGCCGTAGGCAACGTTGGCGGGTGATCCTCCCGGATGCTCAACGGTGCCCCGTGACGATACGACGATGTCGATCAGAGCTTCACCGACAACTACCACGTCGGCGCCGGCGCCCGGGCGGGTTCCTTGTACCTTGTTCATTCCTGCTTCTCCTTAAACGTGTGACGAGACCGTGAGCTTCAGAACCGTTGCTGTGCCGCCCTCGGCGGTCAACCAGTTCTCCTGGCTCCCGGCGTCCGGGAAAACGAGGTCGGTCAGGGCCACCTTGCCGTCCTGGGCAAAGACTTCCACTGAGCTCTGGTCCACCACGATGAGCAGCTTGAGGATGCCGTCCTCCAAGGCGGCGGGGGCTGATTCGGCCGACGCGAACTTTTCGTGGAACGTGGTGTCTCCTGACCGGGTGCGGTCAAGGGTGATGCGGCCGTTGCTTGTGGTGTAGCTCAGGACAGTGCCCTGGCTCCCGTCGGCGCTCGCGAGAAGCCGCAGATCAACGCGCTCAGCGGTTCCCGGCACGATTTCAGCCTCGATCACTTGAGCGGTACCCGGCCCTGCATCCGGCAACCGGAAGGCCGTGGGGCCCAGCGTGAAGCTGCCGGTCTTGGCCAGCTCTTGTTTCAGACCTCCGAGGATGGGACGCTGGACCAGCCGTGCGGCGCCGTTCAAGGAACTCAGCACGACCTCTCGGGCAAGTGTCATGGAGGACCGCCATGGTGCCGTGGGTAACTGGTTGGCGTAGTCCCAGTTGTTCATCCAACCCATGATGATCCGCCGGCCATCCGGGGTGTTGCTGAAGGACACGGAGGCGTAGCAGTCGCGTCCCCAGTCCAGCCACAGGCAGCGCTGGAGGGCCGCAGCTGCCTCATCCGCGTCTTCGATAGACGAGATACCGGCAGGAGCCACCACAGAACCGGCATCCGGGAGGAAATGGACGCCGTCGAAGTGCCCTACGAAATACTGGCCGCCCGAACCTCCCGCCACCGCGCCGGGGTTGATGTTGACGATCAATACCCATCTGATGTTCTGCGGATCGCCGTCCACCGCCAAGGGAAAGAGGTCGGGGCATTCCCACTCACCGGTATCGGCGTTGGCCGGACCAAAGTGGCTCAGGAAGTCCCAGGTCTTGAGGTCCTCGGAGCGGTAGAACACCACCTTCTGCTGTTGCGCTTCGACGGCGACCATCACCCAAAACGAACCTTCCCCGCCTTGGTAACGGAACACTTTGGGATCGCGGAAGTGCTCGGAGTTCCTGGTCACCACAGGGTTTTGATCGTATTTGCGCCATGTCATCCCGCCATCGGTGCTGTACGCCAGGGACTGGGCCTGCGTGCCGCTGTGAAGGGTTCCAGCCTTGAAGGCGCTGGTGTACACAGCCACTAAAGCCGGTGACTCCACGGTGCCAAAACCGGAGGTATTGCCGTGGTCCACCACCACGCTTCCGGAGAAGATGTCCTCTTTCTCATCGCCGGCAATAGCGACAGGATGCTCCGTCCACTGCAGGAGATCCGTGGAGGTGGCGTGGCCCCAGGACATGTTCCCCCAGACGTTGCCGTAAGGGTTGTTCTGGAAGAAGAGGTGATACAAACCGTCGTGGAAAACCAGGCCGTTGGGATCGTTCAGCCAGGTGTCCCTTGCCGTGAAATGGATGGCAGGCCGGAATCGGGGAGTTACGGCCGGGGCTGTTTCCGGGCGTGCGGCATCAAGGCTACTGGACATGTGGTGCGTTCCTTTTGGGACGTTGAAGTGGCTTTGTTGGGGCTACCGGGGAGCTGCGACGGATTCGCGGCTGACCAACGGGCAACCCAGGATGGTTGGATGGAGCGCCATCAAGGACAGATCGTCCTTGCCCTCGATAGCGTCGATGAGGTGTTCAGTGGCCCAGGCACCCATTTCGTAGTGGGGGAGGGCCACGGTGGTTAGCCCGGGGTAGAGGTTGGCTGCGATGAGTTCCTGGTCATCAAAACCAACAACTGAAAGGTCCGCCGGGATGCTGAGGCCCAACTCGGCAGCGGCCCGGTAGGCGCCCATTGCCATGCGGTCGTTGTAGCAGAACAAGGCCGTAGGCATATGGGCGCGGTCATCCCGCGACAGGATCCGCTTGGCCGCCTCATAGCCGCCTTGCACCTCCGAGATCTCGGACTCAACAGGTGCAGCATCGCCGTCGAGCCCTGCTTCGGTGAGCATGGCCCGGAAGGCCTGAAGCCGCTGGCGGGTTGCGGGGACGTCGTCGGTGTTGTTGAGGAAAGCTATCCGGGTGTGGCCGGCGTCGAGGAGTGCCCCAACAGCAGCGCGGGCGCCTCCGTCCTCGTCCGGGACCACAGCCGTGATGTTGCCGCCGATAGCGACGGAGTCCACCAGCACGGACGGGACGCTGCCCAGGTTCTCCGGGAGTTCCACATTACGGTGGTACATGGTGGCATAAAGAATTCCGTCCACGCGACGTTCCAGGAGGGCCTGGACGTCGGCTTGCCTCGATTCGAGGCTGGCCGAGCCCGGTGTGTTGATGATCATGAGGTTGTAGCCCCGGGCCTTGGCGGCCTCATCAGCGCCCAGGATGATCCGGCCGGCGTGGGGAGTGGTGGCGATTTCCTCGCTCACCAACCCCAGCATGCCGGTCCTTTGCGTGCGAAGGGCCTGGGCCAAGCGGTTGGGGCCATAGCCGAGTTCCTCGGCCGCGGTCTTGACTTTGTCCCTGGTTTCGCTGCTGATCCGGGCGTAGGACACCTCGTTGAGGACATGGGACACCGTGGTGACGGACACGCCGGCGGCGACGGCTACGTCCTTGATACCGATGTTCTTGTTGCTCATCCGACTCCCACGTCCTTATGGTTGGTGATGCCCTTGGGGGCTATCAGTAGGCTACTCGTTGATGGTGGCACTGGCCCTTGAGTACTGGACTTGATGATCAGCCCTTCACGGCGCCCAGTGTCATGCCCGCCACGATTTTGCGCTGCAGCAGCAGCGTCAGCAGGATGACCGGGATCGAGTAGACGGCGGCGAGGGCCGTCATGGACCCCCAGTCCAGGCCGAACTGCGTTTGGAAGTTCGCAATCACCACGGGCGTGGTCTGGGACCGGATGGCTGTCATCAGGAGGGCGAACAGGAACTCGTTCCAGGAAGCCAGGAACGCGAAGATCGCCGTGACCGCGATACCGCCGGACACTACAGGGATCACCACCCGCCACAGGGCTCCAAGCCGGCTGCACCCATCCACCGTTGCGGCTTCTTCCAGGTCCCGGGGGACCGACTCGAAGAAGCTGGACATCAGCCAGATGGACAGCGGCAGCGAGATGGTGGTGTGTGCAATGGAAAGGGCTATGGGGGTATCCGCCAAGCCCACCGAGGACATCATGGATGCCAGCGGAATGCCGATTGCCACCGGCGGGACCATGCGGGTGACCAAGGCTGCCATGATGAAGACCTGGCCGCTGGGTGTCTTGTAGCGCGTGATGCCGTAAGCGGCCGGAACGGCCAGGACCAGTGACAACACAGTGCTGATGACAGCCGTTTGGATGCTGTTGATGAACGACGCCAAGACCCCGCTGCGGCCCAGGGCGTTGGTGTAGTTCTCCAGCGTCCACTCCCGGGGCAGGATGGTGGGCGGAACCGCGATGGTGTCGATCGGCGTCTTGAACGACGTGAACAGCAAGTACAGGAAGGGGAAGCCGTACAGCACCATGGCCACCGCCAGCAGGATCCAGAGGATGGTGCGGGTGCTCCGTTTGCCGGCTTCGAGGCCTTCGCGGTTGACCCCCCGCCGTTTGCGCATCGGCTGAGGTTCGGAAATGTCCGACGCCGGCGGGCTGGCTTTGGTGGCTAGGCTCGCGTTGCTCATCAGTTGTCCTTTCCAGGCCGCCAGATGGTGGCCACTGCAACGAAGGCAATGGCAAGCATTGCGAGGAGGTAGATGGTGCCCATGGCACTGGCGAGGCCAGGATCGCCGAAGCGGATCATGGTGCGGTAGATCAGCAGGCTCATGGTTTCCGAGGCCGACTGCGGTCCGCCGTTGGTCTGGATGAGGATGGTGTCGAAGGCCCTTGCTGCGTCAATGCCGCGAACCACCAGCGCAACGGCGATAACTGGACGCAACAGCGGAAGGATGATCCGGAAGAGGAGTGCCGGAGCCCGTGCTCCATCAAGGCGGGCAGCCTCGATCAGATCGCCCGGGATGTTCTGGAGGCCCGCAAAGAGCACCAGGCACATGAAGGAGGTGGTGAGCCAGATGTCAGGGATGGCCACTGAGAACAACACGATGTTGGGGTCGGACAGCCAGCCGATCTGGTTGGGATCGGACAGGATGCCGGCTTGGTGGAGGAGCGTGCCGATGAGGCCGAAGTTATCGATCATCAGGAACTTCCACAGCAGGCCCGCCACGATCGGCGCAATCATCAGGGGGTAGAGGAAGACTGTCCGCCAGATCTGGGATTTCTTCCCCAGCGTGGTGAACAGAAGTGCCATGCCCAAGCCGAGTGCGAACTCGAGTGTCACCACCACCAGGGTGTAGGCAAGGGTCCGCCATCCGGCGCTGGTGAAGGCTTCGGAAGTGAACGCGGTGACGTAGTTTTGGAAACCCACAAAGTCACGGGGGCCGCCGGCGATGGGGGAGATCTTGAAGAAGCTGTCAGCCACCAGGCGGAAGAGGGGATAGGCCACGAATACGGCCAGGAACAGTGCCGCGGGCGTCATCAGATAGAGGGCGAAGCGGCGATCGGAGATACGCACGGTTTTCTTTTCTGCTGGTTGGGACCGCGGCCGGCACTGTCTTTCGCGCTGTGCGCGGGCCGGTGCCGGCCGCGGAGTTTTACTTCAGGAGGTCCTGGACCTGCTTCTTGGCATCGGCCAGGAGCGCCGAGGTGTCTCCCCCGGCCACAGCCTTCTGCAGCAACGGGATCAGGACGGTGTCAACGATCTGCTGCCACTTGGCGGTTGCCGGCCGGGTGGCCGTTGCCGGAGCGTTGAGGGTTTCAATCAGCGGCTTGAAGCTTTCGTAGCCAGGCTGGTCCTGGTATTTCTCAAACGCGCTGATGCGCGAAGCCAGGCCGAGCTTGGAGTCGATGCCCATGCTGTTGTAGTCATAAGCACATTTGACGAACTTCTTGGCGGCTTCCGTGTTCTTGGTTGCCTTGGGAACGGACAGGTACCAGGGTCCCGGAACGCCTGCGACGCCGGCGCTGCCGCCGATCATCGCTGCGGCACCTACTTTTCCTGCCACGGGAGCATCAGCGGGGATCTGGCGGTAGGCATGGGCCCAGAAGCGGGTCATGGCTGTCTTGCCCTGGTTGAACAGGTTCTGTGCCGCGGCCCAGTCAACCTGTGCGGCGCCGGTGGGGGCAGACTTGGCCAGGCTCACATAGAAGTCGAGGGCTTCCTTGTGGGCCGCGTTGTCGATGACCACGTTGTTGTCCTGGTCCAGCACCATGGGGGAGCCGGCCTGGAGCACGTGGGCCAGCCATTCTGTTTCCACGGCGCCCTTCACGTCCGTGCCGTACATGCCGTCCTTGGTGAAGAACTCGGAAATGTCCTGGTACTGCTTCCACGTGGTGGGCGCGGCGAGTTCGTAGCCGTACTTTGCCTGGAAATCGGCCTTGTTCTTGGCGTCTTCGAAGAGGTCTTTGCGGTACAGGATGATCTCGGCGTTGGTCCACGCCGGCAGGCCGATGAAGTGGCCATCCACGTTTGCTTCCTTGACGAGCGCGGGGAAGATGTCCTTCTTGACGTCGTCTGTGAACAGCTCATCGATGGGTTGGACGGCGTCCTTGAAGCTCGGCAGCCAGACCGAGTCCAAGGCCGCGACGTCGAAGGACACGTTGCCCGATGAGAACTCGCTGGACAGGCGGTTGAACATGCCGTCGTAGGGGAGCTCCACAAAGTTCGCTTCGACTCCAGTGTCCTTCTTGCACTGCTCGGCCACGCCTGTGAGTTCGGCGTGACCACCGGCTTCGACCAGGACGTTGATGGAGCTGGAGCCGGCGGAACCGCCGGAGGATGGTGCCGGGCCGCCTGCGCCACAGCCGGTGGCAGCGAGTGCGACGGCGGTGCACAGCCCGCCGAGGGTGACGAGCTTGGAGATGGTGTTTCGAGTGGACATCGCTGTCGACTCACTTTCTCTTGAACGGAAATTGCAGAGAGATGAAGGGGAGTGCTGTTGGCTTGAAAAATCGTTTTGCCAAAACGACTTGGCATTGACATTAGGGCTGTGGAACGAGATCTGTCAATGGCTTCCGCGAAAGATTTCGGACCCCTTGACGCCAGTGACGACTTGATCATAAAGTGAGCCGCGCCAGCCGACAAATCGTTTTGGCACATTTTGGCTGATTTGGCATTTTTTGGCACACCTCCCAGCCCTGATCCGTTTCCGGGCCGCCGGACCGCCGGGCTGCCCGTCCGCCAAGTCACCATCGAGTTCAAAGGAGAACCATGGATCCAACACCATTCCCCTACCTCAGCCGAAGGAGCATCCTTCGGCTGATTCCAGCAGCGGCAGTTGCCGGCACCGCCGTCGTGCTGTCAGCGAAGGAAGCCATGGCGAAAAGCCCGGCGCAGCAGCTGCCCGCTACGGGAGGTGCCCAGGCAGCGCCAGGGCACCGGGGCATCATCGGTGTGCTCTAGAAGCCACGGCACCACCAGCACCACCGCAAGGCCACTCGAGCAGTACCCCCAACGATGTGAGGAGAAAACGCTGTGACCACTGTCTACGACGTCACCACCTGGTCTGTCCCCGGGAATCCGTCCGCAACGCCCTACAACGATATTGGGGTGATCATCAACAGCATCATCGCCGATGTGAAAGCCCAACAAAGCAATCAAGCATCCAAACCCGGCGCCGTCATCTACATCCCACCCGGAGACTACTCGCTCAAAACCCGCGTCAACGTGGACATCAGCTTCTTGACCATCCGTGGATCCGGGCACGGATTCACCTCCAGCAGCATCCGTTACAACGCCGGCAACACCTCCGCCTGGCATGAAATCAACCCCGGGGGCAGCCGGATCCGCGTGGAAAACACGGACGGAAATACAGACGCTTTCAGGGTCTACCGGACCGGCGACCCGCGGCTTAGCTCGATCGTGTTCCAGAACTTCTGCTTGGACGGCGTCTCTTTCAACTCCAACCAGAACTCCTACATCAACGGCAAAACCGGCATTCGGTTCGACTCGGCCAACGACTCCTGCCGTGTGGAAGGCATGGGCATGGTGTACCTGGAACACGGCCTGGTGGTCCGGGATACCGACGCTCTCAGCGTCAGCGGCAACTTCCTGGCAGAGTGCGGTTCCTGCGTGGAACTCACAGGCTCCGGGCAAGCCTCCAAAGTCACGGACAACCTGATCGGGGCAGGCTACGTGGGTTTCTCCATCTATGCAGAAGGACATATGGGCTTGCTGGTCAGTGCCAACAACGTCTTCCCGCGGGGCAAGAGCAGTGTCCACTTCAAGAACACCACCCGCTCCACCGTCACCAGTAACCGCTTCCATGCTTTCTACCCAGGCATGGTGAATTTCGAGGGCAATTGCACGGAGAACCTGGTGGGTTCAAACCACTTCCTGCGGCAGATGGAACCGTTCGACCCCCTGAAGCCGTACAACAATGGCCTGGATGACCTGTTCGGCCTGGTGCATCTGGCAGGCAGCGGGAACACGGTCACCGGCAACCACTTCAGCTACGACGTGCCCTCGGGTTCGGTGAGACCCTCAGGCCAGAAGCCCACCATCATCCTGGTGGCATCCGGTGCCAACAACTACATCGCCGCGAACAACACCGTCTCTTCGGTGGCCGCGAACACCGTGGTGCTGGACGGTTCCACTACCGGGACCAAAGTGATGGACAGCGGCGGAGCCGGCGAATTTGTGCACTTCACGAGCTCATACTCATTCCGGGCTACTCCCTGATCCAGCGCAGAGGAAGAAAAGGTCTGTCAATGATGACCAGACGTACTAAAGCGCCGGCAATCGCCAGAGTGATCGCCGCCGTCGTTCTTTCACTGGCCGCAGGATTGACTGCGGCGCCGGCGCAGGCCGCCGATCCCGACCCCGCCACCCAGCAGTACCGGCCCTACCTGCACTACACGCCTTTGAAGAATTGGATGAACGATCCCAACGGATTGGTCTACCACAACGGCACCTACCACATGTACTACCAGTACAACCCCAACGGGACTACGTGGGGAAACATGAGCTGGGGCCACGCCACCTCGGCGGATCTGCTCCACTGGACCGAACAACCACTCGCCATTGCCCAGACGTTCAATGGCAGCGGGCAGGCAACAGAAGACATTTTCTCCGGTTCCATTGTGGTGGATTCGCAGAACACCAGCGGATTCGGAACAGCCCAGAACCCGCCACTGGTTGCCGTCTACACCAGCAATTACACCGGCAACCATCCCCTGTACCCCGGGAAACAGGCGCAGTCCCTGGCCTACAGCACAGACAGCGGCCAAACCTGGACCAAGTACTCCGGAAATCCCGTGCTGAGCAGGAACACCACGGATTTCCGCGATCCCAAAGTCTTCTGGTACCAAGGGGCAGCGGGCTCGTACTGGGTGATGTCGGCCGTGGAAGCCAACGAGCACCGGGTCCTTTTCTACAAGAGCACCGACCTGAAAAGCTGGACCTACCTGGATGACTTCAAACCAGCCAATGCCACAGGTGGGCAGTGGGAATGCCCGGACCTGTTCCCCCTGGCCGTGGATGGCAATCCCAACAACACCAAATGGGTGCTGGCAGTCAACATCAACCCAGGAGCGGTGGCAGGAGGCAGCGGGGGTCAGTACTTCGTCGGAAGTTTTGACGGGACCCGCTTCACGTCCGAAAGCACGGATCCCCTGGGCGTTGCACCACCGGGAACTCTTCTCGCCGGTTTCAATGGCGGCAGCTACAGCGGGTGGACCGTGGGCAATGACCCGGCCAACCCCGGAGGACCTTGGGGAAGCAGCCCCGCTTCCGGAACGCTCCCAGGGCAGCAAACTGTCACGGGGTCCATCGGCGCCGGGCTGGTGAACGGGTTCACTGGTGGGGATGCACCCACCGGCACCTTGGAATCTGCGCCTTTCACCGTCACCAAGGACTACATCAATTTCCTGGTCGGTGGCGGGAACCACCCCCGGCAAGCTGGTGAACAGCCCGGGAACACACCGCCGCCTGGATACCTCCTGTTCGATGGCTTCGACTACCCCGGAACCCTCAGCGCAGCAGGATGGCAACTGACCGGCGATTTCGAGGCCACCAGGAACCCCTCCACCGCGGGCGGTGAATACGCAATCGGAAAGCGCATCAACACCTTCGAGGGCGGCCCCAACGCCGATAACAACGTCGGCACCATCACCTCACCAGAGTTCTACCTCACCAACACCAACATCGGTTTTCTGCTGGGCGGAGGCAACCGGACAGACGGCAGCCTCCAGGTGGAACTGCTGGTGGGTGGAGTTCCGGTCCGCAGCACCACCGGCAGCAATTCGGGAGACTTGAACTGGAAAAACTGGGATGTCTCCCAGTACTACGGCCAAATAGCCCGACTACGGATCGTGGACAATGCCACGGGACAGTGGGGCCACCTGACGGTGGACAACATGGTCCTCGGCTCACAGCCGGCACAACCGCGAAGCAGTGAAACCACGGTCAACCTCATGGTCAACGGCCAGGCTGTCCGCAGCACCACGGGCTCGAATTCCGAACATTTGGACTGGAAAGCGTGGGACGTGAGCGGCCTCAAAGGCAGCCAGGCCACCCTTCGGATTGTGGACAACAACCGTGGCGGATGGGGTCACATCCTCGCCGACGAATTTGTGGCCTCGGATATCACCCGGCTGGAGCAGCACGACTGGTTGGACTGGGGCAGGGACTACTACGCTGCGGTTTCCTTCAGCAACGCCCCTGACGGAAAACGGATCATGCTGGGCTGGATGAATAACTGGGATTACGGCCAGTCCACGCCAACAACCACCTGGCGGGGCTCCATGGCCCTGCCGCGGGAAATCCAGCTCACTCAGACCGGCCAAGGTCCCCGGCTTACCCAAAAAGTGGTATCGCAAGTGGACGGACTGAAAAACACGGCTGCCGCCTACACCGCGCCGGCGCAGGACATCGCTCCAGGGACCAGCAATCTTCCCATCACGGGGGACGTGGTGCAGATCGATGCGGAGTTCTCGCCGGGAACGGCCTCCGCTTTCGGACTCAAGGTGCTGGGCAACGGCCCGGAGGCAACCAAGGTGGGCTACACCACGGCCTCGGGACGGGCGTTCATTGACAGGACCAACTCCGGAAACGAGGACTTCCATCCGTCCTTCGCGTCAATAGACGATGTCCCTGTCCAGCTCATCAATGGCAAGCTCCGCTTGCGGCTCTATGTGGACCGGGCATCCGTGGAGGTATTTGCGCAGGACGGCCTTGCGACCCTGACGGACCAGGTCTTTCCCGCCGCAGGCGCCAACTCGCTGTCCCTGTTCTCTGAGGGAGGGACGGCCCGGCTGGAAAGCCTGACCATCACGCCCCTCACCAGGGCCATGTGGTAATACCTGATTGAAAGCACGACGGCGGCTGGTCACCCGGGTGACCAGCCGCCGTCGTGCTTCCCTGTCTTTTGACCGGACTCCTACTCCGCTTTGACCGCCAAAACCGGGCAGTCTGCCTCCAGCAGGACCCGTTGGGAAACGCTGCCCATAATGAGCTTGCCTACCGGGCTGCGGCGGCGAAGGCCAATCACAATCAGGCTGGCATCATTCTCGTCCGCGGCGTCCAGGACCTCGGCGGCAGCATCGTGGCCACGGACCGGTTGCTTGATGATGTGCTGGATGCCCTGGTCCGCCAGCCGCTCCTCGATGCTCTGAATGTCCGGCTCCTGGGCGTACCGGTTGTCCACCAGGGCGTCGCCCTTGGAGGAGTTGATGACCAGGAGTGTTTCGTTGCTTTTCTTGGCCTCGGCGATGGCTTGCGTCAATGCCGCTTCGCCTTCCGGTGTGGGGACGTATCCCACCACGATGGTCATGGTTTCTCCTTGTATCTGCTGAAAAATGCCTGAAGTGGATGGTTCAGTCGCTGTAGTCTGCAGCGCCCGAGTTGGCGGGGAGCAGGGGTTTCTTCGCAGGACGATTGCGGCGGATGAGCTTGTAGATGAACGGCCAGGCCAGGATGATGCCCACGATGATGTAGACCACAATCGCTATGGGTTCGCTGAAGAGACCTGCGGGGTCGCCGGCGCTCAGCTGCAACGTTTTACGAAGCTGGCCTTCGATGCGCGGGCCCAGGATGACGCCGAGGATCAGCGGCAGGACCGGGAGCCCGAAGCGCCGCATCATGAAGCCCAGAGCCCCGAGCACCAGCAGGATCACCAGGTCGAATGCCTGCAGGTTGACCGAGTAGGCGCCCAGGGTGGCGAAGAACAGGATGCCTGCGTAGAGGTACGGGCGCGGGAGTTGCAGCAGCTTCGCCCACACCGGCGCCAGGGGCAGGTTGATGAGCAGGAGCAGGAAGTTGCCGATGAAGAGGCTGGCGATCAGTGCCCACACCAGCGGACCTTGGCTGGAGAACAGTTGAGGGCCAGGCTGGATGCCGTAGGACGTGAAGGCTGCGAGCATGACGGCGGCGGTTGCGTTGGTGGGCAGGCCGAGGGCGAGCATGGGAGTCAGCGTTCCGGCAGCGGCCGCATTATTGGCTGCTTCAGGTCCGGCGACGCCTTCGATGGCGCCCTTGCCGAACTCCTCCGGGTGCTTGCTGAGCCGTTTCTCCGTGACATAGGAGAGGAAAGTGGGGATTTCCGCGCCACCGGCGGGCAAAGCGCCGAACGGGAAGCCAAAAGCGGTACCGCGGAGCCAGGGCTTCCAGGAGCGGGCCCAGTCCTTCTTGCCCATCCACGGACGGCCCACTGGAATGACGTGGAGCGGTGTGCGGCGCAGGTGGGCGGCAACCCAAAGGGCTTCACCCACGGCGAAGATCGCGACGGCCACCACCACAATGTCCAGGCCGTCCACCAGCAAGGGTTGGCCGAAGGTCAGGCGCCGTTGACCGGTCACCGAATCGATGCCCACCAGTCCGATGGCCAGGCCCAAGGCCAGCGAAGCGAAACCTCGGAGCCTGGACGAACCGAGGACGGCAGTCACGGCAAGGAGGGCCAGAATCATGATGGCGAAGTAACTGGGAGCACCAAGACTCACGGCGAACTGGACCACGATGGGTGCGAATACGGCCAACAGTGCTGTGCCGATGGTGCCTGCAATGAAGGATCCGATGGCCGCGGTGGCAAGAGCCTGCGCGGCCCTGCCGGCTTTGGCCATCTTGTTGCCTTCGATGGCTGTCACCACCGACGACGACTCTCCTGGTGTATTGAGGAGGATGGAAGTAGTGGAACCGCCGAACATGCCGCCGTAGTAGATGCCGGCGAACATGATGAAGGCACTGGTGGGCTCCAACGCGGCAGTCACCGGAAGCAGCAAAGCCACAGTCATGGCCGGGCCAAGTCCGGGAAGGACGCCGACGGCGGTGCCCAGGAGGACGCCGATCACGGCGAACAAGAGGTTCATGGGGGTCAGGGCGGTGGCGAAACCGTCCATCAGGGAGGACCAGACGTCCATTAGAGGATTCCTTCCAGGAGCCCGGCAGGCAGTGCAATGCCCAGGCCGAGGTAGAAGCCGTAGAAGGTCAGCAGGGCCAGGGCGACGGAAATGAGGCCGTCACGAATGTAGTGGCGGCTGCCCAGCGCCAGCACGCTGCCCCAGAAGAGGACAGTTCCGGAAATGACCCAGCCTGCCCAGTCGATGAGCAGGATGTTCAGAATGAAAGCTCCGGCCAGCGGGAGGATGGTTTTCCAGTCCGCAGGGTGAGCCAGGTCGACGTCTTCGCCGCCTTCGGCTTCACCCTTGCCGCCGCGGAGGACGTTGATGGCAAGGAGGATGGCGCAGATGATCAGCAGCCCGGAAACAATGAACGGAACAGTCTTCGGACCCACCGGGTCCGACTGGGAGTATGGGGTCACCAGGCCGTTCGCGTCCAGGAAGACCAGGACGCCAACCGCGCCGAGCAGGAGGGCTACCCCCAGCTCGGCGCGGCCTTTGAGGCCTGTGGCTAGGGAGCTCACGCCAACCCGAGCTTGGTGAGGACATCCGCCACGCGCTTGTCCTGGTCAGTCAGGAAGGTCTTGAACTCGTCACCGGTAACAAAGGCGTCGGACCAGCTGTGGGTCTTGAGCGCTTCCTTCCAACCAGCGGAGGCGTGCATCTTTTCAAGGGCGGCGATCAGGGACTTCTTGTCGTCCTCGCTGATGCCCGGAGGGGCCACAACACCGCGCCAGTTGGTGAAGACGAGGTCAATGTTGGACTCTTTCAGCGTGGGTGCGTCCACGCCTTCCAGCCGGTTCTCGCCACTGGTGGCCAGGACCCGGATCTCACCGGACTTGATCTGCTGCAAGTACTCACCGGCGCCGGAAGCTGCGAAGCCCAGCTTGTTACCGAGGATGGCGGGCAGAAGGTCGCCACCGCCGTCGTAAGAAACAAAGTTGACCTTGGTGGCGTCGATGCCAACAGCGCCGGCCAACTGCATCGGCAGGAGGTGGTCCGGGCCGCCGGGCGACGAACCGCCGCCTACTGCGATGGAGCCGGGGTTGGCCTTCCACGCCTTCACCAGGTCATCAATGGTCTTGTACGGGGAGTCCTTGCTGACCATGATGGCGCCAGGTTCCTCGATCAGCTTCGCCAGAGGCGTGGTCTCCGTCAGCTTCGACTCGGACTTGTTGGTGTAGCTCGCTCCAACAACACCCAGGCCCATGAGCATGGTGAGGTCGCCGTTGCCCTTTTCGTTGACGATGCGGGCCAAACCCACGGTTCCGCCGGCGCCGGCAAGGTTGAACACCTCGGTGTTGGTGGAGATCTTCTCGTCATCCAGTACCTTGGCGGCTGCCCGGGCAGTGGTGTCGTAACCGCCGCCGGGAGTGTTCGGAACCATGATCTGGAGTCCGGTGATGGGTCCTGCTGCGCCGGTGCTGTCAGAACTGGTGGACTTACCTGTGGCACCGCAACCGGTGGCCATCAGGGCGATGCCGGCGGCGACGGCGGCGACTCGCAATGCGCGGATCTGGCGCATGGTGTTCCTCTTCTCATCATCGAAAAAATTCGGTGCAGGGCGATCAGCGTTGTGCCCCGCTGATCTGATGCTAGGCGCGTACGTGACAGGGATCACTCTTGTGTTCGCAGTGATCTTTAAGTTCATTGCGTTCACGGGTTTTGACGGGGTTTTGGAGCGTTTCAGGGGTCTGAGCTGGTCTTCTGAGCCTCTGGGGTATAGTTCCGATACGCCACGGGGAAGCTGTTGTCCGCCCCCGAACGCCTCCCATCACCTGAACTCCACCGATCACCGGCACCACCAAAGGAACCCGGCAGTGACCCGACTGAACCGACTGTCTCGAAGAAGAGGTATGTCCCTGGCAGGGCAGTACCTTGTGCTGCAGTTGCTGATCGTCCTGGCCGTTCTTGTTGCCGTCGTAGCCATTTCGCTGGCGCAATCCGCTGCCACCTTCGAACGTACTGAAGGGCGCCGGGCGCTGCTGGCCGCTGAAGCCTTGGGAAGCAACCCCACAGTCCGCGCATTGCTGCCCGCTGCCGAGCCGAGGGCCGGCTCAGCCCTCCCCGCCGTGGCTGAATCCGTGCGCACCGTGTCCGGTTCCTCCCATGTGGCGCTGGCCAAACTTGACGGCACCGTAGTGGCATCATCAGATCCCAGCCTGTTGGGCCTGCCCCTGCCGTTGGGCGAAAGCAAAGTGATGGAAGGCCGCGCCTGGACGGGGGTCCTGCCGGGCAGCAGCGGTGCCATACTGTCTGCCCACGTCCCGGTCCTGGACGATTCCGGAAAAGTCATCGGCGTGGCATCCATCAGCAGGAACTACCCCTCCACCATCGAGCGGCTGGGAGACGCAGTACCCAACCTGCTCACCTATCTGGGCGTGGCCAGCGTCCTGGGAGTCGCCGGATCCCTCCTGTTGTCCCGCCGCGTCAAACGCCAGACCCTCGGCATGGAGCCAAGGGAAATCACCGGTCTGGTGGAGAACCGCGAAGCGATGCTGCAGGGCCTGAAGGAAGGCGTGGTCGCGTTGGATCCCCACGAACGCATCACCGTGGCCAACCAGAGCGCCCGGCAACTCCTTGGCCTGCCCCCGGACTGCGTGGGCAAGAAACTGCGATCCCTCCACGTGGATCCTGCACTCAAAATCGTCCTTACGCGTGAGCAGTCAGATGCTGACCAGTTGGTGCTCGTGGGGGAACGGCTGGTGGTCATGAACCGTGTTGCCTTGCGATCCCATGGACGCGACATCGGCTCCGTCACCACCCTGAGGGACAGGACCGAGCTGTCTTCCTTGGAAAGTGAACTTGGCGCCACCAAGACCGTCACCGATACCCTGAGGGCCCAGGCCCACGAGTTCGCCAACCAGCTCCACGTCATCTCCGGCCTGATCCAGATTGGCGAATACGATTCCGTGGTGCAGTTCGTCAATGGAGCCACCGTAGACCGCACGCGCCTCAACGACGACGTCACCGGCCGGATCCAGGATCCCGCGCTCGCAGCCCTGCTCATAGCCAAAGCCAGTCTGGCCACCGAGCGCGGCGTGGAACTGAAGCTGGACCCGAAATCCTCGCTGCCGCGCGTCAACGAGGAACTGTCCCGTGACCTCACCACCGTGGTGGGCAACTTGGTGGACAACGCGTTCGACGCCGTCACCGGACTCGCCGGGGCATCGGTCCGAGTGCTCGTGGTTGTTTCACGGGACGAGGTAACAGTCACCGTCCGGGACAACGGGCCCGGAGTCCCCACGGGCTCCGCAGAGGACATTTTCCGGCAGGGCTTCTCCACGAAAGAGCCCGGCCCGGGAGATGCGCGCGGTTTTGGGTTGGCCTTGTCACGGGTGATCTGCCGGCGCTCCGGAGGTGACCTCTCGGTGTCCAACGACAATGGGGCAGTGTTCACGGCGTGGTTCAGCAAGCGGGATTCAGACTCAGGCAAAGGGGCAGGGAAGCCGTGATCAAGGTACTTATCGTCGACGACGACTTCATGGTGGCAAAGGTCCACGCCGGGTTCATCCAACGGACGCCAGGTTTCGGGGTGGTTGGCGTGGCGCACACAGGGGCCCAGGCCCTGATGGAAACCGAGCGCCTGCAACCGGACCTGGTGCTGTTGGACATCCATCTTCCGGACATCAACGGGCTGGAACTCATGCACCAACTCCGGGATGTAACTCCGGACCTCGATGTCCTGGTGATCAGCGCCGCCCGCGAAGTGGAGACTGTGCGGAAAGCCCTGCGCGGTGGCATAGTCCACTACCTGATCAAGCCGTTCTCCCAAGCCGACCTGCAGGAACGGCTGGAACACTATCTCAGTGCCTACCAAGGCTTGGACGCGTCCAAGGTAGAGGCAGAGCAGTCTGACGTGAACCGTGTTTTCGGCTTGGGCGTTTCCGAGCGGACCCTCCCCAAAGGCTGCAGCGTGGAGACCCTCGAATTGGTTGAATCGGCGCTGAAATCAGCGCCGGGCGACCTCTCAGCCGCTGAGCTTGCCGAGCAGCTGGGGACCTCCAGGGTGAGCGCCAGGCGGTACCTTGAGTACCTCCACGACGAGGGGGCGCTGGAAGTCAGACTCAAGTACGGCGTCGGACGTCCTGAAAGGCGCTACGTGCTGAAGGCGCGGTACCCCTGAGGGTGCGCATCAGTGCGGATGCAGTCTCAAGCTCCGTAAAGTAGCTATTTTGTTGCTTTATAGAACCTAATGCCACAAGATAGCTACATGAACAGCAGAGATGCCATGCGCCGTCTGGGGGAGAACCTGCGAAGCCGACGAATCATTCTCGGCTTATCTCAGGAGCTTGTCGCCGAACGTGCTGATGTGTCACGTCCAACTCTCATGCGCTTGGAAACCGGTGAGGGTGGAAAAATCGAGCACCTGATGACCGTAGCGTCTGTGCTCGGTGTTGATGAAGACCTTATTAGTTCTTTGGATCCCCTGAATACAGATCTTGGCAGGGCGCGGGCGCACCTGCTGAGCAGGCGGCGCGCCCCCAGGAGGAACTAAGTGGCTGCCCGAAACATCAGGCGCGTGGAGGTGCTCGTCAACGAGTCCTTGGCCGGCGTGATGGACATTGAAACGGATGGGCTTTCCCCCCGCGAACACGTCACATTCACCTACGCCGACAGCTGGATATCCGCTGCAGAAGCATTCGAGGTTTCCCCGGAGCTACCCCTGCGGCGCGGCCCCCAGACTCCTACCCTGGGCCGCGGGCTGTTCGGCTCCTTCCAGGACGCCTCGCCGGATGACTGGGGCAAGAAGTTGTTATTCGAAGAACTGCGCCAACAGGCCCTCGCCAAGGGTGCCGGCCGCATTCCGCCAACGGGCGAGGCGGGCTACTTGCTGCTGGTCAACGATGAGACCAGGCAGGGCGCACTTCGCTTCCGGGAGAACGGGCAATTCCTGTCGTCGTGGGGTCGGGGTGCAGGAATCCGCGACCTTAGGGGGCTCTCGGAAGAGGCCAGACTCTTCGCTGAAACTGGCGAGGTCAAGGAAGAAAATTCCTTGCTCATGGGTGCCGGTTCCTCTCCGGGTGGTGCTCAGCCCAAAGCCTGGGTCCGGGACGACGACGGATCCATGCTGTTGGCAAAGTTCCCGAAGACATCGGACGTCGGCAACGTGCAACTGTGGGAAATGGTCGCCATCAGGCTGCAGCAACGGGCAGGCATCAGGGTCGCCGAGTCGCGGCTCATGCAGCTATCTGAATACTCCCACATCTTCCTCACCCGGCGCTTTGACCGCGACGGTGAGCGGCGAATCCCGTACATGAGTGTTCGCACAGCCCTCCAACTCGATACGTACTCACACCCGGACTACGTGAAAATCGCCTCCGAAGTGGCCCATATCTCTGCCGAACCTGTTCAGGATGCCAACGAGATGTTCAGCCGGGCCGCTCTCATCGCCATGGTCAACAACACCGATGACCATATGCGAAACCACGGGCTCCTGCGAACCAAGAGAGGCTGGCGCCTTTCACCCTCGTTCGACGTGAACCCTGTGCCGTCAGGTACATCAGATACGCCGCTCACCCCACATGGCGGGCTCTTCGACAGGGACGTTCGGGATCTCTTGGAGTTCGCCGATGCTTTTCGGCTGACCAGGGACGCGGCCATTGGTCGGCTGCAGCAGGTCGCAACCGCGATATCCCACTGGCGGGAAGACGCCCTCAGCCTGGGAGCTGAACCTGATTCCCTTGACTACATGACCAAGGCCTTCGAAGGTGGGAATGCCATGCGGGTGGCGTCCTTGGCTCCCGCCCCGGCCGTGATAGACATGGGCGGATCATCCACCCCGGTACCCCCGAAATCGCACGGTGATGTATGGGTGCCCGAACACATGCGTGCGGGAAAGCTCGTTCGGGGGCACTTTCGCCGACGGAGCTGAGCGACTCTAGCTGGGCGAATGTATATTTCAGCGCTAACCGCTCATGCGGTCGGTTTCCAGCCCAAAGCCGGGCCCAACCTTCCCGCGATGTCGGTGAGGATCTGCACATAGTCCTCGTGGTCGAAGCTGAAGGGCAGCGCGAACGCCACCTCATCCACTTCCTGGAAACCCTCATGGGCGTACAGTTGCGCGGCGATTTCGTCACTGGTGCCGATGAGATCCTTCGCGAACATCATGCCCTTGGGCCCCTGCGGAGCAGTCGTGCGTGGCGTGCGTTCGTCGACGTACCGCTGGTACTTCTCGCGCTGCGCCTTCGAGGCGGAATCAGTGGGGATCACCACCAGGCCCTGCGAAGCCCGGGCGGTGTTTCCTGATGCGGCGGCTGCTTCGCGGTATGCCCGAATCTGCGATTGTTGGACCTTGGCGAAGTCCGGTTCCTGATCCTGGTCCGGGAAAATCACACTGCTGGACAACAAATTGAAGCCGTTGGCCCCCGCCCAGACGGCCGACTTCATGCTGCCCGCCCCATACCAAAGGCGGCTGCGCAGTCCGGGAGAGTGCGGCTCCACCCGGTTGGAGAACTCTTCCACGACGCCCTGCTTGCCGGAAAAGTCCCGCACTTTTTCGCCTGCGACCAAGCGTGCGAACCGGTCCACGCGGGCGTACGAGAAGTCCTCTGTTTCCGAAGAATCCGGGTACAGCTCATGCTTCACGGTGTCGTAGTGCATCGGTTCGCCCACGCTCAGCCCCGGATTGACACGTCCCCCGGCGAGCAAATCCACTGTGGCCAGGTCCTCTGCCAGGCGCAACGGACTTTCCCAACCCAGCGGAGTGACCGCTGTGCCCAGCTCAATCCTGGACGTGCGCTGGCTGGCGGCGGCCATCACCGCCACGGGGGAGGAGATGCCGAACTGCAAATGCCGGTGCCGCAACCATGCACTGTCGAATCCCAACTGCTCACCGAGCTCGATGATCTCCAACGTGGACCGGTGGCCGGCTGCCGGATCAGCGGCGTCGAACAGGCCAATGGTGAGAAAACCGAGCTTGCGGAGCGGCTGTTTGGGAGTGGGCATGGTCAGTTCCTTCGGGTTGGGCGTGCGGCTACTGCCCAGAATAGGCGCCGGTACCGACGACGACGGCGGGAGGTTACCTTTTGTGAGGGGTACGACCACCAGTCGCCTTGGCTAGCCTTGTACGCGCTTGCGGAACTGGCTGGGACTCACCCCCGCGTCTGCCAGGAAACGACGGTTGAAGTTGGACAGATTGCTGAAGCCCACCTCGTAGCAAATGTCCGAGATTGGCTTGTCGGTGCGTTCCAGGAGGCGGCGTGCGTGTGCCAGCCGCAGCTTGCGGACGAGGTCCGTGAAGTTTTGGCCCGTAGATCGTTTGAAGTACTTGGAGAAAGTGGGCTCGGCCATTCCCACCATGGCTGCTGCTTCTGACATGGAGATGCTTCCGGCGTGGTTGCTGAAGACGTACTCCAGGACGATGTCCACTACTGCCTGGGCCTGGCCGTCCAATTGCGGCCGGAACCATTCGTCGGCGAGGTAGGTGCGCTCGTGATCCGGCGCCTGGCAGAGGGTCGCGAACAATGCCAGCAGATGGCGCAGGCGCTCCAAGCCGGTGGAAGTGCCCATGGCTTCGATGGAGGATGCCGCCGCTTTGGCTGTGGTGCCGGCGAATTCGATTCCGCGTGCAGCCTGTTCCAGCAGTGGACGCACTTCGGCTAGTTCGGGGACCAGTGCAGCCGCCTGCTCCAACCATTTTCCGTCGAACTGGATCACGGCGTCACGGTTGGCCAGCATTTCACCTGGTTCGAGATCGCTGACCCAGTCGTGGGGGAGTCCGGACCCTACCAAGGCAACGTGGCCGGCCTCGAACGTACCGATGTGGTCGCCCACAATGAACTTCCCGTGGCCCTTTCGGATCAGGTGGATCTCGTATTCAGGGTGATAGTTCCAACGCGCTACCGGGCTGGGGTAGTCATGTTGGTGCCAGCGGACCGAATGGTTCGGATCCTCCGGGATCACTTCGCGATTGGCGCGCATCCCCACCAGCCGTTGGGCCAGGCGGGCCGCAGCGTTGCCAGGAGGGGCGGAACTCATGGGGGCCTCCGGAGATGTCGGGAAAATAAGTATCAGTATGCGTCATCAATGACGCTAGTTGTGCCCCACCCCACACGCCTAATGTTGAGGAACACAGCGAGGCGACCCGGAAATCCGGTCGAATGCCCCGCCCAAGTCTTGTACTTCCACGCAGTGGTAGGAGTGCGGAGACTGCGCACCCCCATGAAGAACGAAGGAGTCCTCAATGCGCCCAAAAACACGTGTGGCAGCCCTTGCAGCCGGCGTCTTGTGCATCGCGCTCACCGCTACGGCCTGTGCCGGAGCGGGCGGAACCGGGACTGGTGACCAGAACAGCATCAGCGTCCTGATGGTCAACAACCCGCAGATGGAAGACCTGCAGAGGCTTACTGCGGACAACTTCACCAAAGAGACCGGCATCCGGGTGAACTACACAGTGCTGCCCGAGAATGACGTCCGGGCAAAGATCAGCCAGGAGTTCTCCAGCCAGGCCGGACAGTACGATGTCGCCACGCTGTCCAACTACGAAATCCCGTTTTATTCGGCCAACGGCTGGTTGGCACCGTTGGACAACGTAGCCGAGGACCCTGAGTTCAACCAGGCCGACATCCTTCCGGCTTACACCGCCTCCCTCACCGGGAACGACGGCAAGCTCTACGGGGAACCCTTCTATGGTGAATCGTCCTTCCTGATGTACCGCAAGGACGTACTCGATGCCAAGGGCCTCACCATGCCGGAGAAGCCAACGTGGGATGAAGTGGCCGATCTTGCCGCCAAGGTGGACGGGGCAGAACCCGGGATGAAGGGCATCTGCCTCCGGGGCCAGCCCGGTTGGGGGCAGGTCTTCGCGCCGCTGACAACCGTGGTCAACACCTTCGGCGGTACCTGGTTCGACAAAGACTGGAACGCCAAGGTCACCTCGCCCGAGTTCACGGAAGCCACCGAGTTCTACACGAAACTGGTCCGGGAGTACGGTCAAGCCGGTGCAGCCCAGGCTGGCTTCACCGAATGCCTGAATAACCTGACGCAAAGCAAAGTGGCCATGTGGTACGACGCAACCTCGGCCGCCGGCGCACTGGAGGCGGAGGCCTCCCCGGTGAAGGGCAAGATCGGTTATGCGCAGGCCCCGGTGAAGGAAACCGCGTCCTCAGGCTGGTTGTGGACGTGGTCTTGGGCCTTGCAGGCGGCGTCGAAGAAGAAGGACTCCGCGGAAAAGTTCATCGCCTGGGCAAGTTCAAGAGACTACGAAGAACTGGTGGCCTCCAAGCTCGGCTGGGCCAAGGTGCCGTCAGGTAAGCGCATCTCCACGTATGAGAACCCGGAATTCCAGGACGCTGCCCCGTTCTTCGAAGCCGAACGCTTTGCCATCGAGAATGCAGACCCTAAGAACCCCGGCCTCCAGGAACGTCCTGCAGTCGGCATCCAGTTTGTGGGCATCCCCGAGTTCGCCGCGCTTGGCACCAACGTCTCCCAAGGCGTCAGCTCTGCCATTGCCGGACAGGGGAGCGTGGCCGACGCACTGGCCAAGGGCCAGGAAGCCGCGCAAAAGGTCGGCGACAAGTACAAGAACAAGCAATAACCGAACCGCAGGAGAACATCATGACTACCGCAACGGCGCGCATCTCCCGCCCGGGACATGCCACAGCCACACCTTCACGAAACAAAGCATCGCGGGAACGCGCACTGGCCTGGGCCCGGCGTGCGCCGCTGCTTCCAGCCCTGATCTTCCTCATCATTGTCACGCAGCTTCCCTTTGTGGTGACCCTGATCATCTCGTTCCTGAACTGGAACAGCTTGAGCCCAAACACCACGGGTTTCGCCGGCTTGCAGAACTACGTCACGGTCCTTACCGATCCCGACCTCCGCCAAGCAATCTTTACCACCATCCTCCTCACAGTGGCCGTGGTCCTGGCCAGCCTGGTCATCGGACTTGGCCTGGCGCTGCTGCTGGATAAGAAGTTCATCGGACGCGGACTGGCAAGGACCCTGCTGATTGCACCGTTTCTGGTGGTGCCCGTGGCCGCAGCCCTGATCTGGAAGCACGCACTCCTCAACCCCACGTACGGACTGATCAACGGTGTCCTGACATGGATCTGGTCCCTGTTCGGCAGCGATGCTCCTCCGCAGTTGGACCTGTTGTCCCAAGCACCGCTGATGGCAGTGATCATCTCGCTGGTGTGGCAGTGGACCCCGTTCATGATGCTCATCCTCCTGGCAGGCTTGCAGTCCCGGCCTATGGATACCGTGGAGGCGGCCCAGATGGACGGTGCCACGCCGTGGGCCATCTTCCGGCACCTGACGCTCCCGCACTTGCGGCAGTATCTGGAACTTGGAGGCTTGTTGGGAGCCATCTATATCGTCCAGAATTTCGACGCCGTCTTCACCCTTACGTCGGGTGGCTTGGGTACCGCGAACCTTCCGTACGCGATCTACCAGACGTTCTACTACGCCAATGAGTACGGGCTTGCCTCCGCGGCCGGCGTTGTGGTGGTCATTGGCACCATCCTGGTGGCGACGTTCGCCCTCCGCACCGTTTTCTCGCTCTTCAAGAAGGAGGCAGCACGATGAGCACACTCAGTCCTGCCGCAACCCGCATCACCCCTGAAAAATCCAGCTCACCTTCCGGTGTCCGTCGTCGGGGCAAGTCCCGGATGGATCCCACCCGCAACAACACGGCCGCCGGCATCGCAGCCTGGCTGATGTCGTTACTCTTCGCCGCACCCGTCCTCTGGATGATACTGACCTCGTTCCACTCCGAGACGGACGCCGCCACCAACCCGCCCTCCATCGCGGCGAACCTCACCCTGGATGCCTACAAGGAGTTCTTCGGAGAGACGTCCGGCGTTAGCCCTTGGCCTTCGCTGATCAACTCCGCCACGGCCTCCATTCTGTCCACCGTCCTGGTGCTTGTCCTGGCCATTCCCGCCGCGTACGCCCTGTCCATCAGACCGGTGAAGAAATGGACGGACGTCATGTTCTTCTTCCTCTCCACCAAGATGATGCCCGTGGTCGCAGCCATCCTGCCGCTCTACCTTTTCGCCAAGACCGTTGGCGCACTGGACAACATCTGGTTCCTTATCCTCATGTACACCTCCATGAACCTGCCCATCGCAGTGTGGATGATGCGGTCCTTCCTCGCCGAAGTCCCCGTGGAAATGCTCGAAGCGGCCCAGATCGACGGAGCTAACCTGATCCTCACGCTGCGCAAGGTGATCGCACCCGTGGCAATGCCGGGCATCGCAGCCACAGCCTTGATCTGCTTCATTTTCAGCTGGAACGAACTCCTGCTGGCAAGGGTACTCACAGGCGTTGTGGCGGGCACTGCTCCCGTTTTCCTCACGGGATTCGTCTCCAGCCAAGGCCTCTTCCTCGCCAAAGTCTGCGCAGCCGCCGTCATCATTTCGCTTCCTGTCCTGTTCGCAGGATTCGCGGCGCAGGACAAGCTCGTCCAAGGCCTCTCCCTCGGCGCGGTCAAGTAATTCGGCGCGGTCACGTAATCAACTCCAAAGGACTTTCATCATGACAACCTCAACCACTCAAACCCCTCTGCTCAACCAGCCCGAGCTGCCGGCCAGCATGCGTGCGGCCATCCTGCAGCGCCAGGGCGGGATGACCATGGAAGCACTGCCCATCCCGCACCTCGAAGCCGACCAGGTGCTGGTTCAGGTTTCCGCGGTCGGAGTCTGCGGAAGCGACGTCCACTACTACGAGCACGGCCGGATCGGCGATTACGTGGTGGACCACCCCTTGATCCTCGGCCACGAACTCGCAGGGCGGATTGCCGCCGTCGGAAGTTCCGTAGACCCTGTCCGCCTTGGTGCGAGAGTCGCCGTCGAGCCCCAACGCCCGTGCCGGACCTGCAAGCAGTGCAAGGCGGGGCGCTACAACCTCTGCCCGGAGATGGAGTTCTACGCGACCCCTCCCGTGGACGGGGCGTTCGCCGAGTACGTCACCATCCAAAGCGACTTCGCATACGACATCCCGGACAACGTCAGCGACGAAGCCGCTGCCCTGATCGAGCCGCTCTCTGTGGGGCTCTGGGCGTGCGAGCGTGCCGAAATCAAACCCGGCAGCCGGGTCCTGATCGCCGGCGCCGGTCCCATCGGCATCATCGCGGCGCAGGCCGCACGGGCCTTCGGCGCAAGCGAAATCTACATCACGGACATCGCCCACGACCGTCTCGCCTTCGCCTTGGAACACGGTGCGACGCATGCGCTGAACGCGAAGACGGACAGCGTGGAAGGGCTCGACGTCGATGCCTTCATTGACGCTTCCGGGGCACCGCAGGCGGTCCGTTCCGGCATTAGGGCCGTGGGGCCTGCAGGCCGCGTAATCCTGGTGGGACTCGGTGCGGACGACGTTGAACTGCCCGTCTCCTACATCCAGAACCGCGAAATCTGGCTCTCCGGCGTCTTCCGCTACACCAACACCTGGCCCCTTGCCATCCAATTGCTCGCGGACGGCAAAGTGGACCTGGACATCCTGGTCACGGGCAGGTTCTCCCTCGCTGAGTCCGAGGCAGCGCTTAAGGCCGGCAAGCAGCCCGGCCAGCTTAAAGCCGTGGTGTACCCGGGCCGATGAACCCGTGGAGCCTCCGCTCCTAGACCCCCACCGTCTTCAGGTAGTTCCGGATTCCGTCCACCACCATCTGGTGGTCCGCCTCGGACGACAAGCCGGACACTGTGACGGCACCGATCACACCGGCATCACGCACACGGATGGGGAAAGAACCGCCGTCCAACGTGTAGTCCTCCGGAGCCAACCACCCACCACCAAATGGGTTGCGCTCGGCGAATTGTTCGCCCAACAAGGCAGTGCTGTGCTCGAACCGCAGCACGGACGCGGACTTGCGGCGGATCCATTCTTCCTGGTCGGACGTCGTGCCGGGCAGCACGCAGCGGAAGAGCACGAGGTTGTGGCGTCGGATATCGATTGCAACGCCAAGATCGGAAGCAATGGCATGGTTGGCTATCAGTGAGCCGAGCCGCCATGCGTCGTGGTGATCGAACGAAGCGAAGACCAGCTCATCTTCCTGCTGGCGGAGTTCAGCGAGGCGCGGTGAATCAGTCATTAGTCGTTCCTTCCACGACGGCATCGGACTCGTAGCGGAGCCCGATCTGCTTCCGGATTTCGTCCATGGCTGCCATGATGGCCACGGTCTCGGCCGGTGGCAAGATGGTCCCGGCAGTCTCGCCTGAGCGGATCAGGCGCTCCAACTCGGCGGCCTGGTACTGCATGCCCCGGCTGGTGACAGGCTGGTCATCCCGCTCAACAACACTGCCATCAACCCCGAAGACCGTGAAGGGCACCGGGTTGTACCAGGTGCTTTCGATGTCGATCCAGCCATCGGTGCCGATGACCATGGCACGGTTGGCGCTGGCGGCGTCCAGCTCGCAATCCACCATCGCCTGGGCACCATTGGCGTATTCGAAGATCGCTGCGGTCTGGCGGTCGACGCCGGTGGCGGACATGGAGGCGCTGGCCTTCACCGACGCAGGCGTGCCGAGGATGTCGAAGGCAAAGGAGATCGGGTAAATGCCCAGGTCCAGCAGCGCTCCGCCGCCCAGGGCGGGATCGTTGAGCCGGTGCGCGGGATCCTTGGGAAGGCTCTGGTTGTGGGTGGCCACCACCTTGCGTACCTCACCGATGGTGCCGGCAGCGATGATGTCCCGGATACGAATCATGTGCGGCAGGAACCGGGTCCACATGGCCTCCAACGCCACGAGCCCTTTGGATTCCGCGAGGTCAACGATGTCCTGTGCCTGGCGGGCGTTCATGGTGAACGCCTTCTCCACCAGCACGTGCTTGCCGGCATTCAACGCCAAGAGAGCATTTGCGTGGTGGAAAGGGTGTGGCGTGGCCACGTAGACCACATCAACCATGGGATCAGCAACAAGGTCCTCATAGCTGCCGTGCGCGGTGGCCACGCCGTACTCCTCAGCGAACGACTCACTCGATTCCAAGGAGCGCGAGCCTACGGCTTGCACCGCGAAACCATTCTCGTTCAGGTCCGTGGTCTGGAGCCCGGCAATAAATCCTGTGCCGAGGATGCCCCAGCGGATTGTTCCATCGGAGGTGCCGTTGCTGAGGGTCACGTGCTTAGTCCTTGCTGCTGAAGGCGGCGTCGAAGGAGGTCTGCGACGCCGGGAAGTCGAACTTCTTCAGTGCGGCCAGGGCTTCGGGTGCCCCGTGGAGTCGGTCCATTCCTGCGTCCTCCCATTCTACGGAGATCGGTCCGTCGTAGCCGATGGCGGTGAGGGCGCGGAAGGATGATTCCCAGGGCACGTCACCGCGCCCGGCGGAGACGAAGTCCCAGCCGCGGCGGGGGTCGCCCCAGGGCAGGTGGGAGCCCATGACGGTGTTCCGGCCGGTGGGGCGGAGCTTGGTGTCCTTGCAGTCCACGTGGTAGATCCGGTCTTTGAAGTCCCAGATGAAGGAGACCGGGTCGATGCCCTGCCACATGAAGTGGGAGGGGTCCCAGTTCAGGCCGAAAGCGGGCCGGTGACCGATCGCTTCGAGGGTCCGGACGGTGGTCCAGTAGTCGTAGGCGATTTCGGAGGGGTGGACTTCGTGGGCGAAGCGGACCCCGTTTTCGTCGAAGACGTCCAGGATGGGGTTCCAGCGGTCGGCGAAGTCCTGGTAGCCGGCCTCGATGACTTTTTCGGGGACGGGTGGGAACATGGCGACGTACTGCCAGATGGATGAGCCGGTGAAACCAACCACGGTGTCCACGCCCAAAGCGCGGGCGAGGCGGGCGGTGTGTTTCATTTCCTCGGCAGCGCGTTGGCGGACTCCTTCGGGTTCCCCGTCGCCCCAGACTTTGGAGCCGACGATGGCTTCGTGGCGGAAGTCGATGGGGTCATCGCAGACGGCCTGGCCTTTGAGGTGGTTGGAGATGGCCCAGACTTTGAGGTTGTACTTTTCCAGGATGGCGAGTTTGGAGTCGACGTAGCCGGGTTCGTCCCAGCGCCAGGCGTCCAGGTGGTCTCCGGAGACGGCGATTTCCAGGCCGTCGTAGCCCCAGCCCGAGGCTAGGCGCGCGACTTCCTCGAAGGGGAGGTCGGCCCACTGGCCGGTGAAGAGGGTGTACGGGCGGGGCATGTCAGGCTCCTTCAATTGTGGTTGCGTTGAGCTGGATCAGTGAGCTTTTGGCGGCCGCGGACTCTTCCACTGCCGCGAGGATGTGCTGGACGTTCAGGCCTTCCTCGAACGACGGCGACGGCGCCTCACCAGCCGCGATGGCGGTCAGGAAGTCCCGGATCTGGTGGGTGAAAGTGTGTTCCCAGCCGATGATGTGACCCTGCGGCCACCACGCCTCGAGGTAGGGGTGTTCGGGCTCGTTGACCAGGATTCTCCGGAAGCCCTGCTCACGCACGGGCGCGGTGGCATCCAGGAAGCCGAGTTCGTTCAGGGCTTCAAGGTCAAAAAGGATGGTGCCCTTGTCGCCGTAAATTTCGAGCTTGAGGGAGTTCTTCTGGCCCGTCGCTACACGCGAAACCTCAACTGAGGCGATTGCTCCGGAGGCGAGGGTCAGTGTGGCCCAAGCGGCGTCGTCCACCGTGACATCTTCCGGACCATTAGTTCCGGGGCGGCGCTCCACGAAGGTGTGCAGGCGGCCGGAGACCTCGGTGACCGCGTCACCCAAGAGGAAGAGAACCTGATCGATGGCGTGCGAGGCGATGTCGCCGAGCGCCCCGGAGCCGGCGGTTTCCTTGCGGAGGCGCCAGGTCATGGGGGACTCGGCGTCGGAGAGCCAGTCCTGAAGGTAGGCGGCGCGGACGTGCCGGATGGTGCCGAGCCGTCCTTCCGCTATGAGTTCCCGCGCCAGTGCGAGGGCAGGGACGCGGCGGTAGTTGAAACCGATCATGGACTGCACGCCGTTGGCCCGCGCGGAGGCGGCCGCGGCCACCATCAACTCGGCCTCGCCCAGGGTGTTGGCCAGCGGCTTTTCAACGAGCACGTGTTTCCCGGCGGCCAATGCCGCGATGGCGATTTCGGCGTGCATCCAGCCGGGCGCGCAGATATCGATGATGTGGATGTCGTCCCGATCAATCACGGAACGCCAATCCGTGGCGGACTCGGCCCAGCCGTACTTGGCTGCGGCCTCTGCCACTTGGGTGGCGTCCCGGCCCACGAGCACTTTCTGCTCGAAAGCCGGGACGTCGAAGAAGCTGGCCACGTTCCGCCACGCATTCGAATGGGCCTTACCCATAAAGGCGTAGCCAATGGCGGCAACGCCCAGTGGTTGACGCGTCTGGGAAGGGTGGTCGGATGGGTGGGCGGGGGTGGTCATGTTCTTGTTCCTCGCTATTTCTTAGAGAGTGGCTGTTTCGGGTGCCCAGTCCTCAGGGACCGCAGCCGAAGCAGGGGCGTTGCTGATGACATCCACGAACGAGCCCGATTCCACGGATTCAGCGATCGAAACCATGCTGTCCAGCACGTGGTAGGCGAGATCGCCCGTGGCCCGGTGTGCGGTGCCGGCACGCAAGGCGCGGGCCATGTCCAGCACACCCAGGCCGCGGCCGTTGGCCGGCCCGGTGGCAGGGATGATCTCCGGTTCTTCCGCGCCCGGACGCCACAGCTTCAACTCGCCGTCGAAGTAGTTCGGGTCCGGCAATGACAGCGTAGCCTCCGAGCCGGTGATCTCCACGAAGCCCATCCGCAGGCGCGGCGATTCGAAGGAGAAGACGCTGTGGCTGGACTGCCCGCCTTCGAACTGCGCCATCGCGGACACATGCGTGGGGACCTCGACGGCGAATTCCTCGCCCGCCTTGGGACCGGAACCGATCACGCGGGTCGCCTTGGCGGAGGAGCCGACGGCGGCCACCTTGCGGATGGAGCCGAAGGTCTGAATCAGGGCCGTGAGGTAGTACGGGCCCATGTCGAACAGCGGCCCGGCACCGTGCTGGAACAAGAACGCGGGGTTCGGGTGCCACGACTCAGGACCGGGGGTCTGGAACGTGGTCATGCCGGTCAGCGGGGTGCCGATGTCACCACGCTCGATGATCCGGCGGGCTGTCTGCAGGCCTGCGCCCAGGAACGTGTCCGGGGCGGTGCCGAGGCGGATGCCGGCGGCATCCGCGGCTTTGAGCAGGCCAAGCCCGGACTCGCGGTCAAGCGAGAAGGGCTTCTCAGTCCAGACGTGCTTGCCCGCGTTGACCGCGGCCGTGGCAACCTCCACGTGCGCTGCCGGGATGGTCAGGTTCACGATGATTTCGACGTCGGGATGGTTCAGTGCCAGCTCAGGCGCACCGAACTCCGGGATGCCGTATTCCTTGGCGCGTGCCTCGGCGGCGTCGACGAAGAGGTCGGCGATCACCAGGACCTTCAGGTCAGGGAAAGTGGTGAGGTTGTCCAGGTACTGCTTGCTGATGTTGCCTGCGCCGATGACAGCGACGCCCACCGGGCCTTTACGGGTGGAAGGAGCGAAGCTCATGCCTTGGCTCCTTCTGCTGCGTTGGCGCTGGTTGCGGCGGTCAGGTAGGCCAGGCTCTCGGTGATGCCTTCGAAGATGTCACCGGAGTAGTCGTCGAATTCCACCACGCCAACCTCCAGGGACTTGGCAGCTGCGATGACATCCAGCACAGGGATGGTTCCCTGGCCAGCGGGCTGCTGAGCCTTGGTATCGGTGTTCCCCGGGCCGTCCTTGATGTGGATGAGCTTCACGCGGTCACCGAGGCGAGCCAGGAGTTCCACAGGATCCACTCCTCCAACGGCCACCCAGTAGGTGTCGACCTCAAGGACGAGTTCCGGATCCAGCAGTCCTTCGAAGTATTCCAAGGCGGTCTTACCCTCGACGGTGGACTCCAGCTCCCATGCATGGTTGTGGTAACCCACACGGATGCCATACTCAGCACCCTTCTTCGCTGCTGCGTTGAGCTTGGCGGCCGTGCCCTGGATGGTTTCGGCGTCCTGCCAGTGCTCCGCGGGAAGGAACGGATCAATGACCGTGGTGATGCCCAGTTCCTTGGCGGCAGCAAAGATCTCGTCCTGGTCCTGGCTCAAGAGGGGCGCGTGGCCGGATGGAGCGGAAAGCCCGTTCTCCTTCAAAGCCGCACCGAGTTCCTTGGCGGTGGCCACGAAGTTGTACGGCTCAACCTGGGTAAAACCGATCTCGGCCACCTTCTTGATGGTTCCAGGCAGGTCCTCCTGGATGGCATTGCGGAGGGTGTACAGCTGGAGTGAGTAAGACATTGGGTTCCTTTTCGGGAGTGGGTTTTTCCGGGATTTCAGGGACTTGGCGCCAGTCTAGTTAGCGCCCGGCGAGGGAGCCACCGATTCCGCCGACGCTGAAGTACTTGTTCAGTGCGGCGAAGACGATGATGGGCGGGAGCATCATGACGACGGCCAGGGCCATGACGGATGTCCAGTCGGTGGCATTCTGCTGGAAGAACGATTGGACGCCCATGGGGAGGGTGAAGATCTCGTTGGAGCGGAGGAACACGATGGCTACCAGGTAGTCGTTCCATGCCAGCAGGAAGGCGAAGATGGCGGTGGAGAGGATGCCTGGCAGTGAGTTTCGGAGCACCACTTTGGTGAACGATCCGAACACTGAGCAGCCATCAATCCAGGACGCTTCTTCGAGGCTGATGGGGATGGAGTCGAAGTAGGCGGCCATCATCCAGGTGGCCACGGTCATGGTGGAGCCGACGTAGATGATGGTGATGCCCAGAAGGTTGTCCACCAGACCCATGCCTGCGAAGAGGATGAACAGTGGGACCACCGAGGTGATGATGGGCAGTGACTGCATGACGAACAGCAGCAGGGAGTAGCCCGAGACTGCTTTGGAGCGGCCGCGGGAAAGGACGTAACCGGCGGGAGCTGCCACGGCCACGGAGACCACCACGGTGGAGAGCGTGGTGACCAAGCTGTTCTGCAGCCAGGTCGCGGCGAGCGTCCCATTGAAGACGTTGGCAAGGTTCTCGAAAGTGAACCCGGTGGCCGTGCTGTTGACACCAGGAGTGAAGGCCAGCACCACGGTGACCATGATGGGGACCAGGACAATCACGGTGATGGCCAGGATCAGGGCGAACCGCCACCAGCGTCCGCGCATGCCGGCTTCGGAGAGAACACGGCGGGTCTTGCCGGTGTCGGTGATGCCGAGGGCGGGGCCGGATTCGGGGTGTGCGTGGAGTACAGCGCTCATTATTCGACGCTCGACTTTCGGATCTGGCGGTACAGGATGACGGAGATGACTACCAGGGTCATGGTCATGAGGAAGGCGATTGCGACGCCGGGGCCGGTGGCAAAGTCCTGGAAGACGGTGCGGTAGGCAAGGACCACCAGGGAGGTGGTGGCACTGACGGGACCGCCGCCAGTGAGCAGGTAGATAGTGGGGAAGTCGTTGACGCAGAAGATCGTCATCAGGATCCAGCTGATGTAGGTGGAACGGGCGATCAGCGGCAGGGTGATCTGCGTGAACTGCTGCCAGGGGCTGGCGCCGTCCATGCTGGCGGCTTCGTAGACCGTGGTGTCCACCGAGGCCAGGGCCGCGGAGATCATCATCATCATGAAGGGGAATGACACCCACACCTTGAACACCATCACCGTGATGGAAGCCAGGGTGGGATCCGCCAGGAACAGCGGGGTGCCCAGGCCGAGGCCACGGAAGATCGAGGGGATCAGGCTGTCAGGGGTTGCCACCAGCCAGTTCCAGGCGGTGGAGGAGACTACGATCGGCACCACCCAGGGCAGGAGCAGCAGGACCTTGAAGGTGTTCCCGGCAGGGATCTTGGTCCTCAGTAACAAGGCGAGTCCCAGGCCCACCAGCCAGGAGCCGAAGACCCCAACAATGGTGAACCAGAGGGTGAATTGTGCGGCTTTCCAGAATGCAGGGGAGGACAGGACGTTTGCGAAGTTCTCGCCGCCCACGAAGTTGCCGGTCTGGAGCAGGTCGCCGTCGTGGGTGGCTTGTACTGCGGCGTGGATCAGAGGGTAGCCGTGGATCAGGACGAGCAGGACCACGGAGGGAATCAGGAGCCAGAAGAAGGTGCGGGTGGTTTGAGCGCTGAGCTTGCTCTTGCGTCTCCCCGGGGAGGCCCCCGAGCCGCCGGGAGCGAGCCCCCGGCGGGCCCGGGACAGGCCTGATGGTGCGGTGGTGGATGTCATGGCAGGTACCGTTCTACTTCTTCAGGACCGATTCGAGGCCGGACTGGAAGGCCTGCAGTGCGCTCTTGGCATCTGCTGCCTGGCCGGTCAGGATCGACTGGCTGAACTGGTTCAGTGCCTGGCCGCCGTCGAGTGCTGCGAGGTTGGCGTTAAGGGTGCTGCCCTGGGAAGCGAAGGTCTTGGCGATGGGCTGCCAGTCCTTGACGATCTTGACGTTGTTGGGGTCATCGGCGAATTCGGGGATCTCGGTGATGGACTTGAAGACCGGCAGCGCGGACATGAGCTTCTGCTTCCACAGTTCCTTGAGC
Source organism: Arthrobacter sp. MYb23 (assembly GCF_002979775.1). Lineage (GTDB taxonomy): Bacteria > Actinomycetota > Actinomycetes > Actinomycetales > Micrococcaceae > Arthrobacter. The sequence goes on from NZ_PCPR01000016.1 coordinate 73,305, forward strand.
TGGCCCAGGTAGTAGACCAGGAACTCTTCGGACGCTTCCTGCGAGGGGGTGTTCTTGTACATCATGATGTTGTTCGGGAACACGATGGTGGCCTTGTCGCCGTGCGGGCCGGTGATGGGGTCGGCCACCAGCAGGTCCCCGGAGGTATCGCCCACACGCTGGGGAACGTTGACTTGGAACAGGCCGAATCCGGCCTTGCCGTCCTTCCACTGTGCGGACATGTTGTCAGTGGTGTAGCTGACGGCTGCGGGGTCCACGATGCCGTTGGAGACCAGTTCGCGGACGAACTCAATCGCCTCGACGTTGCGGTCGTTGAGCAGGTCCAGCTCGCCGTTCTTGTTCCACACGCCGCCGCCGTTGTTGACCATCATCATGATCATGGAGTGGTTGCCGTAGTTGTTGCCTGAGCCCGCACCGGTAGCGAAGCCGAACGCGCCCACCTTCTTCAGTGCCTTGCCGGCTTCCAGGAGGGACGGCCAGTCGGTGGGGAGTGAGACTCCGGCCTTCTCGAACAGGGACTTGCGGTACCAGAACACGCGCATATCCAGCTGCCACGGCACGGCGACGTAGCCCTTGTCCGACTTGAACGGGTCCAGCACGCCGGGAAGGAAATCGTCGAACTGGCCGTTGGACTTCAGCTTCTCAATGACCTTGTCCGCGTACGCGATCTGGCCCTGCTGCTCAAATTGGAAGGCCTGGAAACCGCCGCCAGTGGATACTGCCGGGCCGGTCTTGGACGCGATGGCAGAGGAGAAGGTTTGGTAGAAGTTGTTCCACTGGATGATCTGGTAGTTGGCCTTGGCGTTGTTGGCACCTGCGAAGCCTTCAGCGATCTTCTTGGCGGAATCGTTGTAGGCCGGCGTTGCCCAGGGCATGTCCCAGAACTTGACGGTCCCACCGGCACCGCCGCCTCCTCCGCCCTGGGTGGCTGAGCCGCCGCCGCAGGCTGCCAGCAGAGGTACTGAAGCTGCCGCGGCGGTCAGGCCGAGGAAACCGCGGCGGGAGACGGAACGGGAGGCTGCAGACTGAACATTCATAGTGATTCCTTTCGGGACGGGCACCGCAGGTTTGCGTGGGCGTGCCGGTCCAGCTCAACTTTGAGTAGGGCAATGCGTACTGAATGGCTGGTAGTGCTGTTTGTTGTAAAGCTCGGTTTAGGAAAGGGCTGTGATGGATTCCGTGAGCGCCGCAAAGCGGTGCAGATCGGAGGAGCTGGAGCCGGCATCGAGGTGTTCCTTGAGCCGGCGCCACGTGGCGCGGTGAGCAGATTCGTAGATCGTGGGAAGAAGAAGCTCGCCTTGAGGTCCGGTGACTTTGACCGTCGCCGGCCACGCAGCCAGCGGTTCGGGCAGCGTGACGCTGACGCCGCCGTCGTCGGTCAGCAGCCGGAAGTCCAGGGCCGCCGGGCGTGCGTTCGACACCACGCCCTGGATGGCAACCGGCGCACCGTTGGCGAGGACCCCTGTGGTGGTGTAGCCGTGAGGTCCGCGGCGGAGGTGACGGAGGTTCGCCAGTGGACCCGCAAGGCGCACGACGGCGGCAAGATGGTCCGCGAACAACTCGCCGGAGTCGGTTCCCACTTGAGCGGTGGCGACCGTGTCGAGGAGAGCCGCGCGGCCCACCATGGAACGGACCGCGTCCTCGGCCCCCGGGACGGCGGGGTTGGACGCCCAGCGCTGATCAAGGACCACTGCTGCACCGGATTGTTGAGCGGCTGCCTGAAGTGAGTCGGTGTTCTCTGCTGCCGGGTTGACCACCACTACGCCGCGGGCTCCGGTAGCGACGGCTTCCGCTGCTCGTACAGTCCAACCGGGCTGTCCGGAGATGACCTGGACGTCGGCTTGGTTGACGCTGGCGGCCGGACCGAAGGACTCGGGGAGGGAGGCGACCGCCAACGCCACGGCGCCGGCCTCCTGGGCCTCCGGAGCGGCGTGGACCGTGTACTGCTGGAACGTGACGGCGGCGCTCATGCGTGGGCTCCTTCGGCAACGGCGTGCTGGCTCTCCACATTGGCCACCGTGGCGTCGGCGATGTCCAGGGCGAAGGTGAGATCGTCAATCAGGGTTTGCGCCGCGGGCGGCTGCTTGCCAGCGGCGAGGGCAGCGAGTTCACGCCACTCTCCTTCGTAGCCGTTGTGCTCGAAAGGGCCGTGGACTGTTGTCCGGCTACCGCGGGTGAAGGTTGCCACGGCGGAGCCAGCCTGGACGTAGGACGGGGTGAAATCGATGCGGAGGGCGGCGTCGTCGGAAAACGCCTCGAAGCTCCACTCCGGCTTCCACGTGTTGTTCATGGCTGCGCGGAGCTCGATGGTCCGGGTGGGGGTGCGGAGTGAGATGACATAGCCGAACGGGCGCACGTGGCGTGCCTCGAGCACCTCCACGTCCTTGAAGTCCGGAGTGAACCTGCGGATCAAAGGGAGGTCGTGGATGGCCAAGCCCATGACGCCGCCGCGAAGTGCGCCCTTGATGACCTCGGCGTCCGTGTAGTCCGGAGCGCCGCCGGCCGGACGCGTGATGATTTCCGTGGCGAAGTCTTCAAAACGTGCGTTGGGCGGAAGGACGATCGAGGAGCGGATGGTGTGGGCCGTCTCCGGGAGGTCATCCCAGTTCTCCGAGGCGGCAAGCCAGCCCGGATCAAAGGTGTGCATGGCGCCCACGATGATGGGCACCCCGGTTTCCGCGCTGACCGCGGAGATCAGTGCTGCTTCTTCGGCGTTCATGGCGAAGGGCTTCTCGCAGAGGACGGCTTTCTTTCCGGCGCGGCAGGCGGCGATGACCTGTTCGGCGTGGAACTGGTGCGGGCTGCAGATGGCAACAATCTCGACGTCGGGATCACCCAAGAGGGCATCGATGCTGGTGCTGTGCGTGGCACCGACGCGGGCTGCAACGGACTCAGCCACGGCGGGGTCCACATCCATGATGTGGCGGACGGTAAGGATGTCGCCCAGTCGGGCGAGGGACGGCAAGTGGATGGCCTGGGTGACCGGGCCGGCGCCGAGGATGCCAACACCCATTGGTTTGGGAAGTGCCTGCTGCGGTGCCTTTGAATGGCTGGACAAGTTCAGTTACCTCTTCGTAAGCGGACTGATGTGCTGCTCATCACAACCTAGGGGGACTTTTGCCGAGCGTCAAGCAAAAGTTGAAATATTGCCGACAAACTTCTGCTGCATGACACGCATAAGCAATCGTGCTTCACTAAAGGCATGACAACCGCCACCACTCACGACGCCGGAAATGCCTCCGTCCAGGAGGCCGGTAATCTCTCGCGTGCTGGCGATCTCTTCCAACTCCTCCGCGACGGCCAAGCCCGCACACGGGCCGAGCTCGCAGTCACCACCGGGCTGGCCCGTTCAACGGTCGCCTCCCGCATCGATGCCCTCATCAATTCCGGACTGGTGGGCCCCGCAGGTGAGGCGAGCTCCAGCGGCGGCAGGCCGCCGTCGCGCTTTGCCTTCAACCCCGCCGCGCGCGTCGTCCTGGCCGTCGACGTCGGAGCAACCCACGTGATTGTTGCCGTCACCGACCTCAGCGGCAGCATCCTCGCGGAGCGACGACTCGCGCAAGAAGTCGCCGACGGCCCTGAGGTTGTCCTGGGCCGCGTCGTCTCCGCAGGCCGTGAACTCCTTGCCGAGGCGGGCCGCGAATTTGGCGACCTCGCCGGCATGGGCATCGGTTTGCCCGGCCCCGTTGAGCACGACACCGGACGGCCCGTGAAGCCGCCCATCATGCCGGGTTGGGACGGATTCGACGTCGTCACTTACGTCCAGCGCTCGCTGCCTGTACCCGTCCTGGTGGACAACGACGTCAACATCATGGCCCTGGGCGAACGAACCGCGTACTGGCCGGACCATGAGAACTTCCTGTTCATCAAGGTTGCCACCGGCATCGGTGCAGGCATCATCAGCAGCGGTGAACTGCAGCGTGGCGCTAACGGCACCGCCGGCGACCTCGGCCACGTCCGGGTTCCCCGCGGCGACGACGTCCTCTGCCGGTGCGGCAACCACGGCTGCCTCGAAGCGCTCGCCTCGGGTCCCGCCGTCGCGCGTCAACTGCAGTCCCAAGGGCTGGAAGCTTCCACCGGTGCTGATGTCCTGCGGCTGGTGGGTGAAGGAAATCTGCAGGCCATTCAGGCGCTGCGGCAGGCGGGACGCGATGTTGGCGATGTGCTGGCAACCGTGGTTAACCTTCTCAACCCCTCCATGATCATCATCGGCGGCAGCGTGGGAGAAGCGGGCGAACACCTTGTGGCCGGCATCCGGGAAGTGGTCTACCGGCGCTCCCTGCCGCTGGCCACCACGCACCTGCGCATCGGCATTTCCATGGCCGGCGACCGCGCCGCCATCCTGGGTGCCAGCCAAATGGTCACCCAGCATGTCCTGTCTCCGGCAGTGATCGAGGCCACGCTTCAGGCTACGGGCTAAGCCTTGTTTGTGACCGGCCGCCCAGCGCCGGCGTGATAGCAATGAAAGTGATGTCTACTTTCTTTGCCAAAATTCCCCGCGGCTGGCTCATCCTCGCATGCATTGGCCTCATCGCCCTCAACATGCGCGGACCCTTTGTGGCCGTGGCCCCCGTGGTGGATTCCCTCCGCCAGGATCTGGGATTCTCGCCGGTGGAACTCGGGCTGCTGACCGGCATTCCCGTCCTCTGCTTCTCCCTCGCGTCCCCCTTGGCCTCGCTGGCCGGACGACGCCTCGGAGCCGAATTCGCCGTGATGCTCACGCTGCTCGGTGTGCTGGCCGGGGTGGTGATCCGCTCCAGTGGCGGCAGTGCCCTGGTCATGACAGGCACGGTGATTATTGGTGTGGCCATCACCATTGGCAACATCGCGGTGCCGCTCATCATCCGGCGGGACTTTGCGCCCAGGCGTCAGGCAACGGCCATGGGTGTGTACACGGCGGCCCTCAACATCGGTTCTTTCCTCACCTCTGTAGCCACTGCACCCTTGGCTGAGCTGGTGGGGTGGAGGCTGGCCCTGGCCGCGAGCGCCTTGTTGTCGTTGGCGGCCATCCTGTTCTGGGTTCCCACCGTTGGGGCGCGGCAGGCCTTTGTTCCGGCAGCTGTTACTGCTCCTCCGGCTTCCGGCGCCGGGCCTGTTGCGGGTGTGGGCTGGCTGACTGTGGGCCTGACACTCGGTTTTGCGGGCCAGGCCTTCTCCTACTACGGCGTCACCGCGTGGCTGCCCAGCTTCCTGTCCGACGAACTCGCCATGGGAACCGCCGAAGCCGGTGCGGGGTCCTCGCTGTTCCAGATCTTCGCGATCGTAGGCGGCTTGGGCGTGCCGCTTCTGGCCCGCTTCGCCAGTACGACGACGGTGGCGGTCACCTTGAGCGCGCTGTGGCTGACGGTTCCCGTGGGCTTGCTGCTGGCGCCTTCGCTGTGGTGGTTGTGGTCCTCGCTGGGCGGCGTCGCCCAAGGTGGTGGCATCACGGTGATCTTCATTGCCATCATCAAGTTCGCGCAATCCCAGGCCGCCGCCGGCAGGATGTCCGCCGTGGTGCAAGGGGTGGGTTACTGCTTCGCTGCGTTGGCGCCCACGGTTATTGGCTACGTGCACAGTGTTACCGAGGGGTGGACCGTCCCGTTGTTCGTGATCCTCGGCTCGGTGCTCGCGTTCTGTATGTGCACCACGTTGTCTGTGCGCTGGGTGGCCCGGCAGGGGTAGTTCCTGGGCCGGTTCGATGGTTCCCTGCTGAACGTGCCGTGCGCACGGCATGGTGTGCAGCGGGGCATCGAAGTGGGCGGGCTGCTGGCGGCTCGGGGGCATGGGGCACAGGGAAAGCCCCGCTGCTGGGCTGCCTCCCCGGCGGTCGGGGTCACTTGTTGCGAAGAGTGCAGGCAGCCCAGCGTCGGGGCTTGTTGTGTGTCGCTACCTCAGGTCATGAGACCTAGGCGGCGACGAGTTCCTCTTCCGTGGCCTCTTCTCGGGCCTCGGTGAGGAAACGGGCGTACGCGGGAATGGTCAGGAAGGTGGGGAATTCCTCAGCCAGGGTGACTTCCTCGAAGATGGCGCGGGCATCAGCGAAGCGGTCTCCATCGAAGCGTTCCAGGCGGGCGAATTCCTCGTCCAGCAGGTCCTCAACCCATTCACGGGTGATGACGTCACCGTTCTCGATGATGGCGTGAGAGTGGATCCACTGCCACAGCTGGGACCGGGAGATCTCGGCGGTGGCGGCGTCTTCCATGAGGTTGTGGATGGCCACAGCCCCGTTGCCCCGCAGCCAGGACTCGATGTAGCGGATGCCCACCTCGATGTTCAGGCGAACCCCGCCCTCGGTGATGGTTCCCTCTGTGCTGGCGATGTCGATCAGCGCACGGTCATCCGGGGTTACATCCTCGCGGGAGCGGTCCAGCTGGTTCGGGCGGTCTCCGAGAACTGAGTCAAAAACTTCCCGGCACACCGGCACCAGATCCGGGTGGGCCACCCACGAACCGTCAAAGCCGTCGTTGGCCTCACGGGTCTTGTCCGCACGAACCTTCTCGAACGAGGCGGTGTTGGCTGCCTCGTCCTTGCGGTTGGGGACAGCTGCAGCCATTCCACCGATTGCCATGGCACCGCGGCGGTGGCATGCCCTGACCAGCTGCTCGGTGTAAGCGCGCATGAACGGCTGGGTCATGGTCACCTGGCCGCGGTCCGGGAGCACGAAACGAGGTCCGCGGGTACGGAAGTTTTTGATCAGCGAGAAAATGTAGTCCCACCGACCGGCGTTCAAACCGCTCGCATGGTCGCGGAGTTCGTACAGGATCTCCTCCATCTCGAAAGCGGCGGTGATGGTCTCGATCAGCACCGTGGCGCGGATGGTGCCCTGCGGGATACCCAACAGGTCCTGGGCCAGGACGAAGATGTCGTTCCACAACCGGGCTTCGAGGTGGTTCTCGATCTTGGGAAGGTAGAAGTACGGTCCCTTACCCTGGGCCAGCAGACGGCGGGCGTTGTGGAAGAAGAACAGCCCGAAGTCCACAATGCCGCCGGCGATCGGCTTGCCGTCAATGAGCATGTGCTTCTCCGGCAGGTGCCAACCACGGGGACGAACCACAATAGTGGGCAGGTCCTCGGCCGACTTGAGCTTGTACTCCTTGCCCTCAGGCGAGGTGAAATCGATGCGCCGCTCCAGAGCATCAGTCAGGTTCAGCTGGCCCTGGATGACGTTCCGCCACGTCGGCGTGGACGAATCCTCCATGTCAGCCAGCCACACCTTCGCCCCCGAGTTCAGGGCGTTGATGGTCATCTTCTTATCCACCGGCCCCGTGATCTCAACACGACGATCCTCCAAACCCGGAGCCGGGGGAGCAACGCGCCAGGACGGATCGTTCCGGATACCCTCAGTTTCCGGGCGGAACCGCGGATCCTGACCCGCGGCGATCTGCCCACGGCGGGCGTGCCGTGCCTGCATCAGCTCCTGACGACGATCCGCCGTAGCCCTGTGCAACTTGCCAATGAACTCAAGGGCGTCAGGCGTGAGGACCTCATTCTGCCGGCAAATGGGCTGCGCGGTGATAGTGATGCCATTGATAGTGAAGTTGTCAGTGAAGCTGTTCATTTCAATCTCTCCTATGAGAAGCAAATGTTCGACGGCGGCACTCGCCTGGTTGGATGGGTCGGGAAGAGAAATCCTCCGCGTGCTATTCCCCGTCCCGACCGCATGACCTCGCAGAGCTCGGCCGGCGTTCGGGACAGGGCCCCTTTTACGCACGCTTCCGGATTCCCCCTCCCGGCCGCAGCGGTGAGTGCCGCCGTCGTGCCTTCCGGTGAGCGAAGCGAACAGCTCACCGTGGGCGTGTTGGTTAGTGGAACTGGCCCTCTTCGGTCGATCCGACCAGTGCGAGGGTGGATGCGTTCGGGTTGAGCGCGGTTGCGATGTCGTCGAAGTAGCCGGTGCCGACTTCGCGCTGGTGCTTGGTGGCGGTGTAGCCGCGGGACTCGGAGGCGAATTCCTTTTCCTGGAGCTCGACGTACGCGCTCATGCCTTCACGGGCGTAGCCGTGGGCGAGATCGAACATGGAGTAGTTCAGGGCGTGGAAGCCGGCCAGGGTGATGAACTGGAACGTGAAGCCCATGGCACCGAGTTCGCGCTGGAACTTGGCGATGGTGGTGTCATCCAGGTGCTTGCGCCAGTTGAAGGACGGGGAGCAGTTGTAGGAGAGCATCTGATCCGGGAAGTCGGCTTTGACCGATTCGGCGAACTTGCGGGCCAGTTCCAGGTCCGGGGTGCCGGTCTCCATCCAGATGAGGTCGGAGTACGGTGCGTAGGCCTTGGCGCGGGCGATGCAGGGTTCGATTCCGTTGCGCACCTTGTAGAAGCCCTCGGCGGTACGCTCGCCGGTGGTGAATTCCTGGTCGCGCTCGTCAACGTCTGAGGTGATCAGGGTTGCTGCTTCGGCGTCGGTCCGGGCGATGACCACCGTGGGGGTGTCGGCGACGTCGGCTGCGAGGCGGGCTGCGTTCAGGGTCCGGATGTGCTGCTGGGTGGGAATGAGGACCTTACCGCCCAGGTGGCCACACTTCTTCTCCGATGCGAGCTGGTCTTCCCAGTGAACGCCCGAGGCGCCGGCGGTGATCATGGATTTCATGAGCTCGTAGGCGTTCAGCGGGCCACCGAAACCGGCTTCGGCGTCGGCAACGATCGGGACCAACCAGTCCTCAACAGTCTTGACGCCCTCGGCATACTCGATCTGGTCTGCGCGGAGCAGGGCGTTGTTGATGCGGCGGACAACCTGGGGTACCGAGTTGGCCGGGTACAGGGACTGGTCCGGGTAGGTCTGGCCCGACAAGTTGGCGTCTGCCGCTACCTGCCAGCCTGAGAGGTAAATGGCGCGGAGGCCGGCCTTGACCTGCTGCACTGCCTGGTTGCCGGTCAGGGCTCCGAGGGCGTTGGTGTAGCCGCCGGTGGGAGCTTCCTCAGTGAGCTGCTTCCAGAGCTTCTCCGAACCGCGGCGGGCCAGGGTGTGCTCTTCGGAGACGCGACCGCGGAGGCGGACGACGTCGGTGGCCGAGTAATCACGGGTGACGCCTTCCCACCGCGGGTTGGCGGACCATTCAAGTTCCAGCGCTGCGGCCTGCTGCTCTGCGGACGGCTCTGCGGGTTCAAATGAAGCGGTCATCTTGATCTCCTATGTGGTGCCCGGGCCGGCCTCCGCTGCGCCTTTGCTGCATCGGCCGGCATACCCGGGGTCTGTATTTCTTTTTCGTAAGTCCTACTTTTCTGCACTTCCAAGAGGGTTACTAGAGGAAAACTATGGAAAGAAATGAACTTCTTCGCGTATTCTCAAGAAATGTCTCCTGTGAGCTGGAATCGCGAAGTCGCGTCGCCGTCGTTGTCCCCTGCGTCCCCTGAACTGGACGTCATCAGCCTTGGCCGCCGTGTGCGGCACCTGCGCAAGCAGGCGGGACTGACGCTGGACGACTTGAGTGCCGCCGTCGGGACCGCACCGAGCCAGCTGAGCCTGATCGAAAACGGCAAGCGCGAACCCAAACTGGGGCTGTTGCAGCAGCTCGCCGCGTCCCTCAACGTGACCATCGATCAACTGCTGGGAGCGGAGCCGCCGAGTCGTCGCGCCGCTCTGGAAATCGAGCTCGAACGGTACCAGCGCGGGCCTCTGTACGAGTCGTTGAACCTGCCTAAAATCCGCATCAGTTCGCGGCTTCCGCTGGATGTGCTGGAGTCGCAAGTGGGGCTGCTTCAGGAGCTCGAACGCAAACTCAACGAGCAGGTGGCGACGCCGGAAGAAGCCCGCCGCGCGAACGGCGAGTTGCGTGCCATGATGCGCGAGCGCGGTAACTATTTCCCGGAGTATGAGGCCGAGGCGCAGAAGGTCCTCAAGGGGGTCGGCTACACCGCTGGCCCGCTCAGCCAGCACGTCATTGCGGACATCGCCGAGAACCTCGGTTTCTCGTTGCATCATGTGGGCGATCTGCCGCACTCCACGCGGTCCGTCACCGATTTGAAGAACCGCAGAATTTATCTGACGCAGAACCAGCGCCAGGATCACGACCCCCGCTCGGTGCTCCTGCAGGCCCTTGGCCACTACGTCCTGGGGCATGAAACTCCGCGGAACTACGGCGATTTCCTGGCGCAGCGCGTTGCCACCAACTATTTTGCAGCGGCGTTGTTGCTGCCGGAGCAGGCCACGGTGGAGTTCCTGCAGAAGGCCAAGGCGGCAAAGGAAATCGCGGTGGAGGACATCCGGGATGCCTTTGCCGTGTCCTACGAAACGGCTGCGCACCGCTTCACTAACCTCGCCACCAAGCACCTGGGCATCACTACTCACTTCCAGAAGACCCACCAGTCCGGCATCATCTACAAGGCGTACGAGAACGACGGCGTGGCCTTCCCGCAGGACCACACCGGGGCCATTGAGGGGCAGCCGTCGTGCAAGGCATGGACCTCGCGCGCAGTGTTTGATGTACCCGATAAGTTCAGCGCGTACAGCCAGTACACGGACACACCCTCAGGCACGTACTGGTGCACGGCCCGGACGGAACGCTCGGCGGCCGGTGAATTTTCACTGAGCATTGGCGTGCCCTACCAGCATGTGAAGTGGTTCCGGGGCCGGGAGACGACGGCGCGTGCCACGTCCAACTGCCCGGATCCCACCTGCTGCAAGCGGCCTCCGGCATCTTTGGCGAACGAGTGGGCCGGCAACGCATGGCCCTCAGCCCGCGCGCACTCGCACCTCCTCGCCGCCATGCCTCCCGGCGCATTCCCCGGCGTGGACGAGACCGAGGTGTACAGCTTCCTGGCGGCCCACTCCGAGCGCTGAGCCTTCGGCGGCGAAGGACATGGTTCCGGGTGCGGAATGTTTGGCCGGGGTGCGGACAAAGGCGCAGTACGGTTGAAACATGGTTGATGTTGCGGGGAGCCGATGGGTCATCACGGGTGCTGCTGGAACGATCGGCTCTGCCCTTCGTGCGGCCCTCTCCGAGCTGCAGGTTGAGTTGGTGTCTACTGATATTCGCCCGGTATCGCCGGTTGGTCCGCGTGATGAAGTCGTGCCGGCGGACCTCAGCGACCTGGTTTCGTTGGTGGAACTGTTCGCGGATGCGGATGGCGTGATCCACCTGGGCGGAATCCCTGATGAGGCGGATTTCCACGACTTGGCAGAGGTGAACATCGTCGGTACCTACCACGTTCTCGAGGCTGCCCGACGAGCTGGTGTTCCCCGTGTGGTCTTTGCCAGCAGCAACCGTCTGACTGGAATGTATTCCGCCGGCGTAAAAGTCTCACCAGAGATGCCGCCCAGGCCGGACGGTTTCTATGGAGTGTCGAAGGTGGCAGGTGAAGCCCTGTGCAGGCTGTACGCTGACAAATTCGGGATGAGCACCATCGCCGTGCGCATAGGCAGCTATGAGCTTCGGCCAGGGTCCGCGCGTGAGCAGCGGACCTGGCTTAGCCCGTCAGACGCGGTCCGGGCATTCCTTGCCGCAATGACCACAACCGAACACATAGCCGTCTTCTACGCGGTTTCCTCGAACACCCACCGGTGGTGGGAGCTAAAGGCTGGACACGACGTCGGGTTCCTCCCCGAAGATGATGCTGCCCAGTGGGGAGCGCAGGAGGACTTTGATCCCAACTTGCCTCAAGGCGGGCTCTACGCGGCCGAGGAGTACTCGACCGGGAAGATGCGCCGGTAGCGGACGTTACTCTGCGGTAAGGGCGGCCGAGCTGCAAGCTGCGTATAGGACTGCCTTCACGCTGGCAGTCAGGACGGAGCGATCCTTGCCTGCTGACCAGCGTGTGCCGTGTGCGTCGCGGTATTCCACGAGTGTCAAGGCCTCACTGTCGGCGCCCGTGGAAAGGGAAGTTTGGTGCAGTGCGAGGACATCGATCGGGATGCCGTGCTCGCCGAGCAGTTGAATGACCGCCTCGACGGGACCGACAGTGTCGTAGCTGCCGCTCCGCTGGACGCCATCGATGCGGACGTTGACGCGTGTAATGGTCGTGTTGTCGTGACTCAGGGATTCAAGGTCGGTGAGCTCAATGACATCGGTTCCCCGCTGCAGATAGTTGTCTTCGAAGAGTTCCAGCAGGGTTGCCGAGTTGATTTCGAGTCCGGTGCTGTCGGCGAGGTCCTGCACACGTCGGGCGAAATCGATCTGCAAGCGGCGGGGCAGCTCCATGCCGTAGTCCGTTTCAAGCAGGTAGGCGATGCCGCCCTTGCCGGACTGGGAGTTGACGCGGATCACAGCGTCATAGCTGCGGCCGATGTCTGCAGGGTCGATCGGCAGGTATGGCACCCGCCACTCAATCTCTCCTTCGGGACGCCCCTCAGCTTTGGCCCGTGCACGGTGCTCGACGAATCCCTTCTTGATCGCGTCCTGGTGGGTGCCGCTAAAAGCGGTGTGCACCAGGTCGCCGACGTAGGGGTGGCGTGGATGGATTTCGAGGCGGTTGCTGTACTCAACGGTGCGGCGGATCTCGTCGATGTCGGAGAAATCGATCATCGGATCGATGCCTTGGGCGTGCAAGTTCAACGCAAGGGTGGCGATATCGACATTGCCGGTGCGCTCTCCATTGCCGAAGATGCAGCCCTCCACTCGTTGGGCGCCGGCGAGAATGGCTAGTTCAGCGCAAGCGATCCCGGTGCCGCGGTCGTTGTGGGGATGTACTGAGAGGATCACGGCGTCCCGGCGGGCGAGGCTCTTGTGCATGTACTCGATCTGATCGGCATAGACGTTCGGTGTCGCGATCTCCACAGTCGCGGGCAAGTTCAGGATCACGGGACGATCGGGGGTCGCCTCCCACAGCTCAGTCATGGCGTCGCAGAGCTCGATGACGTAGTCGGGTTCGGTGAGGTTGAACACCTCGGGTGAGAATTCGAACCGCACGTTCGGCAGCTGCCCGGCGAACTCGAGCACGTCGCGCCCGCCGGTCAGGATCAGCTCCCGCAGTTCGTCACGGTCCTTGCCGAGGACCACATCGCGCCAGGCGGGCGCGGTGGCGGTGTACATATGGATCACCACCTGGTTGCGGATGCCGCGGATCGCAGCGACGGTGCGCTCAATCAGGTCGCGCCGGGCCGGGGTGAACACGACGATCGTCACATCCTCGGGCGCGATGTCAGTATCAGCGATCAGACGCACGAAGTCGTAGTCGGTCCGCGACGCGGACGGGTAACCGACCTCAATCTCCTTGTAGCCCATCTTCACCATCAGCTCGAAGAACCGGCGTTTGCGGTCGGGGTCCATCGGCTCGGACAAGGCCTGGTTGCCGTCACGCAAATCCACGGGTACCCACAACGGCGCCCTATCCAAGCGACGGGAAGGCCAGTTACGGTCGGCGAGCGGAATCTCCACACGGGAATACACATCGCGATAGCGGTGGGAGGGCATTTGTGAGGCTCGCTGACGGTTCCAAGATGGTGCGACGGCGGGCACTGGACCGGCGGGCGTGGAAACGCGGGGGAAGTCATTGGTAGTCATGGCGTGGGAGTCCTTCTTATTGGTTGTAGTCCTAGGACCGGCGCGCGTTTCGACTCCACGTCGGGGAGCCGGTCAGGCTATGCCCCGCCGTGGCGGCGAAGAAGAAGGAGTCCGTAAAGCATGGGTCCACGCTAGCACAACTCCTCAGACAAGTAGAGAAGCCTGGAAATAGGAGATGATGGTTCCATGACACAACTGCGACGCGAGCCGCTCGCCGAACAAGCCGCCGAGGCACTTCTCGAACGCATCCGCGGCGGCGAGTGGGCGCTCGGTCAAAAGCTGCCGGGGGAGACGACGCTCGCTCCGCAGCTCGGCGTCGGCCGGTCCACAATCCGCGAAGCCATTCGGCACCTGGCTGGCCGCGGCGTGCTCGTTACCCGTCAAGGTGCCGGAGTCTTCGTCACGGCGCTCGACGAGCCCGAAGATTGGGACCAGGTCCTTCGCCGCGCGGACATCGCCGCCGTGATAGAGGCGCGTATCGCGATCGAGGTTGAAGCCTCGGCGCTTGCCGCGGAACGGCGCACTCCCGCCGACCTCCGGGCCATGAGGCGTGCGGCCCAGGAGCGGGAACTGAAGCGCTCGGGACTGGAGGAGCACGTTGATGCAGACACGGCCCTTCACCGCAGCATCGTCCTGGCTGCACACAATCCGATCCTTACCGAATTGTTCGACACCTTCACCCCGCGCAGCAGGCAAGCGATGATCGAGATGCTCCGGCGCCGCGGCGAACACGGAAGCGACGCCGATCAACTCACCCACGTGGGCATCCTGGAAGCGATTGCCAGCAGGGACGCGGTGTTGGCGGCCGCGCTGACCCGGGAGCATCTGCTCGCGCTCAAAGCAGAACTGCCCTAGCCCCTGCCGGGAGTGAGCTTCAGCGGATCAGGCGGGCCACCAGCACCGCGGCGGCTTCAACAACTTCGTCGGCCTCGCGCTTGGAGGCGCTCAGGGCCACTTCCTGCCCGGACACCGTCACGATGTCCGTGATCACTGCAACGGTGAGCCGGCCCAGGGTGTCGTCACTGGCGCCGAGGAGCACGGAGTTCTGCCGGACCCACTCGCGTCCGCGTTCCCGCCGCAGGACTTCGAAACCCGGGGGAGTGTCCCCTTCAATGAACACGCGTTCCAGGTCCCGGTGTTTCCACGTGTAGTCGAAGTAGCTGCGGCTTCCCACGTTGAACAGTGCAAGGGGATTCTCTTCACCAGCTTTCCGGGCTCTGGCCACGGCGGCTGCCACGAGCCGTTCGTGTTCATTCTGGTAGTCGTCCCACAGTGCGAGGAAGAGTTCGGTTTTCCCGCCGAAGTGGTGGTAGAGGCTGCCGACGCTGGATCCGGCGCGGGCCACAATGTCTGAGATGCTCGCGTTGGTGAAGCCATGCTGGACGAACACTTCGGTGGCGGCGTCCAGCAGGTTGCGTTGGGTTGCCGCGGTGCGGGTCCATTGCCAGGAGCCTGCGGTGCTGGCAACTTCGGAAGTCTTACGGACCACGCGTGGGCTCCTCCCGCAGGCAGGACGTAGATCGGAGTGTCGAACGGCTATTTTTTGGAATCCTACCCTCCAAAGAATCCACATAGCCAGCAAGAAGCCTTGACTGCTCCTTATGGGACGGGAAATAATTCTGGAAGTCTGTTCTAGAAATGCATGTTGCGGCGTGTATCCGAATGCTGCGATTTTTGACGTCGAGCGCCCCGAAACCCGGGTGCCGTTTTCACCGTCGGGCTGCAACTGGTTGAATCGCTATATAGCGCCAACTGGTCGCAGCCAAACAAGCCAGAGAGGAACGCGGCCTGATGTCCGTTTCAAGCAAGTCGTCCGGGATCACGTCGAACAGGTGGTTCAAACCCGTCGTCGTCACCGCAGGAGCTTTGGTGGTGGCACTGATCCTGGTGCTCGTTGCGCAATGGCTCCGGACCCTTCAGCCCGTGCAGCAGTTCCTGGTGGACTACCCCGGGCACTCGGCAATTCCTGAAGGCACTCCCACCGGCTTCCCGGCGTGGCTAGGCTGGCAGCACTTCCTCAACATGTTCTTCATCGTCCTGATCATCCGTTCGGGCTGGCAGGTGCGCACCACCACCCGCCCGGCGGCCAACTGGACCCGGAACAACAAGGGCTTCATCAAGACCAAGAACCCGCCCACCAAGATCAGCCTGGACCTCTGGTTCCACCTGACGCTGGACGCGCTCTGGGTCCTCAACGGCATCATCTTCATTGTGCTCCTTTTCGCCACCGGCCAATGGTTGCGGATCGTCCCCACCAACTGGGACGCTTTCCCCAACGCCGTCTCGGCAGGACTGCAATACGCCTCGCTGAACTGGCCCGTTGAAAACGGCTGGAACAACTACAACAGCCTCCAGCTCCTGACCTACTTCATCACGGTGTTCATCGCGGCCCCGCTGGCCATCATCACCGGCATCCGGATGTCCGGGGCATGGCCCAAAAAGGCTGCGATCAACAAGTTCTACCCGATCGAGTTGGCCCGCAAGATCCACTTCCCGGTGATGATCTACTTCGTGGCCTTCGTGATTGTTCACGTCACCCTGGTGCTGGCTACGGGCGCCCTGAGGAACCTCAACCACATGTACGCGGCCAATGACGACAACAACAGCTGGTGGGGCTTCGGCATCTTCGCAGCCTCCATTGTCTTCACGGCGGCGGCTTGGTTCCTGGCCCGGCCCCTGTTCCTGCGCCCCATCGCCTCGCTGATGGGCAAGGTCTCGCGCTAACCCTCACGCAAAGAAAGACAGCCGCCCCGGAAGTGTTTCCGGGGCGGCTGCTTTCGCAGGTGCAGCAGAGGCTAGGACAGAGCACCGCCCTGCCACAGTGCATCAAAGGGAGCGCCGGAGGACACCCGGTTCTTGATGCCAGCAGTCACGAAAGCCTTCGCGGTCCGTGCTGCTTCCAACGGCGTCGCGCCCTTCGCGAGTTCGGCGGTCACAGCTGCAGCAAGGGAGCAACCAGCACCGGACACAGCCACTTCGCCAACCTTCGGAGCGCGCAGGACTTCCAGCGTTTCGCCGTCGTAGTAAACGTCGACGGCGTCCGGGCCTTCCAGCCGCACCCCGCCCTTGGCGAGGACTGCTGCTCCGCTGATCTCGTGGATGCGGATCGCCGCGGCCTTGAGCGACTCTTCGTCGGTGATGGTGAGTCCGGATAGCGACTCGGCTTCGAAGTGGTTCGGAGTGACAAACGTTGCCAACGGCAGGATCTGGGCCTTGAGGGCCTGATCGGTGTCCAGGGCGTGGCCGGGCTCCTGGCCCTTGCAGATCAGGACAGGGTCCAGGACCACATGCTTGAAGGAGCCATCTGCCAATGCCTTTTCAACGGTGCTGATGGTTGCCGGGCTGCCGAGCATGCCGATCTTCACGGTGTCCAACACCGAAGGGGCGCCGGAAGCGGCACCATAGGCCGCCGTCGTGGCTTCCAATTGGTCCGCGATGACTTGCTGGTCCACCGGCACAAAGCGGTGGTTCCAGTTGTCCTTCGGGTTGAAGGAAACGATGCAGGTGAGGTTCGCGATGCCGAACACTCCGAGTTCCTGGAAGGTCTTGAGGTCGGCCTGCGCGCCGGCGCCACCGGTCGCTTCGGAACCGGCGATGGTCAGGGCGATGGCAGGGGCAACAGCTGAAGTCATGGTTTCCATTTTGCCAGTTGCCCGGCCGTACGCCGATTCCGGCCCGTGACTCACCCCGTACACTTCCCCGTGAGGCCTAGCCGTGCAGCGCCCTGTAGGCAGCTTCCGCGGCCGGATGCAGCGGGATACCCGCAGTGTTGATCAGGGTTTCCGGGCTGAGGAACTGCACGCCGGTGCTGGAGGTTGGAACCAGATCCTGAGCCTGGTCCACCAGCAACTCCACCGTCTGCCGAACAACATGATCGGCCAGGTCCCTGCGGCACAGGAGCAGGTTGGCAACGCCCACCGTCCACACAGCAGGCGCGTTCCCGTAGCTGTTGGCGGGGATCAGCACGCGGTCGTAGAAGAATCCCGACTGCGCCCGTGTCGCCGGGATGAGTTCGGAAATATCCAGCAGCCGAAGGCCAATGTCCTTAGCTGCGGCAGCGATGGGAGCGGTGGGCACCCCTCCGGATTGGATCATCATCTCAATCGAACCGTCCTGCAGCGAGGCCAGCGCCTGGTTCAAGCCGAGGTTCACTTGCTTCACGGTGCGGGGTGGTTCAGAAAGTCCCGCCGCTGTGATGATCCGTCCTGCGGTCAGGGTGGTCCCTGAGCCCACTTCACCTACGCCCGCAGTCTTCCCGGCGAGGTCTGCGAGGGTCCGGATCCCGCTGTCCTCGCGCACGATGCAGTGGACATAGTTCTGGTACACCTTTCCCAGCGCCACAAGGTCGCCGGGCTGCGCGGGATTTCCGGCGGGCGCTGCTGCCTGCGCTGCGGCATCGGCCAGCGCGACGGCGAAGGTCGCCTTGTCGGACACAACCCGCTGAATGTTCTCAAGGCTCCCGCCGGTGGTCAGCGCGACGGCATTTGCGGCCACGCCCTCCCGTTGCAGCAAGGCCGCGAGCAGGGTGGCAAACTCCAGGTAGAAGCCGCCGGACTCGCCCCCGGCAACCGTAAGTTCT
Organism: Arthrobacter sp. MYb23; assembly: GCF_002979775.1. GTDB lineage: Bacteria > Actinomycetota > Actinomycetes > Actinomycetales > Micrococcaceae > Arthrobacter. Next base: position 91,303 of record NZ_PCPR01000016.1, read on the forward strand.
TTGGGCTGTTCTTCCGGCGTGCAGGCGGTGGTCGACGCGAGCGAGCTGCCGCCCAGGCCGATCGCGACGGCGCCTTTGAGGACACTCCGCCGGGAGAACGCGAGGGAATCAGGCATGCGTGTCCTCCTCCGGTTTCGCGAACTCGAGGCGTGCCGTCAGGCCGTGGGGCTCGCGCGGCTCAAGGATGAGCCGTCCGCCGTTGGCCTGCGCCAGCCGCTCCACGATGGTCATGCCCAAGCCGTTACCGGGGATCTTGCCATGCTGCGGCGCCCGCCAAAACCTGGTGGTTGACGCGGCGAGTTGATCGGGCGGGAGGCCCGGGCCGTCGTCGGAAATCTCGACGGCGGTTCCTCCTTGCGTCGCTTGGGTCGCCACCGCGATGTGGGAACCGGGGGCGTATTTCATGGCGTTGGTGAGGAGTTCGCCCACCATGTGCGCGAGTTCGTCGGGGTCGCACACGATGTGGCTTTCGGACGCAGGGCCCTCCAGCGTCAGCTGGGTTCCGGCATGTCGGGCAGCCGGTGCCGCCCGCTCGACTTCGCCCTGCAGGACCGGGTAGGGATCGATGACTGCCAGGCGCTTGTGCTCGGCATGCTCCATGCGGGAAGACCCTTCGGAGGCGCGGTGTTCAGCCGCAGCGAGCTTCAGCACGCCGTCGAGCATTTCCTCCACCCGCTCAAGTTCCGCAACGACGCCGTCAGCCGCCTCCTTCTCCGGTTCTGAGCGTAGAGCCAGCTGCAGCAAATCGATGCGCAAGCGCAGCGCGCCAACAGGGTTCCGGAGCTGGTGCGAGGTATCGGCGATGAGCCGGCGTTGGGACTCCATGCTTTCCGTCACGGTGTCGGCCATGGCCGTGAAGGAACGGCTCAATGCGCGAAGTTCCGGCGGGCCCGCCTCCGGGAGCTGGCTGGTTTTACCGGTTGTTTCCAGTTCGTGGACAGCCTTGCTCAGCCTGTGGACCGGGCGAAGGACCCAGCCGGTGATGCGCGAGGCCGCCAGCAGGAGCAGCGCACCCAGCGCCATTGCGGCAAGCACCACCACGAGCCAGCGCTCCCGTAGCTTCTGCCGGGCAGCGTCGAGGTCCACTTCAAGGACCACCTCGCCGAGTACCTGGCTGGCGGTGCCGAAGGACCGGGAAATGATGTCCGTGCCGGACCCGAAGGCACGGATGGGGTTGAGTGTGGTGTCGCTGAGGTTGAGGCTCGCCCTGTTCAACGCGTCCCGGGCCTCGGGCCGGTCCTCGCTGAGACCGCCGGAATGGAGGGTGTTCTGTTGGAGTCGGATCAGGATTCCTTCCCCATAAAGCTCGGAGTATCGGTCCATTTCCCGCTGGAGTTGGGTGGTGTCGCTATCCTCCGCGGCATCGCTGGCCAGTTGCGCGAAGCGGTTGAGGGCTGCCACGCGGTTGATCTGCAGTTCCTGGGTAAGCTCCCGGCTGGCCGAGGTCAGGATCACGCTGGACACCGTCACCACGATGATCACCACCAGCAGGCTCAGGATGCCGAGGACCCGGACTTTCATGGTTGCTCGACACGATAGCCGACGCCGCGGACATTGATGATGAATCCGGGAAGCTGCAGCTTGGACCTTAGCCCCGTCAGGTGCACGTCCAATGACCGCGAGTGGGACAGGAACGCGTCGCCCCACAGCGCGTCCAGGATCTGTTCCCGAGTGACCACCGAGCCGGCGTTCCTGACCAGAAGGCTGAGGAGGTCGAACTCCGTGGCGGTCAGGGCCAGTTGCCGTTCCCCGACGGCGGCCACGCGGCGATCGAGGTCCACCTCAAGATCTCCAAGGACGATGTTGTGCGGGGTTTGATGGCCGGACCGGTTGGTTCGCCGCGTCACAGCTTCGATCCTGGCGAGCAATTCCACAAGCTTCACGGGTTTGACCAGGTAGTCATCGGCCCCGGATCGAAGGCCCAGGACCACGCTTCGCTCGTCATCGCGGGCCGTCAGGATCAGGATGGGGATCTGCGTGACCTGCCGGAGTTTCCTCAGGACTTCCAGGCCGTCCAGATCCGGAAGGCCAAGGTCCAGCAGGATGACCTCGTGCTGCCGGTGGGCCAAAAGCGCATCCTCGCCGCGGGAGACCCGGGTGTGCTTGTGCCCGGCGGAGGCGACGGCTGCACTCAAGGCCGACGCCATGGCGTCGTCATCCTCGACGATGAGCACGTGCACGGGCTGGGTCCTTTGCTTCGCTACGGGCTGGTTCGCTTCGCTGGTTCGCTACTAGAGCTTAACGTTGTGAGGCCCGCTCTGCGCCCTTCGGAGTATCCAAAGTGCGCAGAACGGGCCTCACAAGGCAGGCAGGTCAGGCGTTGACGCGATCCTTCGTGCCGTCGTCGTCGGTTTCCTTTGCAGAGACCTTGGCGACGAAAGCGTTGCCCTGCTCCGCGTCCAAGTGCGTGGGCTTCTTGTTCTTCAGCGCGAAGATGTACACCAGCAGCGAGATGAAAATGGCAGCCGTGACGTAGGTGAAGAACATATCCACCTGGCCCGACTTCTGCAGCGCAGCACCAATCAGCGGGACGGTGCCGCCGAACAGCGAGTTGGCAATCGCGTAACCGAGTCCGACTCCGAGCGCACGGATGGATGCCGGGAACAGTTCAGCCTTCACCAGCGCGTTGATGGAGGTGTAACCACCCACCATCAGCAAACCGCCGAACATCAGGAGGAACGCCACAAACGGATCCTTGGTTCCAGCAAGCGCGGAGAGCAGCGGCCAGGTGAACAGCACGCCAGTCACGCCAAACCAGATCAGCAGCGGCTTCCGGCCGATCTTGTCCGAGAGCATGCCATACACAGGCTGCAGCAGCATGAAGATGAACAGTGCCCAGAAGTTGATGACGGAGGTGTCGGTCTTGGCGATGCCGGACGTATCGTTCATGAACTTCAGGATGAAGTTGGTATACGTGTAGAACGCCACGGTGCCGCCCAGGGTGATGCCGATGCAGATCAGCAGCGGCTTCCAGTGCTTGGTGAACAGCAGCTTCATGGTGCCAGGCTGCGCTTCACCCTCAACCTTGACGTGTGCAGCGCGGAGTTGGTCCGCGGAAAGAGTCTCTTCCATGGAGCGGCGAAGCCAGAGAACAACCAACGCAGCGACGCCACCCAAGGCGAACGGAATGCGCCAACCCCACGCCGTCAGGTCTTCCTTGCTCATGGTGTTCTGCAGGATCACCAGCACCAGGAGGGCCAGCATCTGCCCGCCGATCAGCGTCACGTACTGGAAGCTGGAGAAGAAGCCGCGGCGTTTGGCCGTTGCAGCCTCGGACATGTAAGTAGCGCTGGTACCGTACTCGCCACCCACAGAGAAGCCCTGGATCATGCGGATAAACACCAGCAGGATCAGAGCCCAGAGGCCGATGACGTCCTGCGTTGGCAGGATCGCGATGGCGAAAGAGCCCGCAGACATCATGGTCACACTGAGTGTCAGCGCAGCTTTGCGGCCCTTGCGGTCGGCGTAACGGCCGAAGAACCAGCTGCCGATGGGACGCATGAGGAACGACGTCGAGAAGACCGCCATCGCCTCGAGCCCGGCCTGAAGGTCATCCGAAGAGTTGAAGAAGTGCGACTGGAAATACGCCGCAAAAGCGGTATAGACGTAAACGTCGAACCACTCCACGAGGTTGCCGGCGGAGCCCTTAAGGATGTTGCTCACGGCCTTGCGTGTCTGGGCGGCTTCGCTCAGAGGTGCAGCTTGTTGGGTGCTCATCAATGAACCTTCCTGGACGGCAGCGTTTTGCAGCGGCCGTGTCTTGCATGAGTTCGTTCTGTCCATGAAGCGGGTGCTCATGGCGTCCTTGCGCATGGCTCTTCGTCGACTAAGAAAGGCCCTCCAAGGTGAAGAGGACATGTTCCAAACTATGGGTGATGCACGGCACAGCCCTAGTCAGCGGGGGATTTCCTAACACTTCCTTAGGTTTCGGCTAGCGTTTGCTGCCGGCACGGACTCACGCTCTCTCATATCCCTCGGCGAACTACTCGCTGAGCGCGCCGGCGTCGTTGATGCGCACGAGCTTCCACGCGTCCCTCTCTCACGTCCCTCGGGTTTGCGCGCGTCCCTCTCTCACATCCCTCGGCGAACTACTCGCTGAGCGCGCCGGCGTCGTTGATGCGCACGAGCTTCCACGCGGCGAGTCGGCCAATACCAGCGGCCAAGGCAATCGACGACGAGAAAAGTAGCGGACCCGACGCTGAAAATCCGCCAAACGGCGCACACATGAGCAAACCCCCGGCGATAAACGCGGCAACGTGAAGCCACTGATTCCGGACTCGCCGCAGGGCCAAACCGAGAAGTGACCCTACTGCTGCGCCTATGGCCCACACCGGGAGCAAGCTGTAAAGGAAGACAATGATGGCCCATCCCGGTGCTTGGATGCCCCATAAAGCGCAGAATGTCAGATGCGCTACGGCAATTCCCATAGCCAGCCCCTTGCCGCCGAGCACCACCCGGTCCTTCGGACCGTAACGCCAACCAGCGGACGGGCTCCGCGTCGCCGACGAGTACTCATCCTCGTCAGTCCATGGTTCTTGACTCATGGCTACCTTCCTAAATGATGTGGAAGAGCGTCGGGCTGAAACCCGAGGGATGTGAGCGAGCGTCCGGCTGAAGGGGCGGTTATGTGAGAGAGGGTGCATGGCGTGCGCTGGCGATCTGGTTGAGGGCGCCGGTAAGACAGGGGTGCTCAAACGAGAAGCCGGCGTCGAGCAGTTTCCGGGGTTCTACCCATCTGCTCTTGAGGACCAACTCGGTCTGCGTCCGGATCAGGACGGCTCCGGCCTCGAGTAGCCAGGCCGGTGTCGGAATACCAAACGGCACACCCATGCTTTGCCGGACCAGTGACATCAGTTCGCGGTTGTCTACGGGGTAGGGTGTCGCCGCATTCACCGGACCAGTGAGCTCACCATGCTCGTGGATAAACATCACCGAGCGGAACAAATCCTCCACATGGATCCAGCTGAACTTCTGCGTACCCGGTCCCATGTGCCCGCCCAATCCGAGGCGGGCGAGATTCCGGAACGGACCCATTACGCCACCGCCAGGCCCCAGTACAATCGCAATGCGCAGAGGCACCTTACGGGTATCAGGCACATCGGCCGCAGCCAACTCGTCCTCCCAAGCGCAGGCCACGTCCACGGAGAACCCATGGCCCAGTTCGCCTGAGGCCTCAGTCTGCGGGTGGTCTTCAGCATGCCGGTAGATGGTGCCTGTACTTGAGTTGATCCACGTCCTGGGAGGTTCGGCGCAGGCAGCAACAGCCCGGCCCAACGTCCGTGTGGTCAGAACCCGGGAGTCCAGAATCTCCCGCCGATGCCGTTCGTCATAGCGGCAATTCACGGACCGTCCGGCGAGGTTCACCAGCAGTTCGGCGCCATCCAGCGCCGTGGTGATGGCGCCGTCGTCGTTCCACTGCGCGTCAGCTGAAGCATCACGCCCAACGGTCCGGACCTGCCAGCCCTCCTCAAGAAACCGCCGCTTGAAGTAGCTGCCAATAAAGCCGCTCGCACCCGCGAGCACCACGGTCCGCGGCTTCACGAGTCTTCCTTGACGCTGCGCACGAGTCCCAGGGCGTCGTCGAAAACCTTGCTCACGCCGGGAATCTTCGCCAGCGACAAACCGCGCGCCACCAGCGGAGCCGCCCCGTCGATCAGCTTGCGCGTACGGCGTTGGCCCTCGGATCGGTCGTAAACCCAGAACAGCGCGACGCCCATGTGCGCCAGCCATAGCAGCTCGGGCAGGTCACGGCGCAGCTTCTTCGCGACGGCGGGCGAGGCACCTTCGACGGCGGACCGGAAGATGGCGAGCGAAGCCTCACGGGCGGCGGTGGACGCCTCGCCGAACGGGTTGACGGGCGACGACGGCCGGATCGCCGTCGCAATGAAATCGGAACCGAACTGGTGGTACGGCGCCATGACGTCGACGCCGGTATGCAGCACTGCTTTCAGGCGGCCCACGAGATCCTGAACCCCTTCGAGGGCATGCGCCGCGACCACCGCATGTTCATCCTGGACCTGGATGTACAGCTCCTGCACGAGATCGTCTTTGGAAGCGAAGTAGTAGTAAGCGTTCCCCACCGACACCCCGGCTTCCTGCGCAATGGCGCGCATGGTGGTCTTTTCGAAGCCGACCTCGCGAAACATCTTCAGTGCGACGTCGGCCACCAGTTGGCGGGTCTGTTCACTCTTTGCGGCCATGCCATGCTCCTCACAGAATGTTTTGAACGTGTTCAAGAATGAGTATGCCACGAGTTCTGAACGTGTTCAAAAAAGGGATGTGAAAGAGGGATTGGTTCAAGCACGCGGGATGTGAGAGAGGGACTGGTTCAAGCACGCGGGAAGTGAGAGAGGGTTTGGGGGAAGGGGTGGGACAATGGAACCGGTGCCGGGCCGGATGCCCCACCAACCACAGTGCTAATACAGCGGGGCGCCTCAGCCAGGCAGCCTGCGCGAACCACTAAGAAATGGATGACCCATGCCCTCGCCCTCAGGCTCCAGTACCTTGAGTAAGCCCGCGCCGCGCTTCGCGTCGATCGGCTCCCCGTATTTCGGCATCATGTTGGCCATCATGGCCGTGGTGCTGATCCTGTCCAACATTGGTGCTTCCAAGGGCGTTGTGCTCGGACCGATCATCACGGACGGCGGGTTCTTCCTGTTCCCGATTGCCTACATCCTGGGCGACGTCATGAGCGAGGTCTACGGCTTCAAGGTGGCGCGCAAGGCGATCATCACCTCGTTCGCGCTCTCGGTGTTCGCCTCGCTCTGCTACTGGATCATCATCGTGCTGCCCGGCTTCAATGACGAGTACGGCACCAGCAAGCAAGCGGCCATTGAAGGCGCACTTGGACCCGTGCCGCAGATTGTCCTCGCCTCGCTGTTGGCCTTCCTTGCGGGGCAGACCATCAACTCCTGGATCCTGGTGAAGATGAAGGCCCGCACGGGTGAGAAGTCCCTCTGGGCACGCCTGATGGGTTCGTCAGTGGTGGGCGAATTTGTGGACACCCTGATCTTCTGCAGCATCGCAGCATCGGTCATTGGCATCACGGATGCGGGCTCGTTCCTGAACTACGTCCTTGTTGGTTTCGTGTACAAGACCGCCGTGGAGTTCCTGTTCGTCCCGGTCACCGTGCTGGTTGTCGGCTGGATCAAGAAGCGCGAGCCCAGCTACGGGGTAGTCGCCGCGTAGGCCCCCGCGCAACTGGCCGAGTTCGCCGGAAGCGTGTGAGTTCGCCGGAAGTTTCCGCACGCTCACGCACGCTTCCGGCGATCTCGGCGCGAGAAGCACCTACGAGTAGTACCGGCCCAGCGTCTCCGCCTTGAACTCGAAGAAGTCCCCGGACTCGATGGCTAGGCGTGCGTCGTCCACCATCTTCACCACGAAGCGCTCGTTGTGGATGGAGATCAGCGTTGCCGAGAGCATTTCCTTGGCCTTGAACAGGTGGTGGATGTAGGCGCGCGAGTAGTTCACACACGTGTAGCAGTCGCAGCCATCCTGTAACGGCCCGAAATCGGTTTTATAGCGAGCTCCGGACAAGTTGAATCGGCCAAACGGAGTGTAGAACGCGGAATTACGGGCCACACGCGTGGGGGAGACGCAGTCGAACGTGTCGGCGCCGTTCTCAATCGCAGTAAAGATGTCGTCCGGCTCAGAGATCCCCAGGAGGTGCCGGGGCTTGTCCTCGGGCAGTTCCTCGTTGCACCACCGCACAATGGTGCCCAGGTTTTCCTTCTCCAGCGCCCCGCCGATCCCGTAACCATCAAACGGCATGGCGCCGAGGTCCTGGCAGGCTTTGCGGCGCAGGTCCTCATACTGCGCGCCCTGGATGACGCCGAACAATGCCTGGTAGGGCTTGCCCGCGCGGGAAGAAGTCAACGAAGCGTGCTCCTCCAGGCAGCGAAGCGCCCACAACCGCGTCCGTTCCAGCGACTCCTCCTGATAGGCCCGCGAGTTCTGCAGCGTGGTCAGCTCGTCGAAGGCGAACATGATGTCCGCGCCGATCTGGTGCTGGACCTGCATGGAGATCTCGGGGGAGAAGCGGTGCCTGTCCCCGTTGAGGTGCGATTTGAACCAGACACCGTCGTCGTCAATGTGTGCGAGCCGTTCCTTGCCCGGAGCCACTGCGTCATCCGGCCCGGAGCTGTCCACGTTCTTCATGTCGATGACCTTCTTAAACCCCGAGCCCAGGCTCATCACCTGGAATCCACCGGAATCGGTGAAGGTTGGCCCGGACCAGTTCATGAAGGCGCCCAGTCCACCCGCGGCATCGAGGATCTCCGGCCCGGGTTGCAGGTAGAGGTGGTACGCGTTGGCCAGCACGGCCTGGGCACCGAGCTCGGCGATGGACTCGGGCAGCACTGCTTTCACGGTGGCTTTGGTCCCGACGGCGATGAACGCGGGCGTCTGGATGGTTCCGTGCGGTGTGGTGATGGTTCCGGTCCGGCCAAGGAAAGCGCCGCCGTTGGCGTCTACCTGAGCGTCCGACGGCGGGCACGTTTCGGTAAGGCGCTTGCCCACCGAGAAGGAGAACTCCGATTGCCGGGCAGCCAAGTCAGGCAGAGCAGGAGTAGGGGAGGGCACAGACGCGGAAGCAGGAAGGGAAGCTGGCACGCTACCAAGTGTGCCAGCTTTACCGGGAGTAACCTGTTCAGGAAACCCTAGGACCCGCTGTTCTCAGCCTTCCAGTTGTCCCACGAGGACCTGATATCGGCCAAGGTGTGGGCCCCCAAATCGTAGGTTGAGGCAATCACCATGGACCCGCCGTCGGGCCTTTTCTCCGGGATGGGCAGCTGCTCAGCCACAATCAGCAGCCCTTCGCCATGCTCGGCGTAGCTGTGGACGGTGAGGCCAACCTGGTGCCGGCTCTTGAACCAGACTTTGCCGGAGATCTTCTCGCCCGTGGAAAGTGTGAGCGAATACTCTTCGCCGACGGGCGGCAAATCCCCGAGCCCCAGCTTCTCAATGGCTGGACCGCCTTTGCCGGAGACGGAGACGAAGTGCGTCCGCCGGTGCCCGTGCGGGTGACGCTCCAGCGCGAAGCGCAGTTGATGAAGGAACGTGAGCCAACCCTGGGTGATGTCCTCGTCCCAGTCGGCCCACTCGGAGTCGTGGTCCAGGGCAACCCTGGTAATTCTGACTTCCGTACCGCCGGAAACGGGGTGGAGTTCAAAGACATCGCCGCCGTTAACGGTCAGGCTCGTATGATCGGGTCCTTCCACGACGTCCGTGTTGAAGTAGATCTGTTTGATTTCGTCGCTGAGGTCGTCAGCTTCCCAGCCGTGCCATTGAGCGACCAGGGACGGTTCACGCAGCATTGTCCAAACCTGCTGCGCGTCGGCATTAATCACAACGCTCAGATTGTTCGTCATGGCCCCGAATCTACCGCCGTTGGCGCCCACATAACAGGTCTTGATCTTCCGGAAATAAACCGAACGGGGAATCCTATGCGCGCACCGATTCCAGTTCATTGCCGATCCGACGCGCCAGCTCTTCTTCGCCAATGGTCTTCGAACCGCCGTGGGCACGCAGGAACATCAGCGCTTCGAGGCGAAGGAACCGCCATTCGCGCTCGGCTTCGTGGTTGCCGTTGTCGATCGCGCGGAAGATTTCCTTGTCATAAAGGTTGGGTTCGTTGAGCGAGCGCTGGCGGACCCGCGCATTGATCCGGGCCTTGAACGGATCCTCTTCCTGGGACTCGGGGGAGCGCAGCAGTTTCTCGTAGACCGCGGCACGTTCGGCTTGACCGGCTTCGCGGCAGATGAAGCTGGACAGCGCCAGCGCCCTTTCGATCGATGCCCAGCGGTCCAGGTTGCCGTCGAAGGGCAGCACATTGAGCAGATCGGCCACAGCCAGCGCGTGGTCCGGGTCCCGCAGCACAATGCACAGATCGAAGGCGAGATCACTGAGGTCCCGGAGGCAGCTCCCGGACTTGGTGTTGATGCCCTTCGCGAGCCGTTCCGACAACACCTGCACGCCGTTCTTGCCCTTGTGGTCGGCAGCAGCCGCGCGCACAACAGCTTCCGGGGTGCCGTCCGGCTCGGGGATGAGTGCCAGTTCTTCGGCGCTGGGTCCGGTATGCGCCGGGGGTGTCTCCGGGCGGGGAGGCACGACGACGGCGGGTCCGGCGGGAGCCTCGGCGTCGGGTTCGGCGGAGGTGCTGGAGTCAGGCGCATCACCAGAGCCGGTCGCATCACCAGAACCCGGCGCATCACCAGAGCCCACAGGAACCCCCTCGCCCACAGGAACACTGGACCCGACAGCGATCCGCACCGCGCCGCCGTCGACCATTGTCACCAGCAGCAGGGCTGCCACGCCGTAGTCGTCGTTCTGCACCTCGATGGTGCTGATTTCCTCGGCCGGCCCGTCACCGGGTGGGAACACAAAATCTCCGGGCTGCAGGTCCCCAGCCTGCTTTTCTGTGTACTGCTGTGTGGCTGGGCTGTGAGTCATCGGAAGTCCTTTGGTTCTCGTGGGGTCCGCCGTCCAGTCTACAAAGACCGGCTGGCGCGGGGGCGGGGACCCGCTAGAGGACGATGCCCGAGAAAGCCAGTGCCTGCCGCACGAGGTTCCCGCGGCCGCCGTCGAATTCCTGCTGGACGTTGTCGCTGAGCACTTCTTGGGGCGTCATCCACGTGAGTTCCAAGGCATCCTGGCGCGGTTCGCATTCGCCGGTCACCGGGATGACGTAGGCCAGCGAGACGGCGTGTTGCCTGTCGTCGGTGAAGCCGGTCTGTGACGGGGCAGGGAAGTATTCGGCCACTGTGAAGGGGACGGGGCTGATGGGCAGCTGCGGGAACGCCAGGGGACCGAGGTCCTTTTCCATGTGCCGCAGGAGCGCTGCGCGGATGGTCTCGCGGTAGAGAACGCGGCCGGAGACGAGGTAGCGCACCATGTTGCCGTCGGCGTCGCCCTGCAGGAGGGTGCCAACTTCGTTCACGTACCCGAGCGGATCCAGCCTGACCGGGACGGCCTCCACGTAGACCATGGGGAGTCGGCCGCGGGCTTCGAAGAGGTCTTCATCTGAAAGCCAGCCTGGATACGGGTCGGGTGTACGTACGCTCATGGTTAAGTTCTACCCCATCCCCAGCCGAAGTTCCTTGGTGGCGTTCCGGTGGCTGCGTGGTTACGCTCTCGGCGGTATTAGAGGGCCAGAATGGACGCGAGCGGCTCCCCGGATGTTATGCGGGCAAGGATGGCGGGCTCCGCCGCGTCCGAGGCGAGGGCCTTCCCCAGCACGTCGCGTGCAGCTTCGGGGGAGAGGATGATCAGCCCGTTGTCGTCGCCCAGGACCAGGTCTCCGGGGTTGACCTGCACGCCTCCGCAGTGCACCGGGACGTTGACGGCGGAGCCGGTCCCGTGCAGGCGTTTGGTGGTCAGGCAGGACGTCCCGCGGGCGAATACGGGCAGGCTGGCCTCCCGGAGTTCCAGGACGTCAGTGGCCACGCCATCAACCACGACGCCGGCTGCTCCTTGGGCGAGCGCGGCGGCTGCCGTGACGGCCCCCACGGGTGCATGCTGGTGGTCGCCGCCCATGTCCACCACCAGTACATCGCCTGGACGGAGCGCGAGGAGCGCGTGGTTCATGGCGGTGGCATCGTGGTCTGCGATCCGCACTGTGACGGCGGGTCCGGCAATTTTCACGTTTGCCAGCAGCGACTGGATGGAAGGGGAGACGAAGCCGTCCTCAAGGAAGTGCCCGATGGTGGGGTAGCTGACATCGCTCAGCTCCTGCAGGAGTGCTGGGCTCATGGGGTTACCTCCGGGTCCTGGGCAACTACAGCCACGCATTCGATTTCCAGGGACACGCCCCAGAGACTCACGCATACGGTGGTCCGGGTGGGTTTGGCGGTGCCGAAGTATTCCACGTACACGCGGTTGTATTCCTCGAGCTGATCCTGGCTGGTGAGGTACGTGTTGACCTTGACCACGTGGTCGAGGCTGGACCCTGCGGCTTCCAACACGCCCGCCAGGTTCTGGATGGTTTGCCGGACTTGCCCTTCGAAGGTGTCCGGCTGGTCATCCAGGCCGGTGATCGCGGGGATCTGGCCGGAGGTGAAGACGAAACCGTTGGCAATGACCGCCGGGGAAAAGGGCCCGACGGCGGGCGCCTGGCCGGGGATACCGGCCAAGCGCCCGATGGTGGGAACGGTCACTTCGCTGCCGCGGCTTCCGTGGAGCCAGCGGACGCCGGGGCTTCATCGACGGCGTCGATGTTGCCGTACCGGGTTTCGGTCAGCAGGAAGAGCGCCACCAGGGACAGCCCGGCTGCGGCCATGATGTACCAGGCGATCGAGGAGCTCTGTCCCGTCATACCCAGGAGCCAGGTGGTGACGAACGGGGTGGCGGCGCTGCCCAGGAGGCCGGAGAGCATGTAGGCCACGGACAGGCCGGAGTAGCGGACCTTGGATCCGAAGAGCTCGGCAAGGAACGTGGCGATGGGCCCGTAGTTGGCGCAGAACGCGGTCATCATGGCCAGGTAGGCGACGAAGAGCAGTGCCACCGATTTGGTGTCCATGAGCCAGAACATGGGGAACGCGAGGGCGGCTTCGGCAGCGACCCCGGCGAAGATGATGGGTTTGCGGCCGAACTTATCGGAGAGCTTTCCGAAGAACGGGATGAGGAACAGTCCCAGGATGCAGGAGGCCAGGACCACCCAGAGCATCAGGCTCTCCGAGTGGCCGAGTTCCTTCTTGCCGTAGGAGACGCCGGAGGCCACCAGCAGGGTGAAGGTGCTGCCCGTGGACAGGGTGGCGACGCCGCCCAGGACAACCTGCTTCCAGTACTTGGCCATCAGCGCGGCGAACGGCATCTTGGCTTTGGCACCGGCGGTCTTGACTGCCTGGAAGGACGGGGTTTCCTCGATGTGCAGCCGGATGTAGATGCCCACGGTGACCAGGAGCACCGAGGCCAGGAATGGAATGCGCCAGCCCCACGAGTACAGGGCCTCGGTGCTGACCGTGGAGGCCACAATCAGGAAGGCCACGTTGGCGATCAGGGTGCCTGCGGGGACGCCAACCTGCACCAGTGAACCGTAGAAGCCCCGACGGGCGGGAGGGGCGTGTTCAACCGTCATGAGCACGGCGCCGCCCCATTCGCCGCCGAGGGCCAGGCCCTGGATGACACGGAGGAACAGCAACAGCAGTGGCGCCATGATGCCGATGCTGTTGTAGTCGGGCAGCAGGCCGATGGCGAACGTTGCCGCTCCCATGGTCAGGAGGGAGACCAGCAGCATGGATTTGCGGCCCAACCGGTCTCCGAAGTGGCCGAAGATGATGGCGCCCACCATGCGGGCAATGTAGGCGGAAGCGAACGTGCCAAACGCCAGCATGGTGCCGACGATCGGATCAAAGCTGGGGAAGAAGATCTTGTTGAAGACGAGGGCGGACGCTGTTCCGAACACGAAAAGGTCGTACCACTCGACGGTGGTGCCAATAACGCTGGCAAGGGCAATCTTGCGCATCTTGGCCAGGTCCAGCCTGGATGTGGATGCGGAGGAAGTATCTACCGTGTGGGCCATCTGATTCTCCGGATGGGGTGCGGGGACGAATGTCCGGTGCAAGGTAGCTACAACTATGGTGTGTGCCGGATCACACCATCAATGGCATAAACTCCAGCAATTCGGGGCCAGGAATGTGGAAACACACACCGAAGCGCTATGGCCGCCACAAGGGCGCTAGGCCCACGCCACCACCAGCCGTGCCGTCTTCGCAGGAACGGCGAGGTCGATTCCCGTCAGCTCCTGGAAGCGGTTGAGTCGGTTGAGGATGGTGTTGCGGTGGCAAAAGAGTTGCTCGGACGTGACGGTGACATTGCCGGTGGCCAGGTAGTTCCGGACCGTTTCCAGCAGGCGTTCGCGCTCGCCGCCGCGGCACTCGGCCAGGGCCTCTTCGAGCTCCGCGGCGAGGTCCAGGCCTGCGTCCTGCAGGTTTTGCTGGGCCAGCCGGGCCCACGCGGAATCGGCTGACAGTGGACCGGAATCGCGTGGCCGCAGCAAAGCGGCCAGGCTCTCGGCCGTGCGGGCGGCCCCTGGGAGGGCCCGCAGTCCAAGGACTTCGGGCACGTAGCCACAGGGGACATCGACGACGCCGGGTGGCAGCTGCTGACCTTCGGCTTCAGGGCTGCGCGTCTCGCCAAGGGGCTCAGGACCCCGCGTCCGAACAGCCGGCAGCGCCCAGAAAACGTAGGTGTTGCCGCCGGACTCGTGGAGGAACAAACGCTGCCGGGTGTGCTGCCCTGATCCGAACTGGGATGTTGCGGCGCGAAGCCGGGCTCCGGGTTCGCCGCTTGCTGCCACCAGGGCGAAGCGTTGCTCAGGGCTGATGCCCAGTGCCGCAGCTACTTGGGAGGACGTTTCCAAGGAGGGGCTGCTCTGGTTGAACAGGCGTGCAATGAACTCCCGTTGGATGCTGGACTCTTCCTGTGCCATGCTGACGCGCTCGGTCAGGTAACTGGTGTGCGTCCGGGTGGCAAATTCGTCCACCACGCTCCATACCTGGTCCACCCGGGTGGCCAGCAAGGCGGCGTCCTCGGTGTGGGCGATCTCCAGGAGTTCGGCCCAGAGAATGCTGAAGTCCAGCCGTACGGCAGAGGTGAGGGACTCCGGTGGAATGCCGGCCCTGGCGCGTTTGGAGCCAAGGTCGGAAGCGAAGTCGAGCAGGCCATCGCGGCTGTCTGTCCTGCCATTCCTCAGGCCGCTGATCAGCCGCCGGAATGTCTCCCGTGCAGTCTCCTGGATTTCCAGGACTGTCACTTGGCTTTCGCCGTACTCGGGGATCTCCCGGACCCTGGTGGTGAAGGCCTGGGCCAGGGTGTCCAGTCTGCCTTCGAGTTCATCCACCAACTCGGCCCAGCGAACAGAATGCCCTGAAGTATCGGAATTGTGCATTCACACATTCTAGCGCCCTGATTCCGTGGTGGATTGCTAGTCTTTTTGGGAAAAACTACTGGCACTATGGATTGAGTCACACAAATTTGCCCGGGCACCCCCAACGTCCGGTCCCGTTCGCACTCATGGAGCAACTATGGCAAGCACGGTCAGCGGAGCCACGGACGCAAGTCCCACGGCAGTACGCGTCGTCGATGAAAGCGTTACCAAGAAGGTGGCCCTGGCTGCCCTCGTGGGCACTGCACTGGAATGGTACGACTTCTTCCTTTTCACCACAGCCGCTGCGCTGGTGTTCAACGCACAGTTCTTCGTTTCCCAGGACCCCTTCGTGGCGGCCATGGGATCCTTCGCCACACTCGCAGTCGGCTTCGTAGCCCGGCCGATCGGTGGCTTCATCTTCGGTGCCCTCGGAGACAAGGTTGGCCGCAAGAAGATCCTCATGGTCACCATCGTGGGCATCGGCATTGTCACCGGCCTCATTGGCCTCCTGCCGAACTACATGACCATCGGCTTGGCGGCCCCCATCCTGCTGGTTGCCCTGCGCATCGTCCAGGGCCTCGCCGTCGGCGGTGAGTGGAGCGGCGCGGTGATTATCGCCGTCGAGAATGCACCAGTGGAGAAGCGTGCACGCTACGCCGCACTGCCGCAGATCGGTTCCCCGATCGGCACCATCCTGTCCTCCGGCGGCTTCTTCGGCATGCTGTTCCTGGTGGGTCAGAGCAACTTTGACGCCTGGGGCTGGCGCATCCCCTTCATCGCAGCCATCCCGCTGCTGGCCATCTCACTGTGGATCCGCAGCCGCCTCAGCGAATCACCCGAATTTGAAGCCCTCATGGAGTCCGGCGAGACCGAACACGCTCCCATCCGTGGCGTCCTGAAGAACAGCTGGCGCCAGATCCTGGTGGGCATGTGCTCGGCTTTGCTCGGCATCGGTGGCTTCTACCTCATCACCAGCTTTGTGGTCTTCTACGGCACCAAGGTCCTCAAACTGCCCTCTGAACTCCTGCTCATGGGCACCCTGCTTGCTGCAGCCCTGGAGATCGGCGCCCTCATCTGGGCCGGCCGCCTGGGTGAAAAGTTCGGCGCCAGCAAGGTCATCCTGTGGGGCGGCGTGGCTTCGGCCATCATTGCCATCCCGGTGTTCCTCGCCATCGACAGCCGCGACCCCGTTCTGGTTGTCCTGGGCATGATGATCGGCGTCGCCGTCCTCTCCATCCCGTACGCCGTCTCCGGCACGGCCCTGACCGCGTTGTTCGCCACGAAGGTTCGTTACACCGGCGTCGCCATCACCTCCAACACTGCCGGCGTCATCTCCGGCTTCGTGCCGCTGATCGCCACCGCCCTGGTGGCAGCCAACAACTCCTTCTGGCCGGGCGCCATCATCCTGCTGGTGGTTTCCGTACTGACGGCACTCTCCGGACTGTTCCTCCCCGCCCTTTCCATCGAAGAAGAAGGAATGAAGCATTGAGCACAACCACCGCCGGCCACTTGATTGTTGGCCAACTCGAACGGGCAGGCGTCAAGCGTGTGTACACCGTTCCCGGCGAGAGCTTCCTCGATGTCCTTGACGGGCTGCACGGCTCGCCCATCCAGAACGTGGTGGCCCGCCAGGAAGGCGGTGCCGGGTTCATGGCACTCGCCGAAGGCCGCCTGACTGAACTGCCGGGCGTTGCCATGGTGACGCGTGGTCCGGGTGCGGCCAACGCCTTCATCGCCATCCACACCGCCTACCAGGACGCCACTCCGCTCATCCTGTTCGTGGGCCTGATTCCGGTGGCCGACCGCGGGCGTGAGTCCTTCCAGGAATTCGATATCAACGCCTGGTTCGGCAGTACCGCCAAGAAGGTAGTGACCCTCGACGACGCCGCTTCCGCCGCCCGCGTGGTGGACGACGCCATCTTCACCGCCCTCAGCGGACGCCCCGGCCCCGTGGTGATCGGTCTCCCGGAAGACGTATTGGTGCACGTCGTGGAGAACGCCACTGTGGAACCCCGCAAGGTTGCCCGCCCTGAGCCGGCCCTCACGGACCTGGAGGAGCTGAACCGGAAGCTGACGGCGGCGCGCAAGCCGCTGGTCGTCGTCGGCGGTGAAGGCTGGACCCAGGAATCCGGTGAGCAGTTGGCCGCTTGGGCGAGCCGTAACAGCGTCCCGGTGGTGGCCGACTTCCGCGCTTACGACGCCGTCCCGCACCGCAGCGATGCCTACGCCGGTTTCCTTGGCTACGGCCGCAGCGACGCGAACGCCCAGCGCCTGGACGACGCTGATCTGATCGTTTTTGTTGGCTGCGTCCGCGGCGACGTCCTCTCCGATGGCTACAAGCGCGGACTCGACGCCGACACCGTCGTGGTCAACGCGGACGCCAACCTCCTGGGCCACTTCGGCCGCGTGGACCAGCACATCGTTGCGGATGTCACCGCATTCGCCAACGCCCTCGCTTCAACCAACGCGACCACCAACGCGACCACCAACGCGACCGGTAACCGCGAGGAAGGCTGGTTCGCCAGCGCCCGCGCCGATCAGCTCACGTTCTCCACGCCGGCGCCCGACGGCGGCATCGGCGTCGACCTGGGCGTCGCCATGGAGGTCCTCACAAAGGAAATGGCCGACGACGCCGTCCTCACCTTCGGCGCCGGAAACCACGCCCTGTGGCCCGCCCGGTACCTGGACCACAACTCGGCCAATTCCCTGGCCGCTCCGCGCAATGGTGCCATGGGCATGGGTATCCCCGCAGCCGTGGCAGCCTCGCTCGCTTATCCCGGCCGTCAGGTCATCTCCGTGGCAGGCGACGGTTGTTTCATGATGAACGGCCAGGAGATCGCCACGGCCATGGGCTACGGCGCCGCGTTCATCGTCCTGGTGGTGGATAACGGCATCTTTGCCACCATCCGTGAACATCAGGAAGCGCACTACCCGGACCGGCCGTCCGGCACGCACATGACCAACCCGGACTTCGCCGCACTCGCCCGTTCCTACGGCGGTTTCGGCGAGCGCGTGGACCGCACGGAAGACTTCGCAGCCGCGTTCCGCCGCGCCGTCGACTCAGGGCTCCCGGCCCTGTTGCACCTGCCGCAGGACCCCACCACGCGTTCCCCCAAGACTTCAACAAACTGACCGGAGCCCTCACTGTGATCCAGCTTCAGAACATCATCAACGGCGAGTCCGTGGACGCCGCGGCCAGCCTGCCCTTCTTCGACCCCGCCACGGGCCAGCAGATCGGCACCGCGCCGGACAGTGACGCTGCCGCCGTCGACGCCGCTTTCCAGGCCGCTGCCGCAGCTTTCAAGAGCTACAAGCGCACGACGCCGGGAACGCGCCAGTCGCTGCTGTTGCAGCTGGCCGACCTCATCGAGGCGAACGTTGACCGTCTGCTCGAGGCCGAGGTTGCCTGCACCGGCAAGCCTTCCGCCCTTACCAAAGAGCTCGAAATCCTGCGCGGCGCGGACCAACTGCGCTTCTTCGCCGGGGCGTGCCGGGTGGTTTCCGGTACGGCCCAGACGGAGTACGTGGAGGGTTTCTCTTCCACCATTCGTCGCGAGCCCATCGGTGTGGTGGCCCAGATTACGCCGTGGAACTACCCGTTCATGATGGCCATCTGGAAGATCGGTCCTGCCCTCGCTGCGGGCAACACTCTGGTCCTCAAACCTGCCGACACCACCCCCTGGTCCACTCTGGTCCTGGGTGAACTGGCGCAGCAGGTCTACCCGGCCGGCGTGCTGAACGTCGTGTGTGGCGGTCGCGAAGCCGGCGCTGCGATGGTGGAGCACGACATCCCGGAGATGGTCTCCATTACGGGCTCCACCCGGGCCGGTGCGCAGGTCATGTCTGCTGCGTCCAAGACGCTTAAGGACGTTCACCTGGAGCTTGGTGGCAAGGCGCCCGCTGTGGTGTTTGCCGACGTCGATATCCAGCGGACCGCGAGCGAAATCGCTCTGGCTGCCTTCTTCAATGCCGGGCAGGACTGCACTGCGGTGACCCGCGTTCTGGTGCACCAGGACATTCATACGGAGTTCGCAGCAGCCCTGGCCGACGCCGCCTCTGCCTTGAAGGTTGGGGGAGAAGAAGCCGATCTTGGCCCGCTCAACAGTGCTGCGCAGTTGGAGCGGGTAGAAGGCTTCATGTCCCGCCTGCCTGCCAACGCCCGCGTCCTTTCCGGTGGAAAGCGCACCGGAACCGGCTTCCACTTTGAGCCGACGGTGATCGACGGCGTCTTCCAGACAGACGAGGTGGTGTGCGACGAAATTTTCGGCCCCGTGCTGACCGTCCAACCGTTCGCCACCGAGGAAGAAGCGATCGAACTCGCCAACGGCACCAAGTACGCGCTGGCCTCCAGCGTGTGGTCCGAGAACCACGGCGTGGTGACCCGCGTATCCAACGAACTCGACTTCGGAGCCGTCTGGATCAACTGCCACCAGGTGATCCCGGCAGAAGCACCGCACGGCGGATTCAAGCATTCGGGCACGGGTAAGGACCTCTCCGTCTACGGACTTGAGGACTACACGCGCATCAAATCCGTCACCACCTCCCACCGCTAGAACCGGACATGAAACTCGACCTCCTCCTGCGGAACGCAGACATCATCACCATGGATCCGGACCACCCGGTGGCCGGTTCGCTGGGCATCTGGCAGGGCCGCATCGTAGGCCTGGACCACGATCTGGATGGCTTGGACGCCGTTGAAGTCTTGGACCTTGGCGGTGCCACCGTCACTCCAGGCTTCATTGATGCCCACTGCCACACCACGTGGTTCGGGCTGGGCCTCGCGGAGTTGGACGTGTCCGGTGCACGTGGCTTGGAGGAGCTCTATGGGCTGCTGACAGGTGCTGTTAGCGACGCCGGGGCTGGTACCAACGCCGACGACGGCGGGGGCTGGCTCTTCGCTACCGGGTTCAGCCAGACACAGCACGGCGGGTCCTTCCCGGACATTGCCGAGCTGGACCGCATCACGGGGGAGCGGCCGCTGTTCATGCGCCACAACTCCGGGCACATGGCCGTGGTCAACACCGCCGCGCTGCGGCTGGCAGGTGCGGAGTCGCCGTCGTTCCCGGATCCCGACGGCGGTGCGATCGTCCGCGACGCAGCGGGACACCCCACCGGACTGGTCCAGGAGACGGCCCAGGAGTTGATCCAGCAGCTGATCCTGCCGTATTCGTTGGAGGAGATCGAAGCCGCCCTCGAGAGGGCCACGTTGTACTACGCCTCCGAGGGCATCACGAGTTTTACCGAGGCCGGGGTGGGCGGCGGGTGGATCGGGCACAGCCCGGCCGAGCTCGCCGCCTACCAGAGCGCCTCCGCCAACGGCCGGTTGCATGCCCGTGCACAGGTCATGCCGGTGCTTGATGTACTGCACGGCCTCAACGGGCATTCCTCGGACAGCGTTGGTGCCACCCCGGCCGGGCTGGATCTTGGCATCACCAGCGGATTCGGCAATGACCACCTGTCCCTCGGCCCCGCAAAGGTGTTCCTGGATGGCTCGCTTCTGGGCGAAACCGCAGCCGTGAGCCACGAGTTCTGCAGCCACGGGCACAAGGACAACAGGGGCAATACCGGCTACTTCCAAGCGGACCCCGCCCAGCTGCGGGAACGCATCGAGGCCGCCTACGCCGCCGGGTGGTCCATCGCGGCCCACGCCATCGGGGACAGGGCCGTTGACCTCGCCGTGGATATCATCACCCACTGCCAGGCCGTGTACGGGCAGCGCCGCTTGCCCAACAGGATCGAGCACGCCTCCATGACGCGCCCTGAGCAGCTGGCAAGGCTCGCGGACGCAGGAATTGCCGTGACACCCCAGGCAAGCTTCTTCCGCGACGGTGGGGACGGCATGACCGCGTCCCTCGGGCCGGACCGTTTACCGTGGGCCTACCGGGCAGCAAGTTTCCTGGAAGCAGGAGTGGTGCTCGCGGGAAGCTCGGACCGGCCGGTAGCCGACGGGAACGTGCTTCGCGGCATGCAGGCGTTCGTGGACCGCAGGACCGGGTCCGGGGCCGTCTTCGGGAACCCGGCCGAACGCCTCACCCCCCATCAAGCTCTGGCCGCGTACACCAGCGGAGCCGCCGCAGCCACGGGTTCCCTCGGGGACAAGGGCACCCTGTCGCCGGGCAAACTCGCCGACTTCGCCGTCCTTTCGGCCTCACCGTTGACGGCACCCAGCATCAGCGAACTGCAGGTCCTGGCCACCGCCGTCGGAGGCCGCTTTACCTACCAATCAACCCACTTCCACGCTGAACTTTCCCCTGAAAGTTCGTTCGCGTCCCGTGTTTCAGCGGGCCGTGTATCAGCAACCCAAAGCTCATAGGGGAGACCATGACCATCACCACCAGTTTCACCACCCAGGACACCGCCTTCGTGCAGGACTTCCGGACCATGAGCGCTTTCGGTGCCACGGCGAACGGCGGCGTGGATCGCCAAGCCGCAACCATTCCCGACGGCGAACAGCGCCGCTGGCTCGCCGGCCTCCTGGAGGAGCACGGCTTCACGGTGAAGTTCGATCACGCCGGCAACCAGTGGGGCCTTTACGAAGCCGTGCCCGGTGCGCCCTTCGTGGTGGTGGGCTCGCACATGGATTCACAGCCGACGGCGGGACGTTACGACGGCGCGTACGGCGTCCTCGCTGCTGCCCACGCCGCGTTCCGCCTGGCAGCCCGCTGGGAAGCCGGCGCCACGGCACCCAAGTTCAACCTCGCCGTCGTCAACTGGTTCAACGAGGAAGGCAGCCGCTTCAAGCCGTCCATGATGGGCTCGTCCGTCTACACCGGCAAGCTAAAACTCGAGGACGCACTGAACACCCAGGATGCCGCCGGGGTTACCGTGCGCGACGCCTTGGACGCTATCGGGTGCCGCGGAACGTTTGAGGGGCCGGAGGCAGCGTACTGCGCCGAGATCCATATCGAGCAGGGCCGCAGCATGGAGCGTGAAGGCGTCACTATCGGGCTGGTCAGCTCCAACTGGGCCGCGAACAAGTACGAGTTCGTGGTTCACGGGGAGCAAGCACACACCGGTTCCACGGTGATCGCGGACCGCAAGGATGCCCTGCTCGGGGCCTCGATGCTGGTGGTTGCCGCGCGCGAACTCGCTGATCGCTTCCCAGGTGCCCTGCACACCTCGGTGGGTCAGCTCAATGTCTACCCGAACTCGCCCGTGGTTGTCCCGTCCCGCGTGAACCTGTTGCTGGACCTGCGCAGCGCCGACGAAGCCGTCCTGGCCGAGGCCGACGCCCTGCTACACGCCCGCATCACGGAGATCGAACGGCTGGCCAACGTGTCCGTTGAGAAGCACCACTCACACTCGTGGGCCGTCACCCCGTACCAGCCCGAAGGCGTGGAGCTCGCGGCCAAGGTTGCGGCCGACCTCGGGCTGTCCAACAAGGAAGTCATGACCCTCGCCGGGCACGACTCCACCAACATGAAGGACCTCGTTCCCACCGTGATGCTCTTCGTGCCCAGCGTGGACGGGATCTCCCACAACGAGCACGAATACACCACGGACCAGGACATCGTGGCTGGCCTCACCATGCTCACCGAGGTAGTTGGCCGCCTGTGTGACGGGGCGCTGGAGGACTAGCTGTAGCTCTAGCTGTACTGGCTCGCTTGCGGTGCGGGCGTTCGGTCAGCCGGTGGGCTTTCCACCAGGATCGACGCCGGCGCCGCGCCGCCCGAGGCATCAGGGTTGGCGATGTACAGGACGTTCTCGCTGATCCGGGCCTCGATTTTCGCTTCCTTGAGGCGTTCCAGCAGTGGTTCCAACCCGTCGTCGTACTCGAACGCGAGATCGCCGTTGGCACCATCCGCTCCGTGGATCACCCGCAGGATTCCGCCGTTCTTGGTGGTGAACGTGGCCGATTCGTCGTCCTCGTTCCGGGGCCTGGCGCCGATGTTGCTGAGCGCGTTGGCTGCCAGGCCTACCAAGGGGCTGATCCAGGTGGCCACCACGGTCAGCGCCGGGTGGGCGTTGCCAGAGGTGGCCCAGGTGCCATCCGCTGCCCGTTCCGCGGGGAAAGCGAAGAACTCAAAGCCGTCGTCTGCAGAAATTCGCACCGTAATTCCGTCAGGGCCTTCGTGGAGTTCCGCCTCGGTGCCGGCTTCCTCGGTACGCCGGGCAAATTCCTCCAGATTTCCCACCTCGACGCCAAAGACCGTGGATCCGTCCAGCGGGTGGCCATGCTGCACGGCGGCTAACGCGAGGCGACCCGAACCGGCGTCGAACTCCCGCCAGTCGCCGTCGTCCACGGTTCTCACCAGGCCCAGCGCTTGCAGGAGTGCGGACCACTCCTCGGGCCTGGACGTGTAGTGGATGGGGCGGGATCGCAACATTGCTCCTCCTGGGTTTGTCAGGGCTTCCGCGTTTCAGCCTATGCCGTATCTGCCGTTCACAGCAGAATGAATCCATGCCCATTGAGCTTGAAGAACTTCTTGTCCGAGACGGCGCCGAGTGGCGCACCTGGTTGTCGGCGAACGCCGCAGCGTGCCCCGGTGTGTGGCTGATCCTGCACAAGAAGGGCGGCACGGTCACGGAGCTGGACTACGACGCCGCCTTGGACGAAGCCCTGTGCTTCGGCTGGATCGACGGACAAGCGAAGAGCCGCGACGCCGAAAGCTACATGCAGCGCATGACGCCGCGGGGCCGCAAGAGCATCTGGTCAGCTCGCAACGTGGGGCACATTGCGCGGCTGGAATCCGAGGGCAAAATGACGGACGCCGGACGAGCCGCCGTCGAGGCCGCAAAAGCTGATGGACGCTGGGAAGCCGCCTACGCTGGCCCCGCCGACTCGGTTGTCCCGGAGGACCTCGCCGCAGCCATCGCAGCCGTTCCTGAAGCCCAAGCCATGTATGACGTCCTGACCTCCCAGAACCGCTTCGCCCTCATTCACCGCACCAACGGGGTCAAACGGGCAGAGACCCGGGCACGCAAGATCGCCGGTTTCGTGGAGATGCTGGCCCGCCACGAAACCCCGTACCCGCAGCGGAAGCGTCCGGCTTCCAGCGGCGGCTCTTCCAACGGCAGCTAGAGCGTGGCCGCAGCTTCCAGCGCCATCCAGGCTTGAAGTTGCGTGGAGAGCTCGACGGCGGTCCCCGCCGGATATGTTTCGTCCGCCGGCCGTTGGGGGTCGAAAGAGAACACGATCGCAGGCTCTTCCCGGCGAGCCTTGGCCTGGTTCTTCTCCTCGCGGCGGCCTGTCCAGAACGCTTCTGCCGTACTGTGAACCAAGGATCTGGCCGTTTCCCGCGTCTTGCCTGGAAGCCTGACGTCCCGGGCTGCAAGCGCGAGATAGCGCAGCAGAATGCCGGTAAAGAGCCCGCCATCTCCCGTGCCGTCGCCGCGGATCACCCGCGTGCCGGGAAGCGTCAGTTCGCTTCTCACGGCGTCCACCAAGAGGGCGGCCCTGCGCAGATTGTCTTTTCCGCCCAATTCCAGCAGCGCGCCCAGGACCGGGCCCTGGTTGTAGGTGTAAATGGCCCCATCCACCACCACCTCGCCGTGGCTGATCCGAAGCCCGTCCTGGTACAGGCCCCGTTCCGGGTGGAGCAGCTTGCTGTTGAGCCAGTTCACCAACTGCTGTGCGCGCTCCGTGTGGCCGGTCCGGGCGTAGTAGAGGGCCACCGGGGCGGTGGCAGGAGTGTTCTTGAAATCCCGTTTGGTGCTCCAGAATGTGCCACCGCCAAGGTGGTCCGTGGAAGCGGAATCAAACTGCAGGGTCAGGCACTTTTGGACATACGCGTTCCGCCGGCGACCAGGTTTCTTGGTCTCCTCTGCCAGCTTCTCCAAGCGCAGGGTCGCGAGGGCCAGCCACGCCATGTCGTCGTAGTAGTCGTTTACGAATCGCAGCAGGTTCCGTAATCGGATGGTGGTGACCAGCCGGGAAGCGAGCCTGCCGGCGCTCGGCCGGGAGCCGCCGTCGAACTTTGACTTGCCGGCAAGTTCGCGGCGGCCGGCATCCACCAGACAGTCGACGTAGTGCGCTTGCCACCAGTAATGCCAAGGGCCGGAGAGACTCTCGCGGATGTTGTTGGGCAGGCTCACGGCGCCGATGTGGGTCCCGGGCAGGAACCAAAGGCGCCTGCCGAAGCTTCGGGTCACCGATCGGGCCGCCCGGTTGGCACGCATTGCCCACTCGGCGGCGTCTGTGGAGGGGGCCGGAACCCCTGCTGGCTCGATCTGGCTGGACATGGAAATAGCCTATCGGGGCTGGCGGATGGGCCCAGCGGGGCCGGGGGATGAACCCAGCGGGGCCGGGCAGTGTGCGCCTGGCCACAATTCCAGTTAACATGCATTAACGGATTTGGGTCTTGCATCAAGGAGGATGAATGGACATCAAGGGTACGGTTGCGCTGATTACTGGTGGGGCGTCGGGTTTGGGCGCTGCCACCGCCAAACGACTGTTCGACGCCGGAGCTTCGGTGGTGTTGGTGGACCTGCCGCAGTCAGCCGGGGACGCCTACGCGGCGGAGCTAAATGCTTCGGGTCCGGGTTCGGGCCCGGGTTCGGGTGCGGGGGAGTTGGCCCCGCGGGCGGTCTTTGCTCCCGCGGACGTCACCAACGAATCCCAAGTCCAAGCCGCCGTCGACGCCGCCACCTCCATGGGCCCGCTCCGGATCGTGGTCAACTGCGCAGGCATAGCGACACCCGGAAAAGTCCTCGGCCGTGATGGCGTGCTGCCGCTGGAGAACTTCACCAAGGTCATTCAGATCAACCTTGTGGGAACATTCAACGTGATTCGCTTGGCCGCCGCAGCCATGGTGGAAACCGAGCCCGTCTCCACGGAACTGGGTGGACCCGAACGCGGCGTCATCATCAACACAGCATCCGTCGCCGCCTTCGAAGGCCAGATCGGCCAGCCTGCCTACGCCGCATCTAAAGGCGCCGTAGCAGCCATGACGCTGCCCTTGGCACGCGAGTTCGCCCGATCGTTGATCAGGGTAACCACCATTGCGCCCGGCATCTTTGAAACACCCATGATGGCCGGACTTCCCCAAGCAGCCCAGGACTCCCTTGGGCAGCAGGTTCCGCATCCCGCCCGCCTCGGCCGGGCCGCGGAATACGCCAACCTGGCGGCCCACATCGTGGAAAACGCCATGCTCAACGGGGAAACCATCCGGCTTGATGGCGCCATCCGCATGGGACTCAAATGATGGGAGACTACAGCGGCGCTCCGGGGTCGCCCGGAACAGTTGGGTCCGTTTCGCCGTCCGTGGCTGACCTCCCCACTGCCGACTTCTTCGACTTCGAATCGCTGCTCAGTGTTCAGGAACAGCGGAAACTCAATGAACTCCGGGCGTTCCTTGCCTCCGAGATCGCCCCCTACGCCGGCCACTGGTGGGAGGAGGCGGAGTTCCCGGAACACATCCTCCCCAAGCTCGCGGCCCTCCGGCTCAGCGCCCCTGCCCAGCGCGGGTATACGCACCTGTTTGCCGGACTGGTGATCGCGGAAATGACACGCGTTGACACCTCGATCGCCACATTCTTCATGGTCCACCACGATCTTTTCGTGGAATCGCTGTACGACTTCGGCAGCGACGCTCAACAGGACCGCTACCTCGACGACGCCTCCAACCTCCGCACCACCGGAGCCTTCGCTCTCACAGAACCGAACCACGGGTCAGACGTCGCCGGTGGCATGGAAACCACCGCCCGCCGGGTTGAACGGCCGGATTCCGACGGCGGCGATTACTGGGTGATTAACGGCGCCAAACGCTGGATAGGTAACGGGACGTTCTGCGACTACATGCTGGTGTGGGCCAAGGATGAAAAAGACGGCGCAGTCCGTGCTTTCATTGTTGACGCTTCCCTGCCGGGCATTACCCGCAGCCGCATCGAGAACAAGATTGCCCTGCGCACGGTACAGAACGCCGACATCGTCTTTGAGGACGTCCAGGTAGCTGAAACGGATCGCTTCGCCGGCATCAGCAGCTTCGCGGACACCAATCATCTCCTCCGCGGATCCCGCATCATGGTTGCCTGGCAAGCAGTAGGCCAACAACTGGCAGCATTCGACGTCGCCCGGCAGTACGCCGTCGAGCGCATGCAGTTCGGCAAGCCACTGGCCAAGTTCCAGCTCATCCAACAACACCTGGTGGACATGCTCGGCAACGCGGTTGCCAGCATGGGAATGATGGTTCGTATAGCGCAGCTGCAGGAGGACATTTTCACGGACGCCCAAGGAGTGCGCCACGGTGGAGCCGACATGGCACAAGTTGCGCTCGCAAAGGCCTACTGCAGCGCCAGGATGCGGGAAACCGTCGCTTTGGGCCGTTCCATCCTGGGCGGGAACGGAATCGTCACCGATTACCGCATTGCCAAGATCTTTGCCGACGCAGAGGCAATTTACACGTACGAAGGCTCCTACGAGATCAACTCCCTGATCGTAGGCCGTGCAGTGACTGGGGTTTCAGCCATCACCTAGGCCGCTCAGACCACGTCTCTCACTCCTGGGGGAGCTTCTCTCCCGCTTCCACGCGGACGTCCAGTGAGTTGCCCCGGACAGGC
The DNA here is from genome assembly GCF_002979775.1 of Arthrobacter sp. MYb23. Classification (GTDB taxonomy): domain Bacteria; phylum Actinomycetota; class Actinomycetes; order Actinomycetales; family Micrococcaceae; genus Arthrobacter. The sequence continues at coordinate 118,664 of NZ_PCPR01000016.1, forward strand.
ATGGGGCACGTGCCGTACGGGGTGAAGGCACTGGGGTAGTTGATGGCACGGTTGAAATCGATCACCACGGTCCCATCAGGGCGAGGACGGGGAATGAAGACCTTACGCCATTCATCCGTGGTCTCTCCGTTGCTTTCATCGTGGAAGGTGACGTTGAGGGCACCCAGCTTCTCTTCTTCCGCGTGCAGCCGGATTTCGTGGGGAACACCCGGCACCCGGAACGCAACCTCGCCCACTGACCGGTGGACGCCATCCACCAAGGGGTTGGCCGTGCCGATGGGTACGTCCACAGGCTCAGCGTAGGCTTCGAACCGGCCCTGGACAACCCAGTCGGGGTTGTACTCGTAAGTGGGGACGCCCTTGAACCGGGTCAACACTGTGGAGCTGTTGTCGCGCGTGCGGACCGCGTATTTGTCCGCACGCATGGCAAGTTCCACCACAACCTGCTTGCCGTCGTCGCCTCCAAACTGCACCCACATGAGCGACTCTTCATCCTGCAGCGTCGCCGTGATGGTCCCCTCTACGGCCTGTCCTGTCTCCACCACGGTCAGTCCATCCTCAGCGCTCGCCGTGAGGAAAGCCGTGGTGCCGTCAGTAGACCAGAGGCCCGGAACAAGTTCCACCCCGGACGGCTGGGACTCAAGCCATTGGAAAGACGTGAGCGTCAACCAGCCGTGCTCAGTGGCAAGGGCTGCATTCCGGCCTGCACGGAACCGCTCCCACCGTGCGAGTTGGGCGTCGGTTGCGGTGGTGGGCGAGCTCATGGTTCTCCTCAGCTAGTGTTCGCGTCAGTTCGCGGCGGTTGCTCTTGCCTCAACTATGCGCCGGGCGTGGGCATTCCCGGAATCCAGCCCCATCGAGGTCAGGACTCCACTGCTATGGATCGGCTCGCGCTGGCCCTGAACTCATGCCAGCGCGAGCCGGGATTGATGGACGGCAGCGTTGGCCTGGCACCACATGCCCGGACCAGTTTCGCCGTCGTGCCCCGGAGGGCGTTTTGATCGCCTGGGCGTTTTTGATCGCCTGGTTAGTGCGAACGGTGCCTGTGCTTACGGGCGCCCGCAAAGGCGAGCAGGGATCCCACGGCCAGAAGTGCCGCAGCCAGGAAGAAGAACGCTTGGCCTTGTGCGCCCGTGTTGGCTAACTGTTCCGCAGTGGCAGACGGCGCCGGGGTCTTCGTCCACGCCGGTTCGGTTGGTTCTGCCGGAAGAACCACAACAGCGGGGCTGCTGGTGCTGGGGATAGGTGTTGCTGGGCTGGTGCTGGTGCTGGTGCTGGGGATGGGTGTTGCTGCAGCTGTCCCCTGCCCGGTTCCGCTGGCATGGCTCCGGCGCATTTGGGCCCCCACCTGGTTTTCCTCGCCTGAGATGGTCACTGTCCCGTTGTTTTCGTAAACGTCCAGGGAAGGATCAGACACCTTGGTCATCACAAAGAGCTCCACGTGTTCGCCTTGGGGGAGGCCGGTCCAGCTGACCTTGAGCGACTGAGGGGTACATTCGATGGTCGCTGGATATTGCTCGTTGTCGTAGGGCTCAACGATGTTGCCGGCCTCGCCCCGCACCTTGCCAACGCGGGGTGTGACCCGGCTGCAGTCGATGACCATTCCGGCTGCGGGGACATCGGTGACCACAACGTCGTTGTTTGCTGAGGCCATGGGCGGCATGTACAGGATCGATTGAAGCTCAGATTGTGCAGGGTCCGCCCACCACATCGACTTTCCCGCGGTTGTGGGCACCTCCGGGAGGCAGTTTTCCGTGCACGGTTCGATACTCACCGGGACGCGAACCACGCTGTCGCCGAAAACGAAGCTGAGTTCCTTTGTTCCGCCGATCGCCGGATCCACGGAGTATTGCGTGACGAACGAGCACGTTCCGCCCACATTCAGCGGATGCAGGGCGACGAAGTCAGTGAGCGTGAAGACCACCTGGCCGGCGTCGTTGGCCGTAGCTGTTGCCACCCTCTGGCCATCGGGAGTATCCAGATCAAAAGTTGCAGCGCCAAACCACCGCAGTTCGGGGGGAAGCTGCAAAGTGAACGTGTCCCCGGGTTGCGAGTTGTCCGGGACGGACCATTCGCAGGTCAGATTCACTTGGTCCCATTGCCGGGTGACTATGGAGCTGGTGCTAAGAGTGATCTCCGCGTCCGGGATCTCCTCAGCACTGGCGGGCAGGGCGGAGAGTCCCAGGCCCAGGACAGCCATGCCAACGGCCAGCAGTGCAGCCACCAGTGACACAGTTTTTTGATGGATCTGGTTATTCATGATGGGAAAGGTCCTTCTAATCCTTGGGATGTGTTCCGTCACAAGGTCAGTGTTCGCAATGCGTGGTTCGTTACGCTGCAGAACGGTTTTCGGCCAAATCGGGCTAGCACGACGAGTCCCGCGCGGCCGTTGTGGCGGTGGCGGCCGCTGCCGCAGCCCTGGAAAGCGGGTAGAAATTCATGTGCGCGGGGCACAGCCGGCCCTCGCCGAGGGCCTCCAAAGCAGCCTTGCAGTCCACCAGCTGGGACAGGTTTTTTTCGCTGACGGAAAAGAGGACATGGACGGCGGAATCTTGGTACATTGCCGTCGCTCCGGTTCCTTGCAACTCACAGTTGACGGCATCCCCAAGCCGGGCCAACAGGGTCCAGCAATGGCTGCGGCTGTCCCGGGGATGGGGCAGCGAGATGATTGCCAGCGCATGCGAGCCAGGCCACTGCGCGCCGAGTGTGGACACCTCGTGGATTCGTCGTTGAAAGTGGGCCTGGGTGGCCAGCCCTGTATAGACGTCGGTGCACGAGATGGCGGGGGCTGTTTCGGCAACCTCGGCCCAGCCTTCCGCGATTGACAGGAGGGCATCGACGTCAAGGGCCTGCTCCGCTGCGGTGAACAGGGCACGGAAGTCGTTCAAGGTTTCTCTGATACTGACGCCATTCCTGGCGCGCGCGGCACCCAGCAATTTTGCTGCGGGGGCCGGAACTACTGAGCTGCTGACGAGGGACGTGGCCACTGTCCGGACTTCCGGCAGGAACCAGTCCGCGCGGAACCGCCAACCCCTTTGGTAACTGGCGGTCCGCCATCTGCTCAGCAAATGGTGCTGCAAGAATGTGGACTCGGCACCTGATTTTGTCCGGAACGATGTCATATCCCAACAGTGCGTAAAAGAGCCTTTTCGTGACGGAGGCGTCTGGAGAATCGATTGCTAAAGACTATGTACAAAACTGGCGTCACGACTTGGGCCGCACCCCCACTCCTTATATATGGGCAGGGTTCTCTACGATTTGGGGGTGCCATAGATGGCACAAACGTCACATGCGAGCAACAAATCCAGCGTCGACGACGGTCAACTCATTGACTTGGTCCGCAATGGAGACATGTCTGCCTTTGACGGACTCTACGAGCGCCATGTGTCCGTTGCATCCAAGGTTGCCAGACGCAACGTGGACAACCAGAGTGACGCTGAGGATGTGGTCGCGGAGGCTTTCCAGGCTGTCCTGCAAAGCCTTGTTGCCGGCAAAGGGCCGGACACGTTCTTCAGGGCTTACCTTTTGTCCACAGTTGCCCGGTTGTCCCATCATCGGAATCGCAAAGCCGGCAAAGTGGTGCCCAGCGGCGACGAATCCGTCCTGGATCAAGCCTTGTCGGACTCGGACCCGGCAATAGGCGCTTTCGAGTCGCACACCATAGCCAAAGCCTTCCGGGCCCTTCCTGAACGGTGGCAGGCTGTGCTCTGGTACTTGGACGTGGAACGCATGAAACCTGCGGCCGTGGCGCCAATTCTGGGTCTCTCCGCCAACGCCGTTTCTGCACTCGCCCTTCGCGCCCGTGAAGGTCTGAGGAGGCAGTACCTGCAGTGCCACATCTCGGAGCAAGCTGACACTGAGTGTTCCCAGTACGTATCGAAGCTCGGCAACTACATCCGCGGTGGAGTGTCCACCGCCACTGAGCGCAAGATCCGCGAGCATCTGAACGGCTGCTCATCATGCACAGCGGCCCTTGCGGAACTGAAGGACGTTCAGGGGAGCATGAGGGCAGTCCTCCTGCCCCTGGTCACAGGAATCCCGGCCGCGCTGTGGGCAGGGGAAGGGGCTGGACTTGGCGTCCTCGGTGGCATGTTTCCCGCCAAGGCGGCC
>NZ_PCPR01000017.1 GCF_002979775.1 Arthrobacter sp. MYb23
CAGCCCCACCAGTTCTAAGCCGAGATTCCACGTCCCGCTCTGGTTCTTCACCCCTGCTGTAGAAAGGCGAGGGTGAGGAACGGGGGCGGGACTTTTCTCTGCCCGCGTCCAGGCCAAATTGCGCAGAGTGCAAACTTGCACTTAGTGTAAGTATGTGACCCAAACCAGTAGCCATGAAGCCACTGCGGAGTCGCCCAACACTGCTGAGCAATCAACGCCATCACGGCGCGAGCTCAACAAGGCGGCCACCCGCAGCTCCATTGCGTCCGCAGCCCTGGACCTCTTGCGCAGCAACGGGCCCGGCAACTTCACCGTGGAAGACATCGCAGCCAGTGCGGGTGTCTCACGGCGGACTTTCTTCAATTACTTCCCCAGCCTCGAAGCAGCACTGGCCTCCGTAGCCGATGGCTTCATGGACCACGCGTTGGAGCAGTTCCGGCTGCGCCCCGCAGAGGAGTCCATCCTCGAATCCGCCCAGGCGGCCCTCATGGCGCTGGCCGATCCGATGTCCGTGGCACCCATGGCCGAACTGTTCAGCCTGACCCAGGACAACAGGCAGCTTGCACGCTCCGAGCTGGAAGCCTGGGAGCACTGCACAGCGCAGATTATTGACGCCGCCCGCAGCAGGCTCGGCGCCGGGATCAGTGAGCTCTATCTTCACGCCCTGGCGGGATCCGTGATCTCCTGCGGCAAAGCGGCAATGACCGTTTGGTTCATTGAACGCGGCCCCGATCTCTCACAGGAATCCCTGGCAGTCCTTCGCCAGCACCTCATCGATGCGATGGGTCTTCTCGGTGGTGGCTTCGCGCCGCCGTCGAACGCTTTCTCCACAGCGGCATCAGCCTCCCCCTCCGTTCCAACCACCAAAGATCGGTTCTGACATGGCCTCGTTCCTCTACCGTCTCGGCAAGTTTTCGTATCGCCGCCGCTGGCTCGTCATCTCCATATGGCTGGCCGTCATGGTGGCTGTAGGCGGCTCGGCCGCAGCATTCCACGGCACCATGTCCAACAACTTCACCATCCCGGGCACCGAAACCCAGCAGATGGCGGACAAGCTCAAGGAAGCCCTTCCTGATTCGTCGGGCGGCTCGGCCAGCGTGGTCTTCGACGCCGGAGATGCCGGTTTCGATCAAGCCAAGAAGGACGCGGTTACGGCTGCGCTCACCAAGCTCGAAGCCATGCCTGACGTACAGGGAACGGTCAACCCGTTCACCACGCAGGAGCAACTGGACAAGTCCGCTGGCGAGATCGCCGCCGGCGAAGCGAAGGCGGCAGAAGGCAAGGCCCAGCTGGACGCCTCCCGGGCGCAGCTGGAAGCGGGCGAGGCGCAACTCAACGGGGTTGAACAGCAGCTCGCTGCCTCAGGCCTCACCCCCGCCCAGATTGAAGCCCAGCTGGCGCCGCAGCGCGCTGAATTTGCTGCCAACAAGGAAAAGCTCGACGCCGGAGCCAAGGAGGCCGCCGATGGCGCCGCCACGCTGGCACTTGGCAAGCGACAGCTCGAAGCATCCCAAGGGCTCCGTTTTGTTTCCAGCGACAATAAAGCCGCAGTAGCGCAGGTCCAGTTCAAGACCTCCATCAACGCCGTTGACCCCGCTGTCCGCGAGGAAGTCCAGGAGATCGTCCACGGAGTCTCCTCCGCCGGCGTCACCGCCTACGCCAGTAAGGAAATCACCGAGGACGTCTCGGAGATCTTCGGCATCGCTGAGATTGTGGGCGTTGCTGTTGCAGCCCTGGTCCTGATTCTCATGCTCGGAACGTTGATCGCCGCCGGCCTGCCACTGGTGATGGCCCTGATCGGCGTTGCCGTGGGAGTGGGCGGGACGTTCGCGCTCACCAGCGTGATCGACATGAGTTCCATTTCCCCCATGCTTGCCCTGATGCTCGGCCTCGCGGTCGGCATCGATTACTCGCTCTTCATCGTCAACCGGCACCGGACACAACTCCTCGCCGGTATGGACGCCGAAGAATCCGCAGCACTGGCCACCGGCACCTCGGGCAACGCCGTGCTCTTCGCCGGCCTGACGGTCATCATCGCGTTGGCGGCCCTGGTGGTTCCGGGACTCCCCTTCCTGGCCGTCATGGGTGTTGCCGCCGCAGCGACAGTCGGTGTGGCCGTCGTCGTCGCCTTGACCCTGACGCCCGCCGTCCTGGCGCTGATCGGCCGCAGGCTCATCTCCAAGCGCGCCTGGGCCAAGGCCGCCAAGCACAACGCCGAGCCGGGCCACGAAGCTGCCGATCGCGAACGCGAGGAGAAGCGCAGCAGTGGCGGCTGGGGCGGCATGGTCACGCGTCATCCGTGGGTTGCCTTGGTGGCAAGCGTCGCCCTGTTGGGTGCGTTGGCTCTCCCTGCTTCGCAGTTGCGGCTGGCACTTCCCGACGGCGGCTCCGAGCCGGTGGATTCGCAAGCCTTCAAGGCCTACGACCTCACGCGCAGCAGCTTCGGTGAAGGGGTGACCGGACCCATCATCGTGGTCGGCGAATTCCCGGAAGGCCTCAGCGAGAACGATGCCAAGACCAAGCAGTTCGACGTAGCGGACCAGCTTCGCAGCGTTGAGAATGTTGTCGCAGCCGTGCCGGTGGCGCTGAGTGAGGACCGCCGCACCACCGTCTTCCAGGTCATTCCCAAGGAAGGCCCCGCCAGTGCGGGCACCGTGCAGGTAGTATCCGATCTCCGCGCCAAGGGAACAGCCATAGCGGACGACCTGGACGTGAAGATCGGCCTGACCGGACAAACCGCAGGCAACATTGATGTGTCCAACAAGCTCGGCGCCGCGTTGCCGCCCTACTTGGCGATTGTGGTGGGACTCTCCCTGCTGCTGTTGCTGCTGGTCTTCCGCTCCATCGTGGTGCCGTTGCTGGCTACCGGCGGATTCCTGCTCTCCCTTGCCGCTGCTTTTGGTGCCGTGGTTGCCGTCTACCAGTGGGGCTGGCTGGGAGGCATCTTCGACGTCGCCAACCCCGGCGCCGTCCTGAGCTTCCTGCCCATCATCCTGATCGGCGTGCTGTTCGGTCTGGCCATGGACTACCAGGTGTTCATCACCTCCGGCATGCGGGAATCGTTCATGCACGGCGAATCCGCCAAGCACGCGGTACGCTCCGGGTTCAGCCATGCCGCAGCCGTGGTCACCGCCGCCGCGATCATCATGGTGAGCGTGTTCTCCGGCTTCATCTTCAGCCACCTCACCATGGTCCGTCCGCTTGGCTTTGCCATGGCATTCGGTGTGCTGATTGACGCATTCGTAGTGCGCATGACCATTGTTCCCGCGGTCATGTACCTCTTGGGCGAGAAGGCGTGGTGGCTGCCCAAGTGGCTGGAACGCATCCTCCCGGACGTGGACGTTGAAGGCGCCAAGCTGGAGCGCACCGACCGCCGGAAGGCCGACGCCGAGGAACTGGTCCACTAACCGTCTCTCACCTAACAGCCGATATTCACGAACGCTCGCTCACTTGCTTGAGGCAAGTGAGCGAGCGTTCGGTTTAAGCACGCGGAAAGTGAGAGATGGTTGGCATTAGGCTGGGCACGTGACCCGATTGATTCTCGCCTCCCAGTCCCCCGCCCGCACCAAGCTGCTCACCGAGGCAGGGATCCAGCACGACGTCCTGGTCTCGGATGTGGACGAGGACGCGGTTCAGGCCAAATACGGTGTGACCGATGCCCATGACACGGCACTGCTCCTGGCCCGGGCCAAGGCAGAGGCCGTGGCTTCGCTCCCCGAGGCTGAGGGCGCGCTGGTCATCGGTTGCGACTCCGTCTTCGAGTTCGACGGCGAGTCCCACGGCAAGCCCTATACCCCTGAAGTTGCGCGTGAACGGATGCTGCGGATGAGCGGCTCGCAGGGTGTGCTCCACACAGGCCACTGGTTGGTTGACTGCCGGGACACCGCCGCTGACGCGGCCGACGACGATGCAACAGAGGGTTCAGACGCCGTGACTCCCGAAGGCACGGGCGCAACCGTGGGAGCGGTATCCAGTGCCGAGGTCCACTTCGCCCAGATGAGCCCCCACGACATCGACGCCTACATCGCCACCGGAGAACCCCTTCACTGTGCAGGCTCCTTCACCATCGACGGCCTGGGCGGGGCCTTCATCCGCAAGGTGGACGGCGACCCGCACGCCGTCGTCGGGCTTTCCATCTCCACGCTCAGGGACCTGCTGGTCCACGCAAACGTGGGCATCACTGAGCTGTGGACCGCGAACACACAGTAAAAGCAATTTGTAGCAACCCTACAAAGGAACATCGCCTCACACACGGAATCCCCCATCAATATGGGCGGAACCCTCACAATCGCGCTAGGCTCCCTGAAGGACAGAAGGAGTCAACAACTTGTCAGCTAACCCGGCGCAGCCCATTTCCAGCCCTCTTACCAAGGTCTTGATTGCCAACCGCGGCGAAATCGCGGTCCGCATCATCCGAGCCGCCCGGGACGAAGGCATTGCCTCCGTAGCCGTTTACGCCGACCCTGACCGTGAAGCCCTCCACGTCCGCCTTGCCGACGAAGCCTACGCCCTGGGTGGCAACACGGCTGCTGAGTCGTACCTGGTGATGGACAAGATCATCGACGTCGCCAAGCAGTCCGGCGCGGATGCCATCCACCCGGGTTACGGCTTCCTTGCAGAGAACGCCGAGTTCGCCACCAAGGTCATCGACGCCGGCATCACCTGGATCGGCCCCTCACCGGACGCCATCTCAGCCTTGGGTGACAAGGTGCAGGCCCGCCACATTGCCGAAAAGGTTGGCGCTCCCCTGGTCCCCGGCACGGCCGACCCCGTGGAATCCGCGGACGAAATCCTGAAGTTCGCCGAAGAATTCGGCCTGCCCGTCGCCATCAAGGCTGCCTTCGGCGGCGGTGGCCGCGGTATCAAGGTGGCCCGCACCATGGACGAAATCCCCGAGCTGTACGAGTCCGCAGTCCGCGAAGCCATCGCAGCTTTCGGCCGCGGCGAGTGCTTCATCGAACGCTTCCTTGATGCTCCTCGCCACGTGGAAACACAGTGCCTGGCCGATGCTTTCGGCAACGTGGTAGTGGTCTCCACCCGCGATTGCTCACTGCAGCGCCGTAACCAGAAGCTTGTTGAAGAAGCCCCCGCTCCGTACCTCAGCGAAGAGCAGAACAAGCGTCTCTACGAATCCTCCAAGGCCATCTTGAAGGAAGCCAACTACCTCGGCGCAGGCACCTGTGAGTTCCTGGTAGGCCAGGACGGCACCATTTCCTTCCTCGAGGTCAACACCCGCCTCCAGGTGGAGCACTGCGTGTCCGAGGAAGTCACGGGCATCGACCTTGTACGCGAGCAGTTCCGCATTGCCCGCGGCGAAGCGCTCGGCTATGACGACCCCGAGGTCCGCGGCCACTCCTTCGAGTTCCGCATCACCGGCGAGGACCCGGGCCGCAACTTCATGCCCGCCCCCGGCACCATCACCACGCTGAAGAACCCGACCGGACCCGGCGTCCGGATCGACTCCGGCGTGGACCAGGGCGACGTCATCAGCGGCAACTTCGACTCCATGCTCTCCAAGCTGATCATCACCGGAGCCACCCGCGAGCAGGCGCTTCAGCGTTCACGCCGGGCGTTGGAGGAGATGGTGGTCGAGGGCATCCCCACCGTCATCCCCTTCGACCTCGCAGTGGTCACCGATCCCGCTTTCGCCCCGGCGGAGGGCCCGTTCAAAGTCCACACCCGTTGGATCGAGACGGAGTTCGTCAACAGCATCCCGGCCTGGTCCGCCAACGTGGCAGGCACAGAGACGCCCGACGCCGGTGAGCGCCAGCGCGTCGTCGTCGAGGTTGGTGGCAAGCGCCTTGAGGTGGTCCTGCCGTCCGGTCTGGGTGGCAGCATCGCCGCGGTTTCAAGCGGTTCGGGCACCAAGTCCGGCAAGTCCAAGAAGCGCTCCCGCTCGGCTAGCGCCACGGCTGCAGCTGCCGGCGGCGACGCACTCACCTCCCCCATGCAGGGCACCATCGTCAAGGTGGCGGCTTCTGAAGGTGACGTTGTGGCAGAGGGCGATCTGATCGTGGTCCTGGAAGCCATGAAAATGGAGCAGCCGCTGACAGCCCACAAGGCCGGTACCGTACGCGGCCTCTCGGCTGCCGCCGGTGAGACCGTTGCCGCCGGCGCGGTCATCGCCACCATCGAGGACTAACGCAAAGCACCTCTTAACGACGTCGGCCCCGCACCGTTTGGTGCGGGGCCGACGTCGTTATTGGGCTACTTAGGCAACGTTGTTCTCGTAGTCCATGTCCTTGGTTTCGCGTGTCAGCCAGAGGGCGATAAACGTCACCACAGCGGCGGCGGCCATGTAGGCGCCCACCAGCCAAGTGCTGCCGTTGGCTGCAGACCAGAGCGCAATGGCCACGAACGATGCAGGTGCTGCGCCGATCATCGAGGACAGGTTGTAGGCAACCGCTGACCCGGTGTAACGGACGTTGGCCGGGAACAGCTCGGGAAGGATGGCCGCCATGGGTCCGAAAGTGAGGCCCATGAGTGTGAAGCCCACAATGAGGCCAACCATGGCTGCTGCCTGTCCGGGACCAAACATGGTGAACCACAGCGCGCCGAACACGAAGATCCCTGCAGTGACACCCAGCAGGAACTTTCGCCGGCCCCACTTCTCAGCCAGAGGCCCGGAGACCACCGTGAAGATACCGAAGAAGACGACGCCGATGATCAGCATCCAGAGGAAATCGGACCGCGTGATGCCCAGACCGGGGACAAACGCCGCGACCTGGTCCGCCGTCATGGGCTTTCCGGCCTTCTCAGCGGCGGCCTGCGCGCCGGCCAGGGTGGGCTTGGTCCCGTAGGACAGGGTGAACGTGGTCATGATGTAGAAGAGCACGTACGTGGCGAACATGATGAAGGTGCCCGCAACCACGGGGCGCCAGTGGCTCTTGAGCGTTGCGGCCAAGGGCAGTTTCTGGACCTTGTCCTGTTCGATCACCTTGGTGAAGGATGCGCTTTCCACCAGCTTCAGGCGGACGTACAGGCCCACGATGACCAGCACGGCGCTGAGGATGAACGGAACACGCCAGCCCCAGGCCAGGAACTCTTCGGCGCTCAGGGATACGTTCATCCAGATGAAGATGACGTTGGCGATGATGAAGCCGATGGGAGCACCCAGCTGCGGGAAGGTTCCGTAGATGGCGCGCTTGCCTTCGGGGGCGTTCTCCGTGGCCAACAGAGCCGCGCCGGACCATTCTCCACCCAAGGCGAGGCCCTGGAAGAAGCGCAGGACCACCAGCATGATCGGGGCCAGGATGGCCCACCCAGCCATGGAGGCCGTGGGCAGGAGGCCGATAAGGAAGGTTGCAATACCCATGGTCAGCAGTGATGCCACCAGGGTGCCCTTACGGCCGATCTTGTCACCAAAGTGGCCGAAGACCACGGCGCCAATGGGCCGCGCGAAGAAGGCGACACCGAAGATGGCGAACGCACTGAGCAGCGCATTGATGTCAGTGGCGTCCGGGAAGAAGAGCTTCGGGAAGACGAGTACCGACGCGGTGGCATAGGCGTAGAAGTCGTAGAACTCGATCGTCGTGCCGATCAGGCTCGCGAAGATCACCTTGCCCCGCGAGTTCACTGGCTTAGTGGACTCGCCTTCCTTGGATGGTGCGGTGGAAGACATGTGTTTGCAGCTTTCTTTCACGCCGGCCGAAGCCCCGAGACCCTACCCGGCGAAGGATTATTCGAGAGTTCAATAATAGTTCCCGCTGTCCATTGACTGGACAACTAAGTCCAACATGTGGACGCACAGAAAAATCTCACCTTGTGGTCCGCGCCACATTACCTCACCACGGCCTCACGCGCCGGTGACCCCGCCGATAGGGAAATGTCACAGGGCGTTTACAAACGGCGACCGTCCTCGAAATGCGCCAAACCTACCGTGGAAGGACAACGTCCCCCACCAAGGAGGCACTTCCGTGACTGTTGACCGCTCCGCAGATGAACTGGCCCCTGTCCAGTCCGCTGCCACCGCCGCCCCCGCCCTTGAACACCGCCCCGGCCGCTGGATCGCCAACTGGGATGCCGAGGACAAGGGCCAATGGGAGTCCGAAGGCCGGTCCATCGCCAAGCGCAATCTCAATTGGTCCATCTTCGCTGAATTCCTCGGCTTCGTCGTCTGGCAGCTGTGGTCCATCGTGGTGGTCCAGCTCCCCGCAGCCGGCTTCCAGTTCGACACCAACCAGATCTTCTGGCTCATCTCCATCCCCAGCCTCGTAGGCGCCACGCTCCGAATCCCCTACACGTTCATGGTTCCCAAGTTCGGTGGCCGGAACTGGACCATCGTCTCCGCGCTGCTCCTGCTGATCCCCACCACCGGGCTGGCACTTTGTGTCTCCAACCCGGAGACGCCTTTCGGCGTCATGCTCCTCATGGCCGCACTCGCCGGCTTCGGTGGCGGCAACTTCGCCAGCTCCATGGCCAACATCACCTTCTTCTACCCCGCCCGCGAAAAGGGTTGGGCGCTGGGCCTGAACGCAGCCGGCGGAAACCTCGGTGCCGCCGTCGCACAGCTTGTTGTTCCCATCGCCATAACGCTGCTGGCAGCCGGGACCGTCAACTTGCCCATGGCAGGCATCATCTGGATCCCGCTGATCATCATCGCCGCTTTCGGCGCCTACAAGTACATGAACAACCTCACCAGCGCCAAGGGTGATGTGGCCGGTTCCCTGGCCGCTCTGAAGGAACCGCACCTGTGGATCATGGCGTTCCTCTACATTGGAACGTTCGGTTCTTTCATCGGCTTCGCGGGCGTCTTCCCCAAGCTGATCAAGGACTACTTCCCGGACTTCTCCTCCATCCACGTCGGCGCTGTGGCACTCTCGCTGGCCTTCCTCGGCCCGCTGATCGGTTCCCTGGCCCGCCCCTACGGCGGACGCATGGCTGACCGCATGGGTGGCGCCCGCATGACCATCGCCTCCTTTGCCTCCATGGCCGTCATCACCCTGACCATGATCTGGACGCTGCCCCTGAAGAACTTCTGGCTCTTCCTCACCTTGTTCCTGCTGCTCTTCCTGGCCAGCGGCTTCGGAAACGGCGCAACCTACCGCATGATCCCGGTCATCTTCGCCACCTCCAGCCGGGCAGCCCGGACGGGGGCCCCTAGCGCCACCACTGCACGGCTCGCATCCTCCTCGCTGGGCCTGATCTCCGCGATCGGCGCCTACGGCGGCTTCGTCATCCCGCAGGTCCTCAACGCTTCCAACACGGCCAGCGGCTCCTACACCCCGGCGTTCTACGGATTCGTTGGAGCCTACGTCCTCATGCTCGCCGTCTGCTGGGTGGTCTACATTCGCCCCGCACAGAAGCGCAACACGATCGGACACATCTAGATGCCCAACGGCGCCGATACCCACTGCCCCTACTGCGCGCTACAGTGCGCCATGACGCTGACCCCGGCTGCACCTGCCGCCGGGGCAGCGCCCGCCACTGACGCAGCCCCCACCGTGCCCCCGGAGGTTTCCGGGCGCGACTTCCCCACCAACCGGGGCGGGCTGTGCCGCAAAGGCTGGACATCGGCGTCGTTGTTGCGTCACAGCGGCCGGGTCACCGAGCCGATGCTCAAAGGATCCGACGGCGTCCACCAGCCGATCTCCTGGGACCAGGCCCTCATGCTGATCACCTCAGCGGTGAAGGACACCCAGCAGCAGTACGGGAACGACGCCGTGGGAGTGTTCGGCGGCGGTGGCCTCACCAATGAGAAGACTTACCTGCTGGGCAAGTTCGCGCGGTTGGCGCTGCGGACCTCCCGGATCGACTACAACGGCCGGTTCTGCATGTCGTCCGCTGCAGCTGCCGGCAACCGGGCTTTCGGCGTCGACAGGGGCCTCCCCTTCCCTGTCACGGACCTTGACACCGCGTCCGTGATCCTCATGCTCGGCTCCAACGTTGCCGAGACCATGCCACCATTCGTCCAGCACCTGCAGGGCGCGCGGGACGCCGGTGGGCTGATTGTGGTGGACCCGCGCCGCTCGGCTACTGCTGCGTTCACGTCCGACGGCGGCGGCCTCCACCTGCAGCCGACGCCCGGCACCGATTTGGCGCTCCTTTTGGGCATCAGCCATGTGGTGGTGCACGAAGGGCTGGCGGACGCCGACTTCATCGCAGCCAACACCAGCGGTTACGCCGCAGTGGTGCGCAGCCTGTCGTCGTTCTGGCCCGAGCGTGTCCAGACCATCACGGGCGTTCCGGCCAACCTCATCCGGGAGACCGCCCGCCGCTTGGCCCAAGGTGCCCGGAACGGCGGCAGCTACATCCTCAGCGGCCGGGGTGTGGAGCAGCACGTTGACGGCACGGACACTGCCACCGCGGCCATCAACCTCAGCCTCCTCCTTGGCCTGCCCGGCTCCGCCCGCAGCGGCTACGGCACCCTTACGGGACAGGGCAACGGTCAGGGCGGCCGTGAACACGGACAAAAGGCCGATCAGCTCCCGGGCTACCGCAAGATCACGGACCCCGCCGCCCGTGCCTACGTCGCCCGCGTCTGGGGAGTCGATGAGTCACTGATCCCCGGACCCGGCCTCCCCGCCGTCGAACTTCTCAAGTCCCTCGGACAGCCCGACGGCGTCCGTTGCCTTTTCGTCCACGGCGCCAATGTGGTGGTGTCGGCGCCCGATACCAACGCAGTGATCCAAGGACTCCGCAGCCTGGACTTCCTGGTGGTTTGCGACTTCTTCATGTCCGAGACCGCGGCTGAGGCCGACCTGGTGTTGCCGGTGACGCAATGGGCCGAGGAGGAGGGCACGCTGACCAACCTGGAGGGCCGCGTGATCCGGCGCCGCCGCGCGCTGACTCCTCCCCCGGGTGTCCGCAGCGAGCTGTGGCTCATGGCCAGGCTGGCTGAGCTCCTTGAAGCGCCCTCAACGTTCAGCGATGATCCCGAGACGGTTTTCGAAGAGCTGCGCGTGGCCTCCGCCGGCGGTTTGGCTGATTACTCGGGCATTGACTACGCCATGCTGGACCGCGGCGAGGCTGCCTACTGGCCCTATCCGGTGGGAAGCACCGGCACCCCGCGGCTCTTCGCCGACGGCTTCGCCCATGCTGATGGCCGGGCCGTCATGGTTCCCGTGACGCCGTCCAAACGGGCTGTGCGTTCCTATGCGGACGATTCGTTGGCATTGGCCACCGGCAGGCTTCTGGAGCACTACCAATCCGGCGCCCAGACCCGACGCGTGAGCGAACTCCTCGCATCGCAGCCACAGGCCCGGCTCCTCATCCATCCGGGAACGGCGGCCGCACGGGGCATCGCCGACGGCGATTACGCCACCGTCACCAACGAGCGCGGCGAGGTCCTGTGCCGGGCTGAGCTCAGCACCACGGTCCGCCCTGACACGGTCTTCCTGCCGTTCCACTTCCCCGGCCAGGAAAACGCCAACCGCCTCACGGAGGCGGTCACAGATCCCATTTCCGGCATGCCGGAGTTCAAGACCAGCCGGGTATGGGTCCGGAAGGAAGTTACTGCGCAGGACGCTCCCTCGGTTTCTTCACGTATTCCGGCCATGGCCGGGCTGCCAGTGCACGTCAAGGAGGCATCATGAGCGAGCGCATTGTTGTTGTTGGATTCGGCCCCGTGGCTGCCCGTCTGGTGGACGAACTCCTGCCCGCTGTCCGCACCGGACTGGTGCAGCTACTGGTGGTTGGCCAGGAAACCGAAGCCGCGTATAACCGTGTGATGGTTGCCGAGTTTGGCGTCGGGCGCACCACAGCCGAGGCTTTGGCCATGGCTGATGCCGCCGAACTGGAAGCCGACGGCGTCCAGGTGCGGTTGGGCGTCAAGGTCAAGAGGATCGACCGCGCCCGCCAGAACGTAGCGTTGTCCGACGGCACCACCGAACACTATGACCGCTTGGTGTTCGCCACCGGGTCCCGTCCCGTGATTCCCAACCTGACCGGCCTCAACCCCGACCCCTCCGGCCCTGTCCTCCCTGCTGGCGTCACGGCTCTGCGTGATCTGAAGGATGCCGCATTGCTCCGTTCCGCCGTTGCTGAGGGAAAGCGCGTGGTGGTGTTGGGTGGCGGCGTGCTGGGCTTGGAGACGGCCCTCGCCGCTGCAGAAGAAGGCGCGCAGGCCACAGTGGTCCACAACGGGCCGTTCCCCCTCGGGCGCAGCATTGACCGTGGAAGTGGATCCGTTCTCACCAACAGTCTGAGGGCAGGCGGGGTCCGGATGGCGGGCAACGCGCGTTCCACTGGCGTGGAGACCGCCGGACCGGGCGGCAGCTTCTCCGCTTTGCTGCTGGATGACGGCTCCGCGATTGACGGCGACCTGCTGGTGTTGTCCTGTGGTGTGCGCCCCCGCGTCGAATTGGCGGAGGGCTGTGGACTTCCCGTTGCTTCCGGCATTCTGGTGGATCACCACCTCCGTACCTATCACGAGCCCCACATGTTCGCGATCGGCGACTGCGCTGAAGTGCGTTGCCCAGATGCCGCGTGCGTTGATTGCCGGAATGCCTCCGGTCCTTCCGGTCTCGTCGGTCCGGGCTGGCGGCAGGCCGAATGGCTGGCCGAGTACCTCGTGATCCTGGCGCGGGATGGACAGGCTGCCGCGGATGCTCTGGAAGCACTTCCCACAGAGAAGCCCGGCGTGGTTGTCCTGAAAGCCCGGGGAATCAACCTTGCTGTGGCAGGCGATAACCATGCCGATCCCTGGGATGAGGAGTTGCTTGAGGCCGGTGCCGTGGCCGGGCGTGCCCGCCGCCAGATCTCCCAGTGGGCCGACCCCGAACACGGACGCTACGTGAAGATGACCACCCGTGGCGGAGTGCTGGAAGGCCTGGTTGCTGTGGGCATGCCACGGACTGCTGCTGAACTGGTGGTCCTCTTTGAGCGTTCCTCTGAGCTGCCCGCGGACCGGTCACTGCTCCTGCGGCTGGATGGCCCGGACCAACTCGACGCCGGGGCCACCAGCAACGATCCCCAACGCACTGTGTGCCGTTGTGCCGGCGTGAGTGCGGCCAGTGTTGAAGGCTCCGTCGTTGAGGGCTGCGGCACAGTGGGCGAGGTCTCCAAGGCCACCCGCGCCGGGACAGGCTGCGGAGGATGCCACGAGGACATCAAGGGGATCATCGAGAAGCACTTCCAGGCGGCCGCCGCGTAACCCGCGGTTCGTGGGGGCCCGCTGCTCCGATGCCGGGGTTCCAGGCGGCTCGCTGCTCCGATGCGGGGGTTCCCTGCCAGGGATGCCGTGCGCCCGGCACGATCGGCAGGGAACCATCGAATCGGGGATCTAGACTGCTCGTGTGAACGTATCCGAGCAGGCGCCTGGGGTCTTTTTCGTGAAGGGGCCAGCGTCCAACTGGCTCATTGTCCGTGACCGCTCCGGATTCCTTCTGATCGACGGCGGCTACCCTGCGGACCGTGCCCTGGTGTTGGAATCCGTCCGGGGGCTTGGGCTGGACCCGGCGGACGCCAAGGCCATGCTGATCACGCACGGGCACGTGGACCACACTGGATCAGCC
The DNA here is from genome assembly GCF_002979775.1 of Arthrobacter sp. MYb23. Taxonomy (GTDB): domain Bacteria; phylum Actinomycetota; class Actinomycetes; order Actinomycetales; family Micrococcaceae; genus Arthrobacter. The sequence continues at coordinate 13,455 of NZ_PCPR01000017.1, forward strand.
GCCTACTTCTCACGGACGTTCGGCACGCCGATTCTGTGCTCGCCCGAGGAACTTGCCCATGTTCAGGGCAAGGAGAAGCATCAGGTGACCATCTGGCAGGTTCTGCTCCGGGCGTGGCGTCCCCGTGTTTTCCGCTGGATGGTGCACGTCATCAAGGCCAAGGCCCTCCAAGCAGAACCAGCCACCTGCGCCGAAGCGTGGACACCGGAGAAGCTTCAGGACCTCCCGGGGCGGCCGGAAGCCATCCTGTTACCTGGACACACCCCGGGGAACGTGGTCCTGCTGCTGCCAACTGCCGGGGCGATTGCCGTGGGTGACACCTTTGTGAGCGGGCATCCGATCAGCACCAGGTCCGGCCCGCAGATGCTGCACAAGATGTACCACTCGGACCCGGCCGCTGCCCTCGTTTCGGCACAATCCCTGGCTTTGGCAAAATCCCCAACTGCCGCGCATTCCCCCAATACTGAGCGCTCCCCCGGCGCTGTCCAGGCCAACGTGATCCTCCCGGGGCACGGCCCCGCCCTGCACATGTCGCTGGCCGAGGCCATCTCCGCGCTGTAATCCTGCTCAGCCTGACGCATCGAGGCAGCACAATACGGGGGTTCCCTGCTGAACGTGCCGTACGCACGGCATCATCAGCAGGGAACCCCCGAATCGGGCGTCAGTACTCGCTAAAGGTTGAGCTACATGTGCACGTGCAAGCGCCGTGCAGCCTCCGAGATGGATCCGGTCAACGACGGGTACACCGTGAAAGCACTGGCCACATCGTCCACGTGGAGCTTCTGGGTCACAGCCACGGAGATCGGGAAGATGAGCTCGGAAGCGTTCGGACCCACCACCACGCCACCGATCACGGTTCCGGATCCCTTGCGGGCGATGATCTTGACGAAGCCGTCCTTGGTGTTGCGCATCTTGGCGCGGGCATTGCTGAGCAGGGACAACATCACAACGTCACCCTGATATTTGCCGGACGCGAGGTCTGCCTCGGACACACCCACGGAGGCGATCTCGGGGGACGTGAAAATGTTGGAGGCCACTTGGTTGAGCTTCAGCGGCTTCACACCGTCGCCCATGAAGTGCGCGATCGCGATACGGCCCTGCATGGCTGCAACGGATGCGAGGGCGAAGACTCCCGTGCAGTCGCCGGCAGCGTAAATGTTGGGGGCAGTGGTGCGGGAAACGCCGTCAACCTTGATGTGCCCGGACTCCGTGAGGGTCACGCCGGCTTCTTCAAGGCCGATGCCGGCAGTGTTGGGGATGGAGCCAACGCACACCAGGCAGTGCGAACCTGTCACGATCGATCCGTCACCCAAGGTGACCTTTACGCCGTCGTCCGTTCGCTCTACTGCGTTGGCGCGGGACTTGGACAAAACGTTGACTCCGCGGCGCTCGAAGACGCCTTCAAGCAGCTTGGCGGCGTCGGTGTCCTCGCCGGGAAGAACCTGGTCACGGCTGGAGATCAGGGTGACCTTGGAGCCCAAACCGTTGTAGGCGGAGGCGAACTCGGCACCGGTGACGCCCGAACCCACCACAATCAGTTCCTCGGGAAGTTCGTCGAGGTTGTAGATCTGGGCCCAGTTCAGGATGCGTTCGCCGTCGGGCTTCGCCGTGGGGAGTTCGCGCGGGTGTGCACCAACAGCGAGAAGAATCGCGTCGGCGTCGATGGTGCGGGTGCCATCAATGGTGAGGACTTCGATGGTGTTGTTGTCCAGCAGCTTGCCGGAGCCGATGACGATCTCGACGCCCAGGCGCTCGAGGCCCGCCCGGATGTCCTCGGACTGTCCGTGGGCGAGGTTCAGGACGCGATCATTAATGTGCTTGAGGTCGGCGCGGGGCTTGGAAGCCGTGCCGTCGCCGTCGAACTTCACGCCGAGCTCGTCCGCCTCACCGACGCGTGTCATGAGGTCGGCGGTGGCAATAAGGGTTTTGGAAGGCACGACGTCGGTCAACACCGCGGAGCCGCCGAGGCCTGCCCGCTCGATGATGGTGACGTGCGCGCCGAGCGAGGCGGCCACCATGGCAGCTTCATATCCGCCGGGACCACCTCCCAGGATCGCGATACGGGGGGCACTGAAGTCAACTTGGGTGGTCACAATCCTCAATTCTCGCTCATTGCCACGCTGGTTGCCACCCAGCCGAACCTCACTCAGGCCACATCCCTACCAAAGTCCTGCAGCCGCAAGGTAGCTTGTACCAGTGAGTAACACTGAGCTGATGAACACTGACCCTTTCGAGGCCGCGAAGGCCGCCGCAGACTTCATTGCCGCGGAGACCGGCGTCGAGTCCCATGACGTAGCACTGGTACTCGGATCCGGGTGGGCGGAAGCCGCCGATCTGATCGGGGAAACCACCGCCACCCTCAATGCCTCCGAGGTTCCCGGTTTCCATAAGCCAGCGGTGGTGGGCCATGTTGGCACCATCCGCTCCGTCCTCACCAAGGAGGGCAAGCGGGCCCTGGTCCTCGGTGCCCGGACGCACTATTACGAGGGCCGTGGCGTTCGGTCGGTGGTGCATGGCGTTCGCACCGCCGCAGCTGCCGGCTGCAAAACGCTGGTGCTCACCAACGGTTGTGGCGGACTCAACGAGGACTGGACCCCTGGAACACCGGTACTCATCAGTGACCACATCAATCTCACGGCCACCTCACCGCTTGAGGGAGCAACGTTCGTCGACCTCACGGACCTCTACTCCTCCCGCCTCCGCGACCTGGCCCGCGAAGTTGATTCCTCCCTCCAAGAGGGCGTGTACGCGCAGTTCACGGGCCCTCACTACGAGACACCGGCAGAGGTTCAGTACGCCAAGCGGATCGGGGCCGACCTGGTGGGCATGTCCACGGCGCTGGAGGCAATCGCGGGCCGCCATGCAGGGATGGAAGTTTTCGGCATCTCCCTGGTCACCAACCTCGCTGCCGGTATCAGCCCCGTCCCCTTGAGTCACGCGGAAGTCCTTGAAGCCGGACACGCAGCGGGCAAGCGCATCTCCAAGCTTCTGGCTGAGATCATCGCGAAGCTCTAGTCGATTTAGCCAACGGGGCTCGTTCCCGTCTGCACTGCGGGGCGCTGCGGTGCACTGCGGGGCGCTGCGGTGCACTGCGGGGTCACCATCACCGGTGGCCCCGCAGTGCCGTTTAACAGGTGCGCGCTAACAACCTGGACCGAGAACTAAACACACAGTGAATTCTCAGGTTAAATCTGATTTATGGCGAAACATTTGACCCTCCATCCCCAAAAATGTCACGCGCGCACGTTGGCAATGTAAGCGCTTGCGCAGGTACTGGCGAGTAGCCCAAGAGGCCCGCGCAATGCCCTTTGATCTGAGACCTAACACGTGTCAGCGTGGAGAGTGCCCCGGTAAGTCGACGTGCCGGAGCCACCGCGGTGGACAGCTGCAAAGCTCCCCCGCACCTCGAAAAACAATGGCGTCCCTCGATGACGCCTTGAGCGGATCGATGGACGCCTGAGTAGAGACCCCCACCAGGGGGTCAGGGCATGCGCCCCACTCCACGAAGTCCAACACTCCGCGAGAAGAGCAAGCATGAACACGCACTTAACCCCTCAACGGCCGCGCCGCCGGCTGCGACAGGCAGTAGCCCTCGCAGCAGCGGCCGGCGTGGCCGGCAGCATCCTGCTGGTGACGCCTGCCGCGCAGGCCAACCTGCCGGCCGATCCGCCGTCGAGCACCATGCCGGCACCCACGCCCGGCTTCCCGCTGCCAACCACCCACACGCAGCAGGCATATGATCCCGCGGCAGACTTCACGTCCAAGTGGACGCGAGCCGACGCCAAGCAGATCATGGCCCAGAGCAACCCCAATGTTGCCCCTGGACAGAACTCCATGAGCCCCGACGTCACCATGCCGGAAATCCCCAAGGATTTCCCAGCCATGAACGACGACGTCTGGGTATGGGACACATGGTCCCTGACGGACGAGAAGGCCAACCAGATCAGCTACAAGGGCTGGGATGTCATCTTCTCCCTGGTTGCTGACCGGCACGCAGGCTATGGATTCGACCAGCGCCACTGGAACGCCAGGATTGGCTACTTCTTCCGCAAGACCAACGCCGATCCTGCCAAGGACAAATGGAACTACGGCGGGCACCTGTTCCTGGACAACACGTCCATCGGCAACACCGAATGGTCCGGTTCCACGCGCCTCATGCAGGGCAACAAGATCAACGTCTTCTACACGGCAACCACGTTCTACGACGTCGCCGAGAGGAATGCGGGCGGCGGCGGGATCGCTCCGGATGCCGCGATCGCCAAGGCACTGGGCAACATCCACGCCACCAAGGACGGCGTGACCTTCGACGGCTTCCAGCACACCAAGCTGCTGGAACCGGATGGAAAGCTGTACCAGAACAAAGCCCAGAACCCCGGTTTCGCGTTCCGTGACCCGTACACCTTCGCGGACCCGGCCCATCCGGGCAAAACCTTCATGGTCTTCGAAGGCAACACCGGCGGCACCCGTGGCTCCTACAAGTGCAAGCAGGAAGACCTCGGCTACCAGCCCGGCGACCCCAACGCCGAGTCGTTGGCCCAGGTCAACAGCACCGGCTCTTGGTATCAGACTGCCAACGTGGGCCTCGCCGTGGCGGACAACAAGGACCTCACCAAGTGGAGCTTCCTGCCGCCGATCCTCTCCGCCAACTGCGTGAACGACCAGACTGAGCGTCCGCAGATCTTCATCCAAAACGAGAACGGCAAGAACAAGTACTACCTGTTCACCATCAGCCACCAGTTCACGTATGCAGATGGAATGCGCGGCCCGGACGGCGTGTACGGCTTCGTCGGCAACGGCGTCCGCTCCGACTACCAGCCGGTCAACAACAGCGGCCTGGCCCTGGGCTCCCCCACGGACCTGAACATGCCGGCCAACGCGCCGGAAGGTCCGGACCCGCGTCAGAACGGCCGGCAGTTCCAGGCGTACTCGCACTATGTGCAGCCCGGCGGGCTCGTCCAGTCGTTCATTGACAACGTGGACGGCGTCCGCGGCGGCTCCCTGTCACCCACCGTGAAGATGAACTTCCAGGGCGGCGTGACACAAGTGGACCGCAGCTTCGGCCAGAACGGCCTTGGCCCGTTCGGTTACCTTCCCACCAACGTCCGAGTTGGCGGCGAAGGCCTCTACAAGTAAGCAGCAACACCCCGGCCGCCAGGCCACGGCAGGGGTGACCGGTCCCGCGCGGACCGGCACCCCTGCCACCCCCAACCCCCAGGATCTTCCCCATGACTTTTCCCAGCCCCCACCTTTCGCGCCGCCAGATGCTGGCCGCAAGTGCCGCCGTCGTGGTCGCCTTCTCCGCCGCTTCCTGCACTCAGACGGAACGCCCGACGCCGGTCCCCGCCCCCGGCGGCCACCGGCCCTCCCCTTCGGACCCATGGCGGCCCACTGCTCACCTGACTGCTGAGAAGAACTGGCTCAATGATCCCAACGGCCTCGTCTATCACGACGGCACCTACCATGCCTTCTACCAGTACAACCCTCACGGGAACACGTGGGGCAACATGTCCTGGGGCCACTCCACCAGCCAGGATCTGATCCACTGGGAACAGCAGCCCGTCGCCTTGGAAGCGAATCCGGAAGAAGAGATCTTCTCCGGCTGCATTGTGATGGACAAGAACAACGCTTCCGGCCTGGGCTCTGCGGAAAACCCGCCCATGGTGGCCCTGTACACCAGCGCCTACGGGAAGAACGGCGCGCTGCCTCAAGGCTCGCAAGCCCAATCTGTTGCCTTCAGCGTGGACGGAGGTGCCTCGTGGCGAAAGTACCAAGGCAACCCCGTCCTGAACCTGGCGCCCACCAACAACAACTTCCGCGACCCCAAAATTACCTGGTACGAGCCCGGCCGCTACTGGGTAATGACAACCGTGGTGGCCGACGCCCAGGTAGTCAAAATGTTCAAGTCCCGGGACCTCCTCCACTGGGAATACCTCAGTGATTTCTCCGGACTCGGCGCCCAGGGAGGCCTCTGGGAAGTGCCGGAACTTATCCACATGGACGTGGCGGACTCCACGGCCAAAAAGTGGGTGATGCTGCTGAGCATCAACCCCGGCGGCATTGCCGGCGGATCGGGCATGCAGTACTTCGTGGGCGAATTCGACGGCACCCACTTTACGGCCGAGAATGCGGCCGCTCCCGACGCGCCCCTCACCGAATCCCAGTGGCTGGACCACGGAGCCGACTACTACGCCGCGAACTCCATCTCCGGCGCGCCCGGGGACAAACCCGTGCTCCTGGGGTGGATGGGCAACTGGGACTACGCCCAGGATGTGCCCACCACACCGTGGCGCGGCTCCATGGCAATTCCCCGTGAACTCACCTTGGTTAAGGGTGGGAAGCGGTTTGAGTTGCGATCCTCCATAGCCGGCGTGGCACGGGAGACGCTGGAACGCTTCGGTGAGGTAAGGAGCAAGAACCTCACGGTCGGCTCCTCACCGAAGGACTTGGGCCCGGACTTCCAGGGACGCACCCAGCTGATCGAGCTGGACATGGACCTGACGTCTGCTCGCGAAGCAGGCGTTCGCCTCCGCCATTCATCCGACTCCGAGTCTGGGCTGCGCATCTCCTATACCAAGGAAACAGGCACCGTCAGGGTGGATCGTTCACAGGCCGGAACCAGCAACTTCTCCGCGAAGTTCAGCCCATTTCATGAAGTGGCCCTGTCCTCTCCCGGGAGCAAGATCCATCTGACCATCCTCTTGGACTCATCCTCGGTGGAAGTCTTCGCCGGGGATGGAGCTGCAGTTCTTTCGGACACTTTCTTCCCGGACTGGGACAACGTAGGGGCCTCGGCGTTCAGCATGGACGGCGACACCATCATTTCCGTGCAATCCCACTCCCTCTGAAGCAACGCGGGGTCAGATATGGCCCATTACGACCCTGTTTAGGGGCCATATCTGACCCCGCGTTGCCCTTGCCGTGCGCAATGAGGATAGTTTGGTCCCTATGACATCCAGCGATGCCGCATTTGAACAGCTGATCACCGACGCCCGCCAATGGGCTTCCCAAGACCCGGACCCGGCGACGGCGACTGCTCTCGTTGAGCTGACCGATCTCGCCCGCGGCGGTGATGCGGGAGCAACGCAGGAACTGGGCGACAGCTTCAACGGCACCCTGCAGTTCGGCACTGCCGGCCTTCGGGCAGCACTCGGTCCGGGCCCCAACCGGATGAACCGCGTCGTCGTCCGCAGGGCGGCGGCAGGCCTCGCCGCTTTCCTCACCGAGACGGTGGCCGCAGCTGCGCCCGGAACCCAGCCACGCGCCGTCGTCGGCTTCGATGCCCGCTACAACTCGGACATCTTCGCCCAGGAAACCGCGGCGATCTTTGCGGCAGCAGGCATCGAAACCTTCCTGATGCCGTCAGCACTTCCGACGCCGTTGCTCGCCTTCGCGGTCCGGTCACTGGATTGCGACGGTGGCGTGATGGTCACAGCGAGCCACAACCCGCCGCAGGACAACGGTTACAAGGTGTACCTCGGACGGCACGCCGTTTCCGAGAGCGGACGCGGTTCGCAGATCGTCGCGCCGTACGACGTGCAGATCGCTGCCAAAATCGAAGCCGTGGGTGCGTTGGATTCGATCGCGCTGGCAGAGGACGGCTGGACCGTGCTGCCCACCTCCATCGCGGCCGACTATGAAGGCGCCATGGCGGGCTTGGTGGATCGGGAACATTTCCCGGCCCGGGACCTCAAGATCGTCCTGACCCCCATGCATGGTGTCGGCGGCGAAACGGCTGTCTCTGTCCTGAATGCCGCAGGCTTCACGGATGTCACTCTGGTGGCCGAACAGGCCGAGCCGGACCCGGACTTCCCCACCGTCGCGTTCCCCAACCCGGAAGAACCCGGCGCCCTGGACCTGGCCCTTGCGGCTGCAGCCGACTCGGGCGCCGACCTTGTTGTGGCCAACGACCCCGACGCCGATCGCGCTGCGGTTGCTGCGCTGGATCCCGCCACGGGAGCCTGGCGGATGCTCCGCGGAGACGAAGTAGGAGCGCTCCTGGGCGCGCACGTCGTGGCACGCATGGCTGCCGCAGCCGGGGATGAGCCGCAAACGGGCGTCTTCGCCAACTCGATCGTTTCCTCGCGCCTGCTGTCCCGGATTGCCGCTGCAGCAGGCTACGCCCACGAGGAAACCCTCACCGGGTTCAAGTGGATTTCACGGGTCCCCGGCCTCACCTACGGGTATGAGGAAGCTTTGGGATACTGCGTGGCGCCGGATCTGGTGCGGGACAAGGACGGAATTTCAGCGGCAGTGCTGATCGCTGAACTTGCTGCAACAGCCAAGGCCGACGGCAAGACCATCTTTGACACCCTTGATGACCTGTACTTGGTACACGGACTGCATGCGAGCGACCAGCTCAGTATCCGCGTAGCCGATTTGGGCCTGTTGGACGCCATGATGAACCGCCTCCGGGTCAATCCACCGGAGGCATTCGGAGGCTCCGTCGTCGAGGTTTTCACTGATCTTGCCGAGGGAAGCGAAGCCCTGCCTGCAACGGACGGTCTGCTGTACCTTACGCGGGACCAGAGCCGCGTCATCATTCGCCCCAGCGGCACAGAGCCGAAACTCAAGTGCTATCTGGAAGTCATCCAAGCGGTGGAATCCGCAGCGGAACTTGCCGCTGCGCGCCAAGCAGCACGAACGTCCCTGGATGATGTTCTCAGGGACGTCCGCGAAGCATTGGGTTTGTAAGACTCTTAGAGTTCAACCTCAATGAAGCCATCCACCAAGCGGGTGGCAAAGGCTTCGAGCGTGAGCTCCGGGTTGGTGAAGCATTCACCGGTTTCGAGGTCGTAGACCTCTTTGTGCAGCGGCGACGCAATGGTGGGCCTGCTTCCACGGGAGCCGATGATGCCGCGGGCCATCACATTGGCGAGCGTCGCCGGATCCTGCTGGGCCACAGCAAAGACCTCGGTGGGCGCCGTGCGGAACAGCGCAACCTGGCGTCCGGCGATCAGCGCAGCTTCGCCCCAGGCAACTTCGAGTTCGTCCACCGGGCAAACACGCTGCCAGGTGGCGGTAGCGGTGGCGGACAGGTTTTCGGCCCGGTCCAGAATTACGGTCATTTCAGCCCCTCTCACTGTGTCCGGGTGCTGGCATTTTCCACCGTCACTCCCCCGGACCTGGCCACGCTTGCGGCCACTCCTCCACGCTAGGACGGGGGTGTTTCAACAGCGGTGCGCGTTTGTGTCCAACGCGTAAAAGAGACCTCACGCCGCCGGAAATGGTTTCGTGATGCAGAAGTTAAGATCACGAAACATAAGGGAAACTGAAGCGAAACTGCCCGTCCCTAGGCTGGAACCACAAGTTGCGACAGATCCGTCTGCAACATCTGCGAAAGGCCACCAGTGACCGGACACACTTCAAGTACAGAGAACCTGCGCCGCATCGTCGTCGTCGGCGGCGGTCCTGCCGCCCACCGCTTCGCCGATGCCATGGTCAACCGCGGACTTGAAGGTTGGCAGGTTACGGTGCTGACCGAAGAAGCCCACCTCCCCTACGACCGTGTGGCGCTGAGCAAGGCCCTGACGGAAACCGGCGTGGACCTCACCCTGGGCGACGCGTCCATGTGGGACCACGAAGCCCTCACGCTCAAGACCGGCGAGCGCGCCGTCAAAATCGATGCTGTTGCCAAGAGCGTCCTCACGGCTGCAGGCAACAAGTATGAATACGACCATCTGGTGGTCGCCTCGGGTTCGGATGCAGCCCGTCTCCCTATCCCCGGCGCGGAACACACCCACGTTTACCGGACGCTCGAAGACGTTTGGGCCATTAACAAGGCCATTGCCGGGCTCACCGAAAAGCTGGGACGCAAGGTTAACGCTGTCACCATCGGTGGTGGACTGCTGGGGCTCGAGTCCGCTGCCGGCACCGAGCAGCTGGGTGCTACCCCGGTCGTCATCAACGGCTCACCCTGGCTCATGAACACCCAGTTGGACGAAGGCGCAGGGCAAGCCTTGGGCCGACTGATCGAGGCCAAGGGCTTCGAAGTTCACGGCGGCGTGTTCCCCTCCGAGGTTGTTACTGACGACGACGGCAATGTCACCGGAGTCCTCATGGCTGACGGCCGCACCATCGACGCCGACCTCGTGATCGTTGCCATCGGCGTCAGGCCCCGCGACGATCTCTTCCGCGCAGCTGAAGGCGAAGAGCAGCTCTTCAGCCTGGGCCAGCGCGGCGGCGTGGTCATCAATGATTTCTGTGCCACCGAAGTGGACGGCATCTGGGCCATCGGCGAAGTAGCGAACTTTGAAGGCATGTGCCTGGGCCTCGTGGCTCCGGCCAACACCATGGCCGAGATCGTAGCTGATCGCCTGCACGGCGGCGAAGCAACGTTCCCGGGCTTTGACACTGCCACCAAGCTCAAGTTGTCCGGCGTTGATGTTGCCAGCTTCGGTGATGCCTTTGCCCGGACGGAACATTCCCTGGAGATCGTCTACGCCGATCCCGCTCGTGGCGTGTACCAGAAGATTGTCACCACCGATGATGCCAAGACCCTTCTGGGTGGCATCTTCGTAGGCGACGCTTCCCCTTACATGAGCCTCCGTCCGCTCCTGGGCCGCGAACTCTCTGCAGAACCGGGCGCCTACCTGAGTGCTGCCGGTGGTGGGGAGGCTCCTGAGACCGAGCTTCCTGACGATGCCATCCTGTGTTCCTGCAACAACGTAGCTGCCGGCACCATCCGCGACACCATCAACGGCTGCGGCTCCTGCGAAGGAAACGCTCCAGTTCAGGAGCTCGGCGAACTCAAGGGTTGCACCCGCGCCGGCACTCAGTGTGGTTCCTGTGTACCCATGCTCAAGAAGCTGATGGAAGGCGAACTGAAGAAGTCCGGCATCGAGGTCTCCAAGGCACTCTGCGAGCACATCAGCCTGTCCCGCCAGGAACTCTTCGACGCTATCCGCGTCCTTGAATTGACCTCCTTTGAAGAGATCATGGCCAAGTACGGCACGGGCGCGGGCTGCGATATCTGCAAGCCGACCATCGCCTCCATCCTGGCCAGCCAGCACTCCGCCTACGTCCTGGACGCCGGACGTGGCTCGCTGCAGGACACTAACGACCGCGCTTTGGCGAACATGCAGAAGGACGGCACCTACTCGGTGGTCCCCCGCATCGCCGGTGGTGAGATCACACCCAAGGGCCTCGGAGTCATTGCGGCCGTGGCTGAGAAATACAACCTCTACACAAAGATCACCGGTGGCCAGCGCATCGATATGTTCGGCGCCCGCTTGGAGGAATTGCCGGACATCTGGAAGGAACTGGTGGACGCTGGCTTCGAATCCGGCCAAGCCTACGGAAAGAGCCTCCGCACGGTGAAGTCCTGTGTGGGCTCCACGTGGTGCCGGTTCGGCGTGCAGGATTCGGTGGCCATGGCCATTGCCCTGGAGCTTCGGTACCGCGGCCTCCGCAGCCCGCACAAGCTGAAGATGGGTGTCTCCGGTTGCGCCCGCGAATGTGCCGAGGCACGCGGCAAGGACGTGGGAGTGATTGCCACGGCCGATGGCTGGAACCTGTACGTAGGCGGTAATGGTGGCGCCACCCCGGCCCACGCAAAGCTCCTCGCCAAGGACCTGGACGACGAAACCCTGCTGAAGTACATCGACCGCTACCTCATGTACTACATCCGCACCGCTGACCGCCTCCAGCGCACCGCACGCTGGCAGGAAGAGCTCGACGGCGACATCAAGCACGTCGAGGAAGTAGTGGTCAACGACTCCCTGGGCATCGCAGAAGAGCTTGAGGCAGCCATGGCCAAGCACATCGACACCTACGAGGACGAGTGGGCCGAGACCCTGAAGGACCCGGAGCGCCTCCGCCGTTTCCGTTCGTTCGTGAACGCCCCCAACCAGAAGGACGAGTCCATTTCCTTCGTTCCGGAGCGCGGCCAGATCCGACCGGCCACCAACGAGGAAAAGGGTGGCGTGCTCATTGCCTCCACCATCCCGGTCCGCAGCGAAACCGTCGGCGTAGAAAACTAGGGGTTCACCATGCAGCTCACCATTGATCTCACCGGCCGCGACGTCCTTGTCACGGGATCCGAAAAGTCTGCCCGCCAAGCAGTCCGCCGCTACCAGCGAGCCGGCGCCAAGGTGTACCGGCTCAGCACCCCGGAAGGAGTGCCGGGCGACGGCCAGCTGCCCGAGCGGCCCTTCCTGGTGGCGGTGGTGGACGACGGCGAGACCGGTTGGCTGCCGCTGGTGGAACGCTGCCGCGAAGCCGGGATTCCCGTTGCGTTTGAGCCTGCACCCGGAGCCGAAGGCCATGTGACCCTGGTGGGTGGAGGGCCGGGAGCCCTGGAACTGCTCACCGTGGGTGCCGTGGACGCCCTGCGGGATGCCGACGTCGTGCTTTATGACCGGCTCGCTCCCTACCAGGAACTTGCCGATCTGACCTCTGCAGAGCTCGTGGACGTTGGAAAGCAGCCCGGGCTCCATAAGGTGACTCAGCGGGACATCGAGAAGCTCATGGTGGAAGCTGCACTGCTGGGCAAGAACGTGGTCCGGCTCAAGGGCGGCGATCCGTATGTGTTCGGGCGCGGCGGCGAAGAAGTGGCTGCCTGTGTTGCTGCCGGTGTCCCGGTGAGGGTCATTTCCGGTGTCACCAGTGCCATCTCCGTACCCGCAGCGGCCGGAATCCCCGTGACACACCGCGAGGTGAGCCACATGTTCACCGTTGTCTCCGGCCACGCCCCTTTGACGGAGAAGGAACACACCCACCTTGCCGGCCTGGGCGGGACGATCGTGGTCCTCATGGGCATCGGCACCCTGCCCCAGCTGGCGGCCGGCCTGCGCCGCGCTGGAATGACTGCAGAGATGCCCATGGCCGTGGTGGAACGCGGATACCGCCCGGGACAGCGCACCACCATCGCTGACCTCGGTACCATCGAAACGGCGGCCACTGGCTGCAGCAACCCGGCCGTACTGGTCATCGGCGAGGTGGTTCGGGTTGCTGAAGCCAACCGGAACCATGCCGAAGCATCCGCTGAACTGAGCCGACTCGCGGCTTCGCTCCTTGAAGCCTGAAGGTAAGAACACATGACTGTTGCACGTGCCATCGAAGTCCCGGACGCTGCTGCCGCGCCGGAAGTTTCCGAAACCGTAGACGCGCCACTGGACGGATTCCGCATTGGCGTCACCTCGCACCGCCGTTCCCGTGACCTCATCGAGGCACTGGAGCGCCGCGGTGCGAGCGTGTTGCACGCCCCTGCTTTGAAGATCGCCCCGGTGCAGGAGGACATGGTCCTCATCGAGGACACCCGCACCATCATCGCGGCCAAACCGGACATCTGCATCGCCACCACGGCGTACGGGATGCGCCGCTGGTGTGAGGCTGCAGACTCTTTCGGCATCGGCGAGCAACTCCTGGAGACCCTGTCTGCCTGCCGCATGTTTGTCCGTGGACCCAAAGCCCGTGGTGCTGTGCGGGCGGCCGGTCTTGCCGACGTCGGAATCAGTAGTGACGAAACCACCGCAACCCTGGTGGACATGCTGCTGGCCGAAGGCGTGCGCGGTAAGACTGTGGCCGTGCAGCTGCACGGGTACACGGATGTCCGGCAACTTGAACGGCTCCGCATGTCCGGCGCCACGGTCCTGACCGTCACGCCGTACCGCTGGGTCAAGCCCGACGGCGAAGACAAACTGCCGCGTCTGATCGAGGCCGTAGTGGGCGGGAACCTCGACGTCTTGACGTTCACCAGCGCACCCGCCGTGGACGCAATGTGGAGCACCGCCCACGAAATGGGCCTGTACCGACAGCTCATCGAAGCACTCAAGGGTCCGGTGACGGTTGCCGCTGTTGGACCGGTCACCGCCCAACCCCTGGTGGACGCCGGGCTGAGCCCTCTGATCCCGGACCGCTACCGAATGGGTGCCTTGATCCGTTTGGTGACGGAGCACCTGTCCCTGAACCATGTGCGCCGCTTGGAGACCAAGAGCGCCACGATTGAGCTGCGTGGCCGCTGCCTGCGGATCAACGGCGAGGTGGTGGACCTTGCACCCGCTCCCCTCCTGCTGCTGCGAGCGCTGCTCGGAGCGGGTGGGGCTGTCCTGTCCAGGGAAGCGCTGTCTGACCTGTTGGACTTGCGCGGTTCCGTGCACGCCCTGGACATGACGGTGAGCCGGCTGCGGTCGTCCCTTCCGGACGGCAAGCTCGTGGAAACCGTGGTGAAGCGGGGTTACCGGCTGCGGGCCTAAGTTTCCTGCCACAGTTTTCCCGGGCACGCTAGGCCGCCTTCACAAGGGGAAGTTCGTCCCAGTTGGTGGTGTAGCGGGGGCTGAGCATGTCCCGTTTCATGGACCAGTCCGGGCCGCCCTTAATGCCCGCGTGGCCCAGGCCGATGGAGCCGCGGCCATACCGCTTGCTGACTTGCTCCAGCAGGGGGCCGATCCCACGCTCCTCGTGTCGGTTCTCGAAGATCTCCAGTGGCTTCTGATTGCCGCTGGGGCGGAGGTCGGTGACCATGATCCCGGCTTTGGCGTACTTCACGCCTTCCTGGATTTTGGGGACCAATGCATGTGCAGCCTTGGTCAGCAGCACCGGATCCGAGGTGGGCATGGGCAGTTTGACGTTGACCGTGGGGAACGATTTGTCGTTGGGGTTGTAGACCGATGTCGCGGCAAAGGCAGTCAGCAGTTTGGCCTGAAGACCGTGCTTGGCCAGCCTGGCGCTGGCCATCTGACCGTAGACGCTGAGCACCTGACGTAACTCTGCGGCCGTCGTGATGGGCGTGGAGAAGGAGCGGGAGAAGATCAGTTGGTCCCGCCCGATTCGTTCTTCCTCCATGGGGATGCAGGGCGTGCCTTGCAGTTCCAAGACGGTGCGCATCATGACGATGGAGAATTTGTCCCGCAACGCCACGGGGTCGGCCCGGATCAGGTCCAGGATCGAGAAGATCCCCATCGCATTCAGGCGTTTCGTGAGCCTGGTGGCCACACCCCAGATCTCGATCACGGAGAGCCGCGCCATGAGTGTTTCGCGTTGGGCCTCAGGGATGGAGTCCCAACGGCACACACCGTTGAAGGCAGGATTATGCTTGGCCCACTTATTGGCCAGCTTGGCGAGAGTCTTGGTGCGCGCGATCCCCACGCACACGGGCACCCCCACATGCCGTTGGCAGGCAACCTTGATGGTGCGCCCCAATTCCAGCAGGTCATCCGGCTGCCCCTTCACTCCCAGGAACGCCTCATCAATGGAGTACACCTCCTGCCATGCTGAGTACCGGGCCAGGAGCTCCATGACACGGGAGCTGATGTCTCCATACAGTTCGTAGTTGCTTGAGAGTGCGATGAGCCCCCATTCCTTGGCGCGCGGCGCGAGCTTGAACCACGGCTCCCCCAGCCCGATCCCCAACTTCTTAGCCTCCGGCGATCTGGTCACAGCGCAGCCGTCGTTGTTGGACAGGACAATCAACGGTTTGCCTTCCAACGCTGGGTTGAAGGCCCGCTCCGCCGAGGCGTAGAAGCAGTTGATGTCCACGTGGGCGATCTCCTGCATCCGATGCATGAGTGCTGGCTTGGACATTCCACTCCTTGGCTCGGCAATAGCACGCGTGGCCGGATTCAGGTGCGGGACACGCCGTGCATTCGAACATATATTCGAATACCTCAACTGTACTGCGAGGCCCCGACAAGAAAGCATCCCGTCCGCCGTATGTGGAAAAGTCCGGCGGACGGGATGCAGCCACGTGGTCAGGCGCTGGTGGCGTCTTGGACTTCGCCGACGAGTTCTTCGATGATGTCTTCGAGGAAGAGCACGCCGGTGGTGTTGCCGTCGACGTCGAAGACCCGTGCGACGTGTGAACCGGTGCGGCGCATCGTCGCCAACGCGTCTTCGAGGTCGCTGCCGCTGAAGGCGGAGGCGAGCCGGCGGATACGTTTGGCAGGGACCGGGGTGGTGAATTTCTCCCCGGAGGTCAGGTCCATGACGTCCTTGAGGTGCAGGTAACCGGAGGGGTCGCCGTCGTCGTTGGTGAGGATGTAGCGGGAGTAGCCGTGTTCGGCGACGGCTGACTGGATGTCTGCCGGGGTCGCTGCGGCAGGCAGCAGCACCATCTCTCCGATGGGGACCTCGACGTCGGCGACCTTTTTGGCCGTGAATTCAAAGGCCGCCGTGAGGGCGCCGGTGTTGTCGCTAAGCATCCCGTCCCGGGTGGACTGCTCCACGATGTTGGCCACTTCATCCAGGGTGTAGGCGCTGGTCGCTTCGTCCTTCGGTTGGACTTTGAACAGGCGGAGGATGGAGTTCGCGATCCCGTTCAGGGTCCAGATGACAGGTTTGACGATCTTGGAGACCATCACCAGGGGCGGGGCAAGGATCAGCGCGGCGCGGGTGGGAACGGAGAAGGAGATGTTCTTCGGGACCATTTCACCGATGACCACGTGCAGGAAGGTGACCAGCAGCAGCGCCGCGATGAAGGCAATGATGCCGATCGCTTCACCTGAGAGTGAGGTCAGTCCCAGCGGGATTTCGAGCAAGTGATGGATAGCCGGTTCGGAGACGTTCAGGATCACCAGGGAGCAGACGGTGATACCCAGCTGGCTTGTGGCGAGCATGAGGGTGGCGTGTTCCATCGCCCAGAGCGTGGTTTTCGCGGCTTTGCTGCCGGCCTCGGCTTTGGGTTCGATCTGGGAGCGGCGGGCTGAGATGACGGCGAATTCGGCGCCGACGAAGAAGGCGTTGACGACCAGCAGCACGATGAGCCAGATGATGCCGGGAAGGTATTCACTCATGGGTCAGCTCCTGCGTGAGGTTGTCAACGATCCGGTCGTGGGCGCTCTTGGGAGCTTCCCCGGTTTCGTCAGGGGTGAAGCGGAGGCGTTCCACGTACCTGCCGACGACGCGTTCAACGCGCAAAGTTCCGCCGCTGACGCTGACCTCGTCGCCAAGTTCGGGGAGGCGGTCCAACTGGTCGGTGATGAAGCCAGCCACCGTGTCGTATTCCTCGCCGTCAGGGACCACGATTCCTGTCCGGTCGAGCAGCTCATCGGGGCGCAGGGAAGCATCAAAGGTGATGGACCGGCCGGTCCTGACCACGCCCACGCGGGCCCGGTCGTGTTCGTCTTCGAGTTCGCCGACGATTTCTTCCACCAGATCCTCGAGGGTAACGATCCCGGCGGTTCCGCCGTGTTCGTCCGAGACGATGGCGACCTGCAGGCCTTGTTTGCGGAGCAGTCCCAGCAAGGTATCGACGCCCATGGATTCGGGGACTCGCAGGGGTTCGATCATGAGAGCCTGTGCCGTGATGGCGCCGCGGTCCTCAAGGGGAACAGCGAAGGCCTGCTTCACGTGCAGGACGCCCAGGACGTCATCGCGGTCTTCCCCGATCACGGGGAACCGGGAGTAGCCGGTGGCCGTGGCCAGGGCCAGGATGTCTTCGGCGGTGTGGTCGGCGTTCACTGCTGCCATCCGGACCCGGGGTGTCATGACGTCGGCGGCGGAGTGCTCCGAGAACCGCAGGGTGCGGTGCAGCAGGACGGCGTGGTCAAGGTCCAGAGAACCCTCCAAGGCTGAGCGGCGGACCAGGGAACTGAGTTCTTCGGCGCTGCGGGCGCCGGAGAGCTCTTCTTTGGGTTCGATGCCGAAGGAGCGGATGATGCCGTTGGCCGTGTTGTTGAACAGCAGAATCACCGGCTTGAACACTGTGGTGAACAAGGCTTGGAAGGGTACGACGACTTTGGCCGTGGACAGGGGAAGGGCTAGGGCGAAGTTTTTCGGGACGAGCTCGCCGATGACCATGGAGAAGATCGTGGCAAGGAAGATACCGGCCACTGCCCCGATACCGGGAACCACGGCTTCGGGCAGTCCAATTGACAGCAGCGGGCCGCGGAGCATGGAGCTGATGGCCGGCTCGAAGGTGTAACCGGTGAGCAGGGTGGTCAGCGTGATGCCCAGTTGCGCACCGGAGAGGTGCGTCGAGGTGATCTTGAGGGCCTTGATGGTGGGCCCCAGGCGCTTCTCACCGCGCGCCTGGCGGGCTTCGAGGTCATTGCGGTCAAGGTTGACCAGCGCGAACTCGGAAGCGACGAAGAATCCGGTACCGACCGTCAGGATGAGGCCGATGCCGAGCATGATCCATTCATACATTCGGGCGCCCCTCTCCCGTGGTGGCCGGTGATCCGGTCAGAAGGTGGAGGGGCCTGGGCATATGTGAAGGAGGGTCATCCATAGTGCACTTAATTCTACGGGGCGTAGGAAGCGCCCTGCGGTGTGTGCGCTGTAGGCGAAAGAGAGAGGCTCAGTGCAACGTTCAACGCCAAATCCGCCCTGGCGACGCCAGTCACTAGATGTGATGCAGGCACGTTGTGGCCACGCCCCAGATAGTTAGCTCGGACAGCGCAGGCACCCGAATGTCCGGATACTTGGGATTGTCCGCCTGCAAGACCACTCCCGACGGCGTGACGCGGAGCCTTTTGATGGTCAACTCACCGTCAAGGACGGCAACGACGACGGACCCATCCTTAGGCTCCAGCGCCCGGTTAACGATCAACTCATCCCCGTCACTGATCCCGGCGCCCTCCATGGATTGACCGGTCACCCTCACCACGAACGTGCTGGTGACATCCTTGATCAGGTGCTCATTGAGGTCAATCCGGCCATCAAAATAGTCCTGCGCAGGCGAGGGATACCCTGCCGCCACCGGAAGAGGAGCCAGCAGTACCGACATCAGGGAAAAGCCCGCATCTATCACGCGGGGCCGACTATCACGCCCACAACACACCTTTATTCGAATATATGTTCGATAATTTAGTGTACAGGTCAGGGCGGACATCGCGTAGACTCCCCGTGGGGGAAGGCCAAGCGAGGGCTTCCGGGCAGGAACAAATACAGAACCACCGGCGCCGGCGCTCATTGCTGCCGTGGCCGGACTCTGCATCCCGTATTGGAGAGTCATGACCGCCAGGAGCAAGGATCTAGCCGGAGCGCTCAGTGCCGACATCACCCGCATTTTCAAGAAACGCTACCCGGATGAGTTGGCCCGCGCGCAGTCCGCCCATGCACGCTCCGAGAAATCGGTACTCGCGTTCATGTTCTCCTCGGTGGCCCTCTGGTTTCTCGGTCCGGCCCTGTACCTGACCGGACTCATCGGCCCGGTCCTCGCCATCATGGTTCCCGGACTGCTGACCCTCGCATTGCTCGCCAGCGTGCTCGTCGGCATCTTCCGCAACAGGGCTGCATCTCGCCCCATTGTGGAGCAGGCACAGCAACTGGGTTATAAAGTCACCAGCGTGACCAAGAAGGGCGTGACAGTTGCCGCTCCGAAGGGCGAAATCACGGTGCCAGCGGAGTTCCGCGAGACCCTTCGAGTCACGCGCCAGCGATGATTGCTGTGCAGGCTTCGCACCCGGCCGGCTGTAGCCGTCCGTTCTTCAGATCCCGTGGCATCCTGCCTTCTAGCGGATCACCCTGTACGTCACGTGCGTGACCAGCCCGGTGCCACTGACGGCGGTGGGTTCAAGGCGCAGGTTCTCCACGCCGTCGAGCAGGCGCTCGCCACCGCCCAGGATGATGGGCGCTATGTGAAGGCGTAATTCGTCGATCAACCCGGCCGACAGGAACTGGCGGGCAGTCGACGCCCCGCCAGCGATTGCGACGTCCTTGGCCCCCGCAGCTGCTTGCGCCTGGGACAAGGCAGCTTCGATGCCGTCATTGATGAAGTGGAACGTCGTGCCGCCCTGCATTTCCAGAGGCTCACGTACATGGCGGGTGAGCACATACACCGGCGCGCGGTAGGGCGGCTCCTCATCCCACCAGCCACGCCAGTCAGCGTCCCAAGGCCCGGGGCCCGGTCCGGCGAACATATTCCGGCCCATGATGAAAGCCCCTGCCGCGAGGATCCCCTCCACTTGGGCGGCGTTGGCTTCCCGCTCCTCGAACTGCCAGCGGTGCAGGGTTTCGCCCCGCTCCCCCAGAGGCTGCTGCAGGCTTTGATGGGGGCCGGCAACAAATCCGTCCAGGGAAACTGTCAGATCACATGTGACTTGGCTCATGCGCTCATCATGCCACCGCCGCCCCGGCGGCACGCTGAGACTCTGGAAAAAGGCCACAGCAGGGCGGACACTGTGGCTATGTCTTCGGGCACCTGCCCGGACCTTCAGGAGGATCCCATGACACGACCTTCGAACCTGGAGCAACTGAACATCCTGATCGGCGAGTGGGAAACCACCGTCCCGGAGCGGGGCGTGAGAGGCCGGACAACCTTCGAGTGGTTGGAGAGCGGCGGCTTCCTGATCCAGCGCTCCACGGTTCAAAAACCGGAGTACCCGGACTCGATCAGCATCATCGGTGCTACGGGATCCGATGGCGCCCTGCAGCAGCACTACTTCGATTCACGCGGTGTCGCCCGAATATACGACGTGACGCTGAGGGACAACGTCTGGATGATGTTCCGGGACGGCCCGGACTGGCCACAGCGATTCGTGGGCCGCTTCAGCGCGGACGGCAACACCATCAATGCCCGCCTGGAGCGGGGAAGCTATTCCGGCGGACCGCTGGAGCACGACTTCGACATGGTGTACACCCGGATCCGCGGGACCCACATGTGATCCACGTTATTACCGGCCGGTAAACACCATGCTACGGATCGGCCATAGATGGCAACAGCGGCGAAACACCCGCGAAAAACCGGCCCCCTACGCTAATGATCAACAGCAGGTCATATGAGCGAAAGGGCCAAACATGTCCGCCATCCCGTCCGCACCTTCCCTCCACATCGTCATTGCAGGCGCAGGTCCAGCGGCCCAGGCTTTGGTGCGGCGACTTGCCGGAGGCTCCGACTCCAGGCAGCGCGTTTTCCACGGAACCATCACTGTTCTCAGCAACCGAGACGAGTGCCCGGAGGCCCTGTTGGAACTCGCTGAACTCCCCCAGGTCTCGGTCCGGTTCGGGCAGGCGGCCAGCTTCATTGACGCCGACGCAAGGATTGTCACCACAGTGGACGGCATGGAGTTCTCCTATGACCAGTTGGTCATTGCCACGGGCTCGGACCCCGCCCTTCCGCCGGTGGCAGGCGCCGAATCGAGCCTGAGCTACTCCACCATCGATGACGCTGCCAACATTGGCGAAGCGGTCAAGGACCTCACCCGTTTGGTGGGCCGCCGTCCTCTGGGAATCCTGGTTGGAAACGGTCCTGCAGCGGGCCAGGCTGAGGCCGTATTGCGGGCCCGCGGAGTCCGCCCCGTCCGCACAACTCTCCGCCCCACCGCCGTCGTGCCCTTCCCCGGAACCGGCACCGGCACCGGCACTGACACCGACACTCAAGGTTCCACGCTGCCGGCAACCGGCATCCTCTTCGAAGATGGCAGCAGCATGAAGGGCGATCTGGTGGTCCTGGCCGAGGAACGCACTGCCCGCAACGACCTCGCCGAAAGCGCCGGCCTTACAACAGCTCCCGACGGCGGTATTGCAGTGGGGCGCGACCTCGCCACCTCGGTCCCGGGAATCTGGGCGGTGGGCGATGCCGCATCCTGCGACGGCCTTCGCCTGGGCCTGCTTCTCTCCGCCGAGTCCTCTGCAATGTTGTGCGCCTCGGGGTTGCTCCTCAGTGCAGGGAAACAGGATCAGCAGGCGCTGCTGGCCGCCTGAGCTGGTGCTGGCGGAGGCCGGAGAGGCCCCCGTCGCATGTGGCAAGATGGTCCTTTGACGGGCAGTGACAACCCTGCGGCCACCGGGCCGGCCACGCCCTGCACGGAAGGATTCCATGAGCAACGAAGCCGTCGCCCCTGCAAATATCGCCTCCTACATTGACCACACACTGTTGAAGCCGGAGGCCAGCGAGGCCGACGTCCTCAAGGTGTGCGCGGAGGCCGTTGAGTACAAGTTCAAGTCAGTCTGCGTGAACCCGGTGTGGGTCAAGACCGTCACCAAGGCCCTCAAGGGTTCCGGTGTGCTCACGTGCTCGGTGATCGGGTTCCCACTGGGCGCCACCCCCAGCGACGTCAAGGCTTTCGAGGCCCGCGGAGCCGTGCTGGACGGTGCCGATGAAATCGACATGGTGATCAACATGGCCTCTGCCCGCGCCAACGACAAAGGCGCACTGGTGGATGACATCAGGGCCGTATCAGAGGCGGTCCATGCGGGTGAGGCCATCTTGAAGGTCATTATTGAGACGTCCATGCTGACCGATGAGCAGAAGGTCATCGCCTGCGAAGCATCCGTGGAAGCCGGAGCGGACTTCGTCAAGACCTCCACCGGATTCAATGGGGGCGGTGCCACTGTTGAAGACGTTGCCCTGATGCGCAAGACCGTGGGACCGGACCTGGGCGTCAAGGCCTCCGGTGGAGTGCGGTCCTTGGCCGATGCACAGGCTATGATTGCTGCTGGTGCAACACGTATCGGAGCGAGTTCCGGAATTGCCATTGTCAAAGGTGAACAGGGTTCATCGGCCTACTAAGGCTTCCGCTACCGTCAGAGATTTTTGAGCCCTGCGGGGCGAGGAGGAATGAATGTCCAAGAACGCCACAAGCGCCCCCATTGAAAAAGAGAACAGCCTGGCGTCCAGCATTGTGCTGTTCCTTGTCATGATCGTGCTCTTCCTGGGTGCTATTTACTCCCTGTCGTTCCTGACGCTCGATAACCCTTGGCCGATGGCCGTCTGCCTCGGACTGTTCGCCTTGGCGTTCTGGATCCCGCAGACCATTTTTGGCCGCTCTGACTCTGCCGGCGAGAACTAAGCTCCGCTGATGACGTTGAATGGCCCGGGCTCACGCCCGGGCCATTCCTTTGTGGCTCAACCTCGTCGTGGCTCAACCTCGTTTGTGGCTCAACCTCGTTTGTGGCTCGACCTGCCGTCAAGGCAGTTGTACTACCCCGCCCAGAGCCGCCAGAACGCCGGGCCAGTGCTGTTGCGCCAGCGTCCACGCAGCGGCTCCCATGCCCACCATGGCGTAGCCGCTGACGGGTATCAGAACCAACCACTCACGTCGGGAACCAGCACGTCCCAGCAAGGGGATGGAGAACGCGCCATTAGGCCGCCAAATGCCCCGGATCACAGATTTTCGCAGGAACTTCGGTGGCTTGATGACAATGGGCCATAGGAGTGGCACCCCGCCAACTGTGATCATGTCCCCCACTATGTGCACCACTACCCCGGTGAGCATGGACAAGGGCAACCAGCCCCATTGATCCGGCGCAAACCACGTCACCAGGCCGGCCATCACCACCGCGAACAGCCAGTTGGTAATCCAGCCTGACTTCGGGAACAGGTTCAATGCCTTGGCCGCCAGGTTGATCATGAACATACACAGCAGCCCGGCGCCGATGGAAAGCTTGCCTAACGGAGTCACCATCTGAAACTGGGCAGCCATGGCTGCGAGCACCACAAACGCGGAAGCTCCCAACAAGGAGTGCGTCCCCTGTCGGTGCCCGCCGCTGGCTTTTTCTATCCCCACCGCAATCACATTGGACAGCGGCGGCAGCGAATTGGCGATAGTGCTGTGCCGGTGATCCCAGTCCACCACCAAAGCAGTTCCCGCCGTCGCCATGGCGCCGATCAGGATCCCGGTGGAGTCCAACGGGTACCAGCCCAGGGCGTACGGGCCCGTAGAGGCAATAGCAATCCACGCCGCGGCTCCCGACGCGGCGTGATGTCCTCCCATCATGCAGTTAGCCAGCCTTCACAGGTACATCAGCAAAAATCGCTTCAATGACGTTGTTGGCCCACTGAAGGATCTCGGCGTCCTGGAGATCCCGTCCACCGATCCTGGCCGTCTTGGGCTTGGGAATCAGCACCGAGTCCAAGGCAGGCTTCACCTGCGAGCCCGGATACATGCGGTTCAGGCGCATGGTTTTGGACTCCGGCAGTTGCGCAGGCGAGAAACGGATGAAGTTGCCTTGGAGTGCGACGTCGGACAGGCCGGCTTCGCGCGCACCCACCCGGAAGCGGGCCACGGCAATGAGGTTTTGCGCAGGCAGCGGCGGCTCCCCGTAACGGTCCACGAGTTCGGCCAGGACTTCGTCGATGGCCTCGTAGGTGATGGCGGACGCCAGTTTGCGGTACGCCTCCAGGCGCAACCTCTCCCCGGGTACGTAGTCGTGCGGCAGGTGGGCGTTGACGGGCAGCTCGATTTTCATCTCGGCGGCCTTCTCTTCGGCCTCGCCACGGTACTCGGCGACAGCCTCGCCCACCAGACGGATGTAGAGGTCGAAGCCCACGCCTTGGATGTGGCCCGACTGTTCGCCACCCAGCAGGTTGCCCGCACCACGGATTTCCAAGTCCTTCATGGCCAACTGCATACCGGCACCGAGCTCGTTGTGGGCTGCCACGGCTTTCAGGCGCTCCAACGCCACTTCGCCCAGGGGTTTCTCCGAGGGGTACAGGAAGTAGGCGTAGGCACGTTCCCGGCCACGGCCAACGCGGCCGCGGAGCTGGTGGAGCTGCGAGAGGCCATATTTGTCCGCCCCATCCACAATCAAGGTGTTGGCGTTGGAGATATCCAGGCCGGTTTCGATGATGGTGGTGCAGACGAGGACGTCGAAACGCTTCTCCCAGAAGTCCACAATGATCTTCTCAAGGCGGCTCTCCGACATCTGTCCGTGCGCCACTTCCACCCGGGCTTCCGGCACCAGTTCGCGGATCTGCGCGGCGATCCGCTCAATGGACGAGACGCGGTTGTGGACGAAGAACACCTGGCCTTCGCGCATGAGTTCACGGCGGATCGCGGCGGAGGTCTGCTTGTTGGTGTACGGACCCACGTAGGTCAGCACGGGGTGGCGTTCCTCCGGCGGCGTGGCCAGGGTAGACGTTTCGCGGATGCCCGTCAGCGACATTTCCAGGGTTCGCGGGATCGGCGTCGCACTCATGGCCAGCACATCCACGTTGGTGCGCATTTTCTTGAGGGCTTCCTTGTGCTCCACACCGAAGCGCTGCTCCTCATCGACGATCACCAGGCCGAGGTCCTTGAACTGGAAGTCCTTGGACAGGAGCCGATGGGTGCCGATCACCACATCCACGGCGCCGCTCTTAACGCCCTCAGCTGTTTCCTTGGCTTCCTTGCTGCTCTGGAAGCGGGACAGTGGCTTGACCCTCAGGGGGAAGCCGGAAAAGCGCTCGGTAAACGTTTCATAGTGCTGCTGGGCCAGCAAGGTGGTGGGCACCAGGACTGCCACCTGCTTGCCGTCCTGCACGGCCTTGAAGGCTGCCCGGACGGCAATCTCTGTCTTGCCGTAGCCAACGTCGCCGGAGACCAGACGGTCCATGGGGATCTCCCGCTCCATGTCCGCTTTGACCTCGTTGATGGTGGTCAACTGGTCCGGCGTTTCCACGTACGGGAAGGCTTCCTCAAGCTCGCGCTGCCAAGGAGTGTCCGGCGCGAAGGCATGACCCCGTGAGGCCATACGGGCGGAGTACAACCGGATCAGCTCACCGGCGATTTCCTTGACAGCCTTGCGTGCTTTGGACTTGGTGCTGGCCCAGTCCGCGCCGCCCATCTTGCTCAACGCAGGCGCGTCGCCACCCACATAGCGGGTCACCTGGTCCAACTGGTCGGTTGGTACGAAGAGCCGGTCCCCCGGTGCGCCACGCTTGGACGGCGCGTACTCCAGCACCAAGTACTCGCGCAGCCCGGCATCAGAGGAGGACGTACCGGCCACCTTGCGCTGGATGAGCTCCACGAACCGGCCAATACCGTGCTGCTCGTGCACCACGAAATCGCCCGCGTGCAGCTGCAACGGGTCCACGGCATTGCGTCGTTTGGACGGCATGCGCCGCATGTCCTTGGTGGAACTGGCCGTGGCACGGCCCAACAGATCGGCTTCGGTCAACAGGCCAAGTTTGAGGCCGTCCAGGACAAAACCGCGTCCGACGGCGGCGGTGGTCACCTCAATGATGCCCGCCTGGGGTTCCTCGTCCAGGGAATCCACACGGGAACAAGGAATCTCCGCGTCGTGGAACAGCTCCGCCAAGCGCTGGGCGGGCCCTGGACCGTCCGTCACCACAACTACACGCCACTGCTCACGCACGCGGGAGCCAATGAATTCCAGCATCTCAGCCACGTCACCCTGGTAACCACGAGGTTCACGGGCACGCATGTTGAGCACATCGATGTCCAGGACCAGGTCCTCATCGGAGGCAAGAGACGTGATGGACCACCAGGACACGCCATGTTCCAAGGCAGCTGAGCGGGTGTCGGTGAGTGAACGGAAACTGGCAGCATGCAGGTCGGTGGAGGCCTGGGAGGAGAGGTCGAGTGGCGCCGCACCGCCGTCGGACGCAGTTGACCAGGCAGCTTCCAGGAACTCTTCGTTGGTGGCTGCGAGATCGTGCGCGCGTGTGCGCACCTTTTCCGGTTCGATGACCACCGAAAGCGAGCCGGCGGGGAGCTGGTCCACAAACGGGACCATGGCGTCCACCAGTACGGGGGCCAGGGATTCCATGCCTTCAACGGCGATGCCACCGGCGATCTTCTCCAGCATGTCGGCCGCGGCAGGCATGTCTGCCTTGAGCTTGGCCGCACGGGACATGACCGAAGCCGTGATGAGGATTTCCCGGCACGGCGGGGCGTGCAGTTCAGTGGGGTGGTGGATGCCGGGTGCTGACAGCGAGCGCTGGTCGGCCACAGCGAACCAGCGCATCTGGTCTACTTCGTCACCGAAGAATTCCACGCGGATGGGGTGGTCCTCGGTGGGCGGGAAGACGTCAAGGATGCCGCCTCGGACGGCGAATTCGCCACGGTGCGTCACCATGTCAACGCGGGCATATGCGGCGTCGGACAGCGCCCTGACAACTTCCGTGAAGGATCGTTCCTGCCCCACCTGTAAGGTGACGGGGACCAAGTCACCCAGGCCCGCCACAATCGGCTGGACCACTGCGCGAACCGGGGCTACCACCACACGCAAGGGGGCCGCCGTCGAGCTTTCCGGGTGTGTCAGGCGGCGCAGGACGGAAAGCCGGCGGCCAACGGTGTCTGAGCGTGGCGAAAGCCGCTCGTGCGGGAGCGTCTCCCAACTGGGGAAGGTGGCCACGGACTCTGCGGGGAGGTAGGAGGCGAGCGCCGCGGTCAGGTCCTCGGCTTCACGGCCGGTTGCGGTGACTGCCAGAACCACGGGAGCACTGTCATCTTCCACATCAGCGGAAGCCAGGGCGTCGGCCATTTCGGCCAGCAGCACCGCGCGCATCCCTTGCGGGGCGCTGATCTGGTAGTCGGCGTTCCGGTCGTTGAAGGACCGCTGCGCCTCCGTGCGAACGCGCGCAAAAGTCTTGTCCTCCGCCAGTGCGCGGCGCAGACCGTTGAGGCTCATGGCAGAAACTCCTAGGGTGGGTCCAAGGGCGGGCAACACAAATGCCCGGAAATTCAGATGAATGCCGGGTCGTTCCAGCCTACCTCTACCCCCAGCCACAGGAGTTCCTTTGCAGCCTTCGGAAGCTACGCATTCCAATACCCCGCAGGAGACCAAGACAGTGCTGGTCACCGGCGCCACCGGCTACATCGGCGGGCGTCTTGTCCCCCGGCTCCTTGAAGCCGGTCACCGTGTCAAAGTCCTGGTCCGGACACCACAGAAAATCGCCGATGTTCCCTGGCACGACGACGTTGAGATCATCGAAAACAGCCTGTCCGATGCCGAAGGTCTCACCGAGGCGTTGGAGGGCGTCGATGTCCTGTACTACCTGGTCCACTCGATGGCCTCCGGGAGCGGTTTCGAGGCCAAGGAAGAGGCCATGGCCAGGCTCGTGGCCGGTGCCGCGGCGGATGCCGGCGTGGACAGGATCGTCTACCTGGGCGGGCTGCACCCGGAGAATACCGAGCTCTCCACGCACATGCGATCCCGCGAGACCGTGGGCCGGGTGTTCCTGGAATCGCCAGTGAACGCCGTGGTGTTCCAAGCCGGTGTGGTGATCGGTTCAGGATCGGCGTCGTTCGAGATGATCCGGCACCTGGCCGAAACCCTGCCCGTCATGCCCGCACCCAGTTGGGTTAACAACCGGGTTGAAGCCATCGCAGTCCGTGATGTGCTCCACTACCTTGTGGCTGCCGCTGCGGTTCCGGAGAAACTGAACCGCTCCTTCGACATCGGGTCCCGGGACGTCCTGAAATACAAGGACATGATGAACCAGTACGCCGTGGAGCGTGGGCTCCCCCGGCGGTTGGTCATAGCCCTTCCGGTGCCCGCTCCCAAGCTCGCGGGCCTGTGGGTGGCCTTGGTGACTCCCATTCCGTTGTCCATGTCCCTGCCTTTGGTGCAGTCGCTGCAGCACGACGCAGTGTCGCGGGAGCACGACGTCGACAATTACTTCCCGCAGCCCGACGGCGGCCTGACCCCCTATCGCCGGGCCGTCGCTTTGGCACTCGGCAAGGAAAGGGACGTGCAGGTGGAGACCACGTGGGCGAATGCCGGCATTGACGCCGACCCCCTTCCGAGCGACCCCGATTGGGCCGGCTACAAGGTCTTCCTGGACGAGCGGACCTTCCACAGCGAAGCCAAGCCCGAGTATGTGTGGACCATCATTGAGGGCATTGGCGGCAAGAACGGCTGGTACTCCCTGCCGCTTGCGTGGCGGGTCCGGGGTTGGTTGGACAAGCTACAGGGCGGGGCGGGGCTCTTGCGCGGACGCAGGCACCCCAAGACCCTGAACACGGGCGAGGTAGTGGACTGGTGGCGGGTGGAGGCGATCGACCGCGGGCATCTCTTGCGTTTAAGGGCCGAGATGCGGGCCCCCGGAGGTGCTTGGCTTGAGTTGTCGGTAGAGCCCGACGGCAGCGGGAGCCTCTACAAGCAGCGCGCTATCTTCTTCCCGCGCGGCCTGGCAGGGAGGCTCTACTGGTTGGGCGTTTATCCTTTCCACGGCTTCATTTTCCCGTCCATGGCCAGGAACATTTCGGCGGCTGCGATAGACCTTCAGGAAGTGGAGCGGAAGCAGGGTTCAGGGGTGTCCACTGAGACCCCGTAGGATGTTGGGAGCTAAAAAGCTTCACCCCAACCATCCACGGAGGACCCATGGCCCTGAGTGCATCCACCACCCTGCCCCACAGCGTTGACCGCGTAGCCGCAGTCTTCGTGAACGAAGATTTCCTGCGTCACACCAGCGAATACGTGGGCGGCTCCTTGGAATCGTTCACCGTTGACGGCGACACCGCCGGCGCTTTCACCACCACCACGGTTCGCACGCTGCCCACCACGCGCCTGCCGGACATCGCCCGCAAGTTTGTTGGCGAAACGCTGAAGGTCACCCAGACCGAGAAGTGGGAAGCCCCGGCTGCCGACGGCTCACGGTCCAGCACTATTGCCCTGAAGATCTCCGGCGCTCCGCTCGATGTCACTGCCGTCCAGCGCCTCGTGGCCGAAGGCGCCAGCACCCGGATCGAACTCGAGGGCAACGTCACCTCCTCGGTTCCGTTCCTCGGTGGCAAGATCGCCGATGCTGCCGAGCCCATGGTGGGCAAGGCCCTGGGCATCCAGTCGCAGCAGGCGCAGGCCTGGCTCGAAAGCCACTAGCGTGGAGATCCCCGCAATCCTGGCGGTAGTCCTGATTGTTGCCGGCGTCTGGTCCTTGGTGGTGTGGCCTCAGTTCCTGAAGCGCGTCATGAAGGACCCCCGGGCCCGCGACGCCGCAGGCAAGGCCACCAAGTTCCTCACGGTCCACGTTGTGCTGGTCACCATCTCCATGGTGCTCGGACTGGCGACGGCGGGCATAGGGATCGCGGGCCTGGTCGCCTAGGTTTCACCCAACTGAGTCGCAGCAGTGCGCGTTTTGAGAGCTCATAACGCGCACTGCTGCTACCCAGTTGGGTAAGATGGATACTGGTGTGCCGGGAAGTCTGGTCGGCGGTTCTTTTGCAGTACCCGCAAATGCCCGCCCACTTTTGAGGAGCCCCCGTGCCCCAGCCATCGAACCAGCCCGCGGCACCCGAGCCCGGCGCGTCGAGCCAGACGAGCAAAGTCTTCTCCCGCTCCAGTTACCCCGAGTACCGCAGGATCCTCGCGATCCTCCGCACGGAAACCGTTGGCGGCGCACTCCTCCTGGCCGCCACAGTAGTGGCCCTCATCTGGGCCAACTCCCCCGCAGCAGACGGCTACTTCGCACTCCGCGACGTCAAGATCGGCTATGAACCCTGGCATCTTGAGCTGAGCCTGGGCCATTGGGCCTCGGACGGCCTGCTGGCGGTGTTCTTCTTCCTGGCAGGACTTGAGCTCAAACGCGAATTCGTGGCCGGGGAACTCCGTAAACCCGCCAAAGCCGTTGTCCCCGTCGCCGCTGCCGTTGGCGGTGTGGTGGTTCCGGCCCTGATCTTTGTCCTCTTCAACCTTGGATCACCGGAAACCCTGCAAGGCTGGGCCATTCCCACTGCCACGGACATCGCCTTCGCCCTTGCCGTGCTGGCTGTCATCAACACGCACCTGCCCGCCGCGCTCCGGACGTTCTTACTGACGCTCGCCGTGGTGGACGACCTCATCGCCATCGGCATTATCGCCTTCTTCTACTCCAGCGGCATTCAGCCGCTGATGCTGCTCGCGGCCCTGGTGCCCCTTGGCCTCTTCACGTTCCTTGTCCAAAAACGGATCCGCAGCTGGTACCTTTTGGTGCCGCTCGCCTTGGCCACCTGGGGTTTTGTCCATGCCTCCGGGATCCATGCCACCGTAGCCGGGGTGCTGTTGGGCTTCGCGGTTCCGGTCTTGGCCAGCGGGAAAAAGGGAGAACCTGCAGAGGGCCTGGCCGAGCACCTCGAGCACAAACTTCGCCCGTTCTCGGCAGGCTTTGCCGTACCGGTCTTTGCGTTCTTCTCGGCCGGCGTGGCCTTGGGCGGTGTGGAGGGCATGGGCGCCGCGCTCACGGACCCAGTTGCCGTCGGCATTGTGGCGGCGCTGGTGGTGGGCAAGGCCGTCGGCGTCTTCGGCACCACGTTCCTGGTCACCAAAACCACCCGCGCGAGCCTGGATTCCAGCATTGCCTGGATCGACCTCTTCGGGCTGGCACTTCTGGCCGGCATCGGCTTCACTGTCTCATTGCTGATCGGCGAGTTGAGCTTCGGCGCTGGCTCCGCCCACAACGACCACGCCAAGGTTGCCATCCTGGCAGGTTCCCTGATCTCGGCGCTGCTCGCCGCCGTCGTGCTTAAAGCCCGCAACCGGCGGTACCGCCAGATCCAGGCGGATGAAGAACGGGACGACGACGGCGACGGCGTGCCTGACGTCTTTGCCCGCGCCTGAGGCGGAGCTACTCCGGTAGCGGCTAGGCGGTGGCTTGGTTGAGCGCGTCCTCGGCCGCCACCCAGGAGATCATGGCGCACTTAACCCGGGCCGCGTAGCGGGCAACTCCTTCAAAAGCTGCCGCATCGCCCAGGATCTCCGGGTCTGCCTGCACTTTTCCTCGGGACCGGAGCACCTCCCGGAAATTATCGATCACCGAGTGGAGCTCCTCCACGGACATGCCCTCACCCAGTTCGCTGAGCACGGAGGCCGAGGCCATGGAGATGGAACAGCCCGCACCGTCCCAGCTGATTTGCCGGACGGTTCCCTCGGAGACGGCAAGCCGCAGGGTCACCTCATCTCCGCATACGGGGTTCAGCTGGTGCGATTGACCGGTGGACGTGCCGTCAGGCGCATCGGTTTGGGCAAGGCCGCTGCCGTGCCGCTGCTTGGAGTGGTCCAGGATGATCTGCTGGTACAGCTGGTCAAGACTCATGATGCTTGGTGCCTCTTCTGGGGAAATCGTGGTTGACGGCTACGCGGCCAAAGGCCCGTGCCGCAGGTCAGGCCTGGAAGTAGGCCCGGACACCCGAAACGGCGTCGAGGAAAGCGTCGACGTCGTCCGTGGTGTTGTAAAGGTAGGTGCTGGCGCGCGTGGTCGCCGTCAGGCCCAGACGGCGGTGCAGCGGCTGGGCACAGTGGTGGCCAACGCGAACGGCGATGCCGCGGTCATCCAGGAATTGTCCGACGTCGTGCGCGTGGACGCCGGCGACGTCGAAGGCTGCCAGCCCGATCCGTTCGGTACCGGACGCAGGACCAACCACGCGAATGCCGTCGATGGCTTCAAGCCCCTTCACCAGGCGCTGGCCCAGGGTCGTTTCCCACGCGTGGATTCGGTCGATCCCGGTCTCGGTAAGGTAGTTCACTGCAGTTGCCAAGGCCACTGCCTGGGAGATGCGCTGGGTTCCGGCCTCGAACCGTTGAGGTGCCGGCAGGTACTCGGCGCGTTCCATGGTGACCGTGGTGATCATTGATCCGCCCGTCAGGAACGGCGGCAGAACATCCAGCAGTTCCTGCTTCCCGTACAGGACGCCGACGCCGGTGGGAGCCAACATCTTGTGGCCGGAGAACACTGCGAAATCGACGTCCAGTTCTTTGACGTCAACTGCCATGTGCGGCACGGACTGGCACGCGTCCAAGACAACCAACGCACCTACGCGGCGGGCCATGGTTACGAGTTCTGGTACCGGGTTGATGGTGCCGAGGACATTGGAAGCATGAGCGAAGGCGAGGAGCTTAGTCCGCTCCCCCACGATCTCCGCCGCGGCATCAAGCCTCAGGGTGCCGTCGTCAGAGATGGGGATGTACTTCAGCGTGGCACCGGTCCGGAAGGCCAGTTCCTGCCAGGGAATGAGGTTGGCGTGGTGTTCCATTTCGGTGACCACGATCTCGTCGCCAGGACCAATGGCCAGGTCCTTCAGCGCCGAACCGCCACGTCCCTGGGCAGCCCACAAAGCCGCGTTGGACAAGGCATAGCTGATGAGGTTCAGGCCTTCGGTGGCGTTGGAGGTCCACACGGTCTCCTCATACTGCGCACCGATGAAGTCCGCCACGGTCTGGCGCGCGTCTTCGAAGACCTCCGTGGCTTCCACGGCAAGGTGGTGGGCGCCGCGGTGAACGGCAGCATTGCGTTGCTCGTAGTACTCCTGCTCGGCCTCAATAACGCTGAGCGGGTTCTGCGATGTGGCGCCCGAATCCAGGTAGATCAAGGGTTTGCCGTTGACCAACTGGTCCAGCACCGGGAAATCATTCCGGATCCGCAGCACCTCCGCATTGTCCATGGCATGCACGGATCGCAGCAGTGAGGCGGGAGTTGATACGGCAGTCAAGGGTCGCTCCTTGGAAATCCTTCAGGGACTCCTCATTATCCCACGGTGGCCCCTGACGTGCGGCCCCGCAGCTGTGCCGTACAGCACGTTCAGCCGCCGGCCCTCCCGGGCACCCAGCCCAGCGGTGGAACAATCCCGCTGTCGAAGGCGCTCCGGAGCCTCTCCAGGAGCACCGAAGCCCGGCGGCTGGCAGCAGCCCGCGTTCTGGCCTCATAACCCGCAGCGGCCCTCGAATAGCACAGGGCAGCATGGGCGAACTGCCGGTCCGCGGACAGGCTCCGGCCTGCCGACTCAAGCGTTTTAGGGTCGTTGTCCACCAGAGCGGCGGCAAACGTCGCCAACGCTGCCCCGCCCGGACCGTGAACAGTTGCTGACAGCGCGCCAAGGCGGCGCTGGATCCCAGAATCATCGACGCCGGCAATGGCCCCACTCAACGCCAGGACGGAGTACGCCTCAGCTTCCAGCAAGGTGCTGCCCAGGGTGTGTGCATGTTCCGCAAGCGCCATCAGATGACGTGACGTGCCGGAGGCTTGGTCTTGGGCGGCCGCTACATACAGGGCGCTGAGCTGGGTGAACAAACCTTGCACGGCTACCTGCGCGGCCGTGCTTTGCCGAACCCTTGCCATGGCCTGCCGGGTGTTCCCGCACAGCGCCTCGGAGTAGGCCAGTAGCGCCGCAGCCAGAGCAAGGACGGGCGGCAGTCCGGCGTCGTGCAGTTCCGCCAGAACCGGCTCCAAGGTGGCACGGGCGGCGCGTGGGAATCCCTGGCTGAGCTGGACGTAACCGCGGGCCACGTCCAGGCACGCCGAGAGGTGCATAGGCATGGTGTAGTCGGCGGCAGTATCCAGGATCGGATCCACCAGTTCCCAGGCCAGGTTGTACCGCAGGCCCATCACGTGCCGGAGCAGCGCGCCGGGCAGGAACATGTCCAAGGATGGGTCGGCCTTGATGGCGTCCATGGCAGCCGAGGACCTTTGCAACGCTTCCGGTGCCGCACCGGACAGCAGCAAACGCTCCGCAGCGTGCAGGTTCTCCACAATCAGTAGAGCAGGGTCCGTTTCCCCAGGTGCGGCTTCGGTTGCCCACGGTGCACCCAGCAGCCCCAGGGCCAACAGACGGTGGGTGGCGTCGATCTTCACTTCAGGGGGCACGCCCGCGTTTGCCAACTGCCGGAGTTCCGGACCTGCTTCCTGAAGATGGCCCTCGGCGATCAACGCCCGTGCCCTGACCAGCCTGGCCTCGTCCTGATGACCGGCCCCCGTCACCGCCGAGGCGGCCCTCAGCGCGAGTTCGGCGGTGGATGGCCTGTCAGCGGCGGGCGCGGCAGCCAGGAGAAGTTCGTCAGAGAGCGTCAGTCCGCAGTCAAGGGTCCAGGCGATCCATCGCAGCATGGTGGGCGCCGTTTTCGTCGTCAGCCCCGGTTCCTCCACACCCAACCGGAGAGCCAGGCTCCGGGACGGCGGTACGGACAGCCGGGTTCCTTCTCCGCGCAGCCAGGAAGTCGTGCGGAGCATCGGGGGCCGGCCAGGCATCACCCTGATGTCGTGATTCGCGAGGAGATGCTCCATGGCTTTCCGGCCGAAGTGGTGCTCCACCACTTCAAGGGCCACGGGTTCGGAAAGCGCGATGAGTTCGAGCGCCTGGCGTTCTTCCGGCGGGCGCGAAATGTTCTCAGCCCGTACATGCTCAACCACGCCGGGCCAGTCACAGTGCGCGCGGACATCGATGGTCCAGTACCCATCAATCCGGACCAGGAAACCGGAGCGGCGTGCGTCGTTGACGGCCAGGCACAGCAGCCCCACGTTGAAGCCGCTCATGGCGGCGAGGAGGCTGCTGGCACGTCGTTGGACATGTCCGCCAAGGACGGACTCGCACAGGGCGTGTGCCTCGCTGAAGGTAAAGGGTGTCAGGAAGTACTGCTCGAGGAAGCCGTCTTCCCAAAGCTGGTAGAGATCCGGCGGGAGGGGGTGGCGGCTTTCCGCTGTGGCAACCAAGGTGGCGCCGAAGCCAGGAATGAGTTGCAGCAGGACAGCCAGCGAGGCCGGATCCATGTAGTGGATATCGTCCACCAACAGGACCAGCTGCGGCCGCGCCGGTTGCACATGCCGTTTGCTCCGGCGTCGTCCGCGTGGCGGCGTGTACAAGTAATCGGCTGGCCCCAAAGTGCTGGTCAGGGCCCGGAGAACGTGAAGGCCCGGTGCTACAGCCTCGTCTGCTTCAGCTGCGGAAACGGCACCCAGTGCCCCGAAATGGAGGGCTCTCCGTTCTGGTTTTCCGGTGAAGGTGCGGACATCCACGGTTTCGGGGAGTCCCTCTTTGACGGAGAGCAACAGGTGGCTTTTTCCGGAGCCCCGCTCTCCCACCACCACGATGCCGCTGGTGGATGCGGAGGGTACGGCCGAAAGGATGAGCTCTAAAAGTTGCGCTCTATCCGGAAGTTTTGATGGCCTCAGACCAGCTGTGACGGTGTCTTCGTCCAGCCAAGGGTCCGGCAACATGCACACTCCAATAGCAGCAGTCCCATGATCCGGGAGGGGTTTTTGGGTTCCGCGATGTGCGGTGGTCCCTGGCCTAGAAGCCGGCGGCGGCTGGGGGGAGAGTCTCGGTCTCAGAAGACTCTGTCGCCGCCGGCTTCGTACAGGGCCGGACCACCAAACGGTGGCCGGAGCATCGGCTCAAGAGACCTCCGATGCGGGTGATGCGATTTCCGGAATCCCGGTGATGCTTGGGGCTGAACCGTTCTTCCAAGATCAATATTGCCGGGGCGCGGCATGCCGTACATCAGTAGTTGGTACTCGAAAAAGAGGCCGCTTTTGCTCCCCCGGTACTCTGTTGTACTCAGTCCCCGGACAGGGCACTACTTGGTTGCGACACGAAATACCTGCGTATTACTCCATTGATTGGGTAAATTCCGCGTGATTCCAGGGGAGGATGAGTCTGGCGAGGGTTTTGCAGGTACTCAGGGGCCGGTGTCAGTGACGGACGGCAGCGCCCAGATCTTCGCGCCTGCGGATACCCAGTTTGGCGTAGCTCCGGTACAGGTGGCCTTCCACGGTCCGGACCGACACCATAAGTTTCTCGGCAATCTGACGGTCGGTAAGTCCCGATACAGCCAAGGCCACGATGTCCTGCTCGCGTCGGGTCAGCGGCACGGACCGATCAAGCTCGGTATCCGGGTCATGGACCAAGGCATCGCCCAGGCTGGCCTCACTGACATCCCTCAGTACCGCTGCCTGCCGGGCTTCCGGACGCTTGCCTTCGGCGTCAAAAGTCACCGCCGCTTTGTCGAACGCCACCGCGGCCGGTCCGGGCATCCCGGCTGCAGCCAGGACGTTGCCTGCGTTCACCAAGCCTTGGCCTTCGCCGCTCAACTGTGCCGCCGCCATTGACTCCCAGCCGGTTGCCCAGCCTCCGGCCATGGACGACGCCGTTTCCCGGAGGGATTCCATGGCTTGCACGTCCCCGAGCTCGGCCCTGAGCACAAGATTCTGGAGCAGAATGCCCGGTAACCGGTGCAGATGGCCGGATTCCGGGAGGCCACGCAGTTTCTGCAGCCCTGTGCCCGTGGTGAGAAGTTCGTCGCCGGCAAGCCTGAAGAGCTCCGCGAGGGCCTCCACGTAGGCACCACCGGCGGCAGCGGCGCCGTGCTCACTTTCCAGCCGCCGGGCCAGAGAGGTGTTGCCGGACCTGGCTGCCGCGTAGAACGCCAGGGCGGCTCCGAGGCTTCGCAGCTGCAGCGGATCACTGACCCGCAGGGCTTCGACGGCGGGTGTCAGCAGTTCCTCGGCCTTTTCCAGGCGGCCCTGACGCAGCATCGACAAGCCATTGAGTGCTTCAATGTCGCCGCCGAAATAGATGAGTCCCCTGGCCGAAGCAGCGGCGTAACGGTCAAGGCCAGTCCCGGCAGCCTCCCAATCTCCAGATTCCAGGGCGGCCAGGGTGTAGCGCAGCAGGACGAAGTCGTCGAGGTACAGAAGCTCATGGTGGTGCTCGTCCAACAACAACAAGGCTTCGCGGCCGGCATCCAACGCCTTCACGGCCTGACCTTCAACAGTCAGCAGTTCACACTGCATCGCACGCAGGAAAATCCGGTTCATGGCAAGGTCAGTGCCATCCGTGGTGAACTCTTCGGCGAACCGGTCCAATCCCTCACGGAGTTCCTCATAGTGGCCGTCATTAGCAAGTGCCGCCAATTCCACTGCCAGGACATGACCTTCGACTTGCTGACGCACAGGATCAGATGATTCCCGCTCACGCATCAGGGCTTTGGCAGCGGTCCGGGCGTCGGCCACAATGTCAGCTGGCGAGTCCCCTGCGGCGGTGCGCGCCGCAGCCCACAACAGGCTTGTGCCCAAGGGCCCCAATGCGTCAGCATCCAGGAAGCCGGCGCTTTCCTCCAGCAACCGGACGGCGCTGGAGTAGTCGCCGTCGCTATAACTGACCAAAGCCATGACGGCACGAGCCCGGGGCTGCAGCTCATCCGCGCGGACCTTGGCGGCCGCCGCCATTGCCAGTGGGTACTGGAACGTCTTGACCGCAAGGAAGGCTGCCTGCAGCAGCTGTTGATCGTCGACGTCGGCGCCACAGTCCAGGGCCCAGCTCACCATCCGCAGCAGTCCCTCCGCCGTGGACGGTTCGGAGGGCAATTGCGGTATGAGGCGCTGGCGGATCTGGAGGCTGCGGGCGGGCGAAACGATCTGCCGGAGCGCCTCGCTGTACATGGGATGCCACATCTTCAGCGGTCCGCCGGGTCCGTTGGAGGAGACCACAAGCCGGTTGTCCATCAGCGCCCGTACGGTGTCCCTGCCCACCTGCGTATCCAGCACAGCGGCAGGGACGGGCTCGGACAAGGCAATGACGTACATCGCCTCCCGTTCGGCTTCGCTGGTCCGGAGGACCCTGTTACGCACTACTCCGGCAAGGCTTTCACCGTTCCCGGAGAGCGCACGCGTCAGGAGCCACACTCCGTTCCGGCGGACCAGGTTTCCGTCAGCCTTCGAGTCCTCAACGAGGCAGTGAAGCAGCAGGGGGTTGCCTTCGGACATGGAGTGCAGGACCTCGGCGGCACTGGTCATGACCGCTCCCCCGAGGGTCTTTTCCGCCAGCTCCGTAACAGTTTCCTTGTCCAGCGGGTGGAGTTCCAGCCGCTCCGCAAGTCCGTCATACCAGAGTTGAAGCAACGCCGCCGGCAAACCTGGCCTGGGCCTGCTGGTGGCTACCAGGCGCGCCCATCCGGCGGTGACCAGCTCGGCCAGGATCTGGGTACTGCCTTCATCAAGGTCATGGGCGTCGTCCACGATCAGCAGGAGGCGCGCGCCCTCGCTGCCACGGCGTCTCTCGAACTGGGACCAGAACTCGCGGAGGATCGCCACGGGCGAGGTTGCTTGTTCCACCGGAAGATCCATGAGATAAGGAGCCAGGACGCCATAGGGGACAGCGGACAAAGCAGGGCTCCCATGAACCCTCATGACCACCATTTCTCCAGCCAGGCGGGCTGCGATTTCGGCGGCCAAGGCGGTCTTGCCTATGCCGGGATCGGCGACCAGAAGCACGGCTCCGGCGCCTTCCTGCCTCAGTATCTCCATGGCCAGTTGCAGTTCCGCGTCCCGGCCTACAAGGTGCTCAGCCTGCATGGGCAACCCGTGTCAGGCCTACGGAAGGGTCACGCTTCGATTCACAGCAGCCCATTGAGCTCGCCTCGAGACGATACGCCGAGCTTGGTGAACACTTGGTACAGATGGCCTTCTACAGTTCGCACAGACACCCCAATATCCATCGCGATTTCACGGTTGCTGACACCCTTTCCCGCGAGTTTAGCAATCTGGCGTTCCCGTTCGGTCAATACCGGCGCGTCGCTGCGTGGCTGGATGGGTAACGCGGGGACAGAATGCTCCAACCGCTCGAGCCTGAGCTGCGCCGTTCGGGCCGCCGTGGTTTCACCGGCGTCCCTGGCGTAATCAAGTGCCATGGCCACGCATCGGGCTTCAACCACCAGCAGGTCCAGGGATGCTGCGGCATCAGCTGCCGCGAGCAGCGAGCGTGAGCTCTTGGTCAGTGCGCCGCGGGCAAGATCACCGGAGATCTTGGCCAGGGGTCCTTGCCTGCGGCCGGCAATGTCTTCCAAGAGCCGGTATTCCTCATCCGTGCCTTCCACGGTGGCCCCGAAAAGGTTGATGCCGGCCGTGGTGAACCGCTGCTGCTCAATGTCGTTCCGTACCCGGGCCAGCAGCCGCTGCTTCACCTCGGGGTCTCCCATCCAGCGTCCTGCCATCTCGGCACAGAACTCAGCCACGGATTCGGAAAAGAACGTCCCCACTCCCCTGCAGGTCCTGAAGAGGTCAAGGTATCGGCCCGCCTCCACGGAATTGCCCAATTGAGCGTAGGCAAAAGCTGTGGCTGCGTAGGCAACTTTGTTCATGTTCATGCTCGGCCGGAGCTCCAGCTGGGCAACGGCCGATCGCAGGGGTTCGATCGCACTGGCTGGCTTGCCTGCGTAGGCGAACGCAAGCCCGACGCCCAGTTCTGTGAGCGCACCCCGGTATTGAAGTCGCGAGGACCCGGAGGGCGTGCGGCGCATGAGCTCGATGCACTTCCGCCATTGCCCGGACAACAAGAGCACCAGGAACGCATGCCTGGCGAACGCTTCCTCCAACTGCGCGAGGCGGTCCGCGTCCCCCAAGTGCCGTGACACGGTTCGAGCGAGTTGTTGTGCCTCCAACTCCCTGCCCAGCATGCAACGGGCCTCGATCAGGAAGAAGGAGGACTTGAGCCATTGTTCACGGTCCTCCGCCGGATCCTTGGCCAGCTCGGCTTCCAGGTCCCCGATCATTTCCGCGTACTCACCCATGTAGGTTTTGTACTCGTAGCTGCATAACTGGAGGCGGTTGCGGGCCTTGGTCATGGCCTCGGGCGGATAATCCGGGGCCTTGGCCTCGAGCGCATCCAGTCCGGCGGCGATCACTCCCGGCACCATTGCTGACCGCCCGTCAATCCACGTCATTGCCTGGCACTTCGCTGCGGTGACTTCGGCGAACTCCAACGGTTCCAGGGCAGCCAAGTGGGATTCGGACACCTCATCCAGGGCCTGGACCGCATGCAATGGCAGGTCCAGCATGAGGTAGGCCGCAGCCTTCAGGCGCTGCCCGGGCACCCATTCGCTGTTCTTGGGGTCCAACGACAGGGTGCACTGAATGGCAAAGTTGGGGTCGTAGTCATCCAACGCAGCCCTCCCGGCCGCCAATGCGTGTGCGGGCGACGGTGCGGGCTCGTCCTCGGAAGCGTGCATCCACGACGCGTAGCTCAGGAGATCCTGCGGTGCCAACGCTTGCAGTTCAGGCTCTTTCGGGCCGTGCAGCATGAGCCGCAGCTCGCGCATACGGCGGGTGCTC
This sequence comes from Arthrobacter sp. MYb23, assembly GCF_002979775.1. Lineage (GTDB taxonomy): Bacteria > Actinomycetota > Actinomycetes > Actinomycetales > Micrococcaceae > Arthrobacter. Next base: position 53,848 of record NZ_PCPR01000017.1, read on the forward strand.
AACCAGCCGCGGACCACTTCTCCCACGTACGGGTCCCGGAGCGATACCCAGTGTTCACCGGTCTTTCCAATTGTCAGCAGTGCGGACTCCTCCATGTCCACCAAAACCTCGGTGCCGAAGATCGCTGCCAAATCCAGCAAAGTTGCGCGCTTGGCACAGGCAAGGATTTCGACGACGGTCCTGCTGGCTTGGGGTTCGCGCGCCAGCCTGGACCGGACAAAGTCCTCCACTACCGTGGCGCCCTCCAGATGGATCCGGTCTCGAAGCGTCCAGACGGAATCGTTGAGGACCAGGTTGCCCGTATGCCGCTGCTCCTCAAGCAGGGCATGCAGGAGCATGGGGTTGCCACCCACGGCGGAGTGCAGTGAACCTACCAGTGTTGAAGAAACGTAGTGTCCAAGGACTGAGCCGAGGACTTGCTTGGTCTGTTCCTCGCTGAGCGTGTTCAGGTGGACCTCGCCCAGCCCTCCTTCGAGGACCAGCCGATGGAAGTCGGCGGGGAGGTCGCTGGCGCGTTGAACGGTGGCGATGACTTTCGCGGTGCCGGTAGCCATGAGGTTCAAGAGAACGCCCGTGCTCATAGGGTCCATTCCGCCGGCGTTGTCCACAATGAACACGGTGTCCCGGCCTGCGGCTTCTGTCCTGATCAAGTTAGTCACCGCGTGGAGGATGGCCGTCGGCGAGCCCACGGCCCCCGAAGGCAAGCGGGCCAGCAGGAAACCAAGGCATCCGTAGGGGGTCTGGCCGCTGGCTACGGTGTTGCGCAGCTGGAGGCTATGGACTTTGGGACCCAGGGAGGAGACTACTGCCCTTGCCAGGCCGGACTTGCCGATTCCCCGTTCCCCGGTGAGGACCACTCCGTAGGAGTCGGGTGATTCCAGGTGCTTGCCCGCCTTGGATAAATCTTGGCTTCGGGCCAGCAGGGACCATGTTTGACGGTCTGTTGGGCCGCCCAAAAGATCGGAAGCCGCAGCCCTCGCCGCGCCTCCACCGCTCCTGTTTAGCAACTCCGCCGACATCCGCATCCTTAGCTACACATTCGCGGTAGTCCCCCACCGCTTACCTGCGTACCATGCACACTACCGTCGGGGGGCCGCAGTTTGTAGGCCTAAAGGTCCTCGGGACCGTCAGGCTTTCATCAGGCTTTCCTCAAGATTTGCTCAAGCTTTAGCAGGGTGGTGTTTCTGTTGCGCAGCGAGCAGGCCCTGGTCCATCAGCAGTTCCACGGCGTCAGCCGCCTCGTCCAGGAGGAACGGCAACTCCTTCTTCTCGGCGGTGGCAAAATCCCGGAGCACGTAATCGGCTGTCTCCATCCGTCCCGGTGGCCGGCCCACCCCTACCCTGACACGCAGGTAGTCCTTGGTGGCAAGTGCTTTGGAGATGTCCCGAAGGCCGTTATGACCGCCCTCACCGCCGCCAAGTTTTAGCTTGACTGTGTTAAAAGGGATGTCAATTTCGTCATGGACTGCGATGACGTGGTCCGGCGCGATATCAAAGAAGTTGCAGAGTCCTGCCACGGGTCCGCCCGTGAGGTTCATATACGTCATGGGCTTGGCGAGCACCACACGGGGGCCCCCGATGCCCAACCGCCCCTCCACCACCTGGGCGCGGGCCTTGTGGACCTTGAACTTCCCACCCATGCGGGAAGCCAGCTCATCCAGCACCATCTGGCCAACATTGTGCCGGTTGTTGCTGTACTCACTGCCGGGGTTGCCGAGGCCAACAATCAGCCAGGTGTCAGTCATGGTCTCATCCTAGGGAGCGTACGTAGATTCATCAGGAATAGCACGGCAAAGAAGAAAGTGGCCGGGACCCCAAGGGTGCCCGGCCACTCAACGGCGTAAGCCTCAAGCAGTCAGAAGACTACTCGGCAGCAGCGTCCGTGGTCTCTTCTTCTTCAGAGCCAGCGGCCTCAGCGATGCGGACCACCAGGGTGTCACCTTCGGTGAGGAGGGTGGAACCCTTCGGCAGGACGAGGTCCGAAGCGTGGATGCTCTCGCCGGCCTTGAGGCCATCGATGCTGACCTCGACGGCGGTGGGAACGTGGGTTGCTTCAGCTTCGAGGGAAACTGTGGTGGCTTCGAGGCTGGCAACAGCACCCGGAGCAACTTCACCGGAAACGTGGATGGCGATGTCGACGGTAACCTTCTCGCCAGCCTTCACGGTCTGGAGGTCAACGTGCTCGATGATCTGCTTTACGGGATCGCGCTGGATGTCCTTGACGAGCGTGAGGTGCTGCTCGCCGTCGACGTCGATTGCGAGGAGGGCGTTGGAAACGCGCACAGCCAGCGTGGTGGCGCGGCCCGGCAGGTTGATGTGGATCGGCTCTGCGCCGTGACCGTAGATGACAGCCGGGATCTGGCCGGCCATGCGTGCACGGCGGGCAAAACCCTTGCCGAATTCGGTGCGCAGTTCTGCGGTGAGCTTCTGCTCAGACATGTGTACTCCTTGATTACTGTGGCACCCGGAAAGTCCGGGCTGGTCTATCAGCAAGGGCGGAGGTCTGGAGACCTTCTACGCCCGGCTGAGACCGGCCGCTGAGCAGCCGTTCCGCCTGTGTTGAAGGAGATGCAGACCCAGTCGATAACGGAGACCCGCAACCCAGATCCACAGAATGCGGACCGGATGTGCTCTCCCTCGCCAAGGTATCCCCAAGAGTTTAGCAGCGCTTCGCACTCTTTCTGAAAACGGCCAATGAAAACGGGCCACCCGCACGCCCGAAGGCGGCGGATGGCCCGCTCAAAATCAGCAGTCCGGCGTTATGCTTTGCCGTCGAACAGGCTGGTGACCGAACCGTCGTCGAACACTTCACGGATGGCGCGCGCGATCAACGGTGCGATCGACAACACCGTCAGCGACGGGAAGCGCTTCTCCGCCGGGATGGGCAGCGTGTTGGTGACCACAACTTCGCGGGCACCGGAATCGGCGAGGCGCTGGGCTGCGGGCTCGGAGAAGACGGCGTGCGTGCAAGCGATGATGACATCCTTGGCACCGGCATTCTTCAGCACCTGGACGGCACCGGAGATCGTTCCGCCGGTATCGATCATGTCGTCGATCAGCACACAGGTGCGGCCTTCAACCTGGCCAACAACGGTCTTGGAAACAGCCTGGTTGGGGACGGTGAGGTCGCGGCTCTTGTGAACGAACGCGAGCGGGGCGCCGCCCAGGCGCTCGGCCCACTGCTCGGCAACGCGGACACGTCCGGTGTCGGGCGAAACAACAGTGATGTTGTCAGCCTCAACCTTGGTGCGGATGTAGTCAGCCAACAGCGGGATGGCCATGAGGTGGTCAACGGGGCCGTCGAAGAAGCCCTGGATCTGCGAGGTGTGCAGGTCCACGGACATGATGCGGTCCGCGCCGGCAGTCTTGTAGAGGTCGGCAACCAGGCGGGCGGAGATGGGCTCGCGGCCGCGGCCCTTCTTGTCCTGACGGGAGTAAGGGTAGAACGGGGAAACAACCGTGATCCTCTTGGCAGAGGCGCGCTTGAGGGAGTCGATCATGATCAACTGCTCCATCAGCCAGTTGTTCAACGGAGCCGGGTGGGCCTGGATGACGAATGCATCGGTGCCTCGCACGCTCTCAGCCGAACGGACGTAGATTTCCCCGTTTGCGAAGTCGTAGGCGTCGATGGGCAGGAGCTCGGTCTCCAGCTCCTTCGCGATTTCCTGCGCCAGCTCCGGATGCGCCCTTCCGGCGGCGAGAATCAGTTTCTTCTCGCCGTGTGCGGTAATTTCGCTCATGCCTATTTGCCCTCTTCTGTGGTTGCCGGGGATTGTGAGGATGTGGAGGCGGGCGTCAGCTCGTGAGCGGCCTCGGCCAGCTTTGCGGAGTCGGTGCCCGGACGGTTGGCTATGACCCAACCTTCAGCGTTCCGCTGCGCGGCCAGGCTGAGGGCCAGGGCTCCCGCGGGAACATCCTTGCGGATGACGGCTCCGGCGCCGCTGTAGGCACCGTCACCAACCGTCACAGGAGCCACGAAGACCGTGTTGGAACCTGTGCGGACGCCCGAGCCGATCACCGTACGGTGCTTCTTCTCGCCGTCGTAGTTGGCGGTGATGTTGCCGCAACCAATGTTGGTGTCCTCGCCGATCTCAGCATCACCTGCATAGCCCAGGTGGGACAGTTTGGAGCCGCGGCCGATGGTGACGTTCTTTGTTTCGTAGAACGCGCCGATTTTGCCGGTCTCGCCAAGGACCGTGCCCGGGCGAAGGAAGGTGAAAGGTCCAACGCTTGCCTTTGCCCCAATGGTGGAACCGGAGCCGTGCGTGCGGATCACCTTGGCGCCCTCGCCCACCTTGACGTCAGTCAGGGTGGTGTCCGGGCCCACGACGGCGTCGCGCGCCACGGTGGTGGCACCGTGCAGTTGGGTGTTGGGCAGCAGGCGGACATCTTCGTCAAGGGTGACGGTGGCGTCGATCCATGTGGTTGCGGGGTCCACCACGGTTACCCCTGCGCGCATCCAGGACTCAATGATGCGGCGGTTGTGCTCGGCTCCCAGCGCGGACAGCTGAATGCGGTCATTGGCACCCTCAACCTGCCAGCGGTCTTCAGTCACGACGGCGGCTACCCGGCCGCCAGCGTCACGGGCCAACCCGAGGACATCGGTCAGGTACATCTCGCCCTGCGCGTTATCCGTGGTGACCTTCGCCAGGGCGGTGCGCAAAACGGCGGCGTCGAAAGCGTAGATACCGGAGTTGACCTCGCGGATGGTGCGCTCGGTGTCGCTGGCATCCTTGTGCTCGCGGATACCGGTGACGGTGCCGTCTTCGGCGCGCAGGATCCGGCCGTAACCGGTTGCGTCGTCCAGCACGGCGGTCAAGACCGTGACGGCGTTCCCTTCAGCCTCGTGGGTTGCCACCAGTTCGCCAAGAAGCTGGCCGGTCAGCAGCGGGACATCGCCGTAGGTGACCACCACGGTGCCGGAAAGCTCGGCATCGGCATCCAAGGCGTTGAGTGCTGCTTCCACTGCGCGGCCGGTTCCGGGAACCTCGTCCTGGTCAACAATCAGCGCTTCCGGGTCAAGACCTGTGACGTGCTCGGCTACGCGGTCACGCTCATGGCGGACAACCAAGGCCAGCTTCAGTGGATTGATGGCACGTGCGGCAAGAAGAGCGTGGCCAACCATGGAACGGCCGCCGATTTCGTGGAGGATCTTGGGAGTCCGCGACTTCATGCGCGTTCCGGCACCTGCGGCCAAAACGATCACCGCTGCGGGACCGATGGTTTCGGGGCTCACGTACTGGCTCTCCTTGCTCGGTATGTCCCGGGTAACCCGGCTTCGGAATGCTGCCATCCAACAATGGACCCAGGCACCATGAGAGCCGCTACAGGTACAGAGAAGGAGCGCATTTTCCGACCGTTCCGCCCATAGGATTCGAACCTATACTCCACGGCTCCAAAGGCCGGGGTGCTGCCATTACACCAGAGCGGACCGCGCATGCTTTCATCCCCCGGATCTTGCGGTCCGGAGGGTTTCCCGGATCACCGGGATGCACACACAAGAATCTAGTTTGCCATGACCACCACGTGCTTCGCGACTTGACCGCCCCGCGCCCGCCCCGCGCTTCGCCCTTCCACCCTCAGGGGACCCGCTCATCAGGCCTTCCAGCGGCCACTTAGGGCATGATGGTCACGTGAGCAACCGCACTGACCTCCCCCGCCCGGCGGCAGCGTCCGAGCCCGCAGAGCACGTCACCCACACTCCCGCAGTGCGAGTACGGATGACCGGCCAGCAGCGCAAATCTCAACTCATCGGCGTCGGACGCGCACTCTTCGCGGCCCGCGGCCTGGACGGCACCACCATCGAGGAAATCGCCGCCTCCGCCGGTGTTTCCAAACCCGTGATCTACGAGCACTTCGGATCCAAGGAAGGCCTGTACCGGCAGGTGGTGGAGACCGAGTTCCATATCCTGCTGGACTCCATCACCGGGGCCCTCAGCACAGAAGCCAAGCCCCGCGTGCTGGTGGAACGGGCTGCGCTGGCCCTCCTCGGGTACATCGAAGACCGCACCGATGGATTCCGGATCCTCATGCGTGACGCTCCGCCCTCACAGCCCGAGGGCGCCTTCTCGACGCTCCTCTCCCATGTCACTGCCCGCGTGGAACACCTGCTCTCCGACGAGTTCGCGCGCCGCGGTTTCAGCGCGGCGGACGGAGCCATGTACGCCCAGATGCTCGTTGGGATGGTGGCCATGACAGGCCAGTGGTGGCTCGACAGCCGCACTCCGGACAAGAGGGCCGTTGCCGCGCACCTGGTGAACCTGGCCTGGAACGGCCTCACGGGGCTCCAAAAAGAGCCTGAGCTCCGCAGCGGCGACTAGGTCTATTTCGCGTCGGGCCAGCCATTAGCGTCGGGCCAGCCATTCGCGTTGGGGCAGCCATCCTCTGCGTGCTGCTCCTTCGTCGCTTTGACGCACGCTGCCGGATGCATGCCACAACGCTCTCTCACATCCCACGCCCTTGAGCCCAACCATCTCTCACACCCCACGCCCTTCAGCCCAACCCTCTCTCACACCCCACACCCTTCAGCCCAACCCTCTCTCACACCCCACACCCTTGGTGCTTTGTACGATGTAGTCATGACGGCACCGCAGCTCTATGTCAGCTTTCCCGGCACAGCGCGTGAGGCGCTCGGTTTCTACGCGGAGATTTTCGGCGGGGAGCTTTCCTTGTACACGTATGGGGAATTCAGCCGCACGGACGGGCCTGTCGATGCGATCGCCCACGGCATGCTCAGCGGAGTGGTGTCCTTGGGCGGATCTGATGCGGCGGAAGGCGAAAAAACCGTCGCAATGGAAGGTGCCATGCTCTCCCTATTGGGAGCGGCTGACCCTGAAGTCCTTCACGAATGGTTCCACAAGCTCGCCGACGGAGGCCGGATCGTGGATCCCCTTGCACCAAAACCGTGGGGCGCGTCTGACGGCCAGGTAGTGGACCGCCACGGCCTGCACTGGCTCATAGGCTACGAACAGGCGCAGTAACCCGAGGGATGTGCAAGAGGGTCGGCCCGAAGCCATAGGGATGTGCAAGAGGGTCGGCCCGAAGCCAGAGGGATGTGAGAGAGCGTTGGGAATACTGTGGCGGAGCGGCAGGCATCCGGAAGCGTGCGTCAAAGCGACGAAGGAGCAGCACGCGGAGGACGCGTGGCGCTCCGCCACACCGACCAAGGCGCGGCACGCAGAGGATGTTTGTAGCCAGCCCCCGCCCTACTCGCCGAGGATTTCGGCGGCCTCCAGCCATTCGAGTTCCAGGCCCTCTTTCTCGTCGAGCAACTCGCGCAACTTGGCATTGAGCTCCCCCAGCGCGTCAAAGTCACCCGACTCGGACTTCGCAGCCATCTGGGTGTGGAGCTTTTCTTCCTGCTGGGAGATCTTGCCTAGCTGGCGATCGATCCTGTTGAGATCCTTGCGGGCTTCGCGCTTTTCGGCTTCGCTGGCACCGGACGACGCGGCAGCGGAGGAAGAAGTCCCGCTTGCAGAGGTCGGGGCACTTTGGCCACTGCGGACTGCCCCGGAGGCAAGCGCGGCTTCACGCAGTTCAAGGTATTGATCCACACCGCCTGGCAGGCCACGGAGTTTGCCGTCGCCGAGCAAGGCCATCTGGTTGTCGGTGACGCGTTCCAGGAGGTAGCGGTCGTGGCTGACCACCACGAGGGTTCCGGGCCAGCCGTCCAGGACATCTTCGACGGCGGCAAGGGTGTCGGTATCGAGGTCGTTGGTGGGTTCGTCGAGCATGAGGACGTTGGGTTCCCCTACCAGCAGGCGCAGGAGCTGGAGTCTCCGCCGCTCACCACCGGAGAGGTCGCTGACGGGTGTCCACTGCTTTTCCTTGGTGAACCCGAGTTGTTCCACGAGCTGGCCGGCCGTGAATTCCTTGCCGCCCACGTTGAAGGACCGCTTCTCGCGTTCGATGACCTCGATCACGCGAAGGTCTGAGACGTCGTCCAGCTCCTTGACGTCCTGGGTCAGCACGGCGGTGACCACGGTCTTGCCGCGTTTTACCTTGCCTGAGCTGGGCTGGATTTCGCCGTTGAGGAGTTTCAGCAGGGTGGACTTGCCGGCACCGTTGACGCCCACCAAACCGAGCCGTTCGCCCGGAGCGAGCCGAAGAGTTATGTTGTCGAACAGCTTCTGCCCGGTTTCGCCGCCTTCGAAGTCCAGCGTCACGTTCTCGAGGTCCAGCACGTCCTTGCCCAGGCGTGCGGTGGCCATTTTGCTCAGAGCCACGGAGTCGCGGGGATCCGGCACATCGGCAATGAGATCGTTGGCGGCTTCGATGCGGAACTTGGGTTTGGCGGTTCGGGCGGGAGCGCCGCGCCTGAGCCATGCCAGTTCCTTCTTGACCAGCTGCTGACGTTTACCTTCGACGACGGAGGCCATGCGGTCGCGCTCGGCACGGGCCAAAACGTAGGCGGCGTACCCGCCGTCGAACATGTCCACCATGGCGTCGTGGACTTCCCAGGTGTAGTTACAGACTTCGTCCAGGAACCAGCGGTCGTGAGTGACCACCAGGAAGGCGCCCTGGTTGGCGCGCCAGCGCGTTTTCAGGTGCCGGGCCAGCCAGGCGACGCCTTCGACGTCGAGGTGGTTGGTGGGTTCGTCCAGCATGATGACGTCGTGGTCCTCAATGAGGAGCTTGGCCAGCGCAACCCGGCGTTTCTGGCCGCCGGAGAGGGCATGAACGTTGGCGTGCCAGTCGACGTCGCCCACCAGTCCGCCCATGACTTCGCGGATTTTGGCGTTGGCGGCCCATTCGTGGTCCGCGCGGTCGCCGACGATCGCGGCGCCCACTGTGAGGTCGCCGTCGAGTACGTCGCTTTGGTCCAGGTAGCCCACGTTGACGTCCCCGCGCTTGGTGACGCGGCCGGAGTCAGGAGTCGAGCGCAGGGCAAGCAGGCGCATAAGCGTCGATTTACCGTCGCCGTTGCGCCCCACCATGCCGATGCGGTCGCCATCCTCCAAACCGAGGGTGACGCCGTCGAGGACAGTGCGGGTCGCGAACGAAACGGTGAGGTTTTCGCCGCCAAGCAGGTGGGCCAATGGGTACTACTTTCTACTGCTGGAATGCGGGGTACAGGAGCTGGAGGGGTACTACAGGAGGGTATCGGAGATGATCCGGGCGCCGGGAACAGGACCGTGGACGGCCAGGGCATTGTGTCCACGGTGGACCAGTTCTTCAGCAAGAACCGCGGCTGAGACGGAATCCCGGGCAAGCAGTGCGATGGTGGGGCCCGAGCCTGACACCATGCCGGCGAGGGCGCCGCGCGCTTCGCCCAGTCCAATGGTGTCGCGAAGTTGGGGAGCCAGCGTGATGGAAGCCCGCTGGAGGTCATTGATCAGCACCCTGCTGAGGGTCTCCGGGTCCCCGTTGCGCAGCGCTTGAAGAATGGTGGGGTCCACGTCAACGGGCTCAGGAATCTCAACACCTTCCGAGTCACGAAGGCCGTCAAGCGTGCGGAACACATCAGGGGTGGACAGCCCGTAGTCGGCAAAAACCAGCACCCAGTCCATTTGTGCCTTGGCCAGCGCGGGCGAGAGTTTGTCTCCCACGCCAAGCCCGACGGCGGTGCCTCCCAGGAGCGAAAACGGAACGTCCGCGCCGAGTTCGGCCGCCAGATGCGCGAGTTCCTCGCGTGAGAGGCCGCTGTTCCAGAGTGCGTCGCACGCCAGCAGAGTGGCTGCGGCATCTGCAGAACCGCCGCCCATTCCACCAGCTACGGGAACACGTTTGGTGATCTCCAAGTGCACGCCCGTGGGCTTTTCGGACATTTCAGCCATGATGGCTGCAGCTTTGTAGGCGAGATTGCGCTCGTCCAGGGGGATGTCCACGCCGTCCAAGTCCAGCGTACTGTCCGGGCTGATGCTGATAGTGATGCCTTCAGCCTCTGTGCTGCTGGCAGTGACTTCCTCATACAGGGAGACGGCCAGATACACGCTGGCAACCGAGTGGTAACCGTCAGGGCGCAACGGGCCCACGCTCAGGGAGACGTTGACCTTGCCCGGGGCTTTGACCCGTACTGTGCGGGCGTGGAAGCGTTCCCCCACAAATGGGAGGCTGCTGGGTTTACGGCTGCCCGGGTTCATGCGTCCACGGGGTGGCGGGCTTCGGCGATCTTGACATAGGCATTAATATCCAGGACCTCGCCGCGCGCTGTGGGGTCAACGCCGGCAGCCACAAGGCACCGCTCAGCTTCGGATGCGCTCCCCGCCCAGCCGGCCAGTGCGGCGCGCAGGGTCTTGCGCCGTTGCGCGAAGGCAGCATCAATGACGGCGAATACCTGTTCACGGGTTGCATGCGTCTCCGGGGGGTCGTGCCGGGTGAAGGCAACCAGACCCGAGTGGATTTTTGGCGCAGGCCAGAACACGTTCATCCCGATCACGCCGGCTTTTCGCATGTGTCCGTACCAGGCCGCCTTGACCGACGGGACACCGTAGATCTTGGAGCCCGGGGTGGCGGCCAGACGGTCGGCAACCTCATCCTGCACCATGACAAGGCCATGCTGAAGGCTGGGGAAATGCTGCAGCAGGTGAAGCACCACCGGCACTGCCACGTTGTAAGGCAGGTTGGCCACCAAAGCGGTGGGAGGCAAAGGCAGCTCGGTGACCTTCATGGCGTCGGAGAGCACCAGGTGGAAGTTCGCTTCCGCCCCGGGCCGCCAAGCACGCACGGTTTCCGGCAGCTTTTCCGCCAACACAGGGTCAATTTCGACGGCGACCACGGCTGCGGCCGCGTCCAGCAAGCCGAGCGTGAGGGAGCCCAGTCCGGGGCCCACCTCCAGCACGGTCTCACCATCGGCTATGTTGGCGGCGGCCACAATCCTGCGGATCGTGTTGCCATCGATCACAAAGTTCTGCCCCAGGGTTTTCGTGGGGCGTACACCGATTTCCTCGGCGAGCCGTCGGATATCTGTGGCGCCCATCAAAGGCGCGACGGCGGCGGGTTCGGAATTCGGTTCAGTCACCTAGGTATCGTATCGCCTGTGCGGGGTCAGGCCGCGTGGGCGCAGCCCCAGTCGCTGAGGCCGTTCTTTGCGTAGAGACGGTTGGCGATGTCAATCTGCTGTGCCTTGCTGGCGAGGCTGGCGTTGGGAGCGTAGGCTCCACCACCGTTTGCCAGCCACGTGGGGCTGGAGAACTGCAGTCCGCCGTAGTACCCGTTACCGCTGTTGATGGACCAGTTTCCGCCCGATTCGCACTGCGCGATCCTGTCCCACATGGCTTCGTTCGGGGCACCGGTGGGGCCGCTGGCTGCGGGTGCTGCGGTTGCGGCTGCTGCCTGGGGAGTGGCGACGGGGCGGGCCTTGGTGCCGACGCTGATCTTCTCGGCCACAGGCTGAGTGGCCACGTTGCTGGATACCAGGGTGCGGGAGGCTTCACGGCCGTCCACGAGGACCAGCTTGAAGGTCTTGACCAAGGATCCTGCCACGCCTTCCTGGGTCACTTTCTCTTCGCCCTTGAAGAGCTCTGCACTGTCACTCTTCACGCTGTCGAAGGGAACTTCTTCCGTGGCTTCGGCCGTCTTGCTGGTGTCCACGCGGGAGACCTTGATCACCATGTCCTGGACGATGGGAGCGTTGCCAGGCTGGGAGATGTGGTCGTTGGCGCCCACGGTGATTCCAGTGTCCTTGAGAACGGTGGCGACGTCGGTGGCCGTCGTGGTGGTGCTGGTGTCCTTGCCGTCAGCTACCACGCTGATGGTCTTGGGAGTGGAAATGGAGACGAATGAGCCGGTCACTTCCAAGGACGCTTCCTTGGGCTGGGAGATTTCGGAGGAGCTTGCCACGCCGAGTTCGCTCACCAGTCCAGCTACGTCAGGGGAGGTGGTGTTCACGGTCTTCCGGGCGCCATCGAGCTCGATGGACACGGCCTTGGCGAGATTGACGTTGACCACCGAGCCATTGTCGATCTTCGCGTCGAGAGCCGGTGAAACGCGGTCCGCGTCCTTCAACTCGACCTTGGCTGCCTTGACCACTTGGTCCACAGTGCCGCCAAAGGTCTGGATGGAGCTCACCTTGCCGTCCACGTTGAGGGTGACGGTCTTGTTGTTGCCCACAAATGCCACAACACCAACCACCAGCGCTGCAACTACCAGCAACTGGGTACCTACTTTGAGGAAGCTGAACTTGCCATCCGTTGTGAAGAACTTGATCACGATCGCCCATTACTCTCAGACCATCCGGGCACGGGGAAAAGCGCAAAAGTAATGCCGACCGCAAAAACGGAGGGCCAGGCATGAAGCCTGGTCCCACTCTTGCTGCCGGCATCTGCGCCGCCAAAAAACATTGAACTGATTGCACCGGAATGAACCGGAACAATTGTCCGAAGGCCTTCCCCGACCCCGGCTACTTGTTTAACACAGTAACCGATCCGTTATAAACGAACCAAGTAACATGCATACCGGGTATCCAGTCGGACCGCTAGCGGCGGAGTCGAAAGAGCCCGCTTAGGCCCAGGATCCATAGGCATTCAGGGTGTTTTCGGCCAATCGCGAACAAAGTTCGGACAAGTCATCTCCTGTCACGTCCGCCATGGACCGGACCGTGTAGGGAACCATGTAGCTGGCATTCGGCCGTCCACGGTGGGGATGCGGTGTGAGGAAGGGCGAATCGGTTTCCACCAGAATCCTGCTCGGCTCGGCGATGGCCAGGGCGGCGCGGAGATTGCCTGCGTTCTTGAACGTCATGGTCCCGGCGAACGACATGTACCAGCCGTTCTGGTTACAGATGCGGGCCAGAGCTTCGTCTCCGGAGAAGCAGTGGAAAACCACCCGTTCCGGAGCACCTTCCTCCCGCAGAACCTGGACGACGTCGTCGTGGGCGTCGCGGTCGTGAATCTGGAGCGTCAGTCCCAGCCGTTTGGCAATGTCAATGTGGCGTCGGAAGGAGTACCGCTGATGTGCCAGTCCCTCACCAGGGGTCCGGAAGAAATCCAATCCTGTCTCGCCGATGGCCCGGATCCGCGGGTGGCGGGCCAGCTCCTCGATCTCTGCGAGCGCCGATTCCAGCTCGCCACGGGCCGCGTATTCGGGGGCATCGTTGGGGTGGATGGCCACAGCTCCGAGTAGCCGGGGATCTGCTTCCACGGCCTGCACCGTGAATCGGGACGATTCGAGATCGCAGCCCACCTGCACGGCTCCCTGCACACCCACCGCTTCCGCCGAGTCCATGGCATCCCTGACGGAGACCTCAATCAGGCCGTGCCTGAAGTCCAAGTGGGTGTGGTTGTCCATGACCGCCACGGGGAGCGGCTCCGGCGCCGGCGGGTATTCGCGGCGGGAGTCTTTTTCTTCTGCGGAGGGGGACGGCGCCCTGTAGGGTGCCGGGGCGAGGGAATTGCACATGCTTCCACCTTAATCGGACTGCGGTCCTCCTTGGACAACGAAGAAGGCGTGCACCTTAAATTCCGCTTGGCACATAAATTCGGGAGCGCTATGTCAGCGGCAGCCAATGTCTGGGTAGTCTGGAACGGACAAGCGGCCACCACCAACAGCGTTAAGCGAAGATTGCTGTTGCCTAGGCCACGGCTGAAGGGCGATTCATGGAGTCCAAGCGACAAGTCACCGTTGAACCCTCTCCTGTCCAGGGCGAGGCATACAGCCCCCTGCCGCGGGATGGCGCGGGACTCAACGGGCACAGGCCGCACGTCATGGACGCGGAGCGGTTCCATGACGCCAGCGAGCGCATCCTGGGTTCCATCAATCAGGTCATTGACGGTAAAGCCGATGCTGCAAAGCTCGCTCTGACGGTCCTGCTGGCCCAAGGCCACCTTCTCTTGGAGGACGTCCCGGGTGTGGGCAAGACCCTGTTGGCCAAGACGCTGGCGCGCAGTGTGGACTGCACGGTGTCCCGAATCCAGTTCACCCCGGACTTGCTGCCCTCCGATGTCACTGGTGTGTCCATCTACAATCAGTCTTCCCGGCAATTCGAGTTCCGCCCCGGCGCAGTGTTCGCAAACATCGTCATTGGCGACGAGATTAACCGCGCTTCGGCCAAAACCCAGTCAGCGCTCCTTGAATGCATGGAGGAGCACCAGGTGACCGTGGACGGTCACTCGTACCAGCTGGGTTTGCCCTTCATGGTGGTGGCCACGCAGAATCCCATCGAAATGGAAGGCACGTATCCGCTGCCTGAAGCCCAGCGTGACCGTTTCATGGCGCGAATCTCCATGGGCTACCCGGACAAGGATGCCGAGATCGAGATGTTGGAGACCCATCAGGCGTCTTCGCCGCTGGTGAAGGTGACTCCCGTGGTGACGGCCGCCGATGTTGCTGCCATGATCGCCACCGTCCAGCAGGTCTTCGTCTCCACAGCCATCAAGGAGTACACGGTGGCCATTGGACGGGCCACCCGGGACAGCGCCCGCCTCCGCCTGGGTGCGAGCCCACGGTCCTTGCTGCAATTGTTGCGTGCGGCCAAGGCCACGGCAGCATTGGATGGCCGCGATTTTGTCCTCCCGGATGACGTGGTGGACGTGGCCGAGTCGGTGCTGGCCCACAGGATTATTCTGGACCGCAAGGCCGCGAGTTCGGGCGATACACCACAGAGCATTCTCCGGGGCATTTTCGCTTCCCTGCCCGTTGCCCAGGAACCGCCCGGCGCATGGCGCAGGGACAGGAACAGCGTTTAGGAGACATGCCCAATGGCGCTCATGGATCGGCTTCCCAAGCACTTATTCACCAACCGCGGCTGGGGGCTCCTGGCAGCCGGGGCTCTCTCGCTGGGGTGTGCCTATGTGATGGGCAGGCGGGATCTCCTGTCCTTGGCCATCTTGCTGATCCTCCTTCCTTTGGTTGCGCTTGCAGGCGTCCGGGTGCTCAAACCCAAGTTCCAGGTGTACCGGGAGTTCAATCCGTCCACGGTGGAGACGTCAAGCACCACCACTGTTCGCCTGGCCGTTGCCCGTTCTTCGTATGCCACGGGGCAGGTCATTATGGAGGAGCAGTTGCCTCCTCGTTTCGGGGAGCCTCCCGCTTTCCGTTTTCCGGCCAGATCAGCGTCCGGAGGCACCAGCCGCTACGAATATCACCTTCGCTCGGGCAAGCGGGGACAGTTCAGGATTGGTCCGGTCACGGCAGAGTTCAGTGACCCGTTCGGCTTATCGTTGCGCAGGCATGCAATTGACGACGGCGACATCCTCACCGTGACGCCTGCCGCCGTCGAACTTCCCGTCACGGGCCTCGCCGGTGCGCGCGGCAACGATGGCGTGACCGCGACCCGGATCCGGGCCAATCCCAGCGATGACGACATCATGACCCGTGAGTACAGGCATGGTGACCCCATGCGCCGCGTTCACTGGGCCGCTACCGCCCGCCATGGCCAGCTCATGGTCCGTCAGGAAGAGTCGGTGACCACACCGGAAGCCACCCTCATCCTTGACCAGAGGTTCTCCGCCTTTGCCGCCGGAAACGGGTCCGTCTTTGGAAGCCGCGACGAAGACTCGGATTTGGTGACCAGTACCAACTTTGAGTGGACTGTAACGGCAGCGATGTCGATCGCTGCACATTTGGCGGAACGAAATTATTCCTTGCGGCTCCTCGACTCATTCGGCGGACCGGCGTTCCACCGTTCACGGTCGGCCGCGGACATGGATGCCGAGGAGTTCTCGGGTGCGGGCGGTCTTCAAGCAATCGCTGAGGCACTGGCGGCAGTGGAGCTGAGCGGCCCAAGGCACATCAGGGCGGAACACCACCGGACCGAGCACACAGACCACAAATCCGGTTCGGAACACAAAGAAGGCTCCCCCGCTCCGACAGGCTCAGAGACTGCAGATTCTCCCTTCAACGACCGCCTGATGGATAAACTCTCAGCGCACCGCTTGCGTGGCCCCCTGCTGGCGTTGGTGGGCAACCTGACAGTCGCGGAAGCACGGTCTCTTGCTCCCGCAGCCGGGTACGGAGCCAATGCCTTCGCCCTGGTGATGACCGATGCTTCACGAAATAATGACGAAGTACTGGAGATTCTGCGCCTGGCAGGCTGGAGAGCGGCCGCTGTCACCTCAAAGACTCATTTGACTGCGGCCTGGTCAGCCTTCGATGAGGGCGGAATCGTCGCCGCAGCCGATGCAGCCATGGATGTCCGTCGTGGAGCAGCGGTGCCGCGATGACTACAACCTCCCACCGCGGCTCCCCCAACGCCCCGGTCCAACCTGGCGGCGGGTCAGCACCGCGGCCGTCACCCCGTGCGAAAACCCCGGGAGCCGGACCCTATCCATGGGCCATGGCCGGATCCATTGCCGTGGCCGTTCTTGGCGCGGCCTTGTCCCTGAATGGCGTCCTCAGGGGTTGGGGCTGGTTCATGCCGCTGATCACCACAGTGGTGGTGGTTGCCCTGACGCTTGCTGTGCTCCGGGCGCTCCGTGCCCAGCCCCTGCTCGCCACGTTGGCCTCTTTTGCCTCCTTGGCCGGCGTCCTTAGCTTCATTTTCTGCCGTCAGGAAAGCCTGGCGGGATTCATCCCCACCACCGGAACCTTCACCGCCGTCGGACGCCTGATCAAGCGGGCCGCAGAAACAGTAGTGTCCGAGAGCGCGCCTGTTGCACCCAACGCAGGGATCGTCTTTGTCATGTGCGCCTGCCTGGGCCTCCTGGTGATCTTGATCGATGCCCTTGCCGTTCCCTTGTCCATGCCGGCCGCCAGCGGCATTGGCCTCCTGGCGGTGATGGTGGTCCCCGCCACCATCAAGCCCCAGAGCGTGGGAGTGGCCGGGTTCATCGGTGCGGCGGTGGGCTACCTGCTCATCCTCGGCTGCAGCCACTGGTTTGCCCCTGACGCCAGGCTGCAGTCCGGATCGGGACGCGGAGCCGGCCAGTTCAGGCGCTCGGTGGTTACAGGAGGCCTGGCTCTGGCCATGACCCTGACCGTCCCCCTGGTGATTCCCGGTTTCGAGACCGGCACCTTTCCGCAGGGCTCGCGGCTGAGCCCGTGGGGAACCTCTAATGGGCTCAATCCCATGATCACCCTGGGCAACAGTCTCCGCAGTCCCACCGGTTCAGGGCGCATCACTTATGCCACCAGTGCCAGCGGTCCCCTGTATCTGCGGTCCGTCACCATTGACAACTTCGACGGCGAAACCTGGGCACCTGATGATCGGGCCGCCGGGCGACGGGCGGGTGCGGACAGGATCGAGACTGGATACGCGGTGCAGGGCGAGGTGGTCAACGCCGTGACGTCGGTCAACGCAGGCCTGTTTACCAGCCCTTACCTTCCAGCTCCTTTTGCTCCGGCCTCCGTGAACGGCCTCAACGGACGATGGACCTGGGATCCAGCAACCTTGAGCATCATGAGCACGGAGACCACCACCCGCGCGCAACGGTATGTCGTTTTTTCTGCAGCGCCCAAGATCACGTCACAGTCCTTGTCCCAGGCAACTGCGGTTCCCCAGGGCATTTCAGAAGACTTTCTGAGGATCCCAGGGAACCTTCCGGACATCGTGCGGCAAACGGCCGATACTGTCACGGCGTCCGCAGGCAGCAACTATGGGAAGGCTCTGGCCATCCAGAAGTACCTGCGTTCAGGCGAGTTCACCTATTCCCTTCAGGCTCCCGTTCAGAACGGTTATGACGGCAATGGCCTCTCGGTCCTGGCCGACTTCCTCGCGGTGAAGAGCGGCTATTGCGTCCATTTCTCCTCCGCCATGGCAGTCATGGCGCGGGCTGAAGGCATCCCCAGCAGAATTGCTGTCGGTTACGCGCCCGGCCGCCTCACGGGCGAGTCCGTGGCCCTTGTGGGTCAGGGATCCTTCCCCGAGTACGAGGTTGACGCCCGGGATGCCCACGCCTGGCCTGAGTTGTACTTCGAAGGCCTGGGGTGGGTCCCCTTCGAACCGACGCCGTCGCGTGGTGTGGTCCCCGAGTACGCCACAGAGAGTTCGGTGCCCGGCAACCTGAGCACCAACGCGGATGAGAAAGAGGTCCTCACCACTCCCGCCCCCGCCCCAACTCCTGCTGTCCCTCTCCCCGGGTTGGATACGCCCACCGCAGGTTCCGCCGCAGTGAACCCGTGGCCGGCCATCGGCGCTGCCGCAGCGGGGGTCTTGGTGCTTGCCGGATTCCTGTGGTCGCCGAGGCTGAGCAGGACGGTTCTCCGGCGACGCCGGCTCAGCCAGAAACCTCCGGACGATCCCGAGCTCACAGGCGCCAAGGATCCAGCACCTGAACTGGCGTGGGCGGAGTTGCAGGATCTCGCCACGGACTACGGCGTGCCGTCAAAACCCAGTGAGACGCCGCGGCATTTCTCCGCCCGGCTGCGCTCCAGTTCAGCGCTTGGTGTCACCGGAGGACTCGACGACGCCGCACATGAGGCAGTCGCGTCGCTCACCTCGGACTTCGAACGGCAGCGCTACGGCCGTGCAGCGACACCGGCACCGGCAGCTGCCACCCGGGTTGCTGTCATCCGCGAGTCGTTGCGCAACAATGCCCGCTGGCTGGTGCGCTTCCGCGCCGACTGGTTGCCGCCATCGATGATGCGCCGCTGGGTCCACGCACTCGGCGCCCCGTTCCGGGCGGTCGGAAGGTTCGGCAAGGCTACAGGGCGGACCGTCGCTTTGTTCTGGCGCAGGCTCAAGGGGCTGCTCCCCCAGCGCCGCTAGGTTCAGGACCGCTGAGGTACAGACAGCAAAGGGCCCGACGCCGGAACTTGTGGTTCCGGGGCCGGGCCCCTGCGTTTGTCAGCCGTTCTTGTTGCGAGAGCGGCGGACCGGATCCAATAATGCCTAGTCGGCGTACGGGTCC
Organism: Arthrobacter sp. MYb23; assembly: GCF_002979775.1. Classification (GTDB taxonomy): domain Bacteria; phylum Actinomycetota; class Actinomycetes; order Actinomycetales; family Micrococcaceae; genus Arthrobacter. Next base: position 72,573 of record NZ_PCPR01000017.1, read on the forward strand.
GCGATACCTACGTACTGGGTGTAGAGGTACTCTTCGATGCCTTCGGAACCGCCTTCACGGCCCAGGCCGGACTGCTTGACGCCACCGAACGGTGCTGCGGCGTTGGAGATTACACCGGCGTTGAGGCCGAGCATGCCGGTCTCGATCCTTTCGCTGATGCGCAGGCCACGGTTGAGGTCCTTGGTGAAGACGTAGGCAACCAGGCCGTATTCGGTGTTGTTGGCCAGACGGACGGCGTCATCTTCGGTGGAGAAGGTGATGATGGGCGCAACCGGTCCGAAGATTTCTTCCCGCAGGATGCGGGCATCAGCGGCAACGTTCTTCAGCACGGTGGGCTGGTAGAAGTAACCGGGGCCCTCGACGGCGGCACCACCGGTGACGGCTGTGGCACCTCCTGCTACGGCTTCGGACACCAGGGCGTGAACGCCATCGCGGGCCTTGCCGTCGATCAGCGGGCCCACCTTGGATTCGGGCTCAGTACCGCGGGCGGTGGTCAGGGCACCGATCTTGGCGGCGAACTTCTCAGCGAAGGCATCGGCCACGGACTCGTGCACAATGAAGCGGTTCGCTGCGGTGCAAGCCTCGCCCATATTGCGCATCTTCGCAGCGATGGCACCTTCAACAGCCTTGTCCAGGTCGGCGTCTTCAAAGACCACGAACGGTGCGTTGCCGCCCAGTTCCATCGAGGTGCGCAGGACCTTGTCCGCGGCTTCACGGATCAGGGCCTGGCCCACCGGGGTGGAGCCGGTGAAGGAGATCTTGCGGAGACGGTCATCCTTGATCAGCGGGCCCGTGACAGCGCCGGCGGTGGAGGTCTGGATGACGTTCAGGACACCGGCGGGCAGGCCGGCTTCCTGCATGACCTGTGCGAACAGCAGGCTGGTCAGCGGGGTCAGGTTGGCGGGCTTGAGCACCATGGTGCAACCGGCAGCGACGGCGGGGGCAATCTTGCGGGTGGCCATGGCCAGCGGGAAGTTCCACGGGGTGATCAGCAAGCAGGGGCCTACCGGCTTCTTCTGCACCAGGAGGCGGTTCTTGCCATCAGGTGCTGCGGAGTAACGGCCGGACACGCGGACGGCTTCCTCGGAGAACCAGCGCAGGAACTCAGCACCGTAGGTGACCTCGCCGCGGGCTTCAGCCAGGGGCTTGCCCATTTCCAGGGTCATCAGCAGGGCGAAGTCTTCGGCGCGCTCGGTGACCAGCTCAAAAGCGCGGCGCAGGATCTCGCCGCGTTCACGCGGTGCGGTCCGTGCCCAGTCAGCCTGGGCGGCAGCAGCGGCGTCGAGGGCGGCAGCGCCGTCTTCAGCACCGGCGTCGGAGATGCTGAGGAGGACCTTGCCCGTCGCCGGGTCCTCAACATCGAAGGTCTTTCCGGAACCGGCCGGGCGCCACTGACCGTTGATCAGCAGGCCGGTAGGGACGGAAGCCAGCAGTTCGCTTTCGCGTTCAACCGTGACAGTCATGGCGACTCCTTCGTCTTGGGTGCATTGGAGAATTGCACCACTGGGGTTCGTTGCCGGAAGTGGCTTGAATTACTGCCACGGTACTGCCCCACGAGAAGCAGTGTCTACGCCTTCACGCACTGCCTCATGGCTGCCGATTTGTGCAAGTGCACAGCGCGGGTCAGCGTGCTGCGAGCACCGCCGAGTAGAGCTCGCGCTTGCTGACTCGGGCTTCCTCGGCCACTGCTGCCACGGCCTCCTTCAATCGGATGCCCTGGGAAATGAGCTCATTGACCGCTGCGACGTGGTCTTCAGGCTTTCCAGGTTCTTGTTCGGGTGCACCGCCCACTACCACCGCTATCTCTCCGCGGACCTCATTGTTCTCTGCCCACTCCAGCAGTTCACGCAGGGTGCCCCGGATGACTTCTTCGTAGGTTTTAGTCAGCTCACGGCAGACCGCCACGCGGCGCTCGGCCCCGAAGCGCTCATGCAGCGCCCGCAACATCACTTCGAGCCTGTGCGGGGCCTCGAAGAAGACCATGGTGCGGCGTTCGCCGGCCAGGTCTGCCAAGCGTGAATTCCGATCCCCCGACTTTCGCGGCAGGAATCCTTCAAAGCAGAAGCGGTCCGTAGGCAGACCCGACAGTGCCAGGGCCGTCAGCACCGCAGAGGGGCCGGGAACCGCAGTGACTGTCAGACCGGCAGCAACCGCACCCTCCACCAAGCGGAAACCGGGGTCCGAAACTGCCGGCATTCCGGCGTCGCTGACCATCAGAATGGTCTTGCCGGCGCGGACGTGGTCCAGCAGTTCACCGGTCTTGGCTACCTCATTGTGCTCGTGGTAGCTGATGACGCGTCCAGTGACCTCGACGCCAAGGGCAGTTACCAGCCGGTGCAAACGTCGGGTGTCCTCCGCGGCCACGATGTCAGAGTTTCCAAGGAGCTCAATCAAACGCGCGGAAGCGTCGCCGACGTTGCCTATAGGTGTTGCCGCAAGCACAATCCTGCCGACGCCGGGAGTTGCCTCTGGAGCAGAAGCTTCCTCTTCCAAGTAGTCGTCGAAAGGAGCTTCGTCAGGGGTGCCGCGTTGTTCGTCCACCTGCCAAGCCTAATACCGTGCGGGGTTCAAGGATGCAGCCGCGGGGTTCAGGGATACAGCAAGGATGGAAAGGTAGCATGGGCGGGTGAACCAGTCGCCCGTTCCTGCCACCGCTTCCGGATCCCCGGCAGCGTCCCCAGCGAGCCCGGAACCTGGTGGCACCACGGTGGCGGAGGGCAACGGCCAAACGGACACACCGGAACACGCAGGCACATCGCGGGTACATACAAGGGAGCCCCTGCCAGGCCGTGACGTGCCCGGCCGCCGTTTAGCCGCCCGGATTTTGCCAGGCCGCGGCCTGGAAGGGCACCGTTGGATCGCGCGGCCGTCCGAGGCCTACACTGCCCAGGCGTTGAAGGAACGTCTGATCGGTGCAGTCCAAAGCTGGCGGGACTATCCGGCGTCCTTGCGCTTGTGGTTCTGGCTGATCCCCACCCTCACGGCAATCCTGGGCGGCATCCTCCGCTTCTTCCGGCTTGATGCTCCGCACAGCCTGGTTTTCGATGAAACCTACTACGTCAAGGACGCCTACTCCTATGTGGTGAGCGGCTACGAACGCAGTTGGCCGGCCAATGCCAACGACTCCTTCATCGCCGGCAACCCGGATGTACTCCTGAACACTCCCGAGTACGTTGTCCACCCGCCGGTGGGCAAATGGATGATCGCGTTCGGAATGTGGCTGTTCGGTGGAGACAACCCCTTCGGCTGGCGGTTCAGCGCAGCTTTGGCAGGCACCCTGACGGTCTTCCTCGTTTCGCTCATCGCACTGAAGCTGTTCCGCTCACACACCCTCGGGGCCGTTGCCGGTCTCCTGCTGGCCATCGACGGCCATCACCTGGTGCTCTCCCGGACGTCCCTGCTGGACGTCTTCCTGGCCCTGTGGATCCTGGCCGCTTTCGGCGCCTTACTCATGGACCGCGACGACGGCCGCCGTCGTCTGGCTTCCCGGCTCGCCGCGCAGGCGGCTGCTTCGCCGGGAGGCCGCCCCACACCTACCCAACTGGTGGCCGGTCCCTGGCTTGGCATGCGGTGGTGGCGCCTGGCTGCAGGTCTTTGCCTGGGCCTCGCTGTGGGTACCAAATGGTCAGCACTGTTCTTCGTGGCTGCCTTCGGGATCATGACTGTGCTGTGGGACCTGAGTGCCCGGCGCATTGCGGGCATCCGGAGCTGGTTCAGCGCAGGCATCATCAAGGACGGCCTGCCCGCGTTCGTGACCATCATTCCGATCGTTGCCGTCACTTACGTGGCCACGTGGACGGGCTGGTTCCTTTCGAAGGACGCCTATTACCGGCAATGGGCTGCCACCAACCCTGCCCCGGGCTGGGATTGGCTGCCCAACTCCGTACGCTCCCTGGCGCATTACCACCTTGAAGCGTACAAATTCCATCAGGGACTCAGCTCCGACCATCCGTATGAGTCCAGTCCCTGGACGTGGCTCATCATGGGCCGTCCCACCTCGTTCTTCTACCAAACCCCCAAACAGGGCACTCCCGGCTGCGTGGTTGAGACGTGTTCCTCGGCCATTCTTCCGGTGGGAAATCCGGTGGTCTGGTGGGGCGGAACCATCGCCCTGGTGATCCTGTTGTTCTGGTGGGCCGGCCGCCGCGACTGGCGTGCCGGTGCCATCCTTGCGGGCGTGGCAGCCGGTTACCTTCCGTGGTTCATGTACCCGGAACGCACCATGTTCATCTTTTACGCCGTGTCCTTCGAACCGTTCCTGGTTCTGGGTCTGACGTACGTGCTGGGGTTGGTCCTGGGACGCAGCAGCGACCCCGTCTGGCGGCGAAGATCCGGCTTCTACGTCGTGGCGCTCGTAATGGTGTTGGCCGTGCTGGCAACCGCATTCTTCTATCCGGTGCTCACGGCGGAGGTCATCAGTTACCAGGAGTGGCGGATGAGAATGTGGATGCCATCGTGGATCTAGGAGGAGGCAAGCAGTGAGGGAAGCAAGCACGGAGCTTCTGGTCGAGGCGGACCCGAACACCAACGTGACGGATCTCCTCCTGGAACGCTGCCACAAAGATCCGTTCGGTAACCTTTATGAGCACCAGACAGCGAACGGTTGGTTGAACGTCTCCGCGGCGAGGTTCCTTGCCGATGTCACGGCCCTGGCCAAAGGCCTGATCGCCGGTGGGCTCAACCCTGGCGATCCTGTGGCTGTCCTGTCCCGCTCAAGCTTTGAATGGACGCTGGTGGACTTCGCCATCTGGATGGCCGGCGGGGTCACCGTCCCCATTTATGAGACGTCGTCGGCAAGCCAGATCGAATGGATCCTCGCCGATTCGGGAGCCCGACGCATCTTTGTGGAAGACTCGGGCAAAGCTGATCTCGTCCACGCTCTGGTGGAGAACTCTGCCGTCCTGGGAGAGGACCCCGTCACCATCATCCGGATGGAGCACGACGGCGACGCACCCAACCTGACCAGCGTCTCCGCCGTCGGGATCGGCGTCATGGACAACGAGCTGGAGCGCCAGCGCAGCGCAGCAAACCTTTCCAGCATCGCCTCAATCGTCTACACCTCTGGGACAACCGGCAAGCCCAAGGGCTGCGAAATCACCCACGGCAACTTTGTCCTCGTGGCACGGAACGTCATCCCGTTCCTCCCCGAGCTCCTCATGCAAGAAGGTGCCCGGACGCTGATGTTCCTGCCCTTGGCGCACGTCCTCGCCCGGGCGGTCCAGGTTGTCTGCCTGACTGCGGGCATCACTCTGGGGCACAGTGCCGGTGCCAGTGGGCTGATGGCAGACCTGGGATCCTTCAAGCCCACTTTCCTGCTCGCGGTGCCCCGCATTTTCGAAAAGGTCTACGCAGGGGCCAACCACAAAGCGGCCATGAGCGGTAAGTCCGCCCTCTTCACGGCAGCTTCGGCCACCGCGGTGCAATATTCGACGGCGGTGGACCTCGCCGCCCGCGGCAAGGGCGCGGGTCCGGGCTGGCTTCTGAGCATGAAACATTCCACGTTCAACAAGCTCCTCTACCCCAAGGTCAGGGAGCTGTTCGGCGGCGACGTAGGCTACACGGTTTCCGGCGCCAGTCCCCTCAGCCTCCGGGACAACCATTTCTTCCATGGAGCTGGCGTTCCGGTTCTTGAGGGCTATGGGCTGACGGAGACCACTGCGCCCTGCACGGTCAATACGCCCAGCATGTCCCGGATCGGCACGGTGGGGATTCCCCTGCCGGGAACCACCATCAGGGTGGCCCATGACGGAGAGGTGCTGGTCAAGGGCATCGGCGTCTTCAACGGTTACCACAATGATGGCGAAGCCACCCAGGCTGCCTTCGTTGACGGCTTCTTCCGCACCGGGGATCTGGGCGAACTCGACGCCGACGGCTTCCTGACCATCACCGGCCGCAAAAAGGACCTCCTGGTGACGGCCGGTGGCAAGAATGTGGCGCCGGCTCCCTTGGAGGAGAAACTGCGCGAACACCCCTTAGTGGGGCAGGCAGTGGTTGTGGGCGATGGCCGGCCGTTCGTCGCCGCGCTGCTTGGATTGGACCCCGACGGGCTCGCGGACTGGTGCGCCGAAAACAAATTAGGGCCGCTGAGCCCCGAGGAAGCCGCTGGCGAAGACCGGGTAAAGGCGGCCGTTCAATCAGCAGTGGACGAGGCCAACAAGCTCGTCTCAGCTGCTGAATCCATCAAGAAGTTTGCGTTTATCACCGAGGATCTCAGCGTCGAGTCCGGGCACCTGACGCCGTCGCTCAAACTGAAGCGGGCCGCTGTCCTCACCGACTTCTCAGCGGCAGTGGAGAAGCTCTACAAGAAGTAAGGCCTCCACCTAGGCCGCCTCGAATCACCACCTAGTGCTGCCAATTCGGCACCTAATTCGGCCAAATTCACCACCTAGTTAGGCCAATGTCCCTCTAGGTGCCGTTGTTATCCCCATAGCGTTTCCTCACGAACCAAACGTTCAAAGGGGAACTCATGGCCACACCATCAGGCATACCAACACCGGCGCTCTACTACTCGCGTGTCCGGGCTACCTTGGTACCTCGAGTTGCGGGTTTCACGATGGTTGCGCTGGGCCCGGTGCTGTTCGTGCTGATCGTCCTGAAGAACACACCGGAAGTGCTCTTCGCACCGCTGGTCATCACCGCAGCTGGTTCATTCATCGCGTTCACGACCGTCACCGTCAAGGTCGACTCGCAGAACGTCGTGATCGCCTTCTGCGACATCTTCAAACGGACATTACCCAGGGATGAAATCGCGACGTTGACCACGGACAACGCGGCCGGTCCCAGTGGTTACGGATTCCGATACATGGGGCCCGGCATGGTCGGGTACCTCGTCGGCGGTCCCGAGATCAATATCGAGATGAAAAGCGGTAAGACCGTCATCGCCAGCACGGACCGCCCTGAACAGCTCATTCGTGTTCTGACCGAAGCAAACCACTAAAAGAGGAGAACAAATTGTCGAAACGAACCTGGCCCCTGTCAGCAGGAGCTGTGGCACTGACCGCCGCCATCGCCCTGGGCTCAAGCGGAGTCGCCTCGGCAGCACCCACGCAAACCCACGCCGTCACACGGCATGTGGTGAAGGACGCCACATCCGCTGGCAAAGGGCTCTTCAAGGCCATCTACTTTGGCGTCGGACCACAGGTGGCTGAAGTTCAGGAGAAGCTGGGTGACAGTACCTACGAAGCTTTCGCGCAGTCCGCATCCAGCCACGAGGGACAAGCTCAGGCAGCGGACGCGGTCGTGTCTGCCTTGGAGGCCAAGAATCCCAAATTCTTCGCCGCCTTCCACGCCGCCTTGACGAGTGGCGACGTCCTGCGGGTTGATGCGAAATTCAAGCAGGTCCAGAAGATGATGACGGACCTCCTCAAGTCTGAGCCGCAGCAGGTTTCGGCATTGGCAAAGTCAGATACCGCCAATCCCCTGGCGGCCGTACCTGTCTTCATTTGGGCCGCAGCGGTGTGGGATGTCGCGGCAGCTGTTAACTACGCTGTCGGCGTCAACGTCGCTGTGGCGGCAGCCGCAGTGGTGGTGGTGTACGCCAAGGTGGCCTTCTGGCCCTCTGCGGGCACCACGGGATCGCAACTGGAGAGCGAGAACAGCATCTCCCAGTTCACAACGGCCCTGGCGCAGAACTGATCCCGGCCCTATTGATGAGCTGCAAACACAGCGTTGAGGGTGTCCCCGTTCCGGACTGGACGCCCTCAACGGGACCACAAGTAAATCCCCTTCATCTGGTGGCTCCCATAGCTGGCCTCCTGGTCCTGGGAATGTACTCCGGTTTGTCTTCGATTCCTTCAACTATCCTTGCGCTGCCTTACTTCGACCAAGTGAAACCCAACGCCGTCTCCGCCATGCCTCAAGGGTGGGCCTTCTTTTCGAAGTCGCCCCGAGATCCTTCCATCGCTCCATATCGCGAAGATATCAACGGCTCATTTGAGTCGGTCAGCAAACTTCCAACTACCCGGGTCGAGAATCTCTTTGGTGTTAGCAGGGAGGGGCGCGCCCAAGGCGTCGAGGTGGCTTTGATATCCGGCGAGTCCGGGGCCGAAAATTGGCTGGATTGCTCCACCCCAGCACTCCAGGAGTGCGCCGAAATGGTGCGTGACGCAACGTCGACTGCTGTTACCAATACCGTTGCGTCCCCCACGGTTTGCGGTGAGATAGTGCTTGTTCAAACCACGCCGGTGCCGTGGTCATTTAGGCACCAAACCGCACTGAGGGAGAAAGCCGACAAGGTAATCAAGCTGCGTGTGGAATGTAATGGCCAATAGGCTTTCAACCATCGCAGACCTGCCGCAGATTACCCTGCCCCTGGTCTGGTCTCCGTTCATGGGAATGGTACGAAGCATTTTGGCTGTCGGTACGCTGCTGACCTTGATTTTCACTAGCAACGACGCGTTGTTCCGTCCAGTTCTTGGTGTGGGCAACTATCCGCTGTGCCGCGGAGTCGAATCGCTAGGCCTCTTCTGTATCATTTCGCTAGAGCAACTCGGTCTCGCCAAGATTCTAGGCATTCTCATCCTGTTGCTAGTCATCTCCGGCTACTTGCCCCAGCTCACGGGTGTCCTGCACGCGTGGGTGGCCTTCAGCGTGGCAACGGGCATTTCAATCCCGGACGGCGGGGACCAGATTACGTCCAACTTGGCACTTCTGCTGGTTCCGATCTGCCTGACAGATCCAAGGCTGAGCCACTGGTCCCGGGCTAAGACGGGTTCCTTGTGGATTCCAAGCAGGGCCGGAATTGCAGGTGTCTCCCTGGCAGGACTGAAAGTTCAAGTTTCCGTTTTGTACTTCTATTCCATGACCGGAAAGATGTTTCAGACCGAGTGGGCCGAGGGTTCGGCGCTGTACTACATAGGATCCGGGTTCTTCGGACCTTCCGGGGCCTTGAAGGATGCCTTTGCCGTACTGACGGATAATCCGGTGATGTCCCTTGGTATGTCGTGGGCCGCACTTCTGATCGAGTTGCTGCTGGCAGTGACGTTGCTGACGCCCGTCAGGTACCGACTTGCCTGGTTTGCCCTGGGCGCTTCGCTCCACACAGGCATCGCAGTATTCTTGGGAATCTGGAGCTTCCAGGTCGCCATGTTGGCTGCCTTGTCCTTGCTGACTATCCCGGCCACGTCGCCGGTGTATTCGTCCGAATTTCGCCTTCGCCACTTCAGGTTGAAGACGGCTTTCGCGGCGCGATAACCGAAGAACGGACACGAATTGAAAAGTTATTCGGATCGTGTCCGTCAGGCTTCAGCTAACGGCGGGCCTCTGTAGCCTCCTGGCGGATGTCAGCGGATACGGGCTCATCGCCGACTTCCTGCGCGGAAGACTCAGCGTCCGCGGCCTCTTGCTTATCCGCAAGGCCACGACGCCGCTTGGTGGGCCACGTGAAGATGAACGTCAGCGTCGCTGCAAGGAACACCAGAGCGCCAATGACGATGCCCGCATCAATCCAGAACTGGCCCGGGAAGAGCCGGATCAGGGTGTCTTCCAGCGAGAAGGTCCACGTTCCATTGGCAAAGAAGATCCGGTGGAACTCCGTGAAGAACTGCTGCCAGCTCAGGGCTGCCAGGACGGCGAGACCAATGATGATGACCAACGTGACGATTGAACCGGCGAAGAGACCGCGCCGGATCCCGCCATTGCTTCGCTTACGCAGATACAGGATGGCGATGATGCTGAGGATGATGAGCAAGAGCCCAGCCCCGAAGGAGGACAGGATAACCAGCTTCACGTCGGCCATATGCGAGACTTCGCTGTCCGTGAAGAGCTTCTCCCCGTCTTGGTTGACCAAGCCCCCAAGGAAGCGGGGACCGGCCCAGTTGCTCAGGTAGTCCACCGCGTACGAACCATAGGTCATGCGGTCATCAGTGCTGAAGCCATATCCGTCGCCGGGGAAACCCGGACGGTTGTACTCCACCCACAGGAACAGCGGACTGGTCACTGCCCGGACGGCCAGCACCAGGAGAATGACGGGATAGAAAATGGCCAGCAGCACCTGAAAAATCCGTGGGCCGATCGGCTTCACCTTTGCGGCTTGCTCGCGTTCGGCATTCCGTCGCGCCACTTCGTCGTCCGGTGGACGGATCTGAAGAGCCGACGTCGGCAAAGGTTCCGAATAGTGCGACGGCCCCTTGGTGCTGGACGGCGCCTTGGTGGTGGAGGCCTCCGCAAGGGTGTCGGCGAACAGCGGAGTTTCAGTTCCGGTGTCGGCAGCCTCAGCAGCTTTGCGGTCCGCGCGGCTCTCGGGCTGGCCGTTGGCTGGCGTCGCAGTTGAGGGAGTTGCTGACGATTTTGCTGCCGCGGGTGTGGCTCCGGCCTTTGGTGCAGGAGTGGCCTCGGTAGTGCCACCGGACGATTTCGGCTTCATCCAGTCGAAGGCCGGTTCGTTGGGGTCCTCATGGACGTCCATGTCCGGTTCTTGTGGTTTTGGGCTCTTGTCGCTCACAGCGGGTTCACTTCCGTAGGCATCCACCGGCGATTGCTTGCTGCCGGCTCTCTTGTCTGCATTCGAGCCTACCGCCCGGCATTACACAGACACGCGGTGCCACCCCGGCTGCGACCAGATTGAAACGTAACTGTAAGCTCTAGGCTGCGATGCTGCGATATCCGGCGTCGTTGGCTTCCAAGTCTCCCGTGACGCCCGCGCGGACCGCTTTCCCACCAAGAACCAAGGTGTACACCCAGTAGCCGGCCAAAACCAACGCACCGATAGTGATCTTGGCCCATACCGGGAGCGGGCTCGGCGTGACAAAGCCTTCCACAATGCCGGAGACGAGCAGGACAAGTACCAACCCCATGGCAATGGTGATCAGCGAACGGCCTTCATCAGCCACAGCCTGCAGCCTCGTCCTCGGGCCCGGCCGCACCATGGCCCAGAAAATCTTGAGTCCCGCAGCACATGCTATGAAGACGGCCGTGAGTTCCATGAGTCCGTGCGGAAGAATGTAGCTGAAGAAAATGTCCATCTTCCCGGTCGCCAGGAAGAGCCCCGCCGCGATTCCCAGCCCCTGGGCGTTCATGAACAGGATGTAGGGCACCCAGAATCCCGTGACGCCGAAGGCCACGGCCTGGGCGGAGATCCAAGCGTTGTTGGTCCATACCGCTCCGGCGAAGGAAGCCGCCGGATTCTCGGAGTAGTAGTCGATGAAGTCTTCCTCCACGTACTGCTGCACCCTGGCGTCGCTGGAGGCCACAGCCCTCAATGCCTCCGGTGAGGTGCCAATCCACAGAGCATAAGCACCCGCAACCAGGACAAAGGCGAGCCCGCACCACAGGGTCAGCCACCGGATGCGGTAAAACGCTGCAGGAAGTGAAATGACGAAAAACCGCGCCAGATCCTCCATGAAATTCGAGCGGGCCCCGGTGAACCGCGTCCGCGCCTGAGCAAGCGCTGCGGACAAGGACTCGGACAATCCCGTCTCCGGTGCCACAGAACGGATCAGTGAGAGGTGCCCGGACACCGTCTGATAAAGGCGCAGAAGTTCGTCTGCCTCGGCACCCGTCAGTCGGCGCTTGTGCGCCAGGAAATGAAGCCGCGACCATTTGTCCTCATGTACGGCCGAGAAGGCATCAATGTCCACGCCACCACCCTAGCGCCTGTATCCACCGTGCGGTCTGCCCCGCCGCCGCTAGACTCGTTGGTGCGGGCACTCAAGGCGCCCGCAGAATTGGCAAAACTTGGGGGCAGGCATGAGTTCAATCATCACAGGCGAGGCAGTAGTCCTCGAGCTTCGCCCCGCCTCCTTTGCCGCGCGCGCCCTGGGCCTCATCCTGGATGTCATCTCCCAAGTGGTCCTCGCGATACTCCTGATCATCCTCATCGCCACAGCCTCCCAGGATCTCGACGAGGCTGCCGTCCAAGCGCTCATCCTCAGCAGCGTTGTGTTCTCCGTGGTCATCGTCCCCGTTACCGTGGAGACGCTGACCCGCGGGCGCTCGTTGGGGAAACTCGCAACGGGACTACGCATAGTCCGCGACGACGGCGGGTCCATCCGCTTCCGGCACGCCCTCATCCGCGGTCTCCTCGGCTTCCTGGAGATCTACATGACCTTCGGCGGCCTCGCAATCGGTGTGGCACTTTTTAACGACAAATCCAAGCGCCTCGGCGACATCGTTGCAGGCACCTACTCCCTCCGGCAACGCGTTCCCTCAAAACCCCGGATCATGCCCATGGCCCCGCATCACTTGCAATCATGGGTGGCCATGGCGGACATCGGCAAGGTACCGGATGCCACCGCCCGGCGGGCTGGAACTTTCGTGCAGCAGGCATACCTCATGGCACCGGCGTCGCGCGTCAATATGGCGGCCTCGCTGGCATCCGAACTCGCCAGGTACGTGGCCCCTCCGCCTCCGGCCGGCACCATCCCCGAAGACTACATAGGCGCAGTCCTCGGGGAACGGCGCAACCGCGAACTCGTGCGACTACGGCAAGCGGAACAGCGGAACGCCACCATAGGTGAGCGACTTAGAAAGCTGCCGTTCACTCATGACTCGTAGGTCCGGTGCGGCTGTTACCAGCCGTCCTCGGCGTGCTCGCTCATTCTTCGCTTAGACGCACGCTGCCGGACGGCTGGCGACCGCCGCCCCGTCCAGGTCACCAGTGATCCGGTTTGGTGAGTCTTGGGGGTAGGAGGGTGTTGGGGTTGCCTTCGGCGGCGTTGATCTGGGGTTGGGTCAGGTAGAGCGCCTTGGAGAGGTCTGCGTTGTGCAGCCGGGCTCCGCGTAAGTCAGCTCCCAGAAGATCCACGGCTGTGAGGTCGGAGTTTTTGAGGTTGGCTCCGATCAGGTAGGCGCCGCGTAGGTCTGCGCCGCAGAGGCGCTGGTTCGCAAGGTCAGCGCCCATGAGGTCGGCACCCGCCTGGAGGCCGCCGTCGGGGGTTTGCCGACCCTCGGCGCCGTAGGAAGCGCGGGCATCTTCGCTGACCTCCATCAGGAGCGCCCGAACCTCTCCGTGGAGGGACTCGACGTCGGCCGCAAGGACCGTGATCGCGTCGCCTTGGGCGGAGGCGGCCAAGCCCTCGGACAGATAGTCCGCCGCAGCCGCGAGCTCGGGATCGAAAGTCCGCTGCCTGGCTTCGGCCAGGTACCAGAGCATCTCGTGGAGTTGCCTGACTACTTTGAATACGGCGAACATCGAGGACTTGGACGAAGGGTCCTGTGTCCAACTGGTTCCGGCGAAGATGTGTTGGGACACCACTTGGCCGGCGCCGAAACAATCAAAGACCGTGCAACCGCGGAAGCCCCGGGGCCTGAGGCGGTTGTGGATGCTGCAGGAAAAGTCGTCCGCCATGTTCGGGCATGGCGAGGCGGCAGGTTTTTCGATCGCGAAGTCAGCGGATCGGGCGAATCCGAGCGCGGTACAGCAAAGGGCAAAACAGTTGCCGCAATCCGGGCTGAGGCTTGGTGAAATGGTCATGCATGCTCCAGGTGAAGAGAAAGGGTCCGGGGGAAAGAGCCGGGGAACCCACGAGAGGGTTCCCCTGAGGGACACCCGTGATCACCTTGGAGGGCAGCACAAAGAACAGGGCCGACGTATTGTCAGCGCTGGAGAAAAGGGTCAAAGCGCGCAGGAAAGAATCACTGCAACGATCTTAACAGCAGGACTAGCGCTGGGCGTAGCTCGCCCAGGGGATGTTCCAGTCGCCGAAGCCTTCCAGCGGTTCCACTGCCGGTGCTCCGGTGTTGAGGATCTGGACGACGTCTCCGGTCTTCATGTTGTTGAAGAACCATTCGGCATCCTCAGGCAGCAGGCCCACGCAGCCGTGAGAGACGTTCACCCGGCCGATGGCCCCCCACGCCGATTCGAGGGCTTGGTGGACATAGACGCCGGACCAGGTGAGTCGGTTGGCGTAGTCCACCACCATCGGGGCGTAGTAGCCCTTGTCCCCCGGCTTCAGACCGATGCTGCCGGCGTTGAAGTTGGACTTGCGTTCCTGTTCCAGAATCACCGCGTACCCCGTGGGCGAAAGCCAGTCCTCGCCGCCCAGCGATACGGGCGCTGTATGGACCAACTGCCCATCGGAGTACACATTCATGGTCTTGGTGGTGTCATCCACCACTGCCACCCGCTGGGGGCCGGTGGTGAAAGTCGAAACGACGTCGGCATTGCCGATCATCTTGTTCCCGAAGTCGACGCCCAAAAGCTTCATGTCCACGGTGACGGTGGTGCCCGAAACCCAGAAGGCCTCCGGACGGATCCTGACCTTCTTGTCCGAGTACCAGTGCCAAGCCACGGGCTGGCCGGACGAAACGGTGATGGCAACCCGCTTCTCCATGGCCACTTTGTCTATAACGGGCTCGCTGAAGTTGATTTCAATGGGCTGTCCGGAACCTGCTGTGGTGCCGTGGCGGGGGTAAATGGACGCATCTGCCTCGTAGGCAGCGGAAACCGTGGTGAAGGTTTGGGACTTCTTGGTCTCCTTGCCCGCCGTGTCCACCACGGTGAAGGCGAAGCTGTACTGCGTTTTGAACTTCAGGACTTCAAGGGTGGTCCACGTGCTGCCATCAGGGCTGGTCTGACCCTGCACCGACACCCCGCCGCCCACCGGCGTCAACATGACGTCCTTCAGCTTGCCGTTGACCGCTTTGATTTGGGGGCCAACAACGGGGTTCCACTCCACAGCGCCGTCCAGCGGAGTGATGCCCAACTCCACGGGTTTGGCCTCCACCGTGGGAGCGGGCGACGGCGCAACGGCCGCTCCTTGAGGAGAGCCAGCCAGGAGCCCGGGCACCGTGACCACGCCAATTCCGCCCACCACAATAGCTGCGCAGACTCCAATGATGGCAATGATCTTGCCCTTTTTCCGTGTGGCGACTTCCGTCATGGTTCCCGTCATCCTGTCCCCCGCAAGCAGTACTGAACACCCAATTCTAGCCGAAAGGCCGGACACGCTGGTCGCGTGTCCGGCCTTTCACCATCGATTTGGGTATCACCGGCATCGGCGAACGGTGCAGCCTAGTAGCGGTAGTGCTCCGGCTTGTACGGCCCTGCGACGTCCAGGTCGAGGTAGTCGGCCTGATCCTTGCTCAGTTCGGTCAGCTCGACGCCCAAAGCATCCAGGTGGAGGCGCGCAACCTTCTCATCCAGGATCTTGGGGAGGACGTAGACCTGATTCTGGTACTCGCGCTCCCCGGCGGGCTGGTCCTTCTTGGTCCAGAGTTCAATCTGCGCAATGGTCTGGTTGGCGAAGGAGTTACTCATCACGAACGACGGGTGGCCTGTGGCATTGCCCAGGTTAAGCAACCTGCCCTCGGACAGCACAATGATGGAACGCTCCGAATCCGTGCCTGCCTCGAACACCCACTCGTGGACCTGCGGCTTGATCTCAACCTTCTCGACGCCAGGAATCTTCGCAAGCCCGGCGATGTCGATCTCGTTGTCGAAGTGGCCGATGTTTCCAACGATTGCTTTGTTCTTCATGCCCAGCATGTGCTCGGCCATGATGACGTCCTTGTTGCCCGTGGTGGTGATGAAGATGTCACCCTGGGCGAGCACCGTCTCCAGCTTGGCCACCTGGTAGCCGTCCATCGCAGCCTGGAGAGCACAGATGGGGTCGATCTCGGTGACGATGACCCGTGAGCCCTGGCCGCGCAGCGCCTCAGCGGCGCCCTTTCCGACGTCGCCGTAGCCGCAGACAACCGCAACCTTGCCGCCCATGAGGACGTCCGTGGCCCTGTTGATGCCATCCGGAAGGGAGTGCCGGATGCCGTACTTGTTATCGAACTTGCTCTTGGTCACGGAGTCGTTGACGTTGATGGCCGGGAACAGCAGCTTGCCCTGCTCCGCGAGCTGGTAAAGGCGGTGCACGCCGGTGGTGGTTTCCTCGGTGACGCCCTCAATGCGGGCGGCCAGGCGGGTCCACTTGTTCGGATCAGCGGCAAGGGTCCTGCGCAGGAGGTCCAGGATGAGGACGTACTCTTCCGGATCTTCCTCTGTGGCAGTGGGAACGGCACCCGCGGCTTCGAATTCGACGCCCCTGTGCAGCAGCAGCGTGGCGTCGCCGCCGTCGTCGAGAATCATGTTGGGACCCAACTCCGGGTTGGCGTCAGCGCCAGGCCAGGTGAGGATCTGCTCCGCAGTCCACCAGTACTCCTCGAGGGTTTCGCCCTTCCAAGCGAAAACCGGGACACCCTGCGGGTCCTCCGGAGTGCCCTTGCCGACGACGACGGCGGCAGCGGCTTCATCCTGGGTGGAGAAAATGTTGCAGGAGGCCCAGCGGACCTCGGCGCCCAGGGCAGTGAGGGTTTCGATGAGCACAGCGGTTTGTACCGTCATGTGCAGTGACCCGGCGATCCTTGCACCCTTGAGCGGCTGCGCGGCACCGAACTCCGCGCGGAGCGACATGAGGCCCGGCATTTCGTGCTCGGCCAGACGGATCTGGTGGCGGCCGGCCTCCGCGAGAGTGATGTCAGCCACTTTGAAGTCAAAAGTCATGAAAGTCCTTTAGGGGTACCGTGCGGATGTGGTGGAAGAAGGCGCGTCAGGCCTTGGAATCGTGCTGGCCCGAGGTTGCCGCGTTGGCGGCTGCCAGCAGTTCCGGTGGCAGGAGCAGCGGGATGCCGTCCTCAATGGTGTAGCGGAGCTTTTCGCCGTCCGCAGCGGCATCGGTGGAAACCAACTCATCGCCCTCTTGGACCAGCGGTGAACCCGTCACCGGGCAGCGCAGGATGGACAACAGTTCAGGACTGACCTTTGGCATGAATGATGCTCCCTGGGTGGCGCCGGCATGGCGCCGCTGGCGGATATATCTGCAGATTCCAGACTACCGCGCACTGAGATCGGGTTTTGATCCCGACGACGAATTGCGTCCAGAGCCCGGGAACCGAGGGCCTGGGGAGGGCGGGTCAGGACGGTTCGCGGAGGATGCGCAAGTGCCCTCGCCGGGTGCCCTCGGCGCCGGCGGGCGGCTCCATCTGCGCGTGGCTTTGCCGGGCCGGAGTTTCAGTGGTGGCCGAGGCAGCCTCCCGGACCGCGTTGGCAAGTGCCAGCAAATCATCCGGACCTGGCTCCTGTGGCGTTGTGGGCATAGCCAAGCGCAGCACTTCCCAGCCACGCGGAACCGTCAGGGACTCCGCATGCTGCGAGCAAAGATCATAGGCATGCGGTTCCGCGTAGGTGGCCAGAGGCCCCAGAACTGCGGTTGACTCTGCGTACACGTACGTCAAAGTGGCCACCGCGGACTGGCGGCAGGCTGATCTGGAACATTGACGAATGGCACCCACAACATCCCAGATTAGCGCCATTGGGCACGGACATTGTGCATTGATGGCCCGTGCCTCACTAACTCGCCACAGTATTGAGCCGGCGAATCTTTGGAGTATCAAGCCACGCGGCGCGGTGCAGCCCATGAGGTCGCGCTGGCGGGCCCTCCGGACTAAAGTCGATATATGCAGTCACAGCCACATGTTCCCGGATTCACTATCCGGTGGACTGACGCCGATGGCGATCAGGCCCAGGAACACGCCGGTTCGGAAGTGCGGGGATTCCGGCGACGCCGGCGCAACCGGCACGGACGTGGACTGCGCGGAGAACTGATGCTCCCCAATCTCCCCGGATTCCGCACCCGCGCAGAGCGTTTCGATGACATGGTGCTGGACTCGGCGGAGCGACTCCAGGACATGTGGGGCAAACAACTCGACGGCGTTCTCTTTGCAGTCGACGAAATCCCGCCCAACCTTGAACAGCTCGTCGCCATGGGGAACACGGCCCCGTTGGGCTCCTACACGCCCGGTGGCCGCGGCGAGGCCCCCATGATCACGGTGTACCGTCGCGTCGTTGCGCAGGGTGTCTCCACCCGGGAGGAACTCCAGGACCTCGTCCATGACGTAGTGGTGGAGTACACGGCCGAGATGCTCGGCGTGCCTCCTGAGACGCTGGACCCGGTTTACCGGCGTCGATACCAATAGCTTCGCATCAATAACGACGCCGGCAGGCGGCTCAGGCGGTCAGCCGGCTCAGGCGGTCAGCCGGCTCAGGCAGTCGGCCGGCTCCTGCGGATGCTGCTGAGGCGTTGAGCGTGCGGCTAGTAGCCAACCGAGACAGGGACCTTCTGCAGCCCCGCGGCCGCATCCTGAATTGCCACGACGGAAACATCTGTGCGGCCTTGCTTTCCAAGCACCAGCGCGCCGTACACGGGGTCACCCGAAGCAGAAACCACGTAGCCCGCCACTACCGAGCCTCCGGACTTCTCCGGTAGCTCAATCATGGAGGTTGTCCCGCCGGAAAGGTCCACGTCAACGGCTTTGCCCACTTTTCCGTCGGCAGTGACCGGAGCGTAGCTGACCGTGCCACGCCCTTCAGGGACACCGAAGCTCAAAGACCTCTGGCCTTCCCGGGGTATGGCCACCAGGTGCTGGCTGCCGAGGCGGGCCGACGACGGCGACCAGGCAAAGTCCGTTGCATCCTCCGCTTTGGCGCCGCGGGTTACCCTCGACGATGCCAGAAAGGATACGTCCGAGCTGGCTCTGACGGTGTAGCTGCCGGCTGGAACGCCATCAAGGTTGAGGGTGGCCACGGTCCCGCCTTTGACCGTCAGCACTCCCCCGTTGGGAATCTTGCGTTCCCCGTTGGCACCATAAAGGCTGACTTGAACCACGGCGTCCGTGGAACCGGGGACGGCAATCTGAAGGGCCGGCACGGCATCCGCAAAACCTGACTTGGCGGCCAGGGCTTTGACTCCCGCCGGGTCCTGAATGTCGACGCCGGACATCACTTGCAGGTTCGATGGCCCGGCGCCCGGCGAGAGGTACTCGACGCCACCTGGAGCGATCCCACGCAACACGCTCTGTTGGATGGTGGCTGCAACCGGGCCGCCTGTACTGCGCACGTGCACGGCAAGTTGCGATTCACCAGGCGCGAGTCCGGCCAGGTTCACTGAACGGGTGGTTCCGGGAGCTACCAGGAGACCACGAGCCCCCGGTGCCTGGATCTGACCGGCGTATCCATACAATTCGAGGTTGACCGTGGCAGGGGTCTCGGAGGCATTGCTCACGTTAAGGACAGCAGTTCGGCCAACGGCAGTGTTTGCGCCCAACAGCCAGGCGTCATTTCCCGGTGGCTGGCACTGCGTGGACGCCAGGCCCCGGAGATCACCGTCCGTGGCTGAGTAGCTCAGGTTGCCAGCCAAGGACGCTTGCTCGTTTCCAACGGCCTCGGCGCCCACCACAGTGGGCGATGTGACAGGGCTGATGGACGCGACGCCGGCTGCCAGTACAGGCGGACCCACGGTGGGCGTAGGCGTGCTCGTGGGGGAATCTGCAATCCGGGCCACCGTGTTGCCACCGAGGGATGCCACATTGCTCCCTGGCACCGTTCCGGCCGGGTTGCTCAGCACCACGGCGTTCAGGGCACTGCTGGCCGTGGTGGACACAGGACTGAAGTCAGCATCCGTGCCTACTACGGTTCCGTTGACAAGCCTCGCGGGTTCGGGACAGACACCCAAGGCACGGCCCGCAGGCACGTCGGCCTGGCGGATGTCCGTGGTGGTCCCCCCGGAGGGTTCGGGCACCATGGACGTCGCGGCCACCGCCCCACCGCCTGCCGCAAGGATAACCACGGCCGAGAGGACGCCGGTGATGACCCCTTTATTGGAGCTGCGGCTGCTCGAGCTGCGGCTGCCGGAACTCCGGGGCTTCTTTGGCTCGGGGGCGCCAGTGCTTTCGCCGGACTCGTTCTTTTGGTCCTCAGACACTGCTGTACTCCTTACGGAGGGAGACTTCGTCCCTCGACATGCCGGTTCGGCTGCGGCGTGCGGGCATGGGCACGGCCAACAGAACCGTTAATCCAATCACCACTGCCTGCAGTATTCCGAACCACAGGGCCCAGGGGTTGGTATAGCGGATTTCAAGGTCACCCCCGCTGGCCGGCAGCTCGAAGGCCTGCGACCAACCGGATGTTGTGGACTGCAATTGGCGGCCATCCAGCCAGGCGGTCCAGCCGGGATCGGCGCGTTCGGCGAGGACAATCTTCCGGACGTTGTCCCCCGCTGCCCCGGTAGTGGCTGGTGGCACAGTGGCGTCCACGGACACTTCTTCGGATGGCAGCGTACTCAGGAGAGTGCCTTGGGAGTCCACGATGCGTACCCGGTGTGCGGTGTCGGCGGCAGTAGCGGCCTCCTGGTTCCGAGGCGTCACCCGCCACAGCCACCCGGCGTCGGTCTGGCCTACAGCCACGAGTCCCGGGACGGCGTCCATCCTGCTGGCCGTCAGTTGGGCTGCGTTGTCCTCTGCCTTGAGGACGATGAATCCTGCACCAAGCTGTTCAAGGTCTGCGCGAGGGTCCACGCCCGTGCCCGCCACGATGGTGGCAACAGCCCGGCGCAGGGACGCCGTGGCAGCGTCATCGTCAGCGATTTCCTCACGTCCCGGTGCGCCGATGATGGTCCGTGCAGAGGCAATGGTGGACAAGCTGTCCAACGTGGTACCGGCTCCGCGCATCAGTGATGAGGAGAAGGCGCCCTGCTCGCCGCTGGTGATGACCAGTGTTCGCGTGCGCTCAGGTCCCTGTCCACGGTCCACGGCAGTAGCAGGCAACGTGCCCGTCTCTACCGGCCAAATCTGGCGGCGGGTGCCAAGGGAAGACGTCTGTTCGGCAGTCCGGGATGCCGCACCCGATCCAGCAGTGGGCGTGGGCTGGAGGACATTTTGGGCGGCCCAGGCAGCCATGCCCGCAAGTGGACCTGCAACCAGGAGCGCCATGGCAACAGCCGAGGCAACGCGGCGGAGTGGGAGCTGACGGCGGGAAACCTTCGGTGCCTTTCGAGGTGCAGCGAAGAGCTTCTCAGCGCCAAGAACGGCAGCGCCCAGGAGCAATATGCCCGACGCCGATACGGCAGGGCCGGTAAAAGGGCCAACAATCACGTTGTTGTTGACCCCGGTGGCCACGTGGCCCACCAACCAACCGCTCGCCAGCGTAGCCAAAGCAACCAACCAGAACACCCGGGCCAGCGCAGCGCGTTTTCCAGGCAGGAACAAAGCGGCAACAGCGAGGATCAGGACCGGCGCAATGACCAGTAGAGCCAGCAGCAGAGCCCACGGCACAGGGCCAGGACCGAAGACCGCCAAACCGGTCACACCGCCGTCGATATTGAAAGCCAGCGGTTGGCCGAGAAGCTGCTGCCACAACGGAGCTGCCTCGAACGTCAGTGGCAATCCAGGATCGGCGAGCAATGAGCGCGGCCGGTCCAGCACGGATATTCCATAGGGCAGGAACAAGGCGACGGTTGGCAGGAGCGACCACCAGAGTGTTTTGCCCCGATGCCCGAGGACCACCGCGGCCAGGACCACCGCAACGACCACCGGCCCCAACAACGACGGCGCAGAGGCTGTGACCACGGCCATCGCCAGGCCTGCAGCGGCTGCGGCAGTCCACGATGGCGTTCCGTTGATGCCGGGCTTTCCGATGATCAGTACAGGACGACGGCTGAGCTGCCTGCCCGCCAACGCCGGGCCCTGGGCTACGGCGGATCCGGAGGCGCGCAAGAGCGCCAGAAGCAACAGTGGCATCATGACGTGGGCCACCACGGCGCCGGCACGGCCCTCGTTGATAGCGATAAGGAGCGCGGGAGCAGCGGACCATGCCAGGGCGGCAGCAAGCCGGAAACGGCGTTTGGTAGTAAGCGCACCGGATGCGAACCACGCCCCCAGAGCGGACAACGGCATGGCAAGGATCAGCAGCCACACCATCGCAGCGTTGCCGTCCCCGCCCCCAAAGAGTGAGAGCAGCCACAGCACATAGCCAAACGGATCGCCGTGCCCGGGCAGGCCAGCACCCAAGGAGATCCACCAAGCAGACGCGTTGGCCCAAACATCTCCTGGCGAGGCCGACAACGGCAGGAGCCCCCCACCGGCAACCGTGCCTGAGCGGAGCAGCCCCAGGAGCCCTACGAGAGCTGCTGCGAGGGCCACCAGTGCGGCTGCCACCGCGCCTGTGCCCACCCAGCCACGTTCATTGGTGACCAGTGCGGTGAAGTCATCGGCAGCATCCCCGCTGGGTTCCGGAGCCAGAAGATCGGAGAAACCTTGGGTGTCATCGGCGGGACGGATCGCTTCCAGCAACGAGCGCCTGTTGGCACGTACCTCGCGGGTGGGCGTCTGCAGTCCACGGACCACCGAGCGGTGCACGCGGCGTGTCCTCGCCGCGACGCGGCGGCCCTTGGCAATGGCGACGGGCCGGACAAGGGCAGCGATGGTGGCAGTGAACTGCGAGAGGCCATATCCCGGTTCTTTGACCAGGATACTCAGCACTAGTCGGACCACGGCCCCGAACAAGGCGCCTACCGCTTGGAAGGGTACATTCCACCAAGGGGTGTGCTTGAGCCGCAGGTGGATCTGGGCTTTTCGTGCGGCGGAAGACGTCCCCAGACCATGCGGGCGGTGTTCCACATGGAACATCCGGGCACTGGGGACGATGACCACGCGATTGCCCGCGAGCCAGTTTCGCCAGCAGAAATCCACGTCATCGCCACTGCCCGGAAGAGCGGGGTCAAAACCTTGCAGAAGTTCCCAGACGTCGCGTCGGATCAGCATTCCTGCGGAGTTCACGGCGAAGGTGTCGGTCCGGGCATCGTATTGCCCTTGATCCACTTCATCGGCGTCGATCAGCGTAAGGCGTTCAGCCCAGCGGCTCGTCGACAGTCCCACGTCCACCAGGTGCCGCTTGTTGTCCCAACCAAGCTGCTTGCATCCCGCCACCGTGACAGAGGGCGCGCGTTCAACCGCATGGAGAAGTTCCGCCAGCGCATCAGGCGCCGGCGCGGCGTCGTCATGCAAGAGCCAGATCCATTCGACGGAAGAGTCCTTCGCGCCACTGTTGGCCGGCGCGGCATCGCGTGCCGAACTGCCCACAGCATCGTGTGCGGCACCTCCTGAAGGAGCGAGCTCTTCCAGACCGGCGTGGACGGCTGCCCCGAAACCCGACTTCGCATGGTGGAACGAGGTCACATTGTTCTGGCCGAGGGCCTCGCTGAGCAATTCAAGCGAGTTATCCGTGGAACCTGTATCAACGCCAATGGCGGCATCTACCGAACGCGTCTGGTCCGACAATGCCGCCAATGTCCTGGGCAGATAGTTGCCGCCGTCGTGGGCAACCACGACGGCGGTAACATGCACTTCCTTGAGAATTAGACTGCTCGCTTCCTTAGCCGGCGACGCTCCCGCTCGGAGAGCCCGCCCCATATCCCGAACCGCTCATCATTGGCGAGTGCATATTCCAAGCACTGCGAGCGGACGTTGCACGCCCCGCAGACCTTCTTGGCGTCCCTCGTTGACCCACCCTTTTCAGGGAAGAAAGCTTCAGGATCGGTCTGTGCGCACAGCGCGTCAGTCTGCCAGCCGAGTTCGCCTTCGTCATCGAAGTCTCCCTGGGGAAGGCCGATCCACACGGGCTGCCCCGGCGTTTCAAGGGGACGACGCAGCTCCATGGGAGGGTCGTCCAAATCTTCGTCCGGCCCAGCGGGCAGGTCACCAATCAAGGCCTCATGTGCGGCGAGGAGGGCGGTAGCCTGATCCTCCAAAGATTGCTGCACATTCTGGTTGTATCGGTCTGCCGCTTCCGGGTCCGCCGGGTCAACGTACCAATCCCCCGGTACTTCCCGCGAACGGTATTTCACCGACGCATGTTCTGCGACGACTGCATCTTCCTGGATACGCAACGCTTGCCCCATGGCGTCCCTCCTGATTTTGCAGCTGCTGCTTGGATGTGTTTCCGATTCCCGGTGACGTTCCGGTTATCTGTGCAGCGGCGTTGATTACTAATTACACGCGTGTAACTACCCGGCAGTCAAGCTGCGCCGGGATAATAATCAAGAATTTGTAGAAACGTGGGATGCGCCACGCCCAACTTTTTGGCCGTGCCGCCGCGTGTCCTTGCGGGAAATGGAAGCGGCGGATCGCTTCAGGTTAACTTTCATTGAATTTCCGCGGAAAATTGGCGCTGCAGCCGCTGGCACCCCAACGACTGGAGAAATCGGGGTGTGTTGCATTTCACAATCACGGCACAAAGGCCAAGGACGCCGCGGAACCAGCGTGGCAAGATTGACGCATGAGCATCCCGGCAGCGAACCTGATGACCGCCCTTCGATCCGGCCATTCAACGTCACCTCGACTCACCTGGTATGGACCCGACTCCGAGCGGGTGGAGCTTTCAGGCCGCGTACTGGACAACTGGGTGGCCAAAACAAGCAATCTGCTGCAGGACGAACTTGACGCCGAACCCGGCATGTCCATCAGATTGGACCTCCCGGCGCACTGGAAGTCCTTCGTCTGGGCCCTGGCTGCATGGCAACTGGGTATGGAGGTGGTCTTCGACGCCACCTCCGCGGATCTCCTGGCAACAGACAAGCCCGACGACGGCGCGGGGGCCGGCTTCGATGCGGTGGTCGCCGTACCGCTCGCGGCACTTGCAATGCGATGGCCGGGAGAGCTGCCATCCGGCGTCGTGGATTACGCGGCTGAAGTCCGTTCGCACGGCGACGTCTTCATGTCCCACAACGAACCAGAGGCGGACTTGCCCGCCGTCCGTGGAACCACGGGCCTCCCCCACGGGGATCTCCTTGACGGTTTTGCAGCCGCCCAGGAGCCAGGCGTCCGCCTGCTGGTCCGCGCGGCCGACGGACTGGAGTCATGCCTCGCAGCTTCATTGGGCGCTTGGAACGAAGATGGCTCCGTTGTCTTAGTACATCCAGAGCTGGCTGTGACGGAGCACCTTCTCGAGAACGAGCGCGTCAGCCGTTCGTAGCGTCAGAGGTTTTTTACTGAGGGAAATTCGCCGGTTGCCGGGTTCGCGCCTGTTTCGGAACCGCTCTTGGACTTGTGGTGAAGCTCGATGATCTCGTGGTCATGCGAGAACTCGGGTTCGGCGTCCAGCTCTTCGTTGAACACCCAGAAGCGGTAGGCGAAGAAACGGAAGATAGTACCCAGGATGAGGCCAACAACGCTGCCGGCGATGAACAGTGACGGCTTGTCATTGAGGTCCAGGACGTACTTGGCGAACCACACGCAGCCGGACGCAATCAGGAGCCCTACAAGGTTCATGACGGCAAACAGCACGGCCTCGCGAACAACATTGGCCTGCTTGCGATGCCTGAACGTCCAGAAGCGGTTTGCAACCCAGGAGAAAATACTCGCAACAATGGTTGCGATGGCCTTCGCCCACACTTCGCTGCCGTGCATCGGACCGGAAAACAGCCAGATGAAAACCGCCGAGTCAATGACAAAAGCAACACCGCCGACGGCGCCGAACTTTGCTACCTCACGCCAAAAAAGTGAGGCAAGTCCGCGGATGCGATCTGCAAGTGTGGTGATCATGACCCTCCATGGCCGTTGAAAAAGTGGGCCGATGGGCCAACCCCATTTTAGCGCCGATTTCCTTGCGCTGCCTTTGAGGGGGCTGTGAGAAGCCCGATACCGGCCCTTCGCGCCACGGAAAACCGTCCCCGGAGGCGGCAGAATCAGTGATCCCGCCGCCGGTTCGGTAGGCTGAACCTTGTGACTTTTCCAGTAATTGGCGTAGTTGGCGGCGGCCAACTCGCACGAATGATGGCTCCGCCCGCTACCGCCCTGGGCTTCGAACTCCGCGTTTTGGCCGAGGGTGAGGACGTTTCTGCCGTGGCTGCAGTGGCCACTGCACCTATTGGCGACTATAAGGACTTGGACGCTCTTCTGGAGTTCTCCAAGGGCCTGGACGTCATGACGTTCGATCACGAACACGTCCCCACGAAACACCTGCAAGCCCTCCTGGATGCCGGAGTCAACGTCCAGCCGGGCCCCGATGCTTTGGTTAACGCCCAGGACAAACTGGTGATGCGTGCTGCCATTGATCGCCTTGGACTCCCTAACCCGGAGTGGTCAGCGGTCACCACCGTTGATGAACTGGTCGCCTTTGGCGACAGGATCGGCTGGCCCGTGGTTTTGAAGACGCCGCGCGGAGGCTATGACGGCAAGGGAGTCAGGATTGTTGACTCCCCGGAGGACGCCCTGGACACTTCCGACTGGTTCCAGGCCATGAGCCCTCTGCTTGCCGAAGCCAAAGTTGATTTCAGCCGTGAACTTTCGGCCCTTGTGGCACGCCGTCCCAGTGGCGAATCCCGTGCCTGGCCCGTTGTGCACACCATCCAGGTGGACGGAGTTTGCGACGAAGTGATCGCACCCGCCCAGAACATTTCCGTTGAGGTGGCTGCTGCCGCGGAAGAGGCGGCACTCCGCATTGCCAACGAACTCGGCGTCACGGGGGTCATGGCTGCAGAACTCTTCGAAACGCCCGGCGTCGGAGTGGGCTTCCTCATCAACGAACTTGCCATGCGCCCGCACAACACCGGTCACTGGACGCAAGACGGCTCCATCACCAGCCAGTTCGAGCAGCACCTGCGGGCCGTCCTGGACCTTCCGTTGGGCGCTACCGATGCCTTGGCCCCGGTAGTGGTCATGAAGAACTTCCTGGGCGGCGACAACCAGGATCTCTTCAAAGCCTTCCCCATGGCCTTGGCGTTCGAGCCCGCAGCGAAGGTGCACTCCTACGGCAAGTCCGTCCGCCCGGGCCGCAAGATCGGCCACGTGAACCTCGTTGGCAGCTCGGTTTCCGACGTCGACTCCGTCCGCCAGCGCGCTACCGCGGTGGCCAACATTATTCGTGACGGCCGCAAACCGGAACAGACCACTCTTGAGGAGACCGTATGACTTCGGAAACTACAGCCCCGCTCGTTGGGCTCGTGATGGGCTCGGATTCCGACTGGCCCGTCATGGAGGCCGCGGCGGACGCCTTGGCCGAGTTCGGCATCCCTTTTGAGGCAGACGTTGTCTCAGCCCACCGCATGCCCACCGAGATGATCCGGTACGGACAGACGGCACACGAACGTGGCCTGCGCGTCATCATCGCCGGCGCCGGCGGTGCAGCCCACCTCCCCGGCATGCTGGCTTCGGTGACGCCCCTTCCGGTCATCGGCGTCCCGGTTCCCCTCAAGACCTTGGACGGCATGGACTCCCTCCTGTCCATCGTGCAGATGCCTGCCGGTGTTCCCGTGGCCACGGTGTCCATCGCCGGTGCCCGCAACGCAGGACTCCTCGCTGTTCGCATGCTGGCTTCGGGAGCCGATGAACTCGCGGCCAAGCTCCGCGCGGACCTCCTCACCTTCGCCCAGGAACTGAATGACGTCGCCACCAAGAAGGGCGAAAACCTGCGCCACAAAGTGGAAGAGGTCTTCTCCCCCGCCAACGCTTCCGCCCGGAGCCCCCGCTAGGAAGGCAGCGGATGATGACCATGCACAAGACCCCGAGTCAGCCCGGCGCCGCCTTGACTGATCCCGTCCGCTATCCCTCCGGCGCCAGCGCTCCGGTGCGGACCAAACGCGCCTTTGTGCTGGTCCTCCTCACTCTGTTTGTTCCCGGCAGCGCCCAAATCGTTGCCGGTGACCGCAAACTTGGCCGCATCGCTTTGCGCGTCACCATCACGGTGTGGGCCCTCGTCCTGCTCACGCTGTTCATCGCCCTGGTGAATCGAAGCTTGCTGCTCAGCCTCGCCACGCACCCCGTGGGCTCCTTGTTCATCATTGTGATCCTGGTGGCCTTGGCCTTGGGTTGGGCTTTCCTGTTTCTCAATACTCTGCGGATCATCAGGCCAGCACTCCTGGCACCGGGAATGCGCCCCATCATCGCCGTCGTCCTGGCAGTAAGCACGGTCATCGGCAGTGGATCCCTGGGCTATCTCGCTTACGTCCTGAACGTGAGCCGGAATGCGATCGGCAGCATCTTCAATGCCGGTCCCGCCATAGATCCCGTGGACGGGCGGTACAACTTCCTCATGATGGGCGGCGACGCCGGAGATGATCGGACCGGCCGCCGTCCGGACAGCCTCTCCGTCATCAGCGTCGATGCGAAAACAGGCGAGAGCGCTATCATCTCCGTCCCCCGCAACCTTCAGAATGCGCAGTTCAGCGAGGGTTCGCCCATGCGCAAAATCTACCCGGACGGCTACAACTGCGGCGACGAGTGCCTCATCAACGCCGTCAACACCGAGGTCACCAACAACTACCAGGATCTCTACCCGGGAGTTGCCGATCCTGGTGCGCAGGCCACGCTCGAAGCTGTGTCCGGCACCTTGGGCATCACCGTCCAGGCTTATGTCCTGGTGGATATGGACGGCTTCGCGAAACTCATTGATGCCATGGGTGGCATCGGTATCAAAGCCGGAGGCTGGGTACCCATCAGTGGTCCGGTCACTGACGAGGCCAACGGAATCCACGGCATGCCTGATGGCTGGATCCCGGCAGGTGATCAGCACCTTAATGGCTTCCAGGCCCTGTGGTACGGACGTTCCCGCGAATTCGTGGATGACTACGCCCGCATTGCGCGCCAGCAGTGCGTGCAGCAGGCCATGCTCAAGCAGTTGGACCCCGCCACCCTCCTGACAAAGTTCGAGGACATCGCCAACGCCGGCACCAAAGTGGTTGACTCCAACATTTCCTCCAACCAGCTGGGCAGCTTCGTGGATCTTGCCTTGAAGTCCAAGAACCAGCCGGTCAAGCGCCTCACTATCGGCCCGCCGGACTTTGACGCGTCCTTCTCCACAGTGCCGGACTTTGACCTGATCCACTCCAAGGTCCAGGAAACACTGGCGTCGTCCAATACTCCCAAGGCGAGTGACGCCGTCGTCTCCTATAACGGTGCAGCTGCCGGGGCCGTCATGGCCGCCGGTCCGCTGGCTGGGTCCGTAACGGCGGGTCAGTTGCCGTCGCCGTCGTCCGACTTCACCCCGGTCACCACTACACCCGACGGCACTCCCATCACCATCGAGTTGCTGAACGGCCTCAAGGCCCAAGGCGATGAGCAAGGCATCCGAGACCTTGTGGCCACCAACGGACAGTGCGCACCGCTCTAAGCTGCCTTCCGCCCTCACGTTCAGCGCGACGATAAGGACTTTCTTTCGTGTACCAGATTGAAAATGTTTTGCGACCCTATGCATGGGGTTCGACGACGGCGATCGCCGAGTTGCTGGGACGGCCGGCACCGGGTGGTCCCGAAGCCGAAATGTGGATCGGAGCCCACCCGGACTCCCCCTCCACAGCCGTCCACCCCAACGGGGTCACTCAGCCGCTCGACGCCTTGATTGCCGCGGATCCCGTGCGCTGCTTGGGCTCGGAAAGCATCGCCGAGTTCGGGCCACGATTGCCGTTCCTCACCAAGTTCCTGGCTGCCGCTCAGCCCCTGTCCCTGCAGGTTCACCCGAGCCTGGATCAGGCGAGGGAGGGATTCGCCCGCGAGAACGCTGCCGGCATCCCCGCGGATGCAGCAGAACGCAATTACCGGGACGATAACCACAAACCGGAGATGATCTTTGCCCTGACTCCGTTCAAGGCCATGTGTGGCTTCCGGCCACCCGCGGGGTCAAAAGCAGTCTTCGAGCACCTGGCCCGCGTCCTTGATTCCGCTGCCGTCACTGTTCCGTCGGTCATCACCAACGTCATTTCGGACCTTGCTGTGCGCGACGAATCCGCTGCCCTGAAAGCAGCTTTCAGCCGCCTGATCGAAGGCGGCAGTGAGGTTTCCGACGCAATCAACGAAGTAGTGGCCGTCTTCTCCGCCGGCGCGCCATTGGAACCGCACCGTGAGGTGCTTGCTGCGATGCTGGACATCAATGAGGCCTTCCCCGGCGATCCCGGCGTCCTCATCTCGCTCCTTCTCAACCACCTGTCCCTGGAGCCCGGCGAGGCTGTTTACCTGCCGGCCGGGAACATCCACGCCTACCTCCACGGTTTGGGGGTGGAAGTCATGGCCTCCTCGGATAACGTGTTGCGCGGCGGCCTCACCAACAAGCACCTGGACATTCCTGAGCTTCTCAGGACCGTGCGCTTCGAAGCCCTGGGAGTGCCGCGTGTCCAGCTCAGCGGGACGGAATTCGGGCAGGAACTGTACCGCCCGCCGTTCAAGGAATTCCAGCTCCAGCGTATTGAGCTTGGCCCTGGCGCCGAGCCGGTGCCCCTGGCACAATCCGGGCCAGCCGTCGTCGTGGTGGTCTCCGGTTCGGTATTGCTCGATTCCCCCAAAAGCGACCTTCGACTTGAGCGGGGCGCCGCCGCGTTCATCCCGGACATCGAAGCGCCCGTCAATGTTCACCCCGTGCAGGGTGCCACGGACGTCAGTGTTGCCTTCGCAGTGACCACGGGCCGGGGGAACTGATCCGTGGAGTTCTTCCTGCAAACGCCCGCGTGGGCGGCCGTCCAGCGTTCCTTGGGACGCCGCGTCCATGAGCAGTCCGGACCCGGCTGGAGCTTCCTTGCCATTGAGGAGAAGAACCCTGCCGGCAAGGTCATTTATGCTCCTTACGGCCCCGTGGCCGAGTCCGTGGAAGCTTTCGACGCCGCCACTGCGGCGTTGGTGGAGCTGGCCAAAAAGGAGCGTGCGGTCTTCGTTCGGATGGAGCCTGCCGCAGCAGGCTTTGAAGCGTTCGACGCCGGCACTCTCCTCCGCGCGCGTGGCTTGCGCCCGGCGCCGGTCAACCAACAGCCGGAGCTCAGCTGGATTGTGGATCTTGACGGGGATTTCAAGGACGTCCTGGCCGGCATGAAGCCGACCAACCGAAACCTTTACCGGAACATCCACAAGAAGGGCGTGACGTTCCGTGCGTCCCAGGATCCGGCGGACATCAAAATTCTCCTGCATTTCCTTCACCTGACGGCTGCCCGGAACGGCTTCAAACCCCAAAGCGACGAGTACCTCACGCAAGTAGCCGCCTCGTTGCTGCCCAACGGCGCGGGAACGCTGTTCATCGCTGAGCTTGAGGGCGAAGCGATCGCCGCTGCCTTCGCCTACGATTCTGCCGACACCCGCGTGTACGCCCACGCAGCCCTGGATGATACCCATCGCAAACTCAGCGCGGGCATCCCCCTCCTGGTGACCCTGATGGCCGACGCCAAGGAGAAGGGCCTCAAGCACGTAGACCTCTGGGGCGTGGCTCCCGAGGACCAGCCGGACCACAAATGGGCGGGCTTCACGGCCTTCAAGAAGTCCTTCGGCGGCCGCGAAGTCTCCTACCCCGGCACCTGGGACCTCCCGGTGAACAAGCTCCGCTACGGCGCCTACCAACTGGCCAGAAAACTCCGCGACAAACTCCGCTAAACCCACCCCACCACCCAAACAGCGCGCAACCGTAACCCGCTGCCCTCAACGCATCCAAACAGCGAAAAGCGCCCCATCGCGGGAGCGGCATCAAATCGACGAGGTACGAGGAGATAGCCGCAGAGCGATGGGGCGCTTTTCGCGTCAAAGACGCGACTGAACTGGAGGGGTTACGGCTTGCGCGCGTACGTCTCCCACTTGGAGGCGTGGTGCTCAGCTTCAACGAAGCGGACCGTCCCGGACTTGGAGCGCATCACGATGGACTGCGTCATGACGCGGTCCTTCTGGTAGCGCACGCCGTGGAGGAGGTCGCCGTCGGTGATGCCGGTTGCTGCGAAGTAGCAGTTGTCCGAGGTGACGAGGTCGTTGGTGGATAGGACGCGGTCGAGGTCGTGTCCGGCGTCGATTGCCTTCTGCTTCTCGTCGTCCGAGGTGGGCCACAGGCGTCCCTGGATGACACCACCGAGGGACTTGATGGCGCAGGCGGTGACAATGCCTTCCGGAGTGCCGCCGATGCCCATGAGGGCGTCCACGCCGGTGCCGGAGCGGGCTGCTGCGATGGCGCCGGCGACGTCACCGTCCATGATGAACTTGGTGCGTGCACCGGCTTCGCGGATTTCTTCCACGAGGGGGCGGTGGCGGTCGCGGTCCAGGATCATGACGTTGAGCTGGTTGACCTTGACGCCCTTGGCTTTGGCGATGAGGTGCAGGTTCTGTTTGACGGGCAGGCGCAGGTCCACCATGTCGGCGGCTTCGGGGCCCGTAACGAGCTTCTCCATGTAGAACACGGCGGAGGGGTCGAACATGGAGCCACGCTCAGCAACTGCCAGCACCGCGAGGGCGTTGTTGATGCCGAGGGCGGTCAGGCGGGTTCCGTCGATGGGGTCGACGGCGACGTCACACTCGGGACCGGTGCCGTCACCAACCTGCTCGCCGTTGAACAGCATGGGGGCTTCATCTTTTTCGCCTTCACCGATGACCACGACGCCGTTGAAGTGGACGGTTTGAAGGAATGAACGCATGGCATCGACGGCGGCGCCGTCTGCCTTGTTTTTGTCACCGAAACCTACCCAGTGGCCGCCGGCAATTGCCGCGGCTTCGGTGACACGGACGAGTTCAAGCGCAAGGTTGCGGTCGGGTTCGTCGAGGCCGACGGCGAGCGACGGCGAAATCGTGGAATACTGCTGGGTCATTGGTGCAGGAGACACTTGAACCTCTTCTTCGAGTGACGATTCACGGGACCGGACATGGTTGCACGGGGCAACCCGGGGTTCCTCTATCAACGATCATAGTCGCCGCGTGGTCCGGGAGTCTTTGGATGACCACGGCCCCCGGCACCTGCGGTGAGGTTGGCGGATGTGTGTTCCCTGCCCGGATAAGGGATCATGGAGGGGTGAGTGAAACGCAGGACAAGCCCGCAGCAGAGAACCCGTCTGAAGCTGCAGCGGCCAACCCCACCGATGCCCAGGCAGCCACGGATGCCCCCTTTAAACCCGTCATTGCGGCGAAAGCTGCCAAGCGGGCCAATGCTTCGGTCATCGGCATGGTCATTGCGCTGCTGGTCTGTGTCCTGGCTTTCCTCCCCATCGTCTTGATGAACCCGGCCCCCAAGGGCGAGGGTTTCCGGCCTGATGTTGACGTCTCGGCCATCGCCCGCAACGCCACAGGTGTGGCGGGATTCACACCAGTTACCCCGGATACGGGCGACACATTCAAGCCCAATTACGCCCGCTGGGAGTCCGGCACGGGCAGCGGTGTACCTACCTGGGAGATCGGTTTCCTGACTCCCAAGGAAAAGTTCATTGGGCTCACCCAAACCAGCCAGGCGAACCCCACGTGGGTTTTGCAGCAGACGGAGAACCTTCCCGTTACGGGCACCCGGAGCGCGGGCGGCCAGGAATGGGAACTGAGGGACTCCGGCAAGGAAAAGCGCAGCATGGTCCTGGAGTACCGCGGCACCACCATCGTCCTTAGCGGCACGGCGAACCTCGACGAGTTCGCAACCCTGGCGGCCGCCGTCGTGAAGTCCGCAGAGCAGGCGCCGCCTGCAAGTGTGCCGGCCACCGCAACGTCTTCCGCGCAGCCTTAGGCGCAACAGTTTCACGGACTGCGGTGTCCGCGTCGTAAAGTAAGGCTCGTGCCTACTTACCTGACTCCAGCCCTGGCGTGGCGCCGTCTCCGCGAGGGCAACGAACGCTTTGTTTCCGGCGAATCCCTGCACCCCAACCAGGATGCTTCGCGACGATCTTCGCTCATCGAGAACCAGAATCCCTTCGCCGTGATCTTTGGCTGCTCGGATTCCCGGCTTGCTGCAGAAATCATCTTTGACCTCGGATTGGGCGACGCCTTCGTAGTGCGCACTGCAGGCCAGGTCATTGACGACGCTGTTCTGGGCTCCCTTGAGTACAGCATCAGCGAACTCCGTGTTCCCCTGATCGTCATCCTTGGACACGACAGCTGTGGTGCCGTGAAGGCCACCAAAGCGGCCGTGGAAACCGGTGAGATGCCTCCTGGCTTCATCCGCGACCTCGTGGAGCGCATCACCCCGTCGGTTCTGACTGCCCGGCGCAATAACCAGGACGACGTCAATGACATGGTGGTGGAGCACGTCAAGCAGACGGCAGCCCGTCTCGCTGACAGCTCGCGTGTGATTTCCGACGCCATCGACGACGGCCGTGTGGCCGTGATCGGCTTGTCCTACAAGCTCGATGAAGGCCGTGCGGCCCTCGTTTCCGGGATCGGCAAGCTCTAGGAGCGCGTGCTCCGGCCTCAGCGCCGGAGCACGTAGCACTCCCCTCCGGGTTTTCTGTGCGGCGTCCAATCGCCATAAGCTAGCCCCATGACTTCCACCACTGAGTTCCGTATTGAACATGACACGATGGGCGAAGTTCGCGTCCCCGTGAACGCCCTGTACCGCGCCCAGACGCAGCGTGCTGTGGAGAACTTCCCCATCTCCGGCAAGACGCTTGAGCGCACCCACATCGAGGCCCTGGCCCGCGTGAAGAAGGCAGCCGCACTGGCGAACGCCGAACTGGGGGTGCTCGATGGTGAGCTCGCCGAGGCTATCGCCGCAGCTGCCGACGAGGTTGCAACCGGCAAGTACGACGGCGACTTCCCGATTGACGTCTTCCAGACCGGCTCGGGCACGTCCTCCAACATGAACACCAACGAGGTCATCGCAGAGCTCGCATCGCGCGCCCTTGCCGCTGCCGGGAGTGACAAAGTTGTCCACCCGAATGACCACGTGAACGCGTCGCAGTCCTCCAACGACGTCTTCCCGACGTCCGTGCACGTTGCCGCTACCTCGGCACTGATCAACGACCTGATCCCGGCCCTCGAGTACTTGGCAGCATCCCTGACGCGCAAGGCCGTTGAGTTCAAGGACGTCGTCAAGTCGGGCCGCACGCACCTTATGGATGCCACGCCCGTCACGCTCGGCCAGGAATTCGGTGGCTACGCGGCGCAGGTCCGCTACGGCATCGAGCGCATCAACGCTGCACTCCCCCGCGTTGCCGAAGTTCCCCTTGGCGGCACCGCTGTTGGCACCGGCATCAACACCCCGGCCGGCTTCCCGGAGCGCGTCATTGAGCTTCTGGCCGCTGACACCGGACTGCCACTGACCGAAGCCCGCGATCACTTCGAGGCCCAGGCGAACCGCGATGGCCTCATCGAGGGCTCCAGCCAGCTGCGCAACATCGCGATCTCCTTCATGAAGATCAACAACGACCTCCGCTGGATGGGCTCGGGCCCCAACACCGGCCTCGGCGAAATCGCCATCCCGGACCTTCAGCCGGGCTCCTCGATCATGCCGGGCAAGGTCAACCCTGTCATCTGCGAAGCGTCCATCATGGTGTGCGCCCAGGTGATCGGCAACGACACCGCCATTGCCTGGTCCGGTACCAACGGTGCCTTCGAGCTGAACGTCGGCATCCCCGTCATGGCTGCCAACCTGCTTGAATCCATCCGCCTGCTGGCCAACACCAGCCGCGTCATGGCCGACAAGATGATCGACGGCATCACCGCCAACGTGGAGCGCGCCCGCTTCCTTGCCGAGGCTTCCCCGTCCATCGTGACGCCGCTGAACAAGTACATCGGTTACGAAAACGCAGCAAAGATCGCCAAGATCGCCGTCAAGGAGGGCCTGACCATCCGCCAGGCAACCGAGAAGCTCGGCTTCGTCGGTGAAGGCGAAGGCCAGGTTTCCGAGGCCGACCTGGACAAGGCCCTGGACGTCACCACCATGACGTCCCCGGCCCACAAGGCCTGACCTCTGGTCTAAAACTCCCAGCACGACGACGGCCGGTACCTTTCACCCGAAAGGTACCGGCCGTCGTCGTACCCGGAGTTTTTGTACAGCAGATGCCTTTTTGCACTTTCTAGTTGAAAGTGCAAAACTTTACTTTGTGAGCAATAGTGCAAATATCGACGGCGGCCTTCGCGAGCGCAAGCGGGCTGCCACGCGGACGGCGATTACCGCCGTCGCGCGTTCCATGACCGCTGCGCGTGGCCTAAGCGGTTTCACGGTTGAGGAGGTCTGCGAAGGGGCGGGGATTTCACGCCGGACCTTCTTCAACTACTTCCACTCCAAGGAAGATGCAGTGATCGGCTCGTTTTCCGACGAACTGCCTGAAGAGGCGCTGGAGGCCTTCACACGGAATCCTTCCCGTACGGCTGACAGCATCTCGCAAACCCTCCTGGCAGCACTGCATGTGCTCACCGTGACGCTGATGGAGCGTTCATCCATCAGCCGCACCGAAGTTCAGCAGTTCATTGCCGCCATCACCGCAGAGCCTCAACTCCTGGCGCGGCTCACCCTTGAAGGGGAGGCCCGCGAACGCCAATTCGCAGGGCTGGTAGCCGCCCGCGAAGGGCTGGATCCGGACCACCCTGAAGTCATGACAGCGACTGTTCTGTTTGGGGCTGTCTCCAAAAAGACGGCACAGCAGTTCTTCTCCGAGGACAACATCCGCCCTTACCGCGGGATCCTCGAACGGAACCTCAACGCAGCACGGAAACTCTTCGCCCAGCCGCTGGCCACGAGCCAACAACTGGGACCAAACCCCCTTGAAACCTCGAAGGACCCCGCATGAGTACACTCTCGAAGGCAGCCGAACCGTTGCTGCTGACCCAGAAACGCATCTGGATCATCTTTTCGGCGCTGATCGCAGGCATGCTCCTGTCCAGCCTCGACCAGACCATCGTCTCCACCGCCATGCCCACCATCGTGGGCAAGCTGGGCGGCGTGGAGCACCAAGCGTGGATTACCACGGCGTATCTCCTGGCCACCACTATCGTCATGCCCATCTACGGCAAGTTCGGTGACATTCTGGGGCGTCGAAACCTGTTCCTCGTGGCCATCGCGCTCTTCACGCTCGCATCCGTGGGCTGCGCGTTCGCCACGGATTTCTGGGGCTTCGTCATTTTCCGCGCCATCCAAGGCCTGGGCGGCGGCGGCCTCATGATCCTGTCCCAGGCGATCATCGCTGACATTGTTCCCGCCAAGGAGCGCGGCAAGTACATGGGCCCTTTGGGCGCCATCTTCGGCCTTTCCGCTGTGGCCGGGCCCCTGCTGGGCGGGTTCTTCGTTGACCACCTCACCTGGGAATGGGCCTTCTACATCAACATCCCCATCGGTATCGCCGCGTTCATCACCGCCTGGTTCACCCTGACGCTTCCCAACAAGAAGGCAGAGAAGAAGATCGACATCCTCGGTGTCCTGTTCCTCTCCGCTGCCACCACGTGCCTCATCTTCTTCACCGACTTTGGTGGCAAGAAGGACGAGGGCTGGGACTCACCCCTTACCTGGGCCTTTGGTGCAGGCATGGTCCTGGCAGCCTTTGCCTTCGTGATGGTTGAGCGTCGCGCCGAGGACCCCATCATTCCATTGAGCCTGTTCAAGAACCCCATCTTCATCAACGCAACGGCCATCGGCTTCACTCTGGGCCTGGGCATGTTCGCGGCCATCGCCTTCGTTCCCACGTTCCTTCAGATGTCTTCCGGGACGTCTGCCGCTGAGTCAGGCCTGCTGATGCTGCCCATGATGGTGGGCCTGATGGGCACGTCCATCTATTCCGGTATTCGCATTTCCAAGACCGGCAAGTACAAGATGTACCCCATCCTGGGTGCAGCGCTCACCATCGCTGCAATGCTGTGGCTCACCACGCTCGCAGCCTCCACCCCCATTTGGGTCATCTGCGTCCAGCTCTTCATCTTCGGCGCGGGCCTGGGCCTGATCATGCAGGTCATCGTCCTGGTGGTGCAGAACTCCGTGCCCGCTGACCAGATTGGTACGGCTACCAGTACCAACAACTACTTCCGCGAAGTAGGCGCATCGCTGGGTGTGGCCGTGTTCGGGGCAATCTTCACCAACCGCCTGGCCGAGTCGCTCACCGAAGCCTTCACCGGTGCCGGCGCTTCCACCGAGCAGGCTTCGCAGTCCACCAGCACGCTGGACCCCCAAGCACTGGCCCAGATGCCCGAACAGTTGCGGGATGCGATCGTCAACGCTTATGCCAATTCCCTGGCCCCCGTCTTCTGGTACCTGGTGCCGTTCATCGCCATCGCACTGATCCTGGCCATCACCCTGAAGCAGATCCCCCTCTCCGATACCGCCGGCATGGTGGCGCGCGGCGAGGCTGTGGGTGGCGAGGAAGCGGACAGGCTTGAGGCCGAGCGTCTGGAGACGGCGCGGCTGGAGACTGCGCGGCTGGAAGCCGCTATGGCAGCTTCGGATGATGCCGAAAAGGACCGTCCCACCGCCGACGCGGGACGTCACTAGCGTTAGTCCTCCACTTGGTACGCCACGGGGCCTTCGGGCTCCGTGGCAAGCCTGATGGCTTCAAGGTTTCCGGCACTCATCTCCGGAAGGTCCTCCAATGCGAACCACCCAACGGCCAGGGATTCGTCATCGTTCACCTGCGCCTCTCCCGAGATGTATCGGCACCGGAACGTGATGTCCAGGAAATCGCACACGTCGCCGTTGGGGAAGGTCACCGGCCCTACAACGCCGACGCCGATGATGCGCTCAGTCTCGGCCACCACCGCCGTTTCCTCAAAGATCTCGCGCACCAAACCAGGCGCGGGGTGCTCCCCCGGCTCAAGCATTCCGGTGATGAGGGTCCAGTGACCGTTGTCGGCACGCTGGCCTAACAAGACCCTGCCCTCATCATCGAACACCACTCCCCGCACGGCCGGCAGCCAGAGGGGATCGTTGCCGATCTTTTCCCGCAGTTTGAGCACGAAATCGGGTGCACCCATGGTCAGTTTTTCCTCAGTTCAATCGTTG
This sequence comes from Arthrobacter sp. MYb23, assembly GCF_002979775.1. Taxonomy (GTDB): domain Bacteria; phylum Actinomycetota; class Actinomycetes; order Actinomycetales; family Micrococcaceae; genus Arthrobacter. The sequence continues at coordinate 110,959 of NZ_PCPR01000017.1, forward strand.
CGTGTGAGTCGCTGGGCTAAGCATGACCCAGCCCGGTGAACAGGGAGAATACGGCGAGCGTTGCAATTTGGCCGCAGTTGGCCTTGCACGAGGGTTGCTAAGCGGGCAGGAGCACCATGGCGGCCGCCGCTCCGGCCAGCATGAACGGTCCGAACGGTATGGCCGAGCGCAGCGTGCCACGCCGGGCTATCAAGATGCCCAAGCTCCACAGCCCTCCCAACAGGAAAGCCGCGAACGTTCCAGCAAAGACGTGGCTCCATCCCAAATAGCCCAGGTAGAGCCCCAACACGCCCGCCAGTTTCACGTCGCCGAAGCCCATTCCGGGAGGGTGAATCAGACGCAGCACGAAGTAGAACAACCAGAGCACGGCGCCGCCGGCCACAACGCCCAGCCCCGGTACGCCAAAGAGCAGAGCCGCAGGAGTGTTCTCCGTGGCCGAATCACCGAACGAGGCCAGGATCGCGGCAGCCAGCAGAAGCACCCCCGCCACCACGTACGAGGGAAACACGATGCGGTTAGGCAGCAGGTGGCTCCGGACATCTATCACTGTCAGCCGCACGGCCATGGCCACGAAGTACAGGCAGGCTGCCAGCACCAGCCAGAAGCCCAGCGGGCTGCCGGTCCAGAGGTCTGAAAGTCGTCGGATCACCTTCGGATGCTATCCCGCTTTGGCCACCGGACCAGCTTGAACGCTTGGGTAAACTGTGGATATGGGGCGATACAGTGCAGGTGGACCAGGTTTTGACTTGTCCTCCACATTCCGCAATCTTTGCCGTTCTTCGCCGTGGAAGTGGACCAGCCTCCGCTTCGAGTACCTCGAGCGGCCCGCTTCCGGTGCCGCGATTGTCCGGGCATGGCTCAGGCGTCCCGGCGCCCTCCGACTCGAGACCCCGGACGGTCAGCTGCTGCACAGCACCACCGGCATCAACGATTCCCGGGATGATCGTTACGTCAGTTCCACACGCCGTTCGTGGCTGCTTCCGGCCCACTTGGTCACACCGGTATATGACGACGCCGGACTGGTCCGCCGACGCCCCGAAGCCGAGTACGGGGAGCCCTCCTTTGGCAACGGTCGCCTCGCCGCCGCGCTCGATCCCGTGGAACTTGCCGGCAAGGCCCCGGTCCCCCTGGAATTCCCGGATACAAACCCTGTCTTCCTTGAGCCACCCCGCGAGGTGGACCATGAGGGCCGCCTGGCCTTGGAAACAATCGTCACGCCTAGCCGCACCTACGTCCCCTCAGATCCAGAGGAACCGCTGATCTACCCGGGCCGGACACTGCTCAGGATTGACGCTGGCACAGGCGTTTGCGTCGCCAGCCAAAGCCTGGACGGCGACTCCTCAGGCAAAGGTCACTGGCTCAAGATCCTGGCAGTGGACGAGTACATGCTGGATGACCTTTTCCTGGCAGAGTCGATGAATCTCACGGATGTCCGCCGCCACATCTCGTGGGACATCGGCCCGGCCGCCTGAACAGCAGCGTGTTCGGCGCTAAGCTACGGCGATGACATCGCTGGCAGAAATTTGGCCCCCGTTCGGACTCAGCCTCACCACTCCGAGGCTGACCATCCGTCCCGTTCTGGACGAAGACATCCCTTCAGCCATAGCGGCGGCACGTTCCGGCATCCACCCACCAGGAAAGAGCCCGTTCAGCATGCCGTGGGCCGAACTTCCGGAGGACAAACTGGCACCGAATATGGCTCAGTGGTATTGGCGCTGCCGGGCAAACTTCAGCAAGGACTCCTGGACCCTCCTCCTCGGAGTCTGGAACGACGATGAGCTCCTGGGCGTCCAGGACGTCGGCGCCAAGAACTTCAGCACCCTCAAAACCGTCAGCACTGGCTCTTGGCTGAAGCAGTCCGCGCAAGGCCACGGCTTCGGCAAGGAGATGCGCGCCGCCGTCGTGAGCTTCGCGTTTGATTACTTGGGCGCCGAAGTAGCCGAGTCTGAGGCGGCCATCTGGAACCAGAAGTCCCTGGGAGTCTCCACCAGCCTCGGCTACGAGCTGAACGGCGTCTTCCGCGACGGCTGGGGCGAAAAAGTGGAGGAGGTCCAAAGAGTCTGCCTCACCCCCGCCACCTTCAAACGCCCCGACTGGACCCTCAAAGTCCAAGGCCACGAAGAGCTGAAAACCTACCTCACGCTCTAACCGCTGGATCCACGAGCCGAGCTGCGGTCCTTCGCAGAGGAGCGCATCGCGAGACATCGAACCCCGAAGGTCGCCCAGCGACCGGAAGGGTTCCTATGTGGCGTGTCTAAGCGACGGCGAAGGGCCGTAGCCCGGCGAACCGGACCACGGCCCCGGAAAGAACCTAGATTTCAGCCCCTTCGAGCAACTCAGTCACCAGGGCAGCAATGGGCGACCGTTCCGAGCGGGTCAGGGTGATGTGCCCGAACAGCGGGTGGCCCTTGAGGGTCTCCACTACTGCGGCGACGCCGTCGTGCCGCCCCACACGGAGGTTGTCGCGCTGGGCGACATCGTGGGTGAGGACGATTTTGGAGTTTTGTCCGATGCGGCTCATCACGGTGAGGAGGACGTTTTTCTCGAGTGACTGTGCTTCGTCCACAATCACGAAGGCGTCGTGGAGCGATCGCCCCCGGATGTGGGTCAGCGGCAGGACTTCGAGCATGCCCCGGTCCATGACTTCTTCGACGACTTCCTGGCTCACCAATGCCCCGAGGGTGTCAAACACGGCCTGCGCCCAGGGGTTCATCTTTTCCGATTCGGAGCCGGGGAGGTAGCCGAGTTCCTGGCCGCCCACGGCGTAGAGGGGACGGAACACCACCACTTTGCGGTGTTCCTGGCGTTCCAGGACCGCTTCCAGGCCCGCACAGAGGGCGAGTGCGGATTTGCCGGTACCGGCGCGCCCGCCGATGGAGACGATTCCTACTGCCGGGTCCATGAGGAGATCGATGGCCAGCCGCTGTTCTGCTGAGCGACCGTGGAGTCCGAAGACGTCCCGGTCGCCCTTGACGAGCCGGACTTGCTTGTCTGCCCCTACCCGGCCGAGCGCGGAGCCGCGGTTGGAGAGGAGAACAAGCCCGGTGTTGACGGGCAGTTCTGCAGCGGCGGGGATGAAGGCCGGTTCGTGGCCGTAGAGGGTGGTGATTTCCTCTTCGGTTGCATCCACTTCGGCCATCCCGGTCCAGCCGGAGTCCTTGACGAGTTCGTTGCGGTACTCGTCAGCTTGGAGGCCCATGGCGGAGGCTTTGACGCGCATGGGGAGGTCTTTGGAGACGACCGTGACGTTGTGGCCTTCGTTTGCCAGGTTCTTGGCGACGGCCAGGATTCGGCTGTCGTTGTCGCCTCCACGGAATCCTGCAGGCAGTACTTCCGGGGAAATGTGGTTCATTTCCACCCGGAGCATCCCGCCGTCTTTCCCGAGGGGGATGGCGTGGTCCAGTCCGCCGTGTTCGATTCTGAGGTCGTCCAGGAGCCTCAGGGCTTTTCGGGCGAAGTAGCCCAGTTCGGGGTCGTGGCGTTTTCCTTCCAGTTCGCTGATGACCACGATGGGGACGATCACCTCGTGTTCGGCGAAGCGCAACAGTGCGTGTGGATCGGATAGCAGGACGGACGTATCAATTACGTAGCTGCGGCCTGTAGCGGACGGTGCGGTCCGCCCCTTTTGTGAGACCCGCTTGGTGCGAGAGGTAGCTGCACTTTCCCCGTCGGAAACCATTGCGGGCAGTTGCTCAGAAATAGCCACATCGACTCCAGCCCCGGGCAGTTCGCCCGGCCTAATGGTGAAGCGGCTCGGCCGGAAGGCCGGGCGTGGCCTCCCCTGTAACTGGTGCGATAGTCCGCTCCATATACTGGCCTCCCCGATCAGCGGGCGGTTTTGCCTGCTGATGGGATTAACGTAATCCCCAGCACATTCATTTCCGTAATCTGCGCTCGGCAAGTCGCATGTCGGGAACGTTAATTTTTGGTGACGGGGCGGCGATTACGTGCCGAAGCGCCGCTGGCGCCCGGCGTAATCCCTGAGCGCGCGGAGGAAATCGACCTTGCGGAAGGCAGGCCACAGGGCTTCGCAGAAGTAGAACTCGCTGTAGGCGCTTTGCCACATCAGGAAGCCTGAGAGCCGTTGCTCCCCTGAGGTGCGGATGACGAGGTCCGGATCGGGTTGGCCTCGGGTGTAAAGGAACCTGGAGATGTCGTCCACCGAAAGTTCATCTGCCACTTCGGACATCGTGCGGCCCTTGGCGTCGGCGTCGTGCAGGAGTTCCCGAACGGCGTCGACGATTTCCCGGCGGCCGCCGTAGCCCACGGCCACGTTCACGTGGATCTTTTCGTGAATCGGGGTGCGCGCGGTCAGTTTGTTGAGGCGCTCGGCCAGGTAGTCCGGCAGGAGCTCCGGCGCGCCCATGGCGTGAACCGAGACGTCCTGGTCTTCGTCGAGCCGGTCCAGGGTGTTCGCAATGATGCCCATGAGGAGGTCCAGTTCTTCACCGGACCGGCTCATATTGTCCGTGGACAGCATGTACAGGGTTACTACCTTTACGCCGAGTTCCTGGCACCAGCCGAGGAACTCGTGGATCTTATCCGCGCCTGCTTGGTGCCCTTGGCTGGTGGGGGCATTGAACTGCCGGGCCCACCGTCGGTTTCCGTCCACCATGACGCCGATATGGCGCGGGATTCGATCTTGCTTGAGAGAGCGCAGCAGCTTGCGCTCATAGAAGCCATAGAGGAAACCGGGCAGCTCCACCGGACTCTCACCTGACTTCCTTGCTTGTACGACGACGGCGCACATCCAAGGCTACCGTCCCGAACTGCCGGGCCGGTGCAGTCACCGGTCAAATTCGGCCCACTATTTGTTACCACTGGGTAACTTACCGAAACGTAAGTTATTCTTGTCCCATGGCTGAGCTCCTCGAAACCAAGCCCCTCTGGCGTGGCTGGATCCACGCCGTCGCTGCTCCTTTTGCACTCGCGGCAGGAATTGTCCTGGTGACAGTCGCCCCTACCCCCGACCGCAAGATCACCTCAGCTATTTACGCCGTAACGGGCTTCCTGTTGTTTGGAGTCAGCGCCGTTTACCATCGCGGAAACTGGTCACCCAAGGTCAAAATGCTGCTCAAACGGCTGGACCATACCAACATCATGCTGGTCATCGCCGGGAGCTACACGCCCTTGGCGTGGTCCCTGCTGGAGCGATCCCAAGCCGTGACCCTGCTATGGCTGGTGTGGTCCGGAGCCATAGTTGGCGTTCTCTTCCGGATTCTGTGGACACACGCCCCCCGCTGGCTTTACGTGCCGGTGTACATCGCGCTGGGCTGCGGAGCGCTGTTCTACCTACCCCAGTTCTTCACCGCCAACGCTCCGGCCGCAATACTCATCTGCGTCGGCGGTGCCCTGTACATAGCCGGCGCCGTGTTCTACGCCCTCAAGAAGCCGAACTTCAGCGTCCAGCACTTCGGCTTCCACGAGCTCTTCCACGCCTTCACCGTCCTGGCCTTCGCGGCGCACTTCGTGGCGATCATAATGGCGGTGCTGAGCTAGGCTGCGGCTTCCCGCAGGGTTCAGCGGGGTCCGTCCTCAGTGGAGTTACCTTCCCCTGCCTCGTCGCCGGCTTCGGCAGCCAGGCGAGCTTCCTCAACCTGCGCGCGGTAGCGGACGCGACGAATCCTGCGAACCATGTCCACAATCAGGAACGTGGTCAGAATCACGATGAAGGCCGTGAGGACGAAGCCCCACGTACCGGGCGTCACCTGATCCTCGGACAGGCCAGGCCGCAGTGTGCCCGTGGGATCGGGCGACGGAGTGACGGTCAGGGCAAGAATCAAGTGATGCACTTTCAAACCTTCTATGGGAGCTGATGCGTGCCGGCTGGCAGCGCGTGGCCGGTAAACCGACTGGCCGCACGGTAATTTCTACGAGCGATAGAAACTAGCGGCTTTCCTATCTTATCCCCGCGAACAGGTCCTTTTCCGGCAGCTCGGAAGGGACCCTGGACGTGATCAGGGTGTAGTCCTCCCACGGCCATGCGGTGCGCTGCAGATCCGGTGAGACTGCAAAGAAGAAGCCGAGGGGGTCGATCTGGGTCCGGTGCGCCCGCAGTGCGTCATCCCGGGCTTCAAAGAAATCACCGCAATCAACCTGTGTGGTGGTCTGATGGCCCGCCGCCGGTGCTGTGTGACCTTCCGCGTCGGTTTCGAGCCACGCGGCCAGCCGCTCGGCGTACGGGGACTGCAGCCCTGCTTCTTCCAACGCAAAATGCAGCGCACGGAACCGGTCCGGGCTGAACGCGCGGTCGTAGTAAAGCTTGCTGGGAGTCCAAGGTTCGCCCATGCCGGGATAACGCTCAGGATCACCTGCGGCGTCAAAAGCTTCCACCGCAACCTTGTGGGCCATGATGTGGTCCGGGTGCGGGTAACCACCGTTTTCGTCATAGCTAAGGATGACGTGCGGCTTGAAGCTACGGACCAGCCGGACCAAGGGGGCAGTGGCGCGCTCCAGCGGCTGCAGGGCGAAGCACCCCGGCGGCAGCGGCGGAAGGGGGTCGCCTTCAGGAAGGCCCGAGTCCACAAAGCCCAGCCAACGCTGCTGGATTCCCAGCACGGCCGCCGCGTTGGCCATCTCAATGCGGCGGGCGCCTGCCATGTCCCTTTTGGGATGGGGCGCGTCTTCCATGGCGGGGTTCTGGATGTCGCCCCGCGATCCGTCAGTGCAGGTGGCAACCATGACATCCACTCCGGCAGCGGCGTACATCGCCATGGTTGCTGCACCCTTGCTGGACTCATCATCCGGATGGGCATGGACGGCGAGCAGTCGAAGCTGCTGGTCGGTACTGCTGGACGCTGTCACGTGACGGCTCCTCTTTCATGGATCGAGCTTTTGGGGGCGGTGATGGGGCGCCGGGATCGGCACTAAACTGGACGGGTGACTTCAGAGGACCTATCGGCCACCCAAGTACCGGCAAGCACCAGCCTAGCCAATCGTTACGGCGGTAAAAAGCGCGCCATGACGCGCAAGACCAAGCGGAACATTGTCATCGCCGCCCTGGTCCTCGGGATAGGGTTCGCCGCATATGTGGCAACGGGCTCCGCCCAGGCCCCTGTCACGTTCAAGGACATCGGGTACAGCACCGTGGACGACACCCAGGCAGAGGTTGACTACCAGGTAACAAAGTACCCGGGGGCCACAGCCAAATGTGCCATCAAAGCCTTGGATTCCAAGTTCGCGGTGGTGGGATGGAAGGTTGTGGAGATCGGGCCCAACGATCCCCAGGACGATCCCGACGGCGGCAGCACCACCATGCAGCGAACTGTCCTGAGGACCGAGTCCCCGGCTGTCTCAGGAGTGGTGGACAACTGCTGGATCGTGGACAGCGGCAAGTAACAGTCGTGTGAGCCATGCCTCAACCGGTTTGGGTTCGTCCAAAGGATTTACTACAATGGATGAAACCTTCACCCCGTTAAGTTGGTTACTGAGATTCACGAGTGGCCAACTCGGCGGGGTTTTTTGCATTGTCAGATCTAGAGGAGAAATCCGTGTCTACCACCAATAGCGCCACTGCGGCTTGGCTTACCCAGGAAGCTTTCGACCGCTTGCAGGCTGAGCTGGACCACCTTTCCGGCGCTGGCCGGGCGGAAATCGTCCAGAAGATCGAAGCTGCCCGCCAGGAAGGCGACCTCAAGGAAAACGGCGGATACCACGCCGCCAAGGAAGAGCAGGGCAAAATCGAGGCCCGCATCCGTCAGCTCACCGCACTCCTGCGCGATGCCCATGTGGGCGAGGCTCCTGCCGACGACGGAATCGTCGAACCCGGCATGCTGGTTGTTGCCCGCATTGCCGGCGACGAAGAGACCTTCCTGCTGGGCTCCCGCGAAATCGCCGGAGATTCCGATCTTGACGTCTTCAGCGAAAAGTCACCCTTGGGTGCCGCAATCATCGGCCACAAGGAAGGCGACAGCCTGAGCTACGTCGCCCCCAACGGCAAGGAAATCCCGGTGGAGATTGTCTCCGCCAAGCCCTACGTCGCCTAAGCAGCGGCTCACCGGCCTGAAACGCGACGCCGGCCCACCCCATTGCGGGGCGGGCCGGCGTTTTTCGTGTGCGCACCCAACTGGGTCGCAGATCAGGTCGTTCTCAGCGCGCTGAATCATGCGGTGATCGCAACACCTGATCATTGAAGGGTGTCGATTGCCATGGTGAAGTTCACGAATCGTTTA
>NZ_PCPR01000018.1 GCF_002979775.1 Arthrobacter sp. MYb23
GGACCCCGAGACCGCCCCCTTCAACCACTCCCCGAGGGCAACCTTCGATGACGGGGCCCTCGCCGACGGCGCCGCCCTCTACGCAGGGTTCGCGCTGGCTCGGCTCCGTAAAGCCTGCTGAGACGCCCATACACACTACCCACCCCACCCCACAGAAAGTCCTCAAAATGACCACAAACGACACCTCGACGCCGAACCTCGCGAAGCCGCGCATCGGCGGGAGCGGCATCTTCAGCGCCGCGACCGGCAACGCCGTCGAAGCCTACGACTGGAGCGTCTACGCGCTCTACGCCACGTTCATCGCGAAGCAGATGTTCAGCCCTGACGATCCTGCCTCGGCCTTCCTTTCAACCCTTGCCGTCTTCGCGGTCGGTTTCGCCGCCCGCCCCCTCGGCGGCTGGCTCTTTGGCTGGATTGGCGACAGCATGGGCCGGAAAACCTCGATGATGCTCTGTATCGGCCTCGCCTCGCTCGGGTCGCTCATCGTCGCCGTAACGCCTGACTACGGCACAATCGGCGGCTGGGCATCGTTCATTCTCGTGATCGCCCGCCTCCTGCAGGGCCTTGCCCACGGCGGCGAGTTCCCGACGGCGCAGACTTACATTGCCGAGGTCGTCCCGGCCCAATCCCGTGGCTTCTGGAGCTCCGCGATCTATTTCTCGGCGACGGCCGGTATCGTGTTCGCGACCATCATGGGCGCGATCCTCTCTAGCTTCATCAATAACCAGGCAATGGCGTCCTTTGGCTGGCGCGTCCCATTCGCTGTGGGGGCGATCCTCGGCCTCTACGCACTCATCATGCGACTTCGTATGCCCGAGAGCGAGGCGTTCGAAGCGAGCAAGGCGCAAAAGGGCACCGGGAAGACCAGCCTCTGGACCTCGGTCGTCCAGCACTGGCGCGAGGCCCTCCAAGTCATCGGCCTGACCCTCGGCCTCACGATCGCGTTCTACACATGGAACGTTTCCGCGCCGTCGATGGCCATGAGCGTCCACAAGGTCAACCCGTCAGAAGCTCTGTGGGCCGGCACCGCCGCGAACGTCCTGTTTCTGTTTTTCCTACCGTTCTGGGGCCGGGTTTCGGACAAGATTGGGCGCAAGCCCGTCCTCGCGGTCGGCTTCCTCGGCGCTGCCGCAGCGCACTTCCCGGCCATCAGCCTCCTGGACAACACAGGCTTCCGCCTCGCTCTGGCCATGACGATCGTGATGTTCTTTATCGCTGCCGTTGCCTCGATCATCCCGGCGGTCTTCGCCGAGATCTTCCCGACAGCAATCAGGAATGTAGGCGTCGCGGTGCCGTACTCGATCTGTGTCGCCCTCTTTGGAGGCACCGCCGCCTTCATCCAGGCTGGACTGAACCAAGCCATGGGACAAGCCGCCGGCGCGACCGCATTCGGAATCTACGTCGCGGTCTCGCTTGTCGGGAGTGCCGTAACAGTCCTAACGCTGCGTGAGACCCGCGGGAGCAACATTCATGACGCCACCCTGCCGCCGGTCGCGGCGCGAGTGTCTTGACCCCGCTGGCGGCGGTGGACTTATGTCTGCCGTCGCCACTCAAGAGTCCCGCAAGTAAGCGTTAGTCTCACGACGAAAACAGGACCTCACCTCACACGCTAATTAGGCTAGTAAGCAATCAATAAACTAGATCTCTAGCAATTTGATACAAATTACTGAGGTGGTCCAATGGTGCAGTCGTAGATATTAAGCTAGACTTCTAGCAATACTCTTGCCGCCATTTGACCGCTATTGGAGAAACTGTGATCCCTGAAACCGCAGCTGAATCTGCAACCGCTGACGAAACCTTTCGGATGACTGCCGATGCCCGGAAGATGAAGCGCATAGGGTCCTCTGATTACGAATCGCTGGCCCAGGCCGCTGCCATTGAGCTGTACCCGGACGTCAATTCGCCCGCCATGGCGTTGTGTTTCAATCTCATCCGAGCCGCAAACAGGATGACCACTGACATGGAAGTCTCGGTACACCGCCCCATGGGCATCAGCTTCGCCGGGTACCGCCTGCTGTTCACCATCAAGTCAGTGGGACAGGTTAACCCCAACGAGCTGGCCCGGTTGTCCAGCGTGTCCACGGCTTCCATCGCCAGCTTGCTCAACACCTTGGAGAAGAGCGGGCTCGTTACCCGAGAACCGGATCCAGAGGACAAGCGCAAAACCGTAGTGCAGCTTTCGGCCGAGGGCGAGCAGCTGCTGGCCGAGCTCTTCCAGATCAATAACCAGCGCGAGCAAGCCTGGGCCGACGGGCTCACCGAAACCGAAGCATCAATCCTGGCCCAACTGCTGCGCAAGCTCTTGCTGCACCACCCGGCTCCCCGAACCAACTAGAACTACAGGAGATACTCATGAGGGCTCAAGACGTCCGCTTGGACGACACCGTGATCGCCGAGCTAAGGCAACGCGCCAAAGACTTGGAGGCGCATTCCACGTTGTGGGCCGGAGGACCAGCAATTGACGCATCAGGCTCAGCTGCTCTTTCCTCCCTGGTTGAACGGCTGGCAAACATGTATCCCTACGGCGATGCAAAGTACATCGGCCAACTCCTCAAGCCCCCACACCCTGTGGCTTGGGTTGCGCAGGCCATCACAGCACTGATCAATCCGAATAACCATGCCATGGACGGAGGCCCGGCGACAGCGGTCCTGGAAAAGGAAGTCGTGGCCAAACTTGCTGAAATGTTCGGTTACGAGGAACATCTGGGCCATCTGACATCTTCCGGCACCATCGCAAATCTTGAGGCACTCTGGGTTGCCAGGGAGTTGCATCCCGGCAAGGTCATACTGTCCGGAACGAACGCCCACTACACGCATGAGCGTATGTGCCGGTTGCTCGGAACCCCGCATGAAACCATTCCGGAAGACGACCTCGGCCGTCTTTCGATGGTGGATCTCAGGACCAGGCTGGCACGGGGCGGGGTCGGGACCGTAGTCGTCACTTTGGGCACGACCGGTCTTGGTGCACTGGACCAAGTCCATGAAGCCGCGGACCTGGCAGCCGAATTCGGAGCCCGGCTACATATCGACGCAGCCTACGGAGGATTCCACACCCTCCTGGCAACTGGTCCCGAACCGCTGGTCGATCCTGCCCCCTTCCTGGCCATACGCCGGGCAGACTCAATCGTCGTGGATCCCCATAAGCACGGACTTCAACCGTACGGATGCGGATCTGTGCTCTTCGCTGACCCATCTGTCGGCAGGCTCTACTCACACGACTCCCCTTACACGTACTTCACTTCTTCTGACCTTCATCTTGGGGAGATCAGTCTGGAGTGCTCCAGAGCGGGAGCTTCGGCGGCAGCATTTTGGACCACGGTTGAAGCTCTGGGATTGTCACGCGAGGGAATGGGATCGATTATCGCCGACGGCCGTAAAGCCGCGCTGCAAATAGCTGACATCATCAGAGCCGCCGACGGCGCCGAGCTCGTGGTCGAACCCGAACTTGACATCGTTTGCGCCTTCCCTCGACGTCCTACCACCGGGCAAATCTCTGCGGCAACAGAAGATGCGTTCGCGGCTATGGCCCAGGACGGCTGGCACTTGGCGCTGTATCGCGTCGACAGCAAGTGGCTTGCGAGGAACCATCCATGGGTCGTAGTTGATAGTGACTACACCACTGTCCTGAGATCCTGCGCCATGAAACCCGAGCACCTCCAACTGGCAAAGGAATTCAGCCACCGCCTCATTGCGTCGATGGAACCACAGCCCGCACGGTCAAGCTAAACCTGCATTGTCGCCTGTGCAGGGCCTTGAATCCGGATTACCACCGACTTTTCCGCGCACGCCCAGTCCGTGGTTCTGAAGAGCTTTATCGCTGACCGACTTACAACGAAGTGAGAAATTTCCCATGCAGTTTCACCATCACGGCTATGTATCCGGGGACCCCCGGATACAGCCGGCAGCAGGAGTCGGCATCAACCGGCCAGTTGAACTTCCCAACGAAGTCGACGTGCTGATCGTAGGCACCGGTCCAGCCGGCATGCTCGCGGCCGCCCAACTGTCCCAATTCCCAGGCGTCACCACGCGCATCGTGGAGCGCCGTCCCGGGAGGCTCGCCATCGGCCAGGCCGACGGCATCCAGACCCGCACAGTAGAGACGTTCCAGGCCTTCGGGTTCGCCGAGCGGATCATCGCCGAGGCATATCGGATCACCGAGACGGCATTCTGGAAGCCGGACCCCACGGACCCCTCGCGCATCATTCGCGTTGCCCGTACCCCGGATGACCCCGCCCACATCAGCGAATTCCCCCACCTCGTGGTTAACCAGGCCCGCGTGCTGGACTACTTCGCCGAGTTCATGGCCAACTCTCCCACACGGATGTCCCCCGACTATGGCTTTGAGTTCCGTTCCCTGAGCGTCGCGCAGGAGGGAGAATATCCCGTCACGGTGACCCTGGTCCACACCTCCGGCCCTCAGGAAGGGCAGGAGCGCATCATCCGCGCCAAGTATGTGGTGGGTGCGGACGGTGCACGCAGCAAGGTCCGCGAGTCCATTGGCTGTACCCTCGCCGGAGACCAGGCCAATCACGCCTGGGGCGTCATGGACGTCCTCGCCGTCACCGACTTCCCAGATGTCCGGCTCAAGTGCGCCATCCAGTCCGGAACCGGCGGCAGCATACTGCTGATCCCGCGCGAAGGCGGCCACCTGTTCCGAACGTATGTTGACCTAGGCGAGGTGGACCCCAACAACAAGGGCGCCGTGCGCAGCACCTCCATCGATGAAATCATCCGCAAGGCCAACGAGATCCTCCACCCCTACACCCTTGGCGTGCGCGACGTCGCCTGGCACAGCGTGTACGAGGTGGGCCACCGCCTTACCGACAGGTTCGACGACGTCCTGCCGGAGGAACGCGGTTCGCGCACGCCGCGGGTGTTCATCACCGGCGATGCCTGCCACACGCACAGCGCCAAGGCCGGCCAAGGGATGAACGTGTCCATGCAGGACGGCTTCAATCTCGCCTGGAAGCTCGGCCACGTTCTCGAGGGCCGCAGCCCCGAGTCCCTGCTGTCCACCTACTCCGAAGAGCGGCAGGTGGTGGCCAAGGACCTCATCGATTTCGACAAGGAATGGTCAACCCTCATGGCCAGAAGGCCCGAGGAGTTCGAAGACCCCTCGGAGCTGGAGGACTTCTACGTCCGGACCGCCGAGTTCCCGGCCGGATTCATGACCGAATACGCTCCCTCAATGTTGGTAGCCGCCCCTGAACACCAGCACCTTGCAACAGGTTTCCCTATCGGCAAGCGCTTCAAGTCCGCCTCTGTCGTGCGGGTGGGTGACAGCAACCCGATGCACCTCGGCCATCACGCAACAGCGGACGGTCGCTGGCGCATCTATGTCTTCGCCGACCCCGCGACACCCCAAAACCCGAAAACCGGAACCGTCTCGCCGACCGAAGAATTCGCCGAGTGGATCGCCAATTCACCCGAATCGCCGCTCGCCGCCACTCCCGAAGGTGCCGATCTGGACGCATGGTTCGATCTGAAGGTGATCTACCAGCAGGACCACGCGAGCGTGGACATCAACGCCGTTCCCGCAGTGTTCAAACCCCACGTCGGACCTTTCCAGCTCACGGACTACGAGAAGGTTTACGCCACGGATCCCGCCTCGGACATCTTCGACCTGCGCGGCGTAGACCGCGGCGGCATCGTAGTAGTGGTCCGCCCCGACCAGTACGTGGCAAACGTCCTGCCCCTCACGGCAACGGCGGAACTTGGCGCCTTCTTTGCACCCCTGCTCTCCAGAAAGTCGCCAATACTTCGGTAACTCCGGTCACCAGCCGAAAACCTGCACCAATCTTTGAACCCCAGGGTTCCCTTGGGGCTACACCGCTCACACCACCTGGAGAACCATGAGCACGCCCACACACAGTTCGAAGGCGAACCAACGTCGTGTCGCCTTCGCTACCATCATCGGCACCACCGTCGAATGGTACGACTTCTTCATCTACGCCACGGCCGCCGGTCTGGTGTTCGCCCAGCTGTTCTTCGAGCCGGCCGGTGCCTCCATCGCTCTGCTGTTGTCGTTCGCCTCCGTCGGCATCAGCTTCCTCTTCCGGCCTCTCGGCGCTTTCCTTGCCGGCCACTACGGAGATAAGCTCGGGCGGCGGGCCATGCTCGTGCTGACGCTGATCCTCATGGGCGCAGCCACCACCCTGATCGGCTTCCTGCCGACGTACGCGACTGCCGGGGCTCTCGCCCCGATCATGCTCCTGCTGCTGAGGATCCTGCAAGGCATCTCCGCCGGCGGTGAATGGGGTGGCGCTGTCCTGATGGCAGTCGAGCACGCCCCCCGCGACCGCCGCGGACGGGCCGGGGCGTTCCCCCAGCTGGGAGTCCCGTTGGGGCTGCTCCTAGCCACCGGTGTCACAGCACTCATGACCGGTGTCATCTCCCCCGGGGCGGCCTTTCTTGAATGGGGATGGCGGGTACCCTTCCTATTGAGCATCGTCCTCATCGTCGTTGGCTACTTCGTCCGCCGTGCAGTGGACGAATCCCCTGTCTTCCAGGAAATTGCCGCAGCCAAAAAACAACCCCGGATTCCGATCGTGGAACTGTTCCGACGTCACGGACTGCTCGTGGTCATCGCAGCCCTGATTTTCGCGGGCAACAACGCTGCAGGCTACATGGCGACCGGCGGCTTCATCCCCAGCTACGCGTCCAGCCCCGCTGTCGGTCACGAACGCACAGATGTGCTCGTCGCGGTCACGTACGGCGCTGGAGTCTGGTTCGTCTTCACCTACCTCGCCGGGTGCCTCTCGGACAAAATTGGTCGCAAGAACACTTATTTCCTGGGCTTCGGCGCGCAGCTGCTGGCCTGTTTTCCGCTCTTCTGGCTCATCAACACCGGGTCCCTGCCGATGCTCTACCTGGCGATGACCATCTTCAGCGTTGGTCTGGGACTTGCGTATGGCCCGCAGGCAGCCCTGTATTCCGAGATGTTCCCGGCCTCTGTGCGCTTCTCCGGCGTCTCCATCTCCTACGCCTTGGGTGCGATCCTCGGCGGCGCCTTTGCGCCCACAATCGCCACCGCGCTGGTCCAGGCCACCGGAGGAACGGAAGCCGTATCCCTATACCTTGTGGGCATGACACTTATTTCCCTTGTGGCCGTCTCCTTAGTGCGGGACCGTTCCGGCTTGGATCTTTCCATCCGGCATCAGGCCGAACAAGAAGTTGGAGCGCTCGTCTTTGACCACCGAATCGTCGCCGTCCCGAATGAACCCACCCAAGTTAGCTGAGCGAACCGTGTTGGGCCGGGCCAGCTGAGAGCGCCCGGCCCAACGCGACCGAAGACAACTGCCTGCGGCAAGGACGCTGCAGGCAGTATCCCACCGGTAATTTTGATGCGAAAGCCTGCAGAAGCACCACGTGGATCAGGCGCTCGGGCGATCGTGGCCGCCGTACTCTCACCTCGGAATGACCCTGCACATGCAGAGCGCCTCCGGATCCGCGTCATGTCGCCGAATCCGGCGGGCGAAATGAACACATGAAGCCAAGAAAGAGAGCAGACCGTGGACAGAAACAAAACAGACCAAAGTGTGCACAATGTGCACACCCCCTTTGGCCCGACAAAGCAAGTGTTCGGCGCCGTGACATGCCGAAAATCTCATGGCTGAAACCGACGAGACGGAAATCTGTGGAAGTCATGTCGTACCTAATCCCCTAGCCCATGAACAGGTGTAGGCCAACCAAGACCTACCCGGCGAAGCAAGAAGGGAACACATAACCCCCAGTTCACAGCCAGCGGAGGACCCGCCAGCCACGGCTCTGAACCCGCTCCCCACAACCAAACAGGCCAACCGGCGGCCAGGCCCAAGCCGGCACCACACAGTTCAGAGACTCGTGTCAACAATTGTCAACACGTTAAAGCAAAAACCCCCTCTGACGAGGGGGTATGCCGTGCCCGAGGTGGGACTCGAACGGGATTCCGAAGCTTGGATGCACTGGGAAGTGGCGGAAACATGCGGATTCCGGGCCAGTCCGGTGGGTGTACGGGCTGCCCTTCGATGCCACTCCTCTGGTTAATGCCCTTTGGTGGCACCCGGTCCACAACCGTGACTCCGAGTATGTATAGAAGCGTGGCCTCTTCAAGGTGGCTGCTGATATCGTCGTCGCCGCCGCGGCCAAGGAAGCCCCTCTAAACGGAACGGGCATGGGGATGCGCCGTTCCAGCTCATGAGCGCCGCGCATGCTCTGGCGCACCCGGGCGTCGCCCAGTAGACGTGCGAACCCTCGTGGAGGAAGTGGGCAACGGCTCTTGCCGCTGCCCACTTTCACCCCCGGACTGAGCTCGATCAGAGCCTGCTAGGGAGCTGACATCCAGGCGTTCCAGCTGTCCCAGTTTTCGCCGTCGAAGCCAAGCCGACCGAGCTGGTAGTCTGACCAGTTTCCGCCGGTCTTCTCGATGACTTGGCCGCCCACTGAGTAGTTTTCAAGGGCGAACCCGTTGCCGTCGGGAACCTCGTTGCCGATGGTGACCTTCTCACCGGCGGAGTTGGTGTAGCGCTTGAGGTGGCTGACCTGTGAAGTCCAGTCCAGCCCGTTCCAGGCGCCGATGTTGAAATTCTTGATGTGGATGTTTTCAGTATCGGACAGGGCATAGACGCGGATAGCGCAGTTGGCCGTCCCTTCGACGGTGGTGTTTTCGAACCGCATGTTCTTCACCGTGGTGCTGGGATCCGCTTTGGTGGTGGAACTCATGTCCTCCCAGTGCGAGGAGGAATTGAAAATGCAGGTGTTGTACTTGACGTCTTTCCAATACATCCGGTTGTGGATGACCGTGGTGTTGGCGACGTTCACGTTGTCAATGTTCCGTGGCGTCCAGCCCCACTGGATCACTGGGCCGTTCTCGTTCTTCCAGATCACCGTGTTATCGATGGTGACATCGCTGTGATACATCTTCAGCACGTCGTCGTTGGCATTGAAGAACGTGTTCTTCATGGTGCTGCCTTTGTACAGCTCGATGCCGTCCGTCTGCCAGTACCAGCTGCCCACCTGCTTGTAGTTCTCCACGTTCATGTGGAATGTTTGCTCGTTCCCGTAGACCACGAAGGAATGGTACGGCGGCTCGGCGACTGTAACACCCTGCAGGTCCAGCTTCTGCTCCGCGTCGGCGGAAGCGAACTGCAGCATCTTTACACATGACGAGTGGCAGTTGGACGCCCCGCTGAGGTGATGGTAGCTGTTGTTCGTATCCGCCTCGTAGACGTACTGCTCGCCGGAGAGGACGCCGTAACCGGTGACCTTGTACTGGCTTTGGGTGTCGTGGAGGAACCGGAAGGCTCCCTTCACGTAGGCCCCTGGTGCCAGATAGACCCATTTCACGTTGGCTGGCAGGACTGCATGGTAGTCCGAGCCCATGCTGTAGGTGCCGGGCCGGAAGTAGATGATTTCCTCGCCGACCGAGTTCAGGTCCCGCACCTCGCCGGGCTTCGGATAGTGGATACTGCCCGACTCTTCTGTCGGGACCAGGCGCTCCTTCTGCTCGCCCCGAAGCTTCGGTTCGGCGAAGACCATCATCGAATTGCGCGGCTCGGTGTGGATGGGCCGGTTGCCTGCCGCCTCGGTCGTCAGTTTGCCGCTGTCGCCGCTCATGTCGTTGTAGGCGGTGTACAGCTGCGGCTCAAATTCGACCGAAAACCTGTAGCCCGCGTCAGAGTAGGGCACCTTGATTCTGACGGTGTCTGCATCCACGAGCTGCTTTTCGAAGTTGTAGCTGCTCGGCCGGATCTGAACCTGGTCGGCTGAAGAGACGGTCTGTCCAGTGCGCAGGCTCACTTCCACCCAGACGTCCTTGGCGTACTCGAAGCTGGACCAGCTCATCGTAAGCTCGGCCTCAGAGGAGAATTCAGCGCCGTCTTCCTCTGTGTAGCCGATCTGGCCCTTTCCGCTGCGGGGAATGCTCATGTAGCTGAAGGCGTCGTATAGCTTCTCCGGCTGATTAGCCTGGGCAACCTGCACATCGTAGAAGGACGACCGGCGAACGTCGCCGCTTTGTGTTGGAGCGGCAGGGCTGGAAACGCCGTTGTCGTGCCACCACGTGTGCAGGGTGCCATTGTCGACCGTAGTGATGGCGTGTTCTGCGTTGACAGCGGCTGGTACCCCTGGTGGGACGGCTGCCGGCGCCGTGGCGGCCTGTGCTGGGAGCACGGCGCTAGTGCTGATAAAGAAGACTGCGGCTGCCGCTGTCATGCGTTTGGCCAGCCGGCCTAGCCCTGTTCCGGGCATGATGGTTCCTCTCGTCAATGGCCCGGTGCATGCGGAGTCGCTATGTGGTGCAGCGGAGAACCAGCACCTCCCAGGGCCATAGCTCCGTTTGGGCGAGCCCGATCATCTACGTTCATTCCCGGCAACCGACCGAATGAGTAGACGACGATCACGGCGGCGAACAGCGGTAGGGCGAACCCGAAGGCCATGAGCATGCCCGGCCACATGTACCAAGCCCAGGCAGTGAGCAGAAGCAACGCGATCGTCATCAGGCTGCACGCCGGGCGAGCAATCACCATTCGAAGAGATGTGCGCACGATCCACCTCGTCCGCTCGTCGAAGTTCGCCCGGACCACCCATGAATTCAGTGCGAAGACGCCATAGAGAACCACGACGAGGAGGACCAGTCCCGAGACGCCAATCCCGATCGGCCCCATATAGTTCCAGTTAGCAAGGTAATAGTCCCAGGCCAAGAACAGCCAAACGACCAGCTGAGGCCAGCCGAATGCGTTAGCTGCCGCCAGCTCAGCCTTCCAGGCGCGGTGAAATACTGACCACGTCTGCCTCACGGTCCATGACCGATCCTTGGCGATGGTCCAAGTGCGAAATGTCGAAGCCGATGCCGCAACCGACGGGAAGAATCCAGCGATCACGACTCCGAGCAGGGTGTGCACTATGAAGGCGACGTTGGTGATGAACACCATCAGGACGATGCGGGCGAACCGCTCGTACCCTGCAGCGAACGTTCTCATGGGCTTGCCCTTCAGCCCTTCACTGCGCCGACCATGACGCCCTTGTTGAAGTACCTCTGCAAGAGCGGGTAAAGCACTAGCAACGGAAGGCTGGACACGATGATGACGCCAAACTTGATCTGGTCAGCGAACTCTTGTGCCTGACCCGAGGATTGGCCCACAGAGCCGCCCGCGCCTTGCTGTGACTGATTCGCGACAAGGATCTGCTGAAGGACGTTCTGCAACGGCTGAAGATCTTGATTACGGACGTAAATCAGGCCGGTGAAGAAGTCGTTCCAGTGGCCGACGAAGTAGTACAGGCCGATGACGGCAATGATTGCGGTGGAGAGCGGAAGGACGATTTTGGCGAAGTAGCCGAAATACGTGAGTCCGTCGATCTGCGCCGCGTCGTGAAGTTCTTCCGGAAGGGAACTCTCAAAGTACGACCTCGCGATGATCATGTTGAACACTGAGAATGCTCCCGGGAGAATAAACACCCACATGTTGTTCAGCAGCCCCAGCTGCTTGATGAGCAGGAACATCGGGATCAGGCCGCCACCGAAGAACATTGTGAAGGCGAAAAGAAACATGATGATTCGCCGCGGCTTGAATTCGGGGCGCGACATCGCGAACGCCGCAGGAAGCGTTACCAGCAAGTTGACCGCGGTACCGACCACCGAGTAAATCAGGGTGTTGCGGTAGCCGGCCCAGATGCGCTCATCAGCCAAGATCAGTTCGTATCCTCCCCAGCCCAGACCTTGGGGCAACAGCGTTACCTGTCCGGTGGCGACGGAACGGGGGTCGGAGAACGAGGCGATGATGATGAACCAGAGCGGGTACATCACGGCGAGCAGAATCAGGACAATCAAGATTCCGATGATGATGTCCACTGCCCGGTCCCCCGGCGTGCACTTGAACGCCCGGGGTTTCCTCGATCGGGCGCCAAAGGCTGTCGCAGTCTTCAGCTTCGGTGCCGGGTCTCGGGAGGATAAGAGTTGTCTATTGCTCATGATCGCTTCGTTCCTAGAAGATGCTCGTGTTGCTGGACTTCTTGGCGATGTAATTCGCCAAGATCAGGAACCCGAAGTTGACCAGCGCGTTGAACAGGCCGATTGCGGTCGAGTAGGAGAACTGATTCCCGAGAATGCCAACGCGGTAGGTGTAGGTGGAGATAACCTCGGATGCTGTGATGTTGAGCGTATTCTGCAACAGGTACACCTTCTCGAAGCCGACGCCGAGCACGCTGCCCATGTTAAGAATCAGCAGGATGCCCGCGGTAGGGAGCAGTGCGGGCATGTCCACGTGACGGATCAGCTGGAGCCGGCCAGCGCCGTCGATCTTTGCGGCCTCGTACAAGGCCACGTCCACCGACGACAGCGCAGCGAGGTAGATGATGCAATTCCACCCGGTGTGCTGCCAGATCTCCGAAATCCAGTACAGGTGCGCGAACGCGGCCGGGTCTCCAAGCAGGCTCGTGTTGCCAAAGAGCCGCCCCATGATGCCACTGCCCGGGGTGAGGAAAATCTGCAGGATGGCAACCATGACCACAGTCGAGATGAAGTGCGGCATGTAGGTGATGGTCTGCGTAAACCCCTTGATCCGCTTATTGCCGATCTGGTTGATCAGGATCGCCATGATGACCGGTGTGATGAATCCCATGACCAGGGTCCATAGGCTGATCGTCACCGTGTTGAGGATGATCTGGCCGAACTGCGGGTTGTTGAAGAACTGCTCAAAGTATTTGAACCCAACCCACTGCCCGCCAGTAAGGCCCTTGGTCACGTCAAATTCCCGGAAGGCCAGCTGAATACCATACATAGGGATATACGAGAAGACCACGATGAAGGCGATCGCCGGCAAGACCATGATCCACAGCTGCCAGTACCGGGTGAAATGACGTTGCAGCCGCTTCCGCCGCGAACTCCCGGTTTCAGCGCGCAGCCTCTTTACCGCGGCGACGACGACTGCTTCTTCAGTCTGCACATTTGTCATGTCGTGACCCTCCTCGGGCCGGGTGAAGCCGTCGCGGTGCCGGCCCCTTGTATCCAGGGGGACCGGCACCGCAACGGTCCGTGCTACTTGGAATTGGTGATGGTGGCCGTGTTGTCTGGATTCGCTGTGAATTTCAGGTCCGGGTTGTTCAGCTCGATGTTGAGGTCAACTTTGTTGTCCTGCATCACCTTGACGTAACGGTCGTACGCGGCCTGCTGGAGCGAGACCTGCTGGTCGAGTCCGTTTTTCTTCAGCGCTGCGACGTACGCATCCCAGTCCTGGTCTGCACCGCCCTTGGTGACCCACTGGGCGAACTTGCTCATCGCTGTCTGGGTGATTCCAGTGTTGTTCAGCGAATATTGCTTGTTCTCGTCTGCCGTGAAGGAAACGCCGCCATAGATCACGTCCTTGTTCAGGTCCATGTTGGCCAGATCCTGCTTGTAAACTTCGTCCACACCGCGAACCTCGAACTGTTCTTTGGGTAGGGTCAGCTTCACACCCGGCTGCAGGAACCAGCCTGGCGCGCCGTCGGAGAGCGAGTTCTGGAACTGCCAATCCGAGGCGTTCTTCGTTGTGTCGGTCGGCGACAGGATCGTGTAGTCCTTCTCACCGTTCTTCTTCACGCCCACACCGAACGAGCCGAAACGCATTTGGATGCCAATGTCCGAGGTGTACATGGCGTCAACAAGCTTAAGTGCTGCGTCTTTGTTTTTGACGTTCGCAGCGACCGAGACCTTGTTTGCGCTGTAGTTGATCTGATCACCGTTGAAGAACCAAACCGGCTTGGCGTTCGGTGCGTCGTCGGCCTTGAGCTGAGGAATGGTGACGTACTGGTCCGCCAACTGAGAACCGAAGATGTCGGAAGGAGTCCACATCCACGTCACACCGACCTTGGCGGTAGTCCCCTCCCCCTTCGTTGTGGCGGTGTACTTGGACCAGTCCTGCGTGAATGCTTCGTTGGAAATAAGCCCCTCGCTCCACAGATCGTGCAGGTAGTTGGCGAGGTCTTTGTAAGCCGGGTCCGTGAGGTAGTTCTTGATCGTGCCGTTCTCGGCGTACATTCCTTGGCCACCACCGGTTACCGGGATGCCATGGCTCCCGAGAAGGACATTAGGCTGGAACCAGCCCCACCCATCGGCGTTCGGCGCGTTGAAGGTGAGCGGGGTCACAGGCTTTCCATCGCCGTTGGGGTCGCCCTTCTTGAAGGCTTCGAGCGTCCTCTTCAGCTCCCCCCAGGTTGTGGGGACAGGCAGACCCAGCTTGTCCAGCCATTTCTTGTTGATGAACATGTGGCTGCTGGAGTTCGCCATCAGACCCGTGTTGACGCCGGGCGCTCCGAACAGCTTGTCATCCCAGGTCGAAGCCACGCGGGAGTACGGGGAAGCCTCAAACGTCTTGCTCAGGTTCGGCAGGTTCTCCAGCTCGGGCGAAAGATCCATAAAAAGGCTGCTGTAGTCACCCCAGTCGCCGCTGCCGTAGCCTCCGATTGTCACGTCGGCCACCTCGCCGGCAGCAAGCGATGCCTGCCTCTGCTGCGTCCATGAAGATGACGCCGTCTCCTGCCACTGAATCGTGCAGCCACATGCGGTTTCGAGATCCTTTGTCCATGGCATGTCACTCATTGCCTTGGCTCGAGAGTCTTTGACCACCTGCACTGTGACGACGGGCTTACCGGATTCGTCTTTGCTGCCGTCCGGGGTGCATCCGGAAAGCGCCAGGGCACCGAGGACTCCGAGGGTCAGGGCAGTCTTCGGCTTCCAGTGGAAGCGAGATGCTTTGGTTTTGGGCATTACCTCTCCTTTGAGCGATGCAGTGGGATCCTGGCCAACACCAGGCCAAAGCCGCATTCGTAAGTTTTGTGAGCCGGTACGCGGAGCCATTAGGACCTGTGATGCAGGTACGGAAAGGACTCTTCCTCCGCTGGTCACACAGCGGCCGACGTGTCAGCAAGAACACGCAAATTCCCCCGTGTTCACGGAGGGGACTACATGAGATTCTCTAGATTTGGGACCTAAATCTAGTGGCTGCTTTTCGAGAATAGGCTGGGCGCGCGGCCTTGTCAAGGACCAGAAGTGACGATGGCCACATGGTCGTGTGACTCATCAGAGGTGCGCGCCTGCTCGATCGACCAACGCGTCCATGGCGACCCGCCGGGAAGGGTCCTCCGGCATGGCGCAGTCCATCCCAACGCGAACTGCCGCCATGAGCCGGGGCCCATACGAGTTTCAGGAGGGCAGAGATGCTCCTCGAACGGCAGCAATCGCACTGTGAACAGCACCCAGAAGCACGACGTCGCGGCCGAGGGTGGAGGCAAGAATCTCGGGCGGGTGAGGAATGAGTTCTCCCAGTCGCTTCCGCACACCTGCGAGCATCGGCGCAAGCAGTTCCGCGTTCCCGCCGGAGATGATGACCGCACCTGGGTCGAGGAAGCTGGACAGAGTCGAGACCGTCAGCGAAAGCCGCTCTTCGAGTCGCCCGACGACTTCCGCCGCCAGTGCATCGCCCTCGTTGGCCGCGGCCATGATGGACTCGAGCGATGGCCGGGCATCGCGTTCCACCCGGGACTCGCGGCCTGCCGCGAGTCCTTCCAGAATCAGGTCCCGTGCCACCGCTGAAGGACCAAGGCTGCTCCCAACCCCCATCACGCGCTCGAGGTACCCCATCTCCCCTGCGCCACCGTTGGCCCCGCGGAAGAGTTCTCCGTTGACGACGATGCCGGCACCTAGCCACTCGCCCGCGAGGAGCGTGACCGTCGAACCCGTGGAGTGACCCCCGGACGCCCGCATCTCTGCAATGGCCGCGAGGTCCGCGTCATTCTCGAAGGTAATGCCCCATGCGGTCGCGAAGCCGCGCACTCGCTCCAGATCGATCCTCACAGCGTCCCAAAAAGGGTTCCCTTGAAACGGCACTCCGTTCCGATCAAGCGGGGCCGCGAGCCCGAGGCACGCTGATTCGATTCGGTCATGGCCGACTCCGGCGTCCAGAAGCGCCTCATCGATCGTCTGCAGAACCTCGCCTGTTCTGTCGGTAGTCCATTCCCGGCCCTCAAAGCGACGTCCTGCCCTGCCGAGCACCGCTCCCTTCAAGTCCGCCACGACCGAGGTGATTGATCGGAAGCCAATGTCGCAGGCGACAACAAGCCGCCGCTTTCTGTTGAACGTAAATCTCCGCGCCTGGCGGCCACGCCCAGGTATCAGGCTGGGTGCCCGGTCCTCAAGAAGCCAGCCCGCCTCCCTCAACTCATCCGCAATCGCCAGAACGGTAGAGCGGGTCAGCCCTGTATTTTCGACGAGCTCCGTGGCAGTCAGGCCGGCATCGACAGGGGTCTTCCAAAAAAGGTCAAGCACAAGCGAGGAATTAAGGTCCCGGACCGTCTGCGTCGATGTAACCGGCACCCGGGGCCCAACTCCGCTCTCACCCATCACTGTCCTTGACATGTTCTTCATTGTGCCTCAAGCTCTAGATTTAGATTCTAAATCTGCGCACTTTCGTGCGCATCTCAACCGCCGGCAGTTCCCTCAAGGTTCCTGCCCGCACACGTTCACCGATAAAGGACCGCTGCATGGCTTATCCGCTCGACTCAGACCTTACGATTCCTCTCCTCCTCTCTGAGGACGCCGCGTGGTGGCGTCAGGCCGCCGTCTACCAGATCTACCCGCGTTCATTCGCCGACTCGAACGGCGATGGGATCGGGGACCTCAAGGGCATCACCTCTCGCGTGCCCTACCTGAAAACACTCGGGGTCGACGCCGTCTGGCTCAGCCCGTTCTACCCCTCGGCTCTCGCCGATGGCGGCTACGACGTCGACGACTACCGCGACGTCGACCCGAAGATCGGCACTCTGGCCGACTTCGACGAGATGACCGCCGCCCTGCACCACGCCGGCATCCGGGTGATCGTGGACATCGTCCCCAACCACTCCTCCAACCGGCATGCGTGGTTCCAGGAAGCCCTCGCCGCCGGGCGCGGATCCGCCGCACGGAAACGCTACATCTTCCGCGAAGGCCTCGGGGATCAGGGGGAACTACCGCCCTCGGACTGGACGGCTGCATTCGGGGGACCTCGCTGGAGCCGCGTCACCGAACCCGACGGCAGCCCGGGGCAGTGGTACCTGCACACTTTCACACCGGAACAGCCCGACTGGAACTGGGAAAATCCGGAGGTTCGGGAAGACTTCCTCAAGACTCTGCGGTTCTGGTCCGACCGGGGCGTCGACGGCTTCAGAGTCGACGTGGCGAACATGCTGGTCAAAGACCTCCCGGATCAGCTGCCTTCGAAAGCCGAGCTGGATTTGCTTGACCGCAATTCCGGCACCCACCCGCTCTTTGATCGCGACGAAGTTCACGAGATCTACCGCGACTGGCGGAAAGTCTTCAACGAATACAACCCGCCCCGTTTCGCCGTCGCAGAGGCCTGGGTCGAGACCGCGGAGCGCCGAGCCCGGTACGCCTCGCCTGAAGGACTTGGTCAGGCATTCAGTTTCGACCTCCTGATGGCTGACTTCGATGCCACCCAGTTCCGTGACGTCATCGAGGACAACCTGAACCAGGTTCGCACCACCGGGTCCACCTCTACCTGGGTGTTTTCCAACCATGACGTCACCCGCCACGCCACCCGATACGGTCTGGCCCCCCTGAGCGGACGCAACACCAAACAAGGCATCGAATGGGTCAAGGCAGGTGGACCCCGCAATGCCCTGGACATCGCCGGAGGCATCCGCCGGGCCCGTGCTGCGTCCCTCCTCATGCTCGCCCTGCCCGGCTCCGCCTACCTGTATCAGGGCGAGGAGCTCGGCCTGCACGAAGTCGCCCAGATCCCTGGGGAGGACCGCCAGGACCCTTCCTTCCTCCGCGGTGCCGAATGGGATGGGCTCGGCCGGGACGGATGCCGGGTCCCTCTTCCCTGGACCCCGGCCGGCACCTCCTTCGGATTCGGTGCCAACGCGGCACACTTGCCCCAACCAGCATGGTTCGCCGATTACGCCGTGAGCGTTCAGGAGGTCCCGGAGAACTCGACCTTGAACCTTTACCGGCGTGCTCTCGCATTCCGTCACAAGCTGCAGAGCGCGGAATCTCTGGATTGGGTAGACACCGGCGGTAAAGATGTCCTCGCCTTCACACGGCCTGGGGGGTGGTTGTGCGTCACCAACTTCGGAGACGCCCCCGTCGAACTGCCAACCGGAGAAATCATCCTCGCCAGCCAGCCCCTGGAAGAGCGCAAGCTTCCCGCCCAGGCCACCGCCTGGCTCCGCAACTGATCCAATCGCCGAGGTCATCGGTCGGTGCCACACACACGGTGCGGCACCGACCGATCCCGGAATGATCTACAGGGTCTTCAGTTACTTCGAAAGGTCATCACCTTCATGTTCCACGTCCCCGACCGGACCCAGCTCCATCCAAATGCCGATTGCGTGGTTCACGGGGAGAACTACCGTTTCACGATCCTTTCCAGCTGCCTGATCAGGATGGAGTGGTCTCCGACGGGGACCTTCGTTGACGGGCCCACGCAGATGGTGGTCAACCGGAGCTTCGCACCAGTGCCTTTCACGGTGACTGATACGCCAGATCACCTGGAGATCCGCACCGAACATCTCTTTCTCAGTTATGACAAGAAACCTTTCAGCCCTTCCGGACTGGTAGTGTCCCTTCGCCAGAGAGCACAAGGCGGACACTTCACCACCTGGCGCTTCGGCGCAGAGCTGCCCGCCACGACAGATGCGTCCGGAAATCTCGGCGGCACCGCCCGAACTCTGGACAACATCGACGGGGCTTGCACCCTTGAGCCCGGCATTCTCGCCCGCTACGGCTTCGCCGTCGTGGAGGACTCCACGTCAGTGGAGATCGGCGTCGACGGCTGGATCGCCCCGCGCCCTCAGGGCGGCCAGGACCTCTACTTCTTCGGCCATGGAACTGATTACCAAGCCGCTCTGACGGACTACTTCCGCCTGACCGGGCCCGTTCCCCTGGTCCCCCGACGAGTGCTGGGCAACTGGTGGAGCCGGTACTGGAAGTACTCCGCCGACGAGTACTTAGAGCTCATGGATGCCTTCGCGGCGGCGAAGGTTCCCTTCTCCGTGGCGGTGATCGACATGGACTGGCATCTGGTGGATATTGACCCGCGCCTAGGCACCGGCTGGACCGGCTACACCTGGAACAGCGAACTTTTCCCCGAGCCCCAGGACTTCCTGTCCCAACTCCAGAGGCAGGGCAAACTCGTCACCCTCAACCTCCACCCGGCCGACGGTGTCCGCGCCCACGAAGAGGCCTACCCCGCAATGGCGGAAGACCTCGGCATCGATCCCGCCACCGAAGTCGCCATCCCCTTCGACATCACCAACCGCACCTTCGTTGACTCCTACCTGAAGCGCCTCCACCACCCACTGGAGGAACAAGGCGTCGATTTCTGGTGGCTGGACTGGCAGCAAGGCGGCCTGACGCGCATCGCCGGCCTGGACCCCCTCTGGATGCTCAACCACATCCACTACCACGACTCTGGACGCGACGGACGCCGCCCCCTGACGTTCTCCCGCTACTCCGGTCTCGGCAGCCACCGCTACCCCGTCGGATTCTCCGGGGACACCGTCACGACCTGGGAATCGTTGGACTTCCAGCCCTATTTCACTGCCACCGCAGCGAATGTCGGCTACACCTGGTGGAGCCATGACGTCGGCGGGCACTTCGGGGGTATTAAGGACAACGAGCTCACCACACGCTGGGTCCAATTCGGGGCGTTCTCACCCATCAACCGGCTGCACTCCTCCATGGATCCTTTCAACTCAAAGGACCCTCTCCGATTCCCGGCGGAGGTGCGCGAGATCATGATCCGTTTCCTTCAGGTCCGGCATCTCCTGGTGCCCTATCTCTACACGGCAGCCTGGCGCGCACACAGCGACGGCGTCGCTCTGCTACGTCCGATGTATCACGACTACCCGGAGTCGGCTGGGGCGTACACCGCGCCCAACCAATACCTCCTTGGCGACAACCTCATCGTTGCCCCCATCACCACGCCCGTGGACCGTGTCAGCCTGCTGGCCAGTGTCACGGTATGGCTGCCCGAAGGCGAATGGGTCGACCTCTTCACCGGACAGCGATACAGGGGCGGCCGGCATCTGGTGATGTACCGGTCCCTCGAGCAAATTCCAGTCCTCGCCCGGGCCGGTGCCGTGATCGCCATGCTGGACGATGTAATGCAAGACATCGGTGACAACCCCGACACTCTCGTCCTCAGGGTCACGCCCGGCAGCAGCCAGAGCAGCATCGTCGAAGACGACGGCTCCAAGCAACCCGCACCGGAACACCGTGTTGAAACCACTTTCACAGTACAGTCCGATTTCACTGCTCTGACGGTGCAGCTCCGAGCAACAGGCGAATCCCGCGGTATCGAGGAACGAACGATCATCCTGGATCTCGCTGGAGTCCTCGCAGTCGAATCCGTGGAAATCAACGGCAAGCCCGCCGACGTCGAGACCAGTACAGTCTCCGGACACCTGGCTCAGGCCCTCCGCATCCAAGTGGGCAGGCACCGGCTCCGAGATGGGCTGACGATCCGGCTGACCGGAGTGAGCGCGCCGCCCACCAATTTGGCAGAGAGAGCGTTCGGGCTTCTTGACCGAGCTCAGATGGAATATCAGCTCAAGCACCGTGCTCTCGACGGCGTGACTCAGACCCAGGGGATCGCACTGGCACAGTTCCTTGACACTGTTGCACTCCCCGGATCCCTTCACGGAGCTCTCTTGGAAGTTGCTGCCGAACAGTAATGCGCCTGGCAGCCCAGCATCGGCGTCGCCATTTCCACCGGCTTTGCTTCCGCGCCCAGACCGGAACCACAGCCTTTAGCACCTCTGAAGGACCCCTGCAATGACATTCACCCTCGGACTTGACGTAGGCGGCACGAAGATTGCTGCAGTCGTCCTGGACCATAACGGCACCGTGGTAGACGACTCTGTGGTGCCGACCGACGGCCACGGCATCTCCGTGATCGCCCAGATCTGGAACCTTATCGACCAGAAGGCCAGCTCACACGCCCTGGGCGGTGTCGGCGTCGCCGTTCCCGGCAACGTCGATCCCAGCTCCGGCACCGTGATATCCGCGCCGAACATCCGCTGGGACCACGTCGATCTCCCGACCCTCATAGAACCGGCACTGCGCGGGTCAGCGGAAGTATCTGTCATCAATGACGCCAACGCCGCAGCATGGGCCGAGTATCGCTTCGGGGAACAGAATCCTGGTGACTCTTTCGCCATGATTACCGTTGGCACCGGCACCGGCACCGGCACCGGCATCGGCGGCGGTTTTGTCCTCAACGGCCGCCTCCTCAACGGGGCAACCGGGGCTGGCGGTGAAATCGGACATCTCACGCTCATCCCAGACGGAGAAGCGTGCAGCTGCGGTTCCAAGGGCTGCTGGGAACGTTACGCCAGCGGCAGTGCCCTCCATCGTGCTGCCGTACAGGCCGGATGGGGACCAGAAAAAGCCTCCCACCAACTCTTGGAATCCGTCGGCACGCGCCCGGAAGCAGAAAAGCTGGCAACCACTATCCAGCACCTCATCCGTGGCATGGGTCTGGTGGCAGGGGTTTTGGATCCCACAGTGATCGTCCTCGGCGGAGGATTGGGCACAGATCCCGTCTTCTTCGACTCCGAAGTCGCGTATTACCAGGAGCTGAGAATTACGCCGCCCCGTTCACGACCTCGACTGGGCAAGGCACACCTCGGCCCCCTGGCAGGGGCAATCGGAGCCGCTGACTTAGCCAGGCCTCATGCGCGGAATCGACAGTGCTGCCCTGCTGCTTCCGTGATGGTGAACCTCCATTTTGGGGCTCAGGCTCGGCAGGCACCACTTGGTCGCTCTGGCGTGGCCCGCCACCAGCGGGCACATCCCGGACCGGGAGGCGGCGCGACAGCGCTTCGGCGCCGACGCAGCACAGGCGCTCGGCGTCGCCGGCGTCCTAACCGTCGACTACCAGGGCACCACGCTCTACTGGTGGGCTTTCAACACCCGCCCGGACCTCACGCTGGCACACTGCAGAGCAGAAGCCAGGGAGGTTTGCTGGATGCAAGTGGGGCGGGCTCGATGAGGGTCACTTCCCATGCAGCTCAGCAGGTCAAGAAGTGCAATCCACGTTGAGCGTAGAGTTCAGGACCCATGCGGTAGCCTCGCCGGGAAGCTTTCCGTCACTGACCGGAATGCTGGCCAGTAGGACCTCTCCCGCCGGTAGTTCAACAGGGGATGTGCCGAAGTTGGCAATCGTGTGCCAGCCGCCAGGTCGCACGAAGTGCAGGACTTCGTCCCTGGATTTGAGCCATTCAAGGGACTCTTCTCCTTGTAGTCTGCGGCGTAAGGACAGTGCTGCCCTGTAAAGCGACAGAGTCGAGTCCGGGTCGGTACTTTGGACACTAACGGCGTAGTTGGCGAACCACTCTGGCTGAGGCAGATGCGCCCCGGCGGAACCGAAGCCATATGACGGTCCGTGCGGTTTCCATGGCAGCGGCACGCGGCATCCGTCACGGCCGACTTCGGTGGCGTTCCTATAGAAGATGGGGTCTTGACGGTCAGCTTGAGGGATTTGGCCGACCTCCTGCAGGCCCAGTTCTTCGCCCTGGTACAGATACGCCGAACCGGGAAGCGCGAACATAAGCAGTGATGCCGCTTTCGCCCTTCGCAAGCCCAATGCGGCATCCACCTCGGCCGGGTCGCCACCTGCGAACAGCCAATCAATCCCGTCCGTACCCTTTTCATTGCGGCGTCCCGTACCTTTGGGCAGCCCGTATCGGGTCGCGTGGCGGACCACATCGTGGTTGGAAAAAACCCAGGTGGAGGAAGCTCGAGTTTCCGCTGCAAACGCCAGATTGGTGGTGATGATCTTGCGGAATTGTGCGGCATCGAAGTCTGCCTTAAGGAGGTCAAAATTGAATGCCTGGCCAAGACCGTTCGGGGAGGCGTAGCGGGCCACGCGGTGCGCGGGAACCCACACTTCGGCTACCGCCATGCGGGGCGGGTTGTACTCGTTGAAGACCTTGCGCCAATCAGCGTAAATGGCGTGAACTTCGTCGCGGTCCCACAGCGGGTGCTCACCGTGTGCAAAGATTTCGTCCGGATCCGTGGTCCATGGACCCTCCTGTGCTGCGTCCATGTCCTTTTTCAGCCCGTGGGCCACGTCGACCCGGAAGCCATCGACACCGCGATCCGACCAGAATCGTAGGGTCCTCAGGAAGTCTTCGTGGACGTCGGAGTTGTCCCAGTTCAGGTCCGGTTGTTCTTTTGCGAAAAGATGGAAGTACCACTGGCCTGGCGTTCCGTCGGGTTCGGTGATGCGCTCCCACGCGCTGCCGCCGAAAAGTGAGGTCCACTCGTTGGGTGGCAGATCGCCCCGCTCCCCCTGTCCGTCTTGAAATATGTAGCGGTCTCGAGCAGGCGAACCTTTCGGTGCAGCGATGGCCTCCTCGAACCATTTATGGCGGTTCGATGTATGGTTCGGGACCACGTCTGTGATAATTCTGATTTCCGCTGTGTGCAGGGCGGCGACCATCTGATTGAAGTCCTCCAGCGTACCGATGCTGGGGTCCACGTCGCGGTAGTCATCAACGTCGTACCCGCCGTCAGCCAAGGCAGAGGGGTAGAAGGGACTTAGCCACACCGCCTCTACGCCGAGCTCTTTCAGATAGGGCACGCGGTTCGTGATTCCCGGAAGGTCTCCGATTCCGTCACCGTTGGAATCAGCAAAGCTGCGTGGGTAGATCTGGTAGACGGATGCTTGACGCCACCAGTCGGCGTCCTTCTTCTCTAGCGTCGGCGCAGCCTGGGCGGAAGTCTGGTTGTCGATCATTGAGTTCTTTTAGTTCTTTCCTGAGGTTGGTTGGTTCGTTTAGTTGCCAGTGTGAGCTCGGGTCATCCCTTGACGCCTCCCGAGATCATGGCCTTCATGAACTGGCGCTGGAAGGCCAGGAACACAACGATCGTTGGCGCCATTATCAGCAGGGCTCCTGCGTTCAGGAGCACAACGTCGGTTGAATGGAGGCCTACGAAGTTCTGCAGGGCGCCGGCCATGGTCCTTTTGCTGGGGTCATCGATTAGGACGATGGCTTGAAGGAAGGTGTTCCACGTCCAGAGGAACAGCAGCAGGCACAGCGAAGAAACTGCCGGGACCGCCAGCGGAACTTGGATGCGGATGAAGGACTGCCATGCACCGGCGCCATCGATCGCGGCGGCCTCGGCGAGTTCTTTGGGCATGGTGAGGAAATGCGCGCGCATCCAGAAGACTGCGAAGGGCATAAACGAACCGATGAGTACAAGCATGAGGCCGAATTGGGTGTTGAGCAGTCCCATGTCCCTGATCTGATAGTAGATCGGTACTATGGTCGCCTCGCGGGGCAGCGTGAGACCCAGCAGGAGCAGGATGAATACGACGCTGCCGCCGGGAATTCTGAGCTGGCCAAGCCCGTAGCCGGCCATCGTTGCGATGAGCGCGGCTGCTGGAACGACGCCGAGGACAAGGACGATGCTGGAGACCAGCAACGGAGTTATGTCGGCCACTTTCCAGGCATCGATGAAATTGTGCCACTGGGGGTCTGCTGGCCATTCGATTCCGACAGGTACGGTGCCCTGTTCGTGGAGGGCGGCTGTGAACATGCTGGCTAGAGGTATCACGGAGAAAATGACGGCTATCGAGAGCAGCGCGAAGCCGGGAATTCGTTCTTTTATGGGTGCCTTCATGACTCAGTCCTCCGAACGGAACAGTCGTTGTAGCGGCAATACAACGATGAGAATCAAAGCAGTCAGTATCAGGGCAAGGGCCGAGGCCAGGCCGACCTGCGACTGGGTGAAACCGAGTTGGTAGACTTGCACCCCGGGGACCATTGTGGAGTAGCCCGGTCCACCCTGCGTGGACATAAAGATGATGTCGAAACTGGCCAACGCCGAGATCACCGTAACCGTCACGCAGACACCGATCTCCTGCTTGAGGCCGGGCAGTGTCACGGAGAGCAAAGTGCGGACGAAGCCGGCGCCGTCCAGTCGGGCTGCCTCGTAGATCGAGGCGTCAATTTTCCCGGTGCCGGACAGGAGCAGGATGGTGCAGAAACCGAGATTGATCCAGGTGCCGATTACTCCTACAGCAGGCAAGGACCAGGTGAAGTCTCCCAACCATGCCCGCGTCAGTCCGTCGAGACCTATCGCTGACAGCATCTGATTGGCAGTTCCGCTGGCTGAGAACATCCAGACCCAGGCGATCGCGGCCGCTGCACCGGGAATGATCTGCGGCAGGAAGAGGGCAGTCCGGGCGAATGTGCCCATTCCTTTGGATCTCAACTCCCGCAGGAGCGCTGCCATTAGCAACCCTCCGGATACTGGAAGGACGGTGAAGAAAATGATGAGGAAGAAAGCGTGCCCAATGCTGGCGAGCAACTGCGGGTCTGTCAGGACCCGCACATAGTTCTCGAAGCCGACGAAGGTCGCTACCGTGATGCCATTCCAGTCGTAAAACGAGTATTCGACAGCGGTCACCAACGGCTTGAGAACGAAAACACCGTAGAACAAAAGAGCTGGCAGGACGAACAACCATCCGCTCCATCTGTGCAGGAATGACTTCTTCTTAGGGGCCACCGTCCTCCGTGATGTTGTGGGGGCTGTAGAGCGCAAGGTAGTCACTTGCCCAGGTCCTGCTCGTACTGGGTCTGGACGGTTTTGAGCATGTCTTCAGGGGTGGTTCGGCCGTCAACGAGCAGTTGGATCTGTGCCGTCCACGCAGCGTTTGCACCGTTGCTGGCATTCTGGATGTACTGCACCTGCCCGTCGGCAAGGACGAGGTCCGCGAAAGCTTTCTGGACCTGCGTGGAAAGTGCACCATTACCTGTGGGCTGCTCGCCAGAACCACTGGGAGCAAAGCCGTTGTCCACAGCGATCTGCCGTGCCTCGGGTGAAGTGAGGAAGTTAAGGAACGCCGCGGCAGCATCTTTATTTTTTGATTTGGCTGGAATGCCGAAGTTGGAGGACGGGTCGGACATTGCCACGGCCTTGCCGTCAGCGGCGGGAGGGAGGGCGAACCCTACGTTTTCTCCCATCTGTTTCTGCAGCGCAGCCGAATCCCAGTTTCCCGAGGCGAAGAAGAGAGCCTCTCCGCGGGCGAAGCGGCCCATCGCGTCGCTTGCCTGGGTTCCGTTGGTGTCGCGGTTGATATAGCCCTTTGCGGCCCATTCAGAAATGGTCTTAGCCGCGGAGGTCGCATCAGGTGTGGCGATGGAGGCGCCTGGCTGCCCGAAAATCCATGAGTTCAGCTTGTCCTGGCCAACGGTGCGGTTGAGGGCGAATTGGAAACTGGTCGCCACCTGACCGTTTTGGTTCCCGGCGATGATTCCGGTGAGGTTGGCAGCTTTGGCCTTCTCGAGCGCGGTTTCGAATTCTTCGGGTGTCTTCGGCGCTTGGCTTAGGCCGAGACGAGAGAGAAGTTCCTTGTTGTAGTAGAAGCCGGTGACGGTGAAACCTGAGGCCACGGTGTACTGGGCGCCGGCTCCTCGTACGCCGTCCGGGGTCGACTTGTATTGCGCCAATTGACCGGCCGGAAGCTTCTCCCATTGGTATGCGGAGGCCCATGGGGTCAGATCGGTCAGGAGGCCGCTCTTCACTGTCTCGCCTAAGGCGCCGATTCGCGCAATGTCCGGAGGACTGTCCGAGGAGAGTACCCTCGGCGCGTTCACTGATTGCACATTGTCCGGGTCGAACCGGGCCGTGATGGTGACGTTCGGGTGTTTCTTGCGGAAGGCTGCGATCAGGGCGTCATCAATTGCCTTCAACCCTGCTCCATCGTAGAGAGTCAGCGAAATGGGGACCGAGCCTATCTCGGTGGATACGGTCGTCGGGCTGCTGCTCCCGGCGTTGGCTCCGTCGCTGCCGGGAGGGCTGCAGGCTGTAAGTGCTCCAGAAGTGAACGCTGCCGTGGCGGCAACTGCGATGGTCAGCAGACGCCGACGTGAGGTGCGGAATTCATTTTGGGTCATTGGGACTTTCCTCTGCTTTGAGGTTTCACTTCTCTTTCGGAAGCGCTTCCGAAATTGTTATCGGAAGCGCTTCCGAAGTCAAGGGGTAAGGCCGATAGGATGGCCGTATGACAAACCAGACGGCGCAGAGCTTGGCCGAAGTCGCTCGTTACGCCGGCGTTTCGCTCTCCACTGCGTCTCGCGCGCTCAACGACGCTTATGGCGTGTCGGCGGCAACCCGCATGAAGGTATTGGCCGCAGCCAGCGACCTCGATTATGTTGTTTCCCCAGATGCCAGCCGCCTCGCCCGCGGGACCATGGGGAGGGTCGCCGTCGTCGTGCCGCACATTGAACGCTGGTTTTTCGGGCAAATGGTCAGCGGTATCGAGCGGGTGTTGTCGGCTGCGGACCTGGATTTAATGCTGTACCACGTCGGCGATGCTGTGGACCGCCGCGACTTTCTTGCCAGGCTTCCCGCACGGAGAAAAGTCGATGCAGTCGTCGTTGTTGCATTTCCCGTGAATGAAGAGGACCGGGCACGGCTTGAACTGATCGGCGCGAAAATCATCGCAGCCGGAGGCCAGTCCGCCAGTTATCCTTACGTCTGCATCGACGACTACGAAGCGGGCCGGTTGGCTATGGACCATCTGCTTTCTCTCGGGCACCGGAGGATCGCAATGATCGCTGGGACGGACCCGGACCAACCTGGCTGGCCTGCCGTGTCAGGACGGACCCGAGCCTATGAGGAAGCCCTCCGGGAAACCGGGATCGAACCAGACCCATCGCTTACAAGAGTGGTGGACTGGGGACCGCTCAACGCCGCCAACGCAATGGAAGAGATCCTTGATTCGACACAAGAAACCCCAACGGCCGTCTTCACGCACAGTGATGAACTGGCTTTCGGTGCGTTGCGGACGCTGCGCAGACGAGGCCTTAGGGTCCCCGAAGACATTTCGCTGATCGGCATCGACAACCACCCAATGGCTGAAGTCCTCGAACTCACTACCGTTGCTCAAGACGTCAGTGAACAGGGCGCTGCAGCTGGACGGCTCGTCCTTAGAGCTCTGGCCGGCGAAGGATCTGCCGTGGCTGGGACCGGCGAAATTGCTCCGATCAAACTCGTTACACGGTCGAGCACGCGCAAGGTCTGACCAACCCGAAATCGATCGCCGATGAGCTGGTGTTGGGAGCCAATTTCCCGCAAAGAAAGTGTTGCCTTTGGCCGGGCTGAGGCCTCCTAGCTCCGGTTCAGGCCGGCTATGAGGCTCATGTGAAGATGCGAGCTTCGGCAGCTTCTTATGGCCTGCAATCAAGCCAGCGTTGACAGTTGCAAAACGCGACATGACGAGCCAGGGAGACGTTGAGAGCGGCCTTTGTGGAGACTATCCCGGCTACGGGTTTGAGGCGGGGGTCAGACCTCCGGACCTGCCGCCACGGTTCGATCTTCCGAGTCTTTGCGAGCCTGGGAAGAGTGCCAGGCTTACGCCCGCTATGCGCGTTGCCTGCTTTATGGAAAACAGTGCCGTTCTGGCTACCCGGCGGTCGCTCTGGTGTGAATTTTCGTCGACAACCAGTCGGACACTTTTTAGCGAGACTTCTTCTAGTTTCCCCTGACGAGAGTGAGAAAACCTTCAGCGGCAATCCGGGCAGCTGCTTCCAAACTGTCGTCGATGAGGATTTCGCCGATTCTGACGACGGATTGGATGGTAGGTACGTCGATGTTGAGGAGCTTGGCGAGCTCAAGCATTGGCGCAAATGTCGACTGCAGTTCGTGCGCGAGGAATCTGTGTCGGAAGGTAGCCGGAAGCCGAATGGGCTCGTACGAGGGGAACGCGTTGACCTTTTCACGGGAAGTTGTCCCGGTCATGCCGAGAGGTCCTTGCGTTCTGTCCATCAGCTCGAGGGCCGTGGCGAGCTTCAGGCCCAAGGCACCGCCGAGTCGTATCCGGTCTTCGTCAAGTGCGGTTAGGAGCCGGCCGACGCTATCCCCGAATCCTTCACGATAGAACCTGACGTCATCGCCTCGTTCGACACTCATGGCGTTGAGAATCATCGGCGGTACATGGACCAATGCGCCAACACTGGATAGCGCCACGCTGGGGCCGGGGACGAGAGACAGCTGGGGGAAGGTCGACAGGGCCAAGTACACGACGTGCGGGGGCGTTCCTGCGGCAAGGAAGCCCGCCACGACACTACTCTTTTCTGCTGTCACGGCCTCAGCGTTTCCTCCGACCAGGAAACCTCCGATGTGGAGAAGTTTGGCGGCGTCGAAGCCGAGTTTCGCGGCTGTCTGTGTGGCTTCCACGACGGCGGTAATGCCACCGCCGATCATGACGAGGAGCTCTGGTGCTGCATCCAAGAGAACGTTGCGGATGCCAGCCGCAGCGCTTTCGCCTTCGGCAAAGACCATGGCGACTTTCGGGCCGGTGGGGTTCAGCTCTGCCAAAGAATGCAGCGTGGCCGTCCGCTGCTCGCCCAAACACCTGAATGTGTGGTGGCCTGGATCCAGGGCAGTCCCCGAAAGGCTAACTTTGTGGTTTCGAGTGGCCAGCAGCAGAGCTGTTGCGGCGGCATTGGCCTCATCGGATCTGATCACGATGTTTGTCATCTGTTGTCTTTCTTCAGTTCGAAGTACTGGGACGACATCAGTCATACCGATCCAATGTCCGCCCTGAGAACTGTTCCCAGCGCGCCAGCCCCTCGGCCGAAAACCGAGTGGTTGGTGCACGCGCCGGGGACACTGCAACAGCGACGGGTGTACTCCGCGCCCTCTCAATGCGCGACGGTTGCGAACCTCGAGAGGCCGAATGTGCGCAGAGACTTGTGTCGTTCGCCGGTGAGAACTTCTTCGGCGACGACCTCTGCAAGGTGAGCCGAAAGGGTCACGCCACTGTGAGTGGCGACAGCGTAGATCGAGTGATTCTCGTCGACCCAGTCGGCGATGGTCAGTCCGTCTTCCGGGAGAACCCGGATGCCCAGGCTGACGTTCTCTGTCGCCACAGTGCGCAGTGCCGGATAGAGTTCCCGGGCGCGTTCGAGGAGGAGCGTAGGAACCGTCCAGACGCGGGGGTCATCCAGGTCCCATTTGCCGCCGGTGGGGTGGTCGGCAAAAGTGATGCCCCCATTGCGGGCTGGACGCATTGCGATGCCTTCTGCGCGGACGATATGCCTGATGCCGGAATCTACGGGCCCCGTGGTGCTGATGATGCCTATCCCGGCGTTCTTGGCGTCACCTCCGGCGCCGTTACCTGTTTGTTCGAGGGTCGGGAAGTCGATACCGGTTGTCGCGAGGATCGGGCGGATACCGTTGCCAGCGGCCAGAATGATGATGTCGGCGTCGTAGTGTCGGGTGGAACCGTCGGCAGTGGTGGTAGTCACCGTCTTTGAACCGAGGGCAGTCACTGTTTCGTACGGTTCAAAGCTCGCCCCCGCACTGATCGCGCGGTTGAGAAGGCTGGTGCACATCGTCGGTGTGTCTATCCACCCTTCCTTGGGGTAGAGCGCACCGCCGGCCAGACCTGGAGACTGAAGGTTTGGCTCCAACTCCCGCACGTCGTCGGCCGTAAGGAGCTTCACGTCGTAGCCGTTGGAGGTGAGCCTGGTGACCTTGAGTTCAAGGGCTTTCATCTCGTCGTCGTTCTGGGCGATTTGGAGGTTGCCGATTTGGTGGAACCATCGGCCGCCGCCGCGGGCCGCTGAGCGCTCGTGCGCTTGCAGTCCCAGTACGTTGAGTTCGCTGTACTCCGACGGTGTTTTGTCATTGGAGTTGACCCAGGCGAACGTGGCGGCGCTGGTGGCCGATCCAACCTCGGCTGCGTCAATCACGGTGACGGTTGCTCCACGGCGGGTCAGTTCATCCGCCAGGCAGCAGCCGATGATGCCTGCGCCGACGATGAGGACTTTTTGGTTCACGACGTATTAGCCTTTCTGGGCTGAAAGTGTTCCAACGGAGGCGAAGAACTTCCTTGCCCTCGCTGTCGATGGGTTGTGAAGGATGTCCCGTGGCGGGCCCTGTTCGATAATTCGTCCCGCGTCCATCATGATGACTTCGTCGGCTACATCTTCGGCGAACCGCATTTCGTGGGTCACGATGATCATGGTCGCCCCAAGGTCTGCCAGGCCTCGCATGACTCCCAGAACTTCGCTGACGAGTTCGGGGTCCAAGGCGCTGGTGGGTTCGTCGAAGAGCAGCACTTTGGGTTCCATGGCCAAGGCTCGGGCGATAGCGACACGTTGTTGTTGGCCACCGGAGAGTTCGTTGGGATAGTGGTCCATCCGGTTTCCCAGTCCCACTTGCTCGAGAACGCGGCGACCGATCTCCTGCGCTGCCCGTTTCTTCAGGCCTTTGACCAGCATCGGGGCGATGGTGACGTTCTCCAGCGCTGTGTAGTGGGGAAAGAGGTTGAAGTGCTGGAAGACCATGCCGAAGTTGAGGGTTTGCTTGCGTGCCACTGACTTAGCGACGGGTACACGGTGACCGTTGCGGACTTCGTGGCCGATCATGTGGCCTTCGAAGAAGACGGCGCCGTCGTTGATTTCTTCCATCATGTTGATGGTTCGCAGCAGTGTGCTTTTGCCGGAACCCGAGGGTCCGACCAGACAGGTTACTGACCCCGCCGTGATGTTAAGGCTTACGTCATCAACTGCCCGTAGTTCGCCGAAGTGTTTGCTGACTCCAACGAGTTGGAGCAATGGGGTTGTGGTTTTGGTGTCAGTTGTCATGTCGTGCCCGCCTTACAGATCTTCCTTGGCCGCGTTTTCCAGCGCTGCCTTGGGGCTTCCCTGGTTTCGTCGGGCGAATCCCCGGCCGAAGCGCTTCTCGAGTCGTGCCTGGCCGAACATCGCGATGCTGGTGAGCACGAGGTACCAGATCACGGCCACCATCAGGAGCGGTATGGTTTCGAAGTTCCGGGCATAGATGGTCTGGACGGTGGTCAGCAGTTCTGTGTAGCCAATGACCGAGACCAGCGACGTGCTCTTGAAGATGGTGATGACGTCGTTGGCCAGCGACGGGATGATCACGCGGATCAGTTGTGGTCCGAGGATCTTTTGGTAGGCCTTGAAGGGCGGCAGACCGAGGGATTTGCAGGCCTCGAACTGCCCGGACGGCAAGGCGAGGATGCCTCCGCGGAAGATTTCTGCAGAGTACGCGCCGAGGTAGATCGACAAACCGATGATCGCTGCGCTGAACCGTGAGATGACATCGTTGGTCGGCACTTCGGCGAAGCTGGGCCCGAACGGGATACCGATGCCCAACGTTGGAACCAAGGCTCCGAAGAAGAACACCACGAGCAACATGACCAGCGGAGGCATGGCGCGCATCAGCCAGATATACAGAACTGCGAAGGTCCGCAGCACCACCAGGGAGGACATCCGGGCCCATGCCGTGATGACACCGAGGATGAGGCCGAAGAAGGTGGTCAGCAGGGTCAAGTAGATGGTGTTCAGCAGCCCGTTCATGATCACTTGGCTGAACAAGTAGGAGAAGACGACGTCCCATTTCCAGTTTTCGTTGAAGACGAAGAACTGGATCAGAGTCAGGCCTAAGTAGATGGCCACCCCAATACTGACCCATTGCGCGATCCCGAAGCGGGGCCTGATTTTCAGGGCCGCCAGATCCTTCTGTGTACGGAGGTCGGCCGGTAGGCCCGACTTCCGGCGCGTCAGTAGGCTGGACATGTCACTTGCCTCCGAGCTTGTTGGTGCTGTTGACATTCATGTCCGGAATACCGAAGTCCTGCAGGCCCCACTTTTCGAGGAGGGAATGGTAGGTTCCGTCCTCGACGAGCTTGAGCAGGGCGGTACGTAGAGCGTCCCGAAGTTCGGGGTTGTCCTTGTTGATACCGATCCCGAGCACGCTCTTCTGTTCGGTGTAGACGATCTTGAAAAGTCCCGGTTCGCTTTTGACGTTGTACAGCATCTGCGGGAGGTCTCCCCAGAAGGCGTCAGCTTCGCCGCTCTTGACCGAGAGGATTCCCGCCCCGGGTGAGGGATAGCCGCTGATTTCAAGTTTCGGCTGTCCCTTTGCCTCACATTCCAGGGCAATCTTCTCGAGGTTGCCCTGTTGTGAGGATCCGCGGCCGTAACCGACGTTCAAGCCGCACAGCTGCTCTGTGGTCAGTTGGTCCTGTTTCTGGCTGGTCGGAGCAAGAATTGCCGTACCGTTTTTCAGGTAATCAATGAAATCAATCTTTCCCTGGCGTTCAACGAAGTCGCCCACGGAGGCAATGGCGTCATAACGCTTGGCCTCCAAGCCTGGCACCATTGCGTCGAAGGTGCCTTCCTGGAATTCAACTTCCGTTCCCAGGACCTTGGCCGCTGCCCGCAGCAGTTCGGGGTTCAGGCCAGTGATCTTGCCGTCGCTGTCAATGAACTTCACCGGTGCCACATCTGCGTTGATGGATACCGTGAAGCTTCCCTTCTTTTTGATCTCGTCGGGGAGCATGGCGGCGA
Source organism: Arthrobacter sp. MYb23 (assembly GCF_002979775.1). Lineage (GTDB taxonomy): Bacteria > Actinomycetota > Actinomycetes > Actinomycetales > Micrococcaceae > Arthrobacter. The sequence goes on from NZ_PCPR01000018.1 coordinate 33,352, forward strand.
TGGCGTCGTCCTTCTGCACAGCGGCGATGACGTCTGCGTTGGCGGACGGCTGGGTGGCCGCGCCGTCGGTGGGGTTGGCGCAAGCGCTGAGCCCCATGAGCCCTACCACGGTGGACAGGGCCAGGATTGTTACTCTTTTCATTCGGTCTCTCCTGGACTTTAAAGTTGGCGCCCACGAATAGTGTCGTGGGCAGTTAGTGACTCTGGTCGGAGTATTCGACGTAGAACTCGAGCGCGTCAGGCTTCAGGTAGTAGGCCGCCGACTCGGCAATTTGGCCGTTTGGCTGCCACATGAGCCTGCGACGGCGAAGGACAGCGACGCCTGCGTCAATGCCCAACAGGTCCGCGTGACGCTGCTCCAGCAGGATCGGGTCAAAGTACATCCTCGATCGGGCGATGGCGACGTCCTTGTTCGAGAAGTAGGCCCTGATGGAGACTCCCTCGAGTCCGTCTTCCAACAGCCGGGGTGCCAGGTTGAAAGGGATAGCAGATACTTCGATGACGATCGGGGTATCGTCAACGTCGTGGCGCACCCGCACCAGCTGGATGACCGGATCCTCATCCTCGAGGCCCGGCACATCCACCTCTGCACTACCCGCGGACACGACCCCGGCAGAAACAACCACCATGCGTCCTGGCAGCCCCGCGCTTTCGATCCTTGGGTCCAGTGAACGCAGCAGGTTCACTTGCCGGGCACCTTCGGCCACGTGGGTGCCAAGCCTCTTGCGCCGCACCACGAGTCCCGCTTGCGCCAGATCGTTCAAGACCCGCTGGGCCACGGAACGGCTGACGCCGTGCTCCGACTGCAACTCCGCCTCCGTGGGCATCCTCGCCCCGGGCGCTAGCTCTCCGGAGTGGATCCGGGATTCAAGGCCCGATCGAATTTTCTGATGCAGAGGGGTGTTCATGAATTGACCGTACATTTAATCAAATGACCGGTCAATAGTTTTCTGACAAAATTTGTATGCCACGTCACACGGAGTCTGTCCAGCTGAGGGCATGGCTGTATCAGCAAACGGCGGGGCAGCATCTGTAGTAGCTGCTGTCTCCAGGTCCGCCTGAGGCAGGGGCTACAAGCAGAAGAGCGATCAGCGCCGCTCTTACTGCGGAGGCTGAGCCATTTCAAACCGCTCGGATACAATTTCCGGCGCCACTTCCCCCGTGCCTCGTTGGACCAAATGGCTGGGGAGAATGATGGTTCGTGCCGGCAAGTCCGGCTGGGCAATCCTGTCGATGGCGAGTTTGGCCGCTTGCCTACCGACCTCTTCGGGGTCCCGGACAAGCGCACTGACGCTCAGTCCGGCGGAGAGTTCGCTTTCGTCGAGGGCAATGAAAGCCAGTTTCCGGTTATTCTCCAGACGGTCCAACAGCACCCCAGTGCTGATGCCGAGGTTCAGAGCCAGGACAGCAGTGGGTGGCGAAGGAAGATCCATCAGATGGGCCATTGCCGAACGCGCCTGGGCTGAGGTGATGAGATTGTCAACCACCAGCTCCGGATCCTCCCCCAGACCTCGTTTTGCCAAGGCCATCCTGTACCCACTCAGGCGCTGCGTTGCACGGAAGGAGCTACTTTGCCCAGCCAGGGCGGCTATTCTGCGGTGGCCAAGGTCGAGCAGCTGATTGGTTGCCTCTTCGACGCCGCGGTCGTCGTCGGTCATGACCACATCCGCATCGAGGCCGCCGGCGGGCCGGCCGACGAGAATGACGGGCGTGCCGAAGAGATGGCCGGGGTTGAGGAATTCCCGCTCCTCGCCGTCAGGCATCACCATGAGAGCACTGACCCTGCGGTCGATCATGGCCCGTGCCAGTTCGGGCTCGCGGGAAGGGTCCTCGTCCGTGGAGCCGATGAGGAGCTGCAGCCCGGCGTTTCGCAGTTCCTTTTCGGCACCCGCGGCGACACCAGCCTGATACATGTTGGTGAACGTGGACATGACAAGGCCGACCGCTCCGGTCCGGTTCCCATGGCGTAGATCTCTTGCCATGGGATTGGGCCGATAGCCCAGTTGCTCGACGGCCGCCATGACCCTGTCCCGCGTTTCCGGGATGACTTTCTCCGAGTCTTGCAGAACCCTGGTCACGGTTGCGGTACTGACGCCGGCAAGCACGGCAACATCCTTGACCGTGACGCGGTGTTGCTCAATCCCTGCCATTCCAGCCCCCTCAATGCCTGATGTTTCTCCTAGTGTAATCGTCGACATCAAATTCCATGTAATCGTTGACATCGGATTCTCAGTGGCCTAATACTGATGATGTTGACGTTTACATTGATCTAGGGAGAGCAAATGTCCTTTCGGACAGGTACTGAGTCCGGCACCGTGGCCGACGAATCAGCGACGGCGGAACGACCATGAGGGCCACTCTGACTGACGGCCGTCTTGGTGCCCGCCCCTCACCTGCTTTGGTGGAGCACGTGAACGGACTCGAGCTAACAGACGAGCTGGCCGGTGCTGAGGAATACGTCCTGATGGACATTGCCCACGCGCTGATGCTCACAAATCAGAAGATCTTCACGCCAGAGCATGGGCGGTCACTCGTGTCGGCGCTGCTGGCGCTCCTGGACGAAGGTCCGGGCAAGGTCCTTGCCGGAGATCCGGAAATTGGGACCATCACGTTGCAGATCGAGCGATACCTGGAGGATCAGTGCGGACCGGGTGGCTTGGACATCCAGCGGGCCCGCAGCCGCATCGACCAAAAGGCAACCGGCTGGCGGCTGATTAACCGCAAGGCGTTCCTTACCGTCCTGGCCGGGCTTGTGGAGCTCGGCGAGACTCTGCTGGACGCCGCTGAACGCTACGACAGCGTCCTGATCCCGGGGTACACCCATTTGCAGCATTCCCAACCGACCACCTTGGGGCATTACTTCAACGCCCACTACTGGTCGGTGGCCCGCAACCTCAGCCGTCTTGAGCAGGCCTATGAACGTCTCAATGAAAGCCCACTCGGGGGCGCTGCTTACAGCGGGACGTCCTGGCCCATCGACCGCGAAGCCACGGCCTCATATCTGGGATTCGACCGAACCATCCCGAACGCGCGCGACGCCGGCGCTGCCGCGACCGACGTCGGAGCTGAATTAGCCGCAACCCTGGGACTGGCGCTCTCGGGCATCAGCAGGCTCGCCTCGGACCTTTACTACTGGTCCTCCACAGAAGTCGGGCTGGTTCGGATCCATCCGTCCCTGTGCGGAACCTCCAGCATGATGCCCCAAAAGCGGAACCCGATGGTATTCGAGCGCATTCGGGGATTGGCCGGCAGTGCCGTGGGGTGGAGTGCCAGCCAGCTGGGCGTGATGCACACGTCCACATCTACTGACGTGGACCAGTGCTATGTGCACAACTTGATCCCCGGCTACTGCCAGGAGACAACCGGAGCCATCACACTTCTGACGGAAGCCGTCGCGACTTTGGAGGTGAACGTCGAAGGGATGCGGCGCTCCGCAGGACGGCATTGGTCCACGGCCAGTGCCCTCGCCGACGACCTTGCCCTTACCCATGGATTGAGCTTCCGGCCAGCCCACGACGTCGTGGCCCGGTTTGTCACAGCCCACGAGACCTCTGAAACGGAAGAGGGCAGCCTGCGTCCCGAACTTGCAGAAGCCCCGCTTCGGCAATACAGCCAGGAACAAATCGCGGCGGTACTTGATCCGGCCTCCTTCGTCGAAAGCCGCATCAGCTCGGGCGGGACGTCCAGCGCCAGGCGAAAGGAATTGGCTGCAGAAGCCGAATCTGACCTCCGAACGCACCGGAAATCCGTCGATGCCACTATTGCCCGGGCCCGGGAGGCTCGTGAAGGGCTCCTTCGAGAGGCGGCCGCTCTGGTTGGAGCCACTCCACACTGATTACCCCCTGGCCACGGGCCGCGAGCCCAAAACCACAGACACCCAAGTCGATACGACCTCGTAAAGCCCTCAAAGAAGAAGGAAGATCCTCATGTTTTCAGTGCTATCTCCTCAACGAAACCGGCGGCGTTTGGCCGCCCTCACTGTTGCTGCGGCGCTAGGTATCACCATCGCCGGCTGCGGTAGCGGCGGCCCTTCGCAAACCAGCGGCGCCACTGCCACCATGTGGTCTCTCACCAGCGGCGACCAGCCCGTCATCAAGGACGCAGTCGCACAGTGGAATGAGAAGAACCCCGACAGGAAGATCACGGTCGAATTCTTCGCCTCAGACGCCTACAAGGCGAAGATCCGCACCGCCGTCGGTGCTGGCCAAGCCCCGACCCTGATTTTCAACTGGACCGGCGGCGTTCTGCAGTCCTACGTCGACAACAAGGCCGTCGAAGACCTCAGCGACCTCGTCAAGGAAAAACCAGATGTTGCTGATCGGTACCTGCCCAGCGTCCTTCAGAACGGGGTCATTGACGGCAAAACGTACGCCTTGCCGATGAACAAAGTGAACCCGGCAACCATGTACTTCAACAAAGACCTCTTGGACAAGGCCGGCATTGAGCCGCCAAAGACCTGGGACGACATCATGGCTGCCGTCCCCAAGCTCAAGGCCATCGGCGTCGCCCCGTTCGCACTCGGCGGGCAAACGAAATGGCCGGAACTGATCTGGCTTGAGTTCCTCGTCGACCGCGAAGGTGGATCCGGGGTATGGGAACGCATCCAAAAGGGCGAACCAGACGCGTGGTCAGATCCTGCCGTGCTCGATGCGCTGAAGAAGATTCAGCAACTCGTCGACGCCGGCGGATTCCAGGACAGCTTCGCTTCCACGGCGTCCAACTCCGGGTCGGAACTGGCCCTGCTCTATACGGGCAAGGCCGCCATGTGCCTGCAACTCTCGTCGCAATTCCAAGCCATCAAACAAGGCTCGCCGGACTTCATTGCCAACGACAAGCTCGGTTACGCACCATTCCCCACGATTGACGGCGGCAAGGGTGACCCCTCGTACACGGTCGGCTCCCCCGCCAACTTCTTCTCCGTCTCATCGACCGCCTCCGAGGCGCAGAAGAAGACCGCCAAAGACTTCCTTGCCAGCGGACTGTTCAATGACTCCTACACCGAGGGCATCATCAAGACAGGTGCAGTACCGCCGCTGAAGGGCGTCGACAGCAAGCTCGGCACAGCCCCTGACAGCGAGTTTCTCAAATACACCTACGACCAGGCAGCGAACGCCTCCACGTTCCAGTTCTCCTGGGACCAAGCCGTGGACCCGTCACTGGCAGATACCCTACTGACCCACCTGTCCCAGGTATTCCTGAAGCAGGAAACCCCCGAGCAATTCGTTGACGCCATGAACGCTGCGAGCAAGAAATGAGCGCCCCAACACTGACGCGAACCAGGAAACCAGGCGTCAAGAGCATCGATGGCACCAGGGCATCACTGGCGTGGCTGACCGTTCCGGCGCTGGTGTTCTTCGTGGCCTTCGCCATCATCCCGCTCGGCGGAGTTATCGTCCTGAGCTTCATGCACTGGGACGGAATCGGTGAAATCAGCTGGGCAGGCTTCACCAATTGGGCATCCGTACTCTCTGACCCCTTGACCGGCGGATCACTGTGGACCACTGTCAAAGTCATCCTCATCAGCTGCGCCATCCAGATCCCCATCAGTCTGCTCCTCGGAGTCTTCACGGCTGGATTCCAACGCTACCGGGCAGTCCTTTCGGTCCTCTTCTTCGTCCCGATCCTGCTGTCCTCGGCCGCTGTCGCCCTGACCTTCACAGCACTGCTGGACCCCAACTTCGGGTTGAGCGGAGCGATTCCCATCGAAGCATTGAAGCAAGACTGGCTCGGCAACCCCGACCTGGCACTCGCCGTCGTGGTCTTCGTCCTGTCATGGCAACACATTCCGTTCCACGTCCTGGTCTACCAAGGCGGTGTACGGCAGATCCCACAGTCCCTCTACGAAGCGGCAAGCATCGACGGAGCCAACGTGGTCCAGCAATTCTTCACCATCACCGTTCCGCAGCTGAAGTACACCTTCATCACCTCAACAACACTGATGGTTGTCGGCACGCTGACCTACTTTGACCTCATCTTCGTCCTGACCGGCGGAGGCCCCGGCCACGCGACCACCGTACTGCCACTCTTCATGTACCTCGAAGGCTTCCGTGCCAACGACATGGGCGGAGCCAGTGTGCTCGGCGTGATCCTGGCCGTCTTCGGCCTCGGACTTGCCCTCCTCATTCAACGACTCGGTGGCAAGAACCGCCAAGCAAGCCAACTGGAAGGTGCCTGATGAGCCTCCGAACAGCATCAGCCCCGCGGGCAACGACGGGACCCTCCGCAAAAGCACCCCTTCGAAAGACGCGAAAGAAGCTCAACGTACCGGCCGGCGTCGCTGGGTTCCTCTGGCTCGCCGTCGTCATCCTGCCGATCTACTACGTCGTCATCACCAGCTTCAAAGACCAGCAAGGCTTCTTCGCATCCAACCCTTTCCTTCCCGCGGAAAAACCGACACTGGCGAACTACCAGCTCGTTCTCGAAAACGACTTCTTCCGCTACCTGGCCAACAGCCTGATCGTCACCGCCGGCGCGGTCTTGCCAGCGGTACTTATCTCCTTCATGGCCGCCTACGCCATCGTCCGCGGCAGCGGACGGCTGCTCACCGGGGTCAGCCGCCTCTTCCTACTCGGGCTGGCCATTCCTCTTCAGGCAACGATCATCCCGATCTACTGGGGCATCACCAAGCTATACCTCTACGACAGCTTGCTGGCACTCATCCTGCCTGGGATCGCCTTCGCTGTTCCCGTCTCGGTACTCATCCTGGCCAACTTCCTCCGGGACGTACCCAACGAGCTCTTTGAATCCATGCGACTTGACGGTTGCTCGGACTGGTCCATGATGTGGCGCCTCGCATTTCCCCTGATCCGCCCCGCAATCGTCACCATAGCCATCTACAACGCCCTCAATGTGTGGAACAGCTTCCTCTTCCCGCTGATCCTGACCCAAAGCGCAGAAAACCGCGTCCTTCCGCTATCGCTCTGGGCCTTCCAAGGTGAATTCACCATCAATACCCCGGCGATCCTCGCTGCGGTCGTACTATCCGCACTCCCCCTCGTCTTCGTGTATGTCGTGGGGCGCCGCCAGCTCGTCGCTGGCCTCACGGCCGGATTCAGCAAGTAACTGCCAGAGTGCGTCCGGCAGGTCTTCAGCGAGAACACAGGACATCCCGCAGCCCCACCGCCCGCAGAACACGGCTGGCAACAGCAGGCCACGACAGGGCTGACCAGCGGCCTTCCACCTCCACGGTGGAAGGCCGCTTTTTTGCCTTGCGGCGATAGTGCTGGAGTGCCCTGTGACGGATAGGACCGAACTGCCCGCATTTTTGGGCGTTTCGGCATCTCCAACGAGCCATTTGTACCTAGGAGACTGACACTCCCGGGACAGAGGCTTAAAGGACAGCAATATTGCCCTACCAAGGAGATCGAAGTGACTACTTACAATCTGGCCCTGATCGGTTTCGGAGGCGTCAACCGCGCCCTGGCGGAACTCATTCGCGATGAACCGCAGCGCTTCGCTTCCCTTGGATTTGAGCTCCGCGTTGTGGCCATCACCGACCTTGCCTTTGGCTCACTCGTCCAGGGCGACGGCATCGACCTTGCCGCTGTTCTGGCCATGCCGCGCGGATCCTCTTTCGACGGGCTCCCGGGCGGCAGCTCCGACCCCCGCAACGAAGATGTCATCAAAAACAGCCCCGCCGACATCGTCGTCGAAGCGACTTTCACAAGCCCGGTCGACGGCGAACCGGCAGTTTCGCACGTGAAGTGGGCCATCGAATCCGGCAAGCACGTGGTGACCACCAACAAGGGACCTGTGGCACTCCGAGGCCCTGAGCTGAGCAAACTGGCCGCAAACAACGGCGTCCGCTTCGAATACGAAGGCGCCGTCATGAGCGGCACACCCGTGATCCGCCTGGCACACAAGATGCTCGGCGGCTTGGAACTGAACGCTGTGCAGGGCATCCTGAACGGCACCAGCAACTACGTCCTGGGCCGGATGGAAGCTGGCCTGCGCCTGGACGAGGCCATCGCCGAAGCCCAGGACCTCGGCTACGCCGAAGCTGACCCCACCGCGGACATCGGCGGTTCCGACGTCCGGCTGAAGGTGGCCATCCTTGCTAACGAACTGCTCGATGCCACCATCGATCCCGGTGATGTGGACACCACCGGCATTCAGGACATCAAGGGTGATGACGTCGCCCAGGCCCTGGCCAACGGCCTCCGCTGGAAACTGATCGGCGAAGCCCGGCGCGAGAGTGATGGGAGCATCGTTGCCAGTGTCCAGCCCATGGCCCTTGAAGCCGATCACCCACTCGCCGGCATTTCCGGTGCCACCAACGCCGTCTCCTTCACCACCGACCTGCTCGGGGCCGTCACCGTCTCCGGTCCGGGTGCTGGTCGCGTCGAGACCGCGTACGCCCTCATTTCCGACATCATTGCCGTCGACGAATTCGTCAAAGGAGCCGTCCGTGCCTGAAACAGCCATCGCCGAGACCATCAGCGAAGCCACCGTCAATCAACTGGTGGTGCGCAACAAGTTTGACGGCACCGTCCTGGCCACTTTGGACCAGTGCTCCGAGGCGGACGTCCGCGTGGAGCTCATCCGCGCGGCGGCGTCCGCTCCCGCAGCGGCCGCCATGCCGCGTCACGAGCGCGGCCGGATTTTGGACACCGCCGCCGACCTGCTCCAAGAACGGTCCCAAAAAGTCGCGGAACTGATCGTCGCCGAAGCCGGCAAGACCATCAAGCAGGCCCGCAAGGAAGTCTCCCGCGCGGTGAACACCCTCAAACTCTCGGCAGCGGAAACGCGTCGCAATGTCGGAGAAGTCGTTCCGTTCGACTCGTTCGCCGGTTCTGAAAACCGGCAGGGGTGGTTCACCCGGGAACCGCTGGGACTTATCGCGGCCATCACGCCGTACAACGACGCCTTAAACTTGGTGGCCCACAAGCTCGGCCCGGCGATCGCCGGTGGCAACACCGTCATCCTCAAGCCGTCCCAGCTGACACCCCTGACAGCCATCCTCCTGGTTGACCTGCTCCGTGAGGCCGGCCTGCCCGCGGAGTTCGTCACCGTTGTCTTGGGCGATCGCACGATCGCCCAGACCATCATTTCCTCCAAACTGGTCCGCATGGTCTCCTTCACCGGAGGCTTCGCAACCGGCAGGGCGATCGCGGCGAACGCCGGCCTCAAGCGCCTGTCCATGGAACTCGGCGGCAACGCACCCGTCATTGTCTTCGAGGACGCCGACCTTCCTGGCGCCGTCGAAGCCTGTGTCTCCGGTTCCTTCTGGGCAGCGGGACAGAACTGCATTGGCGCCCAGCGGATCCTTGTCCAAGAATCTGTCTTTGATGCGTTTGTGCAGGACTTCGTCGCCCAAACCACTGCTTTGAAGTCCGGTGACCCGAGCAACGAACAAACCGATGTGGGGCCCATGATCAGCAACGCCTCCGCCGCCGAAGCGAAACGGAAGATCGATGAGGCTGTGGCCGCCGGGGCGCAACTTCTCGCGGGCGGAGACCTGAACGGGCCGGTCCTCACACCCGCTGTCCTCACCGCGGTGCCCCGCAACTGCGAAGCCTGGAGCGAGGAACTGTTCGCCCCCGTGGTTTTGGTGGAATCGTTTGACACCGCCGATGAAGCCATCGAACTGGCCAACGACAGCGAATACGCCCTGCAGGCCGGCGTCTTCACCAAGGACCTGGGCCGCGCCCTGGCCACTGCCAAGGCCATTGATGCAGGCGGAGTGATGATCAACGATTCTTCCGACTACCGGCATGACGCCATGCCCTTCGGCGGTTCCAAGTACGGCAGCATGGGCCGCGAAGGCGTCCACTTCGCCTACGAAGAAATGACCCAGCCCAAAGTCATCGCGATCACCACATGAACACAGGAGTAAGAATCGAACAGGACAGCCTGGGCTCCATCGCTGTCCCGAAATCCGCACTGTGGGGAATCCACACCGAACGGGCCATCCTCAACTTCCCCATCAGCGGCATCCAGCTCGGATCCCACCAGCACCTTGTCCGCGCCCTCGCGTTGGTTAAGAAGGCGGCGGCGCTGACCAACACCGAGCTGGGCCTCATCCCGGCAGACATTGGCCACGCCATCGCTGCAGCGTGCGACACCGTGGCCTCCGGCGAGGTTGACCACGCCTTCCCGGTGGACGTTATCCAAGGCGGCGCCGGAACATCCACCAACATGAACGCCAACGAGGTCATCGCAAACCTCGCCTTGGAAGCCCTGGGTCACCCCCGCGGCACCTACGATCTGGTGGACCCCATCGGGCACGTCAACAAGTGCCAGTCCACCAATGACGTCTACCCGACGGCGGTGCGCCTGGCTCTGGTGCTCGCGCTGGAGGATCTCTTGGAACGCCTGGCCCTGCTTTCGGCGGCGTTCGCCGAGCGCGGGCAGGCGTTTGCGGACATCCCCAAGGTTGGCCGCACGCAACTGCAGGACGCTGTGCCGATGACCCTAGGACAGGAGTTCACCGCCTTCTCCGTCACGCTGGAAGAAGACCAACGCCGGCTACGCGAAGCGGCTGCCCTGTTGCTCGAGTGCAGTTTGGGTGCCACGGCGATCGGTACCGGCATCACCGCCGACCCCTTGTATGTTGAGCGCGTCATCGACAAACTTTCCGCCGTGAGCGGGATCCAGCTGGTCCGCGCCCATGACTTCGTCGAAGCCACCTGGGACACCGGTGCGTTCATGACGTTCTCAGGCGCGCTCAAACGAACAGCCATCAAGCTCTCCAAAATTTGCAGTGACCTGCGGCTACTCTCGAGCGGACCGCAAACAGGACTCGCGGAGATCCGGCTGCCCCCGCGCCAGGCGGGCTCTTCGATCATGCCCGGCAAGGTCAACCCCGTGATCCCGGAGGTCGTCAACCAGATTGCGTTCTTCGTGGCCGGGGCCGACCTCACCGTCACCATGGCTGCCGACAATGGACAGCTTCAACTCAACGCGTTCGAACCGGTCATCGCTCACGCCCTGCTGCAATCACTGAGCTGGCTGACCAACGGGACCGATGTGCTGCGGGACCTTTGCGTCGAGGGCATTGAAGCAAACGAGGCTTTACTGCGCTCCCGTGCAAGGGCTTCCACGGCACAGGCCACATCGTTGCTCCCGCTGCTGGGCTACACCGTGGCAGCAGAACTCGCGCACCGCGCCCTTGTTTCAGGGCAAAGTGTTATGGACCTCGCCGTGACCGAAGGGCTGCTCCTGCCTGAACAGCTCGAGACGCTCATGGGCGCCTGATACAGGCAACAAGCCGTCGGGGCGCACGCCCGCCTGCAGGAGATCCGGCGTTGCGGAACTAATCGTTTCCGCAGCGCCGGATTTCTTTAAGCATTGAGATCGTAGGGCTATTGTCGCAACTGCCTGTCGATCACAGTCGTTAAGGACAGGGCCGTGGTGATGTCACGGACCCCGGGAAATTCTGAGACCTGCCGCCAAATTTCCTGGATCCTTGCTGCATCAGGTGCTTCCACCCTGGCGATCAGGTCAAGCTCACCGCTCACCACGTCGCAGGTGATAATTTCCGGAATGGCCTGTAAGCCTGCAATGACGTCACCGCCCCTCATCCTGTCGTGGCGCTGAATCAGAAGCACTGCGTTGACAGCAGGCGTCCCATCTCCCACTGATTCCCGGATGGTGTAACCGTTGATGAAGCCATCCCGTTCCAGACGTTCGACGCGCTGTCTCACAGCATTACGGGAAAGCATCACCATCTCGCCGAGTTGGGCCAAGCTGATGCGGGCGTTTCGCCGAAGTTCGGCAAGAATCTGCGCGTCTATCTCATCGCGTGGATTCTTTGGCATGGGCGCTCCTGAGTGATGGGGTTTGAACGTGTGTTTGGGCGATTCCGCGCAAGGCATCAATGACAACGGTTACAGCCCTGTGGACCACCCGTTCGCGTCGGACCAGCATGTCCACGTGACGAACTGTTTGCACGCCTTCGGAGCGGGCGAAGGACCCCATCCTGCGAGGCGGGAATACTGACGGTATGCCGGGGCAACAAGGCCAAGTGCCCACCTTCGGAGACCATGGCAGCGGCCGTACTGAAGTCATTGATTCTGTGCACAACCCGCATTGGGTACCCGGCCGCAGCAGCTACGGCGTCGAGCATGTCCGTCGGCGAGAAACCAGCATGGGTGGAAATCCACGTGGTCCCGACCAGGTCTGCCGGTTTCAGAGAAGCCTTTCCCTGGGCCATGGCCAGCGTGGCTGGAGTTGGTACGGATCCATAAGCCTTACCTTAATCGTCCGTATAAACATATCCCACTGGCTTGCCGTTTCTGGTTGGGCATCTCCCGAGTAGGTGAAACGGATTAGATTCTGGATCGATAGCGGTCCACTATGGATGCCACGACGGCCAGGATAATGAGCCCGAACGCAAGGTACAGCGGGAGCCGGGTTACAGGGACGATCAGCGCCCCCGCCATAGCTGTGCCAGCTGAGCCGGCAGTGATTTTCAGGGCGCCAATCCAGACGAACACCTGACCTCGCGCAGCCGGCGGCGCGTATTCGCTGCGGGCCGCCAGCGTGGCGGCGAAAAAGTAGGAATTCAGTACGCCGGCACAAGCAAAGGCTGCAACCGCCGTCGGGAATGTTCCGGCCAGGGCTGTACCACACAAGGCAATCCCTACGGCGGCAGCAAGCCAGGTCATCAGCGGATCGGCGTCGGTTCTCAGTGGCCGGATCATGACGCCCGCTGATCCCAAGAGCCCACCGAGCCCGTAGGCGGCCGTCAGAATCCCGGCGGCGGCCGGGGCCACACCGAGCTCCCCCGTGGATGCCACCGCGGTGATCGGTAGAGCAGCCACGGACAGGGCCACAACAACAGTCATGTAGAGGGTTCGTCGCAGCGGGCCGTTGGAAATCATCATCAGAAGTGTCCGGCCGGGCCGGGGAACTTCAGCGGCAACCGTAGCCGGAGGCATGTAGGGCAAAAGCCTAACGACGGCGGCGGCCAGGAAAGTTGCCCCCGCAAGGATCAGTGCTGCAGTGGCGGGGTTGGCCCACGCGGAGACGGCCGCCACCAAGGACGGTCCGATCGTCCCGCTGATGCCGTACGTGGCCACATCCCACCCCTGGGCACGCCTTTGGCTGCTCCTCTCCGGTCCGGCGATTGCTGCCAATCTGCTGCTGATGCCTCCCGTGAGGAGGGGACCGACCAGACCGGAGACGATGAGAAGGAGGCCGGGGACAATAGGCGGAGTTACGGGGAATAGGAGAACTGCGGCCGCGAGTGTTGCTCCGTGGACAATACAAGCCCACGCAATTACTGTCCTGCCGTCCTTGGCGGTATCGAGGCTGCGCGCTATGAGAGGCCCGAAGAGATGCGGCGCCGTAATGCAGGCACCCAGGAGGCCTGCCACCCAGCCGGATGCACCACTGGTGGTTGCCAACAGAACTATCGCGACAACTGCGCCGCCATCGGCACTACGCGCCAAGGTGGCAGCCAGGACATAGCGTGCCAGGCCACCCGGGGCGCCTGGCTGGTTACTCCCACGGAACTGGTTCTTCCCGGCGGTGCGGCTATTCCCTGTCAGGTCAACTGCCACTCTCCGGGCACTCATCTCCTGTGTGGGCGAAGATTCGACCTGTTCCAACTGCTAAGCCTCCACACCACATTGCCGGATGGCCAACGCCACCTTCTCCCGCCCCTCGGCATCTAAGCCGCGGAGCGGCAGCAGCAAAGCCGAAGAAGGCACGACGCCCAGATCCTCAGCCAAAGCTGTGGTGACGCGCAGACTTCCATAGGTGCGGAACAGGGACCAGATGGGTTCCAGTTCCGCCGATGCGGCCAAGGCCAGCTCGCTTCGGCCCGCGAGTGCATGGTCAACAATGGCCCTCGCCTGGCGCGGCAACACCCCAGCAATGACGGAGTACCAAACGTTGCATCCGGCGAGCAATGCGTCCGCGGCCACCCAGTCGCCACTGATGCCCAGAGATGTCCTCCCAGGCAATCCGGCCTTGAGCTTGGAGACTCGCGCTGCCACTTGCCCGGGCGGGGGCGGAGGAATCTTGATGGAAGCGATCCCCGGGATCCTGGCAATCCTGGCGTGCAGGTCATCGCTGAAGGTAAAGCCGGTGGTGCCCGGGTTGTCGTAAACCACAATCGGAAGATCGGACTCTGCCGCCACAGTCTCGAAGAGCCCAAAAACCTCTTCCTCGGAGAGCTTCTGGTAGGACACCGGGGCCAGAAGCAACGCGGAAGCACCTGCTGCTTGGGCATCAGCGGCGTACAAGAGCACGTCCCGGGTGCGCACTGCGCCAACTCCGGCGAGAACAGGCACCCCGTCAGCGGCTTCCACTGCGGTTTCAAGCACGGCCCGGCGTTCTTCGCGGGACAGGTAAGCATAATTGCCCGTTGAACCAAGAACTCCCAGCGAGTCCGCACCGGCCTTGGCGGCTCGGCTCACCACCTTGCCAAGGGACTTGTGGTTCACGCTTTCGCCGTCCATGGGAGTGAGGGGAAATGCGCTGAGGCCGTTGAACACTGGCTCCTACTTTCATCGAGCTGCAAGGACGCAGCACTTCTGGTGACTGAAGTCCATGTTCCCAAAGCTCTTGGTCCTACACTAGGTCCAAGAATCAACAAGTCTGGAGGTCCAAATGAGTGAAGCTGAGCTACCGATCGAGCTGGACAGAAACAGCTCCATCTCCCTCGCTGCACAAGTGGCCAGCCAACTGCGTGCCGCCATCCTCAACGGCGTCCTGCGGCCGGAACACGCACTGCCAGCCACCAGACGGCTCGCCACGGAACTCGGCATTTCCCGAGGCGTCGTGGTGCGGGCGTTCGAACAACTCTCCGGCGAGGGGTTCCTTGAGAGCAATGGCGCCGGCGGAACCAAGGTGGCCGTTCGCCCGGACATTAACAGCCGCCCCCCGGAGAAGAGGAAACCATCCAGCACCTCGCCCCCGGCCGACGTCATCGACCTGACACCCGGCCGCCCCTCTGGATCACCGTTTCAGGACAAGCAATGGCGGAGCGCCTGGAAATCGGCCGTAGCAGAACAAGGCCAAGCCCAACTCCCACCGGCCTTGGGAACCACGGCACTGCGTGAAGCAGTTGCTGATCACCTGGCCGTCTCCCGAGGACTCGCCGTCGATCCTCATGACATCATCATCACCGGCGGCACCAGCGACGCGCTGCAACTCGTCGTCGCCATGCTCCGCAACCAAACCACCCAGCCGCGCATCCTGGTTGAGGACCCCGGCTACCCCACTGCACGCCGGGTCATGACAGCAGCAGGCGCCCACATCGAGACAGTCCCCGTGGATGAAAACGGCCTGAAGAGTTCACAGCTGGCCGCGCTCAAGGACATCCCGGATGCAGTTCTGGTGACCCCCAGCCACCAATACCCGTTGGGCGGAAGGATGGCAGTACAGGAAAGGATCGGGCTGCTGAAATGGGCCGAGCAGCACGGCGTCCTTGTGCTGGAGGATGACTACGACAGCGAATTCCGGCACAGCAGAATGCCGCTTCCCGCCGTCGCTTCCCTGCCCAGCCGGGCAGACGTAGTCTTGCTCGGAACGTTCTCCAAAAACCTCAGCCCGTGGCTTCGCTGCGGGTACTTGGTGGTTCGCGGCGACGCCGGCCACCGTTTGAAGGCCACCAGGGAAGCACTGGACACACCAGTGGCCGGCGTACTGCAGTCAGCAATCGCCCACTACATCCAAGCAGGCGGACTTTCCCGGCACATCACCCGCGCCAGGCGCGAATACGCGCACCGCCGCGGCCTCATCATCCACCGCTTGGGTTCCCGGCGCGACCTGGAACTCTCAGCCCTCGACGGCGGACTCCACGCCGTCGTGCGGTTCAACCACCCCGAGGCCGCAGACGTGGCCGCCAAGGCCATGGCACTCGGAGTGCGGGTCATCCCCCTGACCGGATATTACGCAGACCGACCAGCTGAAAATGGTCTCGTTCTCGGCTACGGGGCCGCCACGGACCTGCAGTTGGCCAAAGCCCTGACCATCTTGTCGGGCCTGATCAAACATGTCGGACAAACTGAGGTTCAAGCCGACTCCAGTGACCAAAAGTAGTCCAACACCACCGCTCCCGGGAGCGAGACTATTTTCTGCGACGGTATTCGCGGACCAGAAGCCAGATCAGGTAAGTCCCGCCAATGGAGACGGTGATGATGCCCACTGGCAACTGGATGGAGTTCGCCACTACGTCGGCCGCGGTGAGCAACAATGCGCCCACCAAGGCCGCTGGAATCATTCCAATCCCAGCGGCACCGGTGAGGCGGCGGGCGATCTGCGGCGCGGCGAGGGCTATGAAGGAAATGGGTCCGGCCGCCGCGGTCACCAGTGCGGTCAGGGCGACACCGACCACCACCGCGCCAAGTCGGAGCCTTTCCGTGCGCAGGCCCAGCGCCTTGGCAGCGTCGTCGCCCAGCTCCAGTTGCCGCATGCCCGGTCCCAGGGCCAAGGCTATCGGCACCAGGAGCACCAAGACCGTGAGCATGGGCCAGAACTGGTCAAAGCCCAGCCCATTGAGCGACCCGGATCCCCAGGCGGCTGCGGACATGGCGTCTTCCAACTTGGCCTGCAGCATCAGGTAGGAATTGATCGAGCCGAGCACGGCACTGACGCCGATGCCCATGATGATGAGCCGGAAGCCTTCCACGCCACGGCGGTAGGCCAGCAGGTAGACCAGCGCCGCCGTCACGATCCCCCCGATGAGTGAACCAGCGGCGACCATGTAGTAGCCGGTGCTGCCCACGACGAGCATCACCAGCAGCGCCCCGGTGTAGGAGCCGGCCGCGAATCCAATGATGTCCGGGCTGCCCAGCGGGTTGCGGGTCAGCGACTGAAACAGTGCACCGCTCATCCCCAGCGCCACACCGGAGAAAATGGCGAACAGCAGCCGCGGAAGCCGCCATTCGACCACGAGCATCTGGGTGCGCCTGTCCCCCTGCCCTAGAAGTGCAGACACCACATCGGCCAGAGGTGTGCGGGAAGCGCCTGCGGTCAGCGTGTACACGCCAATGAGCAACGCCAGCAACACAATGATGAGGCCGACGACGAGTGCCCGGCGATCGAATCTCAGTGAGATAGGCGGGCGGGAGAAACGCAGCAACCATTGCGGGCGGCCGTTCCCCAGCGGTGCACGCCCGACGCGTTGTGCTTGTTCGTGCGTCACAGTCCGCTCACTTTCTTGCGCCGCGCCAACAGGATCAGGATGGGGGCCCCGACGACGGCGGTCACCAACCCCACTCGCAACTCACCGCTGGGCAGGATGATCCGGGCAAGGATGTCAGCCACCAGCAGCAGGATCGGTGCGATCACCAACGTGTAGGCCATGATCCACCGTTGGTCCGGACCAACAATCCAGCGAACCATGTGCGGCACCATCAATCCGATGAATCCAATGGGGCCGGCCAGCGCCGTCGCCCCTCCGGCCAGCACAGTGACTGCCACCACCACAACAACCCGGGTGCCCACGATGCTGACGCCCAGGGACTTGCCCAGGTCATCGCCCATGGCCAAGGCATTGAGCGGCCTCGACACGAGCAGGGCCAGGGTGACTCCAACGAAAATGAGCGGAGCGATCGCGGCAACAACCTCCAGGTCCCGGCCGCCAATGGATCCGGCACCCCAGTAACGCATGTTGTCGAATGCCTGCGGGTTCTTCAGGCTGATGCCCGAGGCGACCCCGCCCAGAACGGCGCTCAGAGCCACGCCGGCAAGGGTCATCTGGACTGGGTTGGCAACGCCGGTCCCCACCGATCCGATCAGGTACACCAGCACCGTCACCACGGCTGCCCCGGCCAGGGCGAACCAGACGTAGCCCCTGGCATCCGTGAATCCCAGGACTCCTACGGCGATCGTCACAAAGAAGCCCGCTCCGGCGTTGACGCCCAAGATGCCGGGGTCGGCCAGAGGGTTTCGGCTGAAGGCTTGAATGAGGGCGCCGGCAAGCCCCAACGCCGGACCCACCACGAGCCCCACCACGGTGCGCGGGACCCGCAGTTCCCAGATGATGAGGGCCTCGGTGGAGCCGCCCGGATTCAACAAGGCAGACATCACGGTGCTCACGGTCAGGTCGCGGGCACCAACCATGATGCTCGCTACGGTGACCATGACCAACAGGGCGACGGCGGCCATGAGGCCGACCGTCCGGAAGGTGCGGGTGCGCACGGTCCCACTGGGCAATGTCTTGTGCGGTATGGTCTTGCGGGGTGGTGGCGGCGCACTTCCACTGACCAGCGCAGTTGTGCTGCTCACTGCTTGGATCCTGTTCGCTGCATGGGTTACTTGAGCTTGCCGGTGGCGTCCGATAGCCGCTCAACGAAGTTGTCCAGGCCCCACGGAATACTCAGAGGGCTCGGTGAGGACAAGGACATTGTTTGCGCATGGTCGCTGGTGACCACCACGGATCCCCGGTCAACCGGGGCCCAGTTGGCGAAGATGCTGCTGGATGTCAGCGCCTTCTTCCACTCCGCGTCGTCTTCAACATTTGTCACGAAAAGCGCCGGTTTCAAGTCCGACATTTCTTCCAGGCTCACGTTAAAACTGGACGATTGGCCGCTGGCTTTGGCAAGTTCCGGAATTCCCGGGGCCAGGACCAGTCCCAGTTGCTCCAGGAGTTGCACCCGGGTGTCGGCGGGTCCGTTGAACAGCACGGTGCCATCGTCTGCGGGCACCGTTCCATAAGCGAACGTCACGCCCTGGAACTCAGGGTGGGCCTTTGCAGCGCTTGCGATGGTGTTGTTCAGGGAGGTTTGTAGCTTTCCGGCGCGTTCCGGCACGCCGAGGGCTTGTCCCACGAGCTCGATGTTGTCCTCGAGCGGTGTGGCCCATGGCGTTTCCGGATAGGCGACGGTGGGGGCGATCGAACTCAGCCGGGTGTAGTCCTCGGCAGTGATCCCGGAGTAGGTTGCCAGAATCACATCGGGAGCGGTGTCCAACAGTTCTTCGAAATCAATCTCGCCGCGTTCCAGGCTCGGCAACGCAAGGGGCAGCTGGCCATCCAGTTCCTTGACGCCGTCGCGGAACCACGGGAAGTACCCGCCGTCGTCCGCTCCGTAGCTGTTCTTGCCCACTGCCACGGGAACACGTCCCAGGGCCACCACAATGTCCGGCGTGGTCCAGCCGATGACGGCGATGCGTTGGGGCTCCTGGTCAAGGGTCACCTCGCCCAGGGCATGTTTGATGGTGACGGGATATGCCCCGGCCTCGGCCTGACCCGCCGTGGCTGCGGTGGCGACTTTTCCGGCGTCGTCGGTGCCTGGGGCACAGGCGCACAGCGCAAGGGCTGCAATGAGGGCGACGGCGGCAAGAGTCTTTTTCTTGGCGCGGCGGGCGCGCCTGGTCAGGGTGCTCATGACTTTCCGATGATGTCGGTGAGCTGCGGAACCAGAACGTCCATGCCCCACGGGATGCCGAGCACGCTGACGCGCTGCGTCGCGGACGACAGCGCTTTGTCGGTGAGCCACAGGTCTTTGCCGCCCGAAATGACGGACCACTTCGAGAACAGCGGGTTCTTCAGGGAGTAGTCCACTTCGGACTGTTCACTGGCCCAACCAATGAAGATGTCGGCGTCCACCGTGTCCAGCTTTTCCAGGCTCACACCGAAACTGAACGAGTCGGCGTCGGACTTGGCCGCCCCGGCAACCACATCCGGTGCCACAGTCAGGCCAAGGTCACTGATGAACTTCACGCGGGGGTCGGCCGGACCATAGATGGCGGCCTCGGTTTCGCCTTCGCGCAAGTAGGTGCCGTAGAGGAAGCTCACGCCCTTAAACTCCGGATGGCTGGTCTTGACCTTCTCCACCGCGGCCTCGGTTTCGGTGACCAGTTCCGACGCGCGGGCCGGCCGCCCAAGTGCCTGGCCAATGCTGATGGTCATTTGTTGCCATGAGCTCGGCTGCCACGGCTTGTTGTCGTAGGGCACGGTGGGCGCAATCTCGCTGAGCCGGGCGTAGTCCTCCTGGGAGAAACCCGAGTACGGGGCCAGGATAATGTCCGGGTCCTCGTCCAGGATCACTTCAAAGTTCAGGTCGCCGCTCTCGGAATAGAACTCCTTGGTCTCGGGTGCCGCCTCGATCAGCTTGTCCACGGCCTGGCGCGTCCACGGGAAATACCCCTGCTCGTCGCCACCCCACGTCTGCTTCGAGATGGAGGTCGGCACTACGCCCAGGGCAAGTGCGGTGTCGGCCGATTCCGAGTCCATGACCAGCACCCGTTTCGGCTCTTCTTTGATGGTGGTCTCGCCGAGGGCATGCTTGATGGTGACAGGGAAGGCGCCGTCTTCAGCCTGGCTGGCTGCGGTTGTGGTGCCTGTTGAACCGGCATCGCTGCTGCCTTGGGAGCAGCCGCTGACCGTCAGAACCGCGAGGAGGGCGAAGGCGGCAAGGCCCCTCTTCCTGAAGGGCGTGGCCATAGGGGGATGGAGAGTGCTGGACATGTTGATCCTGTGTTCGAAGTGTTTGCTGTGCGGCACGGCCCGTGAAGTTAGGACAGGTTTACCTAACATCCAAGCCTAGGTTGCCTCACCTCGGCTGTGTGGACAGCGTGTATCGCTTTTCGGACACGGTGGCTGCGCAAGCGGTGAGCCTAGCCCCGGGCCAGCAGCTCTCCCGGGGTATGGCCAACCACCTTGCGGAAGGCGGCGACGAAAGCGCTGGTGGTACCGTAGCCGACCCTTCGTCCCGCGGCCTCCACGCTCATGCCTTGTGCCAGCAATCCGCGGGCCGAGCGCATTCGGACAAGCCGGCGCCAGTGCACAAAGCTCATGGCCACATCGGCTCCGAAGGTCCGCGTGATGGTTCTCGAACTCAGGTTGAGCCTGCGCGCCCACTGCTCCAGCGAACGGTCGTCGGCCGGATCTTTGAGGACGGCGTCCACCAGCTCCCGGATCCTTGGATCGGACGGGATTGGCACCGAGATGTTGCTGCTCTCGGCTGGCTCGAGCATGTCGATGCACACCTGCTGGGCCCGCAGCCGTTCCTCCGCGGGCATTCCCGTGTTGGCCAGATGGACCAGCAGCTGCTGCACCGCCGCATTGACCTTTACGGCGAGGGTGTTTTTCCAGCCGCGGGTCCACGCCTCCGGCGAGAAGAGGGTCACGCGCGCGGCGACGCCGCCGCCCATGTGGCCCTCGTGCACCACACCACGGGGAATCCACAGACCGGTTCCGGGCAGTACACTCCACACCCGCCCATCCACCAGGATGGTCACTACTCCCTTTGAGGACCAGATCAGCTCGTGCTCCTCGTGGTGGTGCGGGGGCCAGTGATACGGCTCTTCCTGCTCCATCATTCCCGTCGTGAGCAGGAACGGATCCGGCACCGTCCGGGGGCTGGCCACTACGGGCGCGGGGCGCTTAGCCCCCTGCTCATTCTTCCCGGGCCCGGCGGCAGGGGCGGGGGCAAGCACTGATGACACAACACAACCTTCCAAAAACTATTGTTAGGCTAACCTTACTTCATGCGTGTGCGACGGCTCTCGCGCACCCCTCACACTGCACTTAAGGACGAATAGTGGCCATCCCCTGCGCACCGGCACGTGTAATTCACGTAACCCGCCTGTCCCCTCACATGATTCGTATCAATCTCGAAGCCGTGGGTGATTGGCGCTGGCATGTCAACGGCATTGGCGACGAACGCGTCGACATCGCCATTCCCCGCCCCGGAGAGACAATCGCCGCACTCGAGACGTTCAACTTGCCGGAGTACGGCCCCGGGTGGACAGGCGAGGAGCCGCCGTGGCGGCATTACACGATTCGGTCCGTGCACGACGGCGGGCTGCGTTTCGATATCGATTTTGCAATCCACGGCCACGGAATCGCGTCAACCTGGGCGGAACGGGCTGAGCCCGGGCATGTCATTGGCATCTTCAATGAGGGCGAAAGCCGCTCCTACTACGAGCCGCCCGCCGACGCCGAGGTGCAGGTCCTGGTCGCTGACGCAACGGGGCTTCCAGGCCTCGGGCGCATCGTTGAGGGGCTGCGAAACGGGATCCGCGCCACGGTGATCGCGGAGGTTGCGGACGAAGCTGACATCCTGAACTTCACCACAGCCGCGGATGTCCACTACCGCTGGCTGGTCGGCACGGGCAACGGTCTAGGCGACAGTTCGCTGCCAGGTGCGGTGGCCGAGCTTGAAGAGCCCGACGCCCCCTGGTACGCCTGGGTTGCGTGCGAGGCCTCCGCCAGCCGGGCCATACGCCGTGAGTTGCGCCAACGGCTCGGCTCACCCCGCAACCGGCACCATGCGATCGGCTACTGGTCCCGGGACAAAGCCGGCGACCGCCCGGCTGACGTGGACTGAATTCAGAGGGGCGGTCGCGGGGAGGCAAGCCACGCAATTGCCCTGAACCCGATGCGGTTGCTGAAGATCAAGCGTCTGTCTCACATGCGGGAACAGCCACTCCCGCCAGTCCGTGCCCGTACGTGTACAGAGGATCTCGAGTGCCGGCTGGTTCATCGCTGTGGGCCTCCAGGACGGCTTGAGTAGATCGAGGCAATTCAAAGGGAAGGCGGCCTTCGGGGTTTACCTCGCCAGTCAGCACCCGCACCAGAGCTTCGTCGGAGACTCCGAACGTGGCCAAGAGAGCCGCACAGTGTGGTTCCAGCGGCGTGAGTATCGCCGGACGGTCGAGGTTGATCACAAGGACCACGGGTGCTTTCGAGGCGAGTTCTTCAATATGCGCAACGGTGGCGGCATCGAACTCAAGGCTCCCGGCGTGGAACATCGCCTCAAGGAACAGAGCATTGCGTGGCTCGTAAGGGGCATCGAGACGGACAATCGCGACGTCGGCACCGTCCGGAGTAGGTGCAATGAGAGCAGAATCAGCGAGGGATCCAGAGGATATACCTTCCACATAGACCCGCGTCGAGGAGCTCAGAGGCAGGATACCCGATGCACTTTTGAGGGCCACCACGGAGCGGCTTTGTGCTTTGAGGCCCTCCTCCCGGAATTCAGGGTTGCCTACAATGGCCACCGCTGCTTCCTCGTCCACATAGCGGTTCTCGAAGAGTCCAAGCTCAAATTTGACCTTCAACAACCGCCGTACTGATTCGTCGATGCGCTCGGTTGGGATTCGGCCTGCATTCACCAGGGCCACCAGGATCTCGGGGCAGGCCTCTCCCCCAAACTGGTCGCAGCCGGCTTCAATGACCTTGACCATGCGGTCTTCAATGGAAAGGTGCTCCACACCCCAGGCCCTGGCGGGCAGATTCATGCCGAACACTTCCGAGTCGTGCAGGAGCCCCCAGTCCGTGCACACCACACCGTCGTAGCCGAGCTCCCTGCGCAGCAGTCCGGTGATGATTTGGCGGTTGAACCCGAATCCCACTTCCTCGATGGCCTCCCCGTTTCGCTCGAGTCCCACGGGCATTCCGTAGTACGGCATGATGGCGCTGGTTCCGGCGCTGATGGCGTCGCGGAAGGGCAAGAGGTGGTCCTCGAATTTGCCGCCCGGGTAGACCTGTTCGCGTCCGTAAGGGAAGTGGGGGTCTTCCCCGTCCTTCTGGGGTCCACCGCCTGGGAAATGCTTGGTCATGCACGCGACGCTCTGGTCGCTTATGGCATGACCTTGAAAACCTTCAAGGTAGGCCGCGGCCAGCTGTCCTGTGAGCTCGGGATCCTGGCCGAAGCCGCTGTACTGCCGTGCCCACCGCGGTTCGGTGGCGAGGTCCACGGTGGGGTGCAGGGCTGCGCGCAGTCCAACGGCGAGGTACTCCTGGCGTGCAGTGTCAGCGAAGCGCCGAACCGTTTCGGGATCCCGGAGTGCGGCCATACCAATGGGCTCAGGCCATGCGGAGAAAAAGCCGGCCGCGAAGGACGCGCCCTGGTTCTCAGCGAAGGCATGCCGGGGATCCGTCGAGACTGTGATGGGAATACCCAGTCTCGTCCGGGATGCCAGCTCCTGAATGGCGTTATGCCAGCGGGCCGCCGTCCTCGCATCCGGCAGTTGGTGGACGCTGAAGTGGCTCATGAAGCCCTCGGCAATCAAACCTTGGGTTCCGGAGTCTACGTCCGCCCCACCGAAAGTGATGGCGTGGAACAACTGCCCGGCTTTTTCTTCCAAGGTCATGCGTCCGAGGAGGTCTTCCACCCGCTGGTTCACCGGGAGGGCTGTGTCCAAGTAGGCGGCTTGCGTGCCTGTGTCGCTCATTTGCCTTCTCCTGCCAGGGTGAGCCCGGAGGTACGGAACGTATGCGTGCCTGAGCCTACTTCCTGCCGAGGCATTGACGGCACGTCAATTTCGGCAGCTACGCCATCGGGTACCGTAACGCTGAACTCGTAGTCTCCCCCGTCTTGGAGATGCCACTCGCCGGCCACGGTTCCGTGCGGCGTCACCAAGCTGGTCTTGGCCCAGTCGATTCCGTGCCCGGGCTTGGGTGCATAGAGAACCTTGGCATAGCCGGGCTCAAGTGGCCTGATGCCGCCCACCACTTTGTGCAGCCAATCCACAACGGCGCCCAGCGCATAGTGATTGAAGCTGGTCATTTCGCCTTGATTGATTGATCCGTCCGGCAGCATTGAGTCCCAACGTTCCCAGACAGTGGTCGCCCCCATGGTTACCGGGTAGAGCCAGGAAGGGCATTGCTCCTCCAGCAGGAGGCGATACGCATCCTCAAGGTGTCCCGATTCGGAGAGCGCCCACGTGATGAAGGGAGTCCCGGCGAAACCGGTGGACACCCGGTATCCGTTGCGCGAGACGAGTTCAGCGAGGCGGTTCCCCGCAAACGTTCGTTCATCACCGCCGTCGAGCACGTCAAAGGCGATGGCCAGCGCGTAGACGGTGGTGCAGTCGCTGAGGATGGTACCGTCCGAACCAACGTAGTGAGTGTTGAAGGCGGAACGAACCCGGTCCGCGAGCGCACTGAAGTGCTTCGCGTCCTCAGTGCGCCCCAGGATCGACGCTGTTTCCGACGTGATCCGGGCAGTGCGGTAGAGGCAGGCGGTGGCGACCACACCTTTATCCGCTTTGGAGTTCCACGGCTGATCCGGTGCGGCGTCGGGATCCAGCCAGTCGCCGAACTGGAAACCTTGGTCCCACAGGCCGGTCTCGGAGAGCAAACCCTCAACCCGTCGGGTGTGGGCAGTAATTGACTCGTATTGGCGGCTGAGCACGTCCTTATCTCCGTAGGCTTCCCACAGCGCCCAGGGAACCCAAACGGCGGCTTCACTCCATAGGGCCGTGGATTCGGGTGCCGGGAATTCCTTGGGGTGTTCCTCGTACTTGAGGATGTCCGGCACGGTAAACGGGACCATCCCGTCGGCGGCTTTCTGCTCGGCCGCAAGGTCCAGGAGCCAGTCCTGCAGGAAGTCCTTGACGTCGTAAAGGTAAGCAGCGGTGGGCGCGAACACCGCGATGTCACCAGTCCAGCCAAGCCGCTCGTTGCGTTGCGGGCAATCCGTGGGCAGGTCCAGGAAGTTGCCCTTCAAGCCCCAAACGATATTCCGGTGCAGCTGGTTCACCAGTGGATTGGAGCACTCGAACGTGCCGGTCCGCTCAAGCGCGGAATGTACGACGACGGCCTCCAGAGAATCCGCTGTCAGCTCACCCGGCCAGCCGCTCACCTCGGCGTAACGGAAGCCGTGGAAGGTGAACGTTGGCTCAAAAAAGTCCTGCCCACCGGAAAGAATGATGCTGTCCGTGGCTTGGGCCGTACGCAGTGGACGGACACCAAGTTCACCGTCCTCGAGCACTTCGGCATGCCGCACAGTGACGGTCTCACCGCGTTTGCCATGCACCGTAAACCGGAGCCATCCAACCAGGTTCTGCCCAAAGTCCACGAGTGTCTTCCCGCTGGGGGACGTGAAAATATCCACGGGCTTGAGGGCTTCGGTCCGAACCACAGGCGGGCTGATCGGCTCAGTCAGGCGCGCAGTGTCAAACTCCAGAGCATGGACCCCACCCCAGGACTTCGTGTCAAAACCGTGCTTGGTCCAGGTGTCCGCGGTGAGCCTGGCGTCAATGGTCTGCCCGTTGTAAAGGTCGTTGGCAAGGGTGGCTGAGGGGCCGGACTGCCAGGACGTATCACTGCTAACGGTCTGGATGAAGCCATCGGCGTACTCGATGTCCAGCTGGCCGAAGAAGCCCAATTCAGATCCGTAAAATGCTGAGTTGCCGTTCCAGGACAAGTTGCCCCGGTACCAGCCGTTGCCAAGGGCGGCGCCGATGACATTGACGGGCTCCAGCAAGTGGGTGACGTCGTAGCTGCGGTAGCGAAGCCGCCACTCGTAGGAGCTCCAGCCCGGGCTCAAGACATCTTCGCTGACCGGACGGCCATTGATGGAGGCCTCGAAAACGCCGAAGGACGTGGCGCGAAGGATCGCCTTGACCGGTATGCCGTGGCCGCCTGCCAAGGCGAATTCCTTCCGCAGCAGCGGCGCTCCATTGAAGTCCTCGTTGGGCGCAATCATCGTCGCGGACCACGGGAGTAGTGCTGTCATGAGCTTCTTTCTCTAATGAGTGAGGAGTAGGTGGCCGGCAGGACCGGCGGGCGACGACGTCAGTCCCCGAGCCCGCGGCCGTCAGTGGTGACTGACCGCGAAAGCCGGTCAAGGTAGTTGAAGACAGTGCTGTGCAACGACGTGTTCGTTTTATCCAGGGCCCACTGGATGGTGAATCCATCCACGACTGCCAGGATTTCAGCGGCGATCTGACGCACATCCGTGCCTTCTCGAAGGGTTCCAGCAGTGATCATCGGCGCCATAAAACCGGAACTTGCGTCGACGATGCTTTTGTATCTCCGCTGGAAGTACTCGTGGGCGGGATGTTCTTCGTTGGACGATTCAGCTGCCAGCACGCTGAACATTTGAGTCAGTCCTGGCTGGCTTTCGTTGAATGCCGTTTGGGCAGCCACTTGTCCGAAGTACCTGACCGGATCATTGCCGAAGTCTTCCGCGTAGAAGGCGCTGAATGCCCGCTGGTCACGCAGTTCAAGAACTGCTGAGAGGAGTTCTTCCTTGCTGCTGAAATGGTGCATGAGACCGGCCTTGGTCAGCCCCACATCGGCAGCGATCTTTGGCATGGAAGAGTTGAAGTAACCCCACTGGGCAAAGTGCTCTATAGCCGATTCAAGGATGGCCTGGCGCCGCGCATCCGCTGCCTTGTACGGACCAGTCCGGCGAACGCGCTTGGGGCGCTCTGTGGACTTCTGGCTTACCTCGGTTTGCATCGTCATAACTTAGCCGCCTAGCCTGCCACGTTCTGCCGTGCGTCCTGGGTGACCGTCACGCCGTCGTCACCCTTAAGGAAGGTGCGCATCCGGAAGATCCAGAAGATGCCGATCAGATACGCCGCGCCGGAGGTGATGATCAGGAAGACAAAGAGCAGCGCAGGGCCTGCGGAGATGATCAGCGGGGTCACCAAGGCGGCGCCTGCAGCAACGAGGCGGGCGAAGGCGATGGTGATGCCTTGAGCTGTGCTTCGGTGGCTGGTGGGAAAGAGCTCCTGCGACCAGATCTTGTACATGGGTTCACCGGCGATCGCACCGCCAAGGGCACCCAGGACTCCCATGACCACAAGTGTCACGGCGGTGATGCCGAAGACCAGCGGCACTGCCAACCCCGCAAGGGCGAGGATGGCCGCGATGACGAACGAGCGGTGACGCTTTGAGGTATCCACGATTTTCATCATGACGAACAGGCCTGCCACGCTGAGCAGGAGGATGCCAAGGCCCAACATCGAGGCCGTGGCAACATCCGTGCCGGCTACGTTTACGAAGAGGTACGTGGAGAATTGTCCGTTGGTGTTGGCCGCGATGTTGACCAGGGCATAGAAGAGGCCGGTTGCTACGAGTGGCGCGAGAAGCTTGGGCGCAAAAAGGGCACGCAAAGAACTCAAATCCACGCGCTCGCCATCGACGGCGTCGTCGCGTACCGCGGAGCTGCGCGTTTCGGTCCACAAACGCGATTCCTTGATACCCCAGCGCAGCGCGACTGCAAGCAATGCGACAACGGCCAAGTGGCCGTAAATAATCTGCGCACCCAACATACCTGCGTTACCGAAGAAGATGCTGATGATAATGACGCCCAGAATGCCCGCCATCCAGAGCACATGGGTGAACGTCACCATCTTTCCGCGCTTATCCTCCGGCGCCGATTCGGCAATCATGGCCATCGAAACAGGGAGATCCGCACCGGCCGCGAACCCGAGCACGGCCAAACCGACATAGAGGACGGCTACGCTCGGGAAGAGCATGAGGGCCAGCGCGGCCACGATGAAAATGCTCAACGTGGCGAGGAAAACACGACGACGACCCAACCTGTCACCCAGACGCCCACCTATCAGCGCGCCGCCTGCGATCATGACTGTCAGGAGCGCTGACAGCTGCCCGATTTGACCGGGCGTAAGGCCGAGCGGTTCTTGGAGGATCACCAAGGCTGTACCTGTTCCCGCGATAGCTCCGGCGTCAACGTAGGAGGCCAGACCGGACGCGAAGGCAACCCGCCACCCATGCCGGGTGGCGACTCGTTGGTCAAGGGTATTCATGGGACTCTCCTTTGAATCACGGCATTTGTGGAGCAGAAGACTACGGATTGAATCGTTTCGATTCTGCTTTCAAAGAAGCCTAGCAAGTTAAAAACCTACCCACAAGAGGGTATTTAACTGTCGCCCATAGATATTGAATGGTTTTCTTTGCGACATTGTTGGCCCCAGGTGTGACCTCCATCCCGCAGCGCTCGACGTCGGCACTCAAGAAAGTGCCGACGTCGAACTCGTTTCGGGCTGCTTTTAGCCCACACTCACCGTCTCGCTATCCCGCTCCCCTACCGGCCTCCGGGAGGCCAGCGACCAGATCGCCGCCATCGACAAGGCCGATACCACCAACGGAATGCTGAAGAGAATGAAGACGTTCTCTGCCTTCCAGCCACCGGCCAGCAGATAGCCCACAAGAATGGGCGAAACGATCGAGACGAGGCGTCCGATGCCCACCATCCAACCGATGCCCGTTCCGCGCAGGGCGGCCGGGAACAGGGTGGGTGTGGTGGCGTAGAACCCCGCAACGTTGGCAGAAGTGACCACACCGAGAACTGCGCCGATCACGATGGCCAGTGATGTTTGGTTGAACGTCGTCCCAAAAAGTGCGTAGATCAGGGCAGAGACCAGTAGGGATCCCAGCAGCAAGTGCCGGCTGCGCAGGAAAACGGCCAGGATGCTGAAGATGAAGCAGCCGATGATGCCACCGAAGTTGACCACAAGCCCCATGGTCACGCCCAGGCTGTCGTCGCCCGATGATGTGGCAATGAGCTTGGGTGTCCACGTACTTGCGAAGTAGTAAGCGGCGATCATCAAGCCGTAGCCAGTCCACAGCAGGAGTGATTGGATGGCCATTCGTCCGGCGAGCAGGTCCCTGATTCCGCGCTGCACTTGCTGCCCCTGAGATAGGTCAGGGAGTTCGGCCAGGGCCGGCCTCCGCATTTGCAGGAGAAGGGCATTTATACGGGCCAGGGCGTTGGGCGGACGCTTGCTGACTAAGTACTCCAGCGATTCGGGGAGGAATCGCCAGGTCACCGCAAGCATGATGATGCTGGCCGCAGCCCCGACGGCGAACACAGAGCGCCAGCCAAAGTGTGGAATCAGCGGCCCGGCAATGAAGCCGCCGAGAGTCGCGCCGATGGCGAACCCTGAGGTGAACAACCCGAAAATGCTCCCGCGGCGTTTATCCGACGAGTACTCCGAGACGAACACGTTCAAGTTGGCGATCATGCCGCCAATGCCCAGGCCGGCCAGCACCCGGTAGGCCATGAGCTGGATGACGTCGCCGGCAAGGACTGAGAGGATCATGCCCGTGCTCACGAGGATCAGTGCCACCAGCATCATTCGGCGTCGGCCGATCTTGTCTGAAAATGGCGTGAGAATCAGTGAGCCAGCTGCCATGCCTACGAGACCGGAGCTGAGGAGGTAACCCAGCGTGACGGGGTCCAGGCTCCACGCTTTGGACAGTGCGGGCGCGGCATAGGCGGCCACCGCCACATCCATACCGTCAATGAGCATCAGGGCGATAGCCACCGCAACGGCCCGTACTTGGAGCCTGCTCATTGGGGATGAGCGAAGGTCTTTGAGAATGTCCATGTTTACTTCCTTGTAAAGGTGGGACTTGTCTTCACGCGCACGGGCAAGGATTCCCAAGCCCGCAGCGTGTTGTTGTGGTGCCTGCGTGTGGGGCCGCAGATTTCGATGGTTTCGATCCTTCGAGCGAGCACTTCGAGGAGGGTGGACGCTTCGAGCCGGGCAATGTGTTGGCCGACGCACTGGTGGATCCCGAAACCGAATCCCACGTGCCCGGAGGGATCCCGGTTCAGGTCGAAGGCGTCCGGATTGTCCCAGCGTCGGGGATCCCGGTTGGCTGATCCCAGGAACATGAGAATCTTCCGGCCCTCGGGGATGAGCGTCCCGCCCACCTCGATGTCCCGCGTGGTGGTCCGGAAGAAGGTCTGGACCGGTGACTCGAAGCGGACGGCTTCGTCAAAGGCCGTACGTGACAGCGCGGAGTTTTCGCGAAGCCGGGACCATTGGCCAGGGTTCGTGGCAAACGCGTAAAGAACAGCGGCCAGGCCATTAACAGTGGTGTCCACGCCGGCAGTGAGCAGCGACCGGACAATCAACGGAGCCTGCGCCTCGGTGATGTCCCCACGATCCGCGGCGGCCCAGATTTGGGCACCGAGTCCGTCCGTGGTCAGCACCTCTCGAGCACATTGAGAGGCGATCGAGGCGGACAGTTCCGGCACCCGCGGCGCACCCTTTGCCACGAGCTCGTTGGGCGGGCCAAAGGCATTGAACGCGTGGTCCCCGTACGGCAGCAGGTTCTCCCGGCCGGCTTGGGGTATGCCCACAGCATCTGGAAAGACACGAAGCGGGAAAGCCGCGGCCAGGTCCGCGACGGCGTCGAACTCCGGGCCACGGGACAGGACCTGGTCCACCAGTTCTTCCGCGTCGGCTGTCCAGGATTCCGCCAGTTTGCGGATCTCCCGGGGTCCGAGAATCTTGGTCAGCAGAGCACGTGGCGCGTCATGGTGGGGAGGATCAGCTTCGAGAAGTAGGCTCGGTGTTCGCCATGGCATTTCCTTCCGGAAGTTGCTGAGGCCCACACCGGCTGCGGACTGGAATGTTTGCCAGTCGGTCAGCGCGGCCTGCACTTCCCCGTACCGGCCCATGGCGTAGACGTCGTACTTGTTGAGATAAACCACAGGGCCGGCAGCCCGGAGTTCGGTTTGGAACGGGAGTGGATTTTCCAGGACGTCCCGGCTGAACGGGTCGACGTCAGTGCAGGGGGTTTTTGGGTCGCTGATGATGGTTGTCATGGGTGGGTCCTTCGTGAGATGTGCCGGGGCTAAACGTCAAGAACGAGGCGGTCACCGCAGGAGCGTGAGACGCAAGGAAACATGCAGTTTCCCGCTGCCCGATCCGCGTCGCCAAGAATGGAGTCGCGGTGGTCCGGTTCGCCGTCGAGGACTGTGACTTCGCAGGTTCCGCACGTGCCTTCCCTGCACGAGGTCAACATCCGCACGCCGGCTCTCTGGATCGCTTCGAGGACGCTTACCTCCGGTTGAACGGTGACGGTGAGCCCTGCGCGGGCCAGTTCGACGTCGAAAGAAGCGTCTCTGATGGGGGCGCCGTGCGACTTCGCGACGAAGTGTTCAAGGCGCAGGAGTCCGGGCGGCCAGTCAGCGCAGTGGCGTTCGACGGCGGCAAGAAGCCTCTGCGGACCGCAAACGTACACCTTCGTGTCCGCCGAAGCTGGTCCGATGAGGTCCGATGCGGTGCGGGGTCCTGCTTGGTCCTTGGGCACGATCATGACGCGATCACCATAGGCTGCGAGCTCCTCCAGGAATGCCATAGTGCGCCGTGACCGTCCAAAGTAGAGCAGCCTCCACTCCGCTCCCATCATGTGGGCCTGCTGGATCATGGGCAGCAGGGGTGTGATCCCGATGCCTCCGGCGATGAATAGGTACTTTTCGGACGGTACGAGGCGGAAATTGTTACGGGGCCCGCCAATGGCGAGGGTCATGCCCTCGGTGAGTCCATGATGGATGAAGTCAGATCCGCCGCGGCCGTCCGTCTCATGGAGGACGGCAATGCGGTAGTTGTGGGCATCCCATCGGTCTCCGCAAAGGGAGTACTGGCGGTTGATGCCGGAAGGCAGTATCACGTCTATGTGCGATCCGGGCGTCCAGTCGGGCAACCTGCGCCCTGCCGGGTGAGCCAGGTTCAGGGACACTACTCCATCTGCAACGTGCTTCTTCGCCGTGACTACCAACCTCGTCTGCAAGGCGTATGAATCGGAATTCTCTTCGGTGAACATTCGGCTCCTTTGCTCGCGTTGTTCTCCGTAAAGACTCGCTTTCAGCTGTCCGTCGCCACTATGGAATTCTCAATGGTTGAGAACACTTTTGAGGTGCGTCACCTCGGAGGCGGTGCGGGATACTCCATCGAACGGGTCACAGCTGCCGACGCAGCCTGTAGTACGGCAATGCGGGACTTCGCATTGGCGTCATTCGGCACAATGACAGCCAACGACGCCACCACGTTGCCCAAGGGATCCCTGACCGGAACGGCCGCACCGGCAGCGGCCGGGTGGAGGTGTCCCGCCAGAAAAGCGAACCCATTCCGGCGCACCTCGGCAAGGACAGACCTGAGTTGCTGCGGAGTGCTGATGGTCTGGTCGGTGAACACCTCAAGAGGCCTGGCAATAATTCGTTCCTGCTGGGCCGCCGGAGCAAAAGCCAACAGAAGAATGCCCGACGACGAAGCGTGCAAAGGCAAGCGACCCGCAACGCGGGTGTAGTTGATGACAGCCCCGGGCGCTGTCAGTCTTTCGACGAAAAGCACCTCGTCGCCCTCCATGACACCCAACTGGATATGCTGGCCGACGATCGAGTGCAGATCTTCCATGACTGGCATCGCCGCTTCTCTGAGGCTCAAGGTCGGTGAGGCACGGGAGGCCAGTTCCCACATCCGGACGCCGATCCGAACCTTCCGGTCCTCGTCGCGCTGGAGCCACCCAAACCCGCTAAGTTCTTCTAGAAGCCGTGAGGCTGTGGCGATGTGCAGCCCCGAACGGCGGGAAATCTCTGTGACGGTCAACACGGTATCACCGGGCCCGAAGGCTTCAATGATCCGGACGGCGCGGGAGAGGACAGACTCTCCACCTTGAGTGCGGGGCATGGCCCTACCCTCCGTGATTTGCAGGACCGTGTCGAGCGAGTCCTGTCATCGGACCTTCCTTAGCCGTGCTGGCCCGGAACGCTTGTGACCTGGTACCGGGCAAGGGAACTCCCCTGCCCGGCGCTTCATGTCAATCCCTAGGAAACCAGCTGCGCCGCGAATTCGTGACGGCCCGACCCAACGTCCAGCGGGTCCTGCCCTGGCAGCTCGACGCGCGCCGTCGTCCCGGTGGGAATCTCAACAACGACGGTGAGGCCGCCGTCGTCGATCCGCCACTGCACCGAAGCGGTACCGTACGGCGTCTCATGCCGGGCTGAGGCCCAGCTGAGGCCACCTCCTGGCTGCGGCTTGACGAGGATCTTGCGGTATCCGGGCTCCAAGGGTGCAAGGCCTGCGACCACTCGGTGCATCCAGTCGGCCACGGCTCCCAGGGCGTAGTGGTTGAAGGACGTCATTTCGCCGGGGTTGATGGAACCGTCCGGGAGCATCGAGTCCCAGCGCTCCCAGATGGTAGTTCCGCCCTGCCCTACGGCGTAGAGCCAGGACGGGCATTCTGTTTCCAGCAGCAGATCGTAAGCGGCGTCGATTTCACCCGACAGCGTGAGCGCGTCAGAGACCACAGGAGTGCCGGCAAAGCCTGTGCCGATCCGGTTTCCGTTCGCCCGGACCAGCTCAGCCAAACGGAAACCCGCCCGTGCTTTGGAGTCGGCATCCGGGAAGAGATCGAACACCAGCGCGAGCGCGTACGCCGTCTGCGCATCGCTGCTCATGATGCCGTCCGGGTGGATGTATTCGCGGGCAAACGCCGCGGCAACTTCGCGGGACAACGTCAGGTATCGCAACTCGTCGTCGGACTTGCCCAAAACTGCAGCCGACATCGCGAGGTGCCGGGCGGACCACGCGAAGTAGGCCGTTGCCACCAGGTGCTTGTCGGTCATGGCCTTGGTGGGATCTTCAGGCGGGGCCGTGGGGTCAAGCCAGTCGCCAAGCTGGAAGCTGCCGTTCCAGAGACGGCTCTCACCGGCCAGACGATCCTGCAAGTCCACCCAGGCCTTGGCACTTACGTACTGTGCGGCCAGGATCCCCGGATCATTGAATCGCTCATGGAGGGCCCACGGGGTCAGCACCGCTACGTCTCCCCAGACCGCACCTGGCCGGATCGGCGTCCAGTAGTTTCCGCCGGGAATGACCGGCACGTACCAGGGCACTGTGCCGTCCGGGAGCTGCTCTGCCGCCACGTCCTTGAGCCAGGATGACAGCATGCCGGAGCAGTCGTACAGGAAGCTGGCCGTGGGGGCGAACACCTGGATGTCTCCGGTCCAGCCGAGGCGTTCGTCGCGTTGCGGGCAGTCCGTGGGGATGTCCACGAAGTTCCCCTTCATGCTCCACAGCACGTTCTCATGCAGACGGTTCAGGTCCGGATTGGAGGATTCGAACCAGCCCGTACGCTCCATGTCGGTGTGGTACACCCGGGCTGTGACGTTTTCGGCGATATCCCCGCCCGTCCAGCCACTGATCTCGGCATAGCGGAAGCCGTGAATCGTGAACCGTGGCTCCCAGCGTTCTTCTCCGGACCCGGACAGGGTGTAGTGGTCTGTGGAGTCGGCTCCGCGCAGCGGACGCGTGTACAGCTCACCGTCCTGCAGTACTTCCGCGTGACGGAGGGTCACAGTGGAACCGGCATCGCCAATCACCGTGATGCGGAGCCGGCCCACCAAGTTCTGGCCAAAGTCCAGCAAGATCTTTCCCATAGGAGACGTCCACACCCTCACCGGACGGATCTCCTCGGTGCAGCGAACCGGCGGACCCTCCGGCGCCACCAACGTCCCGGGATCGCGTTCGACGCCGGTGACCGGCTCCCAGCCGGAGTCATCGAACGCCGGGCTACTCCAGCCTTTTGGCAGTTCACGGGCATCGTAGCTTTCGCCCTTGTAAAGGCTGGACACCAGGATTGGTCCAAACGATGCCTTCCAGCTTTCGTCCGTGCCCACCACGGTGACCGAGCCGTCGTCGTGCGTGATGTGCAGTTGAGCCAACAGCGCCACGTTGTTGCCGTAGAGGTTGGCGTAGCCACCCTTAAAGCCGATACGACCCCTGTACCAGCCGTCGGCGAGGAACGCGCCGATGGCGTTGTCGCCGTCGGCCACGTGCTGGGTGACGTCGTAGGTGTAGTAGCGGAGCCTCTGGCCGTAGACGGTCCAGCCCGGCGACAATGCGTCGTCGCCTACGCGCACGCCATTGATCTCCACTTCGTAGAGCCCGTGGGCCGTGACGTACAACCGTGCGGACGCTACAGGCCGGTCCACAGTGAAGCCGCTACGCAGCAGAGGCGGCCGCCGATCCGCTTCCGGATCTTCATCCCACGCTGGGGTGATGGCAGTGGCTGTCCAGTCGCCGGGCTCAAGCAGGCCGGTTTCGACGGTGGATGGCTGGCTCCAATCGCTGGGCTCCTGGTCGCCCGCACCCCAGACGCGGACGCTGACCTCGGCTCGCTGGGCGGAACCCAGCGGTGCTGCCTCCCAAGGTACGAGTACCGATTCCTTTGATTCGGTCCTTTCGCTGGTCCATTGTTCTTCAGCGGTGGTGACCGAAACTTGGTACGCCTCTTGGACCCATCCGGGTTCGGCGCTGGTTTTCCAGGAAATGCGGGGGGTTGGAAGGCCGATCCCCAGGGTGCCGCTACCGAAGGTTGGGGGCAGATGTTCGAAGGTTGCCGGGTGCACGGTGGCAGGCATAGCGGAAGTCTCCTTGATGTGGGTGTGGTGGGGCCGGTTGGTGACTGGATCAGCCCTTGACGGCACCGGCCGTCATGCCCGCGACAATCTGGCGGTTGAAGAACAGGTACATGATGAACGGCGGCACGGTGATAAGCAGGATGTTCATGAAGAGCAGGTTGTAGTTGGTGGTGAACTGGCTCTGGAAGTTGAACAAGGTGAGCTGCACCGTAGCGTTGGCGTCTCCGGGGAGGAAGTAGAGCGGGTTCTGGAAGTCGTTGAAGATGTGAACTGACTGGACCACGATCACGGTCACAATGACCGAGCGCAGGAGCGGGAAGATCACCCGGAAGAACAACCTCACGGGCCCGCAACCATCAATCACCGCGGCCTCATCCAGCTCCTTGGGAATCGAGGCAATGAACGCCCGGAATAACATGACGCAGAAGGAGAGGCCGAAAGCCACTTCAATGAGGATCAGGCCCGGCAGCGTCTTGAAGAGTCCCATGCCCTGCAACACCCAAATAGTGGGGACGATCGCCGGCGGGATGATCAGGCCGGAGAGGATCAGGAAGTTGGCCACGCCGTTCCACCGGGACTTGCGGCGCTGGAGTACCCAAGCCACCATGGCCGCAAGGATCACCAGGATGGTCACGCTGACCACCGTGAGGATGGTGCTGTTGATGAAGGCTGTGACCAGCATGAATTTCCGGGCCGAGAGGACTGCTGTGAAGTTCTCCACGAACTGAAAGTTGGTGGGCCAGGCAAAGTCCAGCTTGGCCGCTTCCTTCCGATCCTTCACGGCGGTGAGGACCATGAAGAGCAGCGGAATGATGAAGACAATGATGCTGACGGCGATGGCCAGGACACCGAGTCCATAGCGCTTGAGGGCGGTGGTCACTGTTCAACCTCCTTGCGGTTCAGGAACATGGACAGGGGCAGGACGATGGCCGTGACAATGAGGAACAGGACCACGTTTCCGGCCGTGGACAGGCCGTAGAAGCCGGCTTGGTACTGCTTATAGATGACGGACGCGATGACGTCCGAGGTGAATCCCGGGCCGCCCTTGGTCATGGCCCAGATCAGGTCGAAGGACCGGAGTCCGCCAATGAGCGAGAGGATGATGACCGTTGCGGTTGCCGGGCGGGCCAGCGGCAGCGTGATGTTGAAGAAGCTCTTGAAGGAGCTTGCCCCGTCCATCTTGGCCGCTTCAAAGTACTCCTGCGGGATGGAGACGATGCCCGCGATATAAATGACCGTGGCCAGGCCAACGCCCTTCCAGACATCCACCAAAGCTACGGAAAGCAGCGCCCACGCCGGGTCGGTGAGCCAGGCGGGCCCCTGGATACCGATGGCCGCGAGGCCCTCGTTGATCATGCCGTTACGGGGATCCATCAAGGCAGTGAAGACAATGCCGACGCCGATGCTGCTCAGCAGCACAGGAAAGAACATAACCGAGCGAAGGTAACCGCGGGCGATGATCTGGGACGTCAGCAGGACTGCCAGAAGCATCCCCAGGACGACCTTCAGGACGGAGGTGACTATCCCATAGATGAAGGTGTTGGTCAGACCCTTGATCAGCGCGGGTTCCTGGAAGAACTGAACAAAGTTATCCAGGCCAATGAACGTGAATTCGTTGAGGTTCCAGCGGGTCAGGCTGAAGAAGAACGAGACAACCGTAGGGACCAGGAACAGTGCGGTGTAAATGACCGCAGCGGGAAGGTAAAACCAGTACGGATAAGCTGACTTACCCTTGCGGCGCTTGGGGTTGGTGACCTGCGGTACTTGACGTACCGCCGTCGCCGTCGGTGCGGTGTTGAGTGTCATGAGATCTCTCCAAGGGCCGTCCGGACCGGGAAAGCCCGGACGGCTTGTAGGTTTCGGAGGTTAGTTCCAGCCAGGCAGGTTCAGCTGCTTGGCCTGCTTTTTGACGTCCTCGTCGTAGAGGGCGGCGCCGTCCTTGGCGGAGCGGATACCCGAGCCGACCTCGACGGTGATCTGTTCAAGGGCGGGACCCTTGACCGGGGACAGGAATTCCAGCGCCGGGCTGTTTTTGGCTTCATCTTCGAAGTACGGGAGCATGTCCTTCACTGCATCCGGTACATCAGAGGGCAGTTCGCAGTCTTTGACGAGGTACGGCCCGGCTGCGCCAACTGCGGCGGTTTGGGCGTCACAGCCTGCCTTGCTGGCGATGAATGCTTGGAGCTTTTTGGCTTCCTCCATGTTTTTTGAGGACTTGGGGATGTAGGTGCCGCCGGGCATCCAGACTGTTAGCTTGTTCTTGGAAGCGTCATCCCCGGGAAGCGGGAAGAGCCCCAGATCGTTGAGCTTGTCCGGGTAGGTCACTTTGATGTTGTTCAGGGCAAAGCTCAGGATGGGGTATTGCGCTCCTTCGCCGTTGATCAGCATGTCCTGTGCCTGCTGATACGTCGTGGAAGCGAAGTCCTCGTTGAACAGGCCCGCTTTGCCGGCCTCTTCGAGGTGTTCAAAGCCCTTCACCGCAGCAGCATTCGTCGCGAACTTGGCCTTATTGGCGGTGTAGTCTGCCGGGAAGTTGGGGTCCTCGGTCACCACGTTCGCGAAGTCACCCAGGACGAAAAGCTGGGAGGTCCAGGTGGTCTGGTAGGACTGGATGATCGGCGCGATACCCGCGTTCTTGATCTTCCGGCTGTTGTCCATGAACTCATCCCAGGTTTTAGGGACGGACAAACCGAGCTTTTCGTAGACCTTCTTGTTGTAGAGCACCGCTCCGGCCATGCCGGTACTGAAGGGCACGCCGTACACTTCACTGCCGGACGTCACCACGGGCTTGAAGGACTCCGTGATGTTGGACAGGTAGGGCTCGTTGGTGATGGGCTGCAGGTTCTGTTCAGGATTGATCTGCTGCAGAAGCGAGCCGGTGTTGTAGTTGAAGACATCGGCCATGTCGCCGGTGGAGAGCCGCGTCTTGACGATGTTGTCGCCGTCGCCACCCTGCGGACGGGTTTCCACCTCAACCTTGATGCCAGGATTGGCTGCAGTGAACTCTTCGGCGACCTTCTCGGCTGCGGCAACGGTGTTCTCAGCGTTGTCCACCAACCATGTAATCGTCTTTTCGTCGCCATTGGCGGTATTGCTGCCGCCACTACAACCGGTCAGAGCCAGCGCCAGGACTGTCACTCCCCCAGCCAGTGCTGCCCAGCGCTGCTTGCTCGATGCAGCCATCTTTACCTCCTCGTAAAGCCACGGACTACGTAGTTCGTGGAACGTTTCAAAACGGGCTCTTGGTGAAGCGGTGAGCCCAGCATGGATTTGTGTAGATCGGTCTACGTTTTTCTACTATAAGTCATGTCACAGCTCTTGCCAAGACTTTTTCGTAGATCAATCTACAATTACGGAGAAGGCACTAAGAGGGGATCCACATGACGGAGCAATTGAAGCGCGCCACCATCAGCGACGTCGCTGAGCACGCGGGCGTTTCGCGCGCCGCGGTCTCCAAGGTCCTGCGCAACGCATATGGGGTCAGCCCAGCCATGCGGACCAAAGTCGAGGAATCAATGGCCCTCCTCAACTACCGCCCCCTTGCCCTGGCCCGCGGGATGCGCGGTAACAGCTATACCTTGGGCGTGTTTCTGGTGGACCTGTCCAACACCTTCTTCTCAGTCCTTGCCGAGGGCATCCGCGATGTCGCAGAAGAACTTGGGTACCAAGTGCTCATTGGGCAGGCGCGA
This sequence comes from Arthrobacter sp. MYb23, assembly GCF_002979775.1. Lineage (GTDB taxonomy): Bacteria > Actinomycetota > Actinomycetes > Actinomycetales > Micrococcaceae > Arthrobacter. The sequence continues at coordinate 72,863 of NZ_PCPR01000018.1, forward strand.
CAAGGCCTCGACGCACAGCAAAAACTCATCGAGGCGATGATCGACAGACGCATGGACGGCCTGGTCCTGATCGCACCATTCGGACCGAATGATGAGCTGGAAAAGCTTGGCCGAACCATCCCCGTGGTTGTCCTGGGCCGCCACGGACCAGCGAAGTACTTTGACACCGTCGCCAGCGACGACATCGCAGGCAGCGCGCTCATCGTAGACCACCTTGTTTCACTGGGGCATGAGCGGATCTCGATGCTCGCCAACACACAGCCCGACAGTGAACCAGGCATGCCACAAACAGTCCGCCGCCACGGCTACGATCTCGCCATGGAGAAGCACGGGCTTTCACAGTGGATTGATCACGTCCCGGGGCGATGGGGAACTGAGAGCGGCTTGGAAGCCGGCCGGTCACTCGCCGCCAGGCCTCTGGCCCAACGTCCATCCGCCCTGCACGGCGGCGCCGATGTTGCCGCGCTTGGCGCCTACACTGCGTTGTTCGAAGCCGGGATCCACATACCGGACGACATGTCGATCGTAGGCTATGACAACATTCCCGCCACGGGCCTCCCCCCTATCGGCTTGAGCACCGTCGACCAGTCAGGCGTCCAGATGGGCAGACAAGCTGCGGAGCTGCTCCTCTCGAGGATCGAGGGCCGGACCGAATCCGAGCACGTCTTGGTCTCACCGCGGCTCATCGTGCGAAAGACGTCAGCCCCGCCACGACGCTAGGACACGTGGGCGCGGATAAACGCTGTATCTCAACACCAGTTCTACCGCTGGCCCCTTAAATCTTTCGCTTCGCGAGTTGGCATGGTGACCAGCAAGGGCTGTACGTTACTCCTACGCACAGCCCTTCACTCCTAGCGGCCGCTGAGCATACTCTTACCGGTCAAGTGCCTTCATTACCCGGAGGACAACCTCAGTTCCTTTGCGAAGGTCATCGAAATCGGTCCATTCTTCGGGAACGTGGCTCCGGCCAGCACGGCTTGGAACGAAAACCATTCCGACGTCCGTGACCTGGGCGATGAACATCGAGTCGTGGCCCGCCCCACTGCTGATATCCCGGTGTGTGAACTGCAAGGCCGAGGCCGCTTCGCGAACGGCGTCCACCATGGTAGGAGCCAGCTGCACCGGGCTGAGATTGAAAAATTCATCCACATCGGCAGCCACACCGGCCTGGGAGGCGACCTCGCCGACCATGACCGAGATGCGGTCGATCAGCACGCGGAGCGACTCCTCATGCGGAGAACGCAGGTCCAGTGTGAAGTCCACCTCCCCCGGGACCTGGTTGCCTCCACCGGGGGCCACTGTGAGGTGGCCAACGGTAGCCACTGTGCCATCGGCGATCTCGTTGACGAACCGGTTGACCTCCCTCACCATGAGAGCGGCGGGTACCAGCGCATCCTGGCGCAGGTGCATGGGGGTTGTGCCGGCGTGGTCGCTTCTGCCTTTGACAGCAACCCGCAATGCGCGAACGCCAACGATGGAGGTTACAACTCCGATCTCTATTTGCTCCTGCTCGAGGATCGGTCCTTGTTCAATGTGTAGTTCGATAAAAGCACGCAGGTCCGCCGCGGAGCGGGCTGCAGCCTGCAGTTCGCCCGGCTTCAAGCCGAAGGCAGTAGCCGCCTGCCTAACGGACACTCCATCCTCATCAACCAAAGAGTCCAGTTCCCTGTCGGCGACCAAACCTGCAATGGCCCGGCCGCCCAACATGCCACTGCTGAAGCGGGCCCCTTCCTCCTCCACGATCGCGATGAACTCAAATGGATGCCGATTCACGTAGCCGCTCTCCAGCATCACCCGGGCAGCCTCAAGGGCGCACACCACGCCTGCAGTGCCATCGAACATCCCGCCATTTCGGACAGAATCGAAGTGTGAACCGACCGCGATCGCAGGGAGCTGCGGATCAGTGCCTTCACGTCGGCCGATGATGTTCCCGAGAGCGTCTTCACGAACGCTCAAGGAGGCCGCTTTCATAGCCGCAATGAGCGTTTCCCGCGCGGCGGCATGCTCTGGAGTGTAGGTCAGCCGGGTAACACCGGGGCCTTCCGCCGAGAACCGGGAGAGCTCCCAGATCTCTTTCTCAATGCGCTCCGCTTGCGCTTCCTTCAGGGTCACTTCGACGCCTCGTAGTCGTGACGGGTGACGAACTGGCCGAATCCCTGCTCGACCAGAACTTCTCCCTTCTCTGCTACCACCGTTCCGCGCACCATCGTCAGAACCGGTGCACCCGTGACGGGCATCCCGTCGAACGGGCTGTACTTATGCAGGGATCGGAACTGCGACGCATCCACTTTGGTGTCAATGTCCAGATCGAGAATGAGCAGATCGGCGTCGGAACCAAGCTGTAGCGTGCCCTTCTGCGGATAGATGCCAAAGAGCTTCGCAGGTTTCTCGCACATCACCTCGACGAGGCGTTCCAAGGATAGCCTGCCTTTATTCACTCCGTTGGTCAGCATCATAGGCAGGGATGTCTCAAGGCCCAGCGCACCGTTGCCGGCTTTCCACACGTCCTTCCAGCCGGGTTCTTTGTCCTCGACAGGATGTCCGCCGTGGTCTGACCCAAGGGTGTCGATGAGCCCGTTCTTAAGTTGTTCCCATAATCTGACGTTCATCTCGGCTGAGCGGACGGGCGGCGCGACCTTCATATACGGTCCGATTCGTTCGGCGTCGTCCGTGGTGATATTCAGATACTGCGGACCCGACTCGCAGTGGACGTCCTGGCCCTCGGATTGCGCCTGATGTATCAGCTCGACCCCGTCAGGGTTGCTCACGTGAAGCACGATCAGTCGACAGCCGGCTTCTTTCTGCAGTAGTAACGCACGCTGAATGGCCTCGTTCTCCTGGAAAACTGGCTGGGATGCCTCGTAGGCGGCCATGTCCTTGCGACCAGCGGCTTTGATCTGCTTCTGGAGCGCTTGAATGATCGTTTCATTCTCGGCATGGACCACGACGACTGAACCACAGGCTGCGATCTCCTGGAAGATTTCGAACAGTTCGCCGTCGCTGACGGCGTCGAACATGCCCGGAACTGAGGCTGCCATCATTGACTTGAAGCCCACTGCGCCGGCGTCGTGCATTTTGCGGATCTCGGGCAGGTTTCCCGGCACTCCACCGCCATAGAGCGCGAAGTCAACTTTCAACCGCTGCCCCGCCTGCTTCTTCTTTTCGAGGAAGGCGTCCAAAGTGGTGGTGGGCGGGAAGGTTATCGGCATCTCGATGATGGTGGTGATGCCTCCCACGGCCGCAGACTCGGAATCGAGTTCGAAGCGGCCATACCGGTTCTTCAGATCCATGTCGATGATATGCACATGTTCATCGACCACGCCCGGCATCACGAACTTGCCACCCGCGTCAATGGTTCGGCTGGCCTCAACATCACTTGTGTCCGAGCTGATTGCGGCGACTTTGCCGTCTTTCACCAGAATGTCTGCCTCGGTGATTCCGTCGCTGGACACCATACGGCAGTTCTTAACAATTACGTCAAACACTAAGTCCCACTCCTTCTAGCTAGAGGTACTGCTTCTCTGTCGGTTTTTGATACGAGTTCGCTTTGCTGGTCTGGTAGCCCAGAGCGACCAGACTCTCGGCCACGCGGCAAGCTGCCTCGACGGGGTCGATGACAGGGACGCCGAGCTCATCGCTCAGTTGACGCGCGAACCCCACCATGCCGGCGCATCCGAGCACTATCGACTCGGCGCCGTCCTCCTGGACCGCCTCCTTGGCGGCTTGTTTGAGCGTCTCCAGTGCGGCGTGTTCGTCCTCATGGAAAGCCATCACTCCCAGGTTTGGGAGCTTGATGGAGGCGAGGCGATTCGTCGCCCCCGCTTGCCGTACCAGGTCGTGCAGGTGTTTCCTGACCCGCGGGAGGATGCTGACAACGGAGAAGGTGGCCGCGACGAACGAAGACATGTGGATTGCAGCTTCGGCAACTCCTACCACTGGCCGGTCAGTCAGCTCCTTGACCGCGTCAAGTCCAGGATCCCCGAAACATGCGATGACGTAGGCGTCAGGTGGGTTTTCCCGCTCAGCGCGCTCCACCTCTTCAAGGAGATGGAACGTGGCCAGTACTTCGTCATAGCTGCCTTCAATGACGGCGGGGCCTCTGGAGGGGTTGGTGGCAGAAATTATGGTGCCGGGCGCTACAACTTGTTGTGCTGCCTCCGCAACCGATTCAGTAAGGGCGCTAGAACTGTTGGGGTTGATCACCAGGATCCTCACGGCGTTGCCTCCTGCAGGTGAATGTTCGGGACATGCCCATGGGCCACGCACTGGTAATTTTTTGAAACGTCAAACACGCTCCACTCCTTCTGGGAAGAGATACTGCTTAGCTGGTTATCTGTCGGCTTTATTGGTGAGTGGCAAGTCCCCGTCCTCCTGTTCCAGCAGGTAGTCTTCGTTCGCGCTTTCCGCCTCGGAGAACAACGGGAACCTCTTCGCCACCCAACTCATGGCGGGAAAGTGCAAAGCCACTGCGGCAACAAGGCCGGTGATGAACATGAGGTCAGGTGTCAGGAAGGACAGGGCCAAGGCAACCACGTAGACCGCGAGCGCAACCCAGTTGAACCCGTGTCAATAGGTGTAGATGCCCTTGGTCCGATACAGGTCTTGAAGGCTGACCCTGCCCCGGCGAACCAGGAAGTAGTCGGTGATCATGATGCCTGCGAGTGGACCCAGCGCACTGGCCAGGATGTTCAGGAAGCTATTAAGCGTGTCGGCGAACTGCCATGGCATCATCAGCAAGCCGACGGCGCCTGAGACGATCACCCCTGTCTTGAAGCTGAAAGCGCGGGGGAAGGTGCTGCACAGCGTGTAAGCAGGAGACAGGAGATTGGCGGCGGGGTTGGTGGACCAGGTTGCCAGCAGAACGAATACTTGGAAAAGAATGGCCATGGGAACGGACACTTCGCCTACCACCTTGGTGATGGCGAACACCGGGTTCCACTCCCCCACCAACACCATCGACGCGGCTCCGATAAATCCGAAAATGACTGACGCCGGCACCATTCCCCACCATTGGGCCGCCGCATACTTGGCATCGGACTTGGCCCGACCTTCCCCGGACTGAGTCGGGGCGACCTTACATTCCTTCACAATGTCGTGGATGCTTACCACCACGGCAATCCATCCCCCGACGAAGATCATGACCGCCGTGGAGAACGGTAACCCCGGAGTCTCACCACCCATGTTCATGACCTCCCCGAGCGTCACTCCGGCGCCATCAAGCATCAGGTAGACCATGAACACACCCATGGCCAGCAACACTGGTGCGGCAAAGATGTTCATCCATCGGATGAAGCTGATGCCGTAGAAGGTGGTCACTACCTGCACAGCGCCGAAAATTAACACCCATAAGGTCAGGTTTGAGAACCCCGTGAGGATCCGGGTGATTTCATCAAGGGCCAGCGCTCCCAACCACGTCTGAAAGCCGAACCAGAACAAGGAGAGCAGTGCTTTAACGACGATGGGGATCAACGATCCCCTGATACCAAACGGCATCCGCGCCGCCACGGTGAAGTTGATGCCCCAGCGAATGGCCGCACTCTGAGTGAAAAACACCACTACGACGGCGATGGTACAACCCGCGGCAATGGCCACGATGACCTGCCATACCTGAAAGCTGGCCGTCAGTTGCCCCGCGGCAATGAATATGGCCACTTGGATCGCCATGGCGAACCAGATGGCAGCGAGGGAGAGCGGCCCCACGGAACGTTGAGCGTAACGCGTAGGTGCGTTCGATTCATTCAGGAGACTGCGGTCTTGCGGGTCTCTTGTCGTCATTGACATTTCTCCTTGCACGAAGAGGAAGGAAAGAGGCAGAGGCTACTTTGCCTCCCGCAACTTCACCACGCAGGCCAACTCCACCGCGATGTACATGGCATACAACTTTGCCGGGAACCTTATACGTCATGGACATGTACGCGGGTGTGACGGGAGCCATAGTGTTCCGGGTATGAGTTGGCGCGCCAGCACGGCTTGCCTAACCAGTAGATCAATCTTCACCATGAACTAAGGACAACCAATGCGCGTATTTGTTGATCAGATCAAGTGCACAGGGCACGGGGTCTGCGAGGAGCTCGCCCCCGATGCCTTCCTCATCGAGGACGACGGAATTGCTCGTGTCCTGATCGCGGAAGTGCAGGGCGCAACGCTCGCCGAAGTACAGGCTGCCTGCGCACAGTGCCCCACACAGGCCATCACGCTCGCTGAACCCGATCCCTCATCCTCCGCAGAGAACGCGTAGGTCCCGAGATGAAGGAAAGTGCAGCTTCAATCGAAGTCCAAGGCGCGAGCTTCATCCCCGATGAGCAACGATCCGGAAGACCGCGTGACCTCTTCTTCATGTTCCTTTCAGCCAACGTGACCCAGCTGTACGTTGTCATCGGCGCGACGATCATGGTGTTCGGCCTGAGCATGTGGCAGGCCGTGGTGGTCATTCTTGTGGCCAACAGTCTCATGTTCCTCATGGGCTGGTTCGCCAGTATCGGCGCCGCCTCCGGAGTGCCAACATCGATTATCACGCGAGCTCTTTTCGGCATGAGGGGCAACAAGGTCTTTGGGGCCGGCGTGGTAGTCGTTCTGTCGACCCTGGTCACCATCGTCAATCTCGTGATCGGTACCCAGGGTGGTTTGGTAGTTGCCGAGCGGCTTGGCATGCCACCTGACGTTGCCACGACAGCTATCGTCTGCGGAATCATTGTGCTGGCATCAGCGGGACTGGCTGTGTACGGCTACAACATGATGGTAAAGACCAGCGGCATGCTCACCGTCGTTATCGCTGCTGCTTTCGTTCTGCTCGGATTCTTCGTCTTCCAAAAAGTGGACCTGGCATCCTTCCAACCGGTCCCGACGGAGAATCCTGTCATCGGCTTCATCGTCGCGCTGACGTTGTGCATCGCAATGCCGCTGTCCTGGGGCAGCGCAGCAGACTTTGCCCGGCACATCCCCAGCACCACCAGGCGCAAGCCCATCGTTCTCGCCGTCGGGCTCGGCGGCATGATCCCCCTTGTCGGACTGGAACTGGTAGGCGTCCTTGCCGCCACGGCCACGGACATGTCCGAACCCGTCACCGGACTGATGAACCTCGTTCCAGACTGGTTCGGTACCGTGCTCGTCGTGGTCATCGTCATTGGTTCGATCATGAACACAGTCATGACCATCTACGGAGGAAGCCTTGCTGTCCAAGCCGCCGGGGTGCCCGTGTCCCGTGTGGTTGCAGTGACCGGGCTCGCTCTAACCGCGGCTATCGGCACGGTCTACGTGCTCTTCTTCGCGGACAGCTTCCTGAACATCCTCCAGCTAGGCCTGACGTGCTTGGGCTCAGTGGCAATGCCCCTGACAGCCATCTATCTCGTCGACAGCGTTCGCCGCAAAGGTCGCTACGACGGCGTCGCCCTGTCCGACCTCGCCCCGGGCGGTCCGTACTGGCATCGAGGCGGATTCCGCCTCTCCGGGATCTGCGCGCTGCTCGGCGGCTCAGTGGTGGCACTGCTGTCACTGAATGGGGCTTCTTACCAAGGGCCCATAGCCGCCCTGCTCGGTGGTATCGACATGTCCATCGTTTTCGGTGGGACGGTTGCCGCCGTGCTCTTTGTCGCGTTGTCCCGCCAGGAAGAACGAGCCACCTCCAACAAACTCACTGAAAGGACCCCACAATGAAAGAACCTCTTGACTTCGCGGACCCGACGCTTTATCAGAACCCTGTACCGGCCTTCAACAAGATGCGCGAGGAGCACCCCGTGTTCTGGTCCGACAGCGCCGGGAGCTGGGTCGTCAGCCGCCACGCAGACGTCGTTATGGTGCTAAACAACCTCGAGGACGCCCAGGCGAGCCTGTTCAAAATCAACGATTACGCAGAGCAATGCCCCTTTGGTAAGGGCACAGCAATCTCCCGCGGAATCGAGAATGCACTGGTCACCACGGATCTGCCCGACCACCCGCGGCTGCGCCGGCATACGGCTCCACTGCTCACACGGCGGTCCGTAGAGCGGGACTACGCTGAGACAGTCGAGAGAACTGTCATCGAGCTGTTTGAGGGCATCGAGGAAGATACCCGGTTTGACGTCCTCGACTCTATCTCGGTGCCGCTACCGTTGGCGGTGGTCACCAAGCTGATCGGCTTCGAGGCCGAAGATCCACTCCAGCTCAATCATTGGGCCGTTGATCTCACCCGATCACTGGAACCGCACCTGGACAGTGACAGCCTGGAGGCCAGCGATAAAGCAGCCACTGCACTCGAGGACTACTTGCAAACGGTGCTTCGGGACCATGCTTCCACCGCGCCAGCCGGGACCGTACTGCAGCGTTTGTCCCAAGGCATGGAAGAAGGAACGCTACTGTCCGAACAGGAAGCCGTCGTGCGCCTCATCGAACTCGTCGCCGCGGGAACCGAAACAACAACCACCATCATCCCGGCCGCCTTCGAGGCAATGACGCAATTCCCACATGTGTGGAAGGAACTCCAAGCCGATCCAAGTCTGATCCCCGCAGCCGCCGAGGAGTTCCTGCGCTTCGCCACCCCCTCTCCGTTCACAGGCCGTGTGGCCGTCAAGGACATACCCTTGGGAGAACACGTCATCCGCCCCGGAGACTCCATCCAACTGGCCATCCTGGCGGCGAACCGCGACCCCCGAGTGTTTAGCGAACCGGACGTTCTCGACATCCACCGCACACCCAATCCCCACATCACATTCGGGGGCGGGATCCATGCTTGCCTCGGCCAGCATCTCGCCCGTCTGGAACTGATCACCGTCCTGAAGCACGCGGTAAGCCGTTGGGAGTCGTTTGAGGTTGCCACCGAACAAGTGGTCCGACGCGATCGGATCGGCGTCTGGGGGTACTCCGCGTTCCCCATGACGGTGCAGATGCGGGCGGCGTGATGAGACAGACCACTGACGCCCCCGTTATCATCATCGGCGCCGGCCTTGCCGGCCTTCGGGCAGCGGAAGGCGCCAGGCGGGCTGGCTATACCGGAGCGCTCATAATGATCGGGGACGAGGAGCACCCACCCTACGACCGGCCTCCGTTGTCCAAGGACTTCATCACCGCAGCTACGCCGCCCGATGTGCTCCTTCGCGACCCCGAAGAGCTCAAAAACGAACTCAACATCGAGCTGCGCCTCGGGCAGGCTGCAGAGCAGCTGGATGTTCCCGGCAAACGCGTCCGGGTGGGTCAGGCATGGCTGAACTACTCCTCGATCATCCTGGCCACGGGCTACCGCTCCCGCACCTTCAGCACCAATCGAGAGGAGCAGAGTCTCTACCCGGTCCGCACGGTGACGGACGGGATCCGTCTTCGGGAGCGCCTCGCTTCCGGCGCCAGGCACGTGGCGATACTCGGGGCAGGTTTCATCGGTTCGGAGCTGGCGAGCTCTGCACGCTCCAAGGGCTTAAGCGTGACGATCATCAGCACGGTAAAGAAGCCACTGGCCGGGGCACTCGGTGATCAGGTGGCCGATGCCCTGGTCCAACTGCACCGCTCGAACGGTGTGGACGTAAGGCTCGGATGCAGCATCGCCGAGGTCAGCGAATCCTCCATCCAGCTCTCGGACGGAGCAATGGTCCCCGCCGACGTCGTCGCCTACGGAATTGGTGGCGAGCCAGCAACAGAATGGCTGGCAGGATCAGGCCTCGAACTCGATGGATTCGGCGTAGTGTGCGACGAATTCCTCCGGGCAGCACCCTGTGTCTACGCAGCTGGCGATATCGCATCCTGGCCCAGCAAACTCTTTGACCAGCAGCTTAGAAGCCCACACTGGACGGCCGCTTCCGAGCAAGGTGTCAGCGCGGGGCACAACGCGGTCAGTGATGCGAAAGAGCCATTCGACACAGTCCCGTACTACTGGTCCGACCTGTACGGCAAACGCCTTCAATTCGTCGGGGTGGCAACCGGGGACGAGATGATGGTGGTTCGCGACGAGCTCCCTGACGGCGGATTCCTAGCCCTCGCCCGTTCGGGTGACCGGATCTCCGCTGCCTGCGGGATCAACATGCGGCGACAGGTAGGCGTTGCCCGTCGGCACATCCGGCAGCAGTCGCCTTGGAGCATAGCCTTGGAAGATCTGGGCGTAGATCAAAACTTGCCCGTGCTTTCGAGGGTTTAGCTCAGGTGTTGGGCCTGCCCGTTGGAAGACGGTGCAGGCCCTTCGCCGTCAGAGCAAGCCATAGTTCCACCCGGGTATCCAACTGGTCCAAGGGCTGGCCGATGAGCTGTTCGATCTTCCGGAGCCTGGTGCGCACGGTGTGCCGATGGACCTGAAGGCGATCTGCGGCGGGATCGATCTGACAGTTCGCGGTCAGCCAGGCTTCGACTGTCGCCAAGAGCGCTCCACTCGGATCGGCGTTGGTGAGGGGTGCGAGGACGGCATCGCTGAACGTCTGAGCCATTTCCAGATCGGTAGCGTTGGTTAGCCAAGCCTGGGTGAAGCCACGCCGGTAGGTCACCGGGTGACCGAGGTTGCGGCTGGTCACCAGGGCGGCCACTGCTTGAGCCTGGGATGCCGCAAGTGTGCCGGGCGTCGTTAGAGCACCGATACCGGCGGCTAAGTTGGGAGCGAACCTGCGAAGGTCCTGTTCGATATCGGCGTCCGCCATGACAATTGCCTCCACCGGGCCTCCGTTTGTGTGGCGGATGAGGCCACCGCGAATCGTCAAGGAAAGATCCGCAACCAAGTCGGCCGCAGCGCCCGACCCCGGGTCGACGGCGATGCAGCGGAACTCCTCGCCGGTTAGTCCGGCGGCGCGCAGGAGGGCCTCCGCGTCGCTTTCGGATTCAGCGACCAGCACTCTTTGAAAAGCCCGGGCACGTTGGTGTCGGTCCGGCTCGCTGGACAGCCATCGACGTTCAAACTCAAGGGCAAGAATTGAGGTGAGTGCGGTGATTGCCACCGGTATTCGTGAGCCCGCTTCGCCAACGAGTACTACGAAACCACGCAGCCGGGTGGTTCCCAACGGCTGGATCTCAAGAGGGATGTCCTCGACCGTCGTCTTCATCGCGCTCCTTAAACCCTTGGGAGCCAAGACATTTGCAAGGTCGCGCAGCATCTCGTCCGTTGGCTGGGCACCGACGGTGTCGCTTGTCACGATCCGCAGGCCCAGCGGGTCGGTGACAATTGCACCTATGTTCGTAGCCGATGTCCAGGTCGCAACAATCGCTTCGAGTCCGCCACCGGAAGCGGCACTGAAAGTTAGGGCCTTGTGAAGGTCAACCAAGCGGTCAAGGGAGTGGCGCTCGTCCGCGACGAGTGCCTTGTAGACCGCGCTCGTGATGGCAATGAACGGTACGTCCTCGGGAACTCCGAAAAGAGGCAGGTCCTCCGCCGCTGCGGCTTCAGCAAGGTTTCTCGGTACCGATTGGTGGGGCAAATCGCTGCCCAGCCCGAGAGCGAGGGCGACAGCACCGCCAGCCTTGACATCCCGAACGTACGAGCGGCAATCGTCGGCCGTGATGGTATCGGGGAGCAGCAGCCCGATAGTCATCAAAATCTCCCCTCCCGCCAGCCATTCGCTGGGACGCAGCAGTTCAGAGACGTGCGCCCCCGTGACCAACGGATCAGTTTCGCGAGTCCAATGTTTCACTTGGAGCCGCAGGTCCGTGTCACCGGTCAATGCACTGAGTGTGAGGGGCATGACAGCAGAATATCGCCCTGATGTATAGAATCTTCCATCCTTGTACAGTCCTGGCATCCTTCACACGTCACAGCACCGTCCGTAAGCGTTGCGGCTCAATGCCCCCCACAACGTGGCGGCCGGGACGGCGCCGCGGCCTTGCAAGCCCGAAGTGATGTCCCCGGGCTGGATCGCCGGCGTCAGGCACCGGCCATGCCAACGACGACGACGGCGGGCAAATACGACACCTGCACCCCGCTCGGCTGCAACAACTACGTCCAATCACCGAAGCGGTAATGACCCGCCCGGTCACCTGCAGTCAGTCGAGTAGCGCTACGCCGAACTCAGCGACGACGGCCCGCAGTTCCCTGAGGTAGTGCTGCGCTTGGTCAGTGAGCGGGATGGCTGCGTGGCCGATCCAGCCGATCTCGATGCGTTCTTCAACGTCGAGCGGAATGGCGACGATCTCCGGGTCGAGCTGCCCGCTGATGATGCCCGTCGAGATCGTGTAGCCGTGGAGCCCGATCATGAGGTTGAAGATCGTGGCACGGTCAGAGACCCGGATCTCCTGCTTACTGGACATCGTGGAGAGAATCTCCTCGGCGAAGTAAAAGGAGTTGTTCGCACCTTGATCGAAGGTCAGCCGCGGCATCCCGGCGAGATCATCGAGAGTCGCACGCTCTTTTGAGGCGAGCGGGTTGTTTCGTGAAATGAAAATGTGCGGATCGGCGAGGAAAAGCGGAGTGAACGCCAGCCCCGATTCCCGGAGCAACTTGTCGATGACCTTCCGGTTGAAATCGTTCCGGTAGAGGATGCCTATCTCGCTGCGGAGCGTCCGGACATCCTCGATGATGTCCCAGGTGCGGGACTCACGGAGCGAGAACTCGTATTCAGCCACATCTGTGGCCTTGACCATCCGGACGAAGGCGTCCACCGCGAACGAGTAGTGCTGCGTTGACACACCTAACAGACGTCGCCGCGGTGGCCTGCCAAGGTATCGCTGCTCGAGAAGAGCGAACTGCTCGACGACCTGCCTCGCGTAGCCAAGGAACTCCACCCCGTCGGCGGTGAGGGTGGCCCCGCGGGCGGAGCGAACCAGAAGCGCACGGCCAACCCGGGCCTCAAGGTCCTTCATCGATGCGGACATCGTCGGCTGCGCTACGTAGAGAAGATCGGCAGCCGCGGAGATCGACCCCTCCGCTGCAACTTCTATGAAGTAGCGGAGCTGCTGCAGGGTCAATCCGCTCGAAATCTGGGCCATAGGAAAATTCTATATCAACGCATAGCAACCACTAGTTACCTGATACCCCACGGAAGGCTGCACCATAAATACATGACCTTCGGAAAGGCCGTCTCCGGCCCATCAACGGATCGGCAGCACATGGCAGACGACTTCACCTTCAGCATCACCACGACCCCCTTCGACGAGGACTACTCCCCGTCGGAAGGCTCGCGGATCACGACGAATTTCGCCAACCTGGCACGCGGCGAGCACCGCCAGGAGAACCTCCGCAACGCCTTGACCATGATCCGACGCCGCTTCAACGATCTCGCCAGCTGGGACAACCCGGACCGGGACCGTTACACGCTCGAGCTTGAGATCGTTTCCGTGCAGATTGAGTTCACTGCGGAAGGTACGGATCAGAAGTTCCCCCTGTTCGAGGTTCTCGACATCCAGATCGTCGACCAACTGAACGGGGTCCGCCACCAAGGGATCGTGGGGAACAACTTCTCCTCCTACGTCCGTGACTTCGACTTCAGCGTCGTACTGCCAGCGGCAGCAGCGGAGGCAGGCAAGCCCACCGTTCCCGAGGACTTCGGCGACCTGCACGGCAAACTGTTCCAGCAATTCCTCGACTCCCCGGCATGCCAGGAACGCTTCCCGCAGCCGCCCGTGGTGTGCATCAGCGTCTCCACGACCAAGACGTACCGGCGAACGGAGAACCATCACCCCGTCCTGGGCGTCGAGTACCAGCAGGACGAGTTCTCACTGACGGACGCGTACTTCGCAAAGATGGGGCTGCAGGTCCGCTACTTCATGCCACGCGGCAGCGTAGCGCCGCTGGCCTTCTATTTCCGCGGCGATCTGCTCAACGACTACTCCAACCTGCAGCTCATCGGCACCATCAGCACCATGGAGACGTTCCAGAAGATCTACCGCCCGGAAGTTTACAACGCGAACTCCGCCGCCGCCGTCGTCTACCAACCGAGTCTGGGAGAGCAGGATTACTCGCGGACTCAGATCGATTACGACCGCGTTGAGCGTAGTCAGCTCGCGATCACTCAGGCGAAGTACACGGAGGAACACTTCATCACGCCCCACAAGGATCTATTGGACCAGTGGACCGCCAAATACCCCGCTCTCGTCAACTGACCCACGGAGAATCGTCAATCATGAACACACTTTTGCCCACCACCGTTGTTGGAAGCCTGCCGAAACCATCGTGGCTCGCCCAGCCGGAGACTCTGTGGTCCCCGTGGAAGCTGGACGAAGATACGCTGATCGAGGGCAAGCAGGATGCGCTGCGTATTGCCATCCACGAGCAGAGCCGACGCGGTATCGACATCGTCAGCGACGGCGAACAAACCCGCCAGCACTTCGTCACCACCTTCATCGAGCATCTCAGCGGGGTCGACTTTGAACAGCGCAAAACCGTGCGCATCCGCGACCGCTACGACGCGAGCGTGCCGACCGTCGTCGGACCGGTGCGCCGCGAGCGGCCGGTATTCGTCGACGACGCGAAATTCCTCCGCGCAACCACCGACCGGCCGATCAAATGGACTCTGCCCGGTCCCATGACCATGGTGGACACTCTTTTCGATGACCACTACAAGAGCCGCGAGAAGCTGGCCTGGGAGTTCGCTGCGATCCTCAACCAGGAAGCGAAAGAGCTGGAGGCGGCCGGCGTGGACATCATCCAGTTCGACGAACCCGCGTTCAACGTCTTCCTCGACGAAGTCAAAGACTGGGGCGTGGCTGCACTGGAGCGAGCGGCAGAAGGGCTGCGCGCGGAGACCGCCGTGCATATCTGCTACGGCTACGGGATCAAGGCGAATAATGACTGGAAAGCGACACTCGGCTCACAGTGGCGGCAGTACGAGGAAACGTTCCCGCTGCTTCAGAGCTCCAGCATCGACATCATCTCGCTGGAATCCCAGAACTCCCACGTGCCCATGGACCTCATCGAGCTCCTCCGCGGCAAGAAAGTCATGCTCGGGGCTATCGACGTCGCAAGCGAGACCATCGAGACCCCGGAGGAAGTCGCGGACACCCTCCGCAAGGCCCTGCAGTTCGTCGATGCGGACAAGCTCATCCCCAGCTCCAACTGCGGCATGGCACCGTTCCCCCGCGACATCGCACTGGCAAAACTGAGTGCCCTCAGCGCAGGGACGAGAATCGTTCGCGAGGAACTCGAGCGCTCCGCACCCAAGGTGCCATAACGATGTTTCACGCCTACCCCCCAGACACTTGGCTCGGGGCTCCGAAGAAAACCTTCCCGTCCTCCCTCTCGGCCGACGAATTCAAGGCACTGTTCCGTGGCCACCCGGGAGGTGTCGCCGTCATCACGGCAGATGCCGGCGAAGGACCGGTGGCACTGACAGTATCGTCCGTGGTGTCAGTGAGTGCGGAACCTCCGTTGCTGATTTTCTCGGTATCGGCACTGTCCTCAGCGTCCGAGGTGCTTTCGCGCGCCGAAACCGTCGTGGTGCACCTGCTGGACGCGCACGACGTCCACTTGGCGAAGTTCGGTGCCACCCCCGGCGCCGACCGCTTTGACCAGACGCACCGCTGGTCCGCCCTTGCAAGCGGCGAAGCGGTGTATGACGATGTCCGCGCCTGGGTGCGCTGCGCCGTCATCAATCGCATGGAGGTGGGAACCTCCACCATCATGGCCGTTCACGCCCTGGAGTCGCGGGTGATGCGTGACATCGAAACGGGAGAACCCGGCGACGCTCTGGTCTACCACAACCGTTCATGGCACCGCCTGGGCGAGCACTCCAAGCTTGAGGGCTGAGCGCCGCGCCAACAATGCGAGGCGGCCAGCCGAACGGCTCACGACGGCGGGAGGATAACTCCCGCCGTCGTCCTCGTTAACATCGGAGCGTCCAGCAGCCCGAGTGCACGGATTGGGAGCCTGCCTTAGCCAAGGATCTGGAATGGTGCATGCTCGAGGCGATGCACCGGATCGGCCTCCCCGGAGGACGCTCTGCCTCCTTCCGGCTCACCACCCGTCCACTGGATCAAGGCCTGGCCTCAATGCCGACGGACGAGATGCTGGTGGAGCGACGCCGCTGGCACGCGGGAACCGAGCCGCTCTCCCGCGCCTGCAACCTCCTGACGTTTGTGCTGGCTCCCCTCCCTTGACTTTGTTACTGACCACAGCCACAGTTGTCGACAACAGGAGGGGGCGTCCGTCCATTCCTGGTCCAGTGAAGGATACTCATGGACCGTGCCAGGTCGCTGATGCGCTCCGCGACCTCCGGAGACCGGGTTACCCGCGTGGAACTGTTCTTCGACCTGGTCTTCGTCTTCGCGCTGTCACAGCTGTCCCATCATTTACTGGAACATCTGTCCTGGCTGGGTGCCGGGGAGACATTCGTGCTGCTTCTGGCGGTCTACAAGGTATGGGTGTACACCACTTGGTCGGCAACATTGCTAGACACTTCGCTGCGGGAAGTGCAGTGGATGCTGCTGATCGTCATGCTGGTCACGCTGTTCATGAACGCCTCCATCGACTCGTCATTTGGCGCTTTCGGCTGGCTGTTCGTTGCCTGCTATCTGGCGGTCCAGTTGGGCCGCGGTGCGTGGATACTTACGGCGGGACTGGATAAGACAACGCACAACCATTTCGTGCGCACGCTGACCTGGGGGTGTATGAGCGCGCCCTTTTGGATTGCCGGGGTCTTCTTTGATGCGGTGCCACGGCTAATGATCTGGGGTGTTGCTGCCGCGATTGACCTTCTTGGCCATATGCTGGCTCACCGATTGCCGGGCCGCAAAACCGAAGGAAGCCGGGTTCCGCTCCCGGGAGAGAGGATGTTTGAGCGGTTTGGTTTGTTCTACCTGATCGCGCTCGGCGAGACAATCCTCTCGACCGGCCTGGCAATAGCGGGGAATCTGGAGGACCCTCTGATCTTTGTCACGGGGACTGTAGGTTTGGCTGGCAGCATCGCCATCTGGTGGTGTTACTTCCATAGCCTCGAACGGGACATCCTGGACAAGCTCGCCACGGTCGATGATCATTTTCGGCCGGGCATATTGGCGGGTAACACCTTGTTGATGCTCCTGGCTGGCCTGATCCTTGTGGCTGCGGGCGATCAGCTTGTGATCAGCGATCCGTCCGCCCGTCCGGAACTGTCCACCGTGCTGCTCCTCTTTGGCGGCCCCGCCCTCTTCCTTGCCGGCCGAGGCATTTTTATCCGCCAGGTGTTGGGCCTGCGCCATCCAACTGATCTCATCGGCATCGGCACCTTGGCGGTGCTGGCAGGTTTGAGCCTTCTCCTGCCTGCCTTCGTTGCCGCTATAGGCGCATTGCTTCCCCTCATTGGCGTAGCAGTTGCCGACACCGTCATCCGTCGCCACCGAATACAAGCAGCAAATCAACTGACGACCCATCCGATGCCAGGCGATAAGTCCTGAATCCAACCTGGCAGGCTAGGGCATCTTCGGCCAGTCCCCCTGCCTCTCATACCCGAGCGCATAACTTGCCTCCTGCCCCGCTCGGGCTACCACCGACGCCAACCGAGCAACGTCGCCAGGGCCAATCCACTGGGTGGGGAACCCCAAGTCCACGGCACATGCGAGCCGTCCGGTGTGGTCGAAGACGGGGGCACTGATGGACCCGACATCCTGGTTGCGTTCACCGAAAGCGGCATAAAACCCCTGTTCCCGCGCTACAGCCGCCTGCATCCTGACTGTCACCACGGAGTGTCCGGCCTAAAGCCCTCAAGAGCGTGCTCGTCCAAAGCGTCCCGGACATACAGGCAGGCGGTCTCTCCCGTTTCGTCGCGCAGTTGCTGCAGAACCGGCTTCACCAGCCAGACCACATCCAGCCCGAACGTCTCCGGGGGTAGCCCAGCGGACCAAATCGATGCCTATCCGGTACCGGTCGCCGTCGCGGTCCCGGAACCCTCAAGGAACATGTTCTGGACCAGCCGCTGGCAGGTGCTGGACGGCAGCCCGGCTTTCCGGATGATCTGCTGCAGTGTTGGGTCCGGCTCGTCCACGGAGAAGCAGTCCAGAGTCTCCGTTACCTTATGCACGGACCAACAAGGGCGAAGCCCCGAAGCCCACGAGGGCTCCGAAAAAGTCATCGCAGACGCAGCCGACGGCAACGGACAACCCGCGCCGGGCACCAGCAGCGCAGGCGCTTTGGTCCGCACCCCTCCCTCCTAGCCACGAAGAGGTGTAGGCCAACCACGAACTACCGGACGAACCAAGAGAGAAACACATAGCCCCAGTACAGAGCCAGCGGAGGGCCCACCCAACCAGCACCCTGAACCCGCTCCCCTACAACCAAACAGGCGACCCGCGGCGCCAGGCATAGCCCGCCGCCAGTATCAGAGGACCTGACCCGCCAGAATGTACACACGTTAAAGCAAAAACCCCCTGTGACGAGGGGGTATGCCGTGCCCGAGGTGGGACTCGAACGTGATTCCAAGCCTTGAAAACACTGGGAAGTGCCGGAAACATGCGGAATCCGGGCCAATCCGGCGACTGTACGAGGCAGTCCGCGGCGGAAAGTGTGGACATTGTCCACACTTCCTTTTTGCTCGATTGAGCACCGAAAAGGTCCACTTGACGCGTCCTACGCACTCAAGGCCTGGGCCGGGAAGTCGGCCCTGCCGCCTCTGCAGATTGCCTGCTGGAAGGTACCTCTTTGGCCGCGCGCAACCTCCGGTCAGGATGAGGCCCCGACCCCCAAGGCATGGCTCCCGCCGGTCGGTAGATCAACTCAAAACGCAACGGCACTCAACCCGCCCGAACGATGAATAGCTCGACATAAATCTGCACCTCCTACACCTATTACATGGCGGAGACGACACCGAGCATCATGACAAGACCCCCCGGCCGGGCCGACGCCAGAACGTCCATTATCGGCGTTCGGTGAGGGACGTCAGTAGACGAGAAAATAGCGTATTCAACGGTGCTATTTGGTCCGATGAACGACCTGCATCTGGTTGGTCACGCCGCTGGTGCCCACTGACTGCAGATTTCCGGGTCGTTGGCGCCTGACTGGACGGGCCGGCTGCCTGCTGGCTGCTGCGCCAGGAGTCGATCCAGCTTTCCGGGACCGCGCTGGTCCGGGGCTTGCGTGAACTACTTCGCCGTCGGACCTACTGTTTCGTCGCTGCTCCCGCCCAACATGGATACTTAGACAATGCTGGTTATCATTCCGGACACGAACATTCTCGCTGCTTCCCCTTCGCTTGCGTCGCCTGCATGGCAGTCGCTGATTCAGCACCGAGAAGAATGGCAGCTTCAAATCGTTGTCCCCGATGTCGTATTGATGGAGACCGTGAACGTAGTGCGGAGGTCCTGGACAGCCGAACAAGAGAAGCTGAAAGGGCTAAAAGTAGGGGAATTTGGTCTCGGAGACGCTGCAGAGGCTCTACACGACGGTATTCAACAACACATTGATGCCTACGAAGGTGAACTACAGCGCAAGCTCGCCGATATCGGTACCCGAGTTTTTCCAATGCCGCCAGTCGATCATTTGGAGGTTGCCCGCCGTGCCTCCAATCGAACTCCGCCGTATCAAGGGGAGTCCAAAGACGGCTATAGGGATACTCTAATCTGGCTCACCGTAATGGCGGTGGCAGACGAATACTCATCTGAGCATATTTGGTTCGTCAGTGACAATACGAAGGACTTCGGACCAAAAGGTAACGACTGGACAGGACCGAACATAGGTGCCCGGACCGACTGCCCCATTCTGTTCCACCCCGGCTTGAACCAAGAACTTGCTTCACGGGGTGTAGCAAAGCGAGTAAATTTCGTGACCAACCTTCAACTCCTCGAGCAGCACATCGCTGCACTCCATGGTCCAATTTCCCCCGAGGAACTGGCTCGTCTGACCTCCGAGCTCGATTTCGCTTCCTTGAACGGCATACTCGAGATGATGCCAAAAGGTTCAAAGGTCGTCCCCTCTGAGGCGGCCCTCAACCCTAGCATCACCCAGGCTTTCCTACACCACCTCACAGTCAATGAGGCCCCTTGGAATTTCACCGATGCTGCGAGGCGAGGAGAAGGCAGGTGGACAGCCAGCTACACCGCCGACGCAAAAGTGGAGTTGACCACCTTCACAGGTGAAGGGACACCGGGCGTCGTCACCAAAGACCTACGCCTTTCAGGTTTTGTAAATATCAAACAACCTAATGAAGTGGAAAAGCTCGAAATCACTACAATGGGCTCCTTGCCCGATGATCCTGACAGGGTTTTGTGGGAGATGGATCATGATTCATTGAGGGGTGTGGCAGGGTTCTCTGGCACCTTCAACCTGCCGCCCGGCTTCCTAGACAATGTGCACTTTCAGCCTCCTTCTGGGTTCATGGAGGGGCTGAAGTTTGAGCCGCCCGCGGGGTTCATGGAAGGGCTGAAGTTTGAGCCGCCTGCGGGGTTCATGGAAGGGCTGAAGTTTGAGCCGCCCGCGGGGTTCATGGAAGGGCTGAAGTTTGAGCCGCCCGCAGGGTTCATGGAAGGGCTGAAGTTTGAGCCGCCCGCAGGGTTCATGGAAGGACTGAAGTTCCGGCTGCCACCAGGCTTCAAAACTGGGAATAGTCCTCGGAAACCTAGCTCTGATCATGGGAAGGTGGCTCAACCTGATGGAATGGAGGAAGCCGCAAACGACAAGGACGAAACTGGTGGCCCGGCGGGGCCGACTGCAGGGGAAGAGAATCCAGAATCCTGAGTGAACCGAACTGTGTCAGGCACGATTGAACCCATGACGGAAGCTACGGGACATCCTGGATTTGAGTATGGCCGCGTACTTCGGCCCGATCAGGGAATGATCGAGGAGCAGGAAAAATGCCTGCCCGACCTCCACGATGCGGCACGTTGCGGGCCGTCCGAGCATTCAGGTTGACGAAAGGCTGGTTTGCGGCGAATCCCGCGGCCAAAGGGCCCGTGCGATCGGAACGCCATTCATTGGTCGACATGAAGGAAATACCAGCCGCAGCATTTGTCCTGAGCCGCGCCATTGCACGGACCCAGAGCAGCCCTCCTGTCTTCGCGTGGTTCAGCCTAGTCGGCAAGAATTCTGTACCTGCTGCCAAATAGTTGGTAGGTTAGTACGCCCTCGACGGCGCCCCGTCTTGCCTCCCGACTCTCTGCCAATACTGGCAGATTCATTTGGAAGTCAAGAACCGCCAATGCGGAGCACAGAGATGTACCTGTCGCGTACGCGGACGGGCTACAAGGGCAGCCCCGGTTCAGTACATAGGCTGATGCGGCTGAGTAGTCGTTATCGCTTCAATGTTTGGACGACCAGGAGAGGCGGCCCCGGAACTGTTTGGTCGTTTGCCAGACGTCGCAGATTCAACCAAGGGAACGCACATTGGTCTAGCGGAGGCCTCGCCTAGACCGTCGATGATCTTCCGTCGATCCTGCAGCAGCAGGGGCAAACCGATGGGGATTAGACATAGTCCAACGCGACAGGTCTGGACATTGCTACACGTGTTGTTTCCTTCCAAAACACAGCGCTTGTCAGTTGCTCAACCTAGTCAACCCTCCGGAATCAGGGATCTTCCCCAGGCGCTGGGCAGTCTTAGCAGCAACCGTGGTACGTCTGACTGGAATGCGAAGGCAACACTGGTTGTTTCCGCTTGGCACCCCTCCGATATGCTGAAGGCGTGGTCCGGGCAGCTTCACTGAGAAGCATCTCATTGGCTGCCTATCGCATTCTCGCTCCGCCGTCTCGTTAGGGATACATTGCCTTTACTTTTCCTAGTAGATCCCTCACACGAACTTGTTGACTTCCCAGAACTGACGACCATCGTGCTGAGAACTGATTCCTGGGATGATTATGGGTTTGGCACGTCCTTTTCCATGCATGTACTTAAGGGTTCAGAAACGAAGCTCCTAGGTATAACAAAAATTGCCCGTCGAGGCATGATATCGGAAGGAACATGGGCACCGACTAGGTACACCGATGTCCCTCCAGTTTTTGAAGATCTTGGCCCTGAATATTTCTCGCTTGGCACGGATGCTGATTTCTATCGCGTGATTGTCGATGAATTTGGTTCGGCAAGAGCAACGACCATACTGCAATCTTTACGTGATCTAGCAAGCCTTCCGAATTTATTGGATGACGCACTGAAGGAAATGGCTGTGCAAAAGTCATTATTTCGCTACATTACAGTTCCTACAGTGCAAGATCAATTCGCAACAATCCTAAGTGGCGAGCTTGGTAAGTCGCGGTTTTCTATTTCATACATACTTCGGCCTGAGGATGAATCCTCTCCGCGAATGACCTTCACTGTTGACCCCGACAAAAAATTGCCAAGTAATGTGCATGCGGTAATTGGTGCGAACGGTACAGGGAAGACAACTGCACTGCGCAACATCCGATGGGCGCTCGATGACAGTGACGACAAATTGCACAAGAGTGAGCACGTTGTTCTTTCAGATCGCGACCGCATTGCCGGATTAGTTTCTGTTAGTTTCAGCCCGTTTGAAGTATTTCCGGTCAAGAATCGAAATGATCTCGATCAAGCCCGGTTTCGTGTAACAAACGTTGGCCTTTCAGCCATAACGGCACGGCCCACTACCGACACCGAAGAGGAATGGCGCGCGCAGTCCTACGCTCAGAACAAGGAATATCGGGCTCTCATAAAAGGTTGTGCCACCGACAGAGCCTCTCGGCTAGTCGAGGCAATGCGATATCTCGCCCAGGCGGATGCGGTTCTCGAGCAACACGGGATTGAAGATCTCGACGCCCTCCATGATCTGGATTTTTCGGCGCTTAGCTCTGGTCACAAGATAGTTATGCTCACTCTCGCAAGCCTCGTTTGCTACTGTGAGGAGAAGACCTTAGTTCTTATCGATGAACCTGAGTCTTTCCTGCACCCTCCGCTACTGGGTGCCTTCACGCGGGCACTCTCTTGGTTAATGACCGAGACAAATGGCTTGGCCATAATTGCGACTCACTCACCAGTCGTGCTACAAGAAGTGCCGAAGAGATGCGCGTGGAAAGTTTGGAGTGTGGGCGCCCTGAGCGAAGTTTCGGCTGT
Organism: Arthrobacter sp. MYb23; assembly: GCF_002979775.1. GTDB lineage: Bacteria > Actinomycetota > Actinomycetes > Actinomycetales > Micrococcaceae > Arthrobacter. The sequence continues at coordinate 95,695 of NZ_PCPR01000018.1, forward strand.
TGAAATCGAAACATTCGGCGAGAACCTTGGGTTATTAACCCGCGAGATATTCGGACTGGAACTTGATAAATCCGGCTATCACGCTCTGCTCAGAGACACCGCAAAGAAGAGCCGTAGCTATGAAGATGCTTTGGATACGCTTGGAGGGGAGCTTGGTGAAGAGGCAAAGCTACTACTTCGTTCCTTGGTGCGCCGCAATGGCCGGATGAGCCTATGATGTCTCTCGACCCTGTCCCAATGTCAGGAGCCGAAGTGCGGGCAGAGTTCGTAGCCGGGATTAGAGACAACGCACGCCGTGACCGGATCATCGCTGATGAAGACAACATCGTCGTCGAAGAGGCGGCCTTCCGGTCTCATGCTCTCTGGGGCACTGCAGGATCGCTGACTCCTAAATCATTTTCGAAGACGATTCATGAAGATATGGAATGGCTCTATAATCAGCGCCTTGTCAAGAGTGTCAAAGGTCGTTCCATATGGGAACGCATTCTTAAACTGGGGGGAGAAAAATGCCCACTGTGCCATATTGCTAAATCACGGACGCTGGATCATTCGATTCCCAAAGCGGTACATCCCCGCTTATCGGTAGAGCCAATGAATTTAGTTCCGGCGTGTCGCGACTGTAATCTCGAGAGAAACGTTGGCCGTGGAAACATGTCCTTGAGTCCGTACTTCGATAGATGGGCAGCGGACCTCCGCTGGCTCGTCGCCACCGTTCCGAACCCCCAACATCCCGAGGACCTCATCTTTGCCCCAGAGCGACACGGAGATCTCTCGGATCAACGCTGGGAGAGTCTCACCGCGTTCTTCGAAGATACCGACCTGGGAAGTCGGTACACTAACTTAGCGGTAGACGAGTTCTTTCCGCTGCGTGCTGCCCTTCGCAGCAGCTTTGGAGGACCTCCCCCCATCGACGACGTGGAAGCTGTCCTGTCGGAACGACATATAGCTTGGCGGGACCAGCTCGGCCATAATAGGTGGCAAACTGCGGCTTACGAGGCTTGGTTTCAAACGGCCCGGGTAATTCCGTGGTGAGGGACGAATGGTCGAAACCGTGCCGCGGCGCGGCGCCTATTCTGTTCAGTCCGCCGTCGCCATAGTTCGTCCGCGAGTGCAACGCGGATGCGGGACCTATAATTGCCTTCGGCCCCAGCGTGCTGGGGCGGCAACGTTCGCAGTTTGCCGCGCGCGCCCCTCGTCGAGCAGGTAGTCCCCCACCTCGTCTTACTCGAAGGACATAGCTACTCCATGTCGTACTCCGCGCCTCGTCAGGAGCACCCGAGGATCCGAGTGCAACGAGTCTAGTCGAGGAAGAAGGCGATGATCTTCTCGTCGGTGACCAGAATGGTCTCTGGAGCCACGCCAAATCCTCCTGCGAGCTCGACCGATCCTGAAAGGGCGGTCTCCACGTCCGGCGAGAAGGTCCGTTCGATTAGTCCGAGATAGGCGGCCATGCCTTGCTCTAATGTCACCATGAGTTCCTGGTACTCGATGGCAAGCTGCTCGTGGAGCACACGCTGCTCGAGGAAGTATCGTTCGATCAGGTCGGCCTCCCGCCTCGATAGTGACGATGGGAAAAGAGTATCGACTACGAGTGACAAATTTGGGCGTGCCGCCTCCCCACCCGCTCACTTTCTAAAGCGCTGCCGTCTACCTTGATCGGCGGGCAGCGCATTTTTGCAACGGAATCAGGCAGGTCTAACAGACACTTTGTCCTCACGCCCCCGGGGCTATGGCAAGTCAGCGGGTGTGACCTCCGGTTCCCCCAAGATGGAGAAAGCAAACTGTTTCAGGCCGAACGCAGGGACGTCCGTCGCAGTTTGATCACGGAGAGGCATCATGTCGCAGGTTCCATGGCAGTCCTAGTGCGGACTGTCATATTGGCACGGCAGTGCTTCACGTGGGCGAAAGACTGTATCTAAGCGCCATTCACGTGGCACATGGCGACTCTGAGGACACAGGCAGTATTGAGAAAGCCCTTAGAGCGCGACTTTCAGATGCTTGGCTCTGAGCTTGTTTCGGTTCCTATGAACGTAGACTCCGCCTGAAGACGGAACGTTGGAAGTGGAGACGTTGTTGACTTGCGAAATTGCGGCCGAGCTGCATGACGCGCCAGCGACACGTTCGTGTTCTGTTGAAGGATCAACCCGCGCTACTGCAACAATGTCATTCATTGATTCGATTGACTGCCGGCTGATTGCCGGGGGTGGGGGTAATGGTGGGGTTTTACGTTCGGAAGAGCCTGAAGGCAGGTCCATTCAGGTTTAACCTGAGCAAGTCCGGGCTTGGCGTCAGCGCCGGTGTTCCAGGTTTTCGAGTTGGTTCCGGTCCTCGTGGCAACTATGTACGTATGGGTGCCGGCGGTGTCTACTATCAGGCTTCGGTCGGTGGAACGAAGCAGCCCGGGCAGCCTTCCGGTCCCTCCATCCTTCCCGATTCAGCATCCTCAGAGGTGGTCTTTGAGGACCAACGCGGAACCAGCGTCCAGGCGCTTGCTCCTACATCCTCAGGTGACCTTGTACAGCAGCTAAACGAGGCCGGAAAACGTAAACCACTGACTCGCTGGGTCGTCATCGCAGTCGTGTTCCTGGGCCTGATCACGATGCCTTTTGGTTTCCTTGTGTGGCTGCTCGGTATTCCTGCCATCTGGTGGGTTGTTCAGCGGGACCGTGCCAAACGGTCCGTCGTGATCTTCTATGACGTCAATGACGGGCACGCCCGCCAATTTCAGGCGCTCCTTGACGCTGGAAGTATCTTGGGGCAATCCCAGAAGATCTGGCGCATTAACGAGGCCGGGGCGTTGCAGTCCGGGCACCAACAAAAGGTCAACGCAGGCGCTTCATCCTTGGTTGGACGGTCCATCGCTGGCTTCAGCCTCAACGGCCCACGGGAGCTGGTGACGAACATTGCCGTACCCGGCGTAACTGCCGATAAGACGTCAATGTATTTCCTGCCGGACCGGATCCTCCTCTCGCATAACGGCACATTTGCGGACGTCACTTATGACTCGCTGCGTATTCGTCAGCGCTCGACAAACTTCATCGAATCCCCTGGCGCGACACCTTCGGACGCGGTCCAGGTTGGATCTACGTGGCAGTACGTCAACAAAAAGGGCGGTCCGGACCGTCGGTTTAAGAGCAATCCCGTGTTGCCCATCATGAAGTACACGGAGCTGGAGCTCGACAACGCATCCGGCTTCCGGTGGGCCCTCCAAGTATCCAGCGCAGAGGCAGCATCTCGATTCGCCAGCGAACTGGAATCAGCTGCGGGCAACGAAGTCTCTATCCCCAGGCACGCCCTCGCCGCTCCAGCGGCACCTCAGCCTAATACGACGCCTTCACCGGCGGCGCACTCGCTCACCCCAGCACCTCAGGTTCAACCCGAGCCAGCTAACCACCCAGCACCGGCCGTGTCGGTTCAGCGCAAGGCACGGTGGTATGGGCCGGAAGAGTCACTGGATCTCGGCAATGGCGTCCGCATTCCTGGCATGGTCTACGCCGGTCAGGAACTCACATCCCCGCGAGGGGGCACGGAGCCGTCCTTGATCAACCCCGCGCTTCGGGTCGACTCCCGCAACCCGGACTGGGCGGGCCAATGCTTGAATTACTGGCCCTCCTATGCCGACATCACGCCGGCCGGACGAGCCGCTTACCTTTCTTGGTTGGCCCAAGGCCGCCGACTTCCGGATACACCGATCGGTTACGTTTTTCTCTTCATGTATGGGCTTGAGCGCCGGGTCCTCGTGGACATCGCCAAGCAACCAGAGTTGGCTTCCGAGCTGAGCGGTATCAAGGCTGAGATGTCGGCCCTGCTTGAAGTGTATGGGGACTCAAGTGGTTCCTTCCGATCGTACGCATCCCGCTTTATCGACGTCATCAACTTTATAATGCTGCAGGCTCAGGACGACTCGCCCAAGGTCCCGGCCTTGACCGAATCACGGTGGGACGTGCCCTTAGCTCTCCGAGCACACCTTGGCTCCTTAGCCGCCGACGGCAAGGCCATCCCCGCCGACTGGGCGATGGCCTGGGGATGGTTCCACCCTGAAGTCGCCGTTCGCACGTCGGCGACCCGCTGTACCGAAGAATTCACACAGCTTTTCCGCCTCCGTTACCAACAGCGATTCGGCGAAGGATTCACCGTCCGGGCCGGAGCATCGAAGATGCAGCTCAGTTACACCACGGCCAATTCCCAAATTGGCGGCGCCACCATGACGATGGGCGAAATCGCCGACGTCTTCAGCCAGCGTGCACCACAAAAGAAGCTCTCAGCCTTATTCGATGACGTCACCTCAGAACTGGACCCCTACAGTCGCTGGCTCGGCCGCAACACCGAGAAAGCAGGAACGCTTGCGGCAGCAGCACTCCTACCGAGGGACCTACTCGTCGAAGCGGAAGGTCCGGTAGGTGACTTCCGTACCTGGGTGACGCAAAAATTCGCAGAACACCGAAGTGTGGAACTGACCGGTCAGGATCTCTTCGAACACTGGTCCCCCAACAACGGCCAGAAACTGTCCAAGCCGGAAGCCGTCAATCTGGCGACACTTCTCGACGGCCTCGGCATAGGTCTCGAACCCGACGTACGTTTCGGCGGCACTGCCATCACTCCAGAACTCCCCGTGGTCCTCTTTCACACGGAGCCAGGGAGCCCTCATTCTCCAACACCGTCGTACAGCACTGCCCTGACCATGACGCACCTCGCCGCCGCGGTAATTGCGGCCGACGGCGACATCTCCCCAGCCGAGCTGGACCATCTGACTGCCCACATCGAATCTTCCCTGCAACTGACCTCGGCCGAACGCACTCGGCTCCACGCACATCTCCAGTGGCTCGGGGCATCAGAGGTGAAGCTCACCGGACTGACAAAACGGCTCAGCACACTCACCACAACGCAGAAAGCAGCCTTGGGAGACATGCTGGTGACCGTCGCAGCCGCTGACGGACAGATCGCGCCGAGTGAAGTGAGTACCCTCCAGAAGATCTACAAACTTCTAGACTTGGACACCGCCGTCGTCACCAGCCGCCTCCACGCAGCTATTTCCGCACCGAACCCAGCCGCAGCGGGACCGGTTACCGTGCGTCAGGCAGGAAGACCTGATCCGGGAGTTCCCACCCCCGCGCCCCTACCGCTGACTCAGGATGCGCCGCCGGCCAGCACGTACCTCCTCGACTCATCGACGATCCAAGCAAAGATGGCCGAAACCGCGGAAGTCTCTGCACTTCTTGGTGACATCTTCAGTGAGGACGATCCGGCCTCTGCCGAACAACAGGCACAACCATCCCCCGCACCAAGTCCATCCGTCTCGGCGCCAAGCAACCAGCCCAGCTCAACCATCGGGGACCTGGATGCATCTCACTCCGACCTCGTCCGCGCACTTGCCGGGGTAACGCAACCCCCCTGGGCCGACTTCGAAGACCTCTCCGCACAGCACGGTTTGCTGCCGCAAGGTGCCATGGACGCCGTTAACGAAGCAGCATTGGACGCCGCCGACGAGCCGCTCCTTGAAGGCGACGAAACCCTCACCATTAACCCGACCGCACTGCAGGAGCTCCTGGCATGACCGTCTCGCCTCAAACCACCATCCGACCACGCGAACGTGACGCGCTCCTGCAATCCCTGCGCGCCGGCGTCGTTCCCAGAATGGGACAACAACACGTACAGGTAGGACGGGTCAAGGAAGTCAAAGCACTCCTGTCCGATATCAACAGGATCAACGACGGCGGCTCGGGCAGCCGTTTCATCATCGGAGACTACGGCTCAGGTAAGACCTTCTTCCTACACGTCGTGCGATCCATCGCACTTCAGCAAAAACTAGTCACCGTCCATGCCGACCTCTCCCCCGACAGGCGCCTTCACGCAACCGGCGGCCAAGCCCGCAGTCTCTACGCCGAACTCATGCGCAACATGGCCACACGAGCCAAACCCGACGGCGGCGCCATGTCCAGCGTCGTGGAGCGATTCGTTTCGCAGGCCCTGACGGAATCCCGGGACACCGGCGTACCTGTCGAGAGCATCATCCGCAGAAGCCTGTCTGAACTCTCCGAGCTCACCGGCGGCTACGACTTCGCCGAAGTCATCGCCAAATACTGGCAAGGACACGACACCGGCAACGAACAGCTCAAGTCCGATGCTGTTCGGTGGCTGCGAGGAGAATTCGCCACCCGTACCGACGCTCGAGCAGCCCTTGGCGTCCGAACAATCATTGATGACTCCAACTTCTACGACCAACTCAAGCTTCTCGCACGCTTTGTCCGCCTGGCTGGCTTCGGGGGGATCCTCGTCTGCCTCGACGAGATGGTCAACCTTTACAAGCTGGCCAACACACAAGCTCGAAACTCCAACTACGAACAAATCCTCCGGATACTCAACGACTCCACCCAAGGCAGCGCAGCAAGCCTTGGTTTCATCTTCGGGGGAACACCCGACTTCCTGCTCGATCCCCGCCGCGGCCTCTACTCTTACTCCGCGTTGCAATCTCGCCTGGAAGAAAACAGCTACGCCATCGACGGACTCGTGGACTACTCCGGACCCGTCCTGCGCCTGGCCAGCCTGACGCCGGAAGACTTCTACGTCCTGCTGACCAAACTCCGGCATGTCCAGGCCGCCGGAGACGAATCAGCCTACCTGATCAGCGACGAAGGCATCACCCAGTACATGAACCACTGCGCTCAGCGTATCGGAGACGCGTACTTCCGAACCCCCCGGAACACGATCAAAGGCTTCCTCGACCTGCTGGCGGTGCTAGAACAAAACCCAGACCGCGCCTGGGAGGACCTCGTGACGGGCATCAACATCCAACGGGAGTCCAACCCGGACCTAGCTCCGTTGACTCCCACCACTGACCCTTCTTCCGTACCCACCCGAACCCGCGATATTCTCTCTGACCAGAACCCAGCCGACGACCGCCACACAACGAACGACACCGATGACGAGCTTTCAGTCTTCAAGCTCTAGGGCCTCAGAAGCCCACACAGCGTTTAATCGGCTCCATCGAAGTGTTCAGTCGTGGATTTGGGAACAGAAATGGGAGCATCTGCGCCCTGCCCAGGCCGAAGCGATCGACCCCATCCTCCGCGGCGATACCGACGTCATCATCAGTGCAGCTACCGCCTCAGGCAAAACAGAAGCGGCCTGGCTACCAATCTTGTCGTCCTTAGCCGCGGCTCGGGACAGCGAAACGCTGCTCAATGGGGTGAAGGCACTTTACATCTCCCCCTTAAAGGCCCTGATCAACGATCAATACGGCAGGCTCGAATCCTTGGCCGAAAAAGTGGATATGCCGATTCATCGCCGCCACGGAGACGTAGGCGACAGCGCCCGCCGTGCCCTCAAGGAATCACCCGACGGGCTCCTGCTCATTACCCCGGAATCCTTGGAAGCGATGTTTGTTATCCAAGGGACTCGCCTCCCGGTCATGCTCAGCGGGCTGCAGTACATTGTGATCGACGAATTGCACTCCTTCATCGGCACTGAACGCGGAGCGCAGCTGCAATCGCTGCTGCACCGGGTCGAGCTGGCCATCCGCAGACGGATCCCCCGCATCGGGCTCTCCGCCACACTCTCCGACGCCTCCATCGCCGCGCGCATCCTCAGACCAGGTAACGAACAAGCCGTCCACGTGATCGGAGGCCACGACGATGACGCCGCTGAGCTCCGCATGCAGCTGCGCGGGTACATCACCAGCGGCGGCGGTGTGTCCGACGGCGAAGATCCCACGGAGGTCGAACCCGACAAGCTGGCAATCGCTGACCACCTATTCCGGAACCTGCGCGGACAGGACAACCTGGTTTTCGCCAATTCTCGTGCCAATGTCGAAACCTACGCCGACCTCCTCAAAAGCATCAGCAACCGAGCACGGGTCGTGAACGAGTTCTTCCCCCACCACGGCAACCTGTCCAAGGACTTCCGCGAAAACGTTGAGTCCCGGCTACGGTCTGCCGGGACACCAACAACGGCCGTCTGTACCTCCACACTCGAGATGGGCATCGATATAGGTTCCGCCGACGCCGTAGCCCAAGTCGGCGCACCGGGTAGTGTCTCCGCGCTGCGCCAACGTCTGGGAAGGTCAGGCCGACGTGGCAAACCGGCCACCCTACGCATCTACGTATCGGAACGGCCAGTCGATCAACGGACCCCTCCCGTCGACCAACTCCGTGCCGAGTTGTTCGAAACAGTCGCCACCATCGAACTGCTGCTTGAGAAGTGGTACGAACCACCCAATACCGACGGCCTTCACCTCTCGACGCTGATTCAACAGACTCTCTCCGTGATCGCCCAACACGGCGGCGCGACGGCGGCCGACCTCTACAGCGCCCTCTGTAAGGAGGGCCCCTTCAGCCATATTGATCAACCCATGTTCATCCAGTTGCTCCGCAGCTTGGGAAACAAAGACATCATCGTGCAGTCATCCGATGGCACCCTGTTGGCCGGAACCAAGGGGGAACGGCTCATCAACCACTACAGCTTCTACAGTGCCTTCCACACAGCCGAGGAGTATCGGCTCGTATCCTCGGGCCGCACGCTCGGATCGATCCCCATAGACCAGCCGCTTGTGGAAGGCGGCCTCCTGATCTTCGCCGGACGTCGGTGGCGCATCCTTGACGTCGACATCGCTGGCAAAGTCATCAACCTGACCAAGGCCGGAGGCGGCCGGCCCCCGTCCTTCTCAGGTAGTGGCATCCTAATTGCCGACGGCATACGTCACCGGATGAAGCAGCTCTACGAAACTCGGGATGTACCCGTTTACCTCGACGAAGCGGCACGAGCGCTCTTCCAGGAAGGCCGGGCCGCATACGACAGGCTTGGCCTCCGAGAGAGCCCTCTCATCACGTGGGGCGATGACACTATCCTGTTCCCTTGGGCCGGTGACCGGACCTTGAACACACTCCATGTCCTTTTCAGCAGCGAAAACTACGAGTCAACCCTCGACGGTGTGGGAATGACGCTCCGTAAGACATCGCGTGTGCAAGCAGCTACCGCTCTCAAGTATCTGGCTGCCCTCCCCTCACCCGATCCATCTGACCTAGCGAGCAACGTCATTGTCAAAGAGCGCGACAAGCATGATGTATACCTTGACGACCAATTACTCACGCATTCCTACGCGGCCGCAGCGCTCGACGTCGAGACAGCGTGGCCACTTGTCAAACATTTGGCCGAGGCAACCACCCAATTTGCGGAAGACCTGACAAACTACCGGCCAAAATCAGTCGTCACGACGAACACCGAGCCCATGCTTGAACTAGCTGACGGCGGACCATATGCCGTGATCGATGTCGAGACAACCGGATTCTCGCCGCAGCGTGACCGCATTGTCGAAATTGCCATCGTGCATGTTAACGAACAGGGCACCGTTCAGGGCACGTGGTCAACCCTCGTCGACCCTGAGCAAGCAACCGGCCCTAGCCACGTCCACGGGATCAGTGATCACGACGTCCGCAACGCCCCACGGTTCATCGACGTACTCCCTCACATTCAGCAAAAGCTAGCCGGACGAACTGTGGTGGCACACAACGCAGCATTCGACCTGGGATTTCTCAGGTCGGAGTTCCAGCGAGCGGGAAAAATGATCCCGCACTGGCCTCTTGTCTGCACGATGCAACTGACAAAGAGCTATCACCCCGGCGAGAGCGCCTCCCTGGCAGACACCTGCAAACGACTCAATGTCGAAACAGGAAAAGCGCACACGGCGGCCGCCGATGCCCTCGCCGCGGCTGGTGTACTTTCCTCATACATCGGAAGAGACCCTAAAGTCGCAGCTCGTCGCGCCTAGCCCATGCCGGCGACCGCTGACTAACCCGAGCATCACCGATAACGGCGCATATGTCGGGACTGGACGCAGCCTCCGGGCCGACCCGGCGCAGCGACCCGCCGAAGGGTGGCACACCCCAAAATAGGGGCCGCTCTCGTCATGACGCGCCGCTCCAGCCTGCCCATGAATAGCCAGAAGCAACAACGCTGTTTGTCATTCTGATATCCCGATCATTGCTGGACGAGGCGTCCGCGAAACCAGTGCCCTAACGCGCCAGGCACGATCCGGAAACTCCGCTCGGCACTCCTGCGCTGCTTACTCATCCCGAGCTTCCGCCCCCACCCTGTCACCCTAAGTTGCACTGCGGCCCTCGTCCGGCGCACAGGTCTCCCGATCAGAACGGCACGGACCAATACCCACAGGCACAAAACAATGGCAAAGGAACAGGACAATGAATGCGCTCACCATCAAAGACCCAGCGGACCTGCTCAGTTTCATCGGACACACGCTAGGGTTCTGGCCCCAAGAGAGTCTGGTCTGCATCACCCTGGACAAAGGCAAGGTCGGAGCCACCCTCCGCATCGACCTCCCCCGCCAACCAGGAACAGAACTCCCTTACGCCCGCACCGTCAGCAGCTACCTCACCAGCGACACCAACGCGACAAGTATCGTCTTCGCGCTCTACACCTCCAGCCACTGCGAACCAGGCCAACCCAAACCGCACACAGCCACCATCGCCGCGCTCACAGGAGTCCTCGCCGAAAACGGCATCACCATCCGCGACGGAATCTTCGTCTCCGATGACGCCTACTCTCCCTACGACAGCGAACCCGGCCAGGACATCAGCCTGCCTATCAGCACCACTGAATACAGCCGCGTCAACGCCGAATTCATCTACCGCGGAAGCACCATCGAACCCACCAACCGCATCATCCTCCCGACGCCAACACACGAAGCAGGCCACGCCGCCGCCGTGGAAAGCTGCATGAACTCCATCCGGTCACAGGCACTTCATCAAGCGACACTACAAGCGAGCCAACTCTGGACGAACATGCTCGACAGCACCGGCTTCCCCACAGACGAGGACTGCACCACCCTGATCGCGAACTTCCAATTCCCTCACATCCGCGACCGGCTCATGGCAGACATCCCCGGCATCGACGAACCACCGCAACACATCCTCTTCGCCCAAACCCAGTCCGCACCCAAATGGTCGAGGGTTGAGTGGGCACAACAGCTCCTCCTCCACGCCTACACCAGAACCAGCCCACAACACGCAGCACCCATCCTCACCACCATCGGCTACATCAACTGGTGGGAAGGCCGAGGATCCAAAGCACACCAATACATGCAACTCGCCCTCGACACAGACCCCGGCTACCGCTTCGCCAGACTCACCGACCAAATGCTCGGAGCCGGCATAATCGCCGGCTGGACCACCAACAAAGACACCGCCTACAAGAACCATCTCGATATGCTCTAGACGGAAACAACGTCACATAAGTCAGGGCACCTGTGCGGGATGCGAGGCAACATGTTGACCCACGGAATGTCCATTTGTCGGCGGTCCAACAACGGGAGCGCAAGTACCTGCGAGAACTCCGGCCCGATGTGGAACCAGAGCTTGCGAAATTCGGGGCCACTTTGCGCGGCGCTGACAGTCGGAGCTGTCGCCCATCAGCCTGCCCCTGCGATGTGGCGCAATAATAGGCATTCATTCGCCTGGCTGCATTCGACAGGTCGTTGTGTTCTCGGGTGAGTTCCTCAGCAAGGGTCGTTATGGTCCTTTGGCACGGAGTTGTCGCCGCTGATGTACACCGTCGGCATCCCCTCTGTTCCGAAGACAGAGTCGATAACAGCACAGAGCGCGGCTGGCCCATATGCGCAGGCACTGCCGTGACATTCGTCTTCCGGGCCATAAGGAGGGGCAAGACTTTGAACGGCGTGTCGCTGACATTCTTCACTCCCACGGACCTTCCCCACGTGGCCCTTGACGTGGACCGGAACACTCAGTTGCCTCGGTCACGACCGCGGGACGCCCCTCAGACCTGACCGTCTAGGACGAGGCATCCTCGGGTAACTAGAGCCCGTAGGCGCTTCCGTGATCGTGTTCGAAAACGAGGTTGGTCTGGGTACCGGCGACGGCAGGATTCGAAGACAAATGGTCCAGTACGAATTGACGGATGTGCTCGGTGTTCTTGGCCGTGATGTGGATAAAAAAATCGTCGGCACCGCCGAGCACGAAGAACTGCTTGATTTCGGGAAGATCCCGTAACTCGTTTCCGAAGGCGTTCATCAGGTGACGAGCGCCAGGTCTGAGCCGCACGCTTACCAGAGCTTGGAGAGACAGGCCCATCGCATCGGGTGCGACTTCGACGGTGAACCGCTTGATCACCCCCGACTCTCTGAGCCCGTTGAGGCGGGCAAGACAGGTTGACGGCGCAAGTCCCAAGGCCTCCGACAACGACTGATTGGTTCGCCTTGAATTCTGGGACAGCAAGCCCAGAAGCTTGTGGTCGATCTCGTCCAGAGTCACCTGTTGCAGTTTCTGCAGGCCGGGCACGGTGCAATGCACCTCCAATGCGAGAATAGACCAGTTTTTCCTATTCTACCGCAGATACTGCGTCCGATAGGCGTAAATAATGTGGATTCTGTCATTCTTTTGCCAATAGGCATAAGTCTCCACAGAAAGCATGAACATGATCATCTCCGTCCCCAAGGAAATCAAGAACAACGAGTTTCGCGTCGCCATCACTGCTGCCGGCGTGCACGAATTGAAAGCAAACGGCCACCACGTGCTTGTGGAAACCGGCGCCGGCGCTGGTTCGGGCATTACCGATGAGGAGTACGCACTGGCGGGCGCCGAGATCGTCGAGACAGCAGAGGAGATCTGGGCCCGAGCCAGCATGGTGATGAAAGTTAAGGAACCAGTGGCGTCGGAATACCGCCACTTCCGCGAGGGATTGCTTCTTTTCACCTACCTTCACCTTGCCGCGGAACCCGCCCTGACTCAGGCACTTGTCGATTCCGGCGTTACGGCGATCGCGTACGAAACGGTCCAGGAAGGCCGGACGCTGCCGCTGCTCGCACCCATGTCCGAGGTAGCCGGTCGGCTCTCTGTTCAGGTCGGCGCAAGCTCCCTCATGGCACCCGCTGGTGGCAAGGGCGTCCTGCTCGGCGGCGTTCCCGGTGTTCGCCCCGCCAAGGTTGTCGTCCTCGGCGCCGGCGTTGCCGGCACCAACGCGGCCACCATGGCCATGGGTCTAGGCGCCGACGTTACCATTTTGGACATCAACATCAACCGGCTGCGCGAACTCGACGCCGACTACCAGGGCCGCCTGAAGACCGTCGCCTCCAACGCCTACGAGATCGAGAAGTCAGTCATCGACGCAGATCTCGTGATCGGCTCCGTCCTGATCCCGGGCGCCAAGGCACCCAAGCTGGTCACCAACGAGCTCGTATCCCGCATGAAGCCGGGCTCGGTCCTGGTGGACATCGCAGTGGACCAGGGCGGCTGCTTCGAGGACACGCACCCCACCACCCACCAGGAACCGACGTACAAGGTCCACAACTCGATCTTCTACTGCGTTGCCAACATGCCCGGCGCTGTCCCGAACACCTCCACATACGCACTGACCAACGTCACTCTCCGCTACGCGGTTGCCTTGGCGAACTACGGCGTCAAAGGTGCTTTCGACAGGTTCCCCGCCCTGGCAGGCGGTCTGAATGTGACGGCGGGAGAGGTAACCCACAAGTCCGTCAGCGATGCACACGGACATGACCTCGCCGGCTGGCAGGACCTCGTGACGGTTTAGGACATGGCTGTGCCTGCTCGATGGACGGCAGGCACAGCCCGCTCCAAAGGAAGGGCATGGCATCAATGGCGTTTCACCTGCACCCCAAATGGAGCCCGCTGGTTGGCCAACTGGTGATAGTGAAACTTCTGGACATAGAGATTCGCCGCGGAGTTGTCGATGCAGTCACGGATGATGAGCAAATCCTATGGCTCGACAGCGATGGCGCTGAGCCCCGCCGTCTCTTTCACCGGGCAGACGGTTTCAAAGTGTGGGTCGACTATAGGTGGGAGACCGGCAGATCCAGCCTCTGCCCTGGCGTCCAGCACCCTGCTGCACCATGAGGTGCAAAAACTCAGCTTCGCCCGGGAGCGTCGAGCTTCTGGAAGATTTGCATCATGACATTGATTTAGCAAGTGCCATTGCTCGGCTGCACTCTGAATCAGGTGAGCATGAAGCTTCGGGCGTTCTTGTCACGTGGCACGGCCCTTGGTCCTACACCCTTGAACTCAGCCACGACATTCCTCCTGGACTCCTCTACGAGTGCGTTGCCCCTTAACAACTGAACTTCTCGCCACGGTTCAGGACCGGTCTCAAAGATCGGGCCCAACTTCCTCCCTCATTGGAACCGAAAGCCCGCCACTTGGCGGTTTCTTCCCGTCGCCCGACGGTCACCAACGGGAGATGTCGGGCGGCCTGCTGGTGTCACGGGCGCCGTCCGAGGGGCCGGAAAATGATCTAGGGACAATAGTGACAGTGACGTCGCCTGACCGTGCCCCAACGCGGAGGTCGGCCCACCTCTACCATTTGACCCGGAAGTGGCGGTTGCTCTGTCAGTTTCTTTATCTGCTTCTGCCTCCTGATGGCGTCCCCCGAATCCATCCATTCTCTGCGGTGGGGAATGGCCGGAATGGAACTGCCTTCCAACAAGGTCCTGGCCCGAGAAGGCGTCTTCGATGTGCACGAGCGGACGGTGCCCGGCCCGGTCGCGGACGCCCTCGGCGTGTGTACACGATCCACGGTGGGGGCATGGTCCTAGGCAACGCAAGAGCGAGCTTCCGTAGGTACTGGAATGGATGGAGAAAAACTGGAACACCCTCTAGATCGGGCGACCCTGCGGAAAAGCGGTTGAGATCCCGCCCTTGCTGCTATAGGCCTAGAGCGTAATCCTGTTCGGGATTACTCTAACTGGGGCAGAACTCGGGCCCGCCATGGCAGAGTACCAGGCGGAGGCGGGGCACCGGAACGTTGCGATAGGTGATGATCCGGGTGACCATCGGGTGCCCCACCGCCAGTTTAGGGGTTGAGTGGTGCCAATTCAGATGGAGCGCTGCTCTGCACCGTTGTAGGAGCTCAATGGTCGGATGAGGGAGTTGGATGCTAGCTGTTCCATGATGTGGGCGGTCCAGCCTGTGATTCGACTGGCGACGAAGATCGGGGTGAAGGTTGGGGTGTCGAAGCCCATGAGGTGGTACGTGGGTCCGGCAGGGTAGTCGAGGTTGGGCTTGATGGCCTTTGCCTCACCCATGGCCTGCTCCAAGCCGTTGTACAGCCCAAGGAGTTCTGGCCGTCCGTAGTGGGCGATCATCTTGTCCAGGGCGGCCTTCATGGTGGGTACCCGGGAGTCGCCGTGTTTGTAGACGCGGTGCCCGAAGCCCATGACCTTCTTCTTCTGCGCCAGGGCGTCTTCCATCCACGTCTTCGCCCGGGATGCAGCTTCCTCCAAGGATTCTTCGCTGCGGATGCCGATTTCGTCGAACGTGTGCATCACGGCCTCATTGGCGCCGCCGTGCAGCGGGCCCTTGAGGGCACCGATCGCTGCGGTGACAGCCGAGTGGAGGTCCGAGAGCGTGGACGTAACCACGCGAGCCGTAAACGTCGAAGCGTTGAAGGAATGCTCTGCGTAAAGGATCATCGAGACGTTGAAAGCCTCCACCACCTCGTCCACGGGGTCTTCCCCGAAGGTCATCCAGAGGAAGTTCGCCGAATAGTCCAGGTCTTCGCGAGGTTCGACGACGTCCAAGCCCCGGCGGCGGCGCTGGTCATAGGCCACGACGGCGGGCATGGCAGCCCACAGATCTACGGCCTTCTTCATGTTTGCTGCGGGTGAGGAATCTTCAGCCAGTTCATGCCGGGCGCCCAGCACTGAAACTGCAGTCCGGCACACGTCCATCGGATGAGCGGCGAGTGGCAGTGAATCTATGATGCTCTTGACCACCGGATCCAAGGCGCGACCAGAGCGCTCACGGACACTGAACTCGGCCAGCTGCCATTTGTCAGGCAGTTCGCCGTTCCACAGCAGATAGGCCACTTCCTCGAAGCTGCATTTGGCGGCGAGTTCCTGGACCGGGTACCCGCGGTAGAGCAGTGAGTTGGTGTCCGGGTTGACCTTCGAGACGGCGGTGTAGTCCACCACGACGCCGGCAAGGCCTTTTCGGATATCTGTTTCAGCCATATTGGAACTCCTTCGTTCTTATTCGTGATTCGGAGACTCAGACGTTTAGCGGACGCCAGGGACCTGGAAGTTGAAGACACTAGAATCGAACTGGTTGTAGGCCTCATAGTCGACTAGTTCGTAAAGGCGTGAACGCGTAAGCATCTGAGGAACCCGAACCTCCTGAGTGCCCAAGCTTTTCAATGTGTTCAAGACCTCTGCGGCGGCCCCCATAGCGCTACGCAAGAGGGTGACCGGGTAGATGACCATGTTCACGCCGACGGTTTGAAGCTGGTCCACGGTGAAGAGGTCGCTTTTGCCGAACTCGGTCAT
>NZ_PCPR01000019.1 GCF_002979775.1 Arthrobacter sp. MYb23
GGAGCGGGTGGGGGAATCGATGGAGAGGTACATGTTTGGCGGGATGTCCGAACCGGCTGGCGGGCGAAGTGCTGCTGCATAAGAGCGGTTCGGTTCGAGCTTGGTGAAGTACAACCCGCGGTCCAAAATAGGTGATCCGGTGGCCAGCACCACGGTATCCGCAGCGAAAGCCCCTTTGCTCGTGGACACTTCCATGGGGTGTTCCGAGCCCACATTCTGCACTTGAACACCCTCAACAATCATCCCGCCGTGCTCCCTGATGTCCCCGGCGAGAGTGTCCAGCACTTCCATCGGATGGATCTGAGCCTGGCCCTCCAATTCCAAAGCCTCCACTACAGGGAACGGCAACCCCGCGTCACGGCTGAAATGGACGTCAAGACCGGCGTCCCGCGAAACCGCAGCTTCCTTGCGGAGCCGCTGCCCGCCGTCGTCGGTGGTTGCGAAGGTGACCGCGGTCCTGCGCTGGAACGGAACGCCTTGCTGCTCCAGATACTGTGTGAGCCACGCTTGCCCGCTCTTGTTCGCCTCAACGTACGCCTTGACCACCTTCAAGGAGTACTGGCTGCGCAGCGCGGAGAGCACACCGCCCTGGAGGAGGCTGAGCTTGCCTGTGGTGTTACCGGTGCTCACAGCCCCTAACGTGCGGGCTTCGAAAACCACCACACGTTGGCCGGACCGCGACAACAGCAGCGCCGTCACCATCCCTGTCAGGCCCGCTCCAACCACAATGGTGTCAAAGTGCTTTTCTTCAGGAACCGCATCAGAGGTGAACTGGGATTCGCGGTCCAACCACAGCGATTTCATCAAACAACCCGCCTCCAACTTCACTGGCATGTGTTGAGGGAAACGCTAGGCGCCCCGCTGGCGCTTATCAAGGGTTATGGTGCCACGGCGAGGGTGGCAGCGCGGCGCAATTCCGCGTCCGGGTCGGTTGCCCAACGGTCCAACACTCGATCGGCCCTCTCCCTCGCCAAACCGTCAAGCCGGGCCAGCAGGGGCCTCACTACATCCGTGGCCAGTGGATCCACCAGTTCCCTTGTGCCGGCGCTCCTGATGAACCCCTCGATGCGGGTCAGGTCCGTGTTAATGAGCAGACCTACCTTGGTCTGCAGCAGAACCACTGCGGCGAGGCGGCGTTCGAAGACCGGTTCTTCCCACAGTTCAGAACTCAGGGCGGTGATGTCGTCATGGCTGAGGTGCTTGTACCGCTTCAGCGCGTCCCTTATTGTTCCGCGTACGGCGCCGACGGACGCGCCATACACCTTCAAGGCTTCGCCCAGACGTTCACTGAGCTCTTCAGCTCTCTCCCACGTGGACTCCATCTGCAGCGTGTAGTCCACGAATTCACCGGCATCACTCACCCCACTATTTTGTCAGTGCCTCCCCATAGCGTGTTGCCAACAGCAACCGACAGGAGACACATGCCGTCCCAAGAGCTCGCGACCGAAGCCTCGTTTCCGGGGGTCCCGGCTGCTTCATCCATGCCCGACTGGTATCCCGCCCTGCTCCACACTGTTGCGCAGGAAATCCGTGGTGGCAGGACACGGGCACAGGCAGCCGCCAACGCCGAGCTCTTGAATTCGTACTGGAGCATCGGCCGGCAGCTCGCCGAGCGCGAATCCGAACAAGGCTGGGGCGCCAAAGTGGTCACACGGTTGTCTGCCGACATCCGGACCCGTTTCCCCGAAGCGAAGGGCTTCTCCCCCAGGAACCTGCGGTATATGAAGAGCTTTGCGCAGGCGTGGCCGGACTTTCCAATGTTGCAAGCGCCGCTTGCAACATTGCCCTGGTACCACCAGATTGCACTCTTGGAAAAGCTCGACGACGCCGCCACGAGGCTTTGGTATGCGGCGGCGGCTGCCCAGCACGGATGGTCACGCAACGTGCTCACACACCAAATCTCAACGCGTTTGCACGAGCGGTCAGGGCAGGCCATCACCAACTTCAAGTCCACCATGGTGCCGGCCGATTCGGACATGGCTCAGCAGGCCACTAAAGATCCCTACGTCTTTGATTTCCTGGCCATGTCTGAGCGCCACACCGAACGGGACCTGGAGCTGCAATTGGTGAAACATGTGGAGAAGTTCCTGCTGGAGCTGGGTCAGGGTTTCGCTTTCGTTGGCGAGCAGGTCCGGTTGGAGATTGCCGGCGACGAGTTCTTCGCTGACCTGCTGTTCTACCACCTGAAACTGCGCTGCTACATGGTGATCGAACTCAAGGCCGTGAAGTTCGAACCTGGATTCCTTGGTCAGCTGGGTATGTACATGGCGGCCGTGGATGACCTCATGGCGCATCCGGAGGACAAGCCAACCATCGGTTTGCTGCTGTGCAAAGAGAAGAACAGCGTGGTGGCCGAATATGCCCTGCGTGGATTCAATGCCCCCGTGGGCATCGCAGAGTGGAAAACCTCCCTGGCGGATTCCTTGCCCGATGAGCTGGTGGCGAGCCTGCCGAGTATCGAGACCTTGGAAGCGGAGTTGGCAGCCGAAGCCGCGCGGTTGCGAGGGTAAGTCAGACGTTGTCCTTGAACCACGCCAAGGTGTCATTCCATGCTGCCGTGGCCTGAGCCTCGACGTAGCGTTCACCGGTGTCGTTATGGAACGCGTGGTC
Source organism: Arthrobacter sp. MYb23 (assembly GCF_002979775.1). GTDB lineage: Bacteria > Actinomycetota > Actinomycetes > Actinomycetales > Micrococcaceae > Arthrobacter. The sequence continues at coordinate 2,611 of NZ_PCPR01000019.1, forward strand.
AACGCCCGGGTAGACCTTGAGCTCATGTTTGACCGTTGTCCCGTCCAAGGCCTGCTGGAGTTGGGGCATCGCGCCGGTGATGCGTGCGTCGTTCTCGGCATAGACACCGAACACAGCCGGCCTGATGGTGGGGACTTTCGCCAGATCCGGCGCGGGACCGTAGAAGGCCGACGTCGCTTTGAGGGCGGGGATTTCAGTGGATGCATGCCAGGTGATGCCACCGCCGAAGCAGAAGCCCACCATGGCGATGCGGCCCTCGTCTACGAAGTCCTGGCCGTTGAGGTACCCGAAAGCTGCTGTGAAGTCGTCTACATGCCGTTGCGCGCCGGCCTGTGTGAGTGCACCCGGGACGGCATCCGGGTCCATGTTCGCCGTGCCACCCTCCCTGCTGAGGAGGTCCAGTGCCAACGCCGCGTAGCCTTCCTTGGCGAAACGTCGGGCAACGTCCTGGATGTGCGGGGTGAGGCCTCTGTTCTCGTGGCAGATCAAAACGCCCGGGCCTTTCTGTCCGCCGTCTGGTCTTGCCAGATAGCCGCTGATCTCAGTCCCACCGGAGGCGAAGGTCACTGTCGTCGTTGCCAGTCCGGCAGCACCCTCGGGAACAGACAACGGGCTCTTCGCATTGGGAACTGCAGTTGTGGCGTTCCCAGATGACGCCGCGGATGACATGGGCGTGGGCATCGGGTCCGTGGTCCGGGGAACCTCTTCCGGCGTGCAGCCCACCAAGGTCATAGCCGCCGCAGCAGCGGTCATGCTCCCCATGATGAATGCCACCCGCCTGGTGAATGTCTTGTGCGTCATATCCCCCGATCGGTAGTCATCGTAGAACTCTTCGATCAAGTACTTTTCGAACTTCTCAAGCTGCGCCATGGCGATCCTCCCGACGATGTGATGATCTTCCCTTGATGTGAAGACGCGGACAAGGGCGGGATGGTTCAGTCCGAGAACTGCCGGCACCTCCCCGGGAGTGAAGTCTCTAATAATGTCAGTGCCCCCTGCCAGAGTTATTACATGAAGCAGATTCGGGAAAGGCAAGCGAAGTCAGCGGTGTCCGCTGCGCATCTTCCTGCCATCTCCCGAGGAATTGCACTGCCGGGCACCGTTAGTGGTGATTTGATCGAGCAGTTGCGGGTGTTGGAGGAGATGAAGTCCGCTATCACGGCTTTGCAGGCGCGGGTTGCTGTGGCTTTTGATCTTGCCCAGCGTGCTGAGCAGGCCGAGGCCGGTGTTCCTGCGTCCGAGCGCGGCCAGGGGGTGGGCGCTCAGGTGGCGTTGGCGAGGCGGGAGTCCCCGAACCGTGGGTCTCGTTTGCTGGGGTTTGCCAAAGCTCTTGTTACGGAGATGCCACACACGTTGGCTGCGTTGAACTCGGGGCAGCTCAATGAGTGGCGGGCCACTCTCCTCGTGAGAGAGACAGCTTGCTTGAGTGCTGAGGATCGGGCTGCGGTGGATGAGGAACTCGCCCCGGATGCCGGGACCTTTGAGGGGAAGGGCGATAGGGCGATTGTTGCGGCGGTGAAGGCTGCTGCGTATCGTCGTGATCCGCGCTCGGTGGCGGGTCGTGCCAGCCGTGCTGCCGCGGAACGGACCGTGAGCCTGCGGCCGGCGCCGGACACCATGACGTACCTGACCGCGCTGCTGCCGGTGGCTCAGGGCGTGGCTGTTTATGCCGCGTTGACCCGGGCCGCTGACTCGGCCCGCTCCATAGGCAGTGCAGACTCTGGCGGAGTCGTCCCGACCCGCGGCCAGGTCATGGCTGACACGCTGGTTGAACGCGTCACCGGGACTCCGGGCGGGTTTTCGGGGATCAACCTGGACCTCGTCATGACCGAACGCACTCTCTTCCAAGGCGACAGCGAACCGGCCCGGCTCAAGGGTTACGGAATTGTCCCGGCAGAGTGGGGAAGAACTGTTGTCAGTGCGGAGGAGTCAGCACAGCCGCCGCCGGACACAGAGTTCGATGTCTGGCTTCGCCGGCTTTACACAGCACCGTCCTCGGGCGAGCTTCTGACCAGTGATTCCAAGGCCCGGCTCTTTCCGGCAAGGCTGCGGCGCTTCATCGAGACCCGTGACGATACATGCCGGACGCCTTATTGTGATGCGCCCATCCGACATATCGACCATGTGCTTCCATGGCATTCCGGAGGCAGGACCACCCTGGCCAACGGGGCGGGGCTGTGCGAGGCGTGCAACCACACCAAGGAAAACCCCGGCTGGAACACTCGGGCAGTACAGGCCGACGTGGACACCCTGAAAGTCACCACCCCCACCGGGCACACCTACCAATCAAAGGCCCCACATCTGCCGGGGCATCAGCCTATGGCCGCTGATAGCTCCTGAATGATGCAAGTTCGACTGACGCTGGGGGAACAGTGCCACTCATTGCCCCGGAAACAGTTTCGAGACGGCGCCGGGGCCAAAAACTACAAGCCAGCTCACCCCTAAGACGAAGACAACTCCGATTGCAGCCAGCGCGACCATAGGCGCTCGTCTCCTCATGCCCGAAAGGATCCTCATGAAGGGTCCACCAATCGGACGCGCCCTTGAAGCAGCACCCATATGAAGGGGAGTTCGCCTTCTAAGCGCCAGAAGTTGTCTCAGAGTTTTCCGCACCGCGACTTCAAGGACCAGACCCCGGCCTCGGCCAGACGAACAACACATCCATGCGCCAGCGTAAAAGGGGAAAGCCGTTAGCACCATATAGAAAGCCAGAAATTGGAACAAGCCACCGAGGATGTCAACGGCCTTTACACCCCAGCGACCTCCCGCGGCCACTTCCAGTGCAGCCACCACAAACGGACTCGTAAAAATCACCCACAGGAGTACGCCCATGGCCACACTTCCCGTCACTGACCACCACTGCTTGTTATACCAAAGGACACAGATTTTGCTTAGCCGGTCGACAGCTAGATATGCCAGGCCGGCAGTGATGAGCACAGTTGGAATGAACGCCTTCCCACCCGCCAGCGACGCTGCCACAATGCCACTGGACACCGGATAAATGGCAAACATTAAGACAATGTGGCAAGTGGGTCGGCGGGGGGCGCCGAACCTTCTCCGGGGTAAGGCTTTGAGTACCGATTTCTTTTCGCGAACAAGTTTCCTTAGGTAAGCATCTGCTTGGGTGTCAACCAACTGAGAATGCTCTGCAGCATCGCTGGCAAACAGCGAAAGAAGCCCGCCGAGTGCCAACGACCCGAGGCCGCGGAGAGCATCGAAACGCGGAGGGTTTGGCCATGAACTGAAATCAAAAGACTGCCCGAATGACAAAATCATCAGGCCTGTAGCTGCCAGGGAAATAACCCGGCACGCCATATCAAGGAATTCCACCGGGCCAGGGTGTTTCCTTTTGTCAGTGATCTTCAAGGATCGTGCCTGAATCTGGACGGCCACTACTAGAGTGGCCAGCAGTCCGAAGCCCGACAACACCGAAGCTCCAGGGATCCGCCTTAAGATCGGGGTGTCGGACAGGTCCAGGTTCAGTGACGCTATCCAAACAAAGAGCCCGACCACAATGCTGACGAGCAGATGCGCCAATGTCCTCTTGAGTAGGCGGCCTCGGTATGCCTCTGCCTCTTCCAAAACGCGATCGAGGACTTTGGGACTTAGCTGATCCAGAATGATGACGCCCTTACGATCCGTCACGCTTATAGCTCACGTGTTCGCGTTTGATGGTGATCGACGACGCCACAGAGTCTGATTCCGTCGTCATACAGGAAGTGCTTCATTTCAGGAGAACGTGACGAAGCTCTTAATAGGTAACGGATCAAGAAGCTAAAACAAAACAGGGCCCCTCCCACCGAAGCGGGAGGGGCCCTGAAAGAACCGACAACGAGGTAGAGACTTAGAACTCCCAGTCCTCATCCTCGGTGTTGACGGCCTTGCCAATCACGTAGGAGGAGCCCGAGCCGGAGAAGAAGTCGTGGTTCTCGTCGGCGTTCGGGGACAAGGCCGACAGGATGGCCGGGTTCACGTCGGTGACGGATGCCGGGAACATGGCCTCGTAGCCGAGGTTCATGAGCGCCTTGTTGGCGTTGTAGTGCAGGAACTTCTTGACGTCCTCGGCCAGGCCGACTCCGTCGTAAAGGTCGTGCGTGTACTGGACTTCGTTTTCGTACAGCTCGAAGAGCAGCTCAAACGTGTAGTCCTTGATTTCCTGCTTGCGGGCCTCGGAAACCTTCTCCAAGCCCTTCTGGAACTTGTAGCCGATGTAGTAACCGTGCACTGCCTCGTCACGGATGATGAGGCGGATGAGGTCAGCCGTGTTCGTGAGCTTCGCTCGTGAGGACCAGTACATGGGCAGGTAGAAGCCCGAGTAGAACAAGAAGCTCTCCAGCAGGGTGGAGGCAACCTTGCGCTTCAGGGGATCGTCGCCCTGGTAGTAATCCATGACGATCTGCGCCTTCTTCTGCAGGTTCTCGTTCTCGAGGGACCAACGGAAGGCATCGTCAATCTCCTTGGTGGAGCACAGGGTGGAGAAGATGGACGAGTAGGACTTGGCGTGCACCGACTCCATGAAGGCAATGTTGGTGTACACGGCTTCTTCGTGCGGGGTGATCGCATCCGGGATCAGCGAGACAGCACCTACTGTGCCCTGGATGGTGTCCAGCAGGGTGAGGCCCGTGAAAACGCGCATGGTGAGCTGCTGCTCAGCCGGCGTCAGCGTGTGCCACGACTGGACGTCGTTGGACAGCGGCACTTTCTCCGGGAGCCAGAAGTTGTTGACGAGGCGGTTCCAGACTTCCACGTCTTTGTCGTCCTGGATCTTGTTCCAGTTGATGGCTTCGACGTGTGTCAGCAGCTTGACCTTTTCGGTCATTTCATCCCCTTAAGCGATGGTGTTCTTGAGGTAAGCCTACGACGGCGGGTGGTGACCCGCCGTCGTACTCTTTAGTTTTCAGCGCGGCAGCCCGCCGCAAGGAATCAACCGGATTTAGTTGATTAGAGCGCGCAGCTTACACAGCCCTCAACTTCGGTCCCTTCGAGGGCCATCTGGCGGAGACGGATGTAGTAAAGGGTCTTGATGCCCTTGCGCCATGCGTAGATCTGCGCCTTGTTGATATCGCGCGTGGTGGCGGTGTCCTTGAAGAACAGCGTCAGGGACAGGCCCTGGTCCACGTGCTGCGTGGCAGCTGCGTAGGTGTCGATGATCTTCTCGTAGCCGATTTCGTAGGCATCCTGGTAATACTCCAGGTTGTCGTTGGTCAGGTACGGAGCCGGGTAGTAAACGCGGCCGATCTTGCCTTCCTTGCGGATTTCGATCTTGGCTGCCACCGGGTGGATGGAGGACGTGGAGTTGTTGATGTAGCTGATGGAACCGGTAGGCGGAACGGCCTGGAGGTTCTGGTTGTAGATACCGTGCTCCATGACCGAAGCCTTCAGCTCGCGCCAGTCATCCTGGGTGGGGATGTGGTGGCCGGCGAAGAGTTCGCTGACGCGGTCCGTTTCCGGAACCCATTCCTGCTCGGTGTACTTGTCGAAGAACTCACCGGATGCGTAGGTGGACTTCTCGAAGCCGCCGAACGTCTGGCCGGTCTCGATGGCGAGGCGGTTGGAAGCTCGCAGAGCGTGGAACAGCACCGTGTAGAAGTAGATGTTGGTGAAGTCCAGGCCCTCTTCGGAACCGTAGTGGACGTGCTCGCGGGCAAGGTAGCCGTGGAGGTTCATCTGTCCGAGGCCGATTGCGTGGCTCTGGGCGTTGCCCTGTGCGATGGACGGCACCGAGTTGATGTAGGACATGTCGGACACAGCGCTCAGGGCGCGGATGGACGTCTCGATGGAGCGGCCAAAGTCCGGCGAGTCCATGGTCTTGGCGATGTTCATGGAACCGAGGTTGCAGGAAATGTCCTTACCCACGGTCTCGTAGCTGAGGTCCTCGGCGTAGATGGACGGCGAGGAAACCTGCAGAATCTCCGAGCACAGGTTGCTCATGGTGATCTTGCCGTCAATCGGGTTGGCCCGGTTCACGGTGTCCTCGAACATGATGTACGGGTAGCCGGACTCGAACTGGATCTCCGCGAGGGTCTGGAAGAACTCGCGGGCGCTGATCTTGGTCTTCTTGATCCGCGAATCGTCAACCATCTCGTAGTACTTCTCGGTCACCGAAATGTCGGAGAACGGAACACCGTAGACCTTCTCCACGTCGTACGGGGAGAAGAGGTACATGTCCTCGTTCTTCTTGGCGAGCTCGAACGTGATGTCCGGAACCACAACGCCCAAGGAGAGCGTCTTGATGCGGATTTTCTCGTCAGCGTTCTCGCGCTTGGTGTCCAGGAAGCGGTGGATGTCCGGGTGGTGGGCGTGCAGGTACACCGCTCCTGCACCCTGGCGGGCACCGAGCTGGTTGGCGTAGGAGAAGCTGTCTTCGAGGAGCTTCATCACGGGGATGACGCCGGAGGACTGGTTTTCGATCTGCTTGATCGGTGCACCGTGCTCGCGGATGTTGGTGAGCGAAAGCGCTACACCGCCGCCACGCTTGGAAAGCTGGAGCGCGGAGTTGATGGCGCGGGCGATCGACTCCATGTTGTCTTCGATGCGAAGCAGGAAGCAGGAGACGAGCTCGCCACGCTGTGCCTTGCCGGCATTGAGGAACGTGGGGGTAGCCGGCTGGAAGCGGCCGTCGATGATTTCATCGACGAGGCGGTTCGCCAGGTCTTCGTCGCCGCGTGCCAGGTGCAGTGCAACCATGCAGACGCGGTCTTCGTAGCGCTCCAGGAAACGTTTGCCGTCAAAAGTCTTCAGCGTGTAGGACGTGTAGAACTTGAAGGCGCCAAGGAAGGTCTCAAAGCGGAACTTCTTCTTGTACGCACGGTTGAAGAGGTCGCGGATGAAGTTCATCGTGTACTGGTCGAGGGTTTCGCGCTCGTAGTACTGGTTCTTCACCAGGTAATCGAGCTTCTCTTCCAGGTCGTGGAAGAACACCGTGTTGTTGTTCACGTGCTGCAGGAAGTACTGGTGCGCAGCTTCACGGTCAGCTTCGAACTGGATCTCGCCGTTGGGGCCATACAGGTTCAGCATGGCGTTGAGCTCGTGATAACCCAAGCCCTTGAAAGCCTCAGGCAGCGGCTTCTTGACCGTGTCCACAGCGCCCCCGGTTACTTCTGTTTCTGCGACAGTTGTGTCCAAAACTTTTCCAGCCCTTCGTTGACCCGCTGAACGTCTTCCGGCGTCCCCATGAGTTCAAATTTGTAAAGATGCGGCACGTTGCACTTGACGGAGATGATGTCCCCTGCAGCGCAGTAGTTGTCCGCGAAATTGGTGTTCCCTGCTCCAATAACACCGCGGATCAGTTCCCTGTTCCTTGGATCGTTGAGGAATCTGATGACCTGCTTCGGCACGGAACCTTCGCCGTTTGTTCCGCCGTAAGTGGGCAGTACAAGGACGTAGGGTTCCAGGGCTCGAAGCGGGGCATCCTGGGCATAAAGCGGGATGCGTGCTGCATCCGTACCCAGTTTCCTGACGAATCGTTTGGTGTTCTCGGAGGTCGAGGAAAAGTAGATGAGGTGACTCCTCGTGGTCACAGCTTCCGCAGCATCGCGTACGGGTGCCGCTGCCAGCGGTGCCATGGGAGTCACCTCTACTACATAGGAATTCTTAGAGTGCTGTGGTGGCGAAGTTTGAATGAAACTTAGGCCACGGAGGAAACGGCCTGGGCCAGTTCCTCGATCTTGTCCGGGCGGAATCCAGACCAGTGGTCCTGCTCGGTCACGACGACGGGAGCCTGCATGTAACCCAGTGCCTTGAGGCGCTCGAGGGCCTCGGCATCCTGGGAGATGTCGACACTCTGGTAGGCAATGCCCTTCTTGTCGAGTGCCCGGTAAGTTGCGTTGCACTGAACACAGGCCGGCTTCGTGTAAACCGTTACGGTCATGATCCCTGTCCCCTAAGTTGAAGTCTGATTCTCTTCGTATCTGGCGGGCTCAACCGGAACTAATTACTGAATCCGATACCGGCCCGCGGGCTGCCGTGACAGCCAACACGCTCTGATTTTGTCTTGTGCTGGTTTCCCGCTCAATCCGTAAATCGATACTACATGTAGTGCAAGCGCCGAACTGGAACCCCAAGATGATGTATTACAAGTATGTCATTCAATCCACTGCTCGTCCACAGGCAAGGGCCTTCAAAATGTCCGTGATTCCGCCAAATTGAGAGATGTCATCCACACCCTGTGGACTACTTAGCCACATTTAATCTTCAGCGTGTCGCCGGGATACGGCGTGTCGTGACACTTTGAAAATGTGGCGTGGCGAACAGCTAAAATCGCCTGATGGTCAACCTTCTCCATCTCCGCACCTTGATGGAGGTCACGCGGCTGGGTTCCTTCGCAGCCGCTGCCGCCCAACTCGGCTACACAGCTTCGGCAGTCTCCCAACAGATGGCCGCGCTGGAACGCGATACCGGCGTCGAGCTCTTCCAGCGGTCGGCCCGCAGTGTTGTGCCAACGGAGGCCGCGGTGACCATGACCCGGCACGCGTCCAAGGTACTGACCGACGTCGAGGCCCTCATGGCAGCCGCCTCGAGGACCAACGACTCCCCCGCCCAGGAACTGAGGCTGGGTATTTTCCCCAGCCTGGCCACCTACGTCCTGCCGGACATCATCCGGAATGAACGATGGAATGGCCTGGGCATCGAGCTGAAAGTGTCCGTAGCCGAACCCGCCCAAACCATTCAGGGCCTTCGCAGCGGCGGCGAACTGGATGTGGCACTGGTCTATCAGGTGGGTCAGTCGGGCTTGGCGTGGCCGCATTCGCTGGAGCGCCAGTGGATTGGCGACGACGACTTCAGGGTGGTGCTGCCTGCCTCATGGAAAATCCGGGAAGACGCCGAGATCGAGGCCGCGCATCTCTCCGATATGCCGTGGATCATTCACCACCCCGGCACCAGCGATGCCTTGGTGATAGAACGCCTCTTCGCCAGCTGCAACCTCCACCCCCGCGTGGTGGCTTACAGCGACGACTTCCATGCGAGCCTGGAGATGACCGCCGCCGGGCTCGGGGCCTCTCTGGTACCGGAACTGGCCCTGCGGAACCGGCCACCCGGCGTCGTGGTCCTTGACGTTCCGGACATCCGGCTGGCGCGGAACGTGTTCGCCCTGTTGATCAACGAAAAGCGGACAGCCCAAGTGCAGTTGTTCACACAGCTGCTTGCAGACACCCTCAAGGAGACGTCGGGAAAGAGCGGCCTTCACCCCCTGAAATCCGCTCCTGTCAAGGGCCGCCATCCCCAGAGGTGAATTGGTGCGAAGTGCTGGAACCCGCCGGTTGATGGGGTTAGATTGATCACATGGGCAAGGTAGCGAGCAAACATTTTGGGGAGATCGAGCTCAACCACGGGCGTGAACATTGCTTCGTCGCGAGACACGAACTTGGCGGCAACCAGCTTGAGCTGGACCTCAACGTCACCGCGCACGACCACTTCGATGAGGCGGCCATGCGCAAGGTGGACTACAGGTTGCGCTTCCTCCCCGAGCTCGTGGACCAGGTCAGGGAAATGATCGCCGACGAACTGGACCAGGACGGCACCAACCCTCAACAGTTCCTGCACTTCCACAGCTCGCAGCTCAAGGAAGAGCAGCTCGAATCCGTCTTCGGTGTCAGCGACAAAGGCCAGCTCACCAACGACGTTTTCCTGAAGGCCCTCAAACTCGGCCACGTGGCCATCTACCCCGGCCAGCCGGAACGGTACTTCGTCCTGGACTTCACCCTCGGCTCACACTTCACCGACGAGCTGCTGGTGGCTGCAGCTGACGAGGACGGCGTGGTGGACGACGAGATTCTGTGGGAGTCGTAGCAGCTTCACTAAACGACTCACCATGGACGGTTGACCCCCGGGTCTTTATCCGGGCCCCGCAGGTACTCTCCCCGTTCCTGCCCCTCAGAACGCTCAAGCTGCGCCTGCCGCCCGCTCTCTTCAAGCTGCTGAAGTTGCTCTTGGTTCGGGGGTGGCTGCGTGGCCTGCCCGGACGTGGAGGGATCCTTGCCAGGCGACTCACCAGCGGAAAGCTTGCCTTTAAGGCGCTCCTGGGCGGCATCCAGGCTCTCACCCTCTCCTGCTGAATTTGCAGGACCCGCCGCATGGCATTGCGGCGGCGCACTTTCTACGGTGGCCTTGGCTTCAGTGAACAGGAGGGCCGCTGCGTCCGGATCCCCGGCCGCATCCCCCAGCTTCTCGATGCTCAACACAAGATTGACGCGCACCCTGCACTCGTCAACGCCGGCACCCATCTCCAAGGCCGACTCAAAGTCCTTCCGCGCAGCGGCAAAGTCGCCCGCCAGGACATGGGCATCCCCGGAGACGAAGAGACCCTTGTGCGGCTCCAGGATGTTCGCCACCTGCAACCACGACGCCGCAGTGGCCACTCCCTCCTGCTCTCCTGCGTCGAAGGACTGCCCGGCGGAGGCGCCCAGCACGCCAACGCTCAGGAGCTTTGCGGCAACTGCGAGCGCCAGCAGCGCAGGTGGTGCTGACCAGAGTGCCAGCCGGCGTCGCCGCCGTCGCGCGTTGTTCCGGTTCATGGGGTGGGCTCCTTCCGCATAGCAGGCCGAAGCGTTCGGAAGGCGGTGAAGTGCCTCAGGGGTTCGTGGATCGCGAGGAGGAAAGCGGCCATGGCGAGCAGCCAGTAGAGTTCCAGGCGGCCCGGGCCGTTGTGGGTCACTTCAGTGATGGCTCCGGGGCGGGCTTGGCTCAACATGTCCGAGGTTGGCTCGGCGCCCGTTCTATGGGAGTAGGGGACGTGAAGTTGATCTGCGATGGCGCGTAACTGGCCTTCGTCGATTCGTGAGACGGCGTCCTGCGGGGTGTCGGAGGTTTTGTCCCTCACATATCCGGCGTCGGCGTTGGAGGTTTCCTTCATCCGGCCGCCCTGCCCGGTTCCGTACCCGAGCACCGCTCCCCCGGCCACGTTGCCCGCGTCCATGGGCGATGGCGCTTCTGCGCTGGTGTTCTCACCGTCGCCGGCGTAAAAGACCAGCGCGGGGCGTCCTGGGTGTTGCTGGCTGGCTGTCTCGAGCCTTTCTTTCAGGAGCTGAGCTGCGCCGGTCACGCTGCTTCCCTTGGCGTACCTGCTGTTTTGGGGTTGCATGGTGGCCATTGCAGTTTGCAGGGCAGTTGCGTCCTGGGTGAGGGGCAATCGTACGGTGGCTTTGTTGTCGAAGTTGATGAGCGAAAACTTGGCTCCGGCGAGTTCCTTGGCGATGGCCATGACGTCTTGTTGGACTCCTGAAAGCCGGGTGCTGGTTCCTTTGTAGTCTTCTGCGGCCATGCTGGTGCTGGTGTCTACTACGAAGAACACGTCCAAGTCTGCGGTGCCGGTTTGGGCTTCGCCCCCTGCCCAACCGGGACGTAAGGCTGCAAGGAGCAGGAGGAGGACGGCGGCACTGCGCAGGGCTGCGGGTTTCCGGGTTCGTTGCGGCTGGCTTCGCCTGCGACGCACCAGGGTCCAGGCAGTGAAGCCCAGCAAGGCCACGCAGGCGAGAGCCAAGAGGGGCCACGGGATAAGGGGGGCGAAGGTCATGGTTCCAACCGCCATCCGAGCAGCAGCATCCCCGTACCGGAGAGCAAGGCAATTCCCAGTGGCCAGGCTGGGGCGTCGTCGAGCACTACCCGGGGCGCTGCGAGGTAATTTGTGGCTTCGGTTTCCTGCACTTTTTGGACGATGCCTTGAACGGCGTCCGGGCTATCCAAAGTGAAGTACGTGCCGCCGGTTCGTTGGGCTGCTGCCTCCAGCTGAGCACCGGGCTGGTCGGGTTGACCGCCGTAGTCCATATCGCCGGGGTTGAGCGCGTGCACTTTCACCTTCTTCTCGGCGGCCAGGGCCGAGGCTTCTTCCAGGGTGAAGATCGGTTCCCCGGAAAGGAAGTTGTCCGTGGCCAGGACGACGGATCGCGAGCGCTCCCCTGCGTCGGTGCCGGGGAAGCTCTGTACGCAGCTGGCCAGCCCGTCGCCTATGAGCGAGGACCCTTCCCCGTTCCACGTGCCGTCAAAGAAGGACCCCGTGCCGCTGTCCAAGGCCTCCTTGGCCAGAGTGAGTTGTTCGGCGGCGAACTGGTAGTCGTCTGTGAGCGGGAAGAGTTGGACGCTGCTGCTGTCGAAGATGACCATGCCGATTCTCTCGCCGTCGAATTCCTTGGCCAGGTCTTCGAATACTGCTGCGATGGCGGCATCTGTGCTGGTCATGGACCCGGACACGTCCAGGCAAAGCACGATGTCCCTGTTCCTGATTTCCGGTTGCTCCGTTGAGCGGTGGATGGGTCTTGCGGCTGCGGTGGCGGTGGCGGCGAGGAACACGGCGCCCAAGACTACGGCGAGCGCCAAGCGTGCACGGTGCCGGCGTAGGGCGTGTTGGTATTCGGGGAGGTCGGTGAGCCGCTCACCGTGGGCAATGGGTCGGCTCTTGGGGGGACGACGACGGCGGTGCAGCCAGGCGGTGATGGTCACCGCTGCTGCGGCCAGGGGAAGGATCCACCAGTAGGTCAGTTCCATGCGAGCACCATCTGACGTGCGGCGTCTGCGGATTGCCTGACGGAATGTACCGGTTGGGGTGCGAATTCGTTGGGGTAGATGCCGGCTATTCCTGCCGCGAGTTCTTTGAGGTCGTGACGGTGGAGGTCCTCGAGGGTCATGGAGGTCAAGGGCAGGCCAGTGGCCGCTCCGGCGAACTCCCGCACGAGGAAACTGAGTTTTTGGTGGGCGTCGCGCTCGGGAAGACGTCCGGCGTCGGCGTCCTCCGCTGTGGCATCGATTGCCCTCAGGCAATTTACTCGAAGCGTCTCCAGATGGGGACCCGCGGTGACGTGCCGCGCCGGGGACGTCTGGTTGATGGGCGCCCTCTTGCGGGTCGACAGGAGAATCCAGGCGTACCAGGAACCTATGAGGAGCACGAGCAAGACTCCGAGCCATAACCATTGCGGTTGATACTGCAGGGGCGAATAGAAGCCCGTTTCATCCTGCACGGTTGCCGCCCTGGGGAGAGGTTCTGGAAGAGAAGGCCCGGGAGCGGTGCTTTTCCAAGAGAGCGAAGACTGACGTCAGGACGTCTTCGCTGCCGGTGGTTTGTTCCTCGGCAATTCCGAGACCGTGGAACACGTCCCGTCGCCGCTTTTCGCGCTCCAGCGTTGCCGCTGCGTAGGCGGCACGTACCTTGGCGTCCACGGTCAAGGGCGCGGGAATTCCTTGCCCGGTGCCCACATCAGTGCTTTGCTGCATCCGGTTCCCTGCCACGGCAGCGAGTTCGGCGTCCCGGACGGTCAGCCACAGCACCTCGTGCCGGCCGCGCAGCCTCCGCAAGAGGCTCTGTGTATGAGCGTCCGGCAGGAATTCATCCGCTACGGCGACGATGAGCAAACGCCCCTTCAGGTACCGCAACACGTAATCCAGTTGTTCGGCGATCCCACTGGCTGGACCATCCAAAGAAGCGCTCGCATCCACTTCGCGGAGCAGCCGTTCCAGATGCTCTTCACCACTGCGGGGCGGGAGGTACTTGGACGCCGTGGCATTCCCGTGCAGGAGACCCACATCGTCGCCGTGGCGGGAAGCCAGGTAACCCAGCACCCCGGCCGCATGGACGGCGATGTCTTTCTTGGGTTCCCCGGACAATGCTTGTGCGGCCATGTTCCTGCCGGTGTCCATGAGGAGGAGGACTGTGTGTCGGCGAACCGCCACATAACGCTTAATCAGGGGCGATCCGTGCCGTGCAGTGGCTTTCCAATCGATATCACGGACTTCGTCGCCAGGGACGTATGCCCGGAGTTCGTCGAAGTCCAGACTGCGGCCCTTGAATACCGAACCATACTCGCCGTCAAGAAGGGTCAGTGTCCTGCGGTGGGCGAAGATGAACATCTTCGACTTAACGCGTCTAAGGAGGCTGGGCACGCGCCGGCCCCGCTACGGCGTCTGCACGGATGCCAACACGGCATCGATCACGGTCTCCACGGAAATTTCCTCAACTACGGCATCGAAGCCGAGAATGATCCGGTGACGCAGGATCCGATGTGCAAGGTTCTTGACGTCCTCAGGAATGACGTGGTCACGTCCCTTGAGCAGAGCCATGGCGCGGGCCGCCTGGCTGAAGGCTATGCTGGCCCGCGGGCTGGCCCCGAATTCCACAACGTTTGCCAGCCGGGGCTCCAAATACTGTGAAGCGTTGCGGGTCACGTAGGCGAGCCCCACGATGTACCGAACGATTGCCGGATCAATATAGACCCGCCGCACCAGTTCCTGGACTTGGACCACGGCGTCAAGGGACGCCGCGGCCGGAGGCTTCTGCTCTGCACTGAACACGCCGGCGTCAATGCGCCGGATAACTTCCGCTTCCTCCGCAGGGCTCGGATAGTCCAGGACGTCCTTAAGCATGAACCGGTCCATCTGGGCTTCGGGAAGACGGTACGTCCCTTCCTGCTCGATGGGGTTTTGCGTCGCAAGCACCAGGAAGGGCTGCGGCAAAGGATAGGACTCGCCACCTATGGAGGTCTGCCGCTCCTGCATCGCTTCGAGCATGGCACTCTGTGTCTTGGCACTGGATCGGTTGATCTCATCCAACAGCACAATGTTGGCGTGAACCGGTCCCAGCTGCGTGACGAACGTCCCCTTGGCGGCGTCAAAAATCTGTGTGCCGGCGATGTCGCTGGGCAACAGGTCCGGCGTGCACTGTATCCGGCGGAACTCTGCACTCACCGACTCCGCGATCGCTTGGGCCGCTGTGGTCTTGGCCAGGCCGGGAACACTTTCCAGCAGGACATGCCCGCCGGTCAGCAGACCGATGACCAACGTCTCACGCAGCCTGGCCTGACCCACCACTTTGTTTTCGAAGCTGCGGACGATGCTGCCGACGAGTTGCTGGGCACGGGCCATGTCCGGTGCATCGATTCCCGCCATGGCTGTGATCTGTTGCACTCGTGGTCCCCTCGCTGGCATTGATGTGAAACGGCCACTCTATCCAAGCCTTCCTTGGTGCGGCACCGCAATGGGTACCCCTCCCCATGTGGACTTCAGAGGTCTATCCTTTTGCCATGCATCAGCTACCAGCCGCCTATCAGAAGTACCTCGCCTCCCAGGACCAGCACGTCATCGACGCCGTACGGCCGGTCCTGCTCCAGTCTGCAGCAGACCAACGGCACGGCGTACGCATCACCTTCAACAGGGGCCCTACCGGACACCAGGCCCACCTGGACGAGACCGTACCCTACGGCGAGATCATCGAGGACATCGACTGACGATCAGCTAGCCCTTCATGGCACCGGAGAGGGCGAATGAATTTCCCATGCCACGCGATACCAGCGCGTAAAGCACCAAGACGGGGACGGAATACAGGATGGAGAACGCGGCCAGCTGGCCGTACGCAATCGCCCCGTGCTGACCGAAGAAGCTGAAGATGGACACGGCGGCTGGTTGCTTTCCGGTGGACAGCAACAGGATGAAAGGGACGAAGAAGTTCCCCCATGCCTGGATGAAAACGAAGATGAACACCACTCCCAGCCCCTGCCGCATCAGGGGTAAGACGATGCTCCGGAGCGTCGCCAACGTCGAGGCCCCGTCCACCCATGCCGCTTCCTCCAACTCCAGCGGGACCGAATCCATGAAGTTCTTGGTCATCCAAATCGCCATGGGCAAAGTAGTGGTGGCCATGAAGAAAATCGTCGCCGCCATGGAATCCAGAAACTGCAGCTGAACAAACAAGCCGTAGACAGGCACCATGATGGCAGTCACCGGCAACGACGTCCCAAAAAGGACCGTGTACATGAAGGGCTTGTTGAACCGCGACTGATACCTGGACAACGGGTACGCGGCGAGCACCGCAGCAAGGACATTGACCACAGCAGTGCCCGCCGACAACAGGAAACTGTTGGCCAAGGGCTGAAACAACAGCTCAGGAGTCATCACAGCACGGAAATTCTCAGTGGACGGCGCCGCCGGAACCTTGGTCTGGTAACCGGCTTGGGGATCAACAGAGGCCAACAGCAACCACAGCAGGGGCGCAACAAAGCACACCCCGATCACCGCAAGGGCGATGTCCGCACCCAGCCTCGCCGTCGACCTGGAGCTGCCACCCGTCGTCGAGCTTTCAGTCCTGAACCGCGCTCGCAGTCCACTGCCGATCATGACTTTTGCTCCCGCAATAGCCGCACGTACACAGCACCGAACACCATTCCCAGAAGAATCAGTACTGAGGCCACAGCGGTGCCGTAGCCGATGTCTCCAAACTTGAAGGCCTCCTGGTAAGCCAACACGGGCAACGTGGTGCTGGCGTTAGCGGGACCGCCTGCGGTCATCACCCAGATCAGGGTGAACACCGCCAACGTCTGAAGCGTGATCAACATCAGGTTGGTGGCTATGCTGCTCCGGATCAGCGGCAGCGTGATAAAGGCGAGCCGTTGCCAGCCGCGCGCTCCATCCATGAGTGCCGCCTCTGTGACATCCCGGGGAACATCAGCCAACGCCGCCCGGTAGACCAACATAGAGAAGGCAGTTCCGCGCCACGTGTTCGCCAGGACGATTGCCACCAAAGGAAACGAGTACAACCAATCCGGCCCCGCGCTACCAAAGGCACCCAGTACTTGGTTGAGCGTCCCATCCCGGTTGAAGTAGGCGTAGGCGGCAAATGCCGCCACAATCTCCGGCAGCACCCAGGCCGCCACCACCGCGGTCCCTACCCACGATGCCACCGCCCGGCGCGAACGCGTCATCAGCAGGGCAATGAGCAAGCCCAACACATTCTGGCCCAACACGGCGGACGCAGCGACGAACACCACCGTGAGCCACGCGGCCAAAGGGAAGGAATCGTCGCTGAACATCCGGACATAATTGTCCGCACCCACCCACTGAGGATCCCTCGCCGCTTTCCCCGACAACGCAGCGTCCGTGAACGACGCGTAAAAGGACCACGCCACAGGAGCCATCAGGAACACCAGGAGCAGAAGAACGGACGGAACTACCGGGAGCAGCCGCAGGAAGCGGCGAATTCTCATTTCTCCAGGACCTTGTCCTCACCTACCAGCTTGCGGACGGTGGCATCGTATTCAGCCGCTGCGTCCTCAGGACTCTGCTTGCCGGTGATGACGGACTCAGTGGCTACCTGGACAGCCGTGGAAATCCTGGGGTAGTCGGCGGTCGCGGGCCGGTAATGCGTCACCTTCACCAAGTCTGAAACGTCCTTCACGAACGGGTTGGCCGCCAAGTACTCAGGCTCGGAGGCCACATCCGTCCGCACGGCGATCTGGGAATTGTTGATGTCGTAGGCAAGCGCATTCTTTTTGTTCAGTGCCGTGGTGAGGAAGCTGAAGGCCAGCTCAGGGTTCCTGCTCTTTGCCCCCACAGCCAGTGTCCAGCCGCCGGACATGCTCACGCCGCCGGGATCCTGTCCCTTCTGCGTGGGGAACATCGCAACGCCCATGTCCTGCTCATAGCCGGCCCACTCGTAAGCGCCGCCTTTCTGCCAGAACGACGGCGTATAGGAACCCTCCACGGTTGCCCCAAGTTTGCCTTGCGGGAACCACTCGCCAAAAACCTTTTTCCAGACGTTGGCGTCCAGGGCTTCGGCAGGACTCACGGCGAGCTTCTCGTCATAGAGGGTTTTCAGAAACGTCAAAGAGTCGGTGAAACCCTGGGAACCCACCACCCACTTCTTTGCGTCCACGTCATACAAGCTGCTGTCAGTGCCGTAAAGCAACTCATAAAAGCCCTGCATGACAGTACCCTCGCCGGTCCCCTTGCCTGCATACATGTTGAAGGGGATGACGTCAGGACTCGCGGCCTTCATGGCGCGGGCAGCCGTCAGGATCTCATCCCAGGATTTCGGCTGCCACGGTACCTGAATCCCAGCTTTCTGCAGGACAGTCTTGTTGTACCAAATGGCCCGGGTATCGGTGCCCAGCGGAACTGCGTAAATACCGCCGTCGTCCGCGCGGCCGGCCTCCTTGGCCGCTTCGCTGAACGCCGCCCAGTCATCCCACTTCTCCAGGTAACCGTCCAATTTGAGGAGGTAACCGGCGTCGACGTCGGAACGAACCTTGAAGGTGTCCTCATAGAAGACGTCCGGTGCCGTGTCACCTGACCGCTGAGCCAGAGCCAGTTTGGTCCCGTAGTCGTCGTCGTTGGCCTGGATGGGTTGGAGGTCCACTGTCACGCCGGTATTGGACGCCTCGAACTCTTTTTTGGCGTCCTGCATGACCGCATCCAAAGCCGTGAACGAATCGGTCTTCTGATAAACGATCTTCAGGCTCTTGCTCTCCGCAGCCTCAGGCGTAGGCGAACAGGACGTCGCTGCCGCAAGGACGGCAGCGACGGACACGAGAGTGACAGCAAACTTTACCGGCGCATACTTCAGCGGCATTTGCATCACTGGCGTTTTAATCACTGGCACTTTAATCACTGGGCGGCGCATGTTGCTCCATTCAGTCGAACGTGGCTTCAGCCCCCATGCTTCACCGCGACACGCCTGCGACGTGGCCGAGCCTTGTGGATATTCAGTTGTCCTGCTTGGAACTACCCTTCCAGCAGGAGCCTTTGCGCCCTGGGTGCCAGCATGTGCTCCAAAACCAAGCAGGCGGCACCAATGGCTCCAACGTCTTCACCTACACCGGAACCCACAACTTCGAGATCGTGGATCATGCGGGCTGCGTTGTTTTTGTCCAGCAATTGAGGAACGCGTTCCATGAAGTACGGTGACATGCGCCCCCAGAACGGACCCCCGAAGACGACGCGCTCCACGTCCAAGGTGTTGGTCACTATGGAAACAGCACGCGCCACCAAGGTTGCGGACTTGTCCAGGATTGCAATGGCCCTGACGTCACCAGCATCTGCTGCATCACACAACTGGGCATAGCGCTCCTGGACTTCGGGGCCGTCCGCCCCTGACCGGTGACCGTCGAGCACCCCAGCGGCTTCGGCCTCCGCCACCAGCACCTGCGGAATGCAGGAAGACTTCACGCAGCCACGCAATCCACAATCACACTGCGGACCGCCAGGGTCCACCACGATGTGGCCGATTTCGCCGGCGTTGCCCGAAGTGCCGCGCACTACTTCGTCGTTGAGGACAATGCCGCAACCAATGCCGGTTCCCATGTACATGAACACGAAGCTGCCGGCACCACTGGCGCCGCCAGCCCATGTTTCCGCAACAGCGGCACTCGTCACATCCTTGTCCACCAACGTTTCCATACCTGTGGCCTCGGCCAGGGCCTCCCTGATGCGCACACGGTTCCAGCGCGTCAGGAGTGGCGGCTCCACCACAGAACCTTCGTCGAGGTCGATCGGGCCGGGGACCGCGACGCCCAGTCCAGCGATCTTGGAGGCATCGATGCCGGATTCCTCGATGAGGACATTGATCTGTTCAGCGATGCTGGTGATCACGTCGGCCGGGTCGCCGCCGGGGGTGGCCATCCGGGAATGCTTCACGACGTCACCCAGCAAGTCCAGAACTACAAAGGTGATGACAGCCGGGTCCAGGTGAACGCCCACAGCGTACATGCCTGCCGGGTTCAGCCGCAGGATAGTCCTGGGCTTGCCCGGCCCTGAACCTTCCTTGCCGGCCTCCACGATCAACGCCTGGTCCAGGAGACGCCTGGAAATATTTGAAATCGTCTGCGGGGAAAGTCCCACGATCTGAGCCAACTCAACGCGGCTGAGTCCACCAGATGAGCGGCGGATCGCCTCCAGAATGACGGTCAAATTGAAGTCCCCCATGCGGGGAAGGTTGGTTCCGCGCCTCGGTGTCGGCTGCCGGATCTCAGTCACTGATGCCCCTCGTCATTGGGATGAACTTCGTCGAAGTTGGTCGTTGTCTGAATCGTACGATACCGCCGCCGTTACGGGTATGAGCACACGCTGACACCGGCATCAGGGGTTGGTAACGATGCCGCTGAATCCATGAATTCCAGGCTCAGTGGCGCGGCTTAGGACTTTCGGCTGCGGGTTACCGTGAATTTTGGATTGCGGCCTTCCTCCACCGTCGGCCCGATGTGCCGTTCAAGGGCGGCCCGGTACTGCAAGTGGCTGTTGTAGACAGTCCACAGCTCTCCACCGGGGGCCAGAACCCGGGCGGCAGCCTGAAACATCTTCAGCGCAGCGCCGGTGTGAACACTGGCGCCCAGGTGGAACGGCGGGTTCAGAAGGATGAGGTCGACACTGCCGGATTCAAGGGTGGACATTGCGTCATCGTGGACCACTGCCAGCCGCTCCCCCAGACCGTTTGCAGCTGCCGTGGCCTTGGCAGAAGCAACTGCCGCCGCCGACTGGTCGGTGGCGAGCACGCGGGCATCCGGGTGGCGAAGCGCATACATGGTGGCGAGAATGCCGGTACCGCACCCCAGGTCCACAGCCTGCCGGGCGGAAGGCATACGGTCCATGAACGTCAGCAAATACCGCGTACCAATATCCAGGCGGGCGCCGGAAAAAGCAGCACCATGCGCACACACGGTAATCCCCAGTTCAGGCAGGGCCTCCACCACCGGAAAGGGGCGTTCACCCAGGGTTGTTTTGGGATCCCGTGCCACCAGGATCCGGGATTTACGGCGGGCAAGTTGCGGTTGGACGGATGAGAAGTACCGTTCCAGGACCGCGTTCATGCCAAGGGACATGTGCTTGACGCGACCTCCGGCGAGCAGGACTGCATGCGGGGCGGCAAATCTGGCAACGGCGTCGGCGATTTCCTCCAACTCAGCCAGCGACTTAGGCAACTGCAAAAGCACCACGCCGGCGTCGTGCAGCAACTCCCGGTCCAGTTCGTGCTCAGTGAAGCGACCCTCCACACCGGCTGCTGCGGCATTGCGTTTCAGCGCAAGCCTTCCAGTGAAAAGGTCCTGATTCACGCGTACATGCCCGACGCCGAGCCCAACCAAAGCGCCCAAGGTCAGGGCGCCGTAGCGGTCTCCAAGGACAACCACCTTGGAATCAGGGCCCAGCAGATCTACAGCCGCCTCCAGCAGAAGACTGTCTGTGGCATCAAAGGCCTGCAGATTGTCCGCCTCGACGTCAGGAAGCCTGCTCAACCCCTTCAAGAGCGCTTCAACATCCATTGCCGTCACGGTGCGGTTCTCGCTTTCATGCTTAATTGTCTCGACTTTAGGCTGCCTTGGGAGGAACCTAGTGCTTGCACGACGCAAACACCCGCCATGCCCTCGGACTCCGACGGCGGCAGGCATAGGTCACGGCGGCCCTTGGAGCCAGGCACCGGGATCCACCTGTTTTTGGGCTCCCATCCCCCTGTGAGAAGCCATGAGTGTCAATGTTGTCACGAACCTGGAAGTAAAGTCCCACAACTCTCCCGACGAAACGAGGCGCCCCGATAAGACGGTGCTGGACCTCGTCACCGTGGGGGAATACACAATCGGCCGAATGACCTTTGCACCAGGCTGGACTTGGGCCGACTGCATCAAACCTGTAGTTGGAACCGACTCCTGTGAGTTGAGCCACGTCGGATTCTGCGTTTCCGGCAATTTGGAAGTGGAAACCAACGACGGCGGCAAGATCAACATTTCAGCCGGTGATTCCTACAGCATTCCGCCGGGGCACAACGCCCACGTGGTGGGTGACCAACCGTTCCAAGGCGTCGAGTTTGTCAGCGGAGCTGACTTCGCCCGCCCCAGCGAATAGTCCCGGTTGCTCAAGAACGACATGAAAAAGACCCCGCTCAATGAGCGGGGTCTTTCAACCGAAGTGGGACTGTTCTCCTGGCATGCAAACGAACTGCGTACGGCCCACCGGCACCTTTCGACAGATCGCTCGCAGTCTCGGCCGCAGGCGATCCAAGGCAGCACGCGCAAGATGCAGCCACGACTATCGGCCGAGAAAGTCGGCCAGAGCGACAGCTTATGAAGCAGGGAAGACGGTCTACGAGCTCGCCGCCGAGTACGGCTGTCATCGCGTGACGATTAGCGGTGCCCTGAAGCGGCAAGGCGTCGCCCTCCGACGCACTTCGCCGACCGCTGAACAGATCGACGAGATGGTTCGCCTCTATGAATCTGGGCCGTCGCTAGCAAGGATCGGTGAGCAGTTCGCCATGAACGCCAGCACCGTGCTCGCCCAGTGCGCACGGCGCCAACGGCGGTGAGGACGGTCCAGAAGTCCCAGGTCAGCGATCGGGGCAGGGCATTGACCAGAACGAGCACGATAAGCCACAAGACCTGCACCGCAACCCTCAGCCGCATTCGCATTCGGCTCATGGCTACTCGTCACCTCTAGAACTCAGCCCGAAGAACCGCTCAAAGAACGCTCCGAGTTTCTGGATCACGCGTTGCTTCTTCTCGCCGTGGCCGCCGTCGGCGGAGAAGCGTGAGACGGGTGGCAGCACCTTGGTGATCGCGGTGCCGCTGGTGCGGATCTGGCCGTCGCGGAACGCGGTCTCGACGAAGGCGTGTGTCTCGTCGGGTCGGAGGTTCTCGTCGGCGATGATCGTCTCGAGTTCAGCCTCGCGCTTGGCGGTGATGAACGCGCGCCATTCCTGATCGATCTCACCATCGGCAGAGAGGGAGTCGACGAAGTCTTCGACGAGGTCCTTCTTGTTTCGCAGTGTCGGGCTGGCGTCGATCGCGCGGGAGATCTCAGCGCGGATCTCTTTGTCGTCGCCGTCTCCTCGTTCGTCGCGGTACTTCTGGACGAGCATGAGGATGTAGTCGACGTTGATCTCGACCTGCTTGATCAGCTCGATCTCGAAGACGATGTCCTCGTTGATCCGCTCCTTATCTGCATCCTTGTCTTTGCGGAACTCCGCATACAAGTCGAGATAGACGCTGCGGTAGTCCTGGCTCTGTCGCTCCGTGAGGATCTCGTTGCCGACGAAGTCGTCAAAGGAGGTGAGGATATTTTGCAGGCGCAGGATCGCGCCGAACAGTTGAATGAACTGCTTCTGTGCTGATTCCCCGACGATCGGTTTGCCGAGCGGGAAAGCACTCAAAAGCTCCGCGGTCTTCTCCGCGTAGTCGTTGTAGTACTCGGCGTAGGGCTTCAGGAGCACGACACCGCGCGCATCCTTGTTCCCGAACAGTGCGATGGCATCGTTGGTCTGCCCTTCAAGGTCGCGGAAGCTGACGATGTTGCCGTACGTCTTCACCGAGTTCAGGATGCGGTTCGTGCGCGAGTACGCCTGAATCAGCCCGTGGGCACGCAGGTTCTTGTCGACGAACAGCGTATTGAGAGTCGTGGCATCGAAGCCGGTGAGGAACATGTTCACGACGATGACCAGATCGAGATCCCGGTTCTTCAACCGCTGCGAGAGGTCTTTGTAGTAGTTCTGGAACCGGTCGGCGCTCGTGTCGTAGCTGGTGCCGAAGATGTCGTTGTAGTCCTGGATAGCGTCCTCAAGGAAGCTCCGGGCGTCGGTCGACAGAGCGTCGGTGTCGAATGCCTCGTCATCAAGGATGCCGTCATCGGTGGCGTAGTTCGCGCCATAGGAATAGATGAGGCCGATCTTCAACCGGCGATCCGGTGGCAGCTGTTCTTGCTGCATCTGGAAGTGGTTGTAGTAGCGGCGAGCGGCATCGATCGAGGCGGTCGCGAAGATCGCGTTGAAACCACGCACCCGCTTCCGCTCTCGTACGGCCTCCGCCTGCCGCCGTGTGCGTGTGGACTCGGCCACGTTCGTGACGACGGAGTGCTCAAACATCGACGAGCGTTTCGTCTTCTGATCAAAATGCTCCAGCGTGTACGAAACAATCTGGCTGATTCGTTCCGTGGCAAGCAGCGCCTTCTCGGTATCGATCGCAGAGACCTGCTTGTCGATGACGGTGCCGACCTTGACCGTGTTGACGTAGTCGATCCGGAAGGGGAGCACGTTCTTGTCGGTGATCGCATCCACGATCGTGTACGTGTGCAGCTTCTCCCCGAACGCCTGCTCCGTGGTCTTCAGCTGCGGGTTCCCGCCACTGCCGGAGTTAGCGGAGAAAATCGGGGTGCCGGTGAACCCGAATAGGTTGTACCGCTTGAACGCCTTCGTGATCGCCGTGTGCATGTCACCGAACTGCGAACGGTGGCACTCATCGAAGATGATCACGACGTGCCCGTCGTAGATCGGGTGACCCTTGTTCGCCCCGATGAACGTCGATAGCTTCTGGATCGTCGTGATGATAATCCGCGCACCCGGATTCTCGAGCTGCTTCTTCAGCACGGCCGTCGAAGTGTTGGAGTTCGCCGCACCTTTCTCGAACCGGTCGTACTCACGCATCGTCTGGTAGTCGAGATCCTTGCGGTCTACAACAAACAGCACCTTGTCTACGCTCGGAAGCTTCGACGCGAGCTGCGCTGCCTTGAACGAGGTCAGTGTCTTGCCCGACCCGGTCGTGTGCCACACATACCCACCCGCAGCCACCGTGCCGAGCTGCTTGTAGTTTGTCGATATGTTGACCCGCTGCAGTATCCGCTCGGTAGCCACGATCTGGTAGGGCCGCATCACCAACAGCAACCGGTCGGCCGTGAGCACGCAGTACTTCGTCAGGATGTTCAACAACGCATGCTTCGCGAAGAACGTCTTCGCAAACGCTGGCAGATCCTGAATCGGCTTGTTCTGCGCATCCGCCCACCACGACGTGAACTCGAAACTGTTCGACGTCTTCCGCACCCGCTTCGACCCAGCGGCCTCGCTGAGGTGCTGGCGACGAGCGGTGTTCGAGTAGTACTTCGTCAACGTGCCATTCGAGATCACGAACAGCTGCACGTACTCGAACAGTCCAGACCCCGCCCAGAAACTGTCCCGCTGATACCGGTCGATCTGGTTGAACGCCTCACGAATATCAACGCCACGGCGCTTCAGCTCAACGTGCACCATCGGCAACCCGTTGACCAGCACCGTCACGTCGTAGCGATTCGATCGGGCAGAGCCGCCATCGCCCTGGCCAATCTCGTACTGGTTGATCACCTGCAAGCGATTGTTGTGAATGTTCTGCTTGTCGATCAGCAGGATGTTCTTAATCGAACCGTCGTCACGCTTCAGCAGCTGAACATGATCCTCCTGGACCCGCACCGTCTTCTCCACGATGCCATCGTTCGCGCTAGCAATTCGCTCCGAGAAGAACTGGCCCCACTCCGCATCTGAGAAGATAACTCCATTCAGTGCTTCGAGCTGAGTGCGGAGGTTTGCAACGAGCTGCGCCTCCGACGTGATGGGCAAGTACTCATACGCTTGCGACTCAAGCAGCCTGATCAACTCACGCTCAAGTTCCGCCTCGGACTGATACGAGCCAGCGACCGCCGCGTCAGGGATGTACTCAGCAACAACCGTGCTCTCAGACGAGACAGCGATCGGATCGTACGTCCGCGGAGTCAGGTCGCTCACGACGCAGCCTCCCACCTGAACGCTTTTAGGAACTCCTGAAACTCACTCTTTAGAGCGTCTTTGTATTCTTCGGCCACCTCGGAACTGTCCAGATCTGAGAAACGATCATGGCTATACAGATTGAGGACCTTCGTCAACAGGACCGCATCAGGTCCGGTCAGCAGGTCGCCCCAACCTCCCGGGTGCCCGAGGAAGTTGGCCGTTTTCTCGAGAAGAGCTCGGAACTGATTGAAGTGACCTCGCTCAATCGCATTCGCAGAGATTGCCGATTGAAGATCTTCAACGATCCCCAGGTGGTAACTGAAAGGAGAGTCATTCGATTGCTTCTTCAGTGACCATCCCGCAACTAGTTCATGCTTAAGAACGTACGCTTGGTTCTTTTTTCGACGTAGCGAGTTGAACAGAACGTTGAAGAAGAGGGCGTGGTGGGTTGCGATGACGAATCTCAGGCGCAGTTCCGATGCTCGCTTTATAAGCTCCGCCAAAGCGAGCGCCACTGACACGATGCGCACATCGTCCATGGATGACACCGGGTCGTCTATGACCGCAAGCGTTAGCTGGTCATAGTCAGATGTTGAACGCAGATCAGGGCTATCACAAAGCGTCTCAATTGCTTCGCTCAAAACAGAATAATAGACACTCCAAACAAATATACTCTCCTCGGCTCTCGATATCTTGATACCGTCGGTCGAACTGTCATCACCCTTGTGTATGCCAAAGCTAATCTCGCCGCTCTCGAAGTCAAGCCTTGGTTCAATTCTGCCGCTCGTGAAGGCTTGGAAACTATCGATGATCGCACTGTCAAGACCTTGCGTCACGATAGTTTCCAGTAGCTCTGACTCCAGATTCATCTTGAGCACGACTCGCTGGTTATCCCAGGTGAATACGTCCTCAACAAAGGAGTTATAGAGGACTACGCCCTCCGGATCACGCTCCTTAAGGTGCTGAGCCAGCCGAGTCTTACCGATTGTGTTCGGGGCATAAATGAGGGCGCTACGCGAATCGGCAAGGCTCTGTAACACCTCGTCCGCCAAGCTCGCCATTGTTTCATGGTGGCTCGTCATCTAATCGGCCTCCCTGAAGCTCAGCAGCTTGTCGCGGTAGTACTCGTACTGCTTACGACGCGCGGTAAGCTCAGCAGGGAGACCAACACTGAGATCATTGACGAGCGCATCAAATTGATCAAGGATTCTGGCAACCCGCTGCTGCTCTTCAAGTGGCGGAAGTGCAATTCGGATCTTTGAGAAGTCGCTCTTGTTGATGATGGGCATTGTTCCACCAGCCCGCTCTCCCTGCGCACGAATCTCGTCACGCATTGAGGTGAGAACGTGGAACACGAAATCTGTAGCGATTCCGGAGTTGGGAGTAAGAGAGTTAATCTGCTGGTTTGTTGCACACGCATTTGCGTTAAGAACTGTCTTGCCCATATCGGCACCGATACAGGTAACCAGCAATGAACCTTCAGGAACGATAGCTTTCGAAAGTGCTTCTGCACCCGAAATCGAAAGTTGACGTGCAGGGCTATGAATCCGTTTCATCCCGTTCTTGATGTCGGACGGAGTAACGAAATCAAGGTGGTCCCCCCACGCGGAAGAGTCGGAGGACTTGGGTGTTCGCCCGGTTACGATTCGACCAAGCTCACCTAGCTCAACTAGCCGACCAAGCGCTGCTGCGTCAGCGAGCAACTCTGTTCGGTAGTGCTCGTACTGGCGTCGTCGGGCTTCCAGCTCCGCTTCCAGCTCCGCTTCCAGCTGAGTGAACTGATCCAACACTCGCACGATCTCTCGCTGCACCTCTAGAGGCGGCACGGGGATTCGCAATGAATTCAGGACGGTCTGCGTTTGGCTCGGGACCCCACCCGCCTGGTTCATCTCACCGAGCTTCATCGTGAGCAACTGGTGGTACACAAACTTCGGCTCAATTTGAGAGGTATCGATCTCGGTTCGGAAAATCGTATCAACCACCCAGAACGGCCCCTCGACATAGAATATGTTGCCAAGAGAGCCCTTACGGGGAATGAGCACGGACGGCCCTTCGGCTGCAGCAGCGTCGACGTAGCGCATGATCCCGCCACTTCCATAGACAGGGATATCACCGTCCCCAAGCGACTTATGGTCCTTGCCATTCTTGATACGCAGCACTTCGCCCAGTGTTTTTGACTCCACACCCTCCGGCGCAAGCTCTGCGATCAGATCGTCAATGCTGCTCACCTCGTACCCTCCAGGTCAGCAACGATCTCGTCGATGGAGGTTCGGAGTTCCTGCTGGCGGGCGACGATGTGCGCGATCTCAGCGTTGAGTACCGTGATGTCGACGACCTCGCGGGTGTCTTCTTGCTCGACGTAGGAGGACACGGCGATGTTGTAGTCATTGGCCGCGATGCGTTCGTTCGACACAAGCGTCGCGACGTGATCAACGCTCTCTCGGGTAATGAAGGTGTCGAGGACGTGCTGTCGGTGGGTGTCGGTGAGCTTGTTTTTGTTGCCAACACGTGTGAACTCGGCAGATGCGTCAATAAAGAGCACGGAGTTGTCGGTTTTCGACATCTTGAGCACGATGATGCAGGTCGCAATCGTGGTGCCGAAGAACAGGTCCGGTGGGAGCTGGATCACGGCATCAACGAAGTTGTTGTCGATGAGGTACTGCCGGATCTTGCGTTCCGCGCCACCTCTGTAGAGCACGCCAGGGAACTCGACGATCGCCGCCGTGCCATTGACGGCGAGCCAGCTCAGGATGTGCATTGTGAAGGCAAGGTCGGCCTTCGATTTCGGTGCGAGCACACCGGCTGGAGCGAATCGTGGATCGTTGATCAGCAGTGGGTTCGCGTCACCGTCCCACTTGATCGAGTAGGGCGGGTTAGAGACGATCGCTTCGAACGGTTCGTCGTCCCAGTGGGCGGGATCGGTGAGGGTGTCGCCGTGGGCTAGGTTGAACTTTTCGTAGTTCACGTCGTGCAGGAACATGTTGATGCGAGCGAGGTTGTACGTGGTCAGGTTGATCTCCTGGCCAAAGTAGCCCTGACGCACGCCACCTTTGCCGAGTACCTTCTCGAACTTCAGCAGCAACGAACCAGAGCCGACCGCCGGGTCGTAGACCTTGTTCACCTGAGTCTTGCCAACCACGGTGATGCGAGCGAGAAGCTCGGAGACCTCCTGCGGCGTGTAATACTCACCACCGGACTTACCGGCACTTGAGGCATACATCTGCATGAGGTACTCGTAAGCATCACCGAACAGGTCGATCGAATTATCCTCGAAGTTTCCCAGCGGCAGGTCACCGATCGCGTCGAGCAGCTTCACAAGCTTCTCGTTGCGCTTAGCTACCGTACCTCCAAGCTTCGAGCTGTTTACATCAAGATCATCAAACAGACCCTTGAGATCATCCTCGGCATCGGTGCCAATCGCGGAGCCTTCAATGTTCTTAAACACCCGGGCGAGGGTTTCGTTGAGGTTCGCGTCGTTGGCTGCCTGCGTGCGGACGTTCTGAAACAGCTCGGATGGCAGGATGTAGAAACCCTTTTCCTCCACGGTTTCCTTGCGTCCGAACTCTGCCTGGGAGTCCCCGAGCCGGGCGTAGTCGAAGTTTTTCTCGCCTGCTTCGTGTTCGCTCTTATTGATGTAGGCGGTGAGGTTTTCGGAGATGAACCGGTAAAACAGCATGCCAAGCACGTAGGACTTAAAGTCCCAGCCGTCAACGGATCCGCGAAGGTCGTTCGCGATGCGCCAGATCGTTTTGTGCAGTTCGGCGCGCTGTCCTTCTTTGGTGGTCGGTGCCATGTGGTTCGTCTCCTGCGCCGAGGCGCGTCTTTAGTTTTTGGGTGCGGGATAATCTCAACCTAGCGGCAGGCACAGACATCAGTCGGTTGCCACGCGCGGCATGAGTAGGAACATGGATGCAGCCGGGAGCATGTGTCGCGTCAACCGGGCGCTGCGATCTATCAGTGATTATCTCATGTTCGACGGTTTTCGAGAAAACCTCGCCACCCCAGAGTCCGCCGTGAACGTGGCGTAGGGTGAGGGTCGCGGTGCCGCGGGAATTGAGCTGGACGCGACTGCACTCGTTGGCGGCGTGTAGCCGGGCGAAGGGGCTTGCTCCCTCGAACTTCCAGATACTGGCGGGGAGCTCGCCGATAAATCCGACGCGGGTGGTGAAAAGTAGCGCCCGTTGATGCAGCGCCCGGCTGCCAAGAATCATCCGTTCTGGCTCGTGGCCGTCCTCGGGTGGGATGATGCGGAATCGCTCCATCCAGATCGAGCAAGCCGAAAACCTCATTCAGGATCTCTACGACCGCATCAGTCTCGCACCCGACTCCCGCCGTGAGCTCGAAACAGTCCTCCGGCACGGGCTGAAGCAACTTCGCACCGCCACGACCCGCAGTCTCAACACCATCAATGCCGACCTTACCGAGGCCGACGAGCTCATTACAATCGCGCTCGACATTGCCCAGCACGCAGGCACCACTTACCGTCAAGCCCCCGAACATATCCGACGCATGTTCAACCAGCTCCTCTTCGAAAAACTCCTCGTCACAACCGACAACGACGGCAGCCGGCAGATTGATGCGACCTACAAGGCACCATTCGAAATCGTCTACGGCCCAGACAGCCGAGCGCTTGTCCACGAGGCACGACGCAGTTAGCGCGCCACCATCCCAGTCAGTACGGGGCAAACGAAAGAGCCCGCCGAAGCCGGCGGGCTCTTCCAGGACATACTGTCCGATAATCTCATTGCTCTTGTCGAGGGTCCGAGTAAGAGCATCATGGTGGAGCTGAGGGGACTCGAACCCCTGACCCCCTGCATGCCATGCAGGTGCGCTACCAGCTGCGCCACAGCCCCGGATGTTACTGGAAAACCATTGCCTGCACGCGGGTTTGATTTCTCTTCCCGTCGAAGCAACTCGTCAATACTAACCACAATCATGTGAGAAGCGAAATCGTCGGAACATGAGCTGCGTCACCCCGCCCGGCTGCCCTGCTGGCGACAGACGCGGCCGAGGTGCGACGGATTCCTCCACCGCACCTCCCCCCAAACCAGCTGCGCCGGGGTCGCCACTGATGCGCCGCGACTCCCCCTGAAGTCTAGAATCTCTTTGAATTAAAACCAAACCGTTCAGTCGGTTTAACACACTGCACCCTCCACGGCCACCGATGATAGCGTTGTGGAGTCTCGACGGGCGGCCCCACCCTCCGTCTCCTGACCCACCTGAGAGGCCACCCACTCCCGATGCAACAACGTGCGAAAGACACCCGGCTTTCCGTCATCGAAGGAGCTGCCCGGGTATTCGCCGAGATCGGCTACGGGAATGCCAGCCTGACCGACATCACCAAGCGTGCAGGGGTGACGAAGGGTGCGCTCTACTTCCACTTCACCTCAAAGCGGGAGCTGGCGTTAGCAGTGATCGAGGAGCAGCACGCAATCGTCCTGGCAGCGGGGTCTGCCATAGTAGCTTCAGACGCACCCGCCCTGGACAGGCTCATAGGACTTTGCAGGATGTTCGGCCAACAGCTCCTGGACGAACCCGTGGTCCAGGGAGGCATACGGCTCACTTTTGAAGCCTCCGCCTTCGACGCCGACGTCTCAGGCCCCTACCAGGACTGGATCAATACAGCAGAGCAACTGCTGCGGCAGGCAGCCACGGACGGCTTCGTCCGTGCCGACCTGGACGCCGCAGCTTTCGCGAGATACCTGGTTGCGGCCTTCACCGGAGTTCAGATGGTTTCCGAGGTCCTTACATCACGTGAAGACGTCCTGCTAAGGATCGAACAGATGTGGGACTTCATGCTGCCTGCGTTGCGCCCCACGACGAGCAGCTAGCCAGAGTCCCGCGGAGAGACACTCCGGCATGAAAAAGGCCCTGCCCTCTCCATGGGATTCATGAAGAAGACAGGACCTCGTTGGTGGAGCTGAGGGGACTCGAACCCCTGACCCCCTGCATGCCATGCAGGTGCGCTACCAGCTGCGCCACAGCCCCATATTCTTGCTGCTTCGCGTTCAGCTTTTCGGCTACCCGCGCCGAAGCAACTCAAATATCTTAGAACAGCATTTCCGAAAATTCCAAATCGGACATACTTCTGCTGGATGCTGTTCCTAGTGCTCTGAATCCTCCACGGAAACAGCCTTGGCAGAAGCGTCATCGCCCAGTTCGAGGTCCACCACAGGGCAATCCTTCCAGAGCCGCTCCAGGGCGTAGAACACGCGATCCTCCGAGTGCTGGACATGGATCACGATGTCCGCGTAGTCCAAGAGGACCCAGCGGCCTTCCGAGCGGCCCTCGCGGCGCACAGGACGAAGGTCCTGCTTCATCAGTTCTTCCTCAATACCGTCAACAATGGCGTTGACCTGACGTTCGGTGGGAGCCGATGCAATCAGGAAGACGTCAGTGAGCGCCAAACGCTCGCTGACGTCCAAGGCGACAATGTCCTCGGCAAGCTTCTCTGCCGCAGCACGCGCGGCGTGACGGGCGAGGGTAATGGATTGTTCATGTGCAGACACGGGGTACTCCTTGTTGTGGCCAGTGGCCTGTGTTTGGCGTAAGCCATTTGTACAGCGATATTTAGTGTTCAGCGGAATTAGCCGCTGGTGATCATCATGATGCCGACGACGAGGGCCACGATGCCCAACGCCAGGACGCCGAACTGCAGCAACCTGTTACGTTGCGCGCGGGCCAGGCCCGCAGTGTTGGCGTCCAAAGGGTCAAGGCCATACGCTGCGCTGGCGGAAACCGGTGGGCGCTGCGCTTCTCCGGACGCCTCCGCCGCAGGCTCAGGACGTTTCCGGGCAGACTTCGCTACCGCTTCTGCACGGGCAAGAACGCCCGCCCTGCCTCGTGGGCCCGACTTTTTCGCCTGAGCTTGCCCCGCACCAACTTCAGGCCCGGCTGACGTAACCAGCGGGACAAACGTCGTGCTGGGGCGCTTCATGACGGGACGTTCAATCCCCGGCATCTTGACGAACTCCAACGGAGTCACCATCGCGAGGTTGTTAGCGGTGGACGGACCGGCATCTGCCGCCGGCGACTTGCCGTTCCCTCCCGAAGCCGGAGCGTTCTTACCGGAATCCGATGAGCTCTTTCCAGAATCTGCCTGGGTCTTCTCAGCAAGCTTCTGTTTGGCAGCAGCACGTTTGTTAAGGACTGCCGCACGTTCCGCAAGGGCAATCTGCTGAGCCAGAACTTCAGGATCCACAGCCAAGGGATCCTGCTCGGCTATATGTTCCAGCTTGGCCGTCTGATTTTCCACCTGGGCGGCGATCAATTGCCGAACTGCAAGAGCCTGCTCCACAGACATCTCGGACTCCGCTGGGGCAATGCTGCTGCCAGCGCGATCCGTGGCGGGAAAAGGAGCACCGGCAGACTTCTCAGCGGACGGCTTGTTGGCTGCCTCAGGCTTTGAAGACTTTTTGGCTGCCTCCGACAGAGCCGTGTCCTTTGCAGACGTGTCCTTTGCAGGCGCGTCCTCGGCAGAGCTGGGCGCGGGACCTGTAGCCACGGGCCCGGGAACAATGGGGTTCATGGAGGTAGCGACTTCGGCCTGAAGTTGCTGGAGCCGCAACTGGCGACGCGTGGGGGGTCCCCCGCCGGAGAGCTGCTCCTCTTTGTCGGCCAGTTCCTTGATGGTGCGCAGAGCTGCACGATCGCGGGCGCGGATTTGGGAGGACCGTTCCTGAGCTGCCGGTCCCACGGCGTCCACGGGAACATCGGCGGCACGGCGATTGCGGCCGTTGGGACGCTCGCTGTGAGGAAGGTTCTCTGCTTCCGCAGCCGCGGGGGTGTCCAAGGGCTGTGCCTCGGGGTGCTCTTCCCGGGCACGCCGAAGCTCACGCCTGCTGCGGATGGGTCGCTGGTCCTGGCTGCTCATTCAAAACTCATTCAGTACGTGCTTGGTCGTCTGATCCGGACAGTGCGGGTGTCAGATCCGCTGCATTCTCGGGCGCCGCGTACAGTCCATACTTCGCGATGTACTGCACCACTCCGTCTGGTACCAGGTACCAGACGGGATTTCCAGCGCCCACGCGGGTCCTGCAATCCGTGGAGGAGATCGCCATGGCCGGAACTTCCAACAGGCTGACGTCATCCCGGCCCATGTCGTGCAATTCATGCCCGGGACGGGTGACGCCGACGAAGTGGGCCAATGACCACAACTCGTCAACGTCTTTCCACGAAAGGATCTGAGCCAAAGCATCTGCGCCCGTGATGAAGAAAAGGTCGGCGTCGGGACGCTCGGCACGGAGATCGCGAAGGGTGTCAATGGTAAAGGTCGGCCCCGGACGATCAACATCCACCCGGCTTACTGTGAACCTGGGGTTCGACGCTGTGGCGATGACCGTCATCAGGTAGCGGTGCTCAGGCCTGCTGACAAGCTTGTGTGACTTCTGCCATGGCTGGCCCGTGGGAACGAAGACCACTTCATCCAGGCCGAACTTTGCTGCCACTTCACTGGCAGCAACAAGGTGGCCGTGATGGATGGGATCAAACGTTCCACCCATCACGCCCAGCCGGAGCCTGCGCCCCGCCTCCCCGCGCGGTGTTGCGGCGATAATGTTAGTGGCCTTGGCCGTGGGTGTGCTTGTTCGGGTGCTGGCGGTGCGGATCGGCGTGCTCTTCCACAGCCTCGTGGCGGTTGCCCAAGTTGGTGTAGGAAAGGGTAACGAACAAGAGAACCAGCATCAGGGCGAACATCACGACGCCAAAGACCCACGGCTCGGCCCACAGCGGAGCGAGTTCCTCGTGGCCGCCTTCAGTTTGGGCGGCAATGGACGTGGCGATCTGCTGAAACAGCATCTTCTCCCCTAGTTGGTTCTCAAAGGATTTTCGACGGCGGGACTCCCCACCGTTCCGGACTTCTGTTCTATGTTACCGCGTTGCTAGGCGCGGATCTGGCCCTCACCCTGGACGATCCACTTGGTGGTGGTCAACTCCGTGAGGCCCATGGGACCCCTGGCGTGCAGTTTTTGGGTGGAAATGCCCACTTCGGCTCCGAGCCCAAGCTCACCGCCATCAGTGAACCGGGTGGAGGCATTGACGATCACAGCCGCTGAATCTATGTCCGCTATGAACTTCTCGGCGTTGGCCAGGTTGTTCGTGAGGATTGCTTCCGTGTGGCCGGTGGTCCAGGTGCGGATGTGGTTGACTGCCTCGTCCAGGCTGTCCACCATGGCAACGGCGAGATCGAGGTCCATGTATTCGGTGGCCCAGTCGTCATCGTCGGCGGGAACGGTCTCAATGTCCCTGCCCAAGGAAGCGGCGATCCTCTCATCCACGTGAAGTGTGACACCGGCGGAACGCAGTGCTTTGGCAACGGCAGGCAGCACCGTGGAGCCGGAATGCACCAGCAGGGTTTCCACGGTATTGCAGACGCTGGGACGCTGCGTCTTTGCATTGAGGAGAATCTCCACAGCCATTTCTTCGTTCGCTGACTCGTCGATGAAGATATGGACGTTGCCTTCGCCGGTTTCAATGACGGGAACGGCCGAGTTGGTGACCACAGTCTGGATGAGATCACGCCCGCCACGGGGAATGAGGACGTCCACCCGACCACGGGCGCGCATCAGCACATTGGCCCCTTCGCGGCCGTACTGGTCCACTGTCTGCACCGCGTCGGCGGGCAGGCCCACAGAATCCAAGGCTTCGCGAAGGATCCGGACCAGTGCCTCGTTGGTGTTGGCCGCGGCGGAACCTCCACGAAGGATTACTGCATTTCCGCTCTTCAGTGCCAAGCCGGCAATATCCACCGTGACGTTAGGGCGGGCCTCATAAATGGCGGCTACAACACCCATGGGGACGTTCACCTGGCGCAAACGCAGTCCGTTGGGAAGTGTCTGGCCCCGGACCACATTGCCCACGGGATCGGGCAGTCCGGCCAGGTTTTCCAGGGCAGCCACCAAGCCGTCAATGCGGGCAGGGGTCAAGGTCAAACGGTCCAGAAGTGCCGCTGACGTTCCGTTGGCGCGGCCCAGGGCCACGTCTTTGGAGTTGGCGTCCAGCACATGCTTCCGGTTCTCCACCAAGGCAGTTCCGATGGCACGCAGCGCACGATCCTTCCATGCACGGTTGGCCTGTCCCATGCGTCGGGCGGCCTTACGGGAGCGGTCGGCGATGGCGTGGACGGCAGCTTGGACATCTTCTGGTGACAACGGCACGCCACCTGCCGCAGGGTTCTCCGGCGTCTGGCCGGGAGTACCGGAAACGTCGGAGATCACAGGGGCGTCAGGGGTCAGAGCTTCAGTCATGCTCCAAGTTTAGATGAGCGTGACGCCCTCAGGAGCACCAGATCGTCAACATGAACAACTTCGCGGTCATAGCCACGGCCCATGGCCTGGCCGAGTTCCTGGGTTGTACGTCCCAACATGCGCGGGAGTTCTTCCGAAGAGTAGTTCACCAGGCCGCGTGCCAGCACCGTCCCGTCGTGGGCAATCATCTCCACGGGATCCCCGGCTTCAAAGTCACCACTGATCTCTGTTATGCCTGCAGGAAGAAGCGATCTGTGCCTGTCGCGCACGGCTTTCACCGCGCCGTCGTCGAGCATCAACCGTCCGTGAACCGTGGCCAGGTGCGCCAGCCACAGGAGGCGGACGGGCTTGCGGTTGCCGTTCACGGCGAACCAGGTTCCCACGTCCTCTCCCGCCAGGGCCGATGCAGCATTGGCCGTGGACGTGACAAGCGCATGGATGCCCGAACCGGCAGCAATGGAGGCTGCTTCCACTTTGGTCATCATGCCGCCGGTTCCTACGCCGGCCTTACCCGCCTTGCCAATGGTCACGTCCTCGAGGTCCTGCGGACCACGGACCAGCGGAATCCGTTGGGCGCCCTGGGCGGGAGGTCCGTCGTACAGGGCGTCGACGTCGGAAAGGAGCACCAGCGCATCAGCGCGAACCAAGTGCGCCACCAAGGCTGCCAGACGATCGTTGTCTCCGAAGCGGATTTCATGCGTGGCCACGGTGTCGTTCTCATTGACTACCGGCACCACGCCGAGGTTCAACAACCTGTCCAATGCCCGGAAGGCATTCGTGTGTTGCGTTCGGCGCATGAGGTCATCGGCCGTCAACAGAACCTGGCTCACTGTTACACCGTGAGCATTGAAGGCCTGCGTGTACCGTGCCATCAGGAGCCCTTGCCCAACACTCGCAGCAGCCTGCTGCGTGGCGAGGTCCTTGGGCCGTTTGGCCAGGCCCAGGGGCGCAAGACCCGCGGCGATGGCACCTGAGGAAACCAGGATGATCTCAGTACCTGCGTTGCGCTTTTCGGCGAGGGCATTGACCAGCCCGGTGAGGGACTTTTCGGAGATGCCTCCCTTGATGCTGGTCAGCGAGGATGACCCCACTTTGACAACAATCCGCTTGGCGGTGGCAAGGGCCTGGCGTTCCAGGCCGTCAGCTGTGTCCGGAGCGTCGACGGTCCTAGTCGTCATCACCGGAATCCAGGTGGCTTTCCTTCACTGCCTGGGCACGGCGGCCACTGACAGACTCAGTCCAAATACCTGCCTTGCGCTCAGCCTCAAGCTCGGCCCTAGCAGCAGCTTTGGCGTCACGGCGTTCGATCTGCTCATCGCGCTTCTGTGAACGCGTGGGACGGTCGCCGATATCCGCAACGCGGATGTCGGTACCGCGGGGCGTTGCAAGGAGTTCGGCGCCGGCCATCATGGTGGGCTCCCAATCGAACACCACGCCGTCGTCTTCACCAATGACCACGGTGTCGCCGGGCTTGGCACCAACCTTGAAGAGCTCAGTTTCAACGCCAAGCTTTGCAAGACGGTCGGCAAGGTAGCCAATGGCTTCCTCGTTGGTGAAGTCGGTCTGCTTGACCCAGCGCACGGGCTTCTCGCCCAAGACGCGGAACAGCGGCTCGAGGTTCTTCTCCTCGCGGCGGATCTTGAAGCCGGACTCGTTGACAGCGCGCGGACGCAGAACAGGAGGAGCCACCTTGGGCGGGGCTGTCTGAACGGCATCACGTGCTGCCTTGACGATTTCGGCCATGGCGAAGCCGAGCTGGCGCAAACCTTCGTGGCTTGTTGCCGATACTTCGAAAACACGGTAACCGCGGGCTTCGAGGTCCGGGCGGACAAACTCGGCCATGTCCTTGCCGTCGGGAAGATCCACCTTGTTGAGAACCACCAGCTTGGGACGCTCGTTAAGGGGCACCACTTCACCGTCAACGCCGGCGTAGCTCATGTCCACCGCGTACTTCTCAAGTTCGGCCTCAATGATGGCGAGGTCGGAGAGAGGATCGCGGTCTGATTCAAGGGTTCCGCAATCGAGGACGTGCACCAGTGCGGCACACCGCTCCACGTGGCGCAGGAAGTTATGGCCCAGGCCCTTACCCTCGCTGGCACCTTCAATCAGGCCGGGAACATCAGCAATAGTGAAGCGGACCTCGCCTGCCTGCACCACGCCAAGGTTGGGAACGAGAGTAGTGAAGGGGTAGTCGGCAATCTTGGGCCGGGCAGCAGACATGGCTGCAATCAGGCTCGACTTACCGGCGGAGGGGAAGCCAACCAGGGCGATATCTGCGATGGACTTCAGTTCCAGGACGACGTCACTGGATTCACCTTCGATGCCCAGCAGCGCAAATCCCGGGGCCCGGCGCTTTTGCGATGACAGCGACGCGTTGCCCAGGCCGCCCTGGCCTCCGGCGGCTGCAATGTACTCAGTGCCCTCGCCAACGAGGTCAGCCAGGACTTCGCCGTCCTTGGTCTTGACCACCGTGCCGTCGGGCACAGGAAGAATCAGGGTTTCACCGTTTTTGCCGCCACGCCAGTCACCCATGCCGGGGCCGCCGTTGGTGGCGTGGCGGTGGGGGGCGTGGTGGTAATCGAGCAAAGTTGTGGTCTGGGCAGACACCCGGAGAATGACGTCGCCGCCATTGCCACCGTTGCCACCGTCAGGGCCACCGAGCGGCTTGAACTTTTCCCGCTTGACAGAGACACAGCCGTGGCCGCCGGTTCCGCCGGATACGTGCAGGACTACCCGGTCTACAAAGCTCGCCACGTGGATCTCCTCAGTTGCTGTCTTACAGCGTTTGTTGCTGTTGCCAGCTGTTGCAAAAACCAGTGCGCTAAAGCGCCCTAGTCGATTGTAATGCGGTTAAAAGAACGGTGGAGCGGGCCGTTTGGCCCGCTCCACCGGTTCAGAACTTGTTGTTACTCTGCAGCTGCAGCAGCAACAATGTTCACTACGCGACGGCCGCGGCGAGTACCAAACTCAACCGAACCGGCCTGCAGTGCGAACAGGGTGTCGTCGCCACCGCGACCGACGCCTGCACCCGGGTGGAAGTGGGTTCCACGCTGGCGAACGATGATCTCGCCAGCGGAAACTACCTGACCACCGAAACGCTTGACGCCCAGGTACTGAGCGTTGGAGTCACGACCGTTGCGAGTGGAACTCGCGCCTTTTTTGTGTGCCATGTGAAATGCCTGCCTCTAAATTTCTGGGGAAACTGAAAAACCTGAACAGCGGGTAACGAAAGTTACGCGATGCTGGTGATCTTGATCTTGGTCAGTTCCTGACGGTGACCCTGACGCTTCCGGTAGCCGGTCTTGTTCTTGAACTTCTGGATGACGATCTTCGGACCACGGAGGTCCTCGAGGATCTCAGCCGTGACCTTGACGTTGGCCAGTTCCGCTGCTGCGGAGGTGACCTTCTCGCCATCAACCAGGAGCAATGCGGGCAGCTCAAGCGTGCTACCGGCTCCACCGGGGACGCGGTTCAGCGTTACGTAGTCTCCAACGGAAACTTTTTCTTGGCGGCCGCCTGCGCGGACAATCGCGTACACCACTTGGGTACTCACTTCTCTCGACGTTTATTACAAAATTTGCGTGCGGAACCTTGAACCGGAATCGGGCCTGGTTCGCGCTGTGCCTCAACGCCGTGGACTTCTGATCGAAGTCCGCGAGTCATCCCATGAACAATTCCAAGGGGCATAACCCAAGTGTTGGCGTAAGCACCGAAGATCAAGATTACGCTAGTTTGACCTTCAGCTGCAAATGAGGCCGGGTCCGGAGGCTACCTCGTGACTTGCGTCACCATTTGTAACGGACTCTCCCGGCACCGTGCCCATACAGCCTACAGGGTTTATGCGAGATTAACGCGATTCTGCCAGCGACGCGCGGACGTGTCCCTGCAATTGGCCTGCATAAGCCTTGGGAAACCTGCTGAAGCGGGGCCTTGGGACGGCTCAGGCAAACAGCCTGGGCGCATCAAAGAACGCGGTCTCGTAGCGGCACGACTGGGTGAAGGCCTCCAGCATGGCGCCCCTCTCCGCACCAGAAGCCGCGAGGGCCGCAGCATCAGTGAGATTGATCGCTTTCCGCGTTGCCGCTGCGAAGTCCTCGTCGGCGTAGGTCTTCAGCCAGTCCGCATATGAATGATCTGCGGGGGCGCCGGCATCCAGGTAGGCAGCATGGAGCTGCTGACCCACCTCCGCGTACAACCAGTAACAAGGCAGGATCGCCGCAAGGACCACGGCGTAACTGCCGGAAGCAGACGTTGCCAGCAAATGGTCCACGTAGGACTTGGTGACCGGCCCGGTTCCCGTGGGCGCCTCGCGGGTGCTGAGCCAGTTCCTGTGCAACTCCGATTCAACCTCCAGGCACTGCTGTGATGCCTTGGCCCAGAACAGCTGTTCTTCTTCCGTGGGGGCAAGGGCGCCCGCACGCGCCAGGACCCTGGAGTAGCCGTTAAGGTAGATCGCATCCTGGGCGAGGTAGTAATTGAAATCACGTTCGGGAAGTGCGCCGGATTGGAGTTGTTCAATAAACGGAAGCCCGTAGATGGATTCGAGTTCCGGAACGGCCGCCTTCCACATCGTCGCTGCAAAGGCGCCCGGCGCTGATGCCCGCTGCAGGCTGTGGAAGTGATTCACCGGCCCGTTGCCCTGCCCAACCTGAAGGTCTTCTGAGGTTGTCAACGCCCCCAGCAGCCAAGGTTTTACCTCCCGCAGTGAAGCTTCCCAGTTACCCGTGCGGGCTTGGACGGTGGCCAACGCGGACGATAAAGAGCAACCGGTTCCGTGGCTGTTGATCGTCGCCACGCGGGGACCTGCCACCTCAACCACGTCGCGCGAGAGCAGCCCGGTGGTGTTCACCAAGGCATCAGGGCACTCCGAGCCCGGCAAATGGCCGCCTTTGACCAGCACCGTGTTTCCGTACTCCGCAGCGAGCCGCTTGCCTTGTTCCAGCGCCGAAGCCCAGTCTGCGGCCTCCGGCTCGCCCAGCAACATGGCGAGCTCCGGAATGTTGGGGGTAAGGAGATCGGCCAGCGGCAGCAAGGAACGCAGGGCCATCTCTGCGGACTCCCGCAGCAGGCGGTCACCGCTGGTGGCCACCATCACCGGGTCAAGGACCACGACGGCGGGGCGCACCTGTTCGAGCCAGGCCCGCACCTGGTCAATGACCGCAGCATCGCCGAGCATTCCGATCTTGACGGCATCAATGGTGATGTCACCGCTGATAGCCTCCAGTTGCTGACGCAGGAAGTGCGCGGGAGGGACATGGACGGCACTGACTCCCACAGTGTTCTGAGCGGTGAGAGCCGTAATGGCAGCCATGCCGTACCCGCCCAGCGCTGCAATGCTCTTGAGGTCCGCCTGAATTCCGGCACCGCCTGAGGGATCCGAGCCGGCGATACTCAGAACACGTGGGATTGACCGTGCTGACGTCTGATCGGCGGACGCGTCCAACGGGTACACAGCTGAGTATGTTGATGCAGTCAAGAGGACATCCCTTCGCCGGTGCTAACCGGACAGGTTCAACGGGTCTGGATCTCAGCCTGGCCCAACGCCCGGCACCCCGTGTCAGTCCCCAAGCCTAGCCGGGAAGCAAGGAGCGTGGGAACCGGACCACCCCGGAGCCCGGATATGACTCTGGACGCGCCCCAGCTGTGATTTGAAGGAAATACAAAGGGCCCCGTACGACACAAAAAGGGCCCTGTACCAACCGCCAAAGGCAGTTGGTACAGGGCCCTCTCAACCGCTGTTGGCTGTGATTAGAGCGGCTTGTCCTTTATTAGAGCTCCGACGCCGGGACTCCGACGCCAAGAATGATGGGCTCGTCCGCCGCTGCCTTCTTTACTGGCTTTGCCGGCTCAACGGGCGCCTTGGCCTCATGGGCCGAGCCTCGGGTGGCCGACGCCGCTACTTCATGGTGCTCCACGCTGGTTTCATTGGCCGCACCCTGGGCCCTGCTGGCACTCCGGTTCCGACGGCCTCGACGACCCCGCGGAGCCGAAGCGGCTTCGGGATCTTCCTCTGCAGCCCGTGCTGGGGCGCTGGCCTGCGAAGATCCCGCAGCTTGCTGGGCGCCGGTACCTTCCTGAGTACCGGCAGTCTTAGGCACAACAGCCGATACGGCTTCTTCCTCAGGTGCCGGAGCAGCGCCAAGGTGGGAGAACGCTTCTGCCAGGAGATCAAGACTCATGGCCGGCTTAGCCGCCTGCGGTTCCTCGTGGTGCTCCACGAACGGCAAAGCGACTTCTTCCCCGCCGAAACGCAGGACCGGAGTGGACCTTGCCTCTTGGACAGCCGCATCATGGGCAGTCGCTGCTGCTTCGCCGGTGACTGCGGTTCCGGATACCGCGCTGGCTGTCTCGTGCTGCCCGGCAGCCCGTGCCTGCTCTTCCGCGCGGTGAACTTCGTCGTCGTGCAGGTGTGCAGCGTGTGCTGCAGCTGCGATGGTCGCCAGGGCAGCCCTGGTGGCCTCGGCCTTGGCTTGCCTGGCAGGGTCCTGAGGTTCAGCCGGGGCAGCGGGGGCAACCGGGGCCGAGGGGGTCGTATGAACCTGCTCGGGGGTCTCGGCAATGGCCTGTCCCCCACCCTTTCCGCGGCGGCGCTTGCGCTCGGTCCGCGCAGCGGGCTGCTGTACCTCCGTGTGCGGACGGTGATGTTCAGCAGCTACCACATTGGCGCGGCGGTGCTCAACGGGTTCGTCGTGCGTGACGACGCCTCGGCCAGCACAGTGCTCGCACTGCTCGCCGAAGACCTCAAGAAGTCCCGTGCCCATGCGCTTGCGTGTCATCTGGACCAAGCCCAGGGACGTCACTTCGGCCACCTGGTGCTTGGTGCGGTCGCGGCCAAGGCACTCAACCATGCGTCGCAGGACGAGGTCACGGTTGGATTCCAGGACCATGTCGATGAAGTCGATGACGATGATGCCGCCGATGTCGCGCAGGCGAAGCTGGCGAACCACTTCTTCGGCCGCTTCGAGGTTGTTCTTGGTGACCGTTTCCTCAAGGTTTCCACCACTGCCGGTGAACTTGCCGGTGTTGACGTCCACCACGGTCATGGCCTCGGTGCGGTCGATGACCAACGAACCACCGGACGGCAGGAAGACCTTTCGCTCCAAGGCCTTGTGGATTTGCTCGTCGATGCGCCACGCAGCAAAGATGTCCTGGTCCTTGGTCCACTTTTCGAGGCGTCCCACCAGATCAGGGGCCACGTAGGTCACGTAGGCCTCGATGGTGTCCCAGGCGTCGTCACCGGAGACGATCAGCTTGGAGAAGTCCTCGTTGAAGACATCGCGAACCACCTTGATGGTGAGATCGGGCTCTCCGTACAGGAGTTCAGGAGCCAGGACCTTGGTGGACGAGGCCTGCCCTTCGATGCCTTCCCATTGTGCGCGCAGACGGTTGATGTCGTGCGTCAGTTCTTCCTCGGACGCACCCTCAGCGGCTGTGCGGACAATGACACCGGCGTTTTCCGGCAAGCGGTCCTTCAGGATCC
Organism: Arthrobacter sp. MYb23; assembly: GCF_002979775.1. Classification (GTDB taxonomy): domain Bacteria; phylum Actinomycetota; class Actinomycetes; order Actinomycetales; family Micrococcaceae; genus Arthrobacter. Next base: position 45,575 of record NZ_PCPR01000019.1, read on the forward strand.
GCTTGAGGCGGTTGCGTTCGACGTCGGGCAGCTTGCGGGAGATTCCGGTCATGGAACCACCGGGAACATAGACCAAGTAGCGGCCCGGCAGGGAGATTTGGCTGGTGAGGCGGGCACCCTTGTGACCCACGGGGTCTTTGGTGACCTGAACCAGGACGGAGTCTCCGGACTTCAGGGCGTTCTCGATCCGGCGCGGCTGGCCTTCAAGGTTGACCGCATCCCAGTTGACTTCACCGGCATACAGGACGGCGTTGCGGCCGCGTCCGATGTCCACGAAAGCAGCTTCCATGGAAGGCAGCACGTTCTGGACTTTGCCCAGGTACACGTTGCCGATCAGGGAGTCCTGCTGGGTCTTGGACACGAAGTGCTCAGCGAGCACGCCGTCTTCCAAGACACCGATCTGGATTCTGTCGTCGCGCTGGCGGACGATCATTTGGCGGTCCACCGACTCGCGGCGGGCAAGGAACTCGGCCTCGGTAATGACCTGGCGGCGTCGTCCGGTTTCCCGGGACTCGCGGCGCCGCTGCTTCTTGGCCTCCAACCTGGTGGAGCCCTTGACTGCCGTCACGCGGTTGGACGGAGCTGCCTCGGTGATAGGCCGGGGTGCGCGGACGCGGGTGACCGTGTTGGGCGGATCGTCATCCGAGCCTCCGGTCAGTTCAAGATCCTGATCTCCACGACGACGGCGACGGCGACGACGCGACGTCACTCCTTCTTCAAGAGCCTCAGCTGCCGGCGCTTCCTCGTCCTCCGACTCGGTGCCGTCTTCTGTCTCATTCTCATCGCGTTCGGTTCCGCGGCGACCGCGGCGGCCGCGGCTCCTGCGGCGACGACGGCTGCTGGCGTCTTCGAGCTCGCCCTCAGCAGCGGCTTCGGCTTCTTCTTCGGGCTCTTCGGCCTTCTCTTCCACCGTGGCAACGCGGGGAACGGTGGTGAGGTCCGGGGCCTGGAAGATCATGGAGGTGATGGACACAGGTTCCATGAACAGGGAGGTGGATGCTGCCGGGGCTGCGTCTTCGGCATGTGCCTCTTCGGACGCGGGTGCCTCGGACGCAGGCTCTTCGGCAGCTACCTCAGCGGCAGGGGCCTCCGGCTGGGCGGCCTTTTCCGGCGTCGTGGCTTCCTCAATTACTGCGGCGGCAGCGGGTGCCTCTACAGCTTCAGCTTTCGGCTTGGCAGTACGCCGACGTCGGACCGGCTTTTCGGGGGCAGGCTCAGCAGCTGATTCGGGCTTGGTTTCCGCGGCGGCTTCCTCACCCAAACCGGGCAAAGGCTCTGCAGGTTCTGCCTTCTTGCGGGAGCGGGTGCGGCGCACCGGCGCCTTGGTGGCCTCGGCGGCGACATCCGGGGTGGACGCCTCGGCAGCTGGTGCCTCAACGTCAGCAACTACCTTGGGCGCAGCCTTGCGTCGGGTCCTGGTGGCTTTCTTGGGCGCTTCCGCAGTTTCCGCGGGAGCTGCCTCGTCATTAACGGCTACAACCTGGTCATTATCCATATGTGGCAACACTCCTGCCCCAGCGACACCGCCACATCCGGCGCCCAGTGGAGCAAATATTGTCAAAACCCGCAGGCGTTGACAGAAGTCGGCAGTATTCCTTCCGGTTCGCACCAGCATTGGGGTGCGGCAGCCCTGGAAGGCCGATGGCTTTATTCTGAAACCCGTTGTTCTGCTGCCACAACCAGGTGCCGTCCATTGACATGGCGGGCCTACCGAGGATCACACGATCCGGGCATGCCCAGCTCATACTGGCGGTCTTGGGAACAAAGTCACCGGACCGGATGTCGAATGTGGATCGACTTCCGGCCATGTTCATTCTCTCACACCCCCGCACATTCCCGGCGAAGGCCGCTGTGTCGCGGAGCTCCGCCCTCAAGCTGGGGCCGACGCCCAGTCTTCGGAGTTAGAATCCTCCCAAGAGCCCTTCCCGGCTTGCCGGGATATTCGTCGAAAAGGATCACATCCGCGATGCCAAGCACCGCCAGGGAAAACCTGGCCAATCAAGCCACACGCCAGGTGGAGGACTTGTCCGTCCATCAGGATTCCCTCCCCGCGACGGTCCGTGACAAGCCTTTCGCCATACTGCTGCTGATCACCGGAGTCATCGGCTGGTTGGCGTCCGGCGCCCTGGTACTGGAAAAACTTGAGGTCCTCAAGGACCCCAACCATGTGACCGTGTGCGATGTGAATCCCTTTGTCTCCTGCGGTGCCGTGATGCAGACGCCGCAAAGCTCGGTATTCGGGTTCCCCAACATGTTCATTGGCATCGTTGCCTTCGCTGTGATCATCACTACGGCCATGGGCATCCTGGCGGGGGCGAAGTATTCACGGGGTTACTGGCTGGGTCTCCAAGCCGGCGTAACCCTTGGCTTTGCCTTTGTAGTGTGGCTTTGGTCGCAGGCCCTTTACGTCATTCACGTGCTGTGCCCATTCTGCATGGTGGTGTGGGCCGCCATGATCCCGCTGTTCGTCTGGGTGACTATCCGCAACGTCACCACCGGGGTCATCAAGGCGCCACCCGCAGTGGTCAAGGTGTTGTCCGGGTATGGCTGGATCATCGTCGCCCTGCTGTATGTAGCCGTGATCGCCACGATCTTCTTCTCCTTCATCCACCTGTTCGTAGCGTCGTCAGCGTAAAACCACGGCTCATTAGATAACAGTTAAGGCCAATGTTCGTGGTGAACATTGGCCTTAACTGTCATCTCGATGGGGCTGTTTAGCCCTCGAACCAGATCTTGATTTCACGTTCCGCGGAGTCAACCGAGTCAGAGCCGTGAACAAGGTTCTGCTGAACTGCCAAACCCCAGTCGCGGCCGAAGTCGCCGCGGATGGTGCCCGGAGCCGCCGTCGTGGGATCCGTGGTTCCGGCCAGCGAGCGGAAGCCTTCGATCACGCGGTGGCCTTCGAAGACCGCAGCAATGACCGGTCCGCTGAGCATAAACTCCACCAACGGCTCGTAGAACGGCTTGCCCACGTGTTCCTCGTAGTGCTGCTCCAGCAGTTCGCGGGTCGCGTTGACCTTCTTCAGCTCCGCCAGGGTGTAGCCCTTGGCTTCGATCCGGGCGAGGATGGTTCCGCCCAGGTTGCGGGCGACGCCGTCAGGCTTGACCAGGACAAGGGTCCGTTCAATGCTCACAGATGCTCCAATGTGATGTGTTCAGTGACTTACGTTCGGTGGTTTTCCCAGCCAGTTTACGGGTTTTGAGTGCCAGCTTCGTCAGCGTGGGCCGCGTTCCATTCAGCCTGCTCGCGGTCCCGCTGTGCCACCTCGCGGTCAATCCTCATGCCCGCCCTGATCCCGTACCACCAGCAAATGGCAAACAGAATCCCGACGATGAACATGGTGGGCTCGGCGAAGCCCGTCAGGATCAGCACCAGTTGCAGCCCCCAGCCAAGGGCGATGCCCCACGGCTTGGACAGCACGGCACAGACCAGAACCAGTACCACCGTCAGCGCGATACCGACCCCCAGGATGATGCCGGGATCAACTTCCCCGCGCCTCAAGCCGAAGACGGCCAGCGTGCCGAAGAAGGCGACGAACGCTTCGAGCAAAAGCACGGTGGATGCGAACATCACCTTCGTGGACCGGCGCTTCTTGGGCATGCCGGGCCGCCATTCGCGCTGCGCCTTGGTCATTTTCGCCATACTAGGCACTCGCCTTTCCGAGCAGGATACGGGCCTCGGCCACCACCGTGATGGAGCCGGTCACCAGGACGCCTCCTGCGAGGTCGTCGTTGGATTCCGCGCGCTCCACGGCCCATTCAAGGGCGTCATCAAGCTTCTCCGCGATGTGGACGTTGTCCTCGCCAAAGCCGAGGTCGACGGCGAGTTCAGCCAGTTCCGCTGCGGGAACTGCCCGCGCCGAGTTGGATTGAGTGAAGCAGAATTCCCCGGCGAGGCCGCCCAGCGACTCCTTGAGTGTCTTCAGGATTTCCTCGGCATCTTTCTCGCGCAGGACACCGACCACCACCACGAGTTTGCTGAAGCTGAAAGCCTCCTGGATCGCTTCCGCCGAGACGCGGATCCCGTCAGGATTGTGGGCAGCATCCACCACCACGGTGGGTGCGGTGCGCACAACTTCCAGCCGGCCGGGCGAGGTCACGGTGCCGAAGGCTTCCTTCAGCACCTCAGCGTCGAGTTCCTTCTCTCCCCCGCCGAAGAATGCTTCCAGGGCCGCGACGGCGACAGCTGCGTTTTCAGCTTGGTGGGCACCATGCAGTGGCAGCAGCAGGTCTTCGTAGCGTCCGGCGAGCCCCTGGATGGTCAGGACCTGACCACCAACGGCAACACTGCGGGACTCCACGCCGAATTCAACTCCCTCGAAACGGAACGGCACGTCCACTTCGCGGGCCTTCTCCAACAGGACCTGCGCTGCGTCCACCGGCTGGGCAGCGCTCACCAGGAAGCCGCCCGGCTTGATGATGCCGGCCTTCTCATGGGCGATGTCCTCGGTGGTGTCTCCCAGAAGATCCGTGTGGTCCAGCGAAATCGGCGTGATGACAGAGACTTGGCCGTCGCCGACATTCGTGGCATCGGTAATGCCGCCCAAGCCAACTTCCATGACTGCAACATCAACGGGCTGGTCCGCGAACACCGCGAAGCCCAGGATGGTCAGGCATTCAAAGTAGGTCAGGCGCGGTTGGTCTTCGGCAACCAGCTCACTATCCACGATTTCCAGGTAGGGGCGGATCTCGTCCCAAATACGTACGAACGTCGCGTCGGGAACCGGCTCGCCGTCAATGCTGATGCGCTCGGTGACCTTGGACAGGTGCGGGCTGGTGTACCGGCCGGTGCTGAGCCCGTGGGCGCGCAGCCCGGCCTCGATCATGCGGGCAGTGGACGTCTTTCCGTTGGTACCCGTGATGTGGATGATCGGATAAGCCTTATTGGGCTCCCCCAGTACATCCATGGCACGGAACAACGGAGCAAGGCGCGGTTCCATCTTGTTCTCCGGAGCACGCCCCAGGAGTTCCGCGTAGACACTTTCCACAGAGAATTCGTCAGCCATGATTCAGGCTCCTGCCTTCGTGACGGTGACCTTCGGTTCGTCGACGTCAGCCACTGTGACCTCAAGTTCCAACGTCAGCGTTTCGGTCTTGACGAGCTCAGCGTTGGCTTCCAAGGCGTCGACGACGTCCTGTGCGGCCTCCACCGAGGTACGGATGCGGTCGCTGACGTTCAGGCCGGCGTCCTTGCGTGCTTGCTGGATGGCGCGCACCATATCACGGGCCAAGCCTTCTGCAGCCAGTTCCGGAGTGACCTCGGTGTTGAGGACCACAAAGCCTCCGCCGGGAAGCACGGCAACTGCCTTCTTGGCGGCAGCACCGCCGTCGGCAGCTTCTGCCACCACCGTCTCCAGCGTGTATTCCTGGGGCTCCAGTTCCAGGCCACCGGCCACCACGACGCCGGCATCGCTGACGGACCAGTCACCGGACTTTGAGCCCTTGATGGCTTGCTGAACGTTCTTGCCCAGGCGCGGGCCAGCGGCACGGGCATTCACCACGAGCTTCTGCTCGATGCCGAACTCCTCCGGCGAAGCAGTAGCGGCGTCGAGCAAACGGACCGAACGCAGGTTCAGCTCATCAGCGACGACGGCGGCAAAGCCTTCCAGCACATCTGCACCGGGTGCCACCACGGTCAGTTCCTGCAACGGCAGGCGAACACGCAGGTTCGCTGCCTTGCGCAAGCTGGAACCGGTTGAACAGATCTGCTGGACCCGGTCCATCGCCTCAACCAGTTCAGGGTTGGAGGGGAACAGCGAAGCGTCCGGCCAGTCCGCCAAGTGCACCGAACGGCCACCCGTCAGACCGCGCCAGATCTCTTCTGACACCAGCGGGAGCAAGGAAGCAGAGACACGGCACACCGTCTCAAGAGCCGTGTAAAGGGCGTCGAAGGCGTCAACATTCTCGTCGAAGAAGCGCTGTCGGCTGCGGCGGACGTACCAGTTGGTGAGCATGTCCAAGTAGCTGCGCAGTTCATCGCAGGCACCGGAGATGTCGTACGTGTCCAGGCTGGTAGTGACGTTGCGGACCAGGTCCCCGGTATTGGCCAGGAGGTACTGATCCAGCGTGTCGGCGTAACCGTCATAGCGCAGCTTGGCCTCGTAGCCGGAGCCACCGTTGGCAGCGTTCGTGTACAAAGTGAAGAAGCTGTACACGTTCCACAGCGGCAGGATGACCTGACGAACGCCGTCGCGGATGCCCTGTTCGGTGACCACCAGGTTGCCACCGCGCAGGATGGGGCTGGACATGAGGAACCAGCGCATGGCATCGGAACCGTCGCGGTCCAGGACCTCGGACACGTCCGGGTAGTTGCGCAGGCTCTTGGACATCTTCTGTCCATCGGAGCCCAGCACGATGCCGTGGCTGATGACATTGCGGAACGCCGGCCGGTCGAACAGTGCGGTGGACAGGATGTGGAGCATGTAGAACCAGCCACGGGTCTGGCCGATGTACTCCACGATGAAGTCCGCGGGGTTGTGGGTGTCGAACCAGTCCTGGTTCTGGAATGGGTAGTGGACCTGGCCGTAAGGCATGGATCCGGAGTCGAACCACACGTCCAGCACGTCCTCCACGCGGCGCATGGTGGATTTCCCCGTGGGGTCGTCCGGGTTGGGCCGCGTCAGCTCGTCGATGAACGGGCGGTGCAGGTCCACCTGTCCTTCATTGTTGACGGGCAGGCGGCCGAAGTCGGACTCCATCTCGGCCAAGGAACCATAGACGTCCGTGCGAGGGTACTCGGGATCGTCAGACTGCCACACCGGGATGGGCGAACCCCAGTAGCGGTTACGGCTGATAGACCAGTCGCGGGCGTTGTCCAGCCACTTGCCGAACTGGCCGTCCTTGACGTTGCCAGGGATCCAGTTGATCTCCTGGTTCAGCTCGGACATGCGGTCCTTGAACTTGGTGACCTCCACGTACCAGGACGATACCGCGCGGTAGATCAGAGGGTTCCGGCAGCGCCAGCAGTGCGGGTAGCTGTGCTCGTAGCTGGCCTGGCGGACCAAGCGGCCATCGGCGCGGAGCACCTGGGTGATGGGCTTGTTGGCGTCGAAGACCTGCAGGCCCACGATGGATGCCAGTTCACCGTTTGCAAACAGGGGCAGGAACTTGGCGCCCTCATCCACGGAGAGGACCACGGGGATGCCGGCGTCTTCACAGACCTTCTGGTCATCCTCACCGTAGGCCGGAGCCTGGTGAACGATGCCGGTGCCGTCAGTGGTGGTGACGTAATCGGCCACCAGGAATCGCCAGGCGTTTTCCGTGCCGTACTTCTCGGCATCGGCAAAGTCATTCCACAGCGGTTCGTACTCCAAGCCCGCCAGCTCGGCACCCGTGTGAGTGGACACAACAGCGGCAGTAGCGGCAGCGGCGTCGTCGTACCCCAGGTCCTTGGCATAGGACCCCAGCAGGTCAGCGGCCAGCATGAAGCTGCCCGTCACCGGAGCCTCAGCGGATGCCGCCTTCACGCCGTTGGGTCCTGCGGGCAGGACGGCATAGGAGATGTCAGGCCCGACGGCGAGCGCCAGGTTGGTGGGTAGCGTCCAGGGCGTGGTGGTCCAGGCGAGCGCCTGCACGCCTTCCAGCGACGTGGAGAGTGCGGTGTCTCCGGCCTTGATGGGGAACGTGACCGTGACGGTCTGGTCCTGGCGGTTCTTGTAGACGTCGTCGTCCATGCGGAGTTCGTGGTTGGACAGCGGCGTCTCGTCCTTCCAGCAGTACGGAAGGACACGGTAGCCGTTGTAGGTGAGGCCCTTCTCGTGAAGTTGCTTGAAGGCCCAGAGTACGGACTCCATGTACTCGACGTTGAGGGTCTTGTAGTCGTTCTCGAAGTCAACCCAGCGGGCCTGGCGGGTGACGTAGGCCTTCCACTCGTTGGCGTACTTCATGACGGAGGCACGGCAGGCGTCATTGAACTTATCGATGCCCATGGCTTCGATCTGCGTCTTGTCCGTCATGCCCAGCTGCTTCATGGCTTCGAGCTCTGCCGGCAGTCCGTGCGTGTCCCAGCCGAAGCGGCGCTCCACTCGCTTGCCGCGCTGGGTCTGGTAGCGGCCTACCAGGTCCTTGGCGTAGCCGGTCAGCAGGTGGCCGTAGTGCGGGAGGCCGTTGGCGAAGGGAGGGCCATCGTAGAAGACGAACTCGTTGCTGCCGTCCGTGCCCGCATCGCGTTGGTCGATGCTGGCTTGGAAGGTGCCGTCTTCATCCCAGTATTTGAGGATGCGCTCTTCGATTTCCGGGAACTTCACGGAAGCGGACACGCCGTGCGTGCCGGACGAAGACGCTGAGGCCTTGGGGTAGTGGGTCATCTCATATCCTGTGATAGCTGGTTGACTGTCAGGATGCGAGGACGGCTTCTGTGCTGCCTGTCGGCTGCGCAGGTACCGCGGTACCACCTCACTTACCGGAATACGGGATCCCGGCCTCTCGTTACTGCTGTGACGGGCTTACCCGTCCGGTTCTACTGGGCACCTGCCACCTTGCTGATGGTTGGTGCCGTTCTTCCGGAAGCTCACCGGTGATGGCCGGGTCAAAGCTGGTCCTTCAAGTCTAGCGGCAGTGGGACGCCTGCTCTACCCGGACGTTCATCCCCTGGTGGGAGCCCAGCAGCCATGGCGGTGAATAGACTCGAAGCCATGACGCACCCATCCCCCGCCCTTCCAGCAACCAGACCGGCTCGACGCCGGCCTTCCGTGGCATGGTCCGTGCTGGCTCTGCTGATGGTGCTGCCGGTGGCGGGGGTATCAATGTTCCGGGCAATCCCTGTGGAATGGCCCCTCATCGTGGTGCAACTGCTGTCCTTCACACCTTGGATGGTGGTGCCCGCTCTCGTCGCCGTGATCCTGGCCTTGGCAGGACGCCGCCTCTGGGTGGTCATCACGACGGCGGCCCTGCTGGCAGTCCAGCTGTTCTGGCTGTTTCCGCTGGACGCCGGAAAGGAGCAAGACCTTCCTGCAGGGACTGCATCCGTCCCCGTGGAAGTGATGAGCCTGAACTCTGAATACGGGGAAGCGGACGCCGCCAGCATCGTGCGGCTTGTCCGTGAGAACGGCATTCAACTGCTGGCTCTTCAGGAACATACACAGGGACTTGAGGACCGCCTGCAGTCCGAGGGCTTGGATCAACTGTTGCCGAACCGGCTCAGTGAACCCAGTGACGACGCGTCTGGTGGGGCCGTGTATTCGGTGTTCCCGCTGGAGGCCGTGGGACTTCTGCCTGACACCCCTTTCCGCATGGACGTCACGCGGGTACTCATCACGGATGCGGGGGCTGGTACAACGGCCACCTTGAACCTCACCAATGTCCACGCCCTTCCGCCCGTTGATGAGCGGATCGGTCAGTGGCGCAGCGACTTGGACAAAGTGGCCCGCCAGGCATCCCGCCCAGGAAGTCAGTTGCTGATGGGTGACTACAACGCCACGTACGATCACTCCGAATTCAGGGCGTTGCTGGATACTGCCCTGGCAGGTCAAGACGGCAGGAAGCTGGTGGATGTGGGGACGGCCTCCGGCGGGCGGTTCTCCCCCACGTGGCCGATGGAGGGTCCGCCGCTGCCCGGGATCGTCATCGATCACATGGTGACGTCTCCCCGGATCAGCAGCAGCGACTACTCGGTCCATCAGATTCCCGGCAGCGATCATGCGGCCATCATGGCCCGGCTGGTCATTTCCGCCGGATAAGTCGTTCCCGCCGGATAACGCGTCGGCAAGCCGCTAAACCGTGGCTGGCCGGCAACGGTTTAGCGGCGGGGCAACGGCTTTAGCGGCGGGGCAACGGCTTTAGCCTTCTTTGCGGACCAGCTTGTGATTGGCAGCCTGCGCCACTGGGCGGACCACAATCTGGTCGAGGTTCACGTGGTGCGGCAGTGACACGGCGTACTTGACCACGTCTGCCACATCCCCGGCGGTCAGGGGCTTCTCAACACCTGCATAGACTTTGGCGGCTGCATCTTTGTCGCCCAAGCGGTTCAGGGCGAATTCCTCTGTATAAACCAGGCCCGGAGCCACTTCGATGACCCGGACGTTGTTGCCCACCTCTTCCAGGCGCAGGGCATTGGTCATGGCGTGCTGGGCAAACTTTGCTGCGTTGTAGCCAGCGCCTCCCTCGTAGGCAGACAGTCCGGCCGTCGAAGTCAGGTTCAGGACAGTTCCTTCGCCATTCTCCCGGAGCATGGGCAGGAAGGCACGGGTGATCTTCATGGTGCCCAGGACGTTCACCTGGTACATCCAGTCCCAGTCTTCCGTGTCCGCGTTTGCGATGGTGTCCGCACCGCGGGCACCACCGGCGATGTTGATGAGGGTGTCAGCACCTCCGGCTTTGGTGACGGCCGCGAGCAAGGCCGCTACGTCGTCGTCGTTGGTGATGTCTGCGGGGAACGGCACTGCGCCGGTTTCGGCGCCCAGGGCCCCCAGCCTGTCAGCCCTGCGCGCTACGGCGAAGACTTTCCATCCGGTGGAGACCAAAGCCTTGACGGTAGCCTCGCCGATTCCGGTGCTGGCCCCGGTTACAACGGCCGTCTTGTTCTGTACTGCAGGTGTAGTGTGTGCTGCCAAAGTCATGGCACCACACTATCGGCCGTGCGGGGTTCTGCTGCGGCGGGCTGTAACGCCAGGCCATGAAACAATTGGTCCATGGCTGAATCAACGCAGGGTACAGACACGCCCGCCACCGCCCCCATCAACGTTCCCGACAAGCCGGCCCTTGAAGGCCTCGAGGCTGCCTTGACGCAGCGCTGGCTGGAAGAAGGAACCTACAAGTTCAACCCGGACACCACACGGGAGCAGGTCTACTCGATCGACACTCCCCCGCCCACGGCATCCGGCTCGCTCCACGTGGGCCACATGTTCTCCTTCACCCAGACTGACGTCCAGGCCCGCTACATGCGCATGACCGGCAAGAACGTCTTCTACCCCATGGGTTGGGACGACAACGGCTTGCCCACCGAGCGCCGCGTCCAGAACTACTATGGCGTCCGTTGCGATCCCGCCATCCCGTACAAGGCTGACTACACACCCCCGGCACAGCCGGCCAAGAACCAGCGCGACTTCGACGTCGTATCGCGCCAGAACTTCATCGAACTGTGCGAGGAACTCGCCGTTGAGGACGAGAAAGTCTTCGAGAACCTCTTCCAGACCCTCGGCCTGTCGGTCGACTGGGATCTGACATACCGCACCATTGACGACACCTCCCGCGCCGTATCCCAGCGTGCCTTCCTTGCCAACCTGTCCGCCGGTGACGCCTACATGGCCGAGGCCCCCACACTGTGGGATGTGACGTTCCGCACCGCGGTGGCACAGGCCGAGCTTGAGGACCGCGAAGTTGCAGGCGCTTACTACCGCTACCCGTTCTTCACCGAAGACGGCGAAAAGATCTTCATCGAAACCACGAGGCCGGAACTTCTCGCGGCGTGCGCGGCTTTGGTGGCAAACCCCGACGACGAGCGGTACCAGCCGCTGTTCGGCAAGACCGTCACGTCCCCGCTGTTCGACGTCGAGCTCGAGGTCAAGGCCCACCCGCTCGCCAAGGCGGACAAGGGCTCGGGCATCGCCATGGTCTGTACGTTCGGCGACCTGACCGACGTCACCTGGTGGCGCGAACTCCAGCTGCCTACCCGCGCCATCATGGGCCGCGACGGCCGCATCATTGCCGACGCCCCCGAGTGGATCACTACCGAGGCCGGCAAGGAAGCCTACGCCGCGATCGCCGGCAAGACTGCCTTCTCCGCCAAGGAAGCCGTGGTTGAACTTCTCAAAGCAGCCGACCTTCTGGACGGCGAACCAAAGAAGATCACCCACCCGGTGAACTTCTTCGAGAAGGGCGACAAGCCCCTTGAGGTTGTCACGTCCCGTCAGTGGTACATCCGCAACGGTGGCCGCGACGAGGAACGCCGCGAACGCCTCATCGGCCGGGGCCAGGAAATCACCTTCCACCCGGCGTTCATGCGTTCCCGCTACGAGAACTGGATCGCAGGCCTGAACGGTGACTGGCTCGTATCCCGCCAGCGCTTCTTCGGTGTGCCCATTCCCGTCTGGTATCCGTTGGACGCCCAAGGCAACCCGGACTACGACAACCCGATTATTCCGTCGGACGAGATGCTGCCGGTAGACCCTGCCGCGGACGCTGCTCCCGGTTTTGAGGAGTCGCAGCGCGATCAGGCCAACGGCTTCACTGGTGACGCCGACGTTCTGGATACGTGGGCAACGTCCTCCCTGACCCCGCAGATTGTGGGTGGCTGGAGCCGTGACGAGGACCTGTTCTCCAAGGTCTACCCCTTCGACCTCCGTCCGCAGGGTCACGACATCATCCGCACCTGGCTGTTCTCCTCGGCCGTTCGCGCGGATGCCCTGCAGAAGAGCGCCCCGTGGAAGCACGCGGCCATCTCCGGCTGGATCCTTGACCCGGACCGCAAGAAGATGTCCAAATCCAAGGGCAACGTTGTAGTGCCCACCGAGGTGCTCAATGAGTACGGTTCTGATGCCGTCCGCTACTGGGCAGCTTCAGCCAAGCTCGGTGCTGACACGGCCTACGAGATCGCCCAGATGAAGATCGGCCGCCGCCTCGCCATCAAGCTGCTCAACGCCTCAAAGTTCGTCTTGAACCTCGGCGCAACTGAGAACTCGGTAGTGTCCGGCGACCTCTCAGTGTTGACCAACCCGTTGGACCGTGCGCTGCTCGCGCAACTGTCCGACGTCGTTGCCCAGTCCACCAAGGCTTTCGAGAACTACGACTACGCCCGTGCACTCCAGATCACCGAGTCGTTCTTCTGGCAGTTCACGGACGACTACGTGGAGCTCATCAAGGACCGTGCCTACGGTGCCGCGGGCGACACCGAGCAGGCATCCGTCCTGGCCGCGTTGGCGACAACGCTGGACTCGCTGCTCCGCCTCTTCGCACCGTTCCTGCCTTTCGCAACCGAAGAGGTCTGGGGCTGGTGGCGTTCAGGATCAGTTCACCGTGCAGACTGGCCGGCGGCCCTGGAGATCACCGATGGCGATACCACCATGCTCGGCACAGTGGGTGTAGCACTCAGCGGTATCCGCAAGGCCAAGTCCGAGGCCAAGGTCAAGCAGCGGACCGCGGTTCTCTCGGCAGCCATCACTGCATCCGAGGTACTGGTAGCCCAGTTGAAGGCCGGCCTGGGTGACTTGAAGGCCGCCGCGAACGCGCAGGAAATCACGCTCCAATCCGGCGAGGGTGAATTGACTGTCAGCGACGTCGTTCTGGCTCCCGCCGAGGAAACGCCTGCGTCCTAGCAAGATAGGCCCATGATCATGGGCCGCCCGATTTTGGGACAATCCGATTTTGGGCAAAGGGGAAGCCCCATCAGCGTTTTGCCGTTGGTGGGGCTTCGACTTTTCGGCTGTCTGGTGATGTCTTGACAGTCTGGCGGAATCCTTGGAATTTCAGGTCTTCCTACCTCATCACTGGTAGGTTACTTCCAACTTTGCCGAAGGCTGCGTTGGTTGCAATCACTGAATCTTTGGTTTCCGTGTCCCTCTTCTTTCGAAGTGGGTAAGAACCATTGTTGTCCCGTTGAGGATGATGCACAAGGCCTTTGGAAGAACTACAAACCTGTAGTTTTCCTGCCGTTGATCAGCCAGCTGTGGCAGAGTATTGATCATGCCGGAACTCCCCGAAGTGCACGGCCTGTGCATGTACTTGGACACCCAACTCCATGGAGCCGTGCTGACCGAGGTCCGCATCAACTCCTTTTCTGCGCTCAAGACGGCGGATCCTCCCTATACGGCTCTTGAAGGCCGGACGATCCTTGGTGCACAGCGCATCGGTAAGTTCGTTTGCCTCGACGCAGACGGCCTGTTCTTTGTGTTTCACTTGGCAAAGGCCGGCTGGGTCAGGTACACCGAACACCCGTCCTCTGCCGGATTGCGCATGGGCAAAAGCAACATCTCGGCGCGACTCCTGCTCCACCGGCCTGCCGACGACGCCCACATTGGCGTGGACCTGACCGAAGCAGGAACCAAGAAGAGCCTCGCCATCTATGTGGTGAAGGATCCTCAGGATGTTCCAGGGATAGCCACGCTGGGACCGGAACCCCTCAGCCCCGATTTTGACGTTGCTGCGCTGGCAGGCATTGTGGGATCAAGCTCGCAGCAGATCAAAGGCCTCCTGCGCAGCCAGAGCGTGATTGCTGGAATCGGCAACGCCTACAGCGACGAGATTCTCCACGCCGCCAGGATTTCGCCCTTTGCCACCGCAAAAACCCTCGACCAGGCAACGGTGAACCGGCTCTATGAAGCCATGCAGGAGGTCCTGGTGGGTGCCGTCAGCGCAGCAGCCGGCAAACCATCAAGCGAACTTAAAGACACCAAGCGCAGCAACTTCCGGGTACATGCCAGGACCGGTCAGCCCTGCCCGGTGTGTGGGGATACCGTGCGTGAGGTGTCCTTTGCGGACACCTCACTTCAGTATTGCGCCACGTGCCAGACCCACGGGAAGATCCTCGCAGACAGACGTACCTCGCGGTTCCTGAAATAGAAGTTAACCGCTAGTTGAATTCGGGGCTTTCAGTACGGCTGCGCTTCAGCTCGAAGAAGTGGGGATAGCCGGCCAAAGTCACCGTGGCGTCCCAGATCTTCCCGGCCTCTTCACCCCGGGGAATACGAGTGAGCACCGGGCCGAAGAACGCCGTGCCGTTGACGGCTACCACGGGAGTTCCGACGTCCTGTCCGACTAATGAAATACCGGCCTCGTGGCTGGCACGCAAGTGGGCATCGTAGTGGTCTGAATCCGCGAAGCGTGCCAAGTCAGCGGGCAGTCCCGTCTCAGCCAGGGCTTTCTGGATGACCGAGGCGCGGTCCTTGTTACCTTCGTGGTGGATCTGCTCACCCATGGCGTCATACAAGGGCTTCACGTAGCTGCTGCCATGGAGCTCCTGTGCCGCGATAATCACCCGCACGGGTCCCCAGCTGTCATCCATCATGGCCCTGTAGTCCTCGGGGAGGTCCCGGCCCTCATTGAGCACTGAGAGGCTCATGACGTGCCATGTGGTCTCGATGCCCCGGACCTGCTCCACTTCGCCGATCCAGCGCGACGTGATCCATGCGAACGGGCAGACGGGGTCGAACCAGAAATCAGCCTTGTTGACGTTCTCTTCGGACACAGTCTGTTCGGGCACGATCTGTTCGGGCACAGGTAACTCCTCTGAAGGGTGTGAAAGCGACATGACAGCGGTCCCGGAGGAACCACGTCTTGTTTAGGCCAACAGGGGGCTAAGCCGACTTATTCCGGCGCTTGGCCACGACGTCGTGGGCGATCATGGTGGGCTGGGCCGTTTTGGCCACAACGTCAGCCGTGATCACCACGGTTGCGATGTCGTCCCTGCTGGGGAGGTCGAACATGACGGGCAGCAACACATCTTCCATGATGGCCCTGAGGCCACGTGCGCCAGTTCCACGCTCAAGGGCTTGGTCTGCTATGGCGTCCAAAGCGTCGTCATCGAACTGCAGCTCCACGCCATCGAGCTGGAACATCTTCTGGTATTGCTTCACCAGCGCGTTCTTTGGCGTGGAAAGGATCTGGATCAATGCCGGCCGGTCCAAGCTGGAGACTGTGGTGATCACTGGGAGCCGCCCAATGAACTCCGGAATGAGGCCAAACTTGAGCAAGTCCTCCGGCATGACTTCACCGTAGGTATCAACGTTGTCCCGGGCCTCGTTGAGCGGGGCACCGAACCCGATGCCCTTGCGCCCGGATCGCGAACCAATGATGTCTTCCAGCCCGGCGAAGGCACCGGCCACAATGAACAGAACATTGGTGGTGTCGATCTGGATGAATTCCTGATGCGGGTGCTTCCTGCCACCTTGGGGAGGAACCGAGGCGACGGTGCCTTCAAGGATCTTAAGTAAAGCCTGCTGCACACCTTCGCCGGAGACGTCACGGGTGATGGACGGGTTCTCGCTCTTACGGGAGATTTTGTCGATCTCGTCGATGTAGATGATGCCCTGCTCGGCCTTTTTGACATCGTAGTCAGCAGCCTGGATGAGCTTGAGGAGGATATTCTCGACGTCCTCACCAACATAGCCTGCTTCCGTCAGAGCAGTGGCGTCGGCTACGGCGAACGGCACGTTAAGCCGACGGGCCAGTGTCTGGGCGAGGTAGGTCTTTCCGCACCCTGTAGGGCCGATCAGAAGGATATTGGACTTGGCGATCTCCACATCCTCGTGATGCGATCCCTCGCCGAGGCTGCCGGCCTTGGGAGCGTGACCCGCCTGAATGCGCTTGTAGTGGTTATAGACGGCTACTGCAAGGGAACGTTTGGCCGGCTCTTGGCCGATGACGTATTCCTGCAGGAAGTCGAAGATCTCACGGGGCTTGGGAAGTTCAAAACTACCAAGATCGGAGACTTCAGCGAGCTCTTCCTCGATGATCTCGTTGCAAAGCTCGATGCACTCATCGCAGATGTAGACACCGGGCCCGGCAATCAGCTTCCGTACCTGCTTTTGGCTCTTTCCGCAGAAAGAACACTTCAGCAGATCCGTGCTCTCGCCAATCCGAGCCATGTGTGAATCCCTTCGTTGCATGCGGGTGATGCGGTTCCGCGCCGTACTCAAGTGTGCGGCCGGGCCGCGGATGGCACCACCGTGACAACATCCACTCTAAGTCACAATGGGCTGCTTGGGTGGAAACAGAACGCCGGTGCGGTCCATATTTCGTGAACCGCACCGGCGTTCAAATCCGTGCGCTACCGGGTGATTGCCTGGGGCTTGATCTTCCGGGAGTCCAAAACCTGGTCGATGAGACCGTAGCTCAGGGCGTCCGCAGCAGTGAGAATCTTGTCTCGCTCGATGTCGTTGTTGACCTGCTCGGACGTACGGCCCGAGTGGTGCGCCAACGTGTCTTCAAGCCAGGTACGCATGCGCATGACTTCCGCCGCCTGAATCTCGAGGTCCGAAGCCTGTCCGCCCTGACCACCGGAAAGCGCCGGCTGGTGGATCAAAACACGGGCGTTCGGCAGGGCCAGCCGCTTACCGGGCGTACCGGCGGCAAGCAGGACTGCAGCCGCACTGGCCGCCTGTCCCAGGCAGACCGTCTGGATCTCCGGACGGATGTACTGCATGGTGTCGTAGATGGCCGTCATGGCAGTGAACGAGCCACCCGGCGAGTTGATGTAAAGGGTGATGTCGCGGTCCGGATCAGTCGATTCAAGGACCAGCAGCTGCGCCATGATGTCGTCAGCGGAAGCGTCGTCCACCTGGACGCCGAGGAAGATGATGCGGTCCTCGAACAGTTTGGTGTACGGGTCCTGGCGCTTGAAGCCGTAGGGCGTGCGCTCCTCGAACTGGGGCAGGACGTAACGGCTGGACGGGAGATTACCGGCAGACCATCCGAAGTTGTAGTTCATGTTCTTTACTCCTGGGGTTTCAGTGGTTCTTTGTGCCGGTTAGTTTTCGGAGTTCGACTGGTTGGCCGTTCCGCCGCCACCTGCAACAGAACCGGCGTGCGCCGAGATCTTGTCGAAGAAGCCGTACTCCAGCGCCTCAGGCGCCGTGAACCATTTGTCGCGGTCGTTGTCCTTGAGGATGGTTTCAACGGATTGCCCGGTCTGCTCTGCCGTCAATTCGGCCATGACCTTCTTCATGTGCAGGATCAGTTCGGCTTGGATCTTGATGTCCGAGGCCGTGCCACCGATGCCGCCCGAGGGCTGGTGCATCAGGATGCGGGCGTTGGGAGTTGCGTAACGCTTGCCCTTGGTGCCGGAGGACAGGAGGAACTGTCCCATGGACGCTGCCAGGCCGGTTGCCACGGTGACGACGTCGTTCGGGATGAACTGCATGGTGTCGTAGATGGCCATGCCGGCCGTCACCGAACCACCCGGGGAGTTGATGTACAGGTAGATGTCCTTCTCCGGGTCTTCAGCCGAGAGGAGGAGCAGCTGAGAGCAGATGGCGTTGGCGTTCTCGTCACGGACTTCAGAGCCGAGCCAAATGATGCGCTCTTTCAGCAGGCGGTTGTAGATGTAGTTGTCCTGGGCTGCGGGATCGACAGTTGCCATCCGGGGAGCCTCTGATTGCTGTGACATAAGTACTTACCTCTCGCTGGTGCCAGTGACCTCACTGAACTTCACTACTTGGACACTAACCGTTTTCACGGGCGATTTGTTCGCCGAAATCGCGCTGTTCGCTGACGGCGCACGTCTGCGTTCAGCACCAATGTTCAGCCTTAAAGCAAACCGGCCCCGGATCATGTGATCCGGGGCCGGTAGGAGTCGTTGACTAGAACTTCACTGCTGCGGGGTCATCGCTTGAGGCAACCTCAGCTTCTTCGGTTGCTTCAACCGCTGCGGCCTCTTCGGCTGCTGCTTCGCCTGCGGGGCGGACGAAGTCGGTGAGGTCAACCTTGTTGCCTTCGGAGTCCACTACCTCGGCCTGGCCCAGCACAACTGCCAGGGCCTTCCGACGGCGGACCTCGGAAACCATCATGGGAACCTGGCCGCTTTGATCAATGATCTGGGCGAACTGGTTGGGGTCCATGCCGTACTGGCTTGCTGTGGTGACGATGTAGTCGATCAGCTCGTTCTGGCTGACGTCCACTTCTTCCTTGTCAGCAATGGCGTCGAGGATGACCTCGTTCTGGAAGGCACGTTCGGTGTTGGCCTTGACCTCGGCGCGGTGCTCCTCGGTGTCGTGGTCACCTTCACCGTGTGCGTTCTCCGGGTTGAAGTGAGCTTCAATCTGCTCCTCAACGACGGAATCCGGAACGGGGACCTCAACAAGCTCAACGAGCTTGTCCAAGACCTTGTCGCGTGCTTCGACGCCCTGCTCCACTACCTTGGAATCGGCAGCCTGCTTGGCGAGGTCCTCACGGAGTTCGGCAAGGGTGTCGAACTCGGAGGCGAGCTGAGCGAAGTCGTCGTTTGCCTCGGGGAGCTCGCGCTCCTTGACGGCCTTGACAACAACCTTCACCTGAGCGGATTCGCCGGCGTGGTCGCCGCCAACCAGTGTGGTCTCGAAGATTGCTTCTTCGTCGGCGGAGAGGCCGGTTACAGCTTCGTCGAGGCCTTCGAGCATGGTGCCGGCACCAACCTGGTAAGAAAGGCCGGAAGCGGAATCGATGTCTTCGCCATCAATCGTGGCGGTGATGTCGATGGTCAGGAAGTCGTCGTTCTTGGCAGGACGCTCAACGGACTTCAACGTGCCGAAGCGGCCGCGAAGTTCGTCCAGGGCCTTGTCGACGTCAGCTTCGGAAGACTCGGCAGCAGCAACCTCAACCTTGATGCCGGCGTAGTCCGGCAGCTCGATTTCGGGGCGGACATCGATCTCCACCTGGAACTTGAGCTCGCCATCGGTTGCGGACGGGTCCGGAACTTCGGTGATTTCAACTTCGGGACGGCTCAGGGGGCGGACGCCCGTTTCCTGAACTGCAGCCTGGTACCAGCCGTTGAGGCCATCATTGATGGCGGTCTCCAGAACGTAGCCACGGCCAACGCGCTGGTCGATCAGCTTGGAGGGAACTTTGCCCTTGCGGAATCCGGGAACCTGGATCTGCGAAGCAACGGTCTTGTACGCGGCATCGATGCTCGGCTTCAGTTCCTCAAAGGGAACCTCAACGTTGAGCTTGACCCGCGTTGCGGTGAGGTTCTCGACAGCGCTCTTCACAGTCTAAGTACTCCTGATTTCGTGGGTATGGGGTTCTGTCGTGTCCCTGGAGCGGACACAAACACAGAGTCGGGGTGACAGGATTTGAACCTGCGACTTCCTGCTCCCAAAGCAGGCGCTCTAGCCAAGCTGAGCTACACCCCGAACGCACAGGACAGTCTACGGGCAAGCGAGCCAGGAATGCACATTTGACACTGCCGCCGGAATTAGGTTTAGTTGTACCCGGCTTCAACAGCCACCAGGAAGATGTCCAGAACAAGGATATCCGTCCTGGGGACGTAGCTTAATGGTAAAGCCTCAGTCTTCCAAACTGATTACGCGGGTTCGATTCCCGTCGTCCCCTCTCAAAGAAAGCGCCCCGATCCTCGGATCGGGGCGCTTTTTGTTTGCTGACGTCGCTCGCTCTTAGCTGACGTCGAGCCAGTGAAACCGCGTTAAACCTGGCAGCCGGGACACCAGTACAGCTTGCGTGCACCAATTTCCGTCATCCCCACCAGCGTCCCGCACGCCCGGCAGGGCATGCCGTCGCGCTTGTAGACAAAGTGGGCATCGGCGTCGGGCGCTGTTCTGCCATCCCCTGTCCAAAGCGTCGGGGGCGTCGTAACAATCCGTCCGTCGCGGACGCCGTCGGACATGGTGGCCACCGTGTCATCCCACAAGCGGGCGGCAGTCTCCGTGTCAATGCTGCTTCCGGGCGTCCAGGGGTCAACTGCCTGCCGGAACAAAACTTCGGCCCGGTAGATGTTCCCGACGCCGGCCAACACTGACTGGTCCATCATCAGCAGCGCTACTGCCGTCTTACGGCGACGCAGGCGTCGAATGAACTCGTCCCGGTCACCGGGCCGGTTATGCAGCGGGTCCGGGCCGAGGCGTGCCAGCACGGCCTCAGCCTCAGCAGCGGTGATGGCTGCACAGGTTGTGGCACCACGGAGATCGGCCCAGCCGTGGTCAGACACAAGTCGGACGCGCACCGCGCCGATCGGCGCGGGCGGTCCCGCGTACTCGCCATCTTCGGAAGCCGAACCGCTCTCCCGCTCGCCGATGCGACGCGGCGCACCAATACTGGAGGCTCCGGTGAACGAACTGTCGCCGCCAAAGCTCCACGCTCCATACAGGCCCAGGTGGACGTGAAGGAACAATTCGTGATCAAACCTGAGGAAGAACTGCTTTCCATGGGCCATGGCGTCCACCATGGTGTGCCCGGTCAGCAGCTCCGCGCCGGAAGCAAAACGTCCCTGCGGGCTGGAAACGTCCAAGCGCCGGCCGCCAAAAACATCCTGGAATTGGCGGGCCAGCCTGTGGACCGAATGCCCCTCCGGCACTACTCGACGATCTCGCCGGTGGTTTCGTACACGGCGATCTTCCCGATACGGCGGACGTGCCGCTCGTCATTGCTGAACGGCTCCTGCAGGAAAGCCTCGATCAGCTCCGTGGCTTCCTCAACGCTGTGCTGGCGGCCTCCGACGGCCACCACGTTGGCGTCGTTGTGCTCCCGGGCCAGCTTGGCCGTGGAGAGGTTCCAAGCAAGCGCAGCCCGAACGCCCTTGACCTTGTTGGCGGCGATTTGCTCACCATTCCCCGAGCCGCCCAGAACGATGCCGAGTGCGTGCACGCCGGCTTCCTGGTCTGCCACCACAGCAACGCCGGCGTTGATGCAGAAGGACGGGTAATCATCCAAGGCGTCGTACTCCTTGGGCCCGTGATCCACCACTTCGTAGCCTTTGGCCGTGAGGTGGCTGACCAAGTGGGCACTCAGTTCCATGCCGGCGTGGTCCGTAGCGATGTGGACGCGGGGTGTAGTCACAGGAAGTCCGTTCTTTCTGGCGCGCGGGTATGGCATGTGGCCTGACGCGGCGATGAGGGATGCGCTACCTAGGGTACCGCTACCCGGGTTGTTGGGACTGCCCATCGCCGTGGGCCCGATGCGCCGCCCGGTTGAGAACCCCGGCCAGTTTGTCGGCTGAAGCCTGGGTCCCGGCGCTGAGCGCCACCCGGCCCCCATTAAGTTTCCTTACGACGACGGCGGGGCCGCTTCCTACGAGCATGGCGGTTGCGTCATCGTGGTGCCGCCAGCCCCACCCGCCATAATCTGCGGCCTTCACATCTGCTGGAGCGGCAGCGGCGATATCGACGGCGGGAACGGTCAGGACCCGCACAATGCCACCGGCAAATACCTGGAGCCCTCCCCTATCGGCGCGAACCCTCGCAAACAGGAAACCTGCGCCAACCACCGCAGCCACTGCAACCAGCGCGCCCAGCCATGGGACAGCGACTGCTATCAGCGCGGCAGGGAACAGTGCCGAGACAACGATCATGATGAACACGGAACTCCGGGCGTGCACCCAAAGCCGAAGCGTGTCGCGGGCGAGATCGGGATCTTCAAGAAGCCGCAGTTCTTCCTGCAGCGCCACGTCATCTTCCCTGGTCCAGCGCGGGTCAGGTTTGAAAGCGAACATCATCACGACGCCCAAAGCCACGGCGGCGCCGCTGCCCATGGCCAGCACTATCGGGTCAACGTGGGACCCGCGCGCGTCCGCCAGGCCGGATTGGCCCACCAGTCCGGCCGCCACCACGGTGGTGATGAAGAGACTCACCGTCAGTCCAAGGCCCATCATGACGCGTCGCATCACCACAGGCCGGGTGATAGACACTGCTTGAAGGAAGACTGCCCAGCCACAGAAAATGATGAGGGAAGCCCCGCCGGCCACGTAGGCGCCGAAGGGCGCAAAGGACGTTCCGCCGTCGGCGTTCCACATCACCGCAACAGGGCTGGGGAGGTTGTTGCGCAGCATCTGGGCGCACACAACAAACCCGACGGCGAGCAACAGCGGAAAAACCACCGCAAACCTCAGCGCGCGGAAGTCAAGGGTTTCCCGGAACGATGCCATGATCCAACGCTACTCCGTGGGGCGACACTATGGTTCCAGCTCCTTGCCTTCCCGGCTCGGAGTGAAAGAATGGCTTCACACCAGCGTCCGGCCATGACCGGCCGGCCATCCCAAAAATCTTCGGAGGCACCACTTGCCAGGCCTGAACCTCACGCGCGACGAAGCCGCGAAACGCGCCGAACTGCTCAACGTCGAGTCGTACAACGTCACTTTGGACCTGACCCAAGGAGCGAAAACCTTCGGCTCCACCACCGTTGTTAAGTTCGCGGCGGAGCCGGGCTCGTCCACGTTCATCGATGCCATCACGGCCGCAGTCCACAGCGTGACGCTCAATGGCGTTGAACTGGACCCGGCAGAGGTCTCCGACGGCGTCCGCATTCAGCTCCCGGATTTGGCGGCGGACAACGAACTCGTGGTGGTGGCGGATGCTCCGTACATGAACACCGGCGAAGGACTCCACCGCTTCGTTGACCCTGTTGACGGCGAGGTCTACCTCTACACGCAGTTTGAAGTTCCTGACTCCCGACGCATGTTCGCCGTCTTTGAACAGCCCGACCTGAAGGCAAGCTTCACGTTTGCCGTCACGGCGCCGTCGTCCTGGGATGTCATCTCCAATTCCCCCACGCCGGTTCCGGTTGAAGCCCCCGCTGGGGAGGACGGTACTGCGCGTTCGGTGTGGAAGTTCTCCCCCACTCCGCGTCTGTCCTCCTACGTCACCGCGTTGATTGCCGGACCGTACGAATCAGTCCGTTCGGAGGTCACCAGCTCCGACGGCCGCGTGATTCCGCTGGGAGTGTTTGCCCGCAAGTCACTCATGCAGTACCTCGACGCGGACAACATCTTCGAGCTGACCCGCCAGGGCTTCGAATTCTTCGAGGCTCAGTTCGGTTTCCCATACCCGTTTGAGAAATACGATCAGCTGTTTGTCCCGGAGTTCAACGCCGGAGCCATGGAAAATGCCGGAGCTGTGACCATCTTGGAAGGCTACGTCTTCCGCGGAAAGGTCACTGGCGCCCAAATTGAGCGTCGCGCCATCACGGTCCTGCATGAACTGGCGCACATGTGGTTCGGGGACCTGGTGACCATGCGCTGGTGGAACGACCTCTGGCTTAACGAATCCTTCGCCGAGTACATGTCGCACCTGGCGGCCGTGGAAAACACTGAATTCGACCGGGCTTGGACAACTTTTGCTTCGGTGGAAAAGTCGTGGGCCTACAAGCAGGACCAGCTGCCCACCACGCACCCGATCTTCGCCGAAATCAACAATCTCGAAGACGTTGAGGTGAACTTCGATGGCATCACCTACGCCAAGGGCGCCTCGGTACTGCGGCAGTTGGTGGCCTGGGTGGGTCCGGAACACTTCATGGCCGGCGTCCGCACGTACTTCGCCAAGCATGCCTGGAAGAACACCGAGCTCGCCGACCTCATGGTGGAACTCGAGGCCGCCAGCGGCCGGGACCTGGACGCATGGGGCAAGCTGTGGCTCGAAACTGCTGGAGTGAACACTCTCGCTCCCGAGCTGACCGTAGACGCCAATGGCGCCATCACCGGTTTCGCGATCCTGCAGACCGCGATCGATGAGCAGCCCACCCTCCGCCCGCACCGCCTCGCCGTCGGCTTCTATTCGCTCTCCGGTGACGGCAAGCTGGAGCGGACCCACCGCGAGGAACTCGACGTCGATGGTCCCCGCACCGAAGTACCTGCTTTGGTTGGCAAAGCCCGGCCGGACTTGATCCTGCTCAACGACGACGACCTCGCCTACGCCAAGGTCCGCCTGGACGAGCACTCCCTCGCCACCGCCAAAGCCCACCTGAAAGACTTCGCGGCCAGCCTTCCGCGTACCTTGGTCTGGGGATCGGCATGGGATGCAGCCCGCGACGGCGAAACTCCGGCACGCGGCTACGTGGACCTGATCCTCGCAAACATCGCCTCTGAAACAGACTCATCTGTCATCCTGGTCCAGCTGCGTCAGCTCGCCACCACCCTTGGGTACTACGTGGCTGCCGACCACAAGTTGGAAACAACCATCACTGCCGCTGACAAGCTGTGGGACCTCGCTTCCGCCGCTGTGGCGGGATCGGATGCCCAGCTGCAATTCGCCAAGTCCTATGCCCAGCTGGCACGCAGTGGCGCTCAGTTCGACCGCCTTCAGGCACTTGTGGACGGAACGGAAAAACTCGAAGGCCTCAGCATTGATCAGGACATGCGCTGGGAGTTACTCACAGCACTGGTCGCCGGTGGACGGCAGGACCAGGCCCGCATCGATGAAGAGCTGGCACGCGATAACACCTCCAACGGCCAGAATGCAGCAGTACTGGCCACAGCAGCCCTTCCCACCCCTGAAGCCAAGGCAGCAGCCTGGGACTCGATCGTGGTCAAGGGAGAACTCTCCAACGCTCTGCAAGCCTCCGCAGTGGCAGGTTTCATGCGTGTGACTGACACCGCCTTGTTGGAGCCTTTCGCGGAAAAGTACTTCGCGGCCGTGCCGGGAATCGTCGAGGAACGCACGCATGCCCTGGCCCAGCAGATCGTGGTGGGTCTCTACCCGGCACAGCTCACAACACAGGCAACAGTGGACCGCACCGACGAGTTCCTGGCCGGACTTCCCGAAGAGAGCGCAGCTCTGCGCCGCATGATGCTGGAAAACCGCGACGGCGTAGCCCGGGCCCTGCGAGCACGGGCAGCGGACCTCTAAAACCCGTCTCTTAGGAGGCCCGTGCGGACAGTGGCCATGCCATGGCTAAACTGTCCGCATGGGCCTCCACGAACACCATTACGCGCTGACCGTCCGCTGGACCGGCAACCTCGGGGAGGGCACTGCCGGCTACCGGGCGTATTCCCGCGATCATGACGTTGAAATCAGCGGCCTTCCGACCCTCAAGGGTTCAGCAGATCCCACGTTCCATGGGGACCGGAGCCGATACAACCCGGAACAGCTGCTACTCGCAGCCCTCTCGCAGTGCCACATGTTGTCCTTCCTGCACGTGGCCGTCAAACACGGAGTGGTAGTGACCGGCTACGAGGACAACGCTGAAGGCCTCATGAAGCTCAACAGGGACGGCAGCGGGCAGTTCGAAAGTGTCACGTTGAAGCCGCACGTCACCATTGCTGATCCCGCCCACGCAGATTTGATCCCGCAGCTGCATCATGAAGCCAACCAGGTTTGCTTCATTGCCCGCAGCGTCAACTTCCCGGTCCTCCACGAACCACTGACGACGGCGGAGGCAGCCTAACGCTGTTCGCGCCGCCACAGTGCCACAAGCCTCTGCTCGGTGTCGCGGCGCAGCCCGGCCTTACGCTCCCTGTCCAAGCCTCGCCCACGTTCGTCCTGGAGAGTGGCTGCCAGTGTCTCCTGCCAGGGACGCAGGACCATGCCGCGCTCACGTGCAGCGCGGTTCGTCCTGGCTTGAAAGCCGTCGTGGCCTGCCGGCAGCCAGAGAGGCATGGAATCCGGCCCTGCCCAGTAGTCGACACCGTGCGCTGCAAGCCAGTCTTCATCAGCCAAGATAACGTCCTGGGCCGCCCTGTCCCCTGATGCGGTTCCGTCCCCTGCCAGGGCGGCGGCCGCGCGCTGTGATTCGGCGAGGTAGTCCTCAAACCGCACCACGTCTCCCAGGGCGTTGTAGCTACCCGTCAGCCCTTGTCCGGCGGATTGCAGGATCCATGCGGCGAGATCCCGGACATCAATGATCTGTGTAGCGTCATCCGGGATATCCGGGGCCAGGACAGGATCAGAGTTCGCCGCACATCGACCCGGCCAATAGCCGTATCTGTCGGTACCGTCCCCCGGCCCGCCAATCAGCCCGGCTCGGACGATGTGTGCCTTCTCCCCCACGGCGGAAAGCGTCATGTGCTCGATCGCCGATTTGGACTCTCCGTAAGTCTCCGGGGTGCCCGTCTGCCCTTCAGTCAAGGGCTCCAAGAGTGCCGAGCTCTCATCAGCGCCGGGTACCGAGTGGTCCGCGTAGACAGAGCAGCTGGAGACGAAAGTCCAATGAGCGGCGGTGGGCCCCAGGACGTCCAGTGCCACACGTGCCTGTACAGGGTCACGGGAGACATCCACCACCTCGTCCCAGCCTCCGGCAACCTCCGCGAAGGCCGCGGCCCCCAGGGCGCGGTCGCCCCTGACCCAAGTGACGCCGTCGGGAGGGCCGGCTGACGTACCGCGCGCCAGACAGGTGACATCATGTCCGGCAGCAACGGCCTGCCGTGCGATTTCTGCCGACAGGAAGGCGGTACCGCCCAAGACCAGGATGCGCATACGGTCACGCTACGGCGCTAGGGTTGTAGGTGGACAGAGTGTTCCGCGCCCGGCGAACACGGGCCGACGACAAGGAGTTATTCCACCTTGACCTCCATCCCCCTGGCGGAAGCCATCAACATCGAACCCGAGAAGATCGACCTCATGGCAATCCTCATCACAGTAGGCGTGGGCCTGGCTGTGTGGATCGTGGCACGCTTCATCATCCTGCGCATCACCCGACGAGTGTCCGCGGGCAGTACGTTCTTCAAGAAGCCGCACTTCAAGTGGGTGCAACCTGCCTTCCGCGCACTGGACCACGAACGCCGCTCGCAGCGCGCAGAAACCATCGGTTCGCTGCTCACCAGCCTGGTGAGCGTCGTGGTGGTGGTGATCGTGATCATCTACGTCCTCAAATACTTGGACGTGGACGTCGCGCCGCTGTTGACCAGCGTGGGAATCCTCGGTGTAGCCATTGGTTTCGGCGCCCAACAGCTGATCCGCGACTTCCTCGCAGGAATCTTCATCACCATTGAGGACCAATATGGAATCGGCGACGTGATCGTCACCAGCGAAGTGATTGGTACCGTTGAGTCGGTGGGCCTGCGCATTACACGGGTCCGTGCTGAGGACGGAGCCATCTGGTACCTGCGCAACGGTGAAATCCTCCGTGTGGGCAACCGATCACAGGGCGACTACGTGCCGCTGGAAACCACTGACCCCAGCGACCAACCCGGCGCCGCAGCTGCGCCCGTCACAGCTGGCGCACCGCGCGTCACCAAAGCCGAGGAGAAGTCCAATGAGTAACATCGCAGGTGGGCAGCCAACGGCGCCGCAGGGCGGCCCCCGGCGCCAGTTGATGCAGAACGATCCGTTCAGCCAGCCCGCCTACACGGACAGCTTCTACGCAGCAGTTGGCGGCCACGAAACGTTTGTCAAGCTGATCGACGTCTTCTACGACGGCGTTGCCACCGATCCCCTGCTCCGGCCCATGTACCCCGAGGAAGACCTCGGACCGGCGAAGCGCCGCTTCCTGATGTTCCTTGAGCAGTACTGGGGCGGACCCACCACTTACGGCGAGGAACGCGGCCATCCCCGGCTGCGCATGCGCCACATGCCCTTCAGGGTGACACCGGAAGCCAAGGACCGCTGGTTGTTCCACATGCGGACGGCCGTGGACTCGCTGGAGCTTTCGCCCTTGCACGAGGGCACCTTGTGGGACTACATGGAGCGGGCAGCGCTGACCATGATCAACAGTCCTTCAGCCAGCGCCTAAGCTCTAGAAGCCGAGTCCCAGGCCCGCCCCGGTCCTGACCAGCACATGGCCGCGGGGTCCGCTCAGGCGGAACCAGCGGCCGTTGCGGAAGACCTTCTGCTCGGCATCACCCAGGAAACCCAAGGCGAAAGCAGCGAAGGCTGCGCCCGCCGGCAGCTCGTCCAGACCGGGCAGTTCCCGGCCCCACACTGCCGCCCTGGCGGTGTTCACCACCGGGGCGCCCGCCAGAGCGGGAACGACGCCGGCCACCTCGGCGATGCCGGCTTCCGCGGCTGACTTCAGGGCTGAGTCCGGAACTGTTCCTTGGGGTTCCCACCCGCTACGGGGTGCGCCCACGCCCGCCCAGGACTCAGAAACGGTCGACGGCGGGATGGGCAGCTCCACATCTTCGGCTCCTGATCGGGCCAGCCGGTCCATGACGGACGCGAGCGTCACGGTGACGTCCGCATGGGCAGGCTCAGCGAGCGCCATGGTCCTCAAACCAAGGATGGTGGGGGTCGATTCGCCCAGGATGCGCGGCCTCAGGACGCATACGTAAGCGGCCAGGACGTTGCCCGAGGCCTGGAGGCGGATGGCGCCGTCGTCGATGCTTTTTGCCCTGGTGACGAAGGTTCGCAGGTCTGCGAGGTCACGGGGATCGGCGAAGCGGAAGGACTGGGTCAGGACGTCTGTCACATCATCGACTCTACCGGCATGTCCCCGGTTGAGAGGGGTCGGAGCGGCGTCTAAAGTCGAACCATGACTGAGACGAACGCTGGCCTCGAGGTGGAAGCACCCGTAGAAGACCCCATGGAAGTGCTGATCGGCCTGCTGGACCTCGGTGACTTTGACGGCGCCCGGACCAACGAGGACATCTTCCTGGGCCCGTCCCAAAGGCAACCCCGGCATCGTGTTTTCGGTGGCCAGGTTCTGGCGCAGTCCATGGTTGCAGGCATGCGGACCGTGGAGCCGGATCGGGTGGCGCACTCCATGCACGGCTACTTCCTGCGTCCAGGTGATGCCAACAAGCCCATCACCTTCGGGGTGGAGAGGCTTCGGGACGGCCGGTCTTTCTCCGCCCGCCGTGTCCACGCCTACCAGGACGGGGTGCCGATCCTTTCCATGATCGCTTCCTTCCAGGTGGAAGACAGCGGCTTGGACCATCAGTCGCAGATGCCCGAAGGCATCCCGGATCCGGAATCCCTTCCCAGCACTGCTGAGTTGCTGTCCCAGTTCGACCATCCCATGGCGCGCCACATGTCTTCCGAGCGGCCCTTTGACGTCCGGCACATCGATCCCGCCCTGTATGTGTCCCCGCCCGCCGATCACGTGGCCACCAACGCTGTCTGGATGAAGACCATGGGCCCCCTCCCGGATGACCACAACCTCCACCGGGCAGCACTGGCGTACGCGAGCGACTACACCCTGTTGGAGCCCATTCTCCGTGCGCACGGCCTCGCGTGGATGACACCGGGAATGAGCGTCGCCAGCCTTGACCACGCCATGTGGTGGCACCGCCCCGTGCGTGTGGATGAGTGGATGCTTTACGTCCAGGAATCCCCCAGTGCCCAAGGCGCCCGTGGACTCGCCACCGGACGTATCTTCAACCGGGACGGCGTTCACGTTGCCACGGTGGCACAGGAGGGCATGGTGCGGATTCCGTAGCTCGGTGTCTCCGCAGCCTATTTGTTAAAGCCAAGAGGCCAGTCCCTGTCGGGACCGGCCTCTTGGTGGTTGCGGCTGAGTATTAGTCGCGGGTCAGGCGGCGGTGCGTCACACGGTGCGGCTTTGCGGCATCGGGGCCCAAGCGCTCCACTTTGTTCTCCTCGTAGGAGTCGAAGTTGCCTTCGAACCAGTACCACTTGGAGGGGTTCTCGTCGTCACCTTCGTAGGCGAGGATGTGGGTGGCCACCCGGTCCAGGAACCAGCGATCGTGCGATACCACTACAGCGCAGCCCGGGAATTCGAGAAGGGCGTTCTCGAGGCTGCCCAAGGTTTCGACGTCGAGGTCGTTAGTAGGTTCGTCAAGGAGGAGAAGGTTGCCACCCTGCTTGAGCGTCAGTGCCAGGTTGAGGCGGTTGCGCTCACCACCGGAGAGCACACCGGCCTTCTTCTGCTGGTCCGGGCCCTTGAAACCAAAAGCGGAAACGTAGGCTCGCGAAGGCATTTCAACGTGACCGACCTGAAGGAAATCATGGCCTTCGGAAACAACTTCCCAGAGGGACTTGTTGGGATCGATACCGCCACGGGACTGGTCCACATAGGAGATCTTCACGGACTCGCCGATCTTGAGCTCACCATCGTCCAAAGGCTCCATGCCAACGATCGTCTTGAACAGCGTGGACTTACCCACACCGTTGGGGCCGATGACGCCCACAATGCCGTTGCGGGGCAGAGAGAAGGAGAGGCCATCGATCAGTACTCTATCGTCGAAGCCCTTCTTCAGGTTCTTGGCCTCGATGACCAAGGAGCCCAGGCGCGGTCCCGGCGGAATCTGGATCTCTTCGAAGTCCAGCTTGCGGGTGCGGTCAGCCTCTGCGGCCATTTCCTCATAGCGGGCCAGACGGGCCTTTGACTTGGTCTGGCGGCCCTTGGCGTTGGAGCGCACCCACTCAAGTTCTTCGGTAAGGCGCTTGGAGAGCTTCGCGTCCTTCTTGCCCTGGACCTCAAGGCGGGCTTTCTTCTTCTCCAAGTAGGTGGAGTAGTTGCCCTCGTACGGGTAGAGGTGCCCGCGGTCGACTTCTGCAATCCATTCAGCCACGTGATCCAGGAAGTAGCGATCGTGGGTCACGGCAAGAACTGCGCCGGGGTACTGGGAGAGGTGCTGCTCCAGCCAAAGGACGCTCTCAGCGTCCAAGTGGTTGGTGGGCTCGTCAAGGAGCAAAAGGTCAGGCTTCTGCAAGAGAAGCTTGCAGAGCGCTACGCGGCGGCGTTCACCACCGGAGAGGACGGTGACATCGGAGTCAGCCGGCGGGCAGCGCAGCGCATCCATGGCCTGCTCAAGCTGGGAATCAATATCCCAGGCATCCGCGGCATCAATGGCCTCCTGAAGCTTGCCCATCTCATCCAGAAGCGTCTCGTAGTCGGCATCCGGGTTGGCCATTTCTTCGGAGATCTCATTGAAGCGCTGGATCTTGCCATAGATCTCGCCAACACCCTCCTGGACGTTGCCCAGGACGGTCTTCTCCTCGTTCAGCGGCGGTTCCTGCAGGAGGATGCCCACGGTGTAGCCGGGGCTCAGGCGGGCCTCGCCGTTTGACGGGGTGTCCAGTCCGGCCATGATCTTCAGGATGGTGGACTTACCAGCACCGTTCGGGCCCACAACGCCAATCTTCGCGCCAGGGTAGAACGACATGCTGACATCGTCCAGAATAAGTTTGTCGCCAACGGCCTTGCGAGCCTTGGTCATTGTGTAAATGAATTCCGCCATGCCCTTAAATCTAATGGGTAGGCGTACTTAACTCACATTCGAGCGCTGCGATGGAACTAGCGGGCGTCTCCCACGAAGCACTTTCCGGTGGCCAACACGGGCAGCACCGTGACCACTACCCCGCCATCGCGGATCTGCCCCATGATGCAACTATCGCCCGTCCGAGCCGCAGCTTCCATGGCGTCAACGTCCAGCCCGGTAGGTGTTCGGCTCACGGACACCTCAACATTGTCTTTGGGGATGCCCGCGGAGACCAAGGCAGCCCTTAGAGCTTCCCGGTCCGGCTTGGGGTTGCCGGCAACCAGGGTTTTCAGGGTGGACTCCACGGCCGATGTGGTTGCCGCAACAGCCGGATCAACCGTGGCTGTGGCTTCCGGGCTGACTGTCTGGGAAGGGGAAGCCGCAGGCTGCTCGGTGGAAGAACCCGGCGCTGCCGTGCATGCCGTCATGGTCAATGCAGCAACAATCATCAGCATCATTCCGGCGACGCCGACTCTCGATACGTCTTTTGCCCTGCCGTTTGCCTGTGCGGTTCGCCTGCTCATCACCTAGCCATTCTGCCATTCGCCGGTGGATGCACCATTCACGTGGCGCACTGACCGGCGTAGCGTTTCATCAGATGGGTTCGCAGGTGACGAAAGGTGGGGCTTCACAATGAGCGAAAAAATCCAGGATGCTGTCGCGTCGACCACTATTGCTGCCCCGCGGCAAAGGGTGTGGGAGGCGCTGACTGATCCGGCTCTCATTCAGCAATATTTCCTGGGCACCAAAGTCACCACGACGTGGCGGGTAGGCGATCCGATCACCTACTCTGGCGAGTACAACGGCAAGCCGTACCAGGACACGGGAACGATCCTTGCTTTCGATCCTCCGACGTTGCTGAGGACCACACATTACAGTCCATCCTCGGGGCTTCCGGACACTCCCGAGAACAACCACACCGTCGACTACAGGGTGTCTGAAGACTCTGACGGAGCTGAGGATTCCGGTCTTACTACCGTAACCATCAGGCAGGGCAACAATTCGAATCAGGAGGAAGTGGAGCAATCCACCGCAACCTGGCAACTGGTTCTTAAAAACCTCAAGGAACTTCTCGAGTCATAGCCTTAAGGGGCTACCCCCTTGGACATGACTCCAAGGGGGTAGTTTTTGTGCCCCAGGAGGGAATCGAACCCCCGACCGGCGGATTAGAAGGCCGCTGCTCTATCCCCTGAGCTACTGGGGCGCACTAACGCCATGACCACTGTGGGCCGCTGGCGCCACAAAGAGTTTACAGTGCGATCGCCCGACAGCCTGCCACCACACGCAATCAGCTTCTACTCCTCCACAGCGGCTGTATCGCCACGGTTATGCACATAACTGATCTTGGCACTCCCCTCCCTGTCTTCCCTGGATGAAGCTGAAAGAGCCGGACAGGCACTTCCCTACACCGAGAAGGACCACCAATGAATGACATGATCAGCGTCCGGGGCTTCGTGGCCTCGGAGGTCAAGAGCTCCACCACTACGCGGGGCACTGCCACCGCATCATTCCGCCTTGGAACCACGGAGCGCCGCTATGATCGCGCTACCAGCACCTGGGTGGACGGAAACACCAACTGGTACACCGTTCAGTCATTCCGCTTCCTCGCCGGGCATGTTGGATGCAGCATCAAAAAGGGACAACGGGTGCTCGTCATGGGGAGGCTACGGCTGCGGCAATGGGAACATGAGGGCCGCGTCTACCATGTGGCCGAAATCGATGCCGAATCGGTAGGGCATGACCTCATGTGGGGCTCTGCCAACTTCACCCGAATGAATGGCACCTCAGCCCCTGCTGACTCGGCACCTCCTGTGGAAGCGCCCGGGACCCCTGACAGCAACAATGAGTGGGACCCCGAAGACCAGGGGACAAATCCGCCCGAAGACGTATCCATCGCCAGCACCATCGACAACCCAGACGGTACCGGCCCTCTACTGGTCAACACCACAACGGGGGAATTGGTGGGTGCCGGCGTTTGACCGGCGCGCCAAGACTCGGAGGCCTGCGGGACCAGCCCTGCGTGCCGGGCCTATTCTGGGTCCATGCCACACGACCATGCTCCTGCGAGGATCGAAACGGCTCCTGCTACCTGGGCGGCCGTTGAGGAATTGTTCGGAACCAAGGGCGAACCGTCCCGGTGCTGGTGCCGGTGGTTCGCCCTTACCGCCAAAGACTGGACCAGTTCATCGCCGGGTGACCGTAAGGAATTGTTGAAGTCAGCGTTCCAAACAGGCCCGGCGCCCGGCGTTCTGGCGTTCCGGGATGGACACCCAGTCGGCTGGTGCGCAGTAGAACCGCGGCAAAGTTATCCGCGGCTGAAGAGATCGCAGGTGCTCAGGGCAGGGGCTGATGCAGCCACCGAAGACCGAGCTGATCTGTGGGCAGTTAGTTGCTTCGTCGTGGCACCTCAGCACAGGCGGACCGGCGTCTCCACCGCGCTGCTGTCTGCAGCGGTTGACCATGCTTTCCATCACGGCGCTAACGTGATTGAGGCCTATCCGGTGGATACTGATCAACGAACCAAGGCGACAGCCTCGGACTTGTTCCACGGCGCACTCTCGCTTTTCACGGCAGCCGGCTTCCGTGCAGTATCCGAATCAGTCCTGGGCCGGCCAGTTGTGCGGCTCCACAAACAGTAGAGCGGTTCATTAGACCGGAGGTCTCGCTTACGGCAGCGTCAGGATGACCGGCCCCTCCGCGGTGATAGCTATGGTGTGTTCACTGTGGGCGGCGCGTCGGCCGTTTGCTGAACGAAGAGTCCATTCGTCCTCGTCGTGGTAATAGTCGTCCTTGCCGCCCAGTATCAACATGGGTTCAATGGCAATGACCAGACCGGCTTCGAGCTTCATGCCCCGGCCAGGCCGGCCCAGGTTGGGAACGGGAGGCTCGGCATGCATTGTCCGGCCGATGCCATGCCCACCATGATCAGCCAACAACCCAAAGCCCGCGCGTTTCGCCTCACCGCCGATTGCATAGGCAAGGTCACCCATCTTGTTGCCGACACGGGCTGCGTCGATGCCGCGCGCGAGTGCCGCCTCTGTGGCTTCCACCAGGTCCTGGTCCTCCGGGTCAGCGGTGCCTACAACAAAGCTGACGGCCGCATCACCACACCAGCCTTCCAGGAAAGCGCCGCAATCAACGCTGAGCAGATCGCCGTCCTCCAGAACGTATCCATTGGGGATCCCGTGGACCACGGCGTCGTTGACGCTGGTACAAATCACGCCCGGGAACGGAACTGCCGCCCACCGCGGATGGTAATCGAGGAAGGCGGGCTTGGCTCCGGCGTCGGAGATCACGGCTGCTGCGACGTCGTCGAGCTCCTTAAGCGAAATGCCCACGGCAGCCTGCTCCCGCACGGCGGACAGTGCATTGGCCACAATGCGGCCGGCCTCACGCATCATCGCAATCTGGTCCGGTGATTTCAGCATCGACATACGCCCACTCTACGGCTGCCCTTCAGCGGGAGCGAGGCCCGCGGGGCCGACGGTCATCGTTGGAACCCTGCTGGCCCAATACCCGCCCTAGAGTTATGGCATGACCAACAATGTCCTGGTGCACTCCATCCGGTCTGGTCTCCATTCAGCCGCTGACGCAACGCGGGGACTTGGGGCCCAGGCGTACATGAAATCGGAGATGCCCTCTTTGGGTGTCCGCGTTCCAGAGGTACGCAGAATTGTGAAGGCGGCAGCGAAACAGTTCCCGGTGACGTCACCAGATGACCTGCGAAACGCCGTACTTGAGCTGTGGCGTCATGCTGAGGCCCGTGAAGAGCGGTACGCAGCCATCGACCTGACGGGCCTGCGAATGGTCAAGGATGACCTGCAAATGTTGTCCGTCTACGAGGAGATTATTCGGACAGGAGCTTGGTGGGACCTCGTGGACGGAGTCGCGCACCGGATCTGTGGGCTCCTTCTCGCCCACCGATCCACCATGGCACCGGTTCTTCTTCAATGGGCCAAGGATGATGACATGTGGGTCCGTCGCGCGGCTATCACTGCACAACTGGGAGCCAAGTCAAAGACTGATGCAGGCCTCCTGGCAGCAGTGATCTCCTCAAATCTCGCTGACAACGAATTCTTCATTCGTAAGGCCATTGGATGGGCGCTGCGCGAGTACAGCAAAACGGACCCTGCGTGGGTCAGGGCATTCGCTTCCCGCAACGCGGACGCCCTGAGTCCGTTATCCACCCGCGAAGCCCTGCGGCTGTTGCCGTCCAGCTAAGGGTAAACGACGTGGGCCCGGCCAAAGAAGGACCCTAGATAATAGGACGCAACCCCGCTTCGTCCCGCACACGGAACAAGCCCTTTGTCTTCGGGTCCACGAAGATCAGGTAAATGGCGAACAAGAGCGCAATGAGGGCGGCACCGTAACGGGCCAAAATGAGGGCTAGTCCCAGGTCTTCGCTCTGAAGATAAGGAAAAACGTCCAGCTGGTCCGAGATCGCGTAGACCATGAAGAACGAAACGATGAAGTAGAGCGCCTTGACTTGCCAGTCGTTGCGGATACCGGTCACAGCAAAAAGCGGTATCAACCACACCACGTACCACGACTGGATCATGGGGGCGAGAAGGACAATAACAGCAAACGCCAGGGTAAGGCGGCGCATCAGGCGATCGTAGTCGCCCCGGAAAATCAGCCAAGCCACTGCTGCAACCATCAGCACCTTGCCGGCGTCGTAAACCCATTTCGCCAAGGCCCAGCCATCCAAGCCAAAGGCGTTGAAGATCAGGGCGACAACCATTCCGATGAGACCAACGGGTGCATACCAGATCCACACGCTGCCGGGAGCTGACAGGCCGTTGATCCAACCGAATCCGAAACCGTTGACCAGGCTCAAGGCGTAGAGAAGACCAAAGCTCAGAGCCGCAGTGAGGAACCAGTAGAGGAATTTGCGCGGCCATGAGGCATGCTTGCCGGCCCACAAAAGTCCAATAAAGGGGAGGAAAACAACGGTGATTGGCTTAATCGAAACGGAGAGCGTAACCAGCACCAGCCCCTGAATGACACGGCGGGTTGCGCAGTAGTAGAGGCCGGCCAGTGCCAGCCCGATCATCAAGGCGTCGTTGTGGACACTGGCAATGAAGTTGGTGAGGAAGAGCGGATTGGCAGCTGTCAGCCACAATGCCCTGTGCGGATTCACGCCGTGGAGCTCTGCCAGCTTGGGCACATAAATGATGCAGAGGACGACGCCCGCTGCAGCAACAAGCCGGAAAAGCATAATGCTTGCTTCGGGCTGCACATTGGTTACCCACACCACAAACTGCTCAATCCACAGGAACAACTGGCCGTAGGGAACCGGCGCCTCTGTCCACATCTTGTCAGCGCCAAGCTGGAAGTAGTTGGGCAGGGCTGAAATCCCGTTCTCATAGGGATTTATGCCTTCCACCATCAACCGGCCTTGACCGATGTAGGCGTAGACGTCCCTGCTGAAGAGGGGAACAGTGAACATCATGGGCAAACCCCAGGCCGCTACGGCCTGCAGCGTCGCCTTTCGGGCTTCCAATCCCCACACCCGGACACGTTGGCCCAGCCGAAGCCAGGCGCGGACCAGCAGCATGCCACCGATGGCCAACAACACAATGGACAGGCCAACGCCCACGCCTTCGGTGCGCATCCAGATAAAGAGAGGTAAACGACGGAGTTCAGAGACCGGGGCAAGCCAGCCAACGCCCAACGAGCCGAACACCATGAACATCGAACCAATGAAGCCGGCGATCAATGGCGAACGTGCGTTATCTACCTCGCCGGCTACAGCGTCGGCTGACGGCGTTGCTGCCCCTGCCAACTGGGCGGCGGGTACTGGCACCGTCATGTGGTCGTCATCCAATCGTTCACCCGCTGTGTTCGGGTCAAAATTCTGCGTCATGGGGGCTTTCGGCAACAGGAATAAACGACACTGCCGCGCTCAAAAATCGTACCATCGGAGCACTTGGAAGCTACTGAGCGATAGGCTGGGCGCGTGCCTATTACTAATGAACGCATCGTCTGGATCGACTGCGAAATGACCGGCTTGGACCTCATAAACGACGCCTTGATCGAGGTTGCCGCGTTGGTGACGGATTCCGAGCTCAACATTCTGGGCGACGGCGTAGATGTCGTCATCAAGCCCGACGACGCTGCGCTGGAGCAAATGAACGACTTTGTGCGGGACATGCACACCCGCTCCAAGCTCTTGGACGAGCTCCCCCAGGGAAAGACCATGGCCGAGGCAGAGGCACAGGTCCTCGAGTACATCGAGAAGTGGGTTCCGGATCCCCGCAAGGCCCCCTTGGGCGGAAACTCCGTGGGAACGGACAGGATGTTCCTGGCCAGGGACATGCCCAACATTGTGGAACACCTTCACTACCGCGTCATCGACGTCAGCACCATCAAGGAACTCTCACGCCGCTGGTTCCCGCGTGCGTACTTCCAGTCCCCCGCCAAGCATGGTGGCCACCGCGCGTTGGGCGACATTAAGGACTCCATTGACGAGCTCCGGTACTACCGCCAGGCAGTTTTTGTTCCGGCGCCGGGACCGGACACCGCCACGGCCCAGCGGATTTCCAAGGACATCATTGCCACTGCCGAGACCCTGGGATCCAGCGAAAGGGTGTGATCTGCACCATTTTTTGAGGTTTTTTCGCTAAAACCGGCAAAAGTGGACATTGCAGCCCAAAACAGCAGGTAAGCTATTTGTCGTTGCCTCGAAGGAAAGCCGGTCAAACGGTTCAACCCAAAAAGGCACATGGTGGGCTTAGCTCAGTTGGCAGAGCGCCTGGTTGTGGTCCAGGAGGTCGCGGGTTCAACCCCCGTAGCTCACCCCACCGAGATTGGCTCCAGAGCCGGTTTCCACAAAGGCCGCACCGGTTACCCGGTGCGGCCTTTGCTTTTAACCCCGGGCGGGCCCAAGAAGTCGGACCGCGGCCCCGAGCTGGCCGCCACCGGACTACAGCGCTAGACGAAGGAATTACTGAGATGACCGTCCTGCCAGTCACCATCTGGGGCGAACCCGTGTTGCACCGCCGGGCAAGCGAGGTGGAAGCTTTCGACGACGAACTCCGCGGCTTGATCGCGGACATGTTCGAGACAAATGATGCCGCCAACGGGGTTGGGCTCGCCGCCCCGCAGATCGGCGTGGGCAAGCGCCTCTTCGTCTACAAATACGCCAACGACGACGACGTTCCTGAGCAGGGCGTAGTGGTCAACCCTGTGCTGACGCTTTCCAAGGTTTCCGGGGCCCTTCCCGACCCCGACGAACACGTTGAAGGATGCCTCTCCTTTCCGGGCGAATATTATCCGTTGCAGCGCGCTGAATGGACTCGGGTTCAAGGCTTCGACGGTGACGGCAATCCGCTGGATTTTGAGGCAACAGGATGGTTCGCCAGAATCCTGCAGCATGAGTTCGACCACCTGGACGGCAAACTGTATGTCAACCGCCTGGTGGACCGCTACTCAAAAAAGGCACTCAAGCAGGCCAAGAGGAACGGTTGGGGCGTGCCCGGCCTGACCTGGATGCCTGGTGTCGATCCCGATCCGTTCGGACACTGAGCCGTGGCCGCCAGCCCTCATGCGGAGCTGTTCACGCTCCTGGATATCACCGGCGAAGACGCTGCTGAGTGTGCGCATCTCCTGGACACGCCTCCGGATGAGCCCGTCCTGCGTGCGATGACTGCACTGCGGGAGAGGCTCGGGACCTTTCCGGCAGACAGCATTCGGGTGGACAGCGCTGTGCAGGCTAAGAGCACTGTGCAGGAGGAGACCACTGAGCACAATGACGGCGCCGTGGAGACTGTCTGGATCGAAGCGCTCCTCCGGTTCGCCCCGTCAGTCCACGCTTACCATCTGGATCTTGGAATCGACTCAGCGGTATCGGCGGCATCCCTGGCAGACCTGGGTCTACAGCTCCGGATCAACCGGCGGGTCCACGGTCAGTTTGGACTGGATACCTGGGCCTGGCTGACCCTGCATATGGCCGGAAATCTGTTCCGGCTGGGCCGCCTGCAGTTCCACCTGGTGCCTGCCGAAGGCCAGGACTCGGACTGGGTTCTTGGCGTCCATATCCCCGAAGACGGTGGCCTCTCCCCTGACTTGGTGGATGCCAGTTTCGCGGAGGCCAGATCCTTCTTCACGCAGTCTTTTCCTGACAAGCCCGCCCGCATAGCCACCTGCGATTCATGGATGCTGGACCCGTATCTGGTAGAGCGCCTGCCTGAGAGCAACATCGCGTCTTTCGCGCGGCGCTTCACGCTGGACCGCTGCTCTGATGCTCCTACCGACGCCATCTACTTCACCTTCAGGCAGCGGGGACTCGAGGGTTTGGATAAGCTGCCACGGGAAACCTCACTGCAGCGCGTGGTCCTGGAGCGGATCGACGACGGCGGCACCTGGCAGCTTGGGCACGGTCACCTGAAGCTGTAGATGGTTTGCTGTTCCGGGCAGGAAGACAAAACCCTCTTCATGGCGTCCTTTTCGGCCTGAGTGATCCAGAGTTGGTAGGCAGCTTTCACGGAGACTTGCCGGGCGACATAGTGGCAGCGGAAGTTCTTGTTGGCGGGCAGCCAGGTGGCCGCGTCTCCCGCGCCTTTCTTTACATTGGCGGGGCCGTCGGCAGCGATCAGGTTCAGGGGGTCGTTCGCGAACATTTGCCGCTGCTGGACAGTGAGCTGCTGGGCGCCCTTTTGCCAGGCGTCGGCGAGGGCAACCACGTGATCGATTTGTACGGCAGCACTGGTGTCCTGGCCTCTTCGAAAAGTTACCTGCGCCCCTGTGTAGGGTTCGTGAAAGCTACCGCCGGAGACCTTACAGGATGATCCCTCCGTGAATTCGACCGCGGAAAGGTCCCTGCGCAGAATGTCGTTTCGGGTATCGCACCCATTGCGGTCTGCGTCTGCCCAAGCTTGGCCGAAGGCGGCCCTGTCGTAGTCCGACTTCGCCGCCCGTCCCTTGACCGTGAGCCGTTCCAACGCATCGCTTGCCTTCTCAGGGGCAACAGGTGCCGCCCCCCGCAGTGGTTTCATCCAGCCAGGATTGAAAACGGGGGCTTCGCTGGGGCCTGCCGCCCACGGATCTGCGGCGGTGAACTGTCCGGTGGTGAAGAACCAAGAGAGCCCTGCTACGACTGTTGCAGCGGCCAATCCAAGAATGGCCCACGCTTGCCTTGACCGTCTGCGGGCGCGTTTATAGGCAGACCAAGTGGTACTCAAAAGACTCCATCCAGAGGGAAAGCAATGTCCTACGAGCGTAGGACAAGGCACCGACAGTCAGAGCCAATATCCACAGTGTGGAGGACAAGTCACAGTGTTGAGGACAAGTCTCACGGCGGGCATGGAGTATCTCGGTGGAGGCGGCAGGCTCCGCCGGCTTATTGCTCCCGCATCACACGCTGCAGGTCTTCCGTTGCCACTGTGAGGAGGCCGCGCAACTGCTCTACGCGCTGGTCGGTGACGTCACCGGACGCGTTGGCTGCGATGGCTTGCTCCAGAAGTTTTTGGGCTTGCTTGTGATTGGCCTTTGCTACGTCCAAGGCGTGTTCAAGGGTGGTTTCATGTTCCAACGTCGATTCGTTTTCCATGACCCCATTTTGGTCAGGTTTCCCGGCTGATGCCAGTGACCCAGCCGGGAAACCTGCGGATACTTCGGAGTTTCTAGGCTCCAGCCGCCTCAAGTACGGCGATGGGAGCAACCACGTCACGTGCGGGGAATGACGGCGGGTTCACACCGGCCATCTCCTCCATCACACGAACAACCTGGCAGGAGTAGCCGAACTCATTGTCGTACCAAACATACAGAACGAGGTTCTTGTCGTTGGCAATCGTTGCGAGGCCATCAACAATGCCCGCGCGGCGTGAGCCAACGAAGTCGGTGGAGACAACATCCGGAGAGTCGATGTAATCGATCTGCTTGCGGAGGTCCGAGTGCAAGGACATTTCGCGGAGGAAGTCGTTGACTTCATCCCGGGTGGTGCCCTTCTCAAGGTTGAGGTTCAGGATAGCCATGGAGACATCCGGGGTGGGTACGCGGATGGCATTGCCCGTGAGCTTGCCCTGCAGTTGAGGAAGCGCCTTGGCAACGGCCTTCGCGGCACCGGTCTCCGTGATGACCATGTTCAGCGCTGCGGAACGTCCGCGGCGATCTCCCTTGTGGAAGTTGTCAATCAGGTTCTGGTCATTCGTGAAGGAGTGGACCGTCTCCACGTGGCCGT
Organism: Arthrobacter sp. MYb23; assembly: GCF_002979775.1. GTDB lineage: Bacteria > Actinomycetota > Actinomycetes > Actinomycetales > Micrococcaceae > Arthrobacter. The sequence continues at coordinate 87,202 of NZ_PCPR01000019.1, forward strand.
GAATGATGCCGAATTTGTCGTTGATGGCCTTGAGCACCGGCGTAATCGCGTTGGTGGTGCAGGACGCTGCGGTGACGATCTTGTCGTCATCGGAGATGTCGCGGTGATTGATGCCGTGAACAATGTTCTTGAGTTCGCCCTTGCCCGGCGCAGTGAGCAGCACGCGTGCTGCGCCCTTGCTTTGCAGGTGCTGGGAAAGCCCATCGGCGTCGCGCCAGCGGCCGGTGTTGTCCACTACCAAGGCATCCTTGATGCCAAAAGCGGTGTAGTCCACTGTGGCCGGGTTGTCCGAGTAGATGACCTGGATCTGTACGCCGTTGGCGGTAATGGTGTTGGCTTCTTCGTCCACCCGGATGGTGCCTTCGAAGGAGCCGTGCACGGAGTCACGGCGGAGCAGGGAGGCACGCTTCACGAGGTCGTTATCAGAGCCCTTGCGCACAACGATCGCACGGAGGCGCAGCCCGTGTCCGCCGCCGGCCTTCTCAATCAGGATGCGGGCCAGGAGACGGCCGATGCGGCCAAATCCGTACAGCACGACGTCGGTGCTGGTGCGGTCGTCAGCGCCACGCTTTCCCACGATCTCTGCGAGCTCGGCACGCAGGTATTCATCCAGCGAAGCGCCGTTGCCTTCGGCCCGGAACTTCTCGGTCAAGCGTGCAATATCAATGGCGGCTGCGCCGAGTTCCAACTCAGAGAGCGCGTTCAACAGCGGTGCGGTCTCTTCGAGCAGCAGTTCGTGGTTGCTCATCCGGCGCGCAAAACGGTGGGCCTTCAGGATGTTCATGGTGGACTTGTTGATCAGGCTCCGGCCGTGGATGCTCGTGACCACATTATTTTCCCGGTACAACCGGCCGATTACCGGAATCATGGCCTCGGCGAGAGCCTCCCGGCCCATCCACTTATCAAGACAAGAATCTGACGTCTGGCTCACAGAACTACCTTCCTTGGGTCAACCACATACGTCCTCGTATGCAGATGGCAGCGGCCGCCCGGAGTAGTCCTGCGGCACATGCGCCGGCGGGCTTCGGTCCACCCACAGCGCCTTGAACGAGAGCAAAGAAAAATCCGCCGGCTGCGAACGCAGTCCCGGCGGCAGAACATCTACGTTCAGTAACTATTCTAGGGCGGAAGGAAGCTGCCCAGGCCCCTCGAAGGCGTGAAATCACTCACACGCCGGTTTTCAGGCGGTCATAAATGGATGGGTCGACCGATACGCCGGGTTCTGTCATCCCCTGCTGTTACCAGCAAGGGAGTAGCGGCCATCCATCTACGGACGCCGTTGCCGACGCCCTCCAGCAGCCTACCCGGACACTCGGGCGAGCAGCCCTCAAACGTGTCCTGTCTGGCCTTGCTCCGGGTGGGGTTTACCTAGCCTCCCCGGTCACCCAGGGAGCTGGTGGTCTCTTACACCACCGTTTCACCCTTACCTGCTGACCTGCGATGCAAAACATCACCGGACGCAGGCGGTCTGTTCTCTGTGGCACTGGCCTGCGGGTTACCCCGAGTGGGCGTTACCCACCACCCTGCCCTGCGGAGCCCGGACGTTCCTCGAGCCACTTTCGTGACGCGCGACCGCCTGGTCGACCCATCCGCTGTCCAGTCTACCGGCGTCGGGACGTGCCAAAGTCCGGCGGTAATATCGACTGGTGCTGATTCTGCTGCCGCCTTCCGAAGGCAAGACCCCCGCTGCCAACGGCCCCTCCATCGACTGGGATGGGCTCAGCTTTCCTGAACTGAACCCCTACCGGGCCAAGGTGCTCGAAGCGCTGGGGACGGTGAGCGCGCACGAGGACGCCCTCGCGTTGCTGGGGGTCGGCGCCTCCCTGAGGGACGACGTCGAACGCAATACCCGGCTGCATGCCGAGCCGGCCGCTCCCGCGCATCAGGTCTATTCGGGGGTCCTGTACGACGCCTTGGGTTACAACAGCATGACGTCGACACAGCGCCGCAAGGCCAACGAGTCCATCCTGGTGGTTTCCGCGCTCTGGGGTGCCATCGGCTTTGGCGACCACGTACCTGCCTACCGGTTGTCCATGGGAACCGCACTGCAGGACGTCGGCCGTCTCGCCTCTTACTGGAAGCCGCAGCTTAACGCCGCCCTCGCCTCACGCGCCGAAGGCAACCTTTTGGTGGACTGCCGTTCCAGCACCTACGCCGCAGCCTGGGCTCCCCCGGCGTCGCAGACAGTCAATGTCAACGTCTTCAACGAGGCGAACGGCAAGCGCACGGTGGTCAGTCATTTCGCCAAGCACACCCGCGGCGAACTGGCGCGGCACTTGCTGACCCGGCGCGGCAAGGCGCCGGCAACGCCTGAGCAGCTCCTGAAGGCTGCGCGCGAAATCTGGAGGACGGAACTCGTTGAGGGTACGGCCCGCAAGCCGCACGCGCTCAACGTCATCCTGTCCAGCTGACCTTGCCGCTGTAAGCTAAGCCGGGCTGCGTCAGTTCCACTCCGCCGAACGGACCAGGATGACACCTGAATCCGGGCAAAAGACAATATCGTCCTCCGCTGCTGCTTTGACTTCGGCGAGGTCGCCTGGACTGAGCATCATGCCGGAACCTTCGGACTTGCCATGGAACAGACGGGCTGCACCGACTCCACGCTTGGCAATGGTCTTTTCGTAGATGGCAAGAATTCCCGCGTCCAGGGATTCAGCGAAAGCCGCGCGCTGCCCCCGAACCACCGTTTCTTCTGCCGCGATCTCGGCAATAGCTTCATCCAGTTCAGCTCGGATGCTGCCAAAAGAACCCTGGATGTCGTCAACGATCGACTGCTGAGCGGCCTGACGCCCCCGCAAAGTATCCAGGCGTTCAAGAATTTCGAGCTCAACATCTTCCAGGTCAGAGCGACGCTTGTTGAGGGAAGCAATATCGCTCTGCAAGGCCACCAGATCCTTGGACAGACCGGTGCCGCTGTTGAGCCGGGTCTCGTCGCGTTGAATACGGGTGGCTACCTGCTCCACGTCGGCCTCCGCACGCCGAAGTTCGGTTTCGGCATCATGGACGGCAACCTTGGCCGCGCCAAGCTCACCGTTGGCCACGCTCAGCGCGTCCGTGAGGTCGGTGATGCGTGGATCCGTTTCCAGAACCTTCCGGCGGCCGGCAAGTGACCTGAGCTTGGCATCCAGTCCCTGCAGTTCAAGCAATTTCAATTGTTCTGCCGGTGCTGCTTTCGCCACGCTTACCTCCGCTGTTAGCCACCGGCCTGGGGATCAGGTCCGGCCGAACCGCCGCTATCCGTCAGGGCTGTCCATATCTTTCTAGACTCTAGTCCCCGCCGGGAGTGAGTATGAAGTCCCAAGGATCGCTGTTGGTTCCGCTGACACGGATCTCGACGTCGTAGCCTTGGTCCGCGAGCACATTGCCCAACGCTTCAGCGGCAGCAGGCAGCCATAGCCATTCACTGGCAAAGTGCGAGACGTCAATCAAATAGGGCCTGCCATTGGTGGCGCCTTCGCGGGCTTCGGATGCAGGGTGGTGACGCATGTCTGCTGTGACGTACACATCAGCGTTGCTGGCGCGAACGGCATCGAACAAGCTGTCCCCGGCTCCACCGCACACGGCAACGCGCCGGACCAGGCCGTCTTTGTCTCCGGCTACCCGGACTCCGCCTGCGACGGCGGGCAGCATTTCAAAGACCCGCGCAGCGAAATCACCGAGCGTTTCAAGGTCAGGAAGGTCCCCTACCCTGCCAATACCCTCCTCGGGCAAGCCGTTGCTTGCCGGAGTCAAGGGTGTGACGTTCTCCAGGCCGAAGGCGTCAGCCAGGACGTCGGAAACTCCACCAACGGCTGAATCTCCGTTGGTATGCACGGTCAACAGCCCTGTCCCGGCCTCTATCAGCCGGTGCACGGCAAGTCCCTTCGCTGACGTGGCTGCCACGGAGTTCACCCCCTTGAGAAGCAGTGGGTGATGGGTGATCAGCAGGTCCGCTCCCCACTCCACGGCCTCATCGATCACGGCCAGCGTGGGATCCACGGCGAAGAGAACTTTGGTGACGGGAACATTGGGGCGGCCTACAACAAGACCCACCTCATCCCAGTCTTCAGCCAGTGACTCGGGCCATAGTTCCTCGACGGCCAGCAAAACCTGGCCGAGCGTGGGATCACCGCTGGCGTCCGCTGTTTCGTCCTCTTCGACGGAATCCACATCAGAGATGTGGGTGTTTACTGCTTCCATGCTCTTATTCTTCCCTACTGAGCCGGATTTCTTCCCTACTGAGCCCTCATCAGGTATGTGCCGCTCCGTGGCACCTCCCCGGTGCCGTAATTCTCCCGTAAGGTGAAACGGGAATCATCAAGCCCTCCGATCCATTGAAGAGAACATGAAAACTTTCGTACTTGGCGGCGGCTGCTTCTGGTGCCTTGATGCCGTTTACCAGAAGACCCGCGGCGTGAGCTCGGTGGTGTCCGGCTACACCGGCGGCCACGTCCGCAATCCCGATTACTACGAGGTATGTTCCGGAACCACTGGCCACGCGGAAGTTGTGGCTGTGACCTTCGATGAAACGGTCGTTCCGGAAGAAGTCATCCTGGACATGTTCTTTGCCCTCCACGATCCCACCACGTTGAATCGCCAGGGTTATGACGTGGGCACCCAGTACCGTTCATCAATGTTCTACACAACCACGGAGGAAAAGGTGTTGTTCGAGGAAGCAATCGAACGCGCCCAGTCCCTCTGGTCCGATCCGATTGTGACCGAGGTCAGCCGACTTCCCGAGTTTCATGAGGCCGAGGAAGTCCACCAGAATTACTATGCAAAGTTCCCTTATCAGGGGTATTGCCAGGTGATCATCAACCCGAAGTTGGCTAAGGCCCGGAAATATTACTCTGCATGGCTTATTGCTTAGCAGGGTTTCGATCCCGCTGGTTAGGCTGACCTCAGCATTCCCTCTTCAGAGATAGGCGTAATTTTCATGGCAAGGATCTACGACGACGTCACGCAGCTGGTCGGCCGGACTCCGCTGGTTCGTTTGAACCGGCTCACCGAGGGCCTCGACGCCACCGTTGCAGTCAAGCTCGAGTTCTACAACCCGGCCAACAGCGTCAAGGACCGCATCGGCGTGGCCATCATTGATGCTGCCGAGAAGTCCGGCGCCTTGAAGCCAGGTGGAACCATCGTCGAGGGCACTTCGGGTAACACCGGCATCGCACTTGCCCTGGTGGGTGCAGCACGCGGCTACAAGGTCATCCTGACCATGCCTGAGACCATGTCCACCGAGCGCCGCGTGATGTTGCGTGCTTACGGTGCCGAAATCGTCCTGACGCCCGGCTCCGAAGGCATGCGCGGCGCCGTCGAGAAGGCACAGGAAATCGTCGCCAACACGGAGAACTCCATCTGGGCGCAGCAGTTCGCCAACGAGGCCAACCCTGCGATTCACCGCGCCACCACTGCCGAAGAGGTCTGGGAAGACACCGACGGTGAAGTAGATATCTTTGTTGCCGGCGTAGGTACCGGCGGCACCATCACAGGTGTTGGTCAGGTCCTTAAAGAGCGCAAGCCCGGTGTGCAGATTGTCGCCATCGAGCCCAAAGATTCGGCGATCCTCAACGGTGGAGCCCCTGGCCCGCACAAGATCCAGGGCATCGGCGCCAACTTTGTTCCTGAAATCCTGGACACCAACGTCTACGACGAAGTCCTTGACGCCACCCTGGAAGACTCGGTCCGCGTAGCCCGTGAACTCGGCGCACGTGAAGGTATCCTGGGCGGCATTTCCTCCGGTGCCATTGTGTGGGGTGCCCTTGAATTGGCTAAGCGCCCTGAGAACGCGGGCAAGCTGATCGTTGCCGTCGTTTGTGACTTCGGAGAGCGTTACATCTCCACCGTGCTGTTCGACGACATCCGCGGCTAACACAACGCCGGAACGACTTCATTTCCTGTAGAAAGGTCTTTGTGAGCTTCTTCGCAAGGCTTAAGGAAGACCTCGATGCCGCCCGGTCCCACGACCCGGCGGCTCGAGGCTCTTTTGAGAACTTTTTCGCCTACTCCGGCCTGCACGCCATCTGGGCTCATCGGATAACGCATCGGCTCTGGCAGAATCCGGCGCTGCGTTTTCCAGCCCGCCTGATTTCCCAGCTGGCAAGATTCCTGACCGGCATCGAAATCCATCCCGGTGCAACCATTGGCCGGCGGTTCTTCATTGATCACGGCATGGGAGTAGTGATTGGTGAGACCGCCGAGATCGGTGAGGATGTGATGATCTATCACGGCGTAACGCTCGGCGGCCGTTCGCTGGCCAAGGTCAAGCGTCACCCAACCATCGGTGACCGCGTCACGATCGGTGCCGGTGCAAAGGTCCTGGGCCCCATCACCATCGGCGCCGGCAGCGCGATCGGCGCCAATGCCGTGGTGGTCAAGGACGCACCAGCGGAGTCCATCATCACGGGCATTCCCGCCACCTGGCGGCACCGCGATGCCCGATCCGAAACCAAACCGGCCGTGGATCCGGCGGAGTACTACATCGAATACCGGATCTAGCCGGCAAGCCTTCGGTAGAAGTTCCAAAAGACGAAATCGAAGGCGCGGTCCGGAAGAATTCTGCGCATTGCCAGGACGCTCCAGGCACCCCTGCCCACCGGGTAACGGGTCCTGGGGCGTTTTGCCGTTGCGGCGCGAACAATGGCTCTTGCTACAACCGCTGCCGGCGTAGACAACACATGGCCGGTTCCGGACGTCGATGCCAACGCGGCCGCCACAATATGAGCTTGTTCCCTGTACGGCCCACTGCCCGAGGCCATCAACAGGCCCTCCCCCGCTATGCCGCCCCACTCACTATCTGTTCCCGACGGTTCAACAATGACGACGTCGATTCCGTGGGGCTTCAGTTCCAGGCGCAGGGAATCGCTCATTCCCTCCACCGCAAACTTGGTGCCGTGGTACCACGCGCCCAACGGCTCATAGATTTTGCCGCCTATTGAGGTGATGTTGATGATCCGGCCTGATCCCGCCCTGCGCATGCCGGGAATCACCAATTGGGTCATCCTTGCCAGGCCCATGACATTGACGTCAAACTGTCGCCTTCCCTCAGCCAGCGGAACTTCCTCCAGCGAGCCATAGGAACCGTAGCCGGCGTTGTTGACCAGCACGTCAATCCGTCCATGGGCCGCTTCGATCAACGCCACCGCGGACGTCATCGATTTCTCCGAGGTGACGTCCAAAGACAGGACAGCGATCCCGTGTTGCTTCAGCGACTCCATCTTGCCTACACGGCGTGCACCCGCGTAGACCGTAAACCCGGCCGCTCTAAGGGCGATGGTCGTTTCAAAACCGATGCCGGTGGAGGCCCCGGTGACAAGCGCAACACGGGCTGCCATGGCTGGTCTCCTTCAGTTAGGTATAGCCATTCAGTGAGGTAAAGCAAGACTTCGGACACGGCAAAGGCCGGCCCACCCCAGCGTAACTGGGTGGAACCGGCCTTTGACGGGAACTGTTGCTAGTGGGTGTCGACTGCCGAGATTTCCGACTTGTCTTCGCCCCAGAGGGTGTGGAACGTGCCCTCGGTGTCCACGCGACCGTAGGTGTGTGCACCGAAGAGGTCGCGCTGTCCTTGGATCAAGGCAGCGGCAACGCGCTTGCGGCGCAGGCCGTCGTAGTAGGCCAGGGAGGAGGAGAACACCGGTACCGGGATGCCCAGCTGGACTGCTGTGGCCACCACGCGGCGCCATGCCGGGAGTGCCTCGGCGATTGCCTTGGTGAAGGCCGGTGCGAACAGCAGGTTTGCGGGCTTCTCCTCAGCGGCGTAGGCCTGGGTGATGTCCTTGAGGAGTTCTGCGCGGATGATGCAGCCGGCACGCCACAGCGACGCGATCTCGTCCAGCTTGAGGTCCCAGCCGTATTCCTTGGCAGCGGAGGTCAGCATGTCCAGGCCCTGGGCGTAAGAGACCAGCTTGGAGGCGTACAGTGCCTGGCGGACGTCCTCAACGAACGTCTCGGGGATTTCCACCGTGGCTTCTTCACCGGCGAGCAGTTCCTGGCCAAGCTTGCGCTGCTCGGTCTGGGAGGACAGCGCACGGGCAAACACAGACTCAGCGATGCCGGAGACCGGGGAACCCAGTTCCAGCGCGGAGATGACCGTCCAGCGGCCCGTGCCCTTCTGCCCTGCAGCATCAACCACAACGTCCACGAACGGCTTGCCGGTCTTGGCGTCAACGTGGCCAAGGACCTCGGCGGAGATTTCGATCAGGAAGGAGGACAGATCGCCCTTGTTCCACTCAGCGAAGATCTTGGACTGCTCTGCAGGCTCAATGCCGGCGCCGGAGCGGAGGAGGTCGAACGCTTCACCGATGACCTGCATGTCGGCATATTCGATACCGTTGTGGACCATCTTGACGAAGTGACCGGCACCGTCGGTGCCGATCCATGCGCAGCACGGTTCGCCGTCGACCTTCGCGGAAATCTTCTCAAGCAGCGGGCCGAGGGCGTCGTAGGACTCACGGGAGCCGCCGGGCATGATGGAGGGGCCGTTCAGGGCGCCCTCTTCGCCACCGGAAACACCGACGCCAACGAAGTGCAGGTCCTTCTTGGCCAGCGCGGCTTCCCGGCGGCGGGTGTCCTCATAGTGCGAGTTACCGGCGTCAATGATGATGTCCCCGGCCTCAAGCAACGGCTCGAGCTGCTCGATCACGTTGTCAACGGGAGCGCCAGCCTTGACCATGATCAGGACGCGGCGGGGCTTTTCGAGGGAGTCTACGAGTTCCTGCAGCGTTTCCGTGCGGATGAAGTCGCCGTCCGTGCCGTGCTTTTCGAGCAGGGCGTCAGTCTTTTCCACGGAGCGGTTGTGGAGAGCCACCGTGAAGCCGTTACGGGCGAGGTTGCGGGCCAGGTTGGCGCCCATCACCGCAAGGCCGGTGACACCGATGTGTGCTGACATCAAAACTCCAATTCGTTCGTATACAAACAGTCCTGCGGACACGCAGGAAGCGATTTCAAAACCAGGGGCTGTAATAAACCATACGTATTTAAGCCAGGTGCGGGAAAGCGGCGCCCACGTTTTGGAACGGTGCCGCGTCATAAACAGTCTATGATGCCGCCCCGGATTCCTCTGCGCACCTGACGGTGCCGCGCCACTATGCTTACCTCTATGTCAACCAGCCTCCACCACCGCGCCGTAGAGCACTTGGGCACCAGAATCGTCGGCGGTGCCCTTCCCACGGGCCATGTCATGCTGGCCGAGCATTTGGAAGACGAGCTCAACGTCTCGCGCTCCGTGGTCCGTGAAGCCGTCCGTGTTCTGCAGTCGCTGGGGCTTGTGGAGACCATCAAGCGAGTGGGTATCCGTGTGTTGCCTGCACATCGCTGGAACCCTTTCGATCCTTTGGTGATTCGTTGGCGGCTGGCCGGCGAGGGGCGGGGCGCCCAGTTGAGGTCGCTGGCTGAGCTGCGTTCCGCCGTCGAGCCGGTTGCGGCGGAACTGGCAGCAGGGAACGCCCCGGAAAGTCTTCGGCAGGAGTTGGTGGGCATCTCCCTGGCCATGAAGGAAGCCGGCGATGCCGGTGACATGGCCCGGTTCCTTGACCTCGATATCCGGTTCCATGCGCTGGTCCTCTCCGGCTCCGGCAACGAAATGTTCGCCAACCTGATAGGCCAGGTCACAGAGACCCTCACTGGCAGAACCGTCCACGGGCTGATGCCCGAGCACCCCCAGAAGCAGGCGCTCCAGTGGCATATGGACGTGGCCCACGCGATAGATGCGGGAGACGGCTCCCTCGCCCGCGATGCCGCCGCCAAAATCATGCGGCAGACCATTGCGGAGCTGGCTCCCAGCTGGAATGACCAGCCCCGCGTGTTCGTCCCCGTCGCTAAGAACTGATTGGTTACTGCTGGAAGTTCAGCAGCACCTTGCCGGATTCGGCCGAGTTCTTCGCAACGTCAAAAGCTTCCAACCCCTGGGAGAGCTCAAACTCGTGCGTCACCACGGGGTCCACAAACAACGAACCGTCGGCCAAGGCAGCAATGACATCGTCGATCTCGTCATTGAAGCGGAACGAGCCCAGCAGCTCCAACTCCCGGGTGATGGCAAGGGAGATGAAGACCGGCTGGGGTCCTGAGGGCAGAAGCCCCACCATCACCACTTTGCCGCCGCGGGTGGCGCCCTTGATGGCCGAGGCAAGGCCGAAATGGCTTCCCGAGGATTCAATGACGACGTCGGCGTCCACTGCCGCAATGGCCTCGGCGTCATCTCCCTTGAGGACCTCGTCGGCGCCTACGGCACGGGCAATTTCCAAGGGCTTGTCATGCATGTCGACGGCGACGATCCGGGCCGCTCCGGCCCGCTTGAGAACGGCGACGGCGAGTGCGCCGATAGGGCCGCTGCCAATCACCAAGGCGGTCTTTCCCACGACATCGCCCGCACGGCCCACGGCATGCCAGGCGACACTGGCAGGCTCCACGAGCGCAGCGGTGCGAAGCTCCAAGTTCTCCGGCAGCGGGCGCAGCATCCTGGCCGGCAGGTTGGCATAGCGGCTGAAAGCGCCATCCGTGTGGGGGTACCGTGCAGCACTGCCCAGATACGTGCAGCCCGGAGAGAGGTTGGGCCGGTCCTCGGGGTATCTGACATCTCCGGCGGCCGGCGTGGCAGGGTGGACGGCCACAGGCGTTCCAGCTGCGGGGCCCGTACCATCGGCTGCCTGCTGGACCACAACGCCAACAATTTCGTGCCCAAGGACCATGGGTTCCTTGAGGATGGACTCCCCGGCTGCTCCGTGCAACCAGTAGTGAAGGTCCGAACCGCAGATGCCGCCGTAGGCGATCTCCACGATCGATTCGTCGGAAGCGGGCGTGGAGAGTGGGATGTCTTCGATGCGGAGGTCGCCCTTGCCGTGGGCAACCACAGCTGGACCTGAAGTGGGGAGGGTGATGCTCATCAGACCACCACCGTCATTCCGCCGTCGACGAAGATCGTCTGACCGTTCACAAAATTGGACGCTTGCGAGGCGAGCCATACGGCCGGCCCGGCCAGATCGGCCACTGTTCCCCAACGGTTGGCCGGCGTCCGGCCGAGGATCCAGGAATTGAAATCGGGATCGTCCACCAGGTTCTGCGTCATTTCCGTATGGATGTACCCCGGCGCGATGCCGTTGATCTGCAAGCCGCTGGCCGCCCACTCTGCGGTCATGGCGCGGGTCAGGTTACGGAGCGCACCCTTCGACGCCACGTAGGGAGCGATGGTGGGGCGGGCCAAGTCTGTCTGGACCGAACAGATGTTGATGATCTTCCCTTGTCCCCGGGGGATCATGTGCCTTGCCACTTCCCTGCCCACCAGGAAGGCGCTGGTCAGGTTTGTGGTGATGACACGGTCCCAGTCCTTGACGTCCAGGTCCAGCATGGGCACACGGTGCTGGATTCCGGCGTTATTCACCAGGATGTCCAGCGGCCCGACGTTCTCCTCGATCCAGGCCACTCCGTCAGCCGCGGCCGTGGCATCGGTGACGTCGAACGCGCGGCTGCGGACCCGCCCTTGCGGATAGTCAACCTCCATGGCCTGCTGGGCTGCTTCGAGACGGTCCGGACTGATGCCGTTCAACACCACCGTGGCGCCTGCGTCTGCCAGCCCCCTGGCCAGGGCGTTACCAATCCCGCGGCTGGAACCAGTGACCAAGGCAACCCGCCCGGTCAGATCAAAAAGTCCACTCATAGTCTGTTTTTCATTCCTTCTTCGGTTGGGCCGGTTCAGTTACTGCTGCCGGTTCAATTGGTGCTGGCTGATGCGGCAGATGCGTGGCTGAGGTTTGCGATGGCTTGCCGGACGACGGCGAGGTCGTGATCACCCAGGCCTTGGCGCTTGAGTTCGGCGTACAGGTCAATCGCCGCCGACGCCATGGGAACGGCGGAACCAACAGCTTCCGCGCTGGACACCACGAAGCCCAGGTCCTTGTGCATGAACTTTGCCGGCCCGGTGGGGGCATAATCCTTGGCGGCCAGCCGGGGGCCAACATTGTCCAGCACCTTGCTTCCGGCAAGCCCTCCGGAGAGGACCTCGAAGAGGGCCTTCACCTCCATGCCGGAGCGTTCGGCGAGTTCGGCTGCTTCGGCGAGGGCCGCCGTCGTGGTTCCCACAATGAGCTGGTTGCAGGCTTTGGCGAGCGACCCCGATCCAAGCGGCCCCATGCGCCGCACTGTGGTTCCCATGGTGCCGAGCAGCGGGCTCAGCGTTTCGAACTGGCTTTGGGTCGCTCCCACCATGATGGCAAGGGTTCCGCTTTGCGCACCCGCGGTGCCGCCGCTGACCGGCGCATCCACCACCACCGCATTGCCGCCGGTTGCCTGCTGAACAGTTTCGCCGAATTGCTGGACCGCTGTGGGGGAAACGCTGCTCATGATAACGACGGCGGTACCCGGCTTCGGCGGATTGCTCCGCCAGGACTCAAGCAAGTCAGTCGAAGCCTCCTCGATAAAGGGGAGGTCGGGGAGCATGAAGATTATGGCGTCCTCGTTGCGCAGTTCGGCGACGCTGGCTGCACGCTGGACGGCCAAGCCTTCAAAGGCGGCACCGGAGCGGTTCCAGGCGGTGACGTTCCAACCGGCCTTTGCGATGTTTGAGGCCATGGGCGCTCCCATGAGACCCAAGCCAACAAAGCCGACGCGTGTGCTTGTCATGGCAGGTAATACCTCACTTCTTTGTGGTCATCTTCGCGAATTCTGTTCAATATCCTAGCCTCCATTCAGTATGATGAACACTATGACGACTGATGAACTTACCATCGCCATCGCTGTACCCCTCGAAGCCGAGCATGTAGAGCTGATCCGCGCCGTAGATCCTTCCGTAACAGTTCTCTACGAACCCGAGCTTCTTCCGCCGGAACGCTTCCCGGCCGACCACGCCGGTGATCCCGGATTCAAGCGCACACCGGAGCAGGAGGAACGCTACTGGGACATGCTGAACCGGGCCCAGATCCTGTACGGCTTCCCCAACGAAAGCCCGGCCGGACTGGCGCGCATCGCCGGCAGCAACCCCCACCTTCAATGGATCCACGCCATGGCGGCAGGTGCCGGTGGCGCGGTGAAGGCTTCCGGACTCGACACCGAAACCCTGCAGAAGTTCCGTGTGACAACGTCCGCGGGTGTCCACGCGCTGCCGCTGGCAGAGTTTTCAGCCTTCGGCATCCTTAACGGCTTCAAGCGCAGCGCAGAAATGGCACACGACCAAGCCTCCAAGGTGTGGCCCGAGCTGAGGACGCCCACCAAACTGGCCAACGGATCAAAAGTGGTCATCACGGGTCTCGGTGAAATCGGCATGGAAACCGCCCGAATCGCCCGGGCGTTGGGGATGAAAGTCAGCGGAACCAAGCGCAACGTTGAAGCCATCGAAGGGATCGACGAAGTCACCGACAACGATGGCCTGCCTGGCCTGCTGGCCGAGGCGGACGCGGTGGTCAACACACTGCCCGGCACGCCGTACACAGAGAAGCTGTTCAACAAGGAAATCTTCTCCGCCATGAAACCGGGAACCGTCTTCGTCAACGTGGGCCGCGGAACCGTAGTGGATGAAGACGCTCTACTGGAGGCGCTGAACAACGGCCAGGTTTCCTACGCCTGCCTGGACGTTTTCGCCGTGGAGCCGCTCCCCCAGGACAGCCCCCTGTGGAGTCACCCCAAGGTCCTTGTGTCACCGCACACCTCAGCACTGAGCGCCGCCGAAAACCGGCTCATCACAGAACGCTTCTGCGGCAACCTGCGGACCTTCTTGGACGGTGGCGAATTGCCCCATTTGGTTGATCCGATCCACTTCTACTAAGCCTCCATACAGCCACCCGCGGTGGCTTACATGAGTTCCGTGAAATGGGCGCGGCCAGGAAGTAATCCCGGCCGCGCCCATTACCTGCAGTATCATCGCCACATGAAGCCGTCGGAAAGCCCGAAACGCACCGTCGTGCGCCTGTTTCCGGACTATGGGGATACAGTGCTCTGGCTCGATGGTCCCATCAACTACGACGTCACGGACCTGACGGACGATCTGGTGAATGAGCTCCGGGACTGGGAACAGTTTTACTACGAGTCATTGACACCTGGTTTCAACTGGAAATCCTCGGACCGGGCCACCAAGTACGCCGCTGAAGGTCATCGCCTGGCCCAGCGCGTAGCCGATGAACTCGGCGACGGTTATGAAATCGAGTTCAGATCGTATGAGGAAAACGCCCGAACACACAGGTTCCGCGGAGCACAGTCTCCCAACCCCCGGGCAGTTGCAGCATTTGATGCGCTGACGGCAGCACTTCGTGTGGAACAGGAAAGAATCTCGCGCGCACGTGCAGCCACAGCACGAGGCGAAGGAACCGGGTGGTACGCGTCCTCCCCGCTTTCAGGCAACGTTTTCAGGCCACCATCGTCCGGACAGGGCTAGTAGGTGGCCTCATGCCCCTATCCACACAACAACAGCGCGGCACTCTCCACATTGGAGGGTGCCGCGCTGTTGCTGATTGTTCTTTGGGGAGCTACTTCGCGTCTTCCGTGCTGACCAGGTCCCTGCCTACAGTCTCCGGAGTGAAGAACGTGGTCACGAAGGAGATGAGCGCCAGGACCAGGGAGTAGATGGCAAGGACCAGCCACGAATGGTTCGTGGCAGCCAACATGAGCGCGCCCAGCAGCGGCGCGAGTCCACCGGCCAGGACGGCCGAGATCTCGCGGCTCATAGCCACCCCGGTGAAGCGGTACTGAGATCCGAAAAGTTCCGGCAGCAGCGGGCACTGGGGGCCAAGCATCGACTGGACGCCGATTGCGATGCCAACAGCCATGACAACCCACACGAGGGTGACGTTGCCAAGGGTCACCAGATAGAAGGCAGGAACGGCAATGATGGCTTGGAAGAGGGCACCATAGCGGTACACGGGCACACGACCGTATCGATCGGACAAGGCACCGAATGTCACAACCATGACGGCAGCGAAGCCGGCAGCAATCAGGAGGCCAACCGGACCGATGGAGTTATTTCCCGCAAAGACCCCCGCCGGCATGCTCATGAAGGACACCAGGAGCGCGGAATAGATCGAAGAATTGCCGTTCTCGCCCATTCGGAGGCCGATGCCAATAAGCACGTTCTTCTTGGAGTGCTTCCAGAGCGCACCAATCGGGTTCTTGACCACATTCTTGTGCTTCTCCAGCTCCTGGAACGCCGGGGTTTCCTTGAGCTTGAGTCGAATGAAGATGGCCACTGCGATCAGAATGAAGCTGGCCAGGAAGGGTACGCGCCACAACCAGCCCTGAAGGACGGACTTGTCCGCCAAGGTGATGAGCGCAAAAGTCCCGGCGCCGAGGAGCGTGCCCAGCTGGATGCCGACGAACGGCAGCGAAGCGAAAAACCCACGACGGCGGCGCGGGGCCACTTCCGAAATAAGTGTCGTCGCGCCGGCCTGCTCGGCCCCGGCTCCCAGTCCCTGGATGATTCTCAGCGTAACCAGCAGAACAGCCCCGAGCATTCCGGCCTGTTCAAACGTGGGCAGCAGGCCAATGGCAAAGCTCGCTGTCCCCATCAAGGCGATGGTCAGGATCAGGACCATCTTTCTGCCGAACCTGTCCCCGATGTAGCCGAAGATCAAACCGCCGAACGGTCGTGCAGCGAAGCCAACGCCGTAAGTGGCGAACGAAGCAATCAGAGCACCGTCTGGGCCCAGTGGGGAAAAGAACAGCGGGCCGAAGATCAGCGCCGACGCAAGGCCGTAAATGTAGAAGTCGTAGTACTCCAGCGCGGAACCTACAGAGCTGGCCAGCGTTGCCCTGCGGAGCTGTTCCGGCTCAACTACAGCGTCGTCAGCCTCGGCTGCGAGCTTTTCATTTGCACGAGTTATCACAAGCACTCCCTCAAAATCACCCCGGGCCCCCGTTGGCCCAGCGAGATAGTGATGGCATCACCGCCAAGATCACTATGATGAACAGCGTACAGCTTGTTGAACGCGCTGCCAAGGTTGTAATCAGATTTATTAGTCAGGGTTGTGAATCTAGCCCATGGGGTTGCCCAGTGAGCGCGCCAATTCCTTGAGTTCCTTGACCATAAGCGCGCCTTGCTCTTCGGAATAGGTGGCCTTCAGTGCTGTCACGGACAGGCCGAGGCTCGGGCCATGGGCTCCATGCGTGGGGACGGGAACAGCCAGGCACACCACACCCACCGTGGACTCCTCGTCCTCGAACGCGTACCCCTGCTTGCGAATAGCGGAAATCTGCGCCTTGAGCTCCTCGGCAGTCTTGAGGGAATTGGCAGTCATAGTGGGCAGCGCCATGCCATCCGGGAACATGGAGTCGATATCGTGATCGTGCAGCTGCGCAACCAGGGCCTTACCTACGCTGCAGAGCGAGACGGGCATCTTGTCGCCGATGTTGGACGTCAACCTGACCGCCGGATGACCCTCGTATCTCGCCAGGTAGATGACGTGATCACCGTCGAGCATCGCGATCCTCACAGTCTCTCCGGAAAGCGTGGGTGCCTGCTCACAGTACTTGTAGAACTCCTGGACCTCGTCGAGTCGGCTGAGATAAGCGGCGCCCAGTTCAACCAGCTTTCTACCCAAGGCAAAATCCGCACCCTGCCTGGTGATGAGGCGCGCTTCCTCGAGGGCCAACAGCAAATTGGAGGTGGAAGACTTGGGAATGCCGAGTTCACGCGAGAGATCGCTCAGCGTCAACCGGCCTGAAGGCGACTCGGCAAGCGCCTCCAGTACCGCAGCGGCGCGGGTGACGGCAGGCGCCGGCGATGAGGCGCCCAGCCCTTCGGAACGGGAGGAGCGGGAATCGGCCATGATTCTCCTTCAACATCGCAATTCGATTGTTCAATCTGCTGAACAGTACTCATCATAGTGGAATGTGGAAGGTGGAGAAGGGCCGACGCCAAGCCGCACTTCCCCTTGGCGAGGGCCTTACTTTTCAAACACGAAAGTTCTCTGTATATTCATCTTCGAGCTCTCCACCGCGGCATCCCCCAATAGTCGTGGTGGAGAGCTCATCCATTTCCAGGACCAGCGCTACGCAGCAGCGAGTTCCTCACCCCGGATGGACCAGCCCCCACCGGAGTCGTCCCGCACTAATTCCCAAGTGATGATGCCGGATGCCGGGTTGTTCCCCAAACGGACCTGGACCTGCCAGACTTCAACATCAACCCGCCCCTGCCCTCGCGGCATCCGCCGGGATTCCTCCCACCACGCCACCCGCTCAAACCAGCGGACAGGTTCCACCACCATGTGCCATTCGTGGCCTCCCCTCACTACTATTGCCGGGGCGCCTTGCTCGACCGTGGGGATATCTACGTGCTCCATAGAGAAAACGGTAGGGCGCTGCACCGACATTAAAGATCTTGGAGAGGAAAACACTGAGACGCAAAAAACCCCGCCTTCCAAGCCTTGCGACTTGAATGACGGGGTTTGTTTGGTGGGTCCTACCGGGATCGAACCGATGACATCCACGGTGTAAACGTGGCGCTCTACCAGCTGAGCTAAAGACCCGAACTTCGGCTTCCACGCTTCGTAACTTCCTCAGCGCTTCAACCAACGAACAATGACTCTACATGATCATCCGCCGGAAACACCAATCGGCTCCGAAGCCCGTGGAAGATCCGGCAAAGAGCGTGCCAAGTAGTCCAAAGCGCCGCTGACTCCCAGCTCCAGTTTCAGCTCAGCAAATTCATCTCCACGGGTAGCTCCGCGGTTGATGATGACTACTGGCTTGCCAGTTTTTGCCGAGTGGCGCACGAACCGCAGTCCACTCTGAACCGTCAGCGAAGATCCCGCCACCAGGAGGGCCTCTGAGTGATCCACCATCTCATAAGCGCGGGCCACACGATCCTTGGGGACGTTCTCGCCGAAGTAGACAAAATCCGGCTTCAACGTCCCACCGCAGATGGGACAAACAGCCATGACGAACGAGGTAATGAGCTCAGAGTCCTCGACTGTCGCATCAGCATCCGGAGCCATCTCCACTTCGCCGGACTCCACAGCAGCTTCGACGAAACGAGGATTGATTTCTTCAAGGATCGCCGCAATCAAACGCCTGCTGAAGGTGTGCCCGTTACTGAGGCAAACAACTTGGTCGTAGCGGCCGTGCAGGTCCACCACATTGACGCTTCCGGCGTCCTCATGCAGCCTGTCCACGTTTTGAGTAATGAGTCCTGTCATCAATCCGCGACGCTCCAGGAGGGCGACAGCCGCATGGCCGGCATTAGGATCGGCATGCCTGAGATGGGACCAGCCAATATGGTTCCGCGCCCAGTAGCGCCTGCGGTTTGCCTCACTCCCAATGAACTCCTGGTAGGTCATGGGATTCCGGGGCGCAGAGCCAGGGCCACGATAATCAGGTATCCCCGAATCGGTGCTTAAGCCGGCGCCCGTCAGGACAGCCATACGCTTTCCAGCAAGGAGATCCAAGGCAGCCCTCAGGGCCGTCCTTTCCTGGGGGCCCAATTCCGCCACCGGCGCGGGTGCCATGCTGGCGAATCCAGTCATTCCCACTCCGGGCCCGCGATGGCTCACGACTACTGCTCCGCCAAGGACGACAATGCCCGGCGATATTCGGAAAAGTCCCTTGCCTGACCGCGTGGATTGACAACGGCGTAGCGGACAATTCCCGAAGCGTCGACGATGAACGTCCCCCTCAGCGCCATTCCACTCGCTTCGTCAAAAACGCCATACGTTTTTGCTACCGCTCCATGAGGCCAGAAGTCTGCCAGCAGGTCGAAGCCGAACTGCTCATGCTCAGCGTAGGCCCGCTGCACGAACTTACTGTCGACAGAAACCGCCAAGACCGTGGCGTTCGAATCCTTGAAGGCTGCGATGTTGTCGCGAATCTCACAGAGCTCTCCTGTGCAAATGCCGGAGAAGGCAAAGGGAAAAAACACGACAACAACGTTGCGGCCCCGAAAGTCCGCCAAACGAACAGGCTCCCCGTACTGATTCAACAGTTCGAAATCCGGTGCTAGCTGCCCTGCGCGGGGGGCCAAGACTGCAACAGGAGCCTGCTGGACCTCAGTCACTTGTTCTTCTTGGGCACCAAACGCGTGGCGCTCCAATCCTTTGAAACCCCTGCCGAGGTGGTGAGGTGAAGTCCGGAGGTGGGTGCGGCATCCTGAATGTCTGCCGGAGATACGTAGTTGTCACGGCCTGACTTTGGCGTCAGCACCCAAACAACTCCACCTTCCTTCAGGTTAGTGAGCGAATCCATGAGGGCATCAACAAGGTCACCGTCGCCGTCCCGCCACCAGAAAACAACAGCATCCACGACGTCATGATCATCTTCATCCAACAACTCAGAGCCTGTGACATCCTCGATGTCCTCACGCAAGTCGAAATCGACGTCGTCGTCGTAGCCGCGTTCCTGAATCAGATCCCCATCTTTGAAACCCATTCTTTCCGCCACATTTACCGATGTGGCGGCGTCGGCCTCGCTCACGTTTCCTCCTTTTGCAGTGACTTCCATTACTAACAGCCAACACCCTTTGGGCGCGTGCTTCAAGCCATTGTCCCAGCCAGCGGCCATATTCCGCATTCCATAAGGTGTTTCGGGGCCATGGGGATTGCGTGCTTTGCGTCACGGAGGCAGCGGGAGTGTGACATACAACGCCCGTCAGAGCCCGCGGCTACGCATCGTGACGCCACGAAAGCTAGAGTGGCCATGAGCGCTACGGCTGCAGGGCGACCGCCCCGAGAAGTTCCACAGGCAGCCAAGCGCTCACAAGACCTGCCCGGCGCATCCGACCGGGCTGTTGAAACATAGTTGTCGCACACGACGCGTTCACGACGGGCAGATACCCTGCCGGACTTGAGGCGCCGATGCATGCGCCTAAAGGAAGGTTGGACGTGGCTGCAGGAGAAGAGACCTCACACATCCTCAGCGGGTTGACTGCCCAGCTGCCTGATCGTGATCCGGAAGAGACCGCGGAGTGGATTGAGTCCCTTGATGCGTTGATCGCGGAGCAGGGTACCGAGCGTGCCCAGTACATTATGCGGAGTTTGTTGCAGCGTGCTGGTGCGAGGTCGGTGGGTGTGCCGATGGTGACGACCACTGATTATGTGAACACGATCCCGGTGGACCAGGAAGCACCGTTCCCGGGGAACGAGGAGTTCGAACGCCGGTACCGTGCGTATATGCGGTGGAACGCTGCGGTGATGGTTCACCGTGCGCAGCGCTCCGATATTGGTGTCGGCGGGCACATCTCGACCTATGCCGGTGCTGCGACGTTGTATGAGGTGGGGTTCAACCACTTCTTCCGCGGCAAGGACCACCCCTCTGGCGGGGATCAGGTGTTCTTCCAGGGCCACGCGTCTCCGGGCATGTACGCCCGCGCGTTCATGGAAGGCCGCCTCACGGAAGAGGATTTGGACGGGTTCCGTCAGGAAAAGTCCAAAGAAGGCCACGCCCTGTCCTCCTACCCGCACCCGCGCCTGATGCCGGATTTCTGGGAATTCCCGACCGTGTCCATGGGTATCGGCCCGATGAACGCGATCTATCAGGCCCAGTCCAACCGGTACCTGCAAAACCGTGGCATTAAAGACACCTCCGATCAGCAGGTCTGGGCGTTCCTTGGTGACGGGGAAATGGACGAGCCCGAGTCCCGTGGCCTGCTCCAGCTCGCCGCGAACGAGAACCTGGACAACCTGAACTTCGTGATCAACTGCAACCTCCAGCGCCTGGACGGACCGGTCCGCGGCAACGGCAAAATCATGCAGGAACTCGAAGCGTTCTTCCGCGGCGCGGGCTGGAACGTCATCAAGGTCGTCTGGGGCCGGGAATGGGACACCCTCCTGGAAAACGACGCCGACGGGGCGTTGGTGAAAATCATGAACGAAACCCCCGATGGTGACTACCAAACCTACAAAGCCGAGTCCGGCGGGTTCGTGAGGGAACACTTCTTCGGGAAATCCCCGCAGACCAAAGACATGGTCGCGGACCTGGACGACGAGCAGATCTGGGGCCTCAAACGCGGCGGTCACGACTACCGCAAGGTCTACGCCGCCTACAAGGCAGCCACCGAGTTCAAGGGCAAACCCACCGTCATCCTGGCCAAAACGGTCAAGGGCTACGGCCTGGGCCCGCACTTCGAGGGCCGCAACGCGACCCACCAGATGAAGAAACTGACCATGGAAGACCTCAAAGCCTTCCGTGACCACCTCCGCATCCCCATCAGCGATGACCAGCTCGACGCTGACCTCTACCGTCCCCCGTACTACCACCCCGGCATGGACGCCCCCGAAATCAAGTACCTGATGGAACGCCGGGCAGAGCTCGGCGGGTTCCTCCCCGAACGCCGCCGCAACCACACCGAGGTAGTCCTCCCGGACGCCAAATCCTACGAAGTGGCCAAACGCGGATCCGGGAAACAACAAGCCGCCACCACCATGGCCTTCGTCCGGCTCCTCAAAGACCTGATGCGGGATAAGAACTTCGGTGCCCGGTTCGTGCCCGTGGTCCCGGACGAATCCCGGACCTTCGGGATGGACGCGTTCTTCCCCACCGCGAAAATCTACAACCCCAAAGGCCAGAACTACCTCTCCGTGGACCGCGACCTCGTCCTGGCCTACAAAGAATCACCCGCCGGCCAACTGATCCACCCCGGCATCAACGAAGCAGGCGCCGTCGCAGCGTTCACCGCCGCCGGGACCTCCTACGCCACCCACGGCGAACCCCTGATCCCGATCTACGTCTTCTACTCCATGTTCGGCTTCCAACGCACCGGAGATTCCTTCTGGGCAGCAGCGGACCAAATGACCCGCGGGTTCATCATCGGCGCCACCGCAGGACGAACCACCCTCACCGGCGAAGGACTCCAACACGCCGACGGACACTCACCCCTGCTGGCCTCCACCAACCCCGCCGTGAAAACCTACGACCCCGCCTACGGCTACGAAATCGGCCACATCATCCGCCACGGCCTCGAACAAATGTACGGCGAAAACAG
>NZ_PCPR01000002.1 GCF_002979775.1 Arthrobacter sp. MYb23
CGGATCCTGAACGAAGACTGGAACGTCGCCGCCACCGTGTGGTCCGTGACCTCCTGGAACGAACTCCGACGCGACGGACTCGCCGCCGAAGAACACGCCTTCCTCAACCCCGGCCAACCCGGACGCACCCCGTTCATCACCGAACAACTCGCCAACACCACCGGACCGGTCATCGCCGTGTCCGACTACATGAAAGCCGTCCCCGACCAAATCCGCCAATTCATCCCCAACGACTTCGCCTCCCTCGGAGCAGACGGCTTCGGCTTCTCCGACACCCGCCAAGCCGCACGCCGCTACTTCAAAAACGACACCCACTCCATCGTCGCCAAAACCCTCCAACTCCTCGCCGCCAAGGGAGAAGTTGAAGCAGGTGCGCTGGAAAAGGCGATCGAAAAGTACAGGCTCTTGGACGTGAACGCCGGCACCACCGGCGGAGCAGGCGGCGACGCCTAAACAGTTCGCCGGACAGTTTGTGGAATAACTCCAGCAAACAACAGCGACGCAAGCACTAACCGCGACGGCGGCTTTCACCACAAGGTGAGGGCCGCCGTCGGGCTTTAACCGGGTTGGAGCATGCCTGCCTAGGACGTGACCAGCAACAACTTCAGTTGTAGCCTTCTCACAAATGGAGCTTGTCAGGGATGGGCCGTATGCTCGTTCCATGGCAGAGCCGAGCAAAACCACCACCAAGCGCAAGGCAGCGCCCCAGGCATTGTCACCCGAAAAGGCCGAAACCCTGCGGCAACTCCGCGCCAATGTGGGCCAATTGTCCACCAGCACCATGCGGCAACTGGAGAAATCACTGCCGTGGTACGGCCGTCTGAGCTCCGATGAACGCTCCGCCTTGGGCCTGGTGGCCCAAAACGGCATTGCCGCCTTTGTGACGTGGTACGAGCGGCCAAGTTCGCCCTCGTGGATTCTTACCGACGTCTTCGGCAACGCCCCTACCGAACTGACCCGCTCCATCAGCCTGCAAAAGGCCCTTCAACTGATCCGGATCGTAGTGGAAGTGGTCGAGGACCAGGTTCCTGTTATAGCGCCGGAATCAGACCAGCCCTCGCTCCGCGAAGCAGTGCTGCGTTACTCGCGGGAAGTAGCCTTCGCGGCCGCCGATGTGTATGCGCGGGCTGCGGAATCCCGCGGTTCCTGGGATACACGCCTTGAGGCGTTGATCGTTGACGCTATTCTGCGGGGTGAAAACACGGATGCCTTGCGCTCCAGGATCGCAGCGCTCGGTTGGAAAGCACAGGAGCGATTCACTGTGATGGTGGGAAATTCGCCGTCGGAACCCAGCGCCAGTTACGTCAGCGAACTACGCCGAACCGCCGGACGTTTCGCGGAGGATGCCTTGGTAGGCATTCAAGGCGATCGCCTTATTCTGATCCTCGGTGGCGTCAATGACCGCGATACCGCCTACGTCAAGCTCAGTGAGCTCTTCGCCCCCGGCGCCGTGGTTTACGGTCCGGAGGCAAGCTCGTTGCTGGAGGCGAGCAGTTCAGCGCAGGCTGCGTTCGCTGGGCTCACAGCAGCCCGCGCATGGCCTTCCGCACCGCGCCCCGTAGCTGCAGACGACTTACTCCCGGAGCGTGTTGTTTCCGGTGACGACGCGGCCCGCAGATCACTGATCAAGAACATTTACAGGCCCTTGCTGGCTGCCTCGAATGGGCTCGTTGAGACCCTGGGGACGTACTTGGAGCTCGGTCACTCGCTGGAGGCCACGGCGCGTGAATTGTTCGTCCATGCCAACACTGTGCGCTACCGTTTGAAGCGTGTCTGCGACGTGACAGGCTGGGATCCGCTCCTCCCCCGGGAGGCGTTTGTGCTGCAAACGGCGTTGGTGGTGGGCCGTCTTTCAGCCCAACCGAAAGCCGCTCCCGAACGTCACACGTCACGTTCGCAGAACTGAACCGTTGTAGACTTCCTACAAACTGACCCAGTGAGCTTGGTGTACCAAAACACCAGTGGATCACGCGGCAATTTGGAAAGCTGGATACGTGCTTGCAATCGTCTGCCCTGGACAGGGCTCCCAGACCCCCGGATTTTTGGCCCCTTGGCTGGAACTCCCCTCCGTCGAAGGCCAATTGGCCGCACTAAGCGAAATCGCAGGCATTGACCTCAAGGCCCACGGAACCACGTCGAATGAGGAGACCATCAAGGACACTGCCGTGGCGCAGCCCCTGATCGTCGCTGCCGGCCTGGTTGCTGCCAAGTCCTTGTTCGATGTGGAACTCAGCACCCTTCCCGTCATCCTCGCCGGACATTCCGTTGGCGAAATCACGGCTTCAGCCCTCGCCGGTGTCCTCACCGAGCCGGAGGCCATGACCTTCGTTCGGGAGCGCGCCAACAGCATGGCCGCAGCAGCTGCCGTGACGCCCACGGGCATGAGCGCAGTTGTGGGCGGAGACCCCGCCGAGGTCCTGGCAGCCATTGAGGCCGCGGGCGCCACTCCGGCCAACGTCAACGGGGCCGGACAAACGGTAGCCGCGGGAACGTTCGAACAGCTCAAGGCTTTGGCGGACAACCCACCGGCGAAGGCACGCGTCATCCCCCTGAAGGTCGCCGGTGCCTTCCACACTTCACATATGGCACCAGCAGTCAGCGCCCTCGAAGCGCTGAAGCCATCCTTGTCGCCGCAGAACCCGGCTGTTCCGCTGTTGTCCAACTTCGACGGCAAGGAAGTGACCGCAGGTCCTGCAGCAGTGGAAAGCCTGATCGCGCAGGTCTCACGGCCCGTCCGTTGGGATCTGTGCATGGAAACGTTGGTTGAGCGTGGCGTCACCGGCGTCATTGAACTGGCACCTGCCGGCACACTCGCCGGGCTTGCAAAGCGCGGCATGCCGGGCGTCAAGACTGTGGCCGTCAAGACCCCGGATGACCTGTCCGCGGCTCTCGCGCTCTTCGCAGAACTGGAGGGACAGGCATGAGCACCCCCGTATTGAACAAGGCTGTTGTCAACGAGAATGCCCGCATCCTGGGCATCGGTGCGTACCGCCCGGACGTCATCGTCACCAACGACGACGTCTGCCAGTGGATCGACTCCTCGGACGAATGGATCCGCCAGCGCACCGGCATCATCACCCGCCACCGCGCTGCTGCTGACGTCAGCGTCATCGACATGGCAGAAGGCGCTGCCCGCGAAGCGCTCAAGCAAGCCGGAATCGAGGCCTCCCAACTGGGCGCCGTGATCGTGTCCACTGTGACGCACCCGTACGCGACGCCATCAGCTGCTGCTGCACTCACCGACCGTTTGGGCGCGACGCCGGCACCCGCCTTCGACATCTCGGCCGCCTGCGCAGGGTACTGCTACGGAGTGGCCCAGGCTGACGCCCTGGTCCGTTCCGGTGCGGCCCAGTACGTCCTGGTTGTCGGTGCGGAGAAGCTCTCCGACGTCATCGACAACCACGAGCGCACCATCTCCTTCCTGCTCGGCGACGGCGCAGGTGCCGTTGTGGTTGGCCCGTCCGACACTCCCGGCATCGGCCCCTCGGTCTGGGGCTCGGATGGCAGCAAGTGGGACGCGATCGGCATGACCCACTCCCTCGAGGACGTCAAGAAGCTGGGCGAATCCGCGCGGCACTCCGACGAAATCGACGATCCCGCCATTCTTTCGGCAACCCAGGATGTTTGGCCCACCCTGCGCCAGGACGGTCAGACAGTTTTCCGCTGGGCCGTCTGGGAAATGGCCAAGGTAGCCCAGCAGGCTCTGGATGCCGCGGGCATCGAAGCCAGCGACCTCGCTGCCTTCGTTCCCCACCAGGCAAACATGCGAATCATCGACGAGATGGTCAAGAAGCTCAAGCTTCCCGAATCTGTTGTCATCGGCCGCGACATCGCCCAAGCAGGAAACACGTCCGCGGCATCCATCCCGTTGGCAACACACCGCCTGCTTCAGGAGAACCCTGAGCTCAGCGGTGGCCTGGCTCTGCAGATCGGGTTCGGCGCCGGACTGGTCTTCGGCGCCCAGGTAGTGGTTCTGCCGTAGCCGGGCCTCCTCCCGGCTACCAACAGCCAAACTGAATACGACTTACAAACCCAAGCCGCAACCCGCGGTTTGCCCCCTTTCCGGCAGTAGCCGGTCCAACAAGAAAAGGAGCCAACAATGGCTAGCAACGAAGAGATCCTGGCCGGCCTGGCTGAAATCGTCAACGAAGAAACCGGCCTCGCCACCGAAGCCGTGGAGCTGGACAAGTCCTTCACCGAGGACCTGGACATCGACTCCATCTCCATGATGACCATCGTCGTGAACGCTGAAGAGAAGTTCGGCGTACGTATCCCGGACGAAGAGGTCAAGAACCTCAAGACCGTCGGCGACGCCGTCAGCTTCATCGCCAACGCACAGGCCTAGTCCTGACACAAGCTGTGCCGGGCCGGGATTCCTATCCTTGCGCCCGGCACAGCCGCAGTAACACCCATAGATTTTCTTGCCTCCCCCTGTGAACCGCGCATGCGGGACGGCTATCCGACAGAGAGTGATCGCATGGCACGCAAAGTAGTCATAACCGGTCTGGGGGCCACCACTCCCATCGGCGGCGACGTACCCACAATGTGGCAGAACGCGCTGAAAGGGGTCTCCGGCGCCCACACGCTCGGCGACGAGTGGGTGGCCAAGTACGACCTCCCCGTCCACTTTGCTGCCCGGGCCTCGACACCGGCACTTGAGGTCCTGAGCCGCGTAGAGGCCAAGCGCATGGACCCGTCAACCCAGTTCGGCGTTATCGCCGCCCGGGAAGCCTGGGCCGATTCCGGCATTGAAGAAATAGACCACGACCGTCTGGCCGTCGCATTCGCCACAGGAATCGGCGGCGTTTGGACGCTTCTGGACGCCTGGGACACCCTTCGCGACAAGGGCCCGCGGCGCGTGCTGCCCATGACAGTGCCCATGTTGATGCCCAACGGCGTAGCGGCGGCAGTGAGCCTTGACCTCGGCGCACGCGCCGGCGCTCACACACCTGTCTCTGCCTGCGCATCCGGTACCGAGGCAATGCACCTTGGGCTGGACCTGATCCGCTCCGGCAAGGCTGACGTTGTCATGTGTGGAGGCGCCGAAGCGGCCATCCACCCGATGCCGATGGCTGCTTTCTCCTCCATGCAGGCGCTGTCCCGCAGGAACGACGACCCCGAACGCGCCTCCCGGCCTTACGACATCGACCGTGACGGCTTTGTCATGGGCGAAGGCGCCGGTGCTCTGGTCCTCGAGGCCGAGGAACACGCGATTGCACGAGGCGCGCGCATTTACGCTGAACTCGCCGGAACATCCGTGACTGCCGACGCTTACCACATCACAGCACCGGACCCCGAGGGCCTGGGCGCCACCCGTGCCCTTAAGGCAGCAATGTTCGATGGCAGGATCCAGGCGGAGGACGTGGTGCACGTCAATGCGCACGCTACCTCGACGCCTGTTGGCGACAAGCCCGAGTACACAGCCCTGCGGGCCGCTCTGGGGACCCATGTGGACAACGTTGCGGTATCCGCTACGAAGTCGCAGATGGGCCACCTCCTGGGCGCTTCAGGGGCCGTTGAAGCCGTACTGACCGTGCTGGCCGTCTACGAACGCAAGGCGCCGGTCACCATCAACCTCGAGAACCAGGATCCGGAGATTCCCCTCGACGTCGTGACCTCCGTTCGCGATCTTCCCCAGGGAGACATCGTGGCCTTGAGCAACTCGTTCGGCTTCGGCGGCCACAACGCCGTCATCGCAGTCCGTAACGTCTAAGCCGGACTCCTGCCACCAAACATGGAGGCACGGGTGTTCAGACATGAGAAGGGCCCCACCTGCTGGTGGGGCCCTTCTCATTGCTATGGGGAATCGCTTTGAGTCAGCGCTGACGAGCAACACTGCTAGCCGGCAAGACTAACCAACTTGGTGCAACCAGCGCACGGGAGCACCTTCAGCTGCGTGGCGGAAGGGCTCCAGTTCCTCATCCCACGCTTCACCCAAGGCTAATGAAAGCTCATGGTAAACAGCTGAGGGGTCTCCCGCGCCGGACTCGTAGGCGTAGCGGATGCGGTCCTCGGTCACCATGATGTTGCCGTGCACATCAGTGACGGCATGAAAAATGCCCAACTCAGGGGTGTGTGACCAACGAGCACCGTCCACACCCTGGCTTGGTTCCTCGGTCACCTCGTAGCGCAAATGAGCCCAGCCCCTCAGAGCGGACGCCAATTGGGCCCCAGTACCGGGAGCGCCGGTCCACGACAACTCCGCCCGGAACATTCCCGGCGCGGCAGGTTGAGGGGTCCACTCAAGATCGGTTCGCTTATCCACGACCGATCCAATGGCCCACTCAACGTGCGGGCACAGTGCCGTAGGGGCCGAGTGCACGAACAGGACACCGCGGGTTGTTGCAACAGACATTCCATCCTCCATAGCTGTAGGTACGTCTTCCCCAACGACCTCTGCCTGGATGGTGCTGCTGCTGCCGGACGCCGTGGAACTCAAGCGGCCCTGACAGGCTATTTAGTTTTGGGAACACAACTGCGTTTTCTAGATACTTCTTTGTTTCACAGGTACTTACGGACGATACTGACACAGTTCTAACCCTCAACCGTGAATTGAAGGTTTCCCCCGTGGTGCTTTCATTTTGCCGTACCCTGCCCGTTTCCGCCAGTATGGCATGTGCTGGGCACAGTCAGGCCCTTGGATGCGCTTGCTGGTAGCTCTTACGGAGGCGGTCCACGGATACGTGGGTGTATATCTGCGTGGTTGCCAGGCTGCTGTGACCGAGTATTTCCTGTACAGCGCGCAAGTCCGCTCCCCCGTCCAGCAAGTGGGTAGCCGCGCTGTGCCTGAGCGCGTGCGGCCCTGTGGCTGATGTGTCACCCAACGCCTGCAAGAGTTCGCTGACCACAGCCCGGACTTGGCGCGGATCAACCCGGTTGCCGCGCACTCCCAGGAACAAAGCGGGACCGCTCGTGCCAGTCACCAGTACTGGCCTCCCCCGCCTGAGCCAATCATCCACGGCCAGAGCAGCCGGAACACCGAACGGAACAGTGCGCTCCTTGTTGCCCTTACCCAGCACGCGGAGCGTGCGTCGATCCGGGTCAAGGTCATCGATGTCCAGCCCCGCCAGTTCACCGACGCGGACTCCGGTGGCATATAAAAGCTCCACCATTGCCCTGTTGCGCAAGGCCATTGGACCACCGTCCGCTGCCGCATTTTTCAGATCATCCACCATCCGTGAGACCTGCTGTTGCTGAAGGACCCCCGGCAGGGACTTGTCCCGCTTGGGTGCCCGCAAACGGACTGCGGGGTCCGTCGCGATGAGTTCTTCCCGGAGCGCCCACCCCGTGAAGGACCTTGCCGTCGCGGCCCGGCGCGCCAGCGTGGCCCGCGCCATGCCGGACTCGCTCTGCGCTCCAAGCCAGCGCCGCAAGGAGCCCAACTCCAGTTGTCCAAGTTCCTGAACGCCCTCCAATGCGGCAAAGCCGAGGAGACTTTCAACATCGGCAAGGTACGCACGAACAGTGTGCGCAGATCTGGCGCGTTCGCCCTCCAAGTAGCGCCGAAAGCCTTCGACTGCATTTTGAAGAGATGCTGGCAATGTTGGATCGTTCACCCTTCCCACTGTGCCAGTCCTCGTCGCAAACAAGGAGTACCAACATGCTTCCCCTGCAGGACTAGGACGTTTTGGCCCGTTTCCATGCACCCCGTTCTGAACTGGCCAAACCCATCAGCCCCAGCCGGCCAAGACCCGCGCGCACAGCGTCCACGCTCAGTCCGGCCACCACAGTCAGCTTCTCCACCGAGCTGGTGGATCTGAGCGGCAGAGCATCCAGGAGTATGAGATCTTCCAGGGAAAGGCCGTCGTGCACGGCGGCGGCGCCGACCCTGTCCTCACTTGTGCCTTCACCTATGGCGCCGGCGAGCTCGGCTATCTCCCCCACGTCGGTGACACAGACGGCTCCCCCGTCACGGAGGAGACGGTGGCATCCTGCCGAGTTGGCGCTGTGAATGGATCCGGGGACAGCGGCAACAACCCTTCCGATGGTTTCAGCATGATGGGCCGTGTTGAGGGCTCCCGATCTCCATCGAGCCTCCACAACCACGGTTACAGACGCAAAGGCTGCGATGATCCGGTTCCGTTGCAGGAACCTGTACCGGGTGGGAGCGGAACCGGGCGGGACCTCTGACATCACAGCCCCCTGAGTGGACACTGCCCGAAGAAGGTCCTCGTTGCCAGAGGGGTAGAAACGATCCACGCCACCTGCCATGACGGCGATGGTGGGCATACTGGCCACTCCGCCGCTCAAGGCCCCGCGGTGGGCATGGGCGTCGATGCCATAGGCCCCGCCGGAGACCACGGTAAATCCGCGCTGCGCCAGGCCGTAGGCGAAGTCGCCAGTGACGGATGCTCCGTAGCTGGTGCTGTCCCTCGATCCAACCAAGGCAATGGTCTGCCCGACGGACGGCAGAGACTGTTCCCGTCCCCGCCACCACAGGCAAAGGGGCTCCTGGAGTCCCAAGGCTTCCAGTTGTGCGGGCCACAGCTCATCTCCCGGGATGATCAACCGCCCGCCCAGCCTGTTCATCGTCTCCAGGTCCCGGTCCGGCGCGAGATCAGCAATACGGGGCGCCCATCGTCGAAGGCTCGCCGGTAGCCCTGCCCAGGACGAAGGCCCACCTCCGTCCACCAACAGCGCTGAGATCTCCCGCTCCAGGTTTGGCCCTGCGCGCAGCTCACCGGTTGCGATACCCAGAGTATCTATTGCACCTACTGCCCGCACCAGTGCCAGGCCCACAGAGTCCTGGGGCTCCATGAGCCTGGCCAGTGCCGCTCTGGCAATTCGTTCTCTCTCTTGCTTCCCTACAACAGCCATGGCTGTGAATCCCTTCGCGTCGCTATTACTCATGTGGCAGCCGCAGCTTGGCGCAGGCCCAAAGCTTGACCAATGTGATCGATGTCCGGCGCATCGCTATGCCCCAGATCTGCCAAGGTCCATGCCAACCGAAGGACGCGGTCATAGCCGCGTGCAGTGAGGGTGCCACGTTCCAGCGCCGTGTCCAGAATCCGGGTGGTCCCTGGGGCCAGCCGCAGCTCACCCCGCAAGGTGCGCCCCGGCACCTGCGAATTGGTCTCAAGCCCCATCTCCAACAACCGCTCCAGCTGCCTCTCCCTGGCAGCCAGGACCCGTGCAGCGACAGCGCGGGTATCTTCTTCCTTGCCGCCATGGCCAAAGTCAGCCAGAGACACCCGTTCAACCTGCAACTGAATATCAACGCGATCCAACAGCGGCCCCGAAATACGACCAAAATACCTGCGGCGCATCATGGCAGTGCATGTACAGTCCAGGCCCTTCCCGGACGCTTTGCCGCACGGACATGGATTGGCGGCAAGTACGAGCTGAAACCGGGCCGGGTATGCAGCCGTCCCTGCCGAACGATGTATCACCAGCTCTCCGCTCTCCAGAGGCTGCCTGAGGGCATCCAGGACCCGGCGCTCATACTCCGGAGCTTCGTCAAGGAACAAGACGCCACGATGTGCACGCGATGCGGCCCCGGGCCTGGGAAGTCCCGAGCCTCCACCGATGATGGCCGCAGAGGTGGCGCTGTGGTGGGGATTTTCAAAGGGTGGCCTGCGAATGAGCCTCACAGCGCTTGACTGGACAGCGGCCAGCGAGTGGATGGCGGTCACCTCCATGGCCGCTGTGTCGGCCAAGTCCGGGAGCAGGCCCGGCAAACGCTCTGCCAGCATCGTCTTACCTGCCCCCGGCGGCCCTGTCAGCAACATGTGGTGGCCACCGGCAGCGGCTACCTCCAAGGCGCGGCGTGCCTCGCCTTGCCCCGACACGTCAGAGAGGTCCGGCATCAACGGTTCGATATCCGTGTCATCCTCAGGAACATCGACGTCACCAGGGTTGTAGTCGAGGGCGAGGTCTTTGGGGTCCGCGCCAAAGTCATAGGCAAGCCGGGCAAGGGTTTTGTAACCGCGAACCTTCGCTCCCGGGACCAGTGATGCTTCCGCAGCGTTGGCGTCAGCCACCACAACGTCCGGGTATCCCGCTTGAACAGCCGCCATGACTGCAGGGAGGATGCCACGTACCGGCCTCAAGCGTCCATCAAGCCCAAGCTCTGCCATAAACACGGTTCCACCAATTTCGCGGATGTCGCCGGCCGCACGGAGCACGGCCATGGTGATGGCCAGGTCAAATCCAGAGCCCCGCTTGGGAAGGGATGCCGGGATCAGATTGGCCGTGATCTTACGTCTGCTCAGGGGGATTCCGGAGTTTTGGGCGGCCGACCGAATGCGCTCTTTAGCTTCGTTCAAAGCAGCATCGGGTAACCCCAGGATGACGAAGTTTGGAAGCGTTTGGCCGATGTCAGCTTCTACCTCCACGATGTAACCGTTGAGCCCCACCAGGGCAACGCAGTAGCTGCGCCCGACCCCCATCAGCCGACACCGCGCAAGTGCTCCAGTTTTGGCTCACCGACGCCGCTGTCAATGACGGAAACAACATCGATCCGCGTGCGCAGCACCGCAAGATCATGCTCGCGGCACCACGACGACGAGAGCCGATGAAGACGCGCCAGCTTGGCGGCACCCACCGCCTCAAAAGGATGACCGTAGTCCAGGCTCTTCCGGGTCTTGACTTCGGCAATAACCAGGATGTCGCCTTCGACTGCCACGAGGTCGATCTCACCGTCCGGGCACCGCCAATTGCGATCGACGATCCGCATTCCCTGGTTCTCCAGAAAATCGGCCGCCAGTGCTTCACCGTTGCGGCCAAGCAGGTCTTTTGCTCTCATGACCACCACCTCCAAACACCAGTTTTCAGGCTGGCGGGGTGCGGCGGCAGGGGGTCACGGCGCTATGTGGGTAAAGGTGAAGAAGTCAGGGCTGTGGAGGAATACTGGCTCAGAGGGCCGGATTAGTTTCCGAGATCTCCCAGATCGCCAAGGCCGCCATCCTTCGGCAAAGCCAGGTCCTCGCTCCGCGGGAGTTCCTCTACGTTGACGTCCTTGAAGGTGATGACCCGGACATTCTTGACGAAACGTGCAGAACGGTAGACATCCCAGACCCAGGCATCCTGCAGGGTCAGGTCAAAATAGACTTCACCGTCGGCGCTGCGGGCCTGCAGGTCCACGTGGTTGGCCAGATAGAAACGCCGCTCGGTTTCCACTACATAGCTGAACAGACCGACAACATCCCGGTACTCGCGGTAGAGCTGAAGCTCCATATCGGTTTCATAGTTCTCAAGGTCCTCGGCGCTCATAGTTCCATCTTGCACTATCTGACGGGCAGCAAGCGCCACGCCAGTGGCAGCGCGGGTCAAGGACGCGTCAGTCCGGGTCGGGCCCCGTGAGGTTCCAGCTTGTCCGGTGATAAACGCTTGGGCCTTGCGAGCGGATGACATCCCGGTGGGCAGAAGTGGCGTAGCCCTTATTGACGTTCCAGCCATAGGAGGGGATTTCCGAATGCAGGTCCACCATGATCCGGTCCCGGGCAACTTTGGCCAGGACACTGGCAGCGGCCACACTAAGGCAGCTCATATCCGCTTTGATCCTGGTCTGCACAGGCGCCTCGCACCACGGGCCGGGCTCGGGACTGTCGAAGAGCGAGGCCTGAACGTCCGGAGAAAGCCAATTGTGGCTGCCGTCCAGCAGCACCATATCCGGCGTGATGCCGCCTTCAAGGATCTCAAACCAAGCACGGGTTCCGGCCAGCCGCAAAGCGGCGATGATGCCGATTTCATCAATCTCCCGCGATGAGGCATGCCCGACGGCGGAGGCCACAGCCCACTCACGAACCAGGGGTTCCAGTCTGTCCCGGTCCTCGGGCTTGAGCAGCTTGCTGTCCCTGACGTCAGCCAGCAGACCATGCTCTTCCAGGTTCACCACCGCGATGCCCACACTGACCGGGCCTGCCAGGGCTCCCCGCCCAACCTCATCTACTCCGGCAAGTAAACGCACGCCGGAGGACAAGTAGGACCGCTCGATGTCCAAGGTGGGGTATCCCAGCGGGCTCTTGGCCTTAGTGGTTGATTTAGCCTTTGACTTGGCCAGAGCTTTGCCAGGAGCTTTGCCAGGAGTCTTGCCCTTGGAACTGGTAGCCATTGATGCCATTTCTTGTCCCAGGTGCCTTACTTGGCCGGGGTACCTTCAGGGACGTCACGGAAAACGTCCTGATAGTTATCGAGGATGGTCCATCGGTTAATCGGCCAGGCAATGACGGTGGCTTTGCCTTCAACATCCTCGATGTTGATGAAGCCCCCGTTGACTTCCTGGTGCATCCGGGAATCTTCGGAGTGGTTGCGGTTGTCGCCCATCACCCACACCTTTCCTTCCGGAACAACAATATCGAAGGTCTTCGGCTGCGGAATCTCGGCCGGGTTGATGTAGGTTTCGTTCACCGGCACCCCATTGATGGAAAGACGGCCCTCCGCATCACAGCAGGAAACCCTGTCGCCCGGGAGGCCGATGATGCGCTTCACCAGGTGCTGATCATTGTTATCGGGAGCCAAACCAACGAACTCCAAGCCGTCTCCCACCCAGTCCATGGGGCCGGCCGGCTTCGTCGCAACGGGCGGCAACCAAGCCTGGGCATCCCTGAAGACCACAACATCCCCGCGTGCCAGATCGAAGGGACCAGGCACCAGGAGATTGATGAAGATACGGTCATTGACGTCCAAGGTGCTTTCCATGGACTCGGACGGTATGTAGAACGCCCTGAACAGGAAAGTCTTGAGAAGGAAGGACAACACCAGTGCAATCGCCACTACGGTGACGATCTCCTTGACCCACACGAGCACCGGGTTTTTACGCGGTTTCTCAGCTGCGTGGGATCCCCCTTCGGAGCCCCCGGCACGTGACTCGTCTGCCTCCACGCGTGAACCGGGCACGACGTCGTCAACCGGGCCAGCCTCAGCCATGCCCTCGGCCCTGGCCGTTCCATCCGAGAGCCGGGCGCCATCGTGGTACCGCTCGGGGTTCTCTGGAGCTTTGTCCGGCATTTACTGTCCGTTCTTCGGTGGTGTTTCGGCCTGCGCTGAGCGAGGCATTTCTGCAAATCTATCAAGTGGCCAGACGATCCGGACCGGTTGGCCTATAACGCGATCGACGGGCACCATGCCGCCGCCAGGGGCACCCAGGAGTCCACGCGAATCAGCAGAACGCGAACGGTGATCACCCATGAGCCAGAGGCGGCCTTCAGGAACCACGACGTTGAATTTCTGTTTGCTGGTTTCGTCCCCCGGATAAAGATAGGGTTCCTCAAGAACCTGACCATTCACCGTGAGATGACCTGCCGCGTCGCAGCACTGAACGTGGTCACCCCCCACACCAATCACCCGCTTCACGTACGTGGTGTCGCTGCCGGTGAGCCCGAACCACTGGCTTGCAGCCGACACCGCATCAACAAACGGCCCCTGCCCACTGCTCAGGGGGTCGAAGGAACCGCGGCCATCGAAAACAACAATGTCCCCGCGGCGTATCGGTTCGGAGGTGAAGGCCGTCCGCGAGACCAGGATCCTGTCCCCTTCTTCAAGAAGGGGTTCCATGGACTCTGAAGGAATGTAGTAAACATCCAGCCACAAGGACCGGACCAGGCCGCTGATCGCGACGGCAAGCAGCAGTGCGAGCAAAACAAAACGCCAGCCCTGTTTCCGGGGCTGGCGTTCTGATGTGTCCATGACTCGTATCCCTGTTGCGTTGCGGATTGCTCCGGAACAACCGGGCACGAATCCTGGACCCGTTATGTAAGTCGGAGGACTTACTTGGCGAAGTCGCGCTTTTCCTTGATCTTCGCAGCCTTACCGCGCAGTGCGCGCATGTAGTAAAGCTTGGCGCGGCGGACGTCACCCTTGGTGACGACCTCGATCTTGTCGATGATCGGGGAGTGTACCGGGAAGGTACGCTCTACGCCGACACCGAAGGAAACCTTACGCACGGTGAAGGTTTCGCGAACGCCGTCACCCTGGCGGCCCAGGACGAAGCCCTGGAATACCTGGACACGGGAGTTCTTGCCTTCGATGATGTTGACGTGAACCTTGAGGGTGTCGCCCGCGCGGAACTCCGGAACATCGTTACGCAGCGAGGCTGCATCTACGCTATCGAGGATATGCATTAATCCACTCCTGGTGAACGCCACAGGTCATTCACTTTGGGTTACGGCAGACAAGCCCGGGGCACGAAAGGCCTACCGGAAATCTCCGCCGAAGTTTCTTAGTGTCCAGCTCTGCCACTGATTGGCATCGCCGGGTTGTCCGACTGTTGGCTGAACTCCCCCTGTGGCAGGTGTCAGCCCAGCAGACACAAGGGTTAATTCTGCCATAGTCGCCACCATCCGGCCAACTGTCCGGTTCCCCGCAACTTTCGACGGCGGGAAGTGGCCTTAGTTTTCGGTCGCGCCGCCGGGCTTGGCACGTAGGCGACCATCAACGACGTCGTAGCCGAGGTCCGCGAGGGCCTGCCGGTCAGCGCGACTCAAGCGGCCGGCGTCGAACCCTTCCATAAGATCCGGCCTGCGTTCAGCCGTCCGTCGGAATTGCTCGTGGCGCCGCCACTGTGCAATCTTGCCGTGGTTGCCGCTGAGGAGGATCGGAGGGACGTCGTGGTCCCGCCACGCTGAAGGCTTGGTGTAGACGGGATACTCCAGGAGGCCATCGGAGTGGGACTCCTCAATCAGGGATTCCGGGTTGCCCACCACACCTGGAAGGAGTCG
This sequence comes from Arthrobacter sp. MYb23, assembly GCF_002979775.1. Classification (GTDB taxonomy): domain Bacteria; phylum Actinomycetota; class Actinomycetes; order Actinomycetales; family Micrococcaceae; genus Arthrobacter. The sequence continues at coordinate 14,658 of NZ_PCPR01000002.1, forward strand.
CCCGATTGCTTCGACCATGGCCAACACCGCCACCTCACCTCCATTGAGGACGTAGTCGCCGAGGCTGACGGGCCGGACCGTGAAATGATCCTGTGCCCAGTCGATGACGCGCTCGTCAATGCCTTCGTAGCGGCCGCAGGCGAAGACGAGCTGATCTTCTTCGGCCAGCTCATAGGCCAGGGCCTGGTTGAACTTCTCTCCTGCCGGTGACGGAACAATCAGCACCGGCTTGGAGCCTTCTCGGACCGCCGCAACCGATTCCAGGGCTTGCGCCCAGGGTTCGGGTTTCATGACCATTCCGGCGCCGCCACCATACGGGGTGTCATCCACCGTGCGGTGTTTGTCCGTGGTGAAGGTGCGCAGATCGTGGACGTTCAGCTCCAGCAATCCGTCCTGGCGGGCCTTGCCTATGAGTGATAGCTCCAGCGGCGCGAGGTACTCAGGAAAGATACTGACAACATCGATCCTCATTCAGGCATCATCCCCGGCGCCATCCTTGGGCTCCTTGGGGTTCTCGTCGTTGATCTCGAAGAGGCCCGTCGGCGGAGTGAGGAGGATGTAGCCGCCCTCTACGTTGACCTCCGGAACAATTTCGTCCACGAAGGGAATGAGGATTTCCTTGCCGTCCGCATCCTTGACCGTCAACAGATCCTGGACGGGCAAGGTGGTGAGCGCGGCAACTTTGCCCACTACCTGCGAACCAACCCGGGCTTCCAGGCCGACCAGCTCGTGCTCGTACCAGCCCTCGTCGTCGTCTTCGTCGTCGAGTTCCTCGGTTTCGATGAAGAGCTTGGCTCCCCGGATGACCTCGGCCGCGTTGCGGTCGGCAATTTCTTCGAAGCCAAGCAGGAGGATGTCCTTATTCCACCGCGCGCTGCGGATGGTCAAGGGGCCGGCGGAGGCGGGCTCCACGACGAACTCGGTTCCGGCGACGAAACGCTCGGAGGGGGCGTCGGTGAGTACTTGCACCGTAACCTCGCCACGGATGCCATGGGGTTTGCCGATCCGGGCCACCTGGAGCTGCATGGGTTCCTCTGAATTCTTGTAGTGCCCGCGCCGCAGGGCAACGGACAGTCAATGGTGGATAAAGCAATCCGGCCCCTCCACCATATTCGGTGAAGGGGCCGGATCTAAGACAAGTAGTGCTGAGCGCGTTACCGGCGACGGTCGGTGTCGACGACGTCGACCCTGACCTGCTCGCCACCAGCCAAAGCTGCAACCACTGTGCGCAATGCGCGTGCGGTGCGTCCTTGACGGCCGATCACCCGTCCGAGGTCCTCCTGGTGAACACGCACCTCGAGGGATTCCCCGCGGCGGTTGTTCTTGGCACTGACCTTGACATCCTCAGGGCTGTCAACGATCCCACGGACCAAGTGCTCGAGCGCTTCTGCCAGCAACTTACTCAGCCTCGGTGGTCTCTGCTTCAGCCTCGGCCGGAGCCTCGGCAGCTTCGTCCTTCTTGGCCTTCTTGGTGATGGCTTCCGGGATGATGACGGAACCCTTCTCCGGTGCTACGAAGGCTTCCTTCGGAGCTTTGGTCTTCAGGGTGCCTTCCTGGCCCGGGAGGCCCTTGAACTTCTGCCAGTCACCGGTGATCTTGAGGATCGCGGCAACCTGCTCGGTCGGCTGGGCGCCAACGGAAAGCCAGTACTGGGCGCGCTCGGAAGCGACCTCGATGTACGACGGCTCTTCGGTGGGGTGGTACTTGCCGATTTCTTCAATGGCACGGCCATCGCGCTTGGCGCGGGCATCCATGACGACGATGCGGTAGTACGGTGCGCGCATCTTACCGAAGCGCTTAAGGCGAATCTTTACGGCCACTTTTGTGGTCACTCCTGTTTCTGAAACGAGGTTGAACCCGACGTTCTGCACCCGTGGGGCGGGCCATACTTGACGGTTCGAAGGACAAGATACGAGCACGGAGAGAGGGGCCGCACCGATCGAGTACCTGTCTATTGTGCCAGATGCCCGGAATAAATACGACTTCGGCCACGCGGGTGGGCGTGATCTTCCCCACTCCCCCGCTCAATCCTGAGGCTTAGGCCAACCCAGCCATCATTCGGACCAAACGTACAGCCCGGTGCGCTCCGCCTTCTCAACGTCCGTTGCGAGGGCAGCCAGTTGTTGGACATACTGACGCGATTGAGCGGCATCGAAAGGCATATCGTCCTGCGCAGCCCAAGCAGCAGCGACGTCGTCGAGAACGTTGGCGTCGCCTTCGCTCTCATAGGTGAGAAGCTCGGCAAGAGCCCGCACCATGGCTTCAGGGACACCCAGGAGGGCATCACTGGTGACGTCCACCAGGGCAAGCTCATAATCAGCCCCGGCGGCGTGGACGGCTTGCCCGGCGAGATCGCCCAACTGTTCCACTTCGAAGTCGGTAAGGCCGTCAATCCGCACGGCCGGGCCGGTCACATCCGCCCCCTTGGCCAGGGCCGCTGCCCGCTTGAGTGCTTCATCGTGGGTGGCTACAAAGATTTCGGCAAAGCCCATGGAGAGTACTCTCATTCCTTCGTGCTGACGGGGCAGCGGCACGGAATCCGAGGGGCTCCGCGCCGTCTCCTTCCAGCCTAGTGCAGCGCAGCGGGCGTGCGGGCAACCCGCCGGGCACAGCTTTACCGGACCGCAACCCGCAGTTTGTTCCTCCATGGGTCCTCGAAGTGAAGCTCTGCTCCGGTGTGATGATGCTGCACCCCCGCAACCTTGAGGCGATCGCCCAGCGCTGCGACATGGTCATTACCGGGGACTTCGATCAGCACCTCTCCCAGGCCCAGGGTGTCCTTACGGGGTCCGGCTCCGCGACTATTCCAGACGTTCATGGCCATGTGATGGTGATATCCGCCTGCGGACACGAACAGTGCCTGGCCGTGCCACCCCGCAGTCCGCTCGAATCCGAGTGTGTCCACGTAAAACTTTTGCGCAGTCTCCACGTCCCCCACTTGCAGGTGAACATGCCCGATTCCGGCAGCGGCCTCGAGTTGCCCTGTCACGGCAGCTTCACTCAGGTGCTGCTGGAGGAAGCGTTGCGGGGGCAAGGCCACGTTGTCCATGACCACGTTCTTGCCATCCCATTGCCACAGTTCGCGGGGTTTGTCGTAGTAGAGCTCAATGCCGTTGCCCTCGGGGTCGGTGAAATAGAACGCCTCGCTGACGAGGTGGTCGGCGCTGCCCGCAAAAGCGCGGGGTTCATACTGGGCGGCGCTGGCAATGGTGGCTGCCAATGACGGCTGGTCCTCGAACAGGATGGCTGTGTGAAACAGGCCGGCCTCGCCGCGCCCCGGAATCTGCAGCCCCGCCGCCGGAGCAAGGTGAACCACCGGCTTGCCGACACGCCCCAGATACAGCCCGCCATCCTGCTCGGCAACCACCTTCAGGCCCAGGGCGCGCTGGTAGTAGTCGCTCATGACCTTCATGTCGCCAACCTTGAGCATGACGGTGCCCATGGTGAGTTCGGCAGGCAGAAGATCCTGACTGGATGAAATGGTCATGTGAAGCTCCCGGTTCTGAGGTGGCCGCGCATCGGCATCCTTCTACCTCTATAAATTACTTGAAGCTTCAATTTATTCCTAACGGATGACAATTCCCCCAAGGACAATGTGCTTGAGGTCAGTTACCGTCGCAAGGTGGCGCCGCGGATCCTCACTACACAGCACGACGTCGGCGCGGGCACTCTCGCTAATGCCCTCGGCTCCCAGCCACGTCCGGGCGCCCCACGCGGCGGCGTCCAGGACAGCGGCAGGCGGCAGGCCGGCGTCGTGCAGTTCCATCATTTCGTCCGCAATCCTGCCGTGTTTGATGACGCTTCCCGCATCGGTCCCGGCATAGATCGCGACGCCTGCCTCAAATGCTTCCAGCACCCGCTCCCTCCGGCGCTCCCACAGGCGCGTCATGTGGTGGGCGTAGTCGGGGAACTTTGGCCCTGCCTGTGCAGCGATATCCGGGAAAGTCGCGATATTGATCAAGGTGGGCACCATCGGCACGGACTGCTCCAGCAACCGTGGAATGTGCCGCGGCAACAGGCCAGTGGCGTGCTCGATGCAGTCGATGTTGGCATCGAGCATGTCGTCGATGGTGTCCTCGGCAAAGCAATGAGCCGTCACCCGGGCACCTTCGTCATGGGCGGCCGCGATGGCGTCCTTGACGAGCTTTGCCGGAAACGACGCGGCGAGGTCGCCGACGCCGCGATCGATCCAGTCGCCCACCAGTTTCACCCAGCCGTCGCCGTCCCGGGCTTCCTTTCGGACGGTCTCCACCAACTGCTCAGGCTCAATTTCATGGCCCAAACCACGGAGGTAGCGCCGGCTCCGGGCGATATGCCGACCAGAGCGGATCAGCCGGGGCATGTCCGATCTTTGCTGCATCCAGCGGGTGTCGCTGGGTGACCCGCAATCACGGATAAGCAGCGTTCCGGCGTCGCGGTCTGCCTGGGCCTGAGCCAGGGTGGTGACCTCGTCAACCGAGCCGCCGACACCCAGCCCGATGTGGCAATGGGCATCTACGAAACCAGGCAAAACCCAGCCCTCCAACACCACGTCCGGCATGACCGTGGGGCGCTGGAAGGTCAGAACTCCCTCCACAGACCACAGCCCGCGCCGCTCGTCGTCCGCCGAGACGAGCACAGGTCCACTGAATTCGATGATGTTGGCCATGGCAAAAGCGTAGCCGGGGAAGTCCCGCGCAGCCTGTCGCCTGCATGTGACTGGGCGGCCGTTAGGAGCTGTGGTAGCTTCGTCTACGACCACACGGGGGCCCCTGCAGGGGCTGAGATCGGACTGACGCAGTCTGCGACCGTTGAACCTGTCCGGGTAATGCCGGCGAAGGAAGTGAGTATTCCCTTGAGCACCACAGAAACACAGCACAGCCCTGTCGAAAATCAGTCCAACGCTGTCAAAAATCAGTCCGTTACGCAGTCCTTGACGTCCCACTCGTTGGCCTGGTTGGAAGATCCCCACCATGGCATACGGGTCCCCGTTACGGAGATCGCGCTGGAACCCTCCCCCAACGGTCAAGCCAACCCGCCTCTGCAGGTGTATCGGACCGCAGGCCCGGGCAGCGATCCCGTGGTGGGCCTTGAGCCGTTCCGTGCGCCATGGATTGAAGCCCGCGCAGACACTGAGGCGTATTCGGGGCGCGAACGGAACCTGCTCGATGACGGTAAATCGGCAGTCCGGAGAGGAGCAGCTACAGCGGAGTGGAAAGGCGCGCAGCCGGTGCCGCGCCGTGCCGTCACGGGTAGGACCGTCACTCAAATGCACTACGCGAAACGGGGCACTGTGACGCAGGAGATGCAGTTCGTGGCGTTGCGGGAAAACTGTGACGTTGAACTGGTCCGCAGCGAAGTCGCCGCGGGAAGGGCGATCATCCCCAACAACATCAACCACCCCGAATCCGAGCCGATGATCATCGGCAAGGCGTTCCTGGTCAAGATCAATGCCAACATCGGAAACTCGGCAGTCACCAGCTCCATTTCCGAGGAAGTGGACAAACTGCAGTGGGCAGCCCGGTGGGGCGCTGACACAGTGATGGACCTCTCCACGGGAGATGACATCCACACCACCCGCGAATGGATCATCCGCAACTCGCCCGTTCCCATTGGGACAGTCCCCATATATCAGGCGCTGGAAAAGGTGAACGGCGAGGCCAACAAGCTGACCTGGGAAATCTTCCGCGACACCGTGATCGAGCAGTGCGAGCAAGGCGTGGACTACATGACCATCCATGCAGGCGTGCTCCTGCGGTATGTGCCGCTCACAGCCAACAGGGTCACAGGCATTGTTTCCCGAGGCGGCTCCATCATGGCCGGATGGTGCCTGGCACACCACCAGGAGAACTTCCTCTACACGCACTTTGACGAGCTATGTGAAATCTTTGCCCAGTACGATGTCGCGTTCTCCTTGGGAGACGGGCTGCGTCCCGGTTCCATTGCGGACGCCAACGACGCCGCGCAGTTCGCCGAGTTGGATACGCTGGCAGAGCTGACACAGCGGGCGTGGGAGTTTGACGTCCAGGTGATGGTGGAAGGCCCCGGCCACATTCCCTTCCATCTGGTGCGCGAGAACGTTGAGCGCCAGCAGGAACTGTGCAAGGGTGCCCCGTTCTACACCCTGGGTCCGTTGGTGACTGACATCGCCCCCGGCTATGACCACATCACCTCGGCCATCGGGGCCACGGAAATTGCTCGCTACGGTACGGCAATGCTTTGCTATGTGACCCCGAAGGAGCACCTGGGGCTTCCCAACAAGGACGACGTCAAGACTGGCGTCATCACGTACAAGATCGCGGCACATGCGGCAGACCTCGCCAAGGGGCACCCAGGAGCACACGAACGTGATGATGCACTTTCCAAGGCGCGGTTCGAGTTCCGCTGGAGGGACCAGTTCGCTTTGTCCCTGGACCCGGTCACGGCGGAAGCGTTCCATGACGAGACACTGCCTGCAGAACCCGCCAAAACCGCCCATTTCTGCTCCATGTGCGGACCCAAATTCTGTTCGATGCGCATCAGCCAGGACATCCGGGACGAATACGGATCGGCAGAATCCCAGGCTGCAATCGCAGGAATGTATGACGGGATGCGCGAAAAGAGCGAGGAGTTCCTGGCTTCAGGAGGAAAGGTGTACCTGCCGGAGCTTCAGGTCCCCGCGAACCAAGGCAGCAGCTCAGGAGGCCTGAACTGACATAGCCCGGCCCACATCCGCGATGAACGAGCGGATAACCTGATCGCCGTCAATGGAATCCTGGGGCCGGTGTCCGCCCGCTGCTACGCGGCGGAGGGCACCGGTTTCCTGGAGGTAGCCCGCGATTTCCTCGTAGAGGGGTTCCCACCCGCCGGTGAGGACCAGGGTGGGGACCCCTGGAACAATCTGGAGCGGCGCCTCCCATGGCGGCGCCTGGAGCCTGAGCCTGCGGGCGGAACGCCGGGCTTCGGCAGTGTCCAGCCCACCCGTTTCAGCAGAGAAAGCCCGTCGGAAATACTCACGCTGATAATCGGCGTCATTGAGTTGCTTGCGGGCGTCGAACAGCGGTTCCATGAGGGCCCGGTGGGAGCCCGTGGCCGGAAGCTCAGCCGTCAGGGACAGACATGCGGGCTCAACCAGAGTGAGCGAATGCACCAGCTCGGGGCGTTCGATTGCTGCCAGCATGGAGGAGATGGCACCTTGCTCGTGAGCCACGATGTGTCCTCCGCCGGAATCGGCCAAGGCGTTGATCACTATTGCGACGTCTGCCGCGACGTCGGACTCCACGGGGTCGGCAAGGGCATCAAAGCCGTGCCGCCGGAGGAAGAGGGCGTCATAAGCGAGGGCCATGCCATGTTGCTTCGGCCATGCCGCAGCACCGAAACTGCCCAGACCGTGAACGAAGACTACGCGCTGCTTATGCATTGATTCAGCCTATTCCACGGCACCGACATCCCAACAGACTGGCAATTTTGCCGGGCCCGAGCCGCTCTCAGCGTCTTCAGCGCGGCCACTCATGCCAGCCTGTTGGATGCGACGTTTATTTGCCGAGGAACTTGTCAAAGCCCTTGGGAAGATTGAGCGACGACGGATCGAAGTCTGCTGCACCCTGGCCAAAAGCCGCTCCGGTAGGGGCCGCCGAGGCAGCGTTTGCCCGCTTGGCTTCTGCATCACGCAGCTCTTGGGCTGCCTTGGCAGGGTTGCCCGAGCGGGCCTTCTTCTTAGGTGCGTTCTTGCCGCCCTTGCGTCCACCTCCGGGACCTCCGAGGCCGGGCATCCCGGGCATCCCGGGCATACCGCCGCCCTGGGCCAGCTTCTTCATCATCTTCTGGGCTTGGGCGAAGCGCTCCAGCAGGCCATTGACCTCGGAGACATGCACACCGGAACCCTTGGCGATACGGGCACGGCGTGAGCCGTTGATGATCTTCGGAGCAACACGCTCGTGCGGAGTCATGGAGCGGACGATTGCCTCGACGCGGTCGATCTCTTTTTCGTCGAAGTTCTCAAGCTGCTGGCGGATGTTCTGCGCACCCGGCATCATCATGAGCATCTTTTTCATGGAGCCCATGTTGCGGATTTGCTGCATCTGGGCGAGGAAGTCGTCCAGGGTGAAGTCTTCCTGGTCGGCGAACTTCTTCGCCATCCGGGCAGCTTCGTCCTTGTCCCACGACCTCTCGGCCTGTTCGATCAGTGTGAGGACGTCACCCATGTCCAGGATGCGGGAAGCCATGCGGTCCGGGTGGAAGAGCTCGAAATCATCCAGGCCTTCACCCGTGGACGCAAACATCACCGGCTTGCCAGTCACGGACGCGACCGAAAGTGCGGCACCGCCGCGGGCATCGCCGTCGAGCTTGGACAGCACGATACCGGTGAAGTTGACGCCCTCATCGAACGCCATCGCCGTGTTGACAGCGTCCTGGCCGATCATGGAGTCAATGACGAAGAGGACTTCGTTGGGAATGATCGCCTGGCGGATGCGGCGGGCCTGATCCATCATCTCGGCGTCGACGCCAAGACGACCTGCAGTGTCAACAATGACGACGTCGTGCAGCTTCTGGCGCGCTTCCTCGACACCGGCCTTGGCTACGGCGACGGGGTCCCCGGCAGGGTGCTCGAGCTCGGAGGTGGCGCCGGGGTGCGGAGCGAAGACGGGGACGCCTGCGCGCTGTCCCACAACCTGAAGCTGCGTCACTGCGTTGGGGCGCTGAAGATCGCAAGCCACCAGCATGGGGCTGTGACCCTGGGACTTGAGCCACTTGGACAGCTTGCCGGCAAGAGTGGTTTTACCGGCACCTTGGAGGCCGGCAAGCATGATGATGGTGGGGCCGGTCTTGGCCAAACGGATACGACGGGTTTCGCCGCCGAGGATCTCTTTGAGTTCCTCGTTGACGATCTTGACGATCTGCTGGCTCGGGTTCAATGCTCCCGAGACTTCGGCGCCCAAGGCACGTTCACGGATACGGCCTGTGAACTCGCGGACCACGGATACTGCAACGTCCGCATCCAGCAAGGCACGGCGGATCTCACGAACGGTGGCATCGACGTCAGCCTCGGTGAGGCGGCCCTTGCCACGAAGGTTCTTGAAGGTTGCTGTCAACCGGTCAGAGAGTGAATTGAACACGCGCCGTGCACTTCTTTCGATGGTCTGCGAATGGCGGCCAATGCGGCACGCCATAGTCCTGATCATTCTTGCCCCGGCAAAGGTGCCTCAGCCAACAAAGCTGAATCGACTACGGGACTCGACTATCTAGGGTACCAAGTCGCACCTGCAAGATGGCATGCTGGCACAGTGACCAGCAAAACAACTGTAAAAACGTTGCTCATCCTCGGCGCGTCCGGGGACCTGACAGGCAGGCTGCTTCTGCCCGGACTGGCCGGGCTCCTGGCTTCCGGCAAGGCGCCCGGCCTTCGTTTGGTGGGGGCGGGTTCTGACCCGTGGTCCCCTGAACAGTGGCAGGAACGCGTCAATACGGCCTTCGCTGCGGCATCAAGTGCCGCTGACGAATCAGGCCGCGCAGACGTAGCTGCCGTTGCGGCAACCACCGAATACCATCAGGTGGATGTCACCGCTGACGGCCCGTTGGCCGATCTGCTGGCCCGGCTGGAGGGTCCGGTTGCCATCTACTTCGCCTTGCCGCCCCACGTCAGCCAGAAGGCCTGCGAGGTTCTCCACCGGGATCAACTGCCCCCGGGAACTCGCTTGGTGATGGAAAAACCGTTCGGCTCCGGAACGGAATCTGCGCATGAGCTCAACAAGACCCTCGCCGCGCTGGTCCCCGAGGACCACATCCACCGCGTGGACCATTTCCTGGGTAAAGCCACGGTACTGAACATCCTGGGGCTGCGTTTCGCCAACAGGTTCCTGGAGCCGGTATGGAACCGGGACCACATTGAGAAGGTGGAGGTCATCTTTGACGAGGACCTGGCACTTGAGGGCAGGGCCCGTTACTACGACACGGCCGGCGCCCTTCGCGACATGATTCAGAGCCATCTCCTGCACATCATGGCTTTCCTTGCGATCGATGCCCCGGCCACCATCGAGGAACGGGACCTGCGTGACGCCGTGGCTACGGTCCTGCGGGCCAGCAGCATCAAAGCCCCATACACCGGCTCCACTCGCCGCGCCCGATACACCGCGGGAACGCTCGGGGAACGGACGGTGCCGGACTACGCTGCCGAGGAAGGCGTGGACCCTTCCCGCAACACCGAAACCCTGGCCGAGGTCCGGGTGGAGATAGACAACTGGCGGTGGAAGGGCGTCCCGTTCATCCTTCGCTCCGGCAAGGCACTGGGACAGCGGCGCAAGGAAGCCGTGATCACCTTCCGGCCTGTCCCCCACCTGCCCAAGGGATTCTCCGGCGTGGACTCTCCCAACCAGCTGCGGATCGGATTCGGTCCGGATGTACTCCAACTCGACGTCGATGTGAACGGCCCCGGCGACATCTTCACGCTGGACCGCGCAAGTTTGGTGGCCCAGCTCAACGCGGCCGGAATGCTCCCCTACGGTGAAGTGCTGGAGGGCATCCTCAACGGCGATCCCTTGTTGTCCGTTCGCGGTGATACTGCCGAGGACTGCTGGCGGATCATCGAGCCGGTCCTCCGCGCCTGGGAGGCCGGCGACGTCCCCCTGGAAGAGTACGACGCCGGCAGCGCGGGGCCGGCGAGCTGGCCCACCGACGTCGTGGGCTAAAGACTGATGGCGCATCAAAGACAGCGTTAAGACCGAAAGCGGGCCGGGTACCTTGACTGGTACCCGGCCCGCTTCGCTGCGTCAGGGACTTAGATTGCGGCCGCGCCGCGCTCCCCGGTCCTGACCCGGACTGCTTCGTAAACATCCACTGTCCAGACCTTGCCGTCACCGGCGCGGCCCGTATTTGAGCTGGCGATGAGGACATCCAGGATGTCGTCTGCCTGCTCGTCTGTGGCGAGGACCTCGATCCGGATCTTCGGCAGCAGATCCACGTTGTACTCTGCTCCGCGGTACACCTCGGTGTAGCCGCGCTGCCGGCCGTAGCCGCTGGCCGCGCTGACCGTCAGGCCCTGGACCCCGTATGATTCGAGGCCTTCCCGGACTGCTTCAAGCTTTTCGGGACGGACGATCGCTGTGATGAGCTTCATGCCTGGACACTCTCCTTGCCTTCTGCGGGGGTCTTGGCTGCAGCGGGATCGGACTTTCCGGTCATGGCATTGTGCAGCGGCTGGAAGCTGCCACCGTGGCCGTTGACTCCGAACTCGTAGGCCGTCTCAGCGTGGAGGCTGAGGTCGACGCCCACGTTCTCCTGCTCGGTGGAGACCCTGAAGCCCATGGTCTTGTGGATGGCGAAGGCGATGATGGCCGTCATGATGGCCGAGAACGCAATTGCGATACCGGCCGCTGCGAGCTGTGCCCACATCTGGGTCCAGCCGCCGCCGTAGAAGAGACCGCCACCCACGCCGTCAGTGGACTTGGCGATGAAGCCAAGCGCTACGGTGCCGATGATGCCGGAGACGAGGTGAACGCCTACGACGTCCAAGGAGTCATCGAAGCCCCAGCGGAACTTCAGGCCGACCGCCAAGGCAGAGGCAACGCCGGCGACTACACCCAGGCCGAGGGCACCAGTGGGGTCCACGTTTGCGCAGGCCGGGGTAATGGCTACCAGGCCGGCTACAACACCGGATGCTGCGCCGAGCGAGGTCGGGTGGCCGTCACGAATTCGTTCGGTGATGAGCCAGCCGATCATGGCTGCCGCGGGGGCTGCCAGTGTGTTGATCCAGATCAAGCCCGCCTGCTCTGCGGTGGTAGCTGCGCCACCGTTGAAACCGAACCAGCCGAACCAGAGAATTGCAGCGCCCAGCATCACGAAGGGGATGTTGTGGGGACGGTGGTTCGGGTCCTTGCCGAAGCCGCGGCGGTTACCGATGATGAGGACCAGAACCAAGGCCGCAACACCTGCGTTGATGTGAACTACGGTGCCTCCGGCAAAGTCAATGGCCGGGCCGAGGGCCTTGCCGATTGCGCCTTCGGGGCCGAAGAGGCCGCCGCCCCAGACCATGTAAGCCAGCGGGCAGTAAACCAGGGTGACCCAGACCGGAACGAAGAGGCTCCAGGCGCCGAACTTGGCGCGGTCAGCGATGGCGCCGCTGATGAGGGCTACGGTGATGATGGCGAACGTTGCCGCATAGCCAATCTTGATCATCGCGTCCGGGGTGGTTTCAACTCCCATAAGACCGAAGGAAGCGAACGGGTTGCCCACGATCTCCAAGAAGCCTTCGCCGGAGCTCATTGATGCGCCCCACAGCACCCAGACAACTCCGACGATTCCGATGGAGATGAAGCTCATCATCATCATGTTCAGGGCTGCTTTGGCGCGTGTCATGCCGCCGTAGAAAAATGCCAGACCAGGTGTCATGAACAGCACAAGCGCCGCCGCCACCATGACCCATACGTGACCTGCGGTAAGTTCCATGGTGCACGTTCCTCTCTTGCTAGATCTGCGGTTCAACCGCTGTCCTGACGCCGTTTGCGTCCTGCTTAAGAGTTTTGTGCCGCCGTGTTTCACCTGCGCAGGTTTTACATTGCGGGCTCGTTACAACAACCTCCCCAACGTAAATGGTGCATATCCCCGGTGTTACGGATATGTTTCAGGCGTCGGACTTCACCGGAAATACCCGGTTTTGGACCACATGCACCTCGTTAGCCTCAGAAGCATCACCGTTAATCTCACCTGAAGGACCAGCACCGTATGACCGAGTCGCCCAGATCCGTCAAAGCCCCAAGGATCAGGCCGGAGAAGACTCCTCTTCCGCGCGATATCAAGGTGATGTTGGCTGCGGCGTTCCTCATCGCCTTGGGCTTTGGCCTGGTGGCCCCGGTCCTGCCGCAGTTCGCCACCACCTTCGACGTCGGCGCCACTGCTGCCGCCGTCATTGTGAGTATCTTCGCGTTCATGCGGTTGGTCTTCGCACCTGCAGGCGGCGCCTTGATCGGACGGTTCGGCGAGCGGAACGTCTACGTCAGCGGACTGCTGATTGTGGCAATCTCCACTGCCGCATGCGCCTTCGCACAGGATTATTGGCAGTTGCTGATCTTCCGTGGTCTCGGTGGAGCCGGCTCGGTGATGTTTACTGTTGCCGCCATGGGACTGCTCATTCGCCTGGCACCACCGGAACGACGGGGTCGCGTGTCCGGTGCCTATGCCTCGGCCTTCCTGATAGGAAGTGTGCTGGGTCCGGTGGTGGGCGGTCTGCTGGCAGGCTTCGGCCTCCGGGTGCCTTTCCTGGCCTACGCTGGAGCGCTGTTGGTGGCCGCCCTGGTAGTTCGCACCCTGCTCAGCGGGGAAGGCAACGCAGCAGAGGACACCGCACCCGCGCCGGCCATGACGCTCAAGGAAGCCTTGGCGGATTCTGCCTACCGCGCTGCCATCATTTCGAGTTTCGGCAACGGCTGGGTGACGTTCGGCGTCCGGATGGCCACCATCCCGCTGTTCGCCGTCGCCGTCCTGCAGTCAGCGCCTGAGACCGCCGCATGGGCGCTGGCCATCTTTGCCGTGGGCAATGCCCTTGCACTGACGTTCAGCGGGCGGCTCGCTGATGCTTGGGGACGTAAGCCACTGCTGATCCCCGGTTTGCTCATCACGGGCGCGGCCACCGGCGTCATCGGGCTCACCACTGACCTGACGGGATTCCTGATCGCTTCCGCGGTGGCGGGTTTCGGCTCCGGATTGCTGGGCCCGGCGCAGCAGGCCGCCGTCGCCGATGTCATTGGCCGCGGCCGCTCGGGAGGAAAAGTACTGGCTATCTTCCAAATGGCGGCTGATACGGGCGCGATCGTCGGTCCGATCGTGGCCGGGCTGCTCGCTGACCGCCTCGGCTACGGCTGGGCGTTCGGCATCACAGGAGGCGTGCTGCTCCTTACCGCTGTGGCTTGGCTGCCCGCCCGGGAACCCCTTAAACCCAAAAACTGACCGGCAGCAGTGGTTGATCTGAGTTTCAGAACAACAACTGCTGCCAGCCAGCTTTGTGCGATGCGTTTGTGCGGAGTGCTAGTTGAGCAGTGCGTCCACGAAGCTTTCGGCGTCGAACGGTGCGAGGTCGTCCGGGCCTTCGCCCAAGCCAATGAGCTTCACGGGGACACCCAGCGACTTCTGGATGGCCACAACAATGCCGCCCTTGGCAGTTCCGTCCAGCTTTGTCAGCACGATGCCGGTGATGTTCACCACCTCCGCGAAAACGCGGGCCTGGTTGAGGCCGTTCTGTCCGGTGGTGGCGTCCAGGACCAGCAGGACCTCGTCCACTTCGGCCAGCTTCTCAATGACCCGCTTGACCTTGCCGAGCTCATCCATCAGGCCGGTCTTGTTTTGCAGGCGTCCTGCGGTGTCAACCATGACGACGTCGACCTCCTGGTCGATGCCTGCTTTCACGGCTTCGTAGGCCACGGAAGCGGGATCGGCTCCGTCGATGTCGGACTTGACCGTGGGCACACCCACGCGCTGTCCCCACGTGGCCAGCTGCTCGGCAGCAGCAGCTCGGAAAGTATCAGCGGCGCCCAACAGGACGTCCTTATCTTCGGCTACCAGCACACGTGCCAGCTTGCCCACTGTGGTGGTCTTGCCAACGCCGTTCACCCCAACAACAAGCACGACGGCGGGTCGGTCGCCTTTGCGCTCGACGTTCAAGGAACGGTCCATCCCTGGATCAACCAGCTTGATGAGTTCCTCACGGAGCATCGCCTTGACGTCCTCGGGGCTTCGGGTGCCCAACACCTTGACGCGCTCACGCAGGGCGTCGACCAACTGCATGGTGGGTTCAGTGCCAAGGTCGGCCAGCAGGAGTGTCTCTTCCACCTCGTCCCAGACGTTTTCGTCGATCTTGTCGCCCGACAACAGAGCCAGGAGACCCTTGCCCAGGATGTTGTTGGACTTGATCAAGCGGGCGCGAAGGCGGGTGAGCCTGCCTTCCACCGGCGCCGGAGTGTCAATGGCGATTGTTTCGAGCCCGGCGGCGTCATCCGGGACATCAGTGTCCTCCACCGTCCCGTCGAAGGTGGGAGCTGGCGCCTTCACCGCATCCGGGCGGTCCTCCACAAGGGTTCCGCCGCCTGCTGCCGATGACTGGACGGGATCGTTCGCGTCGCGTGTTCCGGGGTACTTGGCGCCGGTCTTCCGGGCTTTCAAGAGTACCGGCACGAGTCCGCCGACCACTACGAGCGCAGCGAGAATGGACAGAATTATGGGTAGGAAATCGTTCACTCCCCTACCTTCTCATAAAGCTATGCCCCGGCACCGAGCCTCTGGCTGATGACGGTTGAGACGCCGTCGCCCCTCATCGTCACTCCGTAAAGCGCGTCCGCCACTTCCATGGTGCGCTTCTGGTGGGTAATCACAATCAACTGGCTGGACTCCCGCAGTTCCTCAAAGATGGTGATGAGCCGTCCCAGGTTGGTATCGTCCAACGCCGCCTCCACTTCGTCCATGACATAGAACGGCGAGGGACGTGCTTTGAAGATGGCCACCAACAGGGCCACTGCAGTGAGTGAGCGTTCACCGCCGGAGAGCAGCGAAAGCCTCTTGATTTTCTTGCCTGCCGGCCGCGCCTCCACTTCAATCCCGGTATTGAGCATGTCGTCAGGGTCAGTAAGGACCAACCTGCCTTCACCGCCGGGAAAGAGCCTGGCAAAGACGTGGTCGAACTGGGCTGACGTGTCAGCAAAGGCTTCCGTGAAAACCTGCTGGACCCGGTTGTCCACCTCTTTGATGATGTCCAACAAGTCTTTGCGGCTGGATTTGAGGTCCTCGAGCTGTGAGCTCAGGAACTGGTGCCGTTCTTCCAGTGCGGCGAACTCTTCCAACGCAAGCGGGTTGACTTTGCCAAGAGCCGCGAGCTCGCGCTCGGCCTTCTTCAGCCTCTTCTCCTGCTCCGCCCGGACGAAAGGAATACCCTCCATGATGGTCTCGCCGTTTTCATCAACGGGCGCCCGTAGTTCAGCCCACTTGTCCGTGACGGTTCCAGGTGGCAGGGGAACCGGTTGATCAGGACCATAATCGGCAATGAGTTGTTCGGCAGAGAGTCCCAGTTCTTCAATGGACCGCGCTTCCAAGGCCTCGATGCGTAGCCGCTGCTGCGTCCGCGCCATCTCATCCCGGTGCACCGAGTCTGTCAGTTCGGCAAGCTCCCGCGCCAAGGCGTCGTTACTGGAGCGGACCTCGGCGAGTTCCTTCTCCAGCTGCTCCCGCTTTTGCTCGGCAAGGTCACGATCGTAACCGGCCAAATCCACGGAGATGTCGATGAACCTGAGCGTCTGCTCCACCGCTGACGCGACCGCCGCCGCACGCTGAGCCTGGGCGCGTCGGCGTTGCGCGCGTCGAGCGGCCTCTTCACGGGCACGGCGTTCGGTCGCTGCTGCCCGCTCAAGCGATGCCGCCCTGTTGCTGATGGCGCCCAGCTGCTCCTCGGAAGTCCGGAGGGCAAGCCGGGCTTCGGTTTCCACAGCCCGGGCAGTCCTGGCTTGGGCAGCGAGTTCGTCCCGCTGATCCGTGGACGGTTCCTCGTCCGGTGCTTCCTGGGCTGCGGCGAGGCGTTCCGCGGCGACTTCCAGGTCGAGCTGCGCTTCTGCGATGTTGGCTTCAGCCTTGGCCATGGACGCAGCGAGCCTTTCACTTTCTCCAACGGCGCTGCGAAGAACGGAGTTCAGATGACCCAGGCGCTCAGCTACAGCTGCAAGGCGGGCATCCGATTCATGAAGGCGCTCCAGCGCGGCGTCTGCGCGGTCCTGGGCCTCGGCACGGCGTGCTTGAGCCCCGGCCAAGGTGAAGCGTCCACGTTCCAGGCGGGCCGTGACCTCCTGGAGCCGGGCAACGGCGTCGTCCACTGCCGCCTGAACTTCAAGCAGCGACGGCGCAGTGGCCGATCCACCGGTGATTGTCAGAGAGGTGAGGACGTCACCTTCACGTGTGACGGCACTGATGTCGGGTTGTTCGGCGATGAGAGCTGCCGCTGTGTCCACATCATCAACGACGGCGATACGGGCCAGGAGCCCCAGCGCGCCCTGGGCAGCTGGATCAGTAATACGGACGACGTCGGCTGCCCAACGGCTACCTGCGGGCAGCGCGGGGTTTGCACGAAGATCTTCGCCTGCGGCGGCACTTCCGGCAAGAATCAGTGCTGCCCGTCCGGCGTCGTCATCCTTCAGTCTGCGGATGGCTGCCAGGGCGCTGTGGGTATCGGCAACCACCAAGGCGTCCGAGGCGCTGCCCAAGGCGGCAGCCACTGCAGCCTCGTATCCCGGCTCGATGGTGACCAAAGCCGCCAAAGGTCCAAGGACACCTTCGGCTGTCAAGAGACTTCCGGACCCGTCCTTGCGGTTGAGCCCAAGTTGAAGGGCATCGCGTCGAGCCGTCAGGGAGTCCCGTTCACGGACAGCTTCCCGTTCAGCGGCCTTCAGCTCCTCAATTTCCTTGATGACTGCATCCAGGA
Source organism: Arthrobacter sp. MYb23 (assembly GCF_002979775.1). Taxonomy (GTDB): domain Bacteria; phylum Actinomycetota; class Actinomycetes; order Actinomycetales; family Micrococcaceae; genus Arthrobacter. Next base: position 32,063 of record NZ_PCPR01000002.1, read on the forward strand.
CGTCGTTGGCATTCTCGTAATCGGCGTCGAGGCTTTCCTCGCCGTCCTCGACGCCGGCCACTTGTGACTCCAGTGCAGTGAACTCGCTCTGGGCCTTGCGACGCCGGTCATCACCGGACGCCAGAGATTCCCTGAGGCGACCACGTTCGGCCTCGGCAGCTTCAGCCCGGGATCTGGCCGCCGCCACCTGGCCCGCCAATTTGGCCAGCCCCTCCCTCCGATCGGCTGCAGCCCGCAACATGGCCGTGAGGCGCTTGTCCTCCGCAGCTGCGAGCGCCTCGGCCGAGTCCTTCGCGACCGTTGCCTCCAGGAGAGCCGCCTGCTTGGCAAGGATGTCGTGTTCAAGGGTGGCCTGTTCCTCACGTACCCGGGCAGCCTGGCGCTCAAGGTGTTCGGGGTCGCGTCCAGTATCCGGGGAGGCTTCCGCGGAACCCAGAAGCCTCCTGCGTTCGGTGGCCAGGGATCCGAGGGAGCGCAGCCTTTCACGGCTTGCTGAGAGCTGGTACCAATCCTCGCGTGCGGCGTTGAGTCGCGGGGTGGCTTCGGCGGCCTGCTGTTCCAGTGCAGCTTGGCGTCGCCTGCCCGTGCCAAGTCCTGCCTCAACCACTTGGCGGCGCTCTTTGAGGGCGGCTTCGTCGGCAACGTCCTTTTCAAGGGTGGTTGTGAGGTGAACGAGGTCGTCCGCAAGGAGCCGGGCGCGGGCATCCCGGACGTCGAACTGGACTGTTTGGGCGCGGCGGGCTATCTCCGCCTGTTTGCCCAACGGAGTCAGTTGCCGCCGTATCTCAGCCGTGAGGTCTCCGAGCCGCGCGAGGTTGGCCTGCATGGCTTCGAGCTTGCGGACAGTCTTTTCCTTGCGGCGGCGGTGCTTGAGGATTCCCGCTGCTTCTTCGATGAAACCGCGGCGGTCCTCGGGGGTCGCGTGGAGCACGCGGTCCAGTTGGCCTTGTCCCACAATGACGTGCATTTCCCGGCCCAAGCCGGAATCGGAGAGGAGTTCCTGAATGTCCAAGAGCCTGCAGGGTGCGCCGTTAATGGCGTATTCGGACCCGCCCGTCCGGAAGAGGGTCCGGGAGATGGTCACTTCGCTGTACTCGATGGGGAGCGCGTTGTCTGCGTTGTCGATAGTCAAGGCGACATGTGCCCTGCCCAAAGGTGGCCGGCCCGAGGTACCTGCGAAGATGACGTCTTCCATCTTGCCGCCGCGGAGGGTTTTGGCGCCCTGCTCCCCCATAACCCAGGCCAAGGCATCCACGACGTTGGATTTGCCCGATCCGTTGGGGCCGACGACGGCGGTGACGCCGGGCTCAAAGTCGAAGGTCGTGGCCGACGCAAACGACTTGAATCCTCGGACAGTCAAACTTTTCAGGTGCAAGGCGCTTCGGTTCTCCTGGATGGCCCGGGTGTCTGTATCCACTAAATCTACTGCGGTTTGCACGAAATCTGCGGATCTGAAAGCGGAAGCCCTTGCGGGCGGCATGCCACACCCCTACACTCCTGCCAAGGGTTACTTGGCGGATTCGTTCCTGTGGTCCGGCTTCGGCTTGAACTTCTGTTCGGTCATTGCCGGGTCCGGTCCCGTTCTTGGGAACGTTCATCCGCGCCAACCCTGAGTTTCACAACTGAAGATCTTGGTTTGACCCTGGCTGGGGAGCGGCAAGCAGGGGCTGCGCTTAATTGCGTGGCCCTGTCTTAGCAATCGGCGTACCACTCCAGGAGTTCTCATGCCCGGTCCTTCAGCTACCCAACCGCAGCGGGTCTTCAAGGGTTTCCTTGTGCCTTTGGTGCTTGCCATGGTGGCGGCCCTGCTGCCGCTTTCAGCACCGGCAGCAGTTGCGGCAGGGCCGTGCGATCCCGTGGTGAACCTCGTGGCGTGCGAGAACTCCAAGGCTGGAAGTCCGCCTTCCGAATGGGATATCGGTGGCGCCGGTGATGACAGCATTCAGGGCTTCTCCACCGAGATCAGCGTGAACGCGGGGCAGCCCATCCGTTTCAAGGTGGATACGAGCGCACCCAGCTACACCATCGCGATTTATCGCACAGGCTGGTACGGCGGCCTGGGCGCGCGCAAAATCGCTGACGTGACGCCGTCGGTCCTGCGGCAGAACCAGCCCGCCTGCCGTAGTGACCTCACGACTGAACTCTATGACTGCGGCACGTGGGCGGTGTCCGCGACGTGGCAGGTACCGGCTACCGCCGTCTCAGGGGTCTATGTCGCTTTGCTGAAGCGGCCCGATACCGGGGCGAAGAGCCACATCACATTCATTGTCCGCAACGACGGCAACCGTTCTGCCGTGGTGTTCCAAACCGCGGACCAGACCTGGCAGGCCTACAACACCTATGGCGGCTCGGACTTCTATCAGGGGGCAGCCAACGGCAGGTCCTACAAAGTCAGTTACAACCGTCCCATCGCAACCCGTGGCGGGCCGGGAGGCAGGGACTTCTACTTCTCCAACGAGTACCCCATGGTGCGCTTTCTGGAGCAGAACGGATACGACGTCAGCTATATCAGCGGCCTTGATGCGAACAGCAATGGCGCCGAGCTGCTGAACCATAAAGTCTTCCTGTCCGTAGGCCACGACGAATACTGGTCAGGACCGCAGCGGGCCAATGTCACCGCTGCCCGGGACGCCGGCGTGAACCTGCAGTTCCTTTCCGGCAACGAAATGTACTGGCGCACCCGTTTTGAGCCTTCCACGGTTGACGGCGCAGCAAACCGTACCCTGACGTGCTACAAGGAAACCTGGGCGCATGCCAAGATCGACCCCAGCACGCAGTGGACAGGGACCTGGCGGGACCCGCGCTTCGCTTCACAAGCCAATGGGGGCGGACTACCGGAGAACGGACTGACCGGAACCCTCTACATGTCCAACCACTCGGACCTGCCGGTGACTGTGAATGCCGACGAAGGAAAAACCAGGCTATGGCGGAACACTTCCCTGGCCTCCTTGCCAGCTGGTTCATCAGCTGCCCTGGCCCCGCACACCGTGGGCTATGAATCCAATGAAGATCTGGATAACGGCTTCCGGCCAGCTGGCCTGGTCCGGCTCTCCACAACTGTGGGAAATGTTCCGGAATACCTTCAGGACTATGGCAACACGGTGGCCCCGGGAAGCACCACCCACAACGTGACGCTATACCGCGCAGCAAGCGGCGCCCTGGTCTTTTCCGCAGGCAGTGTCCAGTGGACCTGGGGCTTGGACCAGGAGCACGACGGCGATGGCGCACCGGCCGATGCCCGCATGAGGCAGGCTCAGGTCAATCTCCTCGCAGACATGGGTGCCCAGCCTGCCACGCGGGCTGCCGGCCTGGTTGCCGCGGCCCCCAGCACCGATACCACCAAGCCCACCACCACCATCTCTGCGCCGGCCAACGGCGCCACGGTACCTCACGGAAACAGCGTCACCGTGACGGGAACTGCCGCTGATGTTGGCGGCGTGGTGGCCGGCGTGGAGGTTTCAACAGATGGCGGCACCACCTGGCACCCAGCTCAAGGCAAGCAGAACTGGACCTACACGTACATCCAAAAGGGCCTCGCCACGGCAACAATCCAGGCCCGGGCCATTGACGATAGCGCCAATATCGGAGCAGCCACCGTCAGGAACCTCACCCTTAGCGGGCCCTACAGCGTCTTCGGCCAGGCAGTTCCCACTGTCAAGGACTCCGGGGACGGGGGCGCCTACGAGATGGGCCTCCGGTTTACGCCTTCCGTTGATGGATTCATCACGGGCGTCCGGTTCTACAAGAGCTCAGCCAACACCGGGACACACACCGGCTCCTTGTGGAGCTCCACAGGCGAGCGCCTGGCCACCGTCACCTTCACGAATGAGACGGCTTCGGGGTGGCAGTCCGCGCTCTTCACCCAAGCTGTGCCGGTAGCGGCCGGACAAAAGTACACCGTGTCCTACTGGGCACCGAATGGCCACTACTCCACCAAGGACTACCAGTGGGCGAGCTTCGGATCCACCGACGCCCCGCTGAAGGTGGCCGGTGGCTTCGGGGCTGAACCGGCAGGTGTCTACGGAACGTCCCAAGGCTTCCCCACCACGAGTTTCAACGGCGGTAACTACTTCGCCGACGCCCTGTTCAGCACGGTGGACAGCTCGCCGATGACCGTATCAGGCCACACACCGATTCCTTCGTCCTCCAGCGTTTCCGTCAATACCAAGGTGAGCGCAGTCTTCTCCAAGCCCGTCACTGCTGCCAGTGTCCAGCTGGCCCTGCAGTCGCCTTCCGGGCCGGTGGCAGGCACCACGGCGTACGACGCCGCCACGCGGCGGGCGACCTTCACGCCGTCGAACGCCCTTGCCTTCAGTACTCAATTCACCGCCACGTTGTCCGGCACTGATTCGGTGGGAGGGCCGGTCACTGCTGGAGGGACGTGGACGTTTACCACGGCAGCAACCTTGCCAGTCCCGGGTGCCTGCCCCTGCAGCCTCTTTGACGACTCGGTCACGCCCGGTATTGCCGAACTGCGGGAAGGGGTGCCCCTGACGCTCGGCGTAAGGTTCTCCAGCGTCTCTGCCGGTGAAGTGCTGGGCATCCGCTTCTACAAGTCGGCAGGCAACACAGGCACCCACAATGGCGCGCTCTATTCAGCCGCCGGCCAGCAACTGGCAACAGTCGCTTTCACGAATGAAAGCGCCTCCGGCTGGCAAACGGCGATGTTCAGCCAACCTGTTCAAATGGCTGCAAACACGGACTACATCGTGTCTTACAAATCGCTGACAGGCACCTATTCGGCCACGGCCAACGGGTTCGGTTCCGGGATGAGCGTGGGCCCGCTCCGGGCTGCCTCTGATGCCGGCGCCTATACCTATAGCGGTGATTTCGCCTCCGCACGCTCCACCACCAGCTATCTGGTGGACGTAGTGGTCAACGTCCCCAACGCGCCGTTCACTGTCGGCTCACACTCGCCGCTGCCCAACGCGGCCAGTGTCCCCCTGAGCTCTGCGGTCAGCGCAGTGCTTTCAGAGGCAGCGGTCGCCTCCAGCGTCACACTGGGGGTCAAGGTCACCGGCGGAGCTGCGGTGGCAGGATCCACCACCTACGACCAAGCCACCCGCAAGGTCACGTTCACCCCTGCTGCCCCGTTGACCGCAGGGACTTCGTACACGGCAACAGTTACTGCAACCGCTGTGTCAGGGCAGCCGATGTCAAGCGGGGGCACGTGGACTTTCACCACCGTTCCGGCTCCTCGGACGCCCGGAATTTGCCCCTGCACGCTCTTCCAGGACACGGTGACTCCAACGACTCCGGATGCGAATGATGGCGTCCCGTTGTCCCTGGGAGTCCGGTTTGCCAGTGACACCGCCGGGCAAGTCACCGGGGTGCGGTTCTACAAGGCGGCCGGCAACACCGGAACCCACACCGGCTCGCTGTACACAACCACCGGGCAGCTGCTGGCTACAGTTACCTTCGCCAATGAATCCAGCTCAGGCTGGCAGACGGCTACCTTCAGCCAGCCAGTGAGCATCGAGTCAGATACAGAGTACGTGGTTGCCTACAAGTCTCCCACCGGCAAGTACTCCTACAGCGCCGGTGGATTTGGTGCCGGCCTGACGAGTGGTCCGCTGCGTGCGGCCGCGGATTCCGGGGCCTTCGCCTACAACGGTGACTTCCCCAATGCTTCCTCCACGGCCAACTATCTGGTGGATCTGGTGTTCACGGTGACCACACCGCCACTGACCATTTCCGAGCAGGTTCCGGCGCCGGGCGCCACCGGTATACCGGTGGACGTCAAACCGTCCATTACCTTCTCATCGGCTATACGGCCAGGCGCTTCATTCACCCTCACGGCTAACGGCAGCCCTGTTGCCGGGACGGCGGCCCTTTCCACCGATAGCCGGAGCGTGACGTTCACTCCCACGGCGGCGCTGCCTGCCAGCACCGTGATTTCCGCAAGCGTGACAAACGTTGTGTCCCAGCAAGGGCAGGCTTTCCCCACCACGGCCTGGCAATTCACCACTGCGGCGCCGGCGGTGCAACTATCCACGATCTTTGGATCGCTGGTTCCACAGGTTGCCGCGAACGCCGACTTCCTGTCAGTGGAACTGGGTACCGCCTTCACGGTGTCCCAAGCCGGGAATGTGACAGGCATCCGCTTCTACAAGGGTTCGGGCAACACGGGGACCCACGTGGGATCGCTCTGGAACTCGGCCGGCACCCGCCTGGCGCAAGTGACCTTCACCAACGAGACAGCCACAGGGTGGCAAACCGCCACCTTGGCAACACCCGTGGCACTGGTAACCGGCCAAACCTATGTGGTGTCCTACCGGGCACCGAACGGCCGATACTCCTCGACAGCAGGGTTCTTCAACCAGACCTGGAACAGCGGGGTCTTCACCGCCACCGGCCCGAACAACGGACGGTACCGGTATGGCTCGGGAGGCGTGATGCCCACCAGTTCTTGGAACGCCACGAACTACTTTGTTGACGTGGTGTACTCCACCACCGCTCCTGCCCAGCAGCAAGCTGCGCCGACGGCCACAGCCACTCCAACTGCCACACCAACAGGGACGGCCGCACCGAGTCCAACTCCTACGGCCACGCCGACCGCAACGCCAAGTCCGTCACCAAGTCCCACTCAGTCCGGCGGATTGCTTTGCGGGTTGCTGAGGGTCTGCTGACGATTTGCTGTGGCAGGTTGCATGTGACGTCGTTCAGCGGACGACGCTGGGCGACCACGCATGGGCGATGAACAGGCTGGGTTGGGAACCGGGTACGGTTCCCAACTTCCAGATGTTGCTGTCTCCGTCGGTGGATTCGTCAGCCAAACCGTAGAGAAGGTTTTGGTTATCCAGCCATTCGATCTGGTCATCAACGCTGCGCTTCTCTGAAAGCACGGTTTCCTGTCCAGTAGCGAGGTCCAGCACAGCTACGTTCCAATGAGCTGCCAGCGCCCCGCCGTCGTTCTTCTTGTACGCAATCCGTTGACCGTCCGGCGAGATGGACGGACACTCCACATGATCGTGAATGGCGGTCAGGGTCTTTGCGGACAGGCTGCCCCGGACCAGCCAGATGCGTCCTGAGGAAGCGGCCGTGGCGTAGAAAACGTCACTCTGGCCCGGAGCGAACGTCACACCCCAAATGTTCCGGTCCGTGGTAACAAGCCGCTCACCGTTCACCATCAAGGCAAAGTCCTCGAGATTCCCGGAGGTGCCCTCCGGAAGCATGATCTCGGTGGCCGTGGAAAAGCCGGACGTGGCGTACGAGTGGCCCGAGACGAACACCGTGGTGGCAATCATGGAACCGTCGGCGCTGATGCGGGTCCTACTGGGTATCCCGGGAACCGGCCAGGCCCGTTGCTGATCCCAGTTGCGATCCAGGACAGCAGCTTCAAACGCCGTTACCAAGCCCCGGTTTGTTTTCAGGCACACTACTTTCTCCCGCGTCCCGTAGACGCGATCGCATTCCTGCCCACTCACCGCCCGGGGTCCGCCAGGGGACGCCAGCGGGACTGTGGCGGCGTTGCCATAGCCTTGGCCCGACGCTGTGTTCCGGAAGAGAATGAATGAGCCGGCCGGAAGCGGCTGGCTCGCTGTGACGCCCACCGACGACGCCGCATTTCTGCTCTCTTCGAATCGCTGGTAAGCCCCCACTGCGTAAATACCCGCCGCCACCAAGACCAGGGCCGTGACGGCAAGGAGGGCACCCCACCGCAGCTTACTTTCAGCGAGCGCACCGGTCATGCGCCATTACCCGCGTCATCCGGGTCACTCATGTCCACTGCCGGGGCAACCCGGGCGCCTCGAAGGATGAAGGCGACAGCCACAACAGCGCAAGCCAGCAATCCGCCCGCCACCACCATGGCCGTTGGTGCACCAACTGCGTACCACAGCACACCAAAACCAGCCGAAGCAACCATCCTGGTGAGGGCAACGACTGTCTGTGCGGAAGCGATGCCCGTGGCAAGTTTCCCCGGCGGTGTCAGTTGGCTGGCCAACGCCGCCAGGACGCCGTCAGTGGCTGCGTAGAACGCTCCCAAAAGGATCAAGCAGCCGATGGTTGCCCACAGGCCTCCGAACGGCGCCGCTGCGAGGAAGTAGGTTGCCAGCAGTGCAAGGTGCCCACCCACGAACACCGGGATTCTCCCCACCCTGTCCGCGAGCCGGCCCAGCGGAATGGCGAACGCCAGGAACACCACGTTGGTGCCTACGAACAACAGCGGAAACCACTGGACAGCGAAAGAGTCCCGTGCCTGGAGCACCAGGTAGATGAAGCCGTCGCCAATGGTCACCAAGCCCAGAAGTCCGGCGGCAATCAGCAGCTTGCCCAGTCCCGGTTCCTTCAGGTGGCTCCAGGAAAAAGCGAAGAGCCGCCGGCCCTCGCGGTCCTCCACGCCCTGGAGGCCACGTGCCTTAATGTCCGGCACCACCAAGGCGAGGACGGCGACGCCAATGACCGCAAAGGCCAGAGACACCACAAACACCGTACTGAAACCGTTGGGGATCATCAGCAACACGAAGAAGGCAATCAACGGCCCGGCCGCAGCGCCAATGTTGTCCAGCATCCTGTGCACGCCAAAAGAGCGGGCCAGATGTTCAGGCTGCGCAGACACCGAGATGAGGGCGTCCCGCGGAGCGGTGCGGATGCCTTTGCCGATTCTGTCGCCGGTGACTATCGCCGTAATGGCCCAAAACCCGCCGGCAAAGAGGAAACCTATCCTGGCGAGCATTGATAAGCCGTAACCGGCCAAAGCTATCCGTTTGGGGTGGCCGCTGCGGTCGGCAGCCCAGCCGGCAGCGATCCTGACGATCGCGCTGGCCCCTTGGTTGATGCCGTCGATGAAGCCGAACGCAATGGTGGACAGGCCCAGGAAACCGGTCACATATAAGGGCAAAATCGCTGTGACCGACTCAGAGGAAACATCGGTCACCATACTCACAACGCCCAACCACAGAATGACCGGAGACAAACGGAACGGCACTTCGCTCGATAGTGCCGTTCGTGTTCCCTCCGGCTTGTCCCGTTTCCCGCGGTCCGAGAGTGAAATGTACATCGCTGCCCCTAGTCCGCCGCCGCGCGCAGGCTGCCCAAAAGCTGGAATCGTGAGGTACCCGTACCTGTAGTCGATACCGAAACCGTCACAGTATCCGTACCCCGCACGAACCGTTCGGCCATCGCTCCGTCCGCAGCCGGCGCCGCCTCGGACCAGAATCCATGGGCCACCAAGGACTGGCGGAAGGACGCCAGGACCTCCGCTTGTGGCTTGGCAATGATGCCATCTGCGGCGACCTGGAGTACATCACCGGACGTCGAGACTGACGTGGAGCCGATTGTTGTACCTTCGGGCAAAGTCAGGACTCCGGCCGGCCACCCGTCCACCACTTCACCGGAGGCGCTTCCCGGCTGAGGCAAGGAGCCGGTAATCAATGGCGCCGGGGCGGAAGGCGCGGGCAAACCGGTGGGTGTTGCCGTTACCGGCGGCAGGACCTCAAGGGGTTTCGCCGCCGCGGGGCCGCCGTCACCGCTGTTTCCTTCGCTGCTGTTTCCGCTGCCGCTGCCTTCAGTGCCCGACGTCGGGCTGCCGGACGCCGGGCTGCCGCTTGCCGCGCTGCCGGACGGAGCATCTGCGCCTGGAGTGGCTCCGCCCGAAGCGGCGGCGCTCGAGTCCGCCCTCGGACTGGATGTCGATGTGGTTGGGGCAGCAGAGGGCCCTGGCCTCCCAGCCATCTGGTCCAGAATGATGGCGACGGCGGCGATCAGCACGGCGAGGCAAACGCCTGCCAGTACCAGCCGCCGCGCCATCATGGCATGTCCGGAGTGAATGAGTTGCGTCGGTGTTGCCAGGCCGTTTCAGTAAGGACGGCGGGTAGAACTGACGCCACCCGCATTGTGGTGGCGTTGACATATGCGATGGCGGTTCGGAACGCCAAGCTGTTCATGGGGACAGTCTGCCATTGCCATCCCGATTCCGGAACAGTTTTGGACCTACCAACGTCCATTCCGCGGCCGCGGTTGGCACACCGGACAGGTATAGGAAGAACGGTTCATGAATTGTTCACGTTTTATGATGCTCCGCAGGCCTCTTGCCTCGCAGCGTCCGCACGGTTCACCAGCACGTCCATAGGCGTTGAGAGACCGGGCGAAGTATCCGGAATCGCCATTGACGTTGACGTACAGGGAGTCGAAACTTGTCCCCCCGGCGTCAAGGGCGGCGTTCATGACATCCCGCGCAGCCTCAACCAGCCGTTCCGCATCCGCCCTGCGAAGTGTGTCGGTTGCCCTGGCGTAGTGGAGACGGGCGCGCCACAGGGCTTCGTCCGCATAGATGTTGCCGATGCCGGAAATTACCGATTGATCCAGCAGCGCACGCTTCAGGCCTGTCTTGCGGCCTTTGATTTTCCGATAGAACGCGTCGAACGAGAAAAAGGGGTCCAGCGGATCCCTGGCAATGTGGGAGGCTTCCTCGGCGATCTCCGGCAGCGGCGTCTCGCCCAGGCCGCCAGGTCCGCCGTCGACTGTTGGCACCAGGGACGTCACGAACAGGCCGCCGAATATTCTCTGGTCGACGAACCGAAGTTGTTCAGGCATATGGTCAACGGCGCTGAGCCTGATTCTGACTTTGAGGTGCTTTTCATCCGCAACATCCGGGTCCTGCATAAGTAGCTGGCCGCTCATTCCCAGATGCGCCATCAGCGCCACCTTCGGGAGGTCTTCCTGCTTGATTCCGGGTTCAGGATCTGGCGACCCTGGCATGGCGAGGGGCATCCACAGGAACTTCCCCCGGCGCACAACGTCCAGCACGGTGGCGTCTTCAAGGTTACCGATGAAGTCCTCGGTACCAAGGGTGTGCCGGCGGATGGACCGTGGATCCAGGACGTCGACGCCGGTGATGGTACGGCCACGAACCCAACGGGCCAGGCCGCGGCGGACTACCTCTACTTCGGGAAGTTCAGGCATGTGGTCTATGAGGTGGCAGGACCAGTGTTGGTGGCGTCCAGGGCGGTCAGCGCACGCCAGGCATCAGCGGCAGCTTCCTGTTCCGCTTCCTTCTTGGAATGACCCGAGCCGCGGCCGAACGGCGTACCGCCAATATTCAGCACTGCCTCGAACGTCCGGGCGTGATCCGGCCCCGAGCCTTCAACGGCATAGTGGATGGCGCCCAGTTGCCGGCTCGCCGTAAGCTCCTGAATGCTCGTTTTCCAGTCAGTTCCAGCTCCGAGGGCACCGGCATCCTTCAGGAGCGGGCCCACCAAGCGCATGACCAGTTGACGTGCTGTCTCGATGTCGTTCGAGAGATACGTGGCGCCGATCAGCGCCTCCATGGTGTCAGCCAGGATCGAGGCTTTGTTTTTGCCGTCGGTCAGCTTCTCGCCTTGCCCGAGGTAAATGAACTCACCAACGCCGATCTCCCGGCCAATTCCGGCCAGGGCACGCGTACTGACGACGGCGGAACGTCGCTTGGCAAGCTCGCCTTCGGGCAGCGAGGGGTTCTCACGGTAAAGAGAATCGGTGACGGAGAATCCCAGGATGGAGTCGCCCAGGAACTCGAGGCGCTCGTTGGTGGGAATCCCGCCGTTCTCATACGCATATGAGCGATGTGTCAGAGCAAGACGAAGCGTCTCGGTGTCAATCGAGACACCGAGACGCTTCAGAAGCTCTTCAGTTGAAGACATCCTTAGTCAGCCAGTACGGCAGATTAGGCGTCGGCGACCTTGCGGCCCTTGTATTCAAGGAACAGCGCGGTGCCGGCAGAGTCAGTAACGACCTTTGCCTGGTGCGGCAGGCTGTAGGTAACCTGACCGTTTTCGATGGTCTTGACCAAGTTGGGGGCAGTTGCCTTCCACTGGGCACGGCGGGCGCGTGTATTTGCGCGAGACATTTTCCGCTTGGGAACAGCCACGGCTATCTCATTTCTCTCTTAGACGAACACTTACTAATCGGTTTGCCGGTCAGTCTTAGCCAGATCAGCTAGGGCAGCCCAGCGAGGGTCAATGACCTCGTGGTGGTGCCCCGGCTCGTCTTCCAGGCGCGCTCCGCATTCGGAACACAGGCCCTGGCAGTCTTCCCGGCACACCGGCTGGAACGGCAGCATAGTGACAACTGCGTCCCGCAACACCGGCTCAAGATCGATCAGATCGTACTCGACTCGACGTTGCTCTTCATCGTCTTCTTCGCCTGAAAGCTCAACGCCTTCATAGAAGAAAAGTTCTTGCACATTGACCTCAAGGTCATACGCAAGGGGATCCAGGCATCGACCGCATTCGCCGGTTACTTCGACGACGACGGTTCCGGATACCAGAATTCCTTCGTGTACGGCCTCAAGACGAAGATCCAGCTCGATATCCGAGCCTTCCTTTACGCCAATGAGCGCCACACCAAGGTCACTTGGCGCAGGTACATGCTCGTTGAGTGTCCGCATGGTCCCTGGACTACGTCCAAGGTCCTTGACTACCAGCGCCAAGGGCGAACTTGCATCTCGCTTAATGAGAACTCCTGTAGAACATATGACCGACGTACCATCTTAGCCTGATCACGCTCGAGGACTCAAACCGACGCCGGGCGCACGTAAATACACAGTGGTTTCAGCTTGGGGAACTCGGCGCTAAGGCGCAAGGTACCAGTCAAGCCTACCCCTTACGGGGCTGTTCCGTTGGCGGCTCGCCAGCGAGAAGCCTTTTCAGCACCGATTTGGGGACGAAGTCGGAGATGTCTCCTCCGAGGACGTTGATTTCTTTGATCAAGGTGGAGGAAAGGTGCAGGTAGTGCGCTTCTGCAGGCAGGAACACCGTTTCGACGCCGGTCAGCTGGCGGTTCATGGTGGCCATGGGAAGCTCGTAATCGAAATCCGAGGATGAACGCAAGCCCTTGACTATGGCTGAAACCCCCCGGTGGCGGCAGTACTCAGCCAAAAGCCCCTCGCCCATGGGCTCAACGATGATGCCCCGTAAGGAGGCCAGAGTTTCACGGGCCATCTCCATGCGGTCCTCAAGGCTGAACCTGTACTTCTTGGCGTAATTTGTGGACACGGCCACAATGACTTCGTCGAACAGCCCGGCGGCCCGGGCGATGACTTCGAGATGTCCGTTGTGGATGGGGTCAAAGGATCCAGGGCATACCGCGCGTCTCATGAGACGAACCTACCCCATGACTTTGCCGGGATACCATGGCTGACATGGCATCCGCAGGCAGCAGCCCTTCCTTGAATTTGAGCGCAGTCACCACCGAAGACGCCCGGCCGGCACCGTGGCAGCGGGCCGCCACAGGAGCCAATTTGCTCTCCCCGGAGGGAAATCTGGGAGTAACGATCTTCGAGGAAATGACCACCTTGGCGTTGTCCACCGGTGCCATCAACCTCGGCCAGGGGTTTCCGGATGAAGACGGCCCGGCCGAGATCAAGGCCGCTGCCCGGGCCGCCATCGCGGCAGGCGCCAACCAATACGCTCCCGGCAAAGGCGTGCCCGCACTTCGTGAAGCCATTGCCTCACACCAACAACGTTTTTACGGGCTGACCCCGGATCCGGACACCGAAGTCCTTGTGACAACGGGGGCAACAGAGGCCATCGCAGCCACCCTCCTGGCCTTCATCCAACCCGGCGACGAAGTCCTGACCTTCGAACCCTTCTACGACTCTTACGGGGCCATCATCGGCATGGCCGGTGGCCAGCACGTCACGGCTCCCCTGCTTGCCCCGGACTTCCTTCCCGACCTCGAGGTTTTGGAAGATTCGTTCAGCAGCCGGACCAAAATTGTCCTTCTGAACAATCCGCACAACCCCACAGGCGCAGTGTTCCCGGAGCCCGTCCTGGCCAGGATTGTGGAATTGGCGGCAAAGTACGGCGCCATCATTGTCAGCGACGAAGTTTACGAGCACCTCACCTTCGGAGTAGCGCACATCCCGATCACGTCACTGCCTGGCGCCGGCGAACGCACTATCACCATTTCCTCTGCCGGTAAGACCTTCTCCTTCACCGGTTGGAAGATCGGCTGGCTCACCGGACCCGAACACCTGGTAGCTGCGGTGCGCACCGTCAAGCAGTTCCTGACCTATAGCTCGGGCACCCCCTTCCAGAGCGCCATTGCCGTGGGCCTGGGCCTTCCCGACGAGTTCTATACAGGCATCGCCGCTACCCTTGGACACAAACGCGACATCCTCGCCGAGGGCCTGCGCACTGCCGGATTTGGCGTGTACAACCCGAGCGGTACCTACTTCATCAACGTCGACACAGCGCCCCTGGGCATCCTCGACTCGGTTGACCTTGCCAGGCGCTTGCCGGGGCTCGTTGGCGTGGCAGCCATCCCGGTTCCGGTGTTTTGCCATCCGGAAGGAGCCGAGCGCACACGCAGCCTGCTCAGATTCGCTTTCTGCAAGAAGACCGACGTCCTGGAAGAGGCCGCCGAACGGCTGGCCACCCTGAAGGACAGGCTCTGAACGCGGCGGGCTCCGGAGAGCACCAGGCATCACGCTTCCTCCGGACCACGGGACAACACGCCACGATCGAGGCCGACACCCTCGTTGAGGGCGCCTTTATCCTCAGCATCGGGGGTGCCGAGCAATCACATGTGAACCTGGCCAATCCCTCGGACATCTTCTACGAATACCTGCGCAGGATCGGGCATGTGGTGGATGTGGCGGCCGAGCCTGGAAAACCCATCCATGCTCTCCACCTTGGCGCCGGCGCGCTCACTCTGGCGCGCTACATCCAAGCCACGCGCCCCGGCTCGGAACAGTACGCGGTTGAGCTTGAGCGCGAACTACTGGACTTCGTCCTTCAGAAGCTGCCTATGCCTGATGGCACTGCGCTGACCACTCACATCGGCGACGCCCGCGACTCGTTGGCTGAGCTTCCTGCCGAGGTGATGTTCGACGTCGTGATCCTGGACATCTTCTCCGGACCGGAGGCCCCTGCCCATATCGCCTGCCGCGAGTTCTATGAAGAAGCAGAGGCGCGGCTACGGCCCGACGGCGTGTTGATCGTCAACGTGGGCGACGAACCTGCGCTCACCCTGGTACGCAGCCAAGTGGCCGCACTGCGCCAGGCCATGCCCGACGTCGCCGCCTTCGCTGAAACAGGAATGTTCGCAGGCCGCTACCCGGGCAACATCGTTGTGGTGGGCACCCGCAAGCCGTGGTCTCCGGATTGGACAGCACAGTTACTGGCCCGCGGCCCCCACCCCGCCACCGTCCTCACAGGCGTTGAGCTGGACCGGATCACGGCCTAGCGTCATCCCCGGGAATTACGCCGGTTCAGCGAACCAAAGTTTGGTCTCGCCATACTTCTTGTCAGCAAAACACTCCAAAGCCCCGGGCCATGCCGGTTCCGGGCTCCTCGAACTCCGTTCCACCACCACGACGGCTCCGGTGTCCACATGCGGCGCCAACTTTGCGAGCACAGCACTCAACGCCGGCTCATCCAAGGGGTATGGCGGATCAAGAAAGACCAAGTCCCACATGTCGGCGTCGCTTGCACGTTCCAAGAATGACTCCACCTTGGAACGGTGGACGGAGACCCGCTTGCCGCCCAGCAGCTGGTTCACCAAGTCCGCATTGCGCTGGCAGACATCACTTGCCTTGGCATCGAACTCCACCAGATCCACCTTCCGGGCACCCCGGCTGGCGCTTTCGATGCCCAAGGCTCCAGAACCTGCGTAGAGGTCCAGGACCCGGGCGTCGTCAAGGACGTCAAAGGATTCCAAACGGGAAAACAATGCCTCCTTGACCCTGTCCGTGGTTGGACGCGTGGCCGTTCCGGGGACACTGGTCAGCGGGTTTCCACCACCAACTCCGGCGATGATCCGGCTCACAGGGATTCTCCACGTGTGCGCAACCGGGGATCTCTAACCGCGCTCAAGGAACGCCTCCTTCTCAGGGTTCAAATATTCATCGATCGCAGCGGCCAGAGCCGGCTGTTGGACCAGGGCCGTGTCCTCCGACACCAGGCTCTGGGCGTCAGTACGTGCACGGGCAATGATGTCCTCGTGGTCAAGTACACGGAGCAACTTCAACGTGGAGCGTCCGCCGGATTGCGAAGCGCCCAGGATGTCGCCTTCCCTGCGGAGCTTCAAGTCCTCCTGGGACAGCTCAAAGCCGTCCGTCGTTGAAGCAACGGCATCAAGCCGCCGGCGACTCGGATGCCCGGGTTCCAAGGTAGTGACCAGCAGGCAAGTACCCGGCAATCCTCCACGGCCAACCCGGCCACGCAACTGGTGGAGCTGCGAGATGCCAAAACGGTCGGCATCGAGGATCACCATGAGCGTCGCGTTGTGAACGTCCACGCCCACCTCAATGACAGTGGTGGACACCAGTACTTTGATGCTGTTGGAGGCGAACGACGCCATGGTCTCGGACTTCACCTGCGGATCCTGCCGCCCATGAAGCGGTGCCACGGGGACACCGGCCAGCGCGGGTTCCTGCACGAGGGCGTCGACGACGGCGGTCACCGATGCCAGTTCCCGTGCCGGGCCTTCGTCCGCGAGGTCCGCATCGCTGGGTTCCGCTTCGCCCGGGCTGAAGTCGCCGTCGTCATCCGAACCGATCTTGGGGCACACCACGTACACCTGATGACCTGAGTCCACTTCTTCACGTGAACGCTTCCATATGCGGTCCACCCAGCCCGGATTTTCCGCGAGCCCCACCACGTGCGTCGAAATCGGCGCCCGCCCCGCAGGAAGCTCGTCAAGGATGGACGTCTCAAGGTCGCCGAACACCGTCATCGCCACCGTGCGCGGAATAGGAGTGGCCGTCATGACCAGCAAATGCGGAGGCCGCTGCGCCTTGGCCCGGAGGGCATCACGCTGCTCCACGCCAAAACGGTGCTGCTCATCCACCACTATCAACCCGAGATCCTGGAAACTGGTTTTGTCGCTCAGCAGGGCATGGGTGCCAATAACGATGCCGGCATTTCCGGAGGCCGCATCCAGCATTGCCTGCTTGCGTGCAGCCGTGGGCATGGAACCAGTCAGGAGGGTCACCTGGACGGCCCCTTGAGCCGAGTCGCCGCCAAGCATACCCATGCCGCCAAAGATCTGGTCACGGGCCAGCGCTCCCAGGGTCTTCCGGATGGAGTGGAAATGCTGGGCCGCCAGGACCTCCGTGGGTGCCAGGAGGGCAGCTTGGCCGCCGGCATCCACCACCTGCAACATGGCGCGGAGGGCCACAATGGTCTTGCCCGAGCCCACCTCTCCCTGGAGCAGCCTGTTCATGGGAGTGTCGCGCCCGAGCTCTTCAGCCAGGGTCTTTCCGACGGCGGATTGTCCGGCGGTCAGCGTGAAGGGCAGATGCTGATCAAACGTGCTCAGCAACCCGTCCTTAAGTGGGCGGCGTGCTGTAGCTTCTTCTGCGGCAAGCTGGGCGCGACGGCGCGCCAAGGCCGTTTGCAGCACGAGGGCTTCCTGATACCGGAAGCGCTCCTGGGCGCGCTGCCAATCCTTGGCGATCTCTGGTGAATGGATCAACCGGTATGCCTCAGCCACGCTGAGCAACCCGTCCCTTCGGACGATGCCCGCCGGAAGTGGATCCTGCAGGGAATCAAGGTCCATGGTCTGGATCAAGGCAGTGATCACCTTGTGGATGGACCAACTGGTCAGCTTAGCCGTTGCAGGATAGACGGGAATGGGCATGGCAGCCAGCTTTTCGGGATCCACTGACCCCTCGGCCTCAGGGTCCTCGTCCAGCAGAAGGAAGTCCGGGTTGGTCAGACCAAGGGCACCGCCGTAACGGGATACCTTGCCCGAGAACATAGCCCGCCGACCAGCCAGAAGTTCTGCCTTCGCCCGGAACCCGTTGAAGAAGCTGACCTTCAACGTCCCTGGCACGCCGCTGCCGCCGGCCTCGTCAGTGACCACCACATCCGTGATGGAACCACGTCGGGCCCGCATCTGGCGCGAGCTGTTGGACAGCACCCGGGCGATTAGTGTGACTTCCTCATCCAGCGGAAGGTTACTGATGGGCGTCAGTTCTCCGCGGCTCAAGTACCTGCGAGGAAAGTAGTTCAGCAAAGATCCGGTGGTCTTAAGGCCCAAGTGCTTTTCAATGACAGCCGCGGAGCGCTTGCCGATCCTGCGTTCGAGGGGCAGTTCCAGCTCAGAATTCATGCCGTGACTGGCCTGGGACGTTGAAGGCTTCGTTGCTGCTGCCGGACTCGCTGCCGGAGGATTCCCAGGTGGCCGGCTCTTGCCCGTTGCCACGGGGAACCGCCAACTGGCTCACTGCGATATCCGTCGGTTCTCCCAGCGAGCGAATGAGTGCGACGGCCGGCTCCGGATCGGGAACATGCACGTGAACGCGCCACCTGTAGCTCACTTCGACGTTGGATTCGTCGTCGTCATCATCGCTTCCCTGCGCACCGCCAACCTGGCTCATAATCACAGATTCACCCATCTCGTCCAGGCGTTGCCGGAGGATGGCCGCATTCAAGGGCGAAAGATTGATGGTGCACATGACTTCCACGCCGTCATCGGCGGGCATGCGCTCATGGATGTGGGGGTCCTGCAGTTTGTAGCCGTGGAGGCCGTCGAGCAGTTCATCCTGGAGCTCCTCACCCAAGACTGCGGAGCGGAGGCAATCGAGCACCAGCAGCATGCCCACGCCCCCTGCATCCACAACACGTGCTTCATGCAGCTGTGCGAGCTCGTCCTCGGTCCGGACCACCGCTTGGTAGGCGGCATCCACCACGGCGTCGAGTGAGAGCCCCAACGCATGGTTGCTGTCATCGCCACTCTGGGTCGCGTCCACGTCCTGGGCAGCATGAGCGGCCGCCTCAAGGACCGAGAGCATAGTGCCGGCCACGGGTTCACTCAAGGCAGACCAGGCCCGGATCTGTGCTCTGTTCAACGCAGTGGCAAGCAGCGGTGCGCTGAGCCGGGATTTGCCAACCAGGGGCTCGGCAGCGGCACACAGGAAGACAGCAAAAAGTGTGCCTGAGTTGCCCCGTGCTTGTTCCATGGCTGCCTGCCCGGCGCGGGACAGCAATGCCCCGACGTCGTTGCCGGTTTCCGCAGCGTCAGTGACAGTTTCACCCAAGGCAGCCACAGCAGCCCGGACGGTGAGATAAAGGTTGGTTCCAGTATCGCCGTCGGCGACAGGAAAAATGTTGATCGCATTGAGGCGGTCGCTGTGGTTGCCGAGGACCACCTCCGCCTTGCCGAGCCAACGTTTCATGGCGTGCGCATTCGCGGCGATCTTAGTCTGCAAAGTGATCCCATCCAACAGTGTCAGCAGTTTGCCCGGAAATCCGGACGCCACTGCCTGGCGGCTCGACAACGGCTTGAACCGAGCCTATCGCAGTGAAGCCCTGCGGTAGCTGAATACTTGCCGGGAACGTAGCAAGCAAACCGTGGTCTTCTCCCCCGCCCAGCACCCATCGCATGGCATCTTCACCAAGCAACTTAGCCGCAGGTTCCAACGGGACTGCGTAGTTCTCCAAGGCAGCGGGATCGAAATCCAAAACCACACTGCTGGCGCCGGCCAAGCGGCTTCCATCGCACATCAGACCATCGGAAATATCCATCATGGCCGTGGCACCCGCACGCGCAGCCAGGGGGCCGGCGGCCAGCGGAGGCAGCGGCCTGCACTGGTTGTCTATCAGGCTCCGCAATTCAGCGGACAGGCTACCGAGGGGAATTTCACTTTCCAGCAGCGCCCAGCCGGCAGCCGCCCTCCCCAACGTTCCCGAAACCGCCACGATGTCCCCCGGGTTGGCACCGGACCTCAGGACCGGCGCCACACCGGAAAGCGTACCGACGACGGCGACAGTCACCGCCAGCTCGCGGCCCCGGCCGAGGTCTCCACCGGCCACGGAGCAGTCCGGGGCACCCAGGCCAACGATCGCCGCAGTGAGGCCATCGGCAAAGTCTTCCACCCATTCGACGGGCGTGGCCGGTGGCATGGTGAGGCTCACCACGAGACTCGTGGCGCTGCCGCCCATGGCGTTGATGTCGCTCAGGTTTTGCGCCGCGGCCTTCCAACCAACGTCGAATCCGGTGGTCCTGTAACCATTGGGCCACTCAAGCCTGAAGTCCTGATCCTGCGTCTGGGTGTCGATGGAGATGAGGGTCCGGCCGTCCGGCGCTGCAATCAGGGCAGCATCGTCTCCGGGTCCCAGAAGAACGCCGGGGCTACGGTGCAATCGCGGGAAGATTCTGGCAAGGAGGGCGGACTCCGAAAGGTCTTGGACGGTCAACTGTTGTAGTGGCACTGCACTCGATTCTTCTCTTGGCACGGCTCTCGACTCTTCTTCCCCAAGGCAATTGCTCTTCTCCAGGCACTGCACCCGGTTCGACCCGGCTCGTCTGCAGGTACTGACTTACGCTATCGCGATCCACCGACAGAATAATGTGGCCGTCCCCC
Organism: Arthrobacter sp. MYb23; assembly: GCF_002979775.1. Taxonomy (GTDB): domain Bacteria; phylum Actinomycetota; class Actinomycetes; order Actinomycetales; family Micrococcaceae; genus Arthrobacter. The sequence continues at coordinate 52,356 of NZ_PCPR01000002.1, forward strand.
AACGGCGTTCCGCCAGGTATGTGACCTGCGGCACCGTGAAACTTTCGGCCAGCGCGTGCGGGATAGGCTGGATGGATGCACCGAAAGACCCTCCGCCGGACTGCTCTGGCCATCGCCATGGCCTCCGCGTCCGCCACCGCTTTGTCGGCCTGCGCCCCCACTGTGGACGTCACGGCCGCCGCAGACGCCGCCAATCCTGCCTGCGCACCAATGATGGTGGCCCTTCCCGATCAGATCGGTGACGCTGCCCTTCGCAAGACGAACAGCCAGGCGACGGCAGCCTGGGGAGATCCCTCCCAAGTCATACTCCGCTGCGGCGTAAACGTCCCCGGCCCCACCACAGACCGTTGCGTCAGCGTCAATGACATCGACTGGGTCATCAAGGAAGGCGATCCCGTCTACACCTTGACCACCTTCGGTCGCGAACCTGCCACGGAAATCCTGATTGACCCGGTCAAACTTGAGGCAGCGAACATCAGCTCCGCTACCGTGCTGACCGAGCTGGCAGCCGCGGTTGGCAAGATCAAGGCAACCGGAAAGTGCGTCGGCCAGGAAGACCTTCAGAACCTGCCGTCCGCGCAGTAGGGTCCTCCGACGGGCTAGCGCAGTCCCGTCTTGCGGGTCAGCGCCAGATGGATCAATTCATCAATGAGGTCCCCGTAAGCCAGGCCTGATGCCGCCCACATCTGCGGGTACATGCTCTTAGGCGTAAAGCCGGGCATCGTATTGATCTCGTTGATGATCAGCTCACCGGCCGGAGTGTAGAAGAAGTCCACACGGCTGAGGCCTTCTGCTCCGACGGCGTCGAAAGCCACGGCGGCGAGTTCACGCACCCGTGCGATTGCCTCGTCCGGCATAACGGCCGGGCAGCTCAGGGCTGCGGCCCCGTCCTCAACGTATTTGGCGGCAAAGTCGTAGAACTGATGCTCTCCTTCTGCCACGGCAATTTCACCCGGCATGGAAGTGCGGGGAGCATCGGTGCCACGTCCTTGAAGGACCGCACACTCGATCTCGCGGCCCACAATGCCTGCTTCGATGACCAGCTTCAAGTCGTGGCGGCGGGCTTCCTCGATCGCGGCGTCCAGCCCTTCGATCGAGTCCACCTTGGAGATACCCATGGACGAGCCTGCCCGGGCGGGCTTGACGAACACGGGGAACCCCAGCCTATCCACCCGCTTACGAACAGACTCGGCGTCCGTGGTCCACTCACGGTCCGTGACAGCCACGTAGGGGCCCACGCTGAGTCCTGCGGATTCGAACACCACTTTCATGAAGTGCTTGTCCATTCCCACGGCCGAGGCCAGCACACCGGCTCCGACATAGCGGGTGTCCGAAAGCTCCAGGAGACCCTGGACGGTACCGTCCTCGCCCCATGGCCCGTGCAGCAAGGGAAAGACAACGTCCACAGCACCCAATTCCAGGGGTACGGCATTGGGCTCGGTCACGATGAGCTGATGCTCGCCACCTACCTCGGCCAAGGTGACGGTCTTGCCCGACGGCGCCACTTCGGGAAGGGCCGCCGAGCTCAAGGACCAGTCGCTGGTGTCGCCCGAGGCGAGAACCCACTGACCCGATTTGGCGATCCCGATTGGTATGACCTCGTACTTATTCTTGTCGATCGCGCCCATGACACCAGCGGCGGTGACGCAGCTGACGGCGTGTTCGCTGGAGCGGCCCCCAAAGAGAATCGCTACGCGGGGACGTCCCGTCACGGGGGTGGATTGCTCAGTCACCATCAGTAGTCGCCTTCGGACTTCAGTGCCCGGGCCAGCAGTCGCGGCCCCAGGTCATCAACGGACATTCTGCCTTCAAGCACCGCCACGACGGCGGCCGTAATAGGCATTTCAACATCTAATTTGCCGGCAAGCTCATGTACAGCAGGGCCGGACTTAATGCCCTCTGCTGTCTGTGTCATTTGTTCGGCAACTTGCTCAAGGCTAAGACCTTCGCCCAGCAACCTGCCGGCGGTGTGGTTGCGTGAAAGGGCTGAAGAGCACGTGGCAACGAGGTCCCCGAGTCCGGCCAGGCCGGCCATGGTGTGTGCTTCTCCGCCAAGGGCCAGCGCAAGCCGGGAGGTCTCCGCGAGTCCACGGGTGATCACCGAAGCCTTGGTGTTGTCGCCCATCTGCCGGCCTTCGCAAATGCCCACGGCAAGGGCAATCACGTTCTTGACGATCCCGCCGATTTCCACGCCCACAACATCAGTGCTGGTGTAGGGCCGGAAGTACGGTGCCGTGCAGCACAGGGCTATGGCAGCAGCGGTGTCTGCGTCACTGCAGGCAACCACGGACGCCGTTGGTTGCTCCCTGGCAATCTCCATGGCCAGGTTAGGGCCAGAGACCACTGCCACGCGAGACGCGGGAAGACCTAACTCCTGGGCAATTACTTCGCTCATCCGGGCGTCCGTGCCCAGTTCCAGGCCCTTCATCAAGGAGACCACCACGGCGTCGGGGGCAAGTAACGGCTTCCACTCGCCCAGTTGCGGACGCAAGGATTGTGCGGGCACAGCGAGTACCACCAGCGTGGCATCCTTGAGCACCTCCCCAACATCCGTAGAGGCCGTGACTGATGCCGGGAGTTCAATGTCTTTAAGGTATTGCTCGTTGCGGTGCGAAGAGTTGATCTGCTCCACCACTTCGGCCCGGCGTCCCCAGATCCGGATGCTGCGCTCAGATCCGGTAGCCGCAGCCGCGTCCGCCAGGACCTTGGCAAAAGTGGTTCCCCAGGATCCCGCACCCAAAACTGCCACAATGTCCGGCGTGTTGACGGTGCCGTGCTCTGTTGTCATTTGCCGCCATCCCCTTCTTGGGCATCAGGAGATTCACCCTGAGTAAAACGGCCGTGCCTGGACTGTTTGTGGACAGCCGGATCCCAGCGCTCCGCAGGAGCAACTTCGCCTCGAAGGGTCTCCAGAAGTTCCGTGATGGCGTCCATGATGACCTCAGTGGCCTCGGTCAGTGTTGCACGGTCCATCGGCCGGTCGCTGAACGCACTGAGATCAACAGGTTTGCCAATAAGCACGCGGACGGTTTTCCGCGGGAAGATATGGAACCGCTTGGCGTACCGCGGGAAGACTTCCTGTGCACCCCAGTGCGCCATGGGCACCACCGGCGCTCCGGTTTGCAGGGCAAGCCTGGCCGCGCCGGTGTGGCCCTTCATCGGCCACAGATCGGGGTCACGGGTGAGCGTTCCCTCGGGATAAATGATGATGGCACCTCCGGCGTCCACCACTTCTTTGGCCACTTGCAGGGAGCGGTTCGCTCCCGCCGTCGAGCGTTCAACCGGAATCTGCCGTGTTGCGTGAAGCAGGGACCCCAGAACCGGCACCTTGAAGAGGCCCGTCTTCGCAAGGAAGTGCGGGGGCCGTTTCTGGTTGTAGACCATGTGACCGATCACGATGGGGTCGATCTCGGTGCAATGGTTAGGTACTGCGATGAAGCCGTCGGGTGGAAGGTTCTCCATCCCTTCCCACTTCTTGGCCATCAGGAGGTTCATCAGCGGACGCGCGAGACCGGCCAGCAGCATGAATGTTGCACGGCTCTTAGCCGATTCCTTCAAAGGAGCCCCCGCTACTTGGTGGTGGTGATATCGAAATCGGCGCCCAGGCCGGCCAGCTTCTCGGTGAAGCGCTCGTAACCGCGGTTGATGATGTCGATGCCCGTAACCCGTGAGGTGCCCGTGGCAGCCAGCGCTGCGATGAGGTGGCTGAAGCCGCCCCGGAGATCGGGGATATCAATGTCCGTGCCCCTGAGCGGAGTAGGACCGGAAATCACTGCTGAGTGCAGGAAGTTCCGTTGCCCGAACCGGCAAGGAACACTGCCCAGGCATTCGCGGTGCACCTGGATGTTCGCACCCATGCGCGCAAGGGCCTCGGTAAATCCGAAGCGGTTTTCATAGACGGTCTCGTGGACTATGGAGACGCCTTCGGCCTGCGTGAGCGCAACCACCAACGGCTGCTGCCAGTCCGTCATGAAACCGGGGTGGACGTCTGTCTCCAGGACCAGCGGGGAGAGCTTGCCGCCCTGGTGGTAGAAGCGGATGCCGTCGTCGCCGATGTCCATGCCACCGCCCACTTTGCGGTAGGTGTTCAGGAACGTCATCATGTCCCGCTGGGAAGCTCCCTCTACAAAGATGTCACCGCGCGTCACCAGGGCAGCTGAGGCCCAGGACGCGGATTCATTGCGGTCCGGGAGCGCACGGTGGTTGTACCCACGCAAGTCCTTGACGCCTTCAATGCGGATGGTCCGGTCCGTCTGGACGCTGATGATGGCGCCCATTTTCTGCAGGACCGCAATGAGGTCAATGATCTCGGGTTCCGTGGCCGCACCAATGAGTTCGGTGATGCCTTCGGCACGCGTGGCGCTCAACAGCACCTGCTCGGTGGCACCCACTGAGGGGTACGGCAGCGAGATTTTAGCTCCGTGCAGTCCGTTCGGGGCAGAAATATGGATGCCGCCAGGGCGCTTTTCCACCACGGCGCCGAACTGCCGCAGGACGTTCAGGTGGTAGTCGATGGGCCTGTCGCCGATCTTGCAGCCACCCAGATCCGGAATGAAGGCCTCGCCGATCGCGTGGATCAGGGGTCCGCACAGCAGGATGGGAATCCGCGAATCACCGGCGTGGGCATCAATCGCCGTGCTGGAGGCCGTCTTTGCATCCTTGGGATCCAACGTGAGGTCTCCCGATTCGGGATCCTTCACCACGGTCACGCCGTGCAACTGCAGCAGGCTGGTGACAACCTCGACGTCCTTGATTTCCGGCACGTTCCTCAGCACCGATGGTTCGCTGCCCAGCAACGCCGCCACCATGGCCTTGGGCACCAGGTTCTTGGCACCGCGAACGGTCACTCGTCCGGTCAAAGGGACGCCACCGCGGATTGTCAGAACACTACTCATCTATACCGGTTTCCTCACGACTACTCGCCCCCCAAACTTACAAAGGCTCCAGCTAAGCATAGAAGCTCGCTTTACCGATCCGAAATGGAACCGCCCGATGCCCCGCTGATCAGCCCTCAAAGGTCCGCGGACGAAAAAGGACCGGCCGGCCCTTCCACAGGGGGCCTGCCGGTCCGTTTTCCGCAAGGTTTCGGCTTCACTTCAGAGGCTAGAGAGCATCAACTTTCGCTGGCAGCGTCTTCGGCTTGAAGGACGGGCGCGTAGCCTCGTACGCCGTGATGTCCTCTTCGTGCTGAAGAGTCAGCCCAATGTCGTCGAGGCCCTCCAGGAGGCGCCAGCGGGTGTAATCGTCAATCTCGAACGGCGCCACCACGTTGCCGCACTCCACCGTTTTGGAGACCAAGTCCACCTTGATCTCCGTACCGGGGTGGTTCTCCAGGACCTTCCAGATCAGTTCGATATCGTCCTGGGCCACCTGAGCGGCCAGCAATCCCTGTTTTCCGGAGTTTCCACGGAAGATGTCAGCGAAGCGTGAAGACAGAACGGCTTTGAAGCCATAGTCCTTCAATGCCCAGACGGCGTGTTCGCGGGATGACCCCGTGCCGAAATCGGGTCCTGCGACCAGCACCGAGCCGGCGTTGAACGGGGCCTGGTTCAGAATGAAGGACTCGTCCTTTCGCCAGGCAGCGAAGAGAGCATCTTCGAATCCGGTGCGGGTAATGCGCTTGAGGTACACAGCGGGGATGATCTGGTCCGTGTCCACGTTGCTCTGGCGCAGGGGAACGCCGATGCCGGTGTGGGTAGTGAAAGCTTCCATGGGATCCTCCTAGACTGCGGTTCCGGTCAGTGTGCCTGCGGCAGCGGACTCAAGGTCCGACGGCGAGCTCAGCGTGCCTCGGACAGCCGTGGCCGCAGCCACCACCGGCGAGACCAAGTGCGTGCGGCCGCCCTTGCCTTGGCGTCCCTCAAAGTTGCGGTTGGATGTGGAGGCGCAACGCTCCCCCGGTTCCAGCTGGTCCGGGTTCATGCCCAAGCACATGGAACACCCGGCGAAACGCCATTCAGCGCCAAAGTCCTTGAAGACCTTGTCCAGGCCTTCCGCTTCGGCTTCCAGCCGGACACGTGCAGAACCCGGAACCACCAGCATGCGGATGTTGGGGTCCTTTTCACGGCCGCGGATAATGTCTGCAGCCACGCGCAGGTCCTCAATACGGGAGTTGGTGCAGGATCCCAGGAAGACAGTATCCACACGGATGTCCTTCATGGGGGTGCCCGCTTCCAGGCCCATGTACTGCAGGGCGCGCTCGGCAGCTGCCTTGGCATTCTCATCACCGAAGTCCTCCGGCGACGGCACCTTGGCGGACAGTGAAACGCCCTGGCCCGGGTTGGTTCCCCAGGTCACGAACGGCTCCAGCGTGTCAGCGTCCAGGTCAACCTCGACGTCGAAGGTCGCGTCGACGTCGGTATTCAGCGTGTTCCAGTACTCGACGGCGGCATCCCAGTCAGCGCCTTCCGGCGCGTGGGGGCGTCCCCGCATGTAGTCGTACGTGGTCTGGTCCGGAGCCACCATTCCGGCGCGGGCGCCGGCTTCGATGGACATATTGCAGATGGTCATGCGGGCATCCATGGACAGCGCACGGATGGCCGAGCCACGGTATTCGAGCACGTAGCCCTGACCGCCACCGGTCCCGATCTTGGCAATGACCGCGAGGATGATGTCCTTGGCGGTGACGCCCGGACGCAAGGTGCCTTCAACGTTGATGGCCATGGTCTTGAACGGCTTCAGAGACAGGGTTTGGGTGGCCATGACGTGCTCCACCTCGGACGTGCCGATGCCCATGGCCAACGCGCCGAAGGCCCCGTGGGTTGAGGTGTGCGAGTCGCCACAGACCACGGTCATACCGGGCTGTGTGAGGCCCAGCTGCGGACCCACGACGTGCACGATTCCCTGTTCCTTGTCACCGAGGGAGTGAAGACGGACGCCGAATTCCTTGCAGTTGGCGCGCAGGGCCTCAATCTGCGTTCGGCTGGTCAGGTCCGCAATTGGTTTGTCGATGTCCAGCGTGGGAGTGTTGTGGTCCTCGGTGGCAATGGTGAGGTCCACGCGTCGCAACGGCCGGCCAGCCAGGCGCAGGCCCTCGAAGGCTTGCGGGGACGTTACTTCATGGACGAGGTGAAGGTCGATGAAGAGAAGATCGGGCTGGGCATTGGCTCCTTCGCCTTCGCCCTTGCGCACTACGTGCGCGTCCCAGACTTTCTCGGCCAGTGTCTTTCCCACGGCCTTGCTCCCTTCACTGCGATTGGCTTGTTGCGTTGTTCTTGTTCCACTGAAGCAGCCCGGCGTCAAAATAGGCCAGCGAAACAACTTGCATCTCAGATATTGAGACGGCAATATCATTACATGGACAATTCTAGTGGAGTCGGTGTCATTGATAAAGCGGCCCAAGTACTCGATGCCCTTGAGGCCGGACCCACCACTCTTGCGCAACTTGTGGCGGCCACAGGCCTTGCCCGGCCCACCGTTCACCGGCTCGCACTGGCCCTGGTTCACCACCGTTTGGTAAGCCGCGATATCCAAGGACGCTTCGTCCTGGGCAGCCGGCTGGTGGAACTCGCTTCAGCTGCCGGCGAAGACCGGCTCATCGCCTCCGCCGGCCCAGTTCTCATTCAACTCCGTGACGCTACGGGTGAAAGCGCGCAGATCTTCCGCCGCCAGGGAGACTGGCGTGTCTGCGTAGCCTCAGCCGAACGGCCCATTGGCCTGCGCGACACCATTCCCGTGGGCACCCAGCTCTCCATGAAGGCCGGCTCAGCCGCCCAGGTCTTACTGGCGTGGGAAGACCACGATCGACTCCTGGAGGGGCTGCAAAACGCCCGCTTTACGCCCACCGTCCTGGCAGGCGTACGACGCCGGGGCTGGGGTCAGAGCCTCGGCGAACGCGAACCGGGGGTCGCCTCGGTTTCAGCACCCGTTCGCGGTCCGTCAGGCAGGGTCATTGCGGCCGTGTCCATTTCAGGTCCGATTGAACGCCTCACCCGCCAGCCGGGGCGCCTTCACGCTGAAGTGGTCTGCAACGCCGCCCGGCTCCTGACCGAAGCCCTGCGCAAGAACAATGACTAGCGTGAACAGTTACGCCGTTTTCCTTCGCGGCATCAACGTGGGCGGCATCAACATCAAGATGGCCGATCTCACCTCTGCCCTGACGGACTACCCGTTTACCAAGGTCAAAACCCTGTTGGCCAGCGGGAACGTGGTGCTGCAGAGTGAACTCAGCGCCAAAGACGTCAAGACGCAGTTCGAGAAATGCCTCCGGGACACCTTTGGTTACGACGCCTGGGTGGTGGTCCTCACCGCCGCCAGAGTTGGAGAATTGGTGGACGCGTGCCCCTATCCGGCGGACGACAAATCCACGCACAGCTACATCACCCTTGCCTCCGATACTGCAATGCTTGATGAACTCTTCCAGGCTGGCGAAGCGCTTGGCGGCGTGGAACAGGTGCGGCTCGGGCAGGAGGCTTCCGCTTGGCTGGCCCCCGCCGGCGGAACACTGGACAGCCCGTTCAGCAAACTCTCCGCCAGGGCACGCTACAAAGCCAGCACTACTACCAGGAACCTGCGCACCCTTATTAAAGTCAGGGACGCAGCCTCTTCCCTCTAAGCGCTGACCTTCATAGTGGGGCCCTCTAACCCGGGCGTGCAGACTTAAGGGCCGCGTTGAACGCTTTCAAACGGGTGATTTCGACTTCGACGGGCTCCACAATCCGCTGCTCGGCAACCGCTGCCACGGCTGCCTTCAACCGCTTCGTTGCCCTCGAAGCCCTGGCACGGGCAGCCCAGCCTCCCAGAATCCTTCCGGCGATGGCAAGGGCGACTCCCAACACCACTCCCCCGGCAACCATCAGGGTGGGCCACGGCCACCCTTCCGTTCGGGGCACCTCGGGCACTGGCATTTGGAAGTAGCCGAGGGCGGCCAACACCCCCAGCCAGCCCAGGCCCCCTGCTGCGAGCAGAAGCGCGATCCATTGCAGGGTATTGAAAAGAAGCCACCACAGGGGACGTTTGCCCGCCAACAGGTCAGTGCCTGCAATGGCCTGATCCAAGGCGTCGGGCAGATCCTCCCGCCCGTCCCTTGCCGCGCTGCGGATGGCTGCACGCCAAGGGCCCGGGGCGCCCGCTGAAGCCTCGTCTGCGAACTCCCGAACGGCTGCGTCCGTCCTTGCCCTCTCCGGCGCACCGGCAGGTGGCAGGGATGTCCTGTTCAGCTCCGGCCGGGTGTCATCCCTGCCCAGGTTCAACCGCCGCAGCGGGTCGGGCCGGAAACGCAAAAGCCACCGAGTAACGGGCCACCCCGTCCTCTTGGCTGATTCCCTCTTGAAAGATCGGTGAACGGCGTCCACAACCACCGGAACATTTGCCGCCGTCGACAATTCAGAGGCGAGGCGGGCTTTCGTTCCGCTCTTGACGCCCCGGGCTTCGCCCTCTCCGGAGGCCCTGGCAAGTTCCCCGGCGGCCTTCGCAACGTCCGCTGCCAGGCGTTCTGTTGTTGCCTCCCGCTGAACCACGACCTTCCTGATCACCGCGCGGAGGGTTTGGACGCCGTCGCCCGTTAGCGCTGAGGCGCCAAAGACCCGTACCTTCCCCAGGCCGTCCCGTGCAAGGATCCCTTCCAAAGACTGCATCACGGCGGTTGCGTCGGCGGCGCTGAGTTTGTCCACCTGGTTCAGGACAACCAGCGTTACCGCACCATGGGAGGCCATGGGGCGAAGGAAATCATTATGCACCGCAGCATCGGCGTATTTTTGCGGGTCCAGAACCCACACCAGGACATCTACCATGCCCACCATCCGCTGAACGATCTCCCGATTTTCCAGCCGGGTGGAATCGAAGTCCGGCAAATCCAGCAGCACCAGGCCGGTATTCTCCTCCGCGAGCCCTGGAACCGGCGGCAGCGTGTGCCGCTCTTTGACGTCCAGCCAGTCAAGCAACGGCCCGCTGCCTTCCTCGCCCCAAATGCCCGCCAAAGGTGCCGACGTCGTGGGACGCCGCGCAGTGGCAGTTGCGAGACTGCTGCCTGAAACAGCATTGAACAAGGATGATTTTCCGCTGCCTGTGGCCCCGAAGAATCCCACCACTGTGTGATCGGCTGAAAGAGACCGCCGCGAGGTGGCGCGCTCCAAGACCTCGTAGACGGATTGCAGATCAGCGTCCGGGAGGACACCTTCGGCCAGTTCCCGTGCGGTATTGAGGGATTCAAGCCTGCGCTGCAGCAGGGACGACTCGCGAACCTGTCCGTGGCGGCTCATGCGGCACCTGCCAGGCGGCGCAATGCTTGGGCATACCGGGAGAGGTCATCTCCGGAGACCGGATCGGCTGCCTCAAGGCGGCCCAGGAACCGTTCTCTTTCATCGTCCAGGAGCCGTTGGCATTGAGTATGCAGATCATCCCTGGCCTGCTGGGCCAGACGACGTACGGCGTCCTCACCGAACACAGCTTCAAGCAGCTTCTGGCCAACAACGGCCGTTCCGCCTGCAATGCCGATCTCCAAGCCGCTTAGCCCGGCCGTCATGGAGAACACCACCACCATGAGCGCCGCGCCCAGCCCGTTGACTCCGAAGGACAACCAGCGGGCCTGGGTTCGTTTACCCTGGCCCTGGGTACGGATCATCTCCATCAGTCCCTCCTGCCAGGAACGGATAGCTGCCGCGGCCTTCGCATCGAAGCCCTCGCTGGTACCCGAAAGATCTTCCGAGCCAAGGAGATCCCGGCCGGCAGCATCCGAACGCCAGCGCCTGTCCACGTTTTCGGCTGCGTTCGCAGCTTCGTCCAGGATCACCGCCTGCAACCCGGTCTCAATGGCGGTTTCAACCTTCACAGCGGGAGCCGGCTCGCCACGGAAGAAGGCCCCAACACGGTCCCGCATCCGCCCGAGATTCTGCTCAAGCGCCCGGAAGAACTCACCTGTACCCACAAAATCCTGCCACCGTGCCAGCACTTCGCCGCGGAGCAAAGCACCGTCCTTGGTGGCCTCCAGAATGCGCGAGAGCGCTTGCTCATACTCAGTAACGCACGTCATCCGAAGATCGCGGGCAGCGGCATCCTGGGCAGCAGCTGCACCAGCGATGCCGTCCAACCGAACACTGACAGCCTTGACAGCGCCGTTGAGTGTTCGTCGGGCGACCTCCGCGCGTCCGGCCACATCAGCCGCCAAAGCACCCAGCCACTGACGCAGTGGAATCACGGACTCCTCCGGAAGCATCCCCAGGGCATTGAGGGCACTTTCGGGAACAACGAAGAGCTTCGCTTCGGCCAGCCCCTGCTGATCCAGCATTGCCTGGAGGTCAGTCCTGACTTCCTCCTCCGCAGCAGCCGGAACACGGTCCAGGACCACGGCTACGGTGATATCCCGTGACGCCGCATCCAAGAGAAGCCGCCAGGGCACGGCGTCGGCGTAGCGGTTTGCTGTAGTGACAAACACCCAAAGGTCGGCGGCGGCAAGCAGCTGACCGGCAAGCCTGCGGTTGTCATCGGAGATCGAGTCGACGTCGGGCGCATCCAGGAGCGCTATTCCGTGCGGAACAGCCTCGTGTCCCACCAGAACCAAGGACGTGATGGCCTGCGCGTCGGGGGTGGCACCTGCCTGATGCGCGGGCAAAGGGCTCTCTGAAACAGTGCCCCGGATCCTGTCCAGGCCCGGAAGTATCCGCTGGCCTGCAAACCACTCCGCGTCCAGGGGATGGTGGAGGAGGATGGGCTGGCGCGTGGTGGGCCTGATAGCGCCGGAACGGGTCACCGGGTAGCCAACCAGGGCGTTGACCAGGGTGGACTTCCCGGCACCTGTGGAACCGCCGACAACCGCCAGCAGCGGAGCATCCAGGCTCCGGTAGCGGGGAATCACGTAGTCGTCCAGCTGCGCCAGGGACTCTCGAATCCACTGACGGGCTTCCCGGACCTCCGGCACGGCGAGCGGAAGGGTTGTGGCCGCAAGTTCCGCGCGGGCCGCTTCCAAGGTCTCGACGGCGGCTGCCGCACCAAGGGCTGCTTGTGTTGCCCGGGGTGTTCTCTCATCATCATTAGCGGTCACAGCATCATCATGCCAGTCCAATCCCCCGTGACAGGGGCCGCCGCAAGTACTGTGGACAAATCCAGGAAAAAAGAAATCCCCCGGAACCGTGGTTCCGGGGGATTCGTTGGTGACCCCAGCGGGATTCGAACCCGCGTTACCGCCGTGAGAGGGCAGCGTACTAGGCCGCTATACGATGGGGCCTTGCACTTTTTTATCACCGTTTCCGGCGATCAAGCAGAAAGAGTATTTCATACTTTCAGCTTCGCTCCAAATCGACTGCGCGACTTGAAACTTCTGATTTTCCAGCGTATTGACGCGGATTTTCAGAGCTGGGATACCAGGACTCGAACCTAGAATGACGGTACCAGAAACCGTAGTGTTGCCAATTACACCATATCCCAAAGTGACTTTCGGACCGGAGTTCCACGCTTTGGTTTCCCTCAGCTTTTCCCTCCGTGCCCCTCAGCACGAGTAATGACTCTACCGGAGTCTCGCCACCTGCACAAATCGGAAAGCCGTTACCTGCATCACATGATTCTCAGGCTGCAGTAGGAGCCGTCACCAGCAGCCGCGACAAGGAGTCCACTTGGCGGCCGGTGAATTCTTCCACCACTTCCCCGGTCCTGTTCAGCCATACGCCAATCAGGCCAGCTGCCGTTGCGCCGTCAGCATCGAGCAGCCGGTTGTCGCCAACATACAAGGTCTCCGCCGGCCCGGTGCCCAGCAGGCGCACACCTTCGAGGTATATTGCCGGGTCTGGCTTTGCCACCCCTACCGTGTCCGTACCTACCAGGATCTTGATCCGCGACAGGCCTGCACCGTCCAGTTTGGCCCGCTGGTAATCATGCACATTGTTGCTCACGGCGCCGTAGGGAATGCCCGCGGCATCGAGGGAGTCGAGCACGCCTTCAACGTCGTCAAAAGCCCGCACATACGCCGTCTGGCGCTGGTGGTAATCGGCAACCCACGCTTGGGATTCCTCGCCGTCCTGAAGTTCCACGCCAAAGTGCCCCAAAGCAGCCCTGCCCCGTAGGAGCCGCTGCTCATTGAAGGTCAGCTCCCCTGCCAGATAGCGGTCATAGAAGTGCGTGGTCTCGTGTGTGAAGATGCGGCCGAACTTCACCCACCCGGCCTGGTCCAGGCCGGGCAGGAGATGCTCGCTGACATCGCGGAGTGCAGTGGTCATGGCGTACTCAAGGTCCACCAAGGTGTCGTCAATATCGAAGAGGACACCATGGACGGTGCCGAAGGAACGTGAGATAGCCATGACTGCTCTGCTGCTAGCCTCGGAAGGCGCGGACACGGGCGAGCGAGGAATCCTTGCCAAGGATCACCATCGACTCGAACAAGGGTGGAGAAATGCGGCGCCCAGAGATGGCCGTGCGCACAGGACCGAAGGCTGCCCGCGGCTTGATGCCAAGATCCTCAACCAGAGCCTGCTTGAGCGCGGCCTGGATATTCTCAGCCGTCCACTCACCGATCGGTTCCAGCGCCGCCAAGGCAGCGTCGAGCACTTCCTCCAGGTTCTGAGGAAGACCCTTTCGGGCATCGTCGGCAACGTCAATGGCGTCATCGGCCTTGAACAGGAAGGCCAGCATCTCCGGAGCTTCACCCAAGAGTGTGATGCGTTCCTGTACCAGAGGAGCAGCCTCGGCGAGGATCTCTTCCTGTCGCGGCGTCAGGATTTCCCCTACGAAACCAGCAGCTCGGAGGTAAGGAACCAAACGTTCCTTGAAGTCCTCCGGCGCGAGCATCCGCACGTGGGTTCCATTGATGGCTTCAGCCTTCTTGATGTCGAAACGGGCCGGGTTGCCCAGGACGTCGTGGATATCGAAGTTGGCTACGAGCTGCTCCACGGTGAAGATGTCCTCGTCCGCGCTCAGTGACCAGCCAAGCAGCGACAGGTAGTTGAGCAAGCCCTCGGGGATGAAGCCACGTTCACGGTGAAGGAACAGGCTGGACTCGGGATCACGCTTGGAAAGCTTCTTGTTACCCTGTCCCATGACATAGGGCAGGTGGCCGAATTCCGGCATGTACTCGGCCACGCCAATGGCGTAGAGGGCGCGGTACAGCGCAATCTGACGCGGAGTGGAACTCAGCAGATCCTCGCCGCGAAGGACGTGGGTGATGCCCATCAGGGCGTCGTCCACAGGGTTCACCAGCGTGTAGAGCGGAGCACCGTTGGCGCGGACAACAGCAAAGTCAGGAACCGAACCAGCCTTGAACGTAATCTCCCCGCGGACCAGGTCATTGAAGGTCAAATCCTCGTCCGGCATGCGGAGGCGGAGGACAGCTTCGCGGCCCTCGGCTTTGAACTGTTCCAACTGCTCATCCGTCAGGTGCCGGTCGAATCCGTCATAGCCCAGCTTGGGGTCGCGGCCGGCCGCCTTATGACGTGCTTCGATCTCATCGGGCGTGGAGTACGACTCGTAGACGTGTCCTCCGGCTTTGAGCTTGGCGATGACGTCCTGGTAGATGTCGCCACGCTGCGACTGCCGGTACGGCTCGTGCGGTCCCCCAACCTCTACGCCCTCATCCCAGTTGATGCCGAGCCATTTCAGGGCGTCCAGCAACTGGTGGTAGCTCTCTTCGCTGTCGCGGGCCGAGTCCGTGTCCTCGATGCGGAAGATCAGCTTGCCGCCGGTGTGGCGTGCATAGGCCCAGTTGAACAGGGCCGTGCGGATCAGGCCCACGTGCGGGGTTCCTGTGGGTGACGGGCAAAAACGCACGCGGACCGGAGTCTCGGCGTTGACGGCAGGGATGGCGCTGAAAGCAGCGTTCGACGCAGAAGCAGTAGTCATAGTGGTTCCAACTTTACCGCTTGGCGCCGCTTCGGTTTCCCGGCTGGAATCGCCCGACGGCGGTACTCGCCTTAACCGTGAGAGGCGAGTACCGCCGTCGGGGTTCAACGACTGACGTGGAGCTTAGCGGCGAACCACCGGGTTGGAGAGCCGGCCGATGCCTTCGATCTCCACTTCGAAACGGTCGCCCTCATTGACCAGGCCTACACCGGCGGGGGTGCCGGTCATGATGACGTCGCCAGGAAGCAGCGTGAAGGCGTGCGAAACGATCGAGACGAGCTCGCGTACGCCACGGATCATCTGGCTGGTGCTGCCGTCCTGGCGAAGTTCACCGTTGAGGCGGCCCTGGATAGTCAGGTCCTCGTGGTCCAGATCGGTTTCGATCCACGGACCAAGTGGCGCGGAGGTGTCGAACCCCTTGGCCCGCGCCCACTGGAGATCAGTCTTTTGGACGTCGCGGGCAGTGAGGTCGTTGCCGCAGGTGTAGCCGAAGATGACGTCGTCCGCACGGTCCTCGGGAACGTCCTTGCAGATCCGGCCGATCACTACGCACAGCTCAGCCTCGAAGGAGACTTCCTCTGAGAACGCGGGAAGGATGATGGGATCGTTCGGGCCGATCACCGACGTGTTGGGCTTCAGGAACAGCAGCGGCTGCTGGGGAACCTCGTTGCCGAGCTCGGCAGCGTGCTCGGCGAAGTTGCGGCCGACGCCAATGACCTTGCTTCGGGGAATGATCGGAGCGAGGAGCCGCACGTCCTCAAGCTTGTGCTTCACGTGGGTACGTTCCACGCCGTTAAAGAAGGGGTCGCCGTTGATGACAGTGATTTCCTCACTGCCGGGCTCGCCTTCAACAACGCCGTAAAGGGGATCAGAATCAACTACAAACCGGGCGATACGCATGGGCTCAAGCCTACAGTCCGGGTCTAGCTTCGGAGGTAATCCAACTGGGCTGCGACGGAAGTCTCTGCCGCCCAGCGGACGGAGGCGGCGACGTCGGGGTAAACGGCATCAGTGACGGCGGGTATCGATGCATCCTGTCCCATGTTTTTCAGCGCCTCCCTGATCTGATCGAGGCGAAGTTCGCGGTGTTCGCGGTACTCGCGGCACTTTGCGTCCAGAGCCGGAAGCACAGGTCCGTGGGCTGGAAGCAAGGTTGCGGCGCCCAGTGCTTCCAGCTTGTCCAAGCTCGCAAGGTAGTCCCCCAGCCTGCCATCCGGGTAGTCCAGCACAGTGGTTCCGCGGCCCAGGATGGTATCGCCGGTCAGAACGGATCCGGTGGGGCCGTCATGAGGGAGATGGAAGCAGAGGGAATCGGACGTATGCCCCGGGGTCCCCACCACACGGATCTCCACGCCACCGGCCATCAGTACTTCGCCGTCCATCAGGGGTTCGCCACCGTGGCAATGCTCCGGCAACGCAGCGCGGACCGGCGCCCCGGTGATCTGGTGGAAACGCGCTGACGCCTCGGTATGGTCCGCGTGCCGATGCGTAATGAGGACCACCTCCACAACACCAGCCGATGCCAGCACGGCCAAGTGGTGTTCGTCTTCAGGGCCCGGGTCCACCACCGCTACGTGGCCGGAGCCCTGCACACCGATGACATAGGAATTGGTGCCGTCCAGACTCATCGGGCCCGGGTTCGGAGCCAATCGGAAGTGGGTGAGCTCGCTGCTGCGCCGCAAGGAAGAGGAGTCGCCAGTGGGTGAGTTACCGGGAGTCGCCATTGATTCTGAAGTCACCGTCCCATCTTGGCACTGAATACACGCTCTCTCACATCCCTAGCCCTTCCGGCCAACCGTCTCTCACCCCCCGCCGGGAAGTGATAGAGCGTCCGGCCCAAGCCCGAGGGAAGTGATAGAGCGTCCGGCCCAAGCCCGAGGGAAGTGGAAGAGCGTCCGGGAAGCAGAACAGCGGCCCTTCCGCCTGTTGCCAGATGGAAGGACCGCCGTCGTGTTGTGAGTTGCGTGGTTTAGACCAGGCGGGTCAGCCAGCCGTGGGTGTCCTCCACGGTTCCGGTCTGGATGCCCAGGAGCTGCTCGCGGATGGCCATGGTGGTTTCGCCCGCCTTGGCGTCCTCGGCACCGATGAACTCGGTGGCATCCTTGAGCACGCCAATCGGCGTGATCACTGCTGCGGTGCCGCAAGCGAAGACCTCGGTGATCTCGCCGGAAGCGACGCCTTCACGCCACTCGTCCAGGGTGATCTTCCGCTCGGTGACTTCACGGCCCATGTCCTTGGCCACCTGGATGACGGACATGCGCGTCACGCCTTCCAGGATGGTGCCGCTGAGGGCGGGAGTGACCAGGGAACCGTCCTTCATGACGAAGAAGACGTTCATGCCGCCGAGTTCTTCCACGGCGTCGTCGTTGAAGTGGTCCAGGAAGAGCACCTGCTTGCAGCCGTTCGCTTCGGCTTCCTGCTGTGCGATCAGCGATGCTGCATAGTTGCCGCCACACTTGGCCGCACCGGTTCCGCCGCGGCCCGCACGGGCGTATTCACGGGAGATCCAGATGGAGACAGGCTTGAGCTCGCCACCGAAGTAGTTGCCGGCGGGCGAAGCAATAACGCGGAAGGAAACTTCGCGGGCGGCCCGGACTCCAAGGAATGCCTCGGTGGCAATCATGAACGGGCGCAGGTACAGGGCTTCGCCGTCGCCGGACGGAACCCATTCCTGGTCTGCCTGCACGAGTTCCCGGATGGCGCCCAGGAAGTACTCCTCGGGCAGCTCAGGAAGGGCCAGGCGGCGGGCGGACTTGTTCAGGCGTGCCGCGTTGGCTTCGGGCCTGAACGTCCAAACGGATCCGTCGGCGTGGCGGTAGGCCTTGAGTCCTTCGAAGATCTCCTGGCCGTAGTGCAGGACCGCGGCCGAGGGGTCCAGGGAAATGGGTCCGTAGGGCTCGATCCGGGCGTTCTGCCAACCGCCATTGCCATCGGCGTCAACTTTGTAGTCGACGACGGCGGTGTGGTCGGTGAAGTAGTCGCCAAATCCCGGGTTCGCCAGGACGGCTGCACGCTCCTCAGCAGATTTCGGTGTTTCCGAAAGCTGCTGGCTGAATTCGACGCCATGGGCAGTCTGAGTCATGTTTCCTCCACAGTCAGCTACCTGGCAGTGCGAACCGGCCCAAAAGGGTGTGGTTCAGCGATGGACCAGGGAAGCAGGTAAATAATTCAAGACAAGCTTACGCCTGAGTATTGGGCCTAAAGTGCGGCCGCAATAGCGTCGCCAATGGCAGCTGTGCTGCGTGGCTCGCCGGTGCGGCTCTCGACGTCGGCGACTACTGCCGCTTCGATCTTTCGGGCCGCCGTGGTGTAGCCAAGGTGGTCCAGGAGGAGCACTGCGGAGAGGATGGCCGCGGTGGGGTCGGCTTTCTGCTGACCGGCGATATCCGGAGCGGAGCCATGGACGGGCTCAAACATGGACGGTGCTGTGCGGTCCATGTTGATGTTGCCCGATGCCGCCAGGCCAATGCCACCGGTAACGGCAGCAGCGAGGTCGGTGAGAATGTCGCCGAAGAGGTTGTCGGTGACAATGACATCAAATCGGGAGGGCTCGGTCACCATGAAGATGGTGGCTGCGTCGATGTGCAGGTAGTCGTGGGTGACCTCGGGAAATTCCTGGGCCACGGCCTCGACAGTCCGCTTCCACAGGTGCCCGGCAAACACGAGCACGTTGTGCTTGTGGACAAGAGTGACGTGCTTGCGGGGACGTTCGCTGGCACGGCGGAAGGCGTCACGGACAACACGCTCCACGCCGTGGGCGGTATTGAGGGATACCTCGGTGGCAACCTCGTGCGGCGTACCGCCACGCAAGGTGCCGCCGTTGCCCACATAGGGACCTTCGGTACCTTCCCGGACCACGATGAAGTCGATGGTGCCGGGGTTGGCCAAGGGGCTGCCGACGGTGCCGTAGAGGCGGGACGGGCGGAGGTTCACAAAGTGGTCAAGGCTGAAACGGAGCTTGAGCAGCATCTCGCGTTCAATGATGCCGGACGGGATTCGGGTATCGCCGGGGGCAGCGCCCACTGCACCAAAGAGGATGGCATCGCGGGTACGCAGATCTGCCAGGACCTCGTCCGGGAGCGTCTCGCCAGTCTCAAGCCAGTGCTGGGCACCGAGCTTGTAGTTGGTCAGCTCAAGGGCGACGCCTTCGGCGGCGACGGCCTTTTCGAGGACCTTGACAGCTTCAGCGATGACCTCTGGGCCAATGCCGTCGCCAGGGATGACAGCGAGATTGATGGACGTTGCACTCATAGCTCTATCTAGCCAAGCAATCCACATGCTGGTCAAAATCGTCTCATTCTGCGAACACTCTACGTCGCACTGATTCAGACCACGGCATGATGCCCGTCCCCGGACCAAGAGCATAGAGTCGTAGCGTGGACAGAAGGCACGCAATATATGAATGGTTCCGGATCAACCGCTTCAAAGTGGATATGACGGCGACGTCCTTGCTGATCCTCCTTTTCGGTCCGGTCTATCTTCTTGCCTCACGGCCCTGGCTTTTTGTCCTTTCCTGCAGCCTGCTGCTTCCGCTGGCGTGGCGACGCACGCGCCCAGCCGTGGCGGCCGGCGTCGTAATCCTGGTGTGCCTGATCCAATGGGCGGTGGGTTCCGAGCCCGTGGCCGGCCAAATCGCAGTCCCCCTGATTATTTATGCCACCGCGGCCTACGGGCCGGCGTGGGCAAGCCGCACAGTCCTGGTGGCCGGAATGCTGGGCGGCATTATGCTGACCACGCGTGAGTACTCCAGCACTGCCGAGTCCGGCATTATGGGGCTCACTATCGGGGCCCTCTACACGGTGTTGATTTGGATGCTGGTGCTGGTGAGCTGGACCTTGGGCGACCTCACCCGGGTGCGCCGGCTCCAACTTCAGGCACTGGAGGACCGTACCCGAAGGCTCGAGGTGGAACAGCAGCAGGAGCGCCAGCTGGCCGCGGCCGACGAACGCTCGCACATTGCGAGGGAAATGCATGACATTGTTGCCCACTCGCTGTCCGTCATCATCACCCAGGCGGACGGCGCACGGTACGCGGCCGCGGCGAAACCGGAGCTCGCCACCGAAGCCCTGGCCACCATCGCGGCCACGGGCAGGGACTCGCTGGGTGAAATGCGGCGGCTGCTTGGCGTCCTCCGCTCCGACGACGACTCCCCTACCCGCCCGCAACCGCGGTTGTCGGACCTGGATGAACTCCTGCTCGGCTTCCGTGCAGCCACTCTCCAGGTCACCTTTGAGCAGATCGGAGCGGCCCGCCGGGCGCTTCCCGCCGGCGCCGAGCTGACGGCCTACCGCATCATTCAGGAAGCTCTCACCAACGTCATGAAGCACGCCGGCCCCAAAGCAGTGGCTGGTGTCACCCTGACCTGGCAGGCCCGCGGCCTGCAACTGGACATCGTCGACGACGGCCGCGGCGCCGCCGCTGATCCGCCGTCGGCCGGGGGCGGCAACGGCCTGCGGGGAATGGGCGAGCGGGTCTCCCTCTACGATGGTTCCTTGGCCGCAGGTCCTGAACAGGGCGGCGGTTTCCGTGTGTCCGCTTTCATCCCCTACTCGGAGGCCTAAAACCATGTCTGACGTTCCTGCACCCATCCGGGTGGCCCTGGTTGATGACCAGCATTTGGTCCGTTCGGGTTTTGGCATGCTGATCAATTCGCAGCCGGACCTTGAAGTGGTTGCCGAGGCTGGCAACGGGATGGAGGCTGTCCAAGCGCTCAGCGCCACCGCAGCCGACGTGGTCCTGATGGATGTCCGGATGCCCGGGATGGACGGCATCGAAGCAACCCGGCGCATTCTGGAGCAGGCAGCTGCACAGCCATCGGGTTCCCAGCGGGCCGAGATCAAGATTGTTGTGCTGACCACCTTCGACCTCGATGAGTACGCCTTGGCCGCAATCCAGGCAGGTGCCAGCGGGTTCCTCCTGAAGGATGCCCCACCCGAAGAGCTCCTTGAGGCCATCCGCACCGTCTACCGGGGAGACGCCGTGATTGCGCCGTCCACCACCCGCCGCTTGCTGGACCACGTGGCGCCGCTCCTGAGGACGCAGACTCCCGAGCAGAGTGAGCACGCTGCAGCAGTGGAACGCCTCACGGCCCGCGAGCGCGAGGTCTTCCAGCTGATCGCGCAGGGTCAGTCGAATCCTGAGATCGCGGCGGGACTGTTCCTTTCAGAGGCGACGGTGAAGACCCATGTGGGCCATATCCTGGCGAAGCTCGGCGCACGGGATCGGGTGCAAGTAGTGGTCATCGCCTACGAGACCGGCGTAGTGGCCCCCGGGACCTAGGCTGTTCATACCGGCCGGCCTCCAAACTCAGACCACGGTATGAGCAAGCTCCCGGGATAATGGGACCGCGGCCCGATCCCGCAGGCGTGCGCTGAAACATAGCGTGGAAACATGACAACTTTCACGTCCCTCCCCCACCCGTCAGGATCCGGCCGGCCGTCCGGTTCGAGCGGCGCCACGGCCCGCCCGGCCGTCGAGGCTTTCAAGCTCACCAAAAGTTACGGCCGTGCGGATACCACCGTGACTGCCCTGAACGAGGTGTCGGTGAGTTTCGACGCCGGCAAGTTCACTGCCATCATGGGGCCCTCCGGTTCGGGCAAGTCAACGCTCATGCATTGCCTGGCTGGCCTGGATACCGCGGATTCTGGAAGGATTGTGCTGGGCGGCACGGAACTCACGGGCCTCAACGACCGTCAACTGACAGCGCTTCGCCGCGAGCGGATCGGCTTCGTTTTCCAGGCGTTCAACCTGGTGCCCACCTTGACTGCCGAGCAGAACATCACGCTTCCGCTCGCATTGGCCGGAACCCAGGCCGACGCCGGATGGTTGGACACTGTTGTCAGCACCCTGGGACTGAAGGACCGGCTGAAGCACCGTCCCCACGAGCTTTCCGGGGGCCAGCAGCAGCGTGTGGCTGTTGCCCGGGCATTGCTGACCCGGCCCGACGTCGTGTTCGGAGACGAACCCACCGGCAACCTGGACTCGAAGGCCGGCGGAGAAGTCCTGGCCCTCCTGCGCAGGAGCAGCCAGGAGATGGGCCAAACCATCATCATGGTGACGCACGATCCCGTCGCTGCCAGCTATGCGGACCGCGTGGTGTTGATGAGCGACGGCGGTCTGGTAGGCGAGATCCACGATCCCACCGCCGACTCTGTTCTGACCGCCCTCGGCAAGCTGGGGGCCTGAGGCATGTTGCGTGTTGCCGTCTCCCAATTGACGACGCATTTCCGGCGGTTCGTTGCTATCGGCCTGGCCGTGATGCTGTCCGTCATGTTCCTCTCCTCCACCCTCATGGTGGGCGCGAGTACCAATGCATCGCTGGGTGCAAGCATTGGTGAGGCCTACCGGAACGCCGACCTCGTTGCCACGTCCAAGAACGGTGAAGCTTGTACCCAAGCTGCAGTGGATGCTGCCGCTTCGTCCCCCGCTGTGGAAGACAGCTATGCGGAGCGATCCACCTACGTGACGTTCGAGGCCGGCGGCGGGGAGCAGTACGGACGGCTCCGGAACCTGGCCCCCGCATCCTTGGAAGGCGCCGTCCTTTCTTCCGGTTCCCTGCCTTCGAAGGCGCTGGAGGCAGCGATTGACGTCAAGACGGCAGGGCACCTTGGCCTTTCCGTCGGCAGCACCTTGGAGTTGCACGGTGCCGGGCCGGTCAAGAACGCCAAGGTGACCATTACTGGCCTGATCCAATCCACCAACGATCCTTTCTCGTCCTCGGCGGCCCAGTTGCTTGCTTCCGAATCTGTGCTGAATGCGGCCCAGGATGCGGGGGCCGGGTTCGCTGGCCTCCAATTCGCGCTGAAGCCCGGAGAAGACGTGTCGGCGGCCAAGGACTACATCGTCCGCCGCATGGAAGCCGCGGGTGCCGTTGACCCCGTCGTGGAGACTGCCCAGGAAAAGGTCACCTCCACGGTGGCCATGCTGAGCGCCGGTCAGGACCAGCTGACGGTTGTGCTGCTTGCCTTCGCCGGCGTCGCGATCCTGGTTTCCACGCTGGTGGTTGCCAACACCTTCTCAGTCCTGGTTGCGCAACGGACCAGGGAGCTAGCGCTCCTGCGCTGTCTGGGTGCCGGTCGGTCGCAGATCCGTGGTTCTGTCATGCTCGAGGCGTTCGTGGTCGGATTCGTATCCTCGGTGCTGGGCGTCCTTGCGGCCACCGGCCTGATGACTGGATTGATTGCCTGGGCCAAGTCCCAACCCGAGCAAGCCTTCGCGACGCTGGCGGTGCCGCCGTCGGCCATCATTGCCGGCTTGGTTGCCGGAACTCTGCTGACCGTGGTGGCGGCTCTCGTGCCTGCGAAGGCAGCCACCGCCGTCGCGCCTCTTGCCGCCCTCCGGCCTGCTGATGACGCATCCGTGCGGAACCGGCGCGGCAAGGTCCGGCTGGTCCTGGGCCTGGCAGCCCTGGTGGGTGGCGCCGCCCTGCTGGTGTACGGCAGCCTCAACGTCTCCCTTCCCCTTGCGTTGCTGGGTGGTGCGGCTTCCTTCGTGGGCATCCTGCTCTGCTCCACGCTGTTCATCCCCACGGTGGTTGCCTTGGCCGGGCGCCTGGCCGCGCCGGCCGGCGTCCCGGGTAAGCTCGCTGCCGTCAACGCCACCCGCAACCCCGCCCGGACCTCGGCTACCGCGGCCGCGCTGTTGATTGGCGTCACTTTGGTGTCCCTGATGATGACCGGTGCGGCCACGTCCCGGCAGGCCTTCAACGACACCCTGGCCGAAAACTACCCGGTGGACCTTTCCGCACAGACCGCCGTGGATGGCGCACGCGATTCCGGCGATGCCCTCTCCCGAATCAAGGCGCTCGACGGCGTCAGCGCTGCTGTCCTGCTCAAACCGGTGGGAACACTGGTTGATGCCACCACACCCGACGGCGGCAGCACCATTTACAGCCTCACGGCCGCAGACGCAGCTTCGGTGCTCCGCGACAACCACGTCAAGCCGGTTCCGGGTACGGTCTACCTGCCTGAAGACTCCCCTGAGGGCCCCGCCACGATCACGACGGCGGCCGGCAGCGTTTCACTCGACGCCAAGGTTCTGCGGACCCGCCACGTCCCGGCCTTCGTGGAAAGTGCCACCATCTCCTCCGCCCCGCTGCCGGAAACACCGGCCATGGTGTGGGTGAAGCTGGACGACACCGTGTCAGCAGACCGCGTCCAGGCCATCCAGAAGGAGATGGCAAGCGCACTTGGCGTGCAGGAGCGCACCGTCAGCGGAGCTGCGATCGAGCGGGTGACGTTCAACAGCATCATCGACGTCCTGCTGCTGGTGGTTACAGGGCTGCTCGGCGTGGCAGTGGTTATTGCCCTGATCGGCGTGGCCAACACCCTGTCCCTCTCGGTCCTGGAACGGACACGGGAAAACTCGCTCCTCCGGGCGCTTGGCCTGACCAGAGGGCAACTGCGCGGGATGCTGGCCATCGAGGCTGTGCTCGTGGCAGGTGTGGCAGCGATCATGGGCGCAGGCATGGGCATCGTTTACGGATGGCTTGGAGCGCAGGCCACCCTTGGTGGTGTGGCAACCGTGGTGCCGTCGGTGCCATGGCTGCAACTGGCTGCGGTCTTTGGTGTGGCGGTGATCGCCGGGCTCCTGGCTTCGGTGATCCCTGCCCGGCGTGCGGCACGTTTGTCGCCCGTCGAGGGGCTCGCTACAGCCTAAGCCCCGACGCTCCATCAGCTAATCACCCTAAAACAGAAACGCTCTCTCACCTCCCCGGATAGACCGGAAGGAAGTGAGAGAGCGTTTCTTGTTTACGGCTGTGAGGTGAGGGAGGGTTATGCCTCGGCGGGTTCTTCGTACCGAGGGAAGACCGGGGCAGGTGCCGGCAGCGCCGTCCCTGCGACCAAGGGAGTCGCGATTGCGGCGAACTGGCGGGCCTCGCCCTCCGGCTGGCCGAGCACCTCAAGGAACTTGGCCGACGACGACGGCATGACCGGCTGTGCGAGGATCGCCACGATGCGGACAACTTCCAAAGTGACGTAAAGGACCGTGTTCATGCGGTCGATGTCCGTCTTGCGCAGCACCCACGGAGCCTGCTCTGCGAAGTACGCGTTGGTATCGCCGAGGACGGTCCAGATGGCTTCCAGGGCACGGCTGAATTCCTGTTTGTCGAACGCTGCACGGGCAGTTTCCAGCAACGCACCGGCCTGTGCCAGCAGAGCGTCATCCTCTCCTGTGAAAGCGCCGGGTACGGGAACCTTGCCCTCGCAGTTCTTCGCCACCATGGACAGCGAACGCTGGGCAAGATTTCCGAAGTTGTTGGCGAGATCCGAGTTCATCCGTCCCACGATGGCTTCGTGGTTGTAGTTGCCGTCCGCACCAAACGGAACTTCGCGGAGGAAGAAGTAGCGGCACTGGTCCAGGCCGTACTGCGCCACGAAGTCCTGCGGAGCCACCACGTTGCCCAAGGACTTGGACATCTTCACGCCGTTGTTGGTGAGGAATCCGTGGATCATGACGCGCTTGGGCAGTTCCAGGCCGGCGCTCATGAGGAAGGCGGGCCAGTAGATGGCGTGGAAGCGCGAGATGTCCTTGCCGATCACGTGGACGTCAGCGGGCCAGAACTTCTTGAAGGATTCGGACTCGATGTCCGGGTAGCCCACACCAGTCAGGTAATTGGTCAGGGCGTCAACCCAGACATACATGACGTGCTTCTCATCGCCCGGGACAGGCACGCCCCAGTCGAAGGTAGTGCGGCTGATGGACAGGTCTTCCAGACCACGCCGGACGAAGCTGATGACCTCATTGAAGCGGGATTGCGGCGCACCGAACTCGGGCTGCTCCTCATAGAGGGCAAGGAGCTTCTCCTGATAATTGGAGAGCCGGAAGAAGTAGCTCTCCTCGGCAGTCCAGGTGACCAGGGTGTCCGTCTCCTTGGAGTAGCGGAGCCCGTCCTCCTTCACCACGGTGTCGTCCTCGACGTAATAAGCTTCGTCGCGGACGGAGTACCAGCCCTCGTATTTGGACAGGTAGATATCGCCGTTGGCTTCCATCTTCTTCCAGATGGCCTGGGAAGCAGCGTAATGGTCCTGATCCGTGGTGCGGATGAAGCGGTCGTGGGAGATCCCCAAGTCCCGGCTCATCTGCTGGAAGGCTGCCGAGTTGCGGTCAGCCAGCTGCTTGGCAGTGATGCCTTCCTTCTCGGCTGACTGCTGCATCTTGAGCCCGTGCTCGTCCGTTCCTGTCATGAAGAACACTTCATGGCCATCGAGGCGCTTGAAGCGTGCCATGGCATCAGTCGCAATGACCTCGTAAGCGTGGCCGATGTGCGGCACGCCATTGGGGTAGCTGATTGCGGTGGTGATGTAGAACGGGGATTTCTCTGGAGACGTCACTCTAAGAAGTTACCTTTTTTTGGGATGAAATAGCTTTAGTTAAGTTCGGTCAGCGTATCGCTGAGCCGCACCAGCTCGTGGTCGTGGGAGGCAACCATAACGGCAATGCCATCGCTGGTGGTGTCCTTAAGAATGCCGATGATCCGGTTGGCTGCCGCACGGTCGAGGCTGGCAGTGGGCTCATCCACCACCAATACGCGGGTTCCCAGGATCAGGGCACGGGCAATGGCTACGCGCTGGCGTTCACCACCGGAAAGCTGCGCTGGACGGTGACGCATGCGGCGCCCGAGGCCCACCAGGTCCAGGAGGTCCTTGGCCATCTCGGTCCGCTGCTCCACTTCGCCATCGGGCACGGCGGGGAGCAGGACGTTTTCCAGCGCGCTCATGCCGTCGATCAAGGCGCCGCCCTGATCCACGTAACCGATCAATGCCCGGCGGCGGTCCGCGATCTCGTCATCGCCCATGGTGTCCAGGGGCTGGCCCTCCCAGAAGACCTTGCCCGACGTCGGGAGCGTCAGTCCGGCACTCACCGTCAGGATGCTGGTCTTACCGGAGCCGCTTCGGCCTGCAATACAGTGCATCTCACCGGCGTGCAGGGTGAGATTGAAGTCATCGACGACGTCGACTTCTTCGGCCCCGCCTTTATCGCCGCCGTAGTGGATGGTGACCCGGCTCAGTTCCAAGGGTGTTGCGTGATCCGTGGCCCTCACGATGGTGTTGGCGCGGGTCTGCAATGACTCGTCCGCGGATTCCGGGGTGGCCGTCAGCTCGGGGTTGAGGTTGTCAGTCATTTGACTACTTTCGTTGCAATCGGAATCCAGCAAATTACGGCCAGCAGACCGGCCAGCCCGGCCCAGAGAGCCGCGTAGGGAGCCAGGAGCAATCCCAGCCCCAGGGCACCGAGGACACCCAGCGGAAGTGCCACTGTGCCCACAAGTGCGTTTTCAAAGAAGCGGACCTGGCCCAGCATGTCCGGGTTCCATCCCATGGCACGCAAAGTACCGAGGTACTCCCGTTTGGCATGGAGTTCGAAACGGCCGGTGACCAACGTCAGGAGCAGACCAACCACCACACCGAAGACAGCGAGGATGACGCTTGGCAAGGCGATGCTTGCCGCGGCCAGACCACTCAAGGCACTGGCGCCGGCTGCCCGGGGAATGTCGATCAGGAGCGCAATGAGGGCACCCACCGCTGCCCCGAACACACCCACCGCCACTGCCAGGGAGATCGAGTTGAATCGGTTGGTGGTCAGCTGCCTGTTGGCGAACGTCAGAGGCGAGTCCACGGTCACCAGGCGCTCGTCGTGCTGCGGTTCCTGATCAATCACCACGCGGTGGCGCAACTGCTGAGCTGCCAGCAATGCAGCACCACTGTAGATGACAAGCATGGTCACAGAGACAATCACGGTGGCTATGTTCCAGCTCAGCAAGCTGAGCACAAGACCGGCAGCAGCGAGGGCTGCGGCCCCTACGGCGAACTCCTCCAGGACCCAGGACCGGATGCGTTTCTGAGTCCAACCCATGGCGCGGAGGATTCCGGCTTCACTCCTGCGCTGACGGATATAGCTCACGGTGGACGCACCTGTCAGGAGCGTGGCACCAAGAAGTGTCAGGAACAGCAGAGTGATGTTGGTTCCGGTGAGGGAGCCGGAGACGGCGTCTGCCGCGTCCTGGCGCACCCACGACTGCAGGACAGTGCCCAGCGGCGATTCCTTGCCGGCGTCGTCCTTGCTGTAGCCGGGGACAAAGATGTTGGCGTCTTCACGGGCGGATCCAGCCACGACAGTGGCTTCAAGGCCGAGCTCGCGGATCTGGGTGGCAAGTTTCTCCACCTCGGGCTGTGCCGTTTTCCAGTTGCCGCTTGCTGATGCCTTGACCCGGATGGCGTCAATGACGTCGGCGTTGCTGTCGTAACCACGCGCGGCTGCCAGGCCGTAGTAGTCGGTGATGGCGCCGGCGGACTGGCTGACCAGACCCGTAGCGCTCAGGGACGGCTTCAGTTCCGTGCCCGCCACCTCTTTGCCCTCAGCGTCCTTGCTGAGGGTCATGGGTGTGGGGTCGTAGCCGCCCAAGGGAAGCTTGTTGACATCACCGGCAGCAGACTTCACCGCGGCAGGGTCAAAGGTTCCATAAACCATGGGCAGCGGCGTAGCCGGCTTCTTGCCCGTTTCAAGGTCTTCACGATAGGAACGCTCGTCAACCGGCTTCCGTTGCGTCTGGTCCACGGCCGCTCCGAAGGAGGATTTCTCAGGCAGGCGGTTCACCGTTACCCAGTCCCCCGGCGTGGCACTCTTATCCGTTGCGCCGTTGGCGGCTTCATCGCCGTCCTGGTACTGCGGAGCGGCGGCAAATGCGGTGCTCCAAGTGGCCGGGTTGTACAGGCCCTGGCTGAAGGAAGCCGTACTGCCCAGCAATTGGCTGTGGTCAGTGGAACCCGGCCATTCAAGGGCGAACGGGGACTTGGACACGAACGGGAGGTAGTCCTTGTCCAAGGACCGCGTTACGGTGCCAACCTCGTTGACCACCTTGCCGCTTGCGTCAAGTTCCTCGATCTTCACCGAGTACTGAAGGTCAAGGGAAGTGCCGGAACGGACAATCAGCGGAATGGCTTGGGAATCATCAGTCAACAGGCCGTCACGCTTGGCTTGCTGGTACTGAGTCATCAACGGCGCCCAGTACTTGAGCTTGACGCCCAGGAAATCCGGCCCTTCTTCCAACTGGTCCATGCTGAGGCCGGTGGTGAAGAGACTTTCGAAGTGGCGTCCGATGGCGCCGGCGTCACGCGCGTCTGCCGGAGGAGCCTTCTCCAGCGGTGCAAGGAAATCCCCCGCAGAGCCCAGGAGCGCGCGCTCAGCGGCCGGGTCGACGGCGACGACGGATTCTGTCACCTCAGGCGCCAGGGGAAGCGCCACGGAGAGGTTGAACAGATTGTGCTCCGAGCCCAGTGCGGGGGCCGGGAACTTGACCCCGGTCTCGCCCTCGGGGCCGGCGATGCGGACGTTGGTGCCACCCGCTGTCTGTTCCTGAATCAGGCGGCCCTTGCCCAAGGTACCTTCGGCACTGGTCTTGAAAAGCGTCTGTTGGTTCACGCCGTCAGAGCTCGTGGCGGAGGCAGTAAGACGGTACTTCTTGGGGGAATCGGACAATACGGATTCCGCTGCAGGCCACTTGCTGGAATCCATGGCGGAGGGGTCCCCCGCAGTTACTGCACCGGCGAGTCCTGAGTTGTACCCCAGGTAGTCCATGGCATTGAGGCGTGGGGCCTCAAGGTTCTGCGAGACACGCGAGACCAGGCTGATGGGCGCAGCCACGGCCGTTTGGCCCATGGTCCGGATCTTCTCCAGCTGTTCAAAGCTGATGCCGCCCTGGCCGTTGGCGATTTCCGGCTGGATCAATGCACCGCCGTCGCCATCTTGTGACTGATCAGGCTTGGCCTGGACCAGGATGTCGTAGAGTCCCCGCGAGTTCTCATCCACTGTCCTGTTCAGAGCCGCCTGTGACTGGCTCTGGACGAGGACGGACAAGCACATGGCGACGATCAAAATGGCCGCGGTCAGCAGCAGCACACGGCTTCTGATGAACCTTTGGACGGCGTTCATTGGGCTCCCTGAGACCTTGATTGCGGGCGCGCACACATTCTCCGTGATTCCTCAAAAGACACAGAGGAATACCGGGCTGTGTGTGCAAAAAGTTGTGGCCGGCCTGCTGCCGGGTCCGAATCCCGGACCCAGCCATTGTAAGCAGACCGGCCACTCCTGCGTGCCAAGGTGTGTCGCCGGCACGCGAACCTAACTGATGGGAATCAGTGCTAGTCCTCCAGGTCCACTTCACGGACCATCTCTGCGCCGATACCTGCCTTGATGGCTTCCAGCACCTGCTGCGGAACGGAACTGTCGATGGTCAGGAGCGCCAGGACCTGGCCGCCTTCGGTCTGGCGTGCCACCTGCATCCCGCCGATGTTGATGTTGTTCATGCCCAGGATGTGGCCAATGGTGCCAATCACGCCCGGACGGTCGGCGTAGGCCACAACAACCAGGTGTTCACTGATGGGAATCTCGACGTCATACCCGTTGACTCCCACAAGCTTCTCAACCTGCTTGGGACCCGTCAGGGTTCCGGCAACGGAGATCTGGGAACCATCGCTGAGGGCACCACGGATGGTCAGGACGTTACGGTAGTCCTCTGCGTCCGGGGTGGTGATGAGACGGGTGTTGATGCCGCGCTGTTCGGCGATCACGGGGGCATTGACGTAGGAGACCTGCTCTGTGACAACGTCCGCAAAAACGCCCTTCAGTGCCGCAAGTTCGAGCACCTTGACGTCCAGTGCGGCAATTTCACCGGCCACCTCGACGTCGATCTGTGTCAACGAGGCGTGGGTGAGCGCAGTGAAGATGCGCCCCAGCTTCTCGATCAACGGGATACCCGGCCGCACGTCCGGAGCGATGACCCCGCCGGCGACGTTCACAGCATCGGGCACCAGTTCGCCGGCAAGTGCCAAGCGAACCGACTTGGCCACCGAAACACCGGCCTTCTCCTGTGCTTCGTCAGTGGAGGCACCCAGGTGCGGGGTCACAATGACGTTGTCGAACTCGAAGAACGGCAGGTCCGTGCTGGGCTCCTTGACGAAGACGTCAACGCCGGCTCCGGCGATCTGGCCCTCCTTCAACGCAATGTGAAGTGCTTCCTCGTCCACGAGACCACCGCGGGCCACGTTGACCACGTAAGCGGTTTCCTTCATCTTGCGGAAGGCATCGGCCCCGAGCATCCCCACCGTTTCCGGTGTCTTGGGCATGTGGATGGTGATGAAGTCTGAATTCTCCAGAAGTTCATCCAAGGTCACCAGCTGGACGCCCAGCTGGGCCGCGCGGGCAGAAGTGATGTAGGGGTCGTACGCCAGGATCTGGGTATCGAAGCCCTGCAGACGCGCCGCCACCAATGCGCCGATGCGACCCAATCCGATGATGCCGATCTTCTTTTCGAAGAGTTCGATTCCGGTGTACTTGGAGCGCTTCCACTCACCGTTCTTCAACGCAGAGCTGGCCTGCGGAATGTGGCGGGCGAGGCTGAGGATGTGGCCAACCGTGAGCTCTGCGGCGGAGACAATGTTGGACGTCGGGGCGTTGACCACCATGACGCCTGCCTGCGTGGCAGCCTTGATGTCCACGTTGTCCAGGCCCACGCCTGCACGGGCGATGACCTTGAGGTTCTTTGCCGCAGCGATCGCTTCAGCATCTACTTGGGTAGCCGAGCGGACCAGGATGGCGTCGACGTCGGCAATGGCGGACAGCAGCTGGGAACGGTCGGCGCCGTCGGTCTGTCGGATTTCAAAGTCCGGGCCCAATGCCTCGACTGTGGCGGGCGAAAGTTCCTCGGCGAGGAGGACGACGGGTTTGCTGGCTGACACGGGGAGGCACCTTACTTTGGACAACTTTGGACAGAACTGGACAAGGAGCGGATGCGTGGCCCGGGGCACGGCGCCGGGACCAGCCCAGAATATCGAATCCGGGCGGGGATTCCGGTGCCGGGGAGGGATGTTACGGCCGGACCTGCAGTGGTTGTGAAGAAGTTCACAGCCCACGAGCCTGTGCAATTCGGTGGAGAAACGGTGGAGCATACGCAGCGACGCCCGCCCGGCGGTGTTCGCCGGACGAGCGTCGCAGTGCGCAGCCGTTAGGCCGGCACGGAAGGATCAGCGGGCTGCGGAACCTTCAACGTAGTCAGCGTCCTGCTGCTGCCAGGAGAACAGGGAGCGCAGTTCGCGGCCCACCTCTTCGATGGGGTGCTGCTCTGCCTTGGCACGCAGTTCCTTGAACTCGGTGCCACCGTTGTCCTGATCGTCGATGAAGCGCTTGGCGAAGGCACCGCTCTGGATGTCCGCGAGGACAGCCTTCATGTTTTCCTTCACCTCGGGGGTGATGACGCGCGGGCCGGAGACGTAGTCGCCGTACTCTGCGGTGTCGGAAACGCTCCAGCGCTGCTTGGCAATGCCACCCTCCCACATGAGGTCAACAATGAGCTTGAGCTCGTGGAGAACCTCGAAGTAGGCGATCTGCGGCTGGTAGCCGGCTTCGGTCAGGGTCTCGAAGCCGTACTGGACCAGCTGGGAAACGCCGCCGCAAAGGACGGACTGCTCGCCGAAGAGGTCAGTTTCAGTCTCTTCGGTGAAGGTGGTCTTGATGACGCCGGCGCGGGTTCCACCGATTGCCTTGGCGTAGGACTTCGCGAGGTCCCAAGCGGAACCGGTTGCGTCCTGCTCTACAGCGATGATGTCCGGGATACCGCGTCCTGCTTCGAATTCGCGGCGCACAGTGTGGCCCGGAGCCTTCGGGGCGATCAGGATGACGTCAACGCCTGCCGGAGCTTCGATGTAGCCGAAGCGGATGTTGAAGCCGTGTGCGAAGGCAAGTGCCTTGCCTTCGGTCAGCTTGTCCTTGATGGAGTCGTTGTAGATCGAGCGCTGGTGCTGATCCGGTGCCAGGATCATGATGACGTCGGCCCATTCGGCGGCGTCAGCAACGTTCTTGACAGTGAAGCCTGCGTCCTCTGCCTTGGCGGCCGACTTTGAGCCGTCCTTCAGCGCGATAACAACCTCGACGCCGGAATCGCGGAGGTTCAGTGCGTGGGCGTGGCCCTGCGAGCCGTAGCCAACGATTGCTACCTTGCGGCCCTGGATGATCGACAGGTCTGCGTCGTCGTCATAGAACATTTCAGTCACTTGCGTAACTCCTCTTGAGTGGTTTCGTAGATGTTGATAGTGGTGCTGCGGTACTGGGACGCAACGCTCACGCGGAGCGCAGCGCCCTGTCACTCATGGAGCGGGATCCCCGTCCAACGGCCAAGGTGCCGGACTGCACGATTTCACGGATGCCGAACGGCTCGAGCACTGACAGCAGTGCCGCGAGCTTCTCGGGGGTACCGGTTGCCTCAATCACCAACGAGTCTGTGGACACATCGACGACAGCGGCACGGAACAGGTCTGCAGCTTGGGTAACCTGCAGACGTGTCGCGGCATCCGCACGTACTTTGACCAGGATGTGGTCACGTTGTACGGAAGATTCGGAAGTCAGCTCGACAATCTTGATCACGTTGACCAACTTGTTGAGCTGCTTGGTGACCTGCTCAATGAGGTCGCCGTCGGCATCGACGACAACCGTCATGCGGGACATGCCTGGAACCTCGGTGGGTCCCACAGCGAGGGAGTTGATGTTGAACGCGCGCCGGGCGAAGAGACTGGCCACGCGGGTCAGCACGCCGGGCTTGTCTTCGACCAGAACGGACAGTGTGTGACGGCTCATGCCTAGTCCTCCTCTTCCCATTCCGGGGTCATATTGCGGGCAACCTGGATCTGGTCATTGCTGACGCCCGACGGCACCATCGGCCACACCATCGAGTTGGGGCTCACAACGAAGTCGATGACCACCGGGCGGTCGTTGATTTCAAGCGCCTTCTGGATGGTGGCGTCGATGTCTTCGTCGCGCTCACAACGGAGTGCTGCGCAACCGTAGGCATCAGCCAGTTTCACGAAGTCCGGAATCCGGACGGTGTCGTGGCCTGTGTTCAGATCCGTGTTTGAGTAGCGGCCCTCGTAGAACAGCGTCTGCCATTGGCGGACCATGCCCAGCGAGGAGTTGTTGATGATGGCCACCTTGATGGGGATGTTGTTGATGGCGCAGGTGGCCAGTTCCTGATTGGTCATCTGGAAACAGCCGTCACCATCGATGGCCCACACCACGCGGTCCGGTTCACCCACCTTGGCGCCCATGGCTGCCGGAACCGAGTATCCCATGGTTCCTGCGCCACCGGAGTTCAGCCAGGCGTGAGGGCGCTCGTACTTGATGAACTGCGCGGCCCACATCTGGTGCTGGCCAACGCCGGCTACATAGATGCCTTCAGGACCTGTGAGCTCACCAATGCGCTTGATAACGCGCTGGGGAGCGGTCAGTCCGTCCTCAGGTTCGGTCCACCCCAAGGGGTAGGTGTCGCGGAGGTTGCCCAGGAAGGCCCACCAGGCGTCCAGGTCCGGGGTTCCGCTCAGTTCAAATTGCGTCTTCACGGCCTCGGTGAGTTCCGGAATGATTTCCTTGACCGAACCAACGATCGGGACATCGGCAGTGCGGTTCTTGGAGATTTCCGCGGGGTCGATGTCGGCGTGGATGACCTTGGCAAAGGGGGCGAAGGTCTTCAGCACACCAGTCACGCGGTCATCAAACCTGGCTCCAAGGGTGATCAGGAGATCGGCTTGCTGGAGGGCAGTGACGGCTGAAACCGAGCCATGCATGCCCGGCATTCCGACGTGCAGCGGATGCGAATCAGGGAAGGCGCCGCGTGCCATCAAGGTGGTGACCACGGGAGCTCCAGTGGCCAGCGCCAGTTCCATGAGTTCAGCCGAAGCGTGGCCCTTGACCACACCGCCACCAACGTAGAGGACCGGCTTGCTGGAGGCAGCGATCAGCTTGGCGGCTTCGCGGACCTGCTTGTTGTGCCCGCGGAGTACGGGACGGTAGCCAGGCAGGTCAACCTTCGGCGGCCAGGAGAAGGTCATCTGCCCCACCTGCGCGTCCTTGGCAATATCCACCAGCACAGGGCCGGGACGGCCCGTGGAGGCCAAGTGGAAGGCCTCTGCCATGACATGCGGGATGTCGTTGGGGTCGGTCACCAGGAACGAGTGCTTGGTGATGGGCATCGTGATACCCACGATGTCCGCTTCCTGGAAGGCATCGGTGCCGATGACTCCGCTGGAGACCTGTCCGGTGATGGCCACCATCGGCACGGAGTCCATGTGGGCATCCATGATGGCGGTAACGAGGTTGGTGGCACCGGGTCCCGAGGTGGCGATGCAAACGCCAACCCGTCCGGTCACCATGGCGTAGCCTTGCGCGGCGTGGCCGGCTCCCTGTTCGTGACGGACCAGGATGTGATTCATCCTGGAAGCCATCAAGGGGTCGTAGGTGGGCAGGATCGCGCCACCGGGCAAACCGAAAATATCGTCCACGCCGAGTTCTTCGAGCGAGCGGACAATTGCTTGCGAGCCGGACATCACCGTTGGGGGTACAACGGTGTTCGGCCCAAGTACAGGAGAGAGAGGTGCAGCAGCGTCGACGACGACGGCCTCAGCCGTACGGTCGATCTTTTCCGGAGCTTTGTGGGCTCCAGCGGACTTTGCAGCCATCAGCGAGGGGCTGATCGGCGATCCTTTGCTCATCGGACTCTTCCTTAGTGGATCTTCAATAGATGGGTCTTGCTTCGGGGAATAAAAAAACCCCTCAGCCTTTCGGCTCTTCGAGGGGTTTGCGCGTGACGGTTCGTTACCAGTCGGGCTAAGCCACGCGCTTGGTAAGGACGACGACGCCGACGGTAACGAATGTGATCATGCGTTCAGTGTTCCCTCTAAGTGAGATACGTGTCAATTGACCACAATCGTATCTCACTATTTGGACAGTGATGTCCGCCTACCGGACGCCGGCTGTCGCAAGACAGCCAGCGTCCGATAGGAATTATCCGCAGTAGGCGCCAGTGGAGGCACTGTGGACAAGCTTGGCGTACTTGGCCAACACGCCCTTGGTGAACTTGGCGGGCAGCGGCTCCCAGCCCACCTTGCGGGCTTCGAGTTCGGCCTCGTCCACCAGGAGGTCGAAGGAGCGGGCGGCGATGTCCACACGAATGCGGTCGCCGTCCTTCACGAAGGCAATAGGACCGCCGTCGACGGCTTCAGGCGCAACGTGGCCGATGCACAACCCTGTTGTGCCACCCGAGAAGCGGCCATCGGTCAGCAGCAGGACATCCTTGCCAAGGCCTGCGCCCTTAATGGCTCCGGTGATGGCCAGCATTTCACGCATGCCGGGGCCGCCTTTGGGGCCTTCGTAGCGGATCACCACGACGTCGCCCTTGCTGATTTCACCGTTATCCAACGCGCTGAGGGCGCCCTGCTCACGCTCGAAGACCCGGGCCGTTCCCTCGAAAACGTCCGCGTCAAAGCCGGCGCTCTTCACCACTGCGCCTTCGGGGGCCATGGAACCGTGGAGGATGGTGATGCCACCGGTCTTGTGGATCGGGTTGTCCAAGGCGCGGAGGATCTTGCCATCAAGGTCCGGCGGGTTGATCGAGGCGAGGTTTTCCGCGAGGGTCTTGCCGGTAACGGTGAGGCAGTCACCGTGCAGCAGTCCGGCGTCGAGCAGTGCCTTCATGATGACCGGCACTCCGCCAATCTTGTCGACGTCGGTCATCACGTAGCGGCCGAAAGGCTTGAGGTCCCCCAGGTGCGGGATTTTGTCGCCAATGCGGTTGAAGTCGTCCAGGGTCAGCTCAACTTCGGCTTCGCGGGCGATCGCCAGCAGGTGCAGCACGGCATTGGTGGAACCGCCGAACGCCATGGTGACGGCAATGGCGTTCTCGAAGGCCTTTTTGGTCATGATGTCGCGGGCCGTGATGCCCAGGCGCAGCAGGTTTACCACCGCTTCGCCGGACTTGCGGGCAAAATCATCACGACGTCGGTCTGCCGACGGCGGCGCGGCCGAACCCGGGAGGGACATGCCCAAGGCCTCACCGATGCAGGCCATGGTGTTGGCCGTGTACATCCCGCCACAGGCGCCTTCGCCGGGACAGATGGCCTTTTCGATGCGGGTAAGGTCTTCCATGCTCATTTTGCCAGCGGCACAGGCACCCACCGCCTCGAACGCATCAATGAGGGTGACTTCCTTCTCCGAGCCGTCTTCAAGCTTGACCCAGCCCGGCATGATGGAGCCTGCGTAAAGGAAGACCGAGGCGAGATCCAGGCGGGCAGCAGCCATGAGCATGCCCGGGAGGGACTTGTCACAGCCAGCCAGGAGCACCGAGCCATCGATGCGCTCGGCCTGCATCACGGTTTCCACAGAGTCGGCGATCACCTCACGCGATACCAAAGAGAAGTGCATGCCCTCGTGGCCCATGGAGATACCGTCTGAAACGGAGATGGTGCCGAACTGCATCGGGAAACCGCCGCCGGCATGAACGCCTTCTTTGGCACCCTGGGCGAGGCGGTTCAGGGAAAGGTTGCAGGGGGTGATCTCGTTCCACGAACTGGCCACACCAATTTGGGGTTTGGCAAAGTCGTCGTCGCCCATGCCCACCGCGCGGAACATGCCACGGGCCGGTGCGGCGTGAATGCCGTCGGTCACCACCCGGCTGCGGGGTTTGATGTCCGGCGTGTTGTCTGTCGCAATCTGGGTGGTGTCACTCATGGTCCAAAGTCTATGTGCACCGGGCAACTACCAACGCTCTATGACTCGTTGAGTTCCTTGGCGATGGCCGCAGCTTCACTCTTAAGCATGTCCAGGACCATGGCGATGGTGGCTCGCGCGGCGACCTCCTGCCGCGACAAAGCCACGATGCTTCTGCTGGCCTTCACCTCATCGAGGGGCCGGAGAACCAGCCCCCGCCGCGCACTGGCCCGGGCCGTATACCGGGGCAGGAGGCAAATACCGTGCCCTGCTCCCACCAAGGCCTCAAGCACCCTGAGGTCCGGGTAACGCTGCCCCCTCAAGGCTTGCCTGCCTGCATGGAGTTCGATCTGGCGAAGCACAGTGTCGAAGGGGAATCCCTCCGGGACGCCAATCCACGGGTAATCCACAACGTCCTGGGGGCTTAACCGGATCTTGGCGGCCAAGGGATGACCGACCGGCATGGCAACGTCCAGCGCTTCCTCCAGCAGCGGCACCACGGTAAGGCCCCGCCTGGCAAAAACTTCCGGTCCGTCCACGCTGTGCGCCAGCACGATGTCGTAATCCGCCACCAAAGGGGCGAAGTGCGCGGTTCCCGGGTCCTCGAAATGAGCATCGAAACTCAGTCCGTCCACGGCGGCAACCCGGTGCAGCACCCCCGGAAGCAGCATTTCCGCGGCACTGGGAAAGAAAGCTGCGGATACCCGCGTTTGCCAACCCCGCCGGTAAGTGTCGATGGTGGACTCCGCCCTGGCCATGGCCGTAGCGATATCCGAGGCTGCCGCTGCCATGGCCAACCCCGCTTCGGTCAGCTGAACTCCGCGCCCCACCTTCTCCACCAGGACAACGCCGATCTCCGCCTGCAGTGTTTTCAGTTGCTGCGAAACCGCCGAGGCCGTGACATTCAACGCCTCGGCGGTGGCACCAACACTTTGCCGGTCTGCCAATTCGCGCAGAATCTGCAGCCTTTTGAAGTCCATTGAGCCAGACTAGGCGACTCGAAGGAATTACCGGTCCAGGAATTATTCATGGCCCCCGTTAGACAGCAAGCTGATAATTTCGAGCGAAGCAGCAGGTCAAACGCTGGACAGCCCATAAGCAGGCACGTAACGTCGGGATTACCACGAGCTGCACCCCTGTGAGCAGAAGGGCCTCCACCATGGACTGGATAATTTGGGTCATTGTCATTGTTTTGGTTGTCGCGATTGTTTGGTGGCTAATGAACCGCAACAAGACGCGGAATACCGATTCCACCTCAAGCCAAACCACCACCGCTCAACGAACGGGCGGACTGTCCGGCACTACTCCCCCGGCAGCGACGGCGCCCGGCAATTCTGCCTCCTTGCCGGATGCCGGAGTGGTCGCAGCAGGCGTCGCAGGTTTGGCAGGTGTGACCAATCTCGGCAAGGCAGCCGCCGAGGGCAGCGGCCCGGCTGTGGAGGAACCTGTCGCCGACGAACCTCCTGTGGACGAACCTGACGCCGACCAACCCGCTCCTTCAGCACCTGCCGCTTCCGAAGGAACCCCTGAGGCCTCCCCCGCCACAGCCGACGTGGAGGCTGAGCCCCGTGCCGCCGTCGACGATGCACCGGCAGTTGACGCCTCTGACGTTCAGCCAGCTTCAACACCAGGATTGACCGTTGAGGAACCCGTTATCGCAGCACCCTCAGTGGCCGAGCCTGTGATCGACGAACCAGTGGTGGATGAGCCAAGAGTGGACACTGAAGCAAGGGTCCATGCAGCCGACGCCGGCGATGTTGACGACTGGGACGCGGGTTCGGCCACGGCAACCTCCGGGCCCACGTCCGATCCAGCATTGGCCAGCGAATCATCAGGCACAGATGCGGCAGCGGATAAGGCGGAGTGGGAATCTTCGTGGACCGATGCCAGCGGCACGCCGGTCCATCACCACGAGTACACCGACGCACATTCACCCACCCTTCCGGGCGCCGAGTCCGCCGCGGCCGAAGACTCGGCGGGCTCAGGTCATCTGGCCGTCGAGCACCCTTACGGCACGGGATCCTCCAGCGCACCAGGGGATGCCTATCCTGTCAAGGCCAGCGCATCTGCCATGACGTACCACGACGAAGACACTGCGGGCTATGACGACGCTGCTGCTGATGTGTGGTTCGAATCGTCTGCGCACGCCGAAGCTGCCGGTTTCCGGCCGCCCCGCCGCAACAGGCACTAAGTCCGCGCGAGCGGCAGGAAGCCATCAGTCAAGAAGACAGCGGTCAAGAAGGCAGCAGCCATGAACACAGGCAGGCACTCTTCGGAAAGGCGCGGGCACCTGGTTCCTGCCCGCGCAGTGACCCTGCTGCTCGCCCTGACGATTGTCCTGGCCGGATGCACCGGCAGTCCGTCGTCGCCCGGCACGGCGGCAACCCCTGAGACACCAACGAGTCAGGGAACCGCACCCGCGCAGGGAGGCCCACCTACGCCCGGGTCCCCTTCCACGGGAGTCGGGCAGGCAACGCCTGCGTCGCCACAGATTCCGGAAGTCGTCCGGAAGCTCGACGTCGGACTTCAATTGCCCTGGTCAGTGGTCTTTCTGCCGGACGGCACAGCTGTGGTCTCCGAGCGTGATTCCGCCCAGGTCAAGAGCATCCGAGACGGCCAAACCGCCACCGTAGGCGAGGTGCCCGGCGTCGACCCCGGCGGAGAAGGCGGACTTTTGGGCTTGGCCCTCTCGCCCGGCTTCGCAACCGACCGCTGGCTGTACGCCTACTTCACAGCCCCGGACGATAACCGGATTGCACGCATCAAAATTACCGGGGATCCGGCTGGCTCGTTGGCCTTGGGCGAGGCTGAGGTGATCTTCTCCGGAATGCCCAAAGCCTCCACGCACAACGGCGGCCGGATCCGGTTCGGCCCGGATGGGTTCCTCTATGTGGGCACGGGCGACTCCCAGCGCCGGGAACAGCCGCAGGATACAAACGCCCTGGGGGGCAAGATCCTTCGACTCACTGCGGAAGGGCGTCCGGCGCCGGGAAATCCGTTCGGCAACAATCCCGTGTACAGCTACGGGCATCGGAACGTGCAGGGCCTTGCCTGGGACAGTGACGGACGGCTCTGGGCCAGCGAGTTCGGGCCGGACGTCGATGACGAATTGAACCTGATCACCCCTGGGGGCAATTACGGTTGGCCCACAGTGACCGGTGCGCCGGGACGCAGCGGCTTGATCGACGCGAAGGTCGTCTGGCCTTCGACGTCGGACGCCTCACCCAGCGGGCTGGAAATTGTGGAAGGCGTTGCCTACACGGGGGCGCTTCGCGGCCAACGTCTGTGGGCGGTTCCGCTCGACGGAGAGACGGCGGGCTCCCCTGTGGCCTACTTCACAGGGCAATATGGGCGCCTGAGAGACGTGGCCCGCGCTCCAGACGGCACACTTTGGGTCATCAGCAACAACAGAAACCCTGATTTTGCGCTGATTCTGAGGGTTGCGCCGTGAAGCCAGAGGCGATGAGCTGCGGATTTCACACTTCGGCGGAAGTCGTGTAGAGTTACATGTCGTTGCGGAGATCGCCGAGGAAATAAAAGCTCCCGGGTAAGATCGAAATCAACAGCTGCACCTCTAGCTCAACTGGCAGAGCAATTGACTCTTAATCAATGGGTTCCGGGTTCGAGTCCCGGGGGGTGCACCAAGGAAAAGGCCTTGGAGTGAATATCACTCCAAGGCCTTTCTTGTTGTTAAAGGCCGCTTTAGAAGGCGCCAACATGGTGTTGATCACGCATGACCCTTTATGGTCCGCGACCACAAAAAAGTGGTGTAGAGTTATTTGTCGTTGCGGAGGTCAACGGGGAATGCGAATTCCTCGAATAAGCCGAAACAATAGCTGCACCTCTAGCTCAACTGGCAGAGCAATTGACTCTTAATCAATGGGTTCCGGGTTCGAGTCCCGGGGGGTGCACCACAAAGCTAAAGGCTCCTGATCGTATCTACGATCCGGAGCCTTTAGTGTTTCCAGGCCGGAGCTCCCGGAGGAACCCCGGCCGCGGGCTTAGGTCAGACTTGGGGCAAGTCGGTGTCGATCTGGTGGGCTTCCGGCTCCGGCAGCCCGGCCAGGCCGCGGACAACAATCCGAAGTTCCTCGCGCAGCCGTGCGGTATCCACGGCAACGGGAGACAAAACATCCTGTTCAAGCTTTACTGCTTCAGCAAGAGCTTCAATACCGGCGTCAGTAAGGGTCACCACGTGACTTCGGCGGTCCGAATCACTGCGTTGCCGGGTGACATGCCCGTGCAGCTCAAGCCTTGCGAGAGTGGTACCCATCGTCTGGGCCTTGACCCGCGCAACTTCGGCCAGAGCCGCCTGGGTGATGGCGCCCTTGGCAGCCAACACTTGCATGGCAATGACACCGGCGTGGGTAAGACCGATGGACTTCAATTTTTCGTTCCACGAGATTTCCACCAAGCGCGCGGCTGTCGAAAGCAAACGGGTGGTGGGCCATCTCTCCATATCTGGCATGCCGCCAGTATATGCGTCGAAGAGGTGCGGGCGCGGCTTCTCCCACTAAACTGGAAAACCGCGAACACTGGCAAGGAGAACATTTTGGCTGAACGACTTATCCCGGGAGACGTCGCCCCGGACTTCACACTTCAGGATGAAACCGGCAAAAGCGTGAGCTTGTCGGACCTCCGCGAACGTAAAACCATCCTCTATTTCTACCCCGCCGCTTCCACGCCAGGCTGCACCAAGGAAGCATGCGATTTCCGCGACACACTGGGATCCCTGCAGGCTGCAGGATATGACGTTGTGGGAGTCTCCCCGGATCCCGTCAAGGCACTTGCCAAGTTCACCGAAGAAGAACACCTGACCTTCCGGCTGCTCTCGGACGAGGACC
Organism: Arthrobacter sp. MYb23; assembly: GCF_002979775.1. GTDB lineage: Bacteria > Actinomycetota > Actinomycetes > Actinomycetales > Micrococcaceae > Arthrobacter. The sequence continues at coordinate 94,487 of NZ_PCPR01000002.1, forward strand.
ACGCCGTAGCCGAGGCATATGGGGCCTGGGGCGAGAAGAAAAACTACGGGCGCAGCTACATGGGACTCATCAGATCCACCATTGTGGTTGATCCCGATGGAAAGGTTTCCCTGGCCCAATACAACGTGCGCGCCACCGGGCACGTTGCCAAGCTCCGGCGGGATCTCAAGCTGGACAAGTAGCGGGTACACTGGAGGCCGGTATATGGCAGTGGCTGTCCCTTCAGACGGTCGGATTGCCTGCCAGCGCGAGTGGTGAAATTGGCAGACACGCAGGATTTAGGTTCCTGTGCCTTCGGGCGTGGGGGTTCAAGTCCCCCCTTGCGCACAATTATGTGAATACCCCCGGCTGCAGGGCCGGGGGTATTTCTGTCCTCAAGCAGCCGGGGGCCTCCTGAAAGTGCGCTGGGAAGGGCACTCAGGACGTTCAACTAGACTGGAATGCGGTCTGGCCGAAGCCGGCCACAGCACTTCCAACCGGCTTGAGGGGACACGAGTGGCAAGCAGCAAAATGCGGCGCCTGGGCATGCAGTTCGGAGCAGCCGTACTGGCTTTGGGACTGGCAGGGTGCACCGGAACCCCGGGCCCGGCACCGTCGTCGTCCGCCGGCAGCTCCCCCGCCGTTGAACCGACAGCAACCTTCAATTTCGGCACAGCGTCCATGCCCTTGGGCCTGGATCCTGCCATGACCGCGGATTCCGAGTCCTACCGTGTCACCCGCCAGGTCCTTGAAGGACTCGTGGGCGTGGATGGCGAAACCGGGCAAACCACTCCCCTCCTCGCCACAGAGTGGAAAGACAGCAACAACGGGCTGAGCTACGACTTCACGCTCCGCTCCGGCGTGACCTTTCACGACGGCACTGACCTGGATGCCGCCGCAGTATGCGCCAACTTCAACCGCTGGTTCACGTTCCCCGAGGGCCTTCGGAATCAGGCACCCGGCATTTCGTTCCAAAGTGTCTTCAAGGCTTACGCGGACCAACCAGTGTTCTCCATCTTCAAAGACTGCAAAGTGGTCTCGGCCAGCGACGTCCAGATCAACCTGACGCGCCCGTTCACCGGATTCCTTCAGGCATTGACTCTGCCGGCCTTCGCAATATCTTCCCCGGCGGCCTTGGACGCACAGAAAGCCAACGTCCTCAACCAGGTACGCAACGGCCAGGCCATGTCCACCTACGCCGAACATCCGGTGGGCACGGGGCCGTACGAGTTCACCGGGTGGGACGAGACGAAGCTCACCCTGTCCAGCTACAAGGGCTACTGGGGCAACCGGGGCCAGATAGCAACCATCAACTTCATTCCCTACGATCGGGCGGAAACACGCCAGCAGGCCCTTCTGGACGGCAAGATCGACGCCTATGACCTGGTGACCTCGGGGACCTTTGACCAATTGGTCAAAAAGGGTGTCCAGATCATCCAGCGCGACCCCTTCTCGGTGATGTATTTGGGGATCAACCAGGCGGTTGCTCCACTGGAGAAGCCCGAAGTGCGCCAAGCAATCGAGATGGCGATCGACAAGGAAACGTTGATCCGCAAATTCTTCATCGACAACACGGCGCAGGCTTCACAGTTCGTGCCGCCCAAACTCAGCGGCTTCAACAACAATGCTCCCTCCCTGGGCTACAACCCGGAGAAAGCAAAGGACCTTTTGAAGAAGGCCGGCTACAAGGGTGAAGAGCTGAAGTTCTACTATCCGCTCAACGCCACGAGGGCCTACATGCCCACCCCGGAGAAGATCTACGCCGAGCTCAGCCGCCAGCTCGTCGCCGTCGGCTTCAACATCAAGCCGGTTCCCATTGACTGGGAAGACGGCTACCTCCAAAGAGTCCAGTCCGCCGGGGACCGGGGCCTGCACCTGCTCGGCTGGAACGGCTCCTACGCGGATGCAGACAACTTCCTGGGACCCCTCTTCGGCGAAACCCGCGCCGAGTTCGGATACGCCGATTCGGAAGTTTTCCACAAGATAGAACGCGCCCGGGCCATGCCCGACGGCGATGACCGCAATGCCCAGTACCAGGCCATCAACGCAGAGATCGCGGCATCGGTACCGGCTGTGCCCATCGCCTTCCCCATCTCGGCGCTGGCTCTGTCCAACAAGGTGGAAAGCTACCCGGCTTCCCCGGTCCTCAACGAAGTTTTCACAAACGTCCGCCTAAAGCCTTGACGATTCCCCGCAATTTCAGTATTGAGTCTGCGCGGGGATATTCTGTGACAGCCAGTGCCGCCGCTAACGGAGATTGATCGTGACCTTCATTTCCAAGACTCAACATGCCGACGTCGTCCTTATTGGCGGTGGAATCATGAGTGCCACCCTTGGTGCGTTCATCAAGCAACTTGAACCCACCTGGACCATCTCCCTGTTCGAACGACTCGACGAAGCAGGGCTCGAGAGTTCCGGACCCTGGAACAACGCCGGCACGGGCCATGCTGCGCTGTGTGAGCTTAACTACTCCCCCGCAGCCAAAGACGGTTCCGTAGACCCGTCCAAGGCCCTGCACATCAACGAACAGTTCCAGTTGTCCCGCCAGTTCTGGTCCCATCTTGTGGACAGCAAGGTCATTGGGTCCCCCAAAGGCTTTATCAACACAGTTCCGCACATGAGCTTCGTCATTGGCGATGACCACGCGAACTTCCTCAAGACCCGGTATGAGGCCCTTAAGCCCAACACGCTGTTCCGCAGCATGGAGTACACCGAGGACCAGGACCAGATCGCCAAGTGGGCCCCGTTGATCGTCAAGGGCCGTGACCGCAAGCAGCGCGTGGCAGCAACCCGCGCGGCTGAAGGCACCGACGTCGATTTCGGCGCCTTGACGCGTGAACTGACCGGCTACCTGCAGAGCAGCGGCGCCGAGGTCAACTATGGACACGATGTCACCAACATCCACCGCGCAGCAGGCGGTGGATGGGATCTCTCCCTTAAACACCCCAAGTCCGGCGAACACGGCCGCATCCACGCGAAGTTCGTCTTCGTCGGAGCTGGCGGCGGTGCCCTTCACCTGCTCCAGGCATCCGGCATTCCTGAAAGCAAGGGATACGGCGGCTTCCCCGTCTCCGGGCAGTTCTTCCGCTGCACAGACGACGCCGTCACCTCCCGGCACAGCGCAAAGGTTTACGGCCAGGCTTCGGTCGGCGCGCCGCCCATGTCCGTCCCGCACCTGGACACCCGCTATGTGGACGGCAAGCGCTCCCTGCTCTTCGGCCCTTACGCCGGTTTCTCCACCAACTTCCTGAAGACCTCCAGCTACCTGGACCTTCCGTTGTCCATCCGCCCGGGAAACATCATTCCCATGCTGGCCGTGGCCAAGGACAACATGGACCTCACCGCCTACCTCATCAAAGAGGTTGCCAAGCGGCACGAGGCAAAGGTTGAGGCCCTGCGCGAGTACTACCCGGAAGCATCCGGTGGCAATTGGGAACTGATCACTGCGGGCCAGCGTGTACAGATCATCAAGAAGCACCCGCAGAAGGGTGGCGTCCTGCAGTTCGGCACCGAAGTCATTGCCTCCCGCGATGGTTCAATCGGCGCGCTGCTGGGCGCTTCCCCGGGCGCGTCAACTGCAGTACCCATCATGATCGAACTGTTGCAGAAGTCCTTCCCCAAGAACTTCAAGGGTTGGCAGTCCAAGCTCAAGGACATGATGCCGGGCTACGGCGTCAAGCTCAATGAGAATGCTGACCTGGCCGCCGAGCTGGAAGCAAGCACCGCCAGCTCCCTGCAATTGGACGTGGCCAACGCCATCCAAAGCTAGGCCACACCCGGGGCTGCGGCCGGTTCCCTCAGCCGAATCGTTACGTAGACCGCAGGAGTCAATGCAATGTTCCGCTTGGCCAGACTGTCCCTGGGAAACCGGGCCCTGATCGCGCTGATCACCGTCTTTGCGGCGGTGTTCGGCGTGATCACTATGGGTTCACTCAAGCAGGAGCTCATTCCCTCCATCGAGTTCCCGCAGATCACCGTGGTGACCTCCATGCCGGGTGCTTCTCCGGAGGTCGTGGACAAGCAGTTGAGCCAGCCGCTCGAAACGGCCTTGAACAGCGTCGAGGGGCTTGAGTCCACCACATCAACGTCCCGCAACGGCGTTTCGCAGATCACCATGGTGTTCACGTATGGCTCCAACCTGGACCGGGCGCGCAACCAGATTGACCGGGCGATCTCGAACGCCAAGCGGGTGCTGCCGGCCGACGTCGAGCCCCAGTCCATCGCCGGCAACATCAGCGACTTCCCGATCGTTTATCTGGCGGTCTCCTCGGACAAACCGCTGAGCGAACTCAACGCTGACCTCCTGCGTCTCAGCGTTCCGCGTCTGCAGAAGATCGACGGCGTTCGTGGCGCCGATGTGACCGGCGGTTCCAAGCAACACATCCTGATCCAGCCCCGCCCCGCGGATCTGGCAACAACAGGCGCCTCTGTCCAGTCCATCAGCGCTGCCCTGAAGAACAACGGCACGTTGGTTCCTGTGGGCACCATCGAGGATCAGGGCAAGACCCTGTCCCTGCAGCTCGGCAGCCCGGTGGATTCGTTGGACATCATCAAGGGACTTCCCTTGGCCGGTGCTAAGAATGCCGCCACGATTGGGGCCGTTGCCGACGTCAGCATCGAGGACGACGCCGCCACGTCCATCACGCGCACCAACGGTAAGCCCACGTTGGCCCTTTCTGTCACCAAAAAGCCGGAGGGCGATACGGTGGCAATTTCGCACGCCGTCAGGGACGCCGTCGGACCCATGGAAGAGGAACTCGGCAACAACGCGACCTTCACGCCGGTCTTCGACCAAGCTCCGTTCATTGAGAAGTCCATCAAGGACCTCACCACCGAAGGGCTCCTGGGCCTGGGCTTCGCAGTTGCTGTGATCCTGGTTTTCCTGATGTCCGTACGCTCCACACTGGTCACGGCCGTCTCCATCCCGCTGTCCCTGCTGATCACGTTCATCGGCATCTCCGCCACGGGTTATTCGCTGAACATCCTGACCTTGGGTGCCCTCACCATTGCGATCGGGCGCGTGGTTGACGATTCCATCGTGGTGATCGAGAACATCAAGCGGCATCTGAGCTATGGCGAACACAAGCTGACGGCCATCCTGACCTCCATCAGGGAAGTTGCCGGGGCCATCACGGCTTCCACCTTGACCACTGTGGCCGTGTTCCTCCCCATCGCTTTCGTGGGCGACCTCGCTGGTGAGCTGTTCCGGCCCTTCGCGTTGACCGTGACCATCGCGCTGTTGTCATCACTGCTCGTTTCCCTGACAATCGTCCCGGTCCTGGCTTACTGGTTCCTCTCCTCACCCGGAAAGGGCGCTGAGGCACAGGCATCCGCCAAGGAAGCTGCAGAGAAGGCCCGGGAGGCCGAACAACGGAGTCGTCTTCAGCGCGGCTACCTTCCGATTCTTGCCAAGACCCAGAAGCATCCGGTCATCACCCTGTCAGCTGCAGCATTGATTCTGGTGGCCACCATTGCCGTCTCGCCTCTTCTGGCCACTGACCTTTTGGGCCGCTCCGGGGAGAACAGCATGACGGTGCGCCAAGTCCTTCCGGCCGGCACCAGCCTGCAGGCCACCAGCGATGAAGCCTCCAAGGTTGAGGAATCCCTCAAGGGCATTGGGGGCATCAAAGATGTGCAGGTCACTTCCGGTAATGCCCAGACCGGCTTTGCTGCCCTCACCTCCACCGGTTCGTCAAACTCGACGTTCACCATTGTCACCGATGAGAAAGTGAACCAAAGCAAACTCCAGGATGAGGTCCGCGCCAAGCTTGAAGGGGCTGCCGGGAAGGTGACGGTGGGATCGCAGCAGGGCGGATTCGGCACGTCCTCAACGGTGGACATCACCATCAGGGCCGCGAACTCCGCTGATCTGCAGACGGCAAGCGATGCCATGGTGAAGGCCATGGAAGGCGTTCCCGGCAGCACGGAAGTCGCCACCAACCTTGCCTCCAAGCAATCGGTGGTCCAGGTCCGCGTTGACCGCGCCAAGGCAGTGGCGGCAGGCCTGACCGAAGAGCAAGTAGGAGCCTTCCTTGCCTCCACGGTCAGCCCCGTTCCAGCCGGTACCGTCCGGATTGAGACCAACGACTACCCTGTACAGATCGGCGAGGGCACCCGCTTTACCAGCATCGCCGCCGTACGTGCGCTCCAGCTCCCCACAGCCCGCGGTGGAGTCGCACTGGAGTCGATTGCCGCCGTCGAGCAGGTTGACACCCCGGTGTCCATCACCAGCAGCAATGGGCAGCGTACGGCAAGGGTGACCGTAACGCCTTCCGGATCGAATCTGGGCAGCGTCAGCGCCGCGGTGCAGGAGCGGCTGGCTGGAGTGGAATTGCCCGCGGGGGTGACCGCCACCATCGGAGGTGCCACTACTCAGCAGGCCGAATCTTTCCGGCAACTTGGCCTGGCTCTGCTGGCAGCAGTGGCGATCGTCTATGTGATCATGGTGGCCGCCTTCAAGTCACTCATTCAGCCGCTTATCCTGTTGGTCTCTGTACCGTTCGCGGCTACGGGCGCGGTGGGTCTGCTGCTGGTGACCGGCGTTCCTTTGGGACTGCCGTCGCTGATCGGCATGTTGATGCTGGTGGGAATCGTGGTCACCAACGCCATTGTGCTGATCGACCTCATTAATCAATACCGCAAACCACATGACGGCAGTCCAGGCATGAACGTTGCCGACGCCATCACCCACGGTGCCCGCCAGCGGCTCCGTCCCATCCTCATGACGGCCCTGGCCACGGTGTTCGCCCTGACTCCCATGGCATTGGGCCTCACAGGTGGCGGCGGGTTCATTTCCCAACCTTTGGCAATTGTGGTGATCGGTGGTCTGGTTTCGTCCACCGCGCTGACGTTGGTCCTGGTTCCGGTTCTCTACAAACTTGTGGAGGGCCGCCGGGAGAAGAAGGATCTGCTGAAGGCGCTTCAGGACAAGCCTGCGGCTTCTCCGGGTGATGGACCTGGCGGCAGCGGCAGTTCCGGATCAGGCGAATTCCAAGACTGGACCACTGGCATGATTCCCCGCGTTACGGGCCGCCGGGCCGCCCATAATCCCGCAGAATAGCGGGCTTCCCCACAGAGTCACCCTGATGTACAGGCCCGGGAACAATTCCCGGGCCTGTTCTGTTACAGACAGCGATACATGCAAATGCATCTAGTTTGAGGTACACTGTTTACAGAGCCCGGGACCTCGGGCAGGGAGAAAGGCACACCATGCAGATCGGCGTATTCAGCGTCAGCGACATCACCACTGACCCCACCACGGGCCGCACACCCACGGAAAACGAACGCATCAAGGCCTCCGTTGCCATCGCCAAGAAGGTCGAAGAAATCGGCATGGACGTGTATGCCCTCGGCGAGCACCACAACCGGCCCTTCTTCTCCTCCTCCCCCACCACCACTCTGGCCTACATTGCAGCCCAGACCGAGCGCATCACGTTGTCCACTGCCACCACCCTGATCACCACCAATGATCCGGTCAAGATCGCCGAAGACTTCGCCATGCTCCAGCACCTCTCGGATGGCCGCGTGGATCTGGTCCTCGGCCGTGGCAACACCGCACCGGTGTACCCCTGGTTCGGAAAGAACATCCAGGACGGCATCGAGCTCGCCATCGAGAACTACAGCCTCCTCCGCAAGCTATGGGATGAGGACACCGTCAACTGGTCCGGCAAGTTCCGTACGCCGCTGCAGAACTTCACCTCCACGCCGCGCCCGCTCGACGGCGTCGCCCCGTTCGTATGGCACGGCTCCATCCGCACGCCGCAGATCGCGGAAGTCGCCGCTTACTACGGCGACGGTTTCTTCGCCAACAACATCTTCTGGCCCAAGGAGCACTACCAGCAGCTGATCGGCCTGTACCGGGAGCGCTACGCGCACTACGGGCACGGCACGGCAGACCAGGCAATAGTCGGCCTTGGCGGTCAGTTCTTCATGAGGAAGAACTCCCAGGATGCGGTGAAGGAATTCCGCCCGTACTTCGACAACGCACCCGTCTATGGACACGGACCGTCCTTGGAGGACTTCACCTCGCAGACTCCGCTGACCGTGGGCAGCCCGCAGGAAGTCATCGAGAAAACCCTGACATTCCGCGAGGCTTTCGGAGACTACCAGCGGCAGCTCTTCCTGATTGACCACGCCGGGCTGCCTCTGAAGACGGTCCTGGAGCAGTTGGACCTCTTCGGTGAAGAAGTCTTGCCGGTACTTCGCAAGGAATACGCCGCCATGAAGCCTGCGCACGTGCCGGACGCACCGACGCACGCCTCACGCGTTGCTGCCGCCTTGGAAGCCAAGGTCAACGAATCCGCCACCGCTGGTGCTGCGGGGCAGGACGCCTGATGTCCAGTCCCTCGGCGTCCTCCGCCGTTCGCCTCGCCGCCGAAACCTGGGAGTCACTGTTCCGCTCCCAGGTGGCGGTGATGCGGAAGCTTCAGTCGGGACCGGCGTTCAAGACACTTCCTGTCAAGGAGTACGACGTCCTCTTTACACTGTCCAAATGCCCGTCTGGCCAGCTTCGCTTGAACGAGATCAATGACAAGGTGCTGCTGAGCCAGTCCAGCCTGAGTCGCCTGGTGGACCGTTTGGAGAAGCGCGGTTTGGTGGAACGAACAACAGCTCCCGACGACGGCCGCGGAATCCTGCTCTCCCTCACCGAAGCCGGCAGTGATCTCCAAAAAACCATCGGCCGCGAGCATGTGCGGGACATCGCCAATTTGGTGGCCCCTGCGCTCACGTCCGAGGAGCAGCAGGAGCTCCTGCGGCTGACGGAGAAACTCCGCGCTTCGGTCGCCGGATACTAGGAAATCCCCGTACTAACGCAAGCTGATGAGCTCCCGGGGGTCCTCCACCGGGAGCTCTCCGTTAACCACCGCGCTGACCTTGAGAGTCTTCAGTGTCAAGCTGCCGCCCACGGTGGACAGGAACGCAGTATCCGAGGAGTCCCGGCCGGCAGTGATGCGGACCATGGACTCGCGGGGGGCGAGTCCGGTGGGGTCGATGATGTGCCAGGCGCCGTTGATGTGCGCCTCTGCAACGGCATGGAAATCCATGGGACTCAGCCCGGGGGCATACACTGCCGCCAGCCGCGCAGGAACATCCTTGGACCGCAAGAGGGCAATGGCAAGGTGGGCGAAGTCCCGGCACACACCTTTCCGGTGAAGCAGGGTTTCCACTGCGCCGTCAGTCCCCCGGGAGGACCCGCTGACGTAGCGCAGTTCCCCGTTGACCCAATTGCGGACTGCATGGAGCAGCTCGGCACCTTGGAGGCTTCCGAACTCCGCATAGGAGGTGGGAAGCAGCCTGTCCGACTCCGCGTACCGGCTGGGCCTGACGTACCTGATCAGTTCCATCGGACTGGACGTGTCTGGCTCTCCAAAACCACGGACCGTTGCCCGGTAATCCACTGTCACCTCGCTCGGCTCCGTGAACTCCAGGTAGTGAAAGCGTCCACCATGGTGGTCGCTGAGTTCGGCAAAAGGAACCTCGGCACCGTCACTGGTGATGGTCAGATTTTCCACCACAGACTCGTAACCGCGATTCCTGGCCACGGCTATGGCCAAGGCCACCTTGGTGTTGGCTGCGGTCTTGAAAGCGAGCGAGGCAGCAACATTGCGTTCCATTGATCTCCGGGGTGGGTTGCGGCGGGCAGCCCCCATCGCCGCCGTGTGGTTGAATCAGCCAATCGCAGGGCTACAGATTGACCTTCAGAGACAGTAGCATCCGCTGGACATTCGCGAATTCAGAACCATGAACCGCATACTTCGCGGCCAGGTCCAAGGTATCGAAAGCCTTGGCCGGGGCCACCTTCTCATCGGCGGCAAAGGCATGGATCGCAGGGACATCCCCAAAGGAGATATCGCCCTTTCCGGCGGGGCCCTGAACCCGGTTCCGCAGTTCACAGGACTGCCCGTCCACACCCGCCACCATGTTGGTGATGCCGTAGGAGCCGAAGAATTTATAGCCTTGGACCACGCGGAAAACCACCCGCGGATCAATGGTGTCCTGGCCATCCGAGTGCGGGAGGTCCAAGGGCACGCTGCTGATCACCACATAGGGGCGCGCCTGCCCGGCCGGGCAGGAAACAGGCGCCGCCGACGGCAAGCCGGTTTGGAGTGTGGCGATATACCGCCCCTCAGCGTCCTTGACCTCCACCTTCACAGCCTTGGCCAAAGCCCCTGCCTCCGGCGTCACCGATTGGGCTATCCACTCCTGCGGCAGCTCGAAACTGACGGTTTTGGCGGAGTCCGTGTACGTCTTCCAGGAAACCGCAGTCGCCACCGGGCCTGGCCCGGGGCTGGCCGAACTGCTGCCGCTGGTGCCCGGCGATTCGCCGGCGCCTGGTGTTTCGCCGGGTGCTGCGGACGGCGAGCCCGCTGCGGAGCCAGTTGCCGGCGTCGTGCTTTCCGGTGTTCCCGTTCCCGATTCCGAACTGTTGGGCTGGGAGCCGGCCGTAGGGGTGACTTGCGGTCCCTTGTATTCGGCGGAGCAGGCCGCGGTGCCGGCAAGGACGGTGACCGTCAGTGCCAGCGCGGTGAGCCGCATGGGACAGCTGCTCAGGTTCAGGATGCCCTTCATCACCACAGCCTATCGGCGGCAGTCCCGCGACACGCACAGGACTAGGCTGAGGGTATGGCTCCCGATCAGCAGGACTATTTCGAGGACGACATCCCCACCATGCCAGCGGTTGATATTGCCGACTGGCGCTTGCGGACGTTCGCTCTCTACGACAAGGTGCGTCAACTCGCAGCCACCAACCCGTTCGACGCCCATGTGTTCTGGCGGCAGGAACGGGACCTGATGTTCGCCACGCATCCCGCTTCAGCGCTGACCGCCGACATGAAGGCCTCATTTTCCGGGCTTCGAACTGCTGATTACGATCCCTCCTTCCGGAGGTACGCCGCGTTGTCGCCCGAAGGAAGCGGGCAGGAGATGAACGTCGAAACGGGGACTGACGGCGTGGTGCCCTTCACCAGGATCGGCACCTTTGAGTTGCCCGGGCTGGGTTCGTTGGCTGCATGGCGGCTACGGAGTTACGGCGGCGGCATCTTTGTGCCTTTCCGGGACGCCACCGCCGGTAAGGACGGCGGAAGCTACGGAGCAGGCCGGTATCTGCTGGACACGGTCAAGGGCTCATTTCACGGCACGCGAGGGGCCGGTGCCGAACAAGAGTTCGTCCTGGACTTCAACTTTGCCTACAACCCGTCCTGCGCCTACAACGAAGCTTGGGCGTGCCCGCTGGCCGGACCAGCCAACCGTCTGACTGCCGAGGTTCCCGTGGGCGAACTCTACCTGGGCTAACCAAACACCCCACCGGGGCCAAAAGCCACGAGGGCTCCGATGGCCGCCGCTATTGTCAGCGGAGCCACTATCAGGCCAAAGACTGCGTATCCCTTCCACGTGATCAGCACGTTCATCCGCACCAACCTGTCATGCCACAACAGGGTGGCCAGTGAGGCCCACGGCGTAATCAACGGTCCGGCGTTCACTCCTACCAACAGTGCTGCCATTCGCTCCGGGCTTCCGGCCAGCGGCTCGGCCAGGAGGTAGGCCGGCAGGTTGTTGACGACGTTGGAGCCGAGTGCGCCCGTCATGGCCAACCTCAGCAGTTCAACAAACCCGTTTCCTTCACCGGCCACCTGTCCAAGCAGAAGTGAAGCACCAAGGTATTGGGTTGCCTCAACCACCAGAAAAAGACCACAGGTGAACAGCAACAGAGACCACGGAATCAGTGTCACCTTGAGTACCTTGGGGCGTCGGATGGCGAATGCGGCCGCCAGGATCACGGCTGCCGCGGTGGCAGGAATCCAAATTGCCGCGCCGGATACGAGTGCCGGGATAAGCAACACCAGGACAACCGCGCTGACCGCCAGCAGCACCTTGTCAGCTGCTGCCGTGGATGAGGCTGCTTGAGCCGGACGGGCGGAATCGAGGGCGTAGGTCTTGCGCAGTTCGCGCCGGAAGACAATGGCTATGAATGCCAAAGGCACCAGGATGGCGGCCAACGACGGCGCCCACATCAACTGAGCAAACTGTGCGGGACTGATGCCGCCAAGATTGTGTTGAGCCAAGAGGTTGGTCAGGTTGGAGATAGGAAGCAACAAGCTGGCCGTATTGGCCAGCCAGACAGTGGTCAAGGCGAACGGCAGGACGGGGAGGCCCGCTTGGCGGGCGACCGTGACCACCACCGGGGTGAGGAGAACCGCCGTCGTATCCAGCGACAGGAAGATAGTGCTCAACGTGGCAAACAGGGCCAAAAGCAACCACAGCAGGACGCTGCGGCCACGCCCCCAACCGCGTACGTGCCGGGCAATCCACTGGAAAGCGCCGGCTTCACTGACGAGCTCAGTCACCACTGTCATGGCAACGACAAAGCCCAGGATGGGTGCCACCCGGTCCACGAGGACCGCCACTTCCTGCCAGGGCAGGACACCCGTGGCCACGGTGATCCCACCAGCCACAAGGAGGACCAACCCGATGATCGCCAGACGCATGGAACGGATTCTAAGCCCCGGCCCTGTGTTCTGCCTCCACGGTGGTTCTGCCTCCACGGTGGTTCTCACTCCACAGTGGTTCCGTCTCCACGGGGGGGCAAACGAAGGCGTCACCATCCTGTAAGCAATGGAACCCCCGTGAGCCTGCTGCGAAGCCTAGCCTTGGATCATGAATAAACCGCGGAGCGTCAACAGGCTGCGTAGTGTGAACCAACTGCGTGGCGTGATCCGGACCCATAAGACCCTTGCTGCAGTTGCGGGGGTGGTGGTCCTTTCCGTGGTGGTTGTGGGGGCCGCCCTGTTCCAGCCGTGGCGCATCTTTACCAGCAGCAGCGTTTACGAAGCCCTGCCGGCCGCGCCCGGTTCCGCGAGCGCACCGGCTCCCGCAACGCCGGCTCCCGCAACGCCCACAACGCCGCCTTCCGCAGCAGCAACTCCCCCACCAGCAGCTCCCGCGGCACCGGTGGTTCTCAGCTCGGGCGCCTTCCAATCCCAGGAGCATGAGACCACTGGAACTGCCCGGTTGGTGAAACTCCCTGATGGCAGCCATCTGCTGCGGCTCGAGGATCTGGCCAGCAGTGACGGCCCGGACGTCAAAGTCTGGTTGAGCAGCCTGGAAGCCGGTGGCGACTGGTTCAAGTACCGGTCTGGCCGATACTTGGACCTCGGGGCTGTCAAAGCCACGCACGGCAATCACAACTACCCCCTCCCGGCTGGGACGGACATCTCCGGGCTGACATCCGTGGTGCTGTGGTGTGACCGCTTCAGCGTCGCCTTCGGATCCGCGCCTCTCAGCTGATGGCGTTGTGAGGCCCGCACTGCGTGCCAAGGAGGTGTCGCGGGGCGTAGAGCGGGCATCACACCACAGACCATCGGCAAGGGAGGACGTAGGATGTCATCATGACTTCGTCTCTTTCCCATCGCATCGCCCGTGTCCGGCCCGTCGCAGCCGCCTCTCCCGCTGGCCAAACCCCGGCCCGCCAGTCTCCTGACGAGCATTTCTTTGTGGCCAACGACTCACCGGTTTTCGACTCAGTGGAAGGGAAACGGTGGACCGTGGTGGAGTCCCCCTTCCCGGCGTCGAGGGCCAATGCCAACAGCCCCGCCAGGGAGGGTTGGGAGCTCGGGGCGGTGGTCAGCCAGGACACTTTTACTTTCCTTGCGCCGTCGGTACCTGTGAACGTCTTCGGCATGGCGCACAACACCGGGCAGCCTGGCCGGGACCTGCCGCCACAGGCCTTCCACAAAGCAGCGTCCAGCGTGATCGGCCCGGGCGATGCTATTCAGCTGAGCACCACCGTGGGCTACGTGGACCCGGAAGCTGAACTGACGGTCGTCGTCGGCCGGGCCGCCCGCGGCTTGACCCTGGAAACGGCGAGGTCGGCAATCCTCGGATACACCATCGGCAACGACGTCTCCGCCCGCGACCTCCAGAAAAGCGACGAGTTGTGGATCAGCGCCAAAAGCCAGGACACCTTCACTCCCGCGGGCCCCTGGATGGTCACGGACCTGGACGATTCGAACCTTGAGATCGGCATAGTCCACAACGGCAGGGCCCTCAGGACAGCCAGTTCAGCGGACCTCGGCTGGAAAGTGGACGAGATCATGGTCTACCTGAGCTCTTTCATGACGCTCCAGCCCGGCGACCTTGTGCTCACAGGGTTTCCCGCAGAGTGCGCACGAATCCAACCAGGAGACACCGTGGTGTGCCGCGTGGAGGGGATCGGCGAACTTCACAACCCCGTCACCGGCGCTTCCTGGGAGCAGCAGCCCGCATGATGTGTCAGGCTTAACACCATGGAGATAGCTGCGGAGGCCACTGAGCTGCGCCCTTCTCCCTCACAAAAGCCCCCGCGGCCACAGCGCAAACGGCACCGCGGCGTCCTGAAGTACCCGGTGGTGCGGCAATTGATCCGCTTCACGGGCGTTGGAATAGTCTGCACGGCGAGTTCGCTCGCGATTTACGCTGTGCTGCGTCCTTGGATCGACCCCCAGCTGGCCAATGCAGTTGCCCTCATTGTGACGTCGTTGATGAACACGGCCTTGAACCGAAGGCTCACGTTCAAAATCACGGGCAAGAAGAAGCGTACCCAGGACCATTTGAGCGGGGTCCTCGTCATCGCCATTGCGCTGATCATTACCGGCGGGAGCTTGGGCGTGTTGCATCTCCTGCGGCCGGAAGCCACGGTCACCGAGGAGTTGTGGACCACCACACTGTCCGGCTTCGTGGCCACAGCCGTCCGGTTTACCCTGCTACGCCATTGGATTTTCCGGCGCGCACGCCACGTGTAGTGGGTAGTTAGTCCCGTTGTTGCGGGGCAGCCAGGCTCCGGACGCGTCCGACGGCGGTTTCCACAGCGGCGGCTGCCTGCTCCAGTTCGGCTTCGGTGACAGTTGACGTGAAGCTGAAACGTACCGCCGTCTGGGCCGTTTCAGGGGCAATGCCCAGGGCCACCAGCACCGGCGAAGGTGCGTCGGATCCGGCCGCGCAGGCCGAGCCACTGGAACACACCACGCCGAGCCGCTCCAGTTCAAGCAGTACAGACTCGCCGCTGGTTCCGGGGAAGCAGAAAGACGCCACCGAGGGCAGGCGATGGACGCGGTGTCCGGTGAGCATTGCGTCAGGTACGGTGGCGAGGATGCGCTGGATGAACTGATCCCTGAGATCCGAAACACGGGCTGCTTGATGGGGCTGTTCAGCGTCTGAGAGCGTGAGCGCCGTGGACAACGCCACAGCCCCGGCCACGTTCTCAGTGCCCGAGCGCTTTGCCCTCTCCTGGCCGCCACCGTGCACCAGGGGCTCCACCCGAAGACGGCCTTTGGTGAAAAGAACCCCTGATCCCTTGGGCGCACCAAGCTTGTGTCCGGAAATACTCAGGGCGTCCACACCCAGCGCCTTGACGTCCAGCGGCAACCATCCAGCGGCTTGCACCGCATCCGTGTGGAACGGCACTCCGTATTCCCGGGCCACTGCCGCCAAGGCTGCAATGGGCTGGACAGTTCCGACCTCGTTGTTCGCGTACATGATGCTCACCAAAGCGGTTTGGGGGCCTATCACCGCCCGCAAACCATCAAGGGAGACCAAGCCCTCCCCATCCACCGGGAGCACATCCACGGCGAATCCATGCACCCGCTCCAGGTAGCGGGCTGATTCCTCCACTGCCGGATGCTCAATCGCGCTGATAACTACCCGGTTCAGCGACGGATCCGAGGCCAGCCGGGCCAGCGCAATGCCTTTGACAGCCAGGTTGTCCGCTTCTGTGCCGCCGGAGGTGAACGTCACCTCGCCGGCACGGCACTTCAGGACCTTCGCTACGCCGGAACGGGCTTCCGCAAGCGCAGCCGCTGCCGTTTCGCCCAGGCTGTGGTGGCTGGAGGGGTTGCCGAACTCGCCACTCAGGTACGGCCACATGGCTTCGAGGGCCTCACGGCGTACCGGAGTGGTGGCGGCGGCGTCGAGGAAGATCACGGAATGCTCAGGCTGTCTCAAGAATGACGTCGAGCCCGAGGTCGAGGGCGCTCACGCTGTGGGTCAGGCCTCCTATGGAGATGACGTCCACACCCGCCGAAGCAATCTCGGTGACGGTGTTGATGTTCACATTGCCACTGGCTTCCACGATGGCTCGGCCGTCCACCTGCTTGACCCCGGCCCGGAGCTCGTCCATGGAGAAGTTATCCAGCATGATGGTGTCCACGCCTGCCGCCAGGACTGGTTCGATCTGCTCGGCCCGGTCCACTTCAACTTCGAAGTGCGTCGTGTGGCCAAGCTGGGCTTTGGCGGCAATCAGCAGCTCGGTCAGCTTGCTGGAGTCGCCCCCGGTCATGACGGCCAGGTGGTTGTCCTTGGCCAGGACGGCGTCGGAGAGGCTGTAGCGGTGGTTCGCTCCCCCACCGCAGCGAACCGCGTAGCGTTCCAGAACACGGAGGCCGGGCGTGGTTTTGCGGGTGTCGGTGATGCGCGCACGGGTGCCTTCGACCAGACCCACAAACTCTGCGGTCTTGGTGGCGATTGCACTCATCCGTTGCACCAGGTTCAGGCCCACCCTTTCGGCAAGCAGCACGGAGCGGGCACTGCCGCTGACCCGGGCGAGGCGGGTTCCGGCGTCGAACGCTTCACCGTCGGCGAGCAACAACTCAACCTCGGTGCCTGGGTCCACGAGCTTCATGGCATCTCGGAACACGGTACCGCCGCTGAAGACACCGGGTACGCGCGCGTTCAGCACCGCAGTTGCACGGGCGTCTGCGGGGATCAACAGTTGCGAGGTGATGTCGCCGCTGGGCGCATCCTCCGCGAACGCCCGTTCCAAAATCTCCCGGACGGGTGCTGCGGGGAGGGTCAGGTTAGTCATGGACGAGGCTCACTTTCCGGCTCATGGTGTAACGCTTGTCAAAATCTTCAACGACAGCCGGCTCTTTCATGCTGTCACTGCGGTAATGCGCCCCCAATGACTCCCGCCGTTCCCGGGCCGCATGTACCAGCAACTGCGCCGCCAACAGAAGGTTGGAGTCCTCATGCACCCGAACATCCAGGGAATCAGGAACATTCAAGGGCAGAACGTCCTCAGCCCACGCAGCCAGAGCCACCCCGGCCTCACGAATCAGGACGCCATCACGCAACACACCGGCCTTGGCAGTCATCAACCGCCGCAAAGCCCCCCGCGAAAACACCCCCGCCTCCGCAAAAGAAACCTCCCGAGCCCCCGGCCCCGGCAAAGACTCAAACTCCCAGGAAACCGGCTTTGGGACAACGTCGTGCCCCCGGGCGAGCGATGGCGCGAACAAGTCCCCATTGGACGGCACCGGGCTGAAGTCAACTACCGGTAGTTCCAGAGGTCCCGACAGCGCCGTTGTCGCGTGAGTGGTGCGTTCGCTCTGGTCGACTGGCGGGGTCCCGGCAGCGTGCGTAAAAGCGAGGCCGCCCGCGGCCGAGTTAGCACGCAGAGGGACTGCGTCTGGCGACCCGCCGCACAAGCCAAGGAAACCCTCAACGGCACGCCTGCCGAACACGAGGCCTTCGAGGAGGGAGTTGCTCGCCAAGCGGTTGGCACCTTGCACCCCGGTACACGCCACTTCGCCGGCAGCCAGGAGCCCGGGAACAGAGGTGCGCCCGTGGAGGTCGGTCACCACGCCGCCCATCCAGTAGTGGGCGGCGGGTGCCACGGGGACGAGCTCTGTTCTCCAGTCGACTCCGGCTTGGCGGGTGCGTTTGCTGAGGGTGGGGAAGCGCTTGGCAAGGAAGCCCTGGCCCCGCTGTTCTTCGATCACGGTGGCGTCGAGGAATACGTGGCCGTTAGGGTCCCCGAGTTTTGCCAGGTGCAGGGCGATGGTGCGGGAGACCACGTCCCTGGGTGCGAGTTCGGCATCGGGGTGGTAGTCGGGCATGAAGCGGTGACCGGTGGCATCTACCAGGATGGCGCCTTCGCCCCGCACTGCTTCGGAGATGAGCAGGGGGTCATTGTTGCCCTCGGCTTCGCGGGCTTCCGTGGGAAGCACCATGCAGGTGGGGTGGAATTGGAAGAACTCAAGGTCTGCGACGGCGGCACCAACCCGCCATGCGAGCGCCAAGCCATCTGCTGTTGCCACGGTGGGATTGGTGGTCTGCGCGAAGAGTTGTCCGGCTCCCCCGGTGGCGAGCAGGACGGAGTCACCGTGGACGCCGAGGTGGCGCCCGTCGTGAAGGAAGTTGGCTCCCACCACGCGGCCACCTCGTTCTCCGCCGAGGGAGAGCGATGTTACTTGGGCGTGTCCGATCACTTGGATCTTCCCTGCGGCTTGGAAGTCCAGAACGGTCCTGATCAGTGCGGCCGCGACACCGGCTCCGGTAGCGTCGCCGCCGGCGTGCAGGATGCGGGGAGCTGAGTGGGCGGCTTCTAGACCCAGTGCGGGATCGCCGTCGACGTCGAGGTCGAAGCGGACGCCGAAACGCCCCAGCCCTGCGATGTCCAGACGCGCCTCGGTGCACAACACCCGTACCGCTTCTTCATTGCAGTGGCCGGCCCCGGCCTTGAGCGTGTCCGCGATGTGGGCTGCCACAGTATCGCCGGGGGCGGGATCGTCCAACACAGCGGAGATCCCGCCTTGGGCGTAGTAGGTGTTGCTGTCCGCGAGTGCGCCTTTGGTCAAGAGCACCACTTCCGCGCCGGCTTCGGCGGCCAGCAGGGCTGAGTACAGTCCTGCGATGCCGCTTCCGACGACGACCAGCCGCTGGGGTGCAGGCCCGCCAGTAAGGCTCTCTGTAGTCATGTGGGGCTCGATTCGGCTAGTCGGGTGTCTTGGGCCCGGACAGTGATTTTGCTTGGTGGTGCCGGTTGCTTAGGCAGGCTTGGCTGCCAGCATGCGTTCCAGCGCAATCTTGGCGTTGTCCTGCACGGATTCGTCAACGGTGATGCGGTTGACGATGCGTCCTTCCACGAGTTCCTCCAGGACCCAGGCGAGGTAGCCGGGGTGGATGCGGTACATGGTGGAGCACGGGCAAATGACGGGATCGAGGCAGAAGATGGTGTGCTGCGGGTTCTCGGCAGCGAGCCGGTTCACCATGTTGATCTCGGTGCCGATGGCGAATGTGGTGGGTTCGGTGGCGGCGGCGATGGCCTTCTTGATGAAGTCGGTGGATCCTGCGGAGTCTGCGGCGTCCACTACTTCCATGGGGCATTCGGGGTGGACGATCACGTTGACGCCCGGGAAGTCTTGCCGGGCTTTCTCGATCTGGCCGACGTTGAAGCGCTTGTGGACCGAGCAGAAGCCGTGCCAGAGGATGACGCGGGAGTCCTGCAGTGTTTGTTCGTCGTTGCCGCCGAGTTCCTTGCGCGGGTTCCACATGGGCATCTGCTCGAGCGGGACGCCCAGTGCCTTGGCGGTGTTGCGGCCCAGGTGCTGATCGGGGAAGAACAGGACCCGCTGCCCGCGCTCGAAGGCCCATTCCAGCACCACTTTGGCATTCGAGGAGGTGCAGACGATCCCGCCGTTCCGTCCACAGAACGCCTTCAGTGCTGCAGAAGAGTTCATGTAGGTGACGGGGATGACAGGTGCCCGTCCGGAGGCGTCCGGTTCCGTGCCGAAGATCTCTTCGAGCTGCTCCCAGCATTCCTCCACGGAGTCTTCATCTGCCATGTCCGCCATGGAGCATCCCGCGGCAAGGTTCGGCAGGATGACGGCCTGCTCCGGCGTGGAGAGGATGTCCGCTGTCTCAGCCATGAAGTGCACGCCGCAGAAGATGATCGCTTCGGCGTCGGGCTTGGTCAGGGCAGCATTGGCGAGCTGGAAGGAGTCGCCCACGAAGTCCGCGTATTGGATGACTTCATCGCGCTGGTAGAAGTGGCCCAGAATGACGGCGCGGTCCCCCAGTGTCGCTTTGGCCGCCCGGATGCGGGTGTCCAGTTCGGCGTCGGAGGCTTTTTTGTACTCTTCGGGCAGCTGGCCCTGGCGCGGCGTGGCTTGGGGAGCGACGTCGTCGCTGGAGGCACCCGGGCCGTAGGCGGGCTCCCCGGCGAGGGATTCGGCAAGGTCGTATTCCCAGGGGCCCCTGGCCAGGGCCGGGCTGCACGTGGACCCGGCGCGGGAGAGGCCCTTCTCGGCTTCTTCGCGAGTGATCAGCTGGACCGCAGTGTTGACGCTGCTCATGGTGTACTCCTGTTATCTGGCCCGAGGCCGGGCGTGCCGGTGAAGCGGTAGAGGCGTGGGGGGCGGTGTTTTCCGCCTTGTAGGTATTCACCGGTTTCTTCGATTTCCGGTGTTGCCTTGACGTGCCTGCGGAAGTTGGCGGGATCGAGCTGGCGATCCAGCACGGCCTCGTAGACTTCGCGGACTTGGGCGAGGGTGAAGAATTCGCCCAGCAGGTGGTAAGCGATGGACCCGTAGGCCATCTTGTTGCGGAGCCGCCAGAGGGCGTAGTCCACGATTGCGTTGTGGTCGAAGGCCAGTTCGCCGAGCCTGTCCGCCCGGAACCAGCGCACATTCTCGGATTCGTCAGCGAGGGCAGCCTCGGTGGGTTGGACCAGGGCCCAATACACGATGGAGACGACCCGCTGGGTGGGTGACCTGTGGAGGCCACCGAAAGCGTAGAGCTGCTCGAGGTAGTGGGGCGCCAGGCCGGTGGTGTCGCGGAGGTTCCGTGAGGCCGCATCCTGGAGCGATTCGTCATGGGCCAAGGGTCCCCCGGGAAGCGCCCACATGTCCTTGAAGGGCTCCCGAATGCGGCGGACCAGCGGCAGCCACAGTGTGGGTCGCCCGGACGTCTCGCTGGGGCGGAGCGCGAAAATCACCGTTGAAATAGCCAACGACGGCGGTGCGAGCCGCCGCTCGGCCACATTGGCAGAGTTGGTGTTCACGGCGTTCACCTCGCTTCATCGCCGTCCGAAACGCTTCCCACGAGTGGGGGCGTTAGTTAAAGTCATATTGACTAGAACTAATGGTACGACTCACCAAGCACTTGGCAAAATGCTTTACGTCACACTGGCTTCGCAGCAGCTTCCATCAGCGGCAGCGTGCGGCCCTGGATGTGGCTGTTCAGAACTATGACTGATGAGCACCGGACCACCGACTTGGTGGCGATCATGGCATCCAGGACACGCTGCATATCCGGGTTGGACCGTGCTGCAATCCTCACCATCAAATCCGAATTTCCCGTGACTGTGTGGACCTCGATAATTTCCGGGATGGCACTCAGGCTTTCGATGATGGCGTCATGGCCAATTTCCTGGGTGATGGTGACGGAGCAGAACGCCACCACCGGAAAGCCGAAATTGGCGGGATCAGGTTGGGGAACCCACGAACCGATAACCCCGTTTTCAATCATTCTGTCGATCCTGGACTGCACAGTGGCCCTGGCCACCCTGAGCACGCGGGAGGCCTCCAGCACCGAGGATCGCGGTGAATCAGTGAAGAAACGTACAATTTTTGCATCAAGCGCATCGACCAGCATCAAAGTTCCTGTCCCCGGGGATCCTTACCCATCACATCGCCACAGCAAAAAGTGATGTATCTTACAATCTGCGAGAATTATTCCACGGCTCTTGCTGCGTCGTCGACGCCCGCGTGCAACGCCCATGAGGCCCACACGCCAAACCAGCATGTAATCCATAGAAGGTAGACACGTATGACAACGAAGTCCATCGCGGCTCCTGCCCCAACTTCCGGCCTCGGCCATTCACTCAAGCCGCGCCAGCTCACCATGATGGGGCTCGGCAGCGCGATCGGCGCCGGTCTCTTCCTCGGCTCGGGGGCGGGCGTTCAAGCAGCCGGTCCGGCAGCGCTCATTTCCTACCTCGTCGCCGGCACGCTGATCATCCTGGTCATGTGGGCCCTTGGCGAGATGGCAGCCGCCAACCCGAACAGCGGCGCTTTCTCCGTGTACGCAGAAAAAGCCATGGGCAAGACTGCCGGCGGAACCATCGGCTGGCTGTGGTGGTTGCAGCTGGTGGTGGTCATTGCCGCCGAAGCCATTGGAGCGGCCGGGCTGCTGTTTTCCATCTGGCCGGTCATCCCCGTGTGGGTCCTGGCACTGGTGTTCATGGTGGTGTTCACCGGTATCAACCTGGTGGGCGTGCGGAACTTCGGCGAGTTTGAGTTTTGGTTCGCCATCCTCAAGGTCGCTGCAATCGTGATCTTCCTGCTCATTGGCGCAGCCCTGCTCTTCGGCTGGCTGCCGAGTGTCCCCTCGCCCGGCTTCTCAGCGTTTGGCGATTTTGCTCCCAACGGCATCGGTGGCATCGCCGCCGCGCTGTTCGTCGTGATCTTCGCCTTCGGTGGAACAGAGATCGTCAGCGTTGCTGCCGCCGAAACCGAGAACCCCGCGCACAGCGTTGGCAAGGCCATCCGCACGGTGGTTTGGCGCATCCTGGTCTTCTACATCGGCTCGGTCTTCGTCATCGCAGCAGTTCTCCCCGTGGGCTCCGAGGGACTGAAGTCTCCGTTCGCCGGCGTCCTGGACCTCGCGGGTATCCCGGGTGCCGGTGCCGCCATCACGCTGGTAGCCGTGGTCGCCCTGCTGTCCGCCCTCAACGCCAACCTGTACGGCGCCTCCCGCATGATTTTCTCTCTCTCCGAGCGCGGCGAAGCGCCCCGCTTCCTTTCCCGATTGAGTGCCTCGAAGGTTCCCGTGGCCGCCGTCGGAATTTCGGTTGCCTTCGGCTTTATTGCCACAGTCCTTGAATTGCTGTTCCCGGAGAAAATCCTGCCGGCACTGTTGAACCTCGTAGGCTCCACCTGCCTGGTGGTCTGGGGCACGGCACTGGTGTCCCAGTTCATCCTTCGCCGCAGGGCAGACAGGGAGGGCACCGAACTGCCGCTTCGAATGAAGGGATTCCCCTTCCTCACCATCCTCGGCCTGGTTCTGCTTGGCCTCATCCTGGTGGTGGGCTTCGCCAACCCCGAAAGCGCCGGACAGCTGATCGGAACTTTCATTCTCATCCTCCTCATCGCTGCCGGCTGCTTCATCAATGCCAAGGCAAAAGCTACCAAGCATTCCGCCGGCGTCGAGTAACCGTCTGTTCATCACCAACCAAAAGCCCTGCACAGTTTGTACTGTGCAGGGTTTTTGTTTGTGGCCAAATTGTACAAAGTGTTCCGTTTGAATTGAGCTGATTGCGCACACCGCAACCCAGTGACTAGGGTCACAGCCATGACTACCAAATCCATGCTGGCCGCCGTCGATGATGACGCGGCCCCGCTCACCCACCATCAACTTCGTGAGCTATACACCCTGATGGCAGCCGTCCGGCACTTGGACACCTCAGCGGTCGCCTGGCAGCGCCAAGGCATCATTCCGGGATACGCGCCGGAGCTTGGCCAAGAGGCCGCCCAGGTAGGCAGCGGCTACGCCGTGGACAGGACCCGCGACTTCGTCTTCCCCACCTACCGTGAAATGGGCGTAGCCCGGGCCATGGGCTTGGACATGGTGGGATACATGTCCACCCACAAAGCCACCTGGCACGGCGGCATGTACAACCCCTTGGAATCCAGGTTTGCCCCCATCCAGGCAGTAGTGGCAGGTTCGGTCCTGCACGCTGTCGGCTGGGCCCACGGACAAACCCTGGCCGGCCATGCAGCGGGAGAAATTGGCGTAGCAATGACCTACTTCGGCGACGGCGCTTCCTCCCAGGGCGACGTCCACGAAGCCATGAATTTCGCCGCCGTCATGAAAGCCCCGGTGGTCTTTTTCATCCAGAACAACGGTTGGGCCATCTCGGTCCCCACAGAACGCCAGGTAGCCGGTGGCTCCGTCGCGGCGCGCGCCGCAGGCTACGGAATTCCTTCCCTGCAGGTGGACGGCAATGACGTGGTAGCTGTCTTCGAAGCCACCCGCTCTGCTTTCGCCCACTGCCGCGCGGGCAACGGACCTGTGGTGATCGAGGCAATGACCTACCGCCGTGGTCCGCACTCCACTGCCGACGATCCCGGCCGCTACCGCACGCTGGACGAAGAACGCCTTGACGCGGGTGATGATCCGCTGGAGCGTTTCAAACAGCGGCTCCTCACCGAAGGCGTGGCCGACGAGGCCTTCTTCGCTGAGGCACAGCGCTTGGCGGAAGCGGAGGAAGAAGCCGTCCGTGAGGGCATAGCAGAGTTGGGTCCCCGGCCCGGAGCTGAAATGTTCAGCATGGTCTTCCAGGAACCAACGCCCGCTCTTCAATCCCAGGCCACCTCGTGGCGCGAGGAGTCCGAACATGTCTGAGACCATTACTGCCGCGCCGGGTATTGAGACTGCCGCCGCCGGCGTTCGCCAGATGTCCATGCAGCAAGCACTCAACCGCGCACTGGACGAGATCCTGGCCGAAAACCCTAAAACTGTCATCTTCGGCGAAGACTGCGGCCGGCTGGGTGGGGTCTTCCGCATCACCGACGGACTCCAGGCGAAACATGGTGAGGACCGTGTCTTTGACACCCCGCTTGCCGAGTCCGGCATCCTCGGCATGTCCGTGGGCCTGGCCATGGCCGGCTTCCACCCCATCCCCGAGGTCCAGTTCGACGGTTTTGCCTACCCGGCCATCAATCAGATCGTCTGCCAGATCGCCCGGATGAATTACCGCAGCCGCGGCACGCTGCCCATGCCCATCACCTTGCGTGTCCCCAGCTTCGGCGGCATCCGTGCACCCGAGCACCACGGGGAGAGCCTGGAGTCGCTCTTCGCCCACGTCCCGGGACTCAAAGTGGTCTCACCCTCCACCCCGCACGATGCCTACCATCTGCTGAAATACGCCGCCACCCGCCCGGACCCGGTGATTTTCATGGAACCGAAGTCCCGTTACTGGCAAAAAGGACCGGTGGATCTCACCAACGCCCTTCCAAGCACAACAACGCACGACGGCGACCCATCCAACGGCGGCAGCCTCACCGGCGCCCGTGTGGCCAGGGAAGGCCGGCACCTCACCCTCGTGGCGTGGGGTGCCATGGTTGCCCGATGCCTGCAGGTTGCTGAACTGGCAGCCGAAGACGGCATCGACGTCGAGGTATTGGACCTGCGCTGGCTGAAGCCGATTGATGCTGAAGCGTTGGCAACCTCCGTGGGGAAGACGCGGCGCGCCGTCGTCGTCCATGAAGCGCCGCTGACCTCCGGCCTGGGCGCCGAAGTGGCCCAACTCATTACGCAGAGCTGTTTCGCAACCCTGAAGGCGCCGGTGGAGCGTGTCACCGGCTTCGACGTGCCTTATCCCTCTGGTGACCTGGAGGACGAATACATCCCCAACATTGACCGCATCCTCTTTGGGATCCAACGCGTACTGGAGTACCGCCGTGGCTGAAATTTCCTTCCCTCTCCCCGATCTGGGCGAAGGCCTTATTGAGGCAACCGTGCTGGAGTGGCTGGTGGAGCCCGGTCAGCAGGTGGAACGCAACCAAGCGATTGTGGAGCTCGAAACCACCAAGTCGGCCCTCGAGTTGCCCAGCCCGCAGGCAGGTAAAGTGGTGCGTATTCACGGTGCGCCCGGCGACACGATCAACGTTGGCGAACCGCTGATAGTGTTCGAGGTTCCGGACGACACCGCCGGGATCGTGGGCACTGTTCCGAAGGACGAAGCACCCAAGCGCCGGGTCCGCCTGAGCGCCGTACTCGATGAGGACTGACATGATGACCGGCAGGCACACCATGGAACAGCACAGGCACACAGTAGAGGGCACTGACCCCGGGCTGTTCGTGGAAGTCCATGAGCCGGCCACCGACGCCGGCCTGCGCCCTGTCCTGCTGATTCATGGCTTCTCTTCATCGACCAAACTGAACTGGGTGGACAGCGGCTGGATCACCACCTTGCAGGACGCAGGCCGCCGTGTGATCACCGTTGACCTGCCCGGCCATGGCCGGAGCCATTCCCCCGAGGACCTGGACTCGTATACGCCCAGCCGCATCCGTGCCGACCTGCTCCAAATTGCCACCGACGCCGGAGCCCGCCCTCTGCGCGACGGCGACCCGTCCACCGGGCTGGACGTCATCGGCTACTCTTTGGGTTCGCGGCTGGCGTGGGAATTTGGCGCCACGCAGCCAGATCTGGTGCACCGCATCGTCCTGGGCGGACCAAGCTCGGCGGATCCGCTGGCCGCTTTCGACCTCGCCGCTGCCCAGCGGCACCTGGCCGACGGCACACCCATTGAGGACGCGTCCACGGCCGGGCTGCTGAAGATGGCCCAAATGCTCCCCAGCAACAACCTGTTCGCCATGTTGTCACTCATCGAGGCCATCAAGGGCGAACCTTTCGATCCCGCCGAGGCTGCCCCTCAGACCCCCTTGTTGCTCGTAGCCGGCGAGAAGGACGAACGGGCAGCCACCATGCCGGAACTGGCCTCCATTGCCGGCAAACGTGGCGGGATGGTGGAGACCCTGGTGATCCCGGGGCGGACCCACACCAACGTGATAACAAGCCGGGCCTTCAAGGAAGCTGCCGTTCAATTCCTCGGGGTGTAGTTCTCAGCGGGCCAGCCGCTCAGCGTTAAGGCTCATGCGCTCCAGCACACTCAGTGCCATGGCGTACTCATCAATGCCTATACCCATGGACAAGTCCTGGCGCGCGTCTTCAACCAGCCGTTGGGCCTGGTGGTATGTTTCCCGTCCCCGATCGCTCAGTGCCAGCCTATGGTCGATCATGGTGATCAGGCCGCGCCCAACCAAGGCAGCAAGTTCCCGCTCACGCATCCGGGTATCGCCACCCCACAGCGGCTGGAGGATGTCCTCCAGCTGTTCGGGGAGCATGGCGCCCTCCGAAAGGGCGCCCAAGGTGTGCCACTGGCGCCGGGTGAGCTTGATCCGCGCCAGGGTGGCCTCCAGCTGGAGATCCAAGGCGGCGTCGAGCCTCTTGATCCAATATCCGATGGGCTTGTTCACAAGGCCATGCTTTCAGCGGGGGCGTCACCGGGCAAGATGTGGACGGTAGGCTTGGACATGCAACGAATTACGTGGAAGTGGAGCAGATGGGCATGCGTTTCAAGGACCGTGCGGAAGCCGGTCGACGCCTGGCTGAAGGACTCCCCCAGCTCAGGGAACGGCCTGACACCATAGTCTTGGGCCTGGCACGTGGCGGAGTCCCGGTGGCCGCCGCAGCAGCTGCAGAGTTATACCTGCCGTTCGGAGCCGTACTGGTCCGAAAACTGGGAATCCCCGGCCGTGACGAGACCGCTTTCGGGGCTCTGGCGTGGTCGCAGGGCGACGTCCTCCGAATGGTCAACAGGCCCCTGAAGGAACTCATTCTCGCCCACGGAATCTCACAGTCCGCTTTGGATGCCGTGGAAGCCCATGAACGTGCCGAACTGACCCGCCGCGCCAAAAGTTACCCTGGCATCGAGCACGATCTTCGCGGAAAGACAGTGGTGCTGGCTGACGATGGACTGGCCACGGGTGCCACCATGCGGGCAGCAGTAGAGGCGGTCCGGTCCGGCGGTGCCGCCACTGTGGTCGCTGCTGTGCCGGTGGCATCGCTGGAGGCCTCAACGTCCCTGGCCCGGGTCTGTGACTTCGTGATGGTCCTGCACACGCCGGGCAAGTTCCATGCTGTTGGCGCTTTCTACGAACGCTTCGAGCAGTTGACCGACACCGACGTCGTACGCCAGCTCGAAGGTGCCGGCGCTGGCGGACGCAAGTAGCGCCGTCACAAGTAAACACTCGTCGTTTCCACAACAAAGACGGGCGAGGTCCTGAAGGACCGCACCCGTCTTTTGTTTGCCCTCTTTAGTGGTGAACCTTAGTGGTGAACGCTGTATCCCAGCGGACGGCCACGGGTTTCCTTGGCTAGAATCACGCCAATTGCGGAGATCACGCAGAGAACCATGATGTAGATGCCCACAGAGCCGGACCACTTGGTGGTGTCCAGAAGAGCCTGGGCGATGAGCGGAGCGAAGGCGCCGCCGAGGATGGCACCCAGGGCGTACCCGATGGAGATGCCGGAATAGCGGACCTGTGCGGGGAACATCTCGGCGTACATGGCGGACATGGGACCGTACGACAAACCCAACCCGATGGTGAGGACGAACAATGCCGTGCCGTATAGCACGATGTCCTTGGAATCGATCAGCACGAACATGGGAATCATCCACGCAAAGACGAGACCGTAGCCGATCAGGAAGGTCTTCACTCGACCAATCTTGTCCGACAACCATCCACCCACCATGGTGAAGATCAGCCAACCGAATGAGGCGACGGTGGTGGCGAGCAGGACCTGCGGGGTGGGCATCTTCAGCGTACGTGTGGCGTAGGAGATGAAGAAGGCAATCAGCAGGTAGCCTGCAGCGTTGTTGGCGATGAAGATCATCGCAGCAAGGACAACTTCCTTCTTGTTCTTGCGGAAGAGATCACCGAGGGGCGCCTTGCTCTCAGCCTTGCGCTGGGCGATTTCCTTGAAGACCGGGCTCTCACCAACGGCACGACGGATAAGGTATCCCACCACAATGAGGACCACCGACAACAGGAACGGCACTCGCCAGCCCCATGATGCGAAATCTTCCTTGGACATTCCCGACTGCAGCAGGAACAGTAGCCCGGTGGCCAGGATCATGCCGATGGGAACACCGATCTGCGGGTAGGCGCCGAAGAGCCCGCGCTTTTTGAGCGGCGCATGCTCCACAGCCATGAGCGCAGCACCGCCCCACTCGCCACCGGCGGAGAACCCTTGGACCACGCGCAGGGTGATCAGCAGGACAGGCGCCCAAACGCCGATGGTTGCGTAGGTGGGCAGCAGGCCGATCAGTGCAGTGGCAGCACCCATCATGACCAATGTCATGACAAGCACAGCCTTACGGCCCATCCTGTCTCCGAGGTGTCCGGCCACGAAGGCTCCGAGTGGCCTGAACAGGAAGCTGATGCCGATCGTGGCGAAGGACAGAAGCTGGGCCACTCCCGGGTTGGACTTTTCCAACGGAGACAGGAACAAGGGGGCCAAGAGCGTAGCCGTCAGCTGGGCGAAGATGAAGAAGTCGTACCACTCAATGGTGGTGCCCACCAACGTCCCGGCCAGTACCCTGCGCTCCTCGCGCTTGCTGCTGGGTCCTGACGGAGAGTCGACAGTGGAAGTTGCGGTCATTGGAACTCCATGGGGTGAGAGTGACTGGTCGGCACGTGACTTGCATTAACCGACAGAACGGTCAGTTAGGAAAGAATACTACAATCTGTGAGCCAAAGCACAGACCCCTGAGGTACGGGCCACCATAGAATGGTTCGCATGAATCCCCGCAGCGACGTCAAGGGCCCACCTGAAGCTCCAACCCAGGCCCCGCCGTCGCAAACCCTCTCTCGCGGAATCCGCGCGCTGGAGATTCTCGCGGCCGCCGAGCGGCCCCTCAGCATCGCCGAACTCACCGAGGCCCTGGGGGTTCACCGCTCCGTTGCCTATCGAATCCTGCGGACACTCGAAGACCATTCGCTGCTGGTGCGTGACGACTCCGGCCGCGTTCAACCCGGCCCGGGACTCTCGGTCCTGGCCCGCGGCGTTTCAAGAAGCCTGCAAACGGCGGCCCTGCCCGAACTCACCCAACTTGCCAACACGCTGCACATGACCGCCTTCGTCGCCGTGTGGGACCACCAGGAATGCGTCAACCTTGTCACCGTTGAACCGCGGCACTCCGGCGCCGCCCTTGCCCAGCATCCCGGCAACCGCCACCCCATCGCCACCGGCGCCCCCGGGATCGCCATCCAATCAACCATGACCGAAGAGCGCTGGCAGCAAGTAGGAGCTCCGAACCCCTACCGCGCCGAAGCCCACGAGGCCCGCCGCCTCGGCTACGCCACCAGCCACGACGAAGTCATCGCCGGCCTGTCCTCCATCGCCGCCCCCATCAGGGTCCCGGGCGGGCGGCCGGCAGCGATCGCCGTCGTCTACATCCGTTTGGATCAGGACGCCGACGCCGTGGGTAAAGCGCTCGCTGCCAGTGCTGCCCGCATCGAAAGCCAACTGGCCTGAACCCTTCCTTCCAGGTCAAGTGACGTGCCCCACAGCACAAGACGATGGCCGCCGTGAAGCGAATACTCGAAGGGAGGACCGGACACCCCGTCCAGTCCTTCTTTCGAGCCCCGAGAAGGAACCCATGAGCCTGAATCTCCTCGACACCTCCAACTGGCTGCCGCTGGACGGCCTGGCCCCCGGCTTCGACGCCAACAGAGCCGCCACCGTGCAGGATCTGGCAGGAAAACAGTTCTCCCTCCGCAATGACGGCGGCCCCATGACGTTCAGCTTCGACGACGAAGAAGTCCAATGGGCTGCGGCCGGTCATTCAGGAACCGCCCCTTATGAGGCCTTCCTGGTGGCCGAGGACCTGTACTACGCCCAGTGGCAAAGCCAGCAGGACCACGAACTCGCCGTTTCCCTTGTCCTGGACCTGCTGCACGGCAGGGCGCTCTACATTGGCGCAGCACTCGGCAGGGCAACGGCCTCCAGCGTCGCCGTCCAGCACGATTTCCGCCCAGGGACGCTCGATGGTCACCTCAGCACGGGGGCGGCAATTTCAGGAAGCAACGCACTCATTGGCCGCCGCGTTGAATGGGTCTACAGCGAATCCCACGCCTACGAGCACATCTACCTCAGCCCCACCTGGTACACCTGGCAATGCCTCGCAGGCCCGGAGCGTGGATTGGCGGACACGGACTCCAACACCGTATTTCAGATCCGCCCAGGAATTTTCGTGTTCACCTGGCGCGAGAAAGTCATACCGTGCGGTTCAGTCACCATCGCCGACCACCGCGATCCGCGCGCCATCAGGTCCCACGGCAGCCTCTTCGGGTGGGACGAGGCAGGCACGGAACCCGTGCACTTCACTTTCGGTGCCCACGGCCGCCTGATCAGCATCAGCCGGCACAGCGCGGAACTCGACCCGGCCACAGGGATGTAGCCCCGACAGAAGAACTTCAAGGAAAGAAGACAAGGAAGCCCCGGCGAGCGGAATGCTCGCCGGGGCTTCCCTCAGGTTGAGATGGTTATCAGTCGTCCGCCCCATGGCCGATCCGGGCGTACAGTGCCGGCTGCGAGCGCCGCAGACGCAAACCCCAGATGACACCCACCACTCCGGGCAACAGGACCAGCATGGGCAGGACAAACGTGACAGCCGTCGACTCAGTCTGTCCCAGCAGGACATTGAAGTTGGTCATGATGAGCACAAAGACCACAGCCAGGAGCACGAATCCAAGGGCGGGTGCGATCACCCTGACCCACAGGCTCGCGCCATGTTTTTCGCGGCGGAAGAAGCCGATCACTGCCACGGAGACAACAGTCATCAGCAACACGAGGCCGATTGCACCGCTGTTGGTCAGCCAGGTGAACATGGTCAGGACGGGGTACAGCTCGCCTAGTTCAGAACCGGAGCCAGCAATGGCGAAGGCGACAGTTACGACGACGGCAATCACCGTCTGCGCCAGCGAACCGGCGAAGGGCGCACCGCTTTCGGTCCGCACCTTGGCCAGTGCTGACGGCAGGACGCGCTCGCGGCCGAGGGAGAAGAAATAGCGGGCTACTGCGTTGTGGAAGCTGACGAGCGCGGCGAAGAGGCTGGTGACAAAGAGGATCTGGGCGATGTCGCTGAGGAGTACGCCGCCGTGAGTGCCCAGGAAGGCGAAGATCATGTCCGGGCCGTTGGTGGTGGCCGCCTCGATCACGGCGGACGGTCCCGCTCCTACGGTCATGGCCCACGCAGAGACGGCGTAGAAGACAGCGATGATGGCTACGGCAGCGAAGGTGGCCCGGGCTACGGTGCGCTTGGGGTCCTTGGACTCTTCACCATAAATGGCGGCGGATTCGAAGCCCATGAAGGCGGCGATGCCGAAGGAGAGAACTGCTCCGATACCTGGAACGAACAGGCTTTCGGGGCTGAACGTTGCTGCGGTAACGCCTTCGGGAGCCACAGCAAGGCTGATGACGTCGTACACAATGACCACCAGGAACTCGAGGGCAACCAGAACGCCCAGCACCTTGGCGGACAGGTCCACCCTGTTCACCCCCAGCCACCCGACGATTGCGATGCACACCAGCACGGGAATCCACCACGGAACGCTCACGCCAAGCCGCGCTGACAGCAGTGAGGAGACGGTGAAGCCGAACAAACCGTAGATCCCCACCTGCATCAGGTTGTAGGCCATGAGGGCAATGAGTGATGCTCCCACGCCTGCCGGCCGTGAGATGCCCTGTGCGATGTATGCGTAGAACGCCCCTGCGTTGGTGACGTACCGGCTCATCGCGGCGTAACCCACGGCGAAAAGGGCCAGAATTGCACCCAGGATCAGAAAAGATAGCGGCACGCCGGTGACACCGGTGACCGCGAAGGTGGTGGTAACGCCGCCCGCGAGCACGGTCAGCGGCGCCGAGGCCGCGATAATCATGAAGGTTACTGCCGGTACGCCGAGCCGCCTTTTGGTGCCTACGGCTCCGGCGGCCCTGCCCTTGACGGGGTTGTCCACGCTCATAGTGTGCTCCTGCCTCGGTGCCGCGGGAGATTGCGCGGCACGGTGTCTGTCATTCCGCAATCTTCCACCGCAGGGCCCTTGCGTGACTTGTCTCACACGGCAGGGTGTTTGTCGCTGCACGCAAGCACGGACGCACGCGACCCCCGGTGTAGAATCGTGGGCAAGCTCACGTCCGCACAACCGGCATTCCCGCCCCAGTGGCAGCGGCGCCGCGGGCCATTGAAAGGGAGTTTGATGACCGTCGCGGCCGATACGGGCCCCGCAACCGTGGAAACCATCGTGGCGGAGTCGTTCCAGGAGTGGAGCAAAGCAATCTCCAGCTCCTTCGTGCCCCTTGTGGCAACGGGTCCCAAGAGTTCATCTTTTCAAGGCTCAACCTTCCACGGCATCATGCGTGCGCGCGTGCTGGGGCAGATTTCCGTGGTGGAGATTGCCGCCGGACCGCACACTGTCCTGCGCACACCGGAGCTGATTGCCAAGTCCACCGGGCGCTTCTTCAAACTCAGCATCCAGCTCGCAGGATCAGGCCGCCTGGTTCAGGACGATCGCGAGGCCGTGCTGCGCCCCGGTGATCTCTCCATCTACGACACCTCCCGCCCGTATCAACTAACGTTCGACGACGACTTCCGCACTTTGGTGCTCATGTTCCCGCACGTCCTGCTGGACTTGCCCGCCGAAGCCATGGGACATGTCACCGCCTTGCGGAT
Organism: Arthrobacter sp. MYb23; assembly: GCF_002979775.1. Taxonomy (GTDB): domain Bacteria; phylum Actinomycetota; class Actinomycetes; order Actinomycetales; family Micrococcaceae; genus Arthrobacter. The sequence continues at coordinate 127,519 of NZ_PCPR01000002.1, forward strand.
TCCGGGCGATGAGGGCCTGGGCGAACTCATCAGCCCCTTCCTGGTGAAACTGGCGGACAACCTGGAGGCCCTTTCCGGCGCCAATGGGCTCCGCTTGGTCCACAACGCGTTGGACCTGGTCACCACACTTTTCAACGGAGAACTCGATCAGCTGATCGAGACGGGCCGGGATCCGCATCTGCTGCTGCTGGGGCGCATCCACGACTACATCGAGGCAAACCTCGGTGATCCCGAACTCTCCCCCGGAACCATTGCCGCTGCCCACTACATCTCAACGCGGCATCTGCACGACCTCTTCCAGGAAATCGGGACAACCGTGGCCTCCTCCATCCGGCAACGGCGACTCGAACGGTGCCGGCGGGACCTCAGGGATCCTGTGCTGGGCGACCGACCCGTGACGGCCATCGCGGCGCGGTGGGGGTTCACCGATGCCGCACACTTCAGCCGCATCTTCCGCGCGGCTTTCGGGAACTCCCCCACCGGCTACCGCAACAGCCACTGACGGCCGCTGGATCACCAAAGCCAGCGGGCCGCCGTCGAGCCGTTGGCTAAGCCGCAGCCGTCGGGGCCGTGCCCTGGTCCGCGAGTGCCGCCATCTCTTCGAGCATGGTTCGCAAAAGCCGGTCTTCCAATCCGGCATAGGCAGGATGGCCGGCACGGTTCACCAACTCCCCTGGGTCTTCGCCATGATCGTACAGTTCGGTAATCCCGGTGCCGAAGTACCGGGTCAGCCTGCCCTCAGCGGTGATGACAGTCCGCATACGGACTGGTCCGGGCAGTCCGTCCAAGCCAAAAGGTTGCTCTTCCTCCACCAGGAGCGAGTCCCGATGATGCTCGGTGTCCCCCTTCAGGAGGGGCACAAGTGAGCGCCCCTGAATCCCCCGATACCCTGTGGAGCCTGCGAGCTCAAGGAGCGTCGGGGCCAAATCCGCACTGGAAACCAAGGCTCCAGTTCGCCGCGGTGGCATCCCGGGAAGGTGCACCAGCAACGGGACGTTGGTCACGGCCCGGTAGTGGACAAAATGCTTGAGCATGAGGCCATGGTCACCAAACAAATCTCCGTGATCGCTGGTGAACACCACAATGGTGTCCTCGGCCAATCCTTGGCGGTCCAGCTCATCCAGGATCCGGCCAATGTGCTCGTCCATCATGGTGATCAGCCCGTACTGGGCGGCCGCCGCGAACCTGTACTGTTCCTCCGTGGCCGCCCATGTCATGGTCGGGTCCATGTTCGGCTCACCGCGGTGTTCCATCATGTTCCTGACATGCTCCGGCGAGGCAGCGTGGTCCTGCTCGAAGCCCAACGGGAGCGGCAACTCCCCCGGGTTGTAGAGGTCTGAATAGCCAGCCGGAGGTGAGAACGGATGATGTGGATCCGGGAAGGACACGAACATGAAGAACGGCTGATCCCGACCGGCGGCATCCTTGAGGTGCTCGATGGCTTTCTCACTCACATAGCTGGTGGGGTGCACATCAGCCGGGATAGCCGTCTGATACACCTGATCCCAGCCCCCGTACGTGCTGGACGAATTTCCCGGACCTCCCAGCATCTCGGGATCAACACCGCGTTCCCGGGCCCAATGCACGTAGTGACCGCCGGGGCGGTCCCCATGGCCGATCACGAGGTCCACGTGCTGGTAACCGTAGTAGTCGGCGGGAAGTGCAATGAAACGGGCATCGTGAGCGTCCCGGTTCTCCCACTGATCCCACCCCGGGGAAAAGCCGTGACGGCGGGCGTCGCTGACCACGGCGTCCAACATCATGGGGTCGGTGGCCTGGATCTCCTCGGCCTGGTGCGGCTCAAACTCCCACCCCATGTTTTGATGGTGCAGCTTCCCCACACCCACAGTGCGGTAACCAGCCGCCCCCAGGGATCCCGGAACTGTCCGGGTCTGCGGATCAAGGGTGATGCCGTTGCAGCGGGTCCCGTGAACAGAGGGCCATCTGCCGGTCATCAGGCTGGCACGGTTAGGCATGCACGTGGGGTTGGCCACCGTCGCATTCTCAAAAACAACGCTCTTGGCCGCGAGCGCGTCCAGGTTCGGCGTCTTGACAGTGGGATTGCCTGCAAAACCCAGGTGGTCGGCCCGGAGCTGGTCCGCGATGATGAACAGGACATTGGGCCGGCGATTGGCGGCTGCCCCTCGCTGCCCCGTCATGCGGGCCTCTTGATCAGGGACAGCACTTCGGTTCGCTGCCGGGCGAACTCCGGCAAGGAACGGGTAGTGATTTGATCGCGTGGTACCGGCAGGTCCACATCCACCACTTTGAGGACGCGGGCGGGCCGGGATCCGAGGACCACTACACGGTCGGCAAGGTACACAGCTTCGTCGATGTCGTGGGTGACCACCAAAATCGTCATGTTGAAGTCCTTCCGGATCTTCAAGCAGAGGTCCTCCAAATCAAACCGGGTCTGCGCGTCCACTGAAGCGAACGGCTCGTCCATGATGAGGATCTCGGGCCGGTACGCCAGCGCCCGGGCGATCGCCACGCGTTGCTGCATGCCTCCGGACAACTGCCAGGGATACTGGTTGTCCGCATGGGAGAGTGCGACGGCGGCCAGCGCACTATCGCAGCGCTCTTTCAGTTCCGCTGCGGGCAACTTGAGGTGCCGCAAGGGAAGCACCAGGTTCTTCCGGACGGTGAGCCAGGGCATCAGCGAGCGATTGTAGTCCTGGAAGACCAGTGCCATTTCCGGAGGCGGGCCACTGATGGTTCGCCCATCAATGGCTGCCCGTCCGCTGCTTGCCGGATGAAGCCCGGCCAGGCATTTCAGGAGTGTCGTCTTTCCAACCCCTGATGGACCGACGATGCAAACAACCTCGCCGGCGTCCACGGTGAAGGTGAGGTCTTCGATGACTGTGTGTGATTTTTCGCCGCTGCCATAGGTCTTGGCGAGGTGCGCCACGTCCAGCCGCGGTGTGGTCGCACTGATGCGGGTTTCTGGTTGCTGTGCCATGGTGGACTTTCTGTTTCGGGTGGGGAGAGCGGGGGCCTGCCGGGCGCTCATGCTGCACGCGCCATGCGACGGGATCCGATGTACCAGGACAAAACCTTGCGCTTGAGCAGGCTGAACAGGATGTTGACCAGGAATCCGATAACACCCAGGAGCAGGATGCCGGCCCACATGTCAGCGGTCATGAAGCTCTGTTGTGCCAGCAAGGTCATGGCTCCGATGCCCTGCGAACTGCCCAGCATTTCGCTGGCGATCATCACGATGAAGGCCACTTGGAGGCTCACCTGCAGTCCGGAGAAGATCTGGGGCATCGCCGCTGGCAGGAGGACGTTGAGTACCCTCTCCTTTCGGCTTAGCCGGTAAACCCGGGCGACGTCCATGAGATCGTTGCTGACACTCCGTATGCCGTCCACTGTGGCGATCATGGTGGGGAACAACGCCGCCAGGGCAATGCTGGTTACGCGCATTTGGGTACCAAATCCGATGAGGGAGATGAAGATCGGCACCAGCGCCACGGGAGGAATACCGCGGAGGAAATGAATCAACGGATCGATCATCCACCGGGCCGGAGGGACCAGTGCGGTGACGAACCCGAGCACGACCCCGGCAACCGCTGCAATGGCAAAGCCCAGGAACAGGTTTCCCAAGCTCAGAAGGACATCGGATTGAAAGTGGTCAAACAGCCACAGTTCCTGGAAACGGATGAGGATGGTTTCCAGCGGAGGGAAGAAAGGATCGGCGGAGTTGGCGGACAGGAACCACCAGGCCGCCAGCAGCAGCACCGGAGTGCCTGCACCGATCACCCAATTTCGTACGGCGACGTTTCTCATCAGGGCACCACTTCCCGGTAGGACTCATGCCAGTGCAGGACACGGCGCTCGGCCAGCCGCGTAGCACCTTGGAATAACAGACCCAGGACACCGAGGACAATGACCAATCCGTAAAGACTGGCGTAGTCACCTGCCGCTTGTGCCTGGTAAATGCTTTGGCCCAGGCCCGGGCCACCGCCCAGCAGGCCTGCCACCACCGTGACCACCAAGGCAGCAGGAGCTGCCACCCGCATGGCCGTACCGATGTAGGGCATGGCGCTGGGCAACACCACCCGTGCCAGAATCTCTCCCTCGCCCATGCCGTAGGAGCGGGCAGTATCGCGCGCCACAGGATCAGTCCCCTGAACCCCGTCCACGGTCTGCATGACGATGGGGAGCAGGCACCCGAATACCACAAGGAACAGCGCCATCTCAGCTGTCGGACCAAGCACCAGGACCGCGAGGGGAAGGATGACGATCGGCGGAACCGGCTTCAGGAATTCCAACACAGCCAACGTGGCGTATCGGACCGATTCAAAGCTGCCTATCAGCAAACCCAGAACCACTCCCGCCAAAGCCGCTATGGCCAACGCGAGCATTGCGATGCCAAGGGTGGCGCCAAGGGCTGACCAGAAAGTGCCTGTACCCAGAATGGTCGCAAGCGTAGCGAACACGGTGGTGGCCGACGGCAGGGCATTTCCTGCCACGTTCGCCGCCGCGAGAACCTGCCAGATGACAAGGGCCCCGGCGATGCCCAGTGCACTGAATGCAGAGGGGCGGATGGATTCTTTCATGATGAATCTCCCATGTAGCTTCCGGCCTACTTCCCGAAAATTACGTCAGCGGGCAGCTTCACCGGCGCACTCAGGAATCCGAGGTCGGCAAGATTCTTGTTGGCGCGCTCGATGTCTTCAACGCGAACCTCTTCGGGCCAGTAATTCACGGCACCGGATTTGACGACGTCCAGCGGCGTCTTGGTGATCTCTGCGCTGAGCTGCTGCGCTTCATCAATGTGGCCGTTGGCGTAAGCGTTCGCCTTGTAGATGGCAGCCTTGAACCCCGCCAGCGCCTTCTCCTTGGACTTCACTGTGTTCGCCCCCGCTACCCACAGGCCAATAGCGCCCTGTTCAAAAAACTCGACGCCGGGCGAGGCCAGGAGCCTGTTTCCTTCCGCGGCGGCCTTCGACGTAAACGGGGCGACGAGCGATGCTGCGTCCACGCGACCGGAGTTCAGTGATTGGAGTGCAGACGAGGGATCCAGGACCATCCAGTTCACTTTGGCGGGATCGCCGCCGTCGTCCTTGACCAGTTTGCTGACCGTGACCTCCAACTGTGCTTTACGCGCAGGGACGCTGACGCTCTTTCCTTCCAGGTCCTTGGGCCTGGTGATGGCCGAGGCCTGCTGCACCAGGAGTCCGGTGTCATCCACGCGGTTGAGGTCAGCGTCTTCGCTGGCACCGTCCTTGTAGCCGTCGGCCGCGGCGACGATCTTGAGCGGCACGTTCTGGCTCAGTGCATTCAACAGCGGGATGGAGGGAGTGTAGGTGAGATCAATCTGGCCGCTCTGGGCAGCTGCAATGCCGGCAGGCGGGTTTGCAATGACAGACGTCTCGACGGTGAGACCCTGCTCCTTGAAATACCCCTTGTCAGCTGCAAGGCGGATAGCTGCGTCCGAGCCGATGCCGATGGTGCCCACCTTCAGGGTGGTGGTGCCGTCAGCAGCGGGGGCGGCCGCCGGGCCGGAACCGCCACCGCAGGCGGCCAAAGTCATGGACAAAACTGCGGCCAGGGCCAAGGGAATAGTGCGTCGCATGGTGCTCCTTGAATCACGAATGGGTTGGAAGGGGAATGTTCTAGCTGGTTATGGGCGGACTACGTTGATTGGTGGACTACGCGGCCACCGCTCAGGGTGAGCCTGACCTCTGTGTCGAGGAGCTTTTCAATGTCCTCGTCCACCGGCCAGGGGTTGGTCAACAGGCACAAATCTGCTGTCATGCCAAATGTCAAAGCACCTTTGAAGTGCTCCGCGTGGTCCTGCCAGGCTGCGTTGGTGGTCATGGCAGCCAAAGCCTGCAAGCCGGTAATACGCTCAGGGTCCCGCGGATTGCCCGGCTGGGAACGAGTGGCTCGTCGGACGGCTGCCACCACGGTGCGCCGCCAATCGCTACTGGTGACGGGAGCATCCGAGGCAAGGTTGACATGAACTCCGGCTCCCGCTGCTGACTTCAGGGGCTGGTGCCGGGAGAAACGCTCCTCACCAAGAACCTGGCGCATGATGTCGCCAGCCTCTTGGCGGATGAGGGGGTTGGTGCTGTAACCAATGCCGTGGGAGGCCATGGTGTGCAGTGTCCCGTGATCACCGAAGGCGCCGTGGATGATGTAGTGGCGGTTCCCGGATGACGTCGGACGGCCCTCGGCACCGTCATCCGCTGCGATGATCGCTTCAACGGCTGCGGCGGTGGCCGCGTCCCCCGTGGCATGGACCCCTGCCTGCTGCCCGGCGTCGTTGATCAGCCCCAGGATTTTATGCAGCTCCGCAACCCGCTGGGCGTCGGTGGCCCCTTGGATCACCAAGCTGCCGTGCGTACAGGCCTTGCCATACGGCTCACTCATCCACGCGGTGCCGCTGCGCGGAATGCCATCGGCGAAGATCTTGACGCCCGCGATCCGCAACTGCTCCGGATTGATACCGCGGTTCAGGTAGGTAGCAGCCAGTCCGCTGCGCAGGCCTGCACTAACCGCATCGGCGTTGGCTCCCCCGGTTCCCGCGAAGAGCATCAGGACGTTGACCCTGAGCGTCAGTTCGTTCGCCTCGGCGAGGTCGCCCAGCAACTCCAGTGCCGCCGTCGAACCTGCACCATCCATGAGTCCCGCACTTGCCGGACCCAGGCCAGGATCGGTGAGGGAAGTGATACCCAGCCCATGGAGGTGCGCCTGCAAGGCAAGCAGAGCCGGCCGCAGAGTGGATCCCGGCACCGGCGGCATGGCCCGCGAAAGAAGTTCCATGGCCCCGTCCTGGAGCAGGCCTGTGGGGCTGCCGTCGGAAGTCCTCGCCACAACGCCCCCGTGCACGTCCGGTGTTGCGGCGTCAATTCCGGCCCTTCTCAGGGCTTCCCCGTTAGCCAACAACTGGTGCCCTGTGCTGTCGAACGCCACCACGGGCGTGTCCGGCCGGACTTCGTGCAGGAATCCCTGCGCCGGGCCCAGCAGGGCTTCGTCCCAGCCATGGGCACGCACCCAGCCGTCTTCCCCCGCCGGCGCTGACTCCACGACGTCGACGACGGCCGCCCAGTCAGGCGCCACGGCCGGTTCCAGGCGCACATAGCCAAAGGCGGCCATGGCAGCCGACACGAAATGCAGGTGGGCATCGTTGATGCCTGGAATGACAGCACCACCCGCGGCATCGATGACGTGCGTGGCGGTGCCGATCAATTGGCTTACGTCGTTGTAGCCCAGCGCGGCGACGCGGCCGCCCTTGACGGCGATGGCATCGCTCACGTGATGAGGTGCCGCCGGGTCCATGGTGTGGACCGAAGCATTCATGATCACCAGATCAGCGAAATCTTCCATCAGTTCTCCTCAGTTCACCGCATCTGAATGTGATGCAGACAACGTTCCTGAAAGAAGTATGTCGCTTGACTGGGTCACTTGACTAGGTTTTGGCGTAAAATTTCTTTCGGAGGACTTTTTCACCTCCCCGGCACGGCCAAAACGACGTCACGGCGGATACCGCCTACGATCGTTGAGACCGCCTGAAAGAGAAGAAGGTGCATGGATGGCCAGGGTTCCCGCTGAGGAAAGGCGGCTGCAGTTCGTTGAAGCCGCTGCAAGGGTGATCGCCCAGGACGGCCTCGCCTCTGCAACCACGCGACGAATCGCCAGTGAAGCCGAAGCCCCGCTTGCGGCACTGCACTACTGTTTCCGGAGCAAGGACGAACTCCTGGAAGAGGTCTACAACTTCCTCAGCAGGGACTACGCCAAGGCACTGGAGCCTGTGGCCGACCCTGGAATGGGATTGCGCCACATGGTGGGCGCCCATGCCAGACGCATCTGGAGCCGCATGCTGGAAAACCCGCATGAGCAGGTCACCACCTTCGAGCTGTTGCTTCGGCGCTTCCGCGTAGAGGCCGAGGACCAGCCACAGGCCTTGCTCATGAACCGTTCCATGTACGACGGCTGGGTTAACTCAACGCTGGAGCTGTTCCGTTCGGCCGCAGAAGCCGCCGGAGAACCTGTCCCCGCCAACCTGGAGGACATCACGCGCTTGTTCATTTCCGGGATCGACGGCATCAGCATGCAACATTTGGCCGACCCCGACGACGAACGGTCCCTCCGGCTGGTGGAACTCATGGCCTCATCCCTCGCCGGGGCGCTCCACTAAGCCTGAGGCTGGCGCTTCATCACCAACCACGTGAGAACACCCAGCAGCAGAAGGCCGGCTGCAGCGGCCACCGAAACGACGAAGGCCGCCCCCGGGCCCTGCGTTTGCGCCAATTGCCCGGCCAGGTAGGAGCCCAAAGCCGTTCCAGCCACGATTCCGCTGGCCAGCGCCGTCATCACTGTGGCCATGCGACCGGCCGGAGCCACCACGCCACCGATGCTGAAAACAGTGACCATGACCGGCCCCACAGGGACGCCCAGTATCAGCAAGACAAAGATCATGGGCCAAATACCTGCAGGGAGAAACAGCAGGAGGGACAAAACAGACATGGCCAGTGCCGCGACAACCCAACGGGAAGCCAAGCTGAACCGTTGAGGCCAAAACGCTACGGACAGCGCTGCAACAGCGGAACTGAGACCCATCACCGCATACAGAAGTCCGGCGATCTCAGCTGAGGCGTACTGCGCCGAGAAGGCACTCAACGCGTTCTGCGTCGCCCCGAAAAAGGTACCCATGCAAACCATGGCAACCACCGGAACAGCCACCACGGCGCCGGCCCATCGCTTGCGCTGCTGCGGAGCCACCTGGGTGGATTGCGCCCCGGGAGATTGCTGTCCCTGAGAAGTTTCCTGGCCTTGAGAAGTTTCCTGGCCCTTGGGAGGCACGACGCCGGCACGCGGCTTCCGGGGTGCCGGTACCACCGCATGCTGGCTGGGGTGGACCGCAAAGGCAGGAACCAGGGTGATGGTCATGACGGCTGCCAAAGCGAGAGGCAACCAGGGTGCCACCATGCTGGCCAAGACGCCCACCAACGCAGGGCCCAGCACGAAGGTGACCTCGTCTGCGGTGCCCTCATAGGACAGTGCGGTATCCAGGTCAGCCCGGTTGGCTGCGACACTTCTTCCACCGTTGGCTGCAGAAGGGGACAAATTGCGGGTGGTCAGCGCCATCCACCGCACACGGGCCATGGGACCCACCTGCGGACAACTGGCTCCCGCGAGGAAAGCTGCAATGAGGACACCCACCGCGTCGCCCACGGAACCATAGCCGGACGTGAGGTAGGCCGCGGCGAGGAGCCCGGCTACGGCAAGGGTATTGATGACCGCTGCCACAAGGAGCACAATCCGTTGCCCGGCCCTGTCGGCCAAAGAGCCCAGTACCGGAGCACCCAACGCCGAGCCGATGCCCACCGCTCCGGCCGCCATGCCGCCGATTGCGTACGACTGGCTGACGGCTGTAATGAGGGTCAGGGTCCCCACGGTCAGCATGGCCAAGGGAAGCCTGGCAAAGAGCCCCAAGGGCAGGAAACCAGGTCCCGCCAATTCAGGAAGCCGCGCGAATCGGCCCGGCAGGCGTGAGGGGCGTGCGGGAGCCGATGATAAAGACTGTGAAGCTACAGAGGTTTTTTCCATTAATCCGGGTTCGCTAAAGAATGCGCATCGTCCCTCCTCCCGATGCGCGCGACCCGGTGTAACGGGTTAAGTCTATCGGATGCGACTTAGACCGGAAGAGCTTCGGCAATCCGCACGCTGGATCCGTTTCTGCCCTTAACCACCTGAAGCTGGCTGGTGATCCGTTGCTTCATTTCCGCGACGTGACTGACAAGGCCAACCACCCGGCCGCCGTCACGAAGTCCTTCCAGTGCGTCCATCACTTGCTCCAGTGATTGCTCATCCAGGCTGCCGAAGCCTTCGTCAACAAACAGTGTCTCGATATCCACGCCGCCGGCCTCCTGCTGGACCACGTCGGCGAGGCCCAGTGCCAAGGACAACGAGGCCATGAAGGATTCACCGCCAGATAGCGTGGACGTATCCCGCCGCTGGCCGGTCCACTCGTCCACGACTTCGAGACCAAGGCCCGACTTTGCACCTCTGGCAGCCTTGGCGTCCGTATGTTGCAAGGTGTACCTGCCATCGCTCATGGCCACGAGCCGCTCGGAGGCGGCAAGGGCCACCTGTTCCAGCCTTGCTGCCAGGACGTAGGTGTTCAGGCTCATCCGGTAGTTGTTATCGCCCGATCCCCGCACGGTATCGGCCAGTTCAGCCAGCATATGTGCCCGGCTCAGAGGTTCCCTTCCCTCTTGCGCCAGAGTCCGGTACTCCTTCCCCAGCCGGGCAACAGCATCCGCCGACTTTCCAGCCAGGCCGGCTGACAATGCCTTCGCCCGCGCATCATCCGCGGCGGTGGAAGCAAGAAGCCTCGATTCGGCAAGTTCGGCCTCGGTCAAGGGTAGTTCGCCAATGCTGGCTTCCTTTGCCGCAAGGACCAGGTCCTCAGCGGCAAACAGTTCATCCACGCGGGACGATTCGGCGTCGAAATCAGCGAGGTCTTTCTCAAGGCCCACAACATCGGCCGGCGGCAGGATTTCCCGGCGGGCTTCGTCGCCCGATGCGAAACCGGATTCCGAAAGGGCCTTTTCCAGTGAGGCGGCGGCGTCCACGCCGGCCTGTTTTGCCTGGTCCAGTTCCCGGTCTGCATCAACGGCCGCTTGCAGAAGCCCGCGCTCAGCCATGAGGGCTTCCAACTTCCCGCGAAGGCTGGGGAAGCCTTCCCTCAAGCCAGCGAGTTCTGCTTCCAAGGCAGCACATTGCTCCTGCAGCAGGTGCACAGCCGATGACGCTTGGGCCGCTGCGCTGACGGACTCAGCGTGCTCTTGCTGCACCAGGGCAATCTGCTTGCTGAGGGCCCCGTGCCGAGCACGAAGCTTTTCCAGCTCCACTGCCGCCTGACGGGCCGCCGAGGCAGCATCCCGGGCGGATGCCCGCTTTGACTCTGCTTCAGCAGCATCAACTGAGCCACCCCGGGCAACCAGTCCGGCGAGCACCTGCGCCGCAGAGGAAACCTGCTCGGCGAGGAGCCCCAAGACTTTTTCACTGGCCTCAAACCGTTCCTTTGTGTCTTCCTCTTCCTGGGCGAGGGACAGTGCTGTTTGCACGGCTTCGGCGGGGTTGGGATGCTCTTCGCTTCCGCACACGGCGCACGGCTTTCCGCTCTCCAACGCCGCTGCCAGCTCCCCTGCTGCGTTGGCCAGACGCAGCTCACGGACATCAAGCCACTTCTGCCGCAGGTCTTGGGACGAGGTCCTGGCCTGGAGATGTCTCCGGGTAATCTCGTCCAACTCATGGGTGGCAGTTGCGTGAAGGGCCACAATCCCCACCAACTCGTCAGCATCAGCAGCCGCCCGTTCCAGTTCTGCGAGTTGATCAGCCACAGGCACATGCGGCAGGATCTCTGACTCCACAGTGGACACGTCAAGGCGCAGCTGTTCCAATACGGCGGCCGAAGCCTGGGCAGCTGCCTGATGTTCAGCGACTTCACCGTTTACGGTTGCCAGCCGTGCCGTGATCACCTCCAAGCGCTGCTCATCGGACAGCCGGGCCTCAAGGACTGCGCAGCCGGCCTTGACGGTTTCCAGCGCGACATCCGCAGTGGCAGCATCCAAGCCCACAGCCTCAAGCTTCCCGCGGATCACGGAAGCCCGGGCTATGGCGGTTTGGAGTTTGCGTGCTGCCGAATCGACTGCTTCCAGTTGGCCGCTGAGAACGGCGGCCCGCCAGTGCTTTCCGAGCATCTCCTTGTTCTCCAGTGCCCGCGGCGCTGCCAGTTCAAGGAGCACCCGCCGCTGCATCGCGGCGCCGAGCCGCCCGTGCCTGAGCGACCTCTCCTGGGCCTCTTGGAACTCTTCCAGAAGTCGGGTGGACAGAGACGCTGCCTCAGCTGCCTCGTCCTCCCGGCGCTTCCCTTCAGCCCGGACCTCTGCCTCTACAGCGGCCAGCCAGGCCTCTGGGTCCTGTCCCGGTTCCGTCCTGGCGGCCGGAGTGGCATCGGCTGAGGTGTCAGCCGTGTGAAGATCCACTGCGTCACGCTCCGAGGCAACCCGGTCCAGCAGCAGTTTGAGCTCTGAGGTGTTCTCCTGCACAGCACGGGTAGCTTCAGCGGATTGTTGAAGAAGCTGGCGTTCCACCGTTTCAAATCGTTGGGTCCCGAACAATTTCTGGAGGAGATCCAGGCGTTCATTGGCCTTGGACCTCAAGAACGCCGCGAAGTCGCCCTGGGGCAGCATCACCACACGGGTAAACTGCTCGCGGTCCATTCCAAGGATGTCCGAGAGCTCCGCACCTACCTCATCATTCCTGGAAGACTTCTCCTCCCAGCTCCCGGCCACGCGTTCCCTGAGGAGCGTCTTGGCCTGCTGGGTGGTGAATCCATGGCGACCGCGGGCGCTCGGCCGGTCCCACGCCGGGGATCGCGTCACTTCAAAACGGCGGCCACGCGCGGAAAACTCGCAGACCACGCGCGGCTCCGCGCCGGGCGCGGCATGATCGCTTCGTAGCCGTTTCCCCTCTTGGCGGGTGCCGGGAACGGACCCGTACAGGGCAAAACAGATGGCGTCCAGAATGCTGGTCTTGCCGGCTCCCGTGGCGCCGTTGAGGAGGAAAAGGCCCTGGGCGCTTAAATGGTCGAAGTCAATGTGCTGTGGTGCTGCAAACGGGCCGAAAGCCTCAATGTCCAAACGATGAATTCTCACAGCCCGGCCTCCTGCACCCGGACTGCTTCAAGTGCGTCGCGCAGTGCGGCTTCTTCAGCATCATTGGCGCTTCGGTCCCTGACATGTTCCAGGAAACCGCAGCAGACGCCCAGGTCATCTTGTGCCGCCGCGAGGCGGTTGCTGTAACTGGTGGACGTCCGCACTTCCCCACCTTGGGGATCAAAGGAGAGAACCAGGGTGTCCGGGAACCGGGCCCGGACCCTTTCCATGGCCTGAGCAGGACGTTGCGCGTCAGTGAGGGTTACCTGGCAATAGGCGTTCTCTGCCCACGCGTGCTCTTCGCCGCCCAGCAATTCCTCCAGCGTCCCGCGCAATGTGGCCAACGCTTTGGGGGCATCCCACAGAACTTCCTCAACTGCGACCACGCCGTCGGCGTCAAGATCCACCAGCCAGGCACCCTTATGATGTTTGGCTTCCGAGAATGAATAAGCCAAGGGAGAACCGGAATAGCGGACATTGGGTGCCAGCTCCTGCCGCCCGTGGAGGTGACCCAGTGCGGTGTAGGAGAAGTCTTCGAAGAGATCCAGTGGAACCGCACCCAGGCCACCGATGCTCAGATCCCGCTCGCTCTCTGAAGTAATGCCGCCACTGGCGAAGGTATGCGCAAGGACTACCGGATACACGGGTCCTGATGCGCGGCGCTTCTCAACATCACTCCGGATCCGCTCCACCGCTGCCAAGGTGACATCAAAATGGTTGGCGTTCTCAGCGCCCAACCGTTCCGCGACGAGCCGGGGTTCAAGATAGGGGATGCCGTAGATAGCCACCTGGCCGTTCCCTGCGCGGTCCCCGCCGTGTCCGTCGGTTTCCAGGGGAAACAGCACTGGTACGTCAAGTTCCTCCACCTGCGTCCTGAGGTGGACTCCCCCGCGCTCCAGCAAACGGGAAGCAAAGCCCAACCTGATCGCGGAGTCGTGGTTGCCACTGGTCAAGACCACGCCAGCCCCTGCCTGCGTGATCCGCACCAGAGCGTCATCGAGGAGCTTGACCACATCCAGTCCCGGCAAAGCGCGATCGTAGACGTCTCCGGCTATCAGCACGACATCAACGGATTTCGATTCCACCAGCGCTACCAGCTGGTCCACGAAGTCTCGTTGGGCATCAAGCATGCCAACGCCGTGGAATGACCGGCCAAGATGCCAATCGGAAGTGTGAAGTAACCGCATATTTCCAAGTTAACCGGGGGCACCGACAATAAAGCGCAGGCGAGCCGCCCGCCGTCGAGCCCGTAAGGTTATTTGCCCTTTTTACCGTCGAAGAAGTCCCGGGCATCATCATTGACCGGCGCAGCCGGCACGGCCCGGGGTGAGGCGATGTCCGGCTTCACAGCGGCTTCCTTAACCTCGGAGTCGCTGACATCAGCGTCCTCAACCGGCTCGTCGTTGGCATCGAAGGAGTCGTTCACCCCATCGCTGCCCACCTTGAAGTCCTCAGGCCCGGCGACCGCAGCAGATGACAGGCCCTGGAAACCACGGAAGGCAAGGCCGGCAAGAGCGGCACCCATCAGCGGGGCCACCCAGAAGAGCCACAGGCCCTCAAGTGCCCAGGACGAGCTGAAGAATGCTTGGGCTGTTGCCCGCGCTGGGTTGAAGGGAAGATTTCCCAGTACCTGGCCGAGCTGAAGCAGAACAGCCATTGACAGGCCCACGGCGAAGGGCGCCATGGCAGGTACGGCCCGGCGGCCTGCTGTCGCGCCAAGGAACACAGCCACAATGAGGGCTGCACCCAGGACTTCGACCAACAGAACTCCGGCCAGCTGTGTTTGGGCGGCAGCGTGTTCGCCAAAGCCCGGCGCCACGACGTCGAACGCGGCCCTGGCGTCCTTAAGGACCGGCACCGTGCTCAACACAAAGTAGATCAACGCAGCACCAACCACGCTGCCGATGATTTGCGCCGCCAGGTAGCCCAACGCAGCCACAGCCCGGATGCGGCCGGCGATCAGATTGCCCAGGGTGATCACCGGGTTGAAGTGACCTCCCGACACATGGCCAAAGGCCAGCATGGCTGCTGTTACCGCAAGGCCGGTCGCAAGAGCTACCGGCAAGGGGGCGGCACCAGGATTTGAAAAAATCCCGACTCCCACCGCGACAACAGCGACGAACATCGATCCCAAAGCTTCAGCCGACAGCCGGGCAACAAGTCCCGGCTGGGGTTCGGGTGTGGCCTGTACAGGTGAGGTCATGTGGAATGAGTCCTTACGGTTGGTGTGGATGCCGTATGACCGGCTTCGTCGCTGCGGACGCTGGTGTTTGGCGCTGGCTTTGCAGGGAGTGATGCAAGCTCAAAGCCACTGTGCATTGTGCCAGCCGAGTCTGGGCGCTGGCTGAATCCCGCCTCCGAGCCTATCCACCCAGGGCGATGGCGGCGATGGCCGTGGCACCGAGTCCCACCACAGCCACCGTGCTGACCAGCACGAGCCGGGCCGATGCTGCCTCGTTGCCGGCGTGGAGTTGGCGTGAGCGAACCCACACCACCGAAGCCAGCACGATGGTGGCCGCGGCTGCCATGAGAGCGCAAATCCCTTCGTAATCGAGCCCTGGCAGGCCTGCCACGAGGCTGCCGGTGGAGGGTTCGGACGTCAGCCAACTCCGCCAAATGAAGAGGTCCACCACTACCAGGGAGATCAGCGTCCGGCGCCATGCCAAGGTGGTGCGCTCAGGTTGCAACCCGGGATCGCGGACTTCCATCCCTACCGCGCCACCAATATCAGCACCGCAAAAGCGAACGCCGCTACGGCAACCACAATGGTCATGAACAACATGACCCTGGAGAACGGCAGCGCCTGATCGTTGCGCATCGCGGCTTCCATCTGCCCCCAACGGCGGTATGAAAGGACAGCCAGCCCCGCCCCCACCAAAGCAAGCAGGACACAGAGGACCAGGCGGACTGGCGTGGGCGCTATGTTGGGAGCCAGCTGGTCAACAGCGACCGCGCCGGCAAGCAAGGCCAGGGACGTGCGGATCCAGGCAAGGAAGGTACGTTCGTTGGCGAGAGAAAACCTGTAATCGGGGGTCTTGCCTGTCCGTCGCCAAGCAGGTTCACGCAAAATGTCTCTCCAAGTTTTGTCAGTGCCGGGCAGCTTCCCCACCATATCAGCGGAGGTTCCCGGGCACGGTAAGTTACTGGCATGAGTGTTGAGCCTAAGTCCCCCGCCGTTCCTTCCTTCGAGTCCCGCGTCCATGGCTCACTTTTGGGCGGCGCACTGGGTGATTCCCTTGGTTATGCAGTGGAGTTCGAGTCTCTTGCCGCGATTCGCGCGCGCTATGGTTCCGCGGGCCTGACTTCCTTCGGTCAACTTGAGGCCGGCAGCCACTTCTCGGACGACACGCAAATGACGTTGTACACCGTCGACGGCCTGGTGGAAGCTCTCGAATGGGCGAACGACGGCGTAGCAGCGGACGAGATCGCCTGCCTGTGGCTGGCCTACCTGCGCTGGCTCGCCACGCAGGACGTTGCTGTTGCCTCGTCCGCACCTGTTCCGCAACCGCGCTGGATCGACGCCCAGGATGTCCTGCATCACCGCCGTGCACCTGGTAACGCCTGCCTCAGCGGTTTGGCTACGGGCCAGATGGGAACAGTTGCCCGTCCGGTCAATGCCGACTCCAAGGGTTGCGGCACGGTGATGCGTTCAGCCCCGTTTGGACTCATCCCCCACATTTCCCGCGAAGCGGTCTACAAACTCAGCTCGGACGCCGCTTCGTTGACACACGGACACCCTTCAGCGCGGCTCTGCGCGGCAGCCTTCAGCCTGCTGATCCACAACATCGTGGCAGGAAGCGACGTCCGCAACGCCGCCACCGAGGCCCTCATCTACGTCAACGGCGTCCCCACCAAAGCACCCGAACTGTCGGAGCGGCTGGATGCTTGCCTGCAGTTGTCCCTGCAGGGCGCCCCCTTGGACCCGGAAGAACTGACCACAGCCCTTGGCGAGGGGTGGGTCGCAGAGGAAGCACTCGCCGTCGGGCTTTACGCAGTGCTGGCAACCAGTGGCAGCACGCCGGCAGAGCATTTCCGCAAAGCGATAACCGTGGCCATCAATCACAGTGGCGACAGCGACTCCACCGGGTCCATTGCCGGAAACATCGTGGGCGCTTACTACGGTGAGGACTGCCTTCCGGCCGACTGGTTGGAGGCCTTGGAAGCCCCGGAGGTGGTTCGCGGCATGGCCGACCGCTTGCTTGCTGTCACCACCGGCTAAACAAGAGTTACGTTCTGCGGAGCGTCACGTTGTTGCAGGCCTCGCACACGTCCTCGGGAATGAGGCCGCGGCGCTGCAGGAAGCCAAAGATGGAGCAGCCGAGGCAGAAACCCACAAAGGATTCCAACGAAGCCGCCACGATCAGCATTGCCAGCAGGATCCAGGCGGCGGGCTGGAAGCCGGTGAAAAACAGCACGACAGCGGCGGTCGTCAAGGCGGCACCGATGCCTTGAGCGAAACGCTTGGGTGGACCGGCAGCCAGCTTGGCGTGTCCGATCCTGGGCGCCAAGACCTTCACTGACAGCAGTGCGAGCGGGGAGATCCGTGGCCCGAACAGCACCCGAAGCCAGAAGCCGATTGCCAGTGCCACCAGGCCCAAGGCCCAGCCGGTCAACAAGGTGGCGACTGCCAGCACCACCACCAGTCCGGCCGTGATCCGTGCGGCGTACTCGTTGACGGGGTTCGGGAAAGCGAACACCTTCCGCCAATCCACCCCGCCGCGTACAGCAGCGCCGGCAGGAGAAGCAGCACCGGCAGGAGCGGAGCCGCTGGCTGGCAGGCGCACAGGAGCGTGGGGAAGAGCTGGCTTGGTCATGCCCCAAGGCTAGGAGTCCGGCTCCACCAGCGGGAAGGATTGTTGCGCAGTATGACCGGACACGTACAGCATGACTGGATATGGGCAGGTCCGATGCGTGGAGGCTACGCGCCGCCCACCATCTGCAGGAACTCCCCCTCGGACACAACCTCGATTTGCTGGCCCTTGGCATGGAGTTCCAGGACCCTCTTTGCCTTGCCTGTGAGCCGGCCGGCGCGAAGGTCACCTGCCACAAAGCCGTCACCCACGATCAGCACAGTAGTCCGTGCAGTTACCCGGCTTTCGGGACGTGCGCCCATGTCCGCGGCCCGTGATTTTGCCTCCGGCCTGGTGATGGCGAGGTCGCCAGTGAACACCACGGTCTGACCGAAGAGCGGGTGCCCGGGTTCCGCGGACGGGTTCGGCAACGGGTTGGGCCCTTCCTCAGGCCAGGCCTGGAAGCCACCCGGCACGCCCAATGCTCGTTCAAGCGTGCGTTCAGCGGCGCTTCCGGTCCTCGCCGCGAGCGCGGACATGGTGGCTTTGGAGAGACCTTGTGCGGGATCGAATGCCGGTTGCTTTGGCAGGTTCAGGCCGAGGGAAAGGTAGAGCTCGGCGATGCTGTTGGTGTTGTTCCGTCTGGCGATGTCCACCAGGATGCCGGCGCAGGCGCGGGCATCTTCCGCGGCGTCGTGGTGATTGACCAGGGGAACGCCGGCTTCCTCTGCGGCATAGGGCAAAGAATTGGAAACCAGCGAATAGCAGCGTCGGGACAGCATCACGGTGCACACGTAGTCATAGGCCGGCCCGGCCAGGCCTGAGACTTCCAGGCCTGAGCGGATAACGCCGAGGTCGAAGGCTGCGTTGTGGGCAGCGAGTACGTCGTCGCCAATGAACGCGCCGATTTCAGGGAAGAGCTCTCCGAACCGTGGGCGGCCGGCGACGTCCTCGGCACGGATGCCGTGGATGCGGGTGTTGTGGAATTCGAAGTGATCGTGGTTCTCCGGAGGGCGCATCAACCAGGAGGCTTCCTCCACCACAACTCCGTTGCGGACTTTACTCAGGCCCACCGAACACGGAGACCCCCTGAAGCCGTTGGCTGTTTCAAAGTCGATCGCCGTAAAGTCCAATGCCACTGGACAAGATTACAGCCGGAAAAGGCCGCCCCTGCCGATTTGTGCGGCGGGGCGGCCCTTCCGGCCAGTATTGTGGCGAACGCTACATCTCGTTGCCTAGGGAGTGGCCCGGCGCAGAGTTGTGTAGGAACCTGCTGCGAGGATGACGCACAGGAGCGCGGCCCACCCGCTGATGCTGAGCGGGGTCTGCTGGGCCATCCAGTTTCCAAAGTGTCCCCATCCATCAAACACGGTGGTGAGGGCGGCTATGCCGATCAGGGCTATCGCCGTTCCCAGGGTGGAGACCAGGGTTCCGGTGGTGCCCCAGCGCTTGAAGATGGTGGCGAACCAGAATCCGATGATGAACATGAACATCATCAGCACAAAGAAGAATGCGGCGGTGGAGTACCAGGGACCGTCGGTGACCCACGGGATATTGAAGAAGTACCCGTAAACGCCCCAGCCGTTGGTGGCCCGTTCCAGGACACCGCCCAGCATGTACAGCACGGTCATCCCCAGTGCGATAAGCGAGAAGAGGCCCAGGGTTCCCAAGTAGAACGCACGCCGGCTGATGCTCAGGCCTTGGGAGAACGGGAACACCAGGGTCATGCTTTGGATTCCAAGGACCAGGAAGTACCAGAGTGGCGCCTGGCTGCCGCCGCCATTTTTCCCCTCGGTGACGGGAATGAGGGCAAAAATGGCGAGTGACATCAGGAAGGATGCCGCCAGGATAGTCAGAGGCCATCCGATGTACGTCCACTTGTTGATCAGCTGCATTCGGGCAACTGCCAGGGTCCTGCTCATCGCCTTGCCTCCATCGTGTCATCGGCGAATTCTCCACTGCCTGCACCTGTTGCGCCTGCCCCGGCCATGGTCTTCCGTACCACCAACTGCTGCAATGAAACCGGTGATAGTTCGAGGCCAAGCTCCTGGGCTTCGGTGCGTTCGCGGCTGCTGAGAGCTTCGTCTACCGTCACGGAGGCCAGGGATCCCAGCGTTTCCCGGTGCAGGATCCGGCGGCCTGCCAGGAAGGCGTCCACCTTTTCCGCGGAACCTGAAACGGTGACAGCCGAACCTCGGATCTCTTCAGCATCGGCGTCCATGATGATCCGCCCCCGATCGATGACAACGACGTGTTCAAGGAGATTGGCTACCTCGTCGATCAGGTGTGAGGAGAGGATGATGGTCCGCGGGTGCTCTGCATAGTCCTCCACCAGGCGGTCGTAGAACAATTGCCGGGCTACGGCGTCGAGCCCCAAATATGGCTCATCGAAGAAGGTCAGTTCTGCCCGGGAGGCCAGGCCAATAATGACTCCGACAGCGGACAGTTGCCCGCGTGAGAGTTTCTTGATCCTCCGTTTGACGGGAAGCTGGAAGTCCTCGGCCAGGCGGTCGGCGAACTCCTGGTCCCAGTTCTTGTAGAACAGCGCAGCAGAACGGAACGCGTGCTGCGGTTGGAAGTCATCCGGGTACTTTTGCGATTCGCGGATAAAGCAGATCCGGGACAGCACCGCCTCGTTCTCGTAGGCGTTGGCTCCGAAGACGAGTGCTTCACCGGACGTGGCGAAGGCCTGGGCTGTCAGGATGGACATCAGGGTGGTCTTGCCTGCTCCATTGCGCCCCAGCAATCCGCAGATGCGGTTGGCTGAGAGGCTCAGGTTCACCTGGTCCAGAGCATTCAGGTCTTTGTAGTGCTTGATCAGGTTACGGGCCTCGACGATGGTCTCGTTCACAGGGCCGCGCTCCTTTCCTTGTCAGTTCCGGGTTCCGGGTTGAGCCCGGAGCTGCGTTCAATCATGGTGTTGAGCTGCTCCGCTGAGATGCCCAGCTTCCGGGCCTCCAGCGCCAGCGGCTTGACGTACTGCTCGAAGAACTCCTCGGTGCGGCGTGCTACCAGCTGGGCGCGTGCCCCCGTAGCTACGAACATCCCTATCCCCCTGCGTTTGTAGAGAATTCCTGAATCCACCAGCAGATTGACGCCCTTGGCAGCTGTTGCCGGGTTGATGCGGTGGAAAGCTGCGAACTCATTGGTGGAAGGCACTTGGGATTCCTCGGCCATACTGCCGTCCACAATTCCGTTCTCTATGAGTTCGGCGATCTGCATGAAGATCGGCTTGCTGTCATCGATCATGAGCATCACCGCCTCACTGGTTCATTACTCATGTAACTAACCATACAACCGGTACGCCACGAGTCAAGAGAGCACCCGGAAAAATACGACGACGGCCGTCAAGTAGGCTTGATGGGTGATCTTTTCTGCGATAAGCGACCTTGCCGTATCCACATTCGGGGGCGCGGGCCCGGTTTCGCCGCCTATGGCTTCCTTCCTGCCGGACTGGCTGAACCCTGACGTCTTCCTCCGCGATTCACCGTTGGGACCATGGGTGGTCCTCCTGGTCTGCGCCATTGTGTTCGCAGAAACAGGACTCCTGGTGGGGTTCTTCCTGCCCGGTGACTCCATGCTGTTCACGGCCGGACTTCTGGTTTCCACGGGAGCCATCGAGTTCAACCTGTGGGCCATGTGCGCCATGATCATCGTGGCTGCCATCATCGGCAACCAAACCGGCTACCTCATTGGATCCAAGGCCGGCCCAGCGATCTTCAATAAGCCCGATTCACGGCTTTTCAAGAAGGAAAACGTGGAGAGCGCCCACGCGTTCTTCGAAAAGCACGGCGGCAAGGCCTTGATCCTGGCGCGGTTCGTTCCCATCATCCGCACTTTCGTGCCAGTGATAGTGGGTGTTGCGCAGATGGACAAGCGCAAGTTCTTCCTCTTCAACGTCATTGGAGCAGTCCTCTGGGGCGGCGGCGTAACCCTGCTCGGCGCTTGGCTTGGCCAGTTCGAATGGGTCGGCAACAACATCGACATCATCTTCATCGTCATCGTTCTGATCTCGGTCATCCCGATCTTCATTGAGATCGGCCGTGGATTCATGGCAAAGCGCAGGGCAGCGGCCGAAGGCACCGACCCCGTTGAAGAGTTCATCGAAGAGCACGACGGCGGCAAGCACCCCGAGCACTGAGGCTCCGCAAACCATCCCAAGGACAAAAGAGCCGCAACAACAAAAAGGCACCCCGCATTCGCGGGGTGCCTTTTCTGTCACGGAGGACAGCCAGGGGGAAAGCTACCTGGCGTCGGCCTCGGACAGGGCAGACACAATCGCGGGCAGCAAAGCACGGAACGCCTGTCCGCGGTGGCTGATGGCGTTCTTCTCCTCGGAGCTAAGCTCGGCACAGCTGCGGTCCATCCCGGCCGGTTGCAGCACGGGATCGTATCCAAAGCCACCTTCGCCACGAGGCTCGCGCAAGAGCGTCCCCTCCAGCTGGCCGTACTCCACGGTCTCGTGGGCAATGCCGTCCGGACCTGGCACCGCCAAAGCTGCGGCGCAAACGAACGCTGCTCCGCGGAACGCATCAGGAACATCGGAAAGCTGCGCAAGAAGCAGGTTCAGGTTGGCGGTGTCGTTCCCATGCACTCCGGACCATCGGGCCGAGAAGATGCCCGGGGCTCCACCCAGAACATCCACAGCAAGGCCCGAGTCGTCGGCGATGGCTACCAAGCCTGTCGCTTCCGCAACAGCCCGGGCTTTAAGGAGGGAATTCTCAGCAAACGTGACACCGGTTTCGGCAACATCCGGGGCACCTGCCGCGGCGGCGTCCACCACCTGGGTGTCGACGTCGAGCCCTGGAACCTGGCCACGAAGAAGTTCGCGGAGTTCCTTCAGCTTGCCCTTGTTGTGAGTTGCCAGGACGAGCCGCTGGTCCCTGGGAGCCGGCGTTCCGCTCACGGGGCTTCCGCCAGCGTCTCGCGCTGGATGGCGGACAGCTGAGTGGTCCCGAGGAGGGCGAGATCAAGCAGGGCGTTGAGCTCGTCGCGATCGAACGGAGCCCCTTCGGCCGTGCCCTGAACTTCAACGAACTTGCCTGAACCGGTCACCACAACGTTCATGTCCGTCTCGGCACGAACATCTTCCACATACGGGAGGTCCAGCATCGGGACGCCATCAATGATGCCTACCGAAACAGCCGCGATGGTGTCCACCAGGGGCTCCGCATTACGGGCGATGAGCTTGTTCTCACGGGCAAAACGGATGGCTTCGGCGAGCGCAACGTAGGCGCCGGTGATCGCTGCGGTGCGTGTGCCTCCGTCGGCCTGCAGGACGTCACAGTCCAGGACGATCGTGTTTTCGCCCAGGGCCTTGGTGTCGATGATGGACCGGAGCGAGCGGCCAATGAGGCGCGAGATCTCGTGCGTGCGTCCACCGATCTTGCCCTTGACGGACTCGCGGTCCGAACGGGTGTTCGTGGCACGCGGAAGCATTGCGTACTCTGCCGTGACCCAACCACGGCCTTCGCCCTTGAGCCAGCGGGGCACGCCCTCGGTCAGTGAAGCCGTGCAGAGAACCCTGGTGTTGCCGAACTCGATCAGCGCCGAGCCCTCGGCCTGCTTCGACCAGCCGCGGGTGATGCTGATGGGGCGCAGTTGGTCCGGGGTCCGGCCGTCAGCGCGGATAACGGGTGTGGCTGTAGCTTCAGAAGTCATGGTTCCAGCTTAGCCAAGCTGAAGGCACCCCTCCGACCCGGGGAAACTAAATCGTGTAGTGGACTCCGGCGACGGCAACAGCGACGTCACCGGCGAAGACCGGCTTGGCCTCGGACAACACTTTGGTCTGCGAAGTCCACACAGGGATGTGCGTCAGCAGAAGTCGCTTGGCACCGGCGTTCATGGCAGCCTCACCTGCACGCTTTCCAGTGAGGTGGACGTCCTTGATGCCGTCATCCCGGCCTTCCTCAAACGCCGCCTCGCAGAGGAACAGGTCCGAGCCCTTCGCTGCGTCTTCGAGTCCCTGGCAGGAATCGGTATCCCCCGAATATGTCAGGATCTTGGTCACCGGAACTCCGTCCTTGCCCGGCTCCGTGGCGGTGACACGCAAGGCATAGGCCTCTTCGACGGGGTGATTAACCGCGAAGGGGGTCACCGTGAACGGGCCCACCGTCACCGGCTTGAGTTCGGTCCAGTTGGTGAAGTCGAATTCCTCGTGCATTCCGGGATCGAGGTCCAGCCCATATGCCGTGGCCATCCTGTCCGCGGTAGCTGCAGGACCCCAGACCGGCAGGCGGTCCCGGCCCCATCCGCCGGGCTTCCAGCGGACCGCGACGTGCAGGCCGCAAAGGTCCATGCAGTGATCGGGATGAAGGTGGGTGAGGAAGATCGCGTCAATGTCTTCCAGGTCCGTATAGCGCTGAATGGCGCCCAAGGCTCCGCTGCCCAGGTCCATCACGATCTTCCACTCGCGCTCACCGTCGTGGGCTGTCACCAGGTAGCACGACGCCGGCGAACCAGGACCGGGGAAAGAGCCCGTGCAGCCCACGATGGTCAGCTTCACAGGTCACGTCCCATGGTTGTGCCGGTGCCGCGACTGAGCGTGCCCTCGGGCTGGACGAAATAGGAGCGCCGGGACAGCCCGGATCCGGACCGTGCTGCTTCCAGCATCTCGGGAGTTATTCGAGCCAGGCTGCCCGTGGGGTATTGGGCCGCAACGTGGTCCACATGCTTCACAGAGAGGACTTCCGGCCCCAGGAAGCGGCGGGCCAAGGTCTCAAACTGGGTGGCATCACCGGTCGCTATGAATTCGTGGCTCGGCGCCCAGGTCTCAGTCCGTTGGATGCCGTGGTTGGCCAAGGCGCGGTAGACGTCTTTGGCAGTCTCCTCGGCACTGGAAACCAGGGTGACGTCCTCGCCCATGACGAAGGAAATGACACCGGTCAACAGCGGGTAGTGGGTGCATCCCAGGACAACAGTGTCCACTCCGGCAACCTTGAGGGGCTCGAGGTACTCATTGGCAGCAGCCAGGAGCTCGGGGCCCGTGGTGATTCCAGCTTCCACAAACTCCACGAACGCCGGACAGGCCACGGACGTAATGCTGAGGTCCGGGGCGGCGGCAAAAGTGTCCTCATAGGCTCTCGACCCCACAGTGGCGGAGGTTCCGATGACGCCGATCCTGCCGGAGCGGGTAGCCGAGACGGCGCGCCTCACCGCCGGCTGGATCACTTCGATGACCGGGATGCCGTAACGGGCTGTGTAGCGTTCCCTGGCGTCCCGGAGCACCGCGGCGGAGGCCGAGTTGCAGGCAATGGTCAACAACTTCACGCCGGAATCCACCAGTTCGTCCATGACACCCAGCGCGTTGGCACGAACTTCGGCAATAGGCAGCGGACCGTAGGGGCCGTGTGCGGTGTCGCCAACGTAGAGGATTGATTCGTTGGGGAGCTGGTCAATGATGGATCGCGCCACAGTCAACCCACCCACACCTGAATCAAAAATCCCGATTGGACGTGGCCCTAAGAGTTCCCCGTTACCGGTGGGGGCGTCGCTGCCCAAGACGCCGCTTGGTGAACCCGAATCTGAAGTCATAATTATTCGAGAATAAGGCTTCCCGTGGTGTGCGGCCATTACCTGTGCTCTCCGCCTCGTGTCTGATGTGTCACAAGGCAGCCGGATCTGTTGCAGGGCAGTAGCGGCAACACGCCGCCAGGATCAGGATTTCCCCTGCCTTGCGGCCATCATCGCCTGTACCAAGGACTCCTGGAGCCACGTAGTGAAGTTGTAGACGAGGGCCAGGTAACTCTCCACGTCCTCCGCCTGGCTCCAGTCCTGCATGCTGTGGATGTGCTCGGCGTCGGCTTCATCGCGAATATCCAGGCGTTCGGCCAGGACAAGCCGGACATCGTTCAGTGCCATTGACCAACGAGTGGCATCCTCGGGCGAGAGAACGAGCTCATCCTTGTCCAAGCCCAGAGCGGCGGCCCTCAAAGCGCCTATCTTGCTTTCCCGGACAGAGCGTTCAGTGAGCTGGCGGAACTCCAGCGAGCCGTCGTCGTCGTCCTTCATGACGTTGGGCAACAGGCGCAGCAGGGCGCGGTCGCTGGGCTGCTTGACGTCCATGTCCAAGCCGATCAGCGCCGCGAGGGGGTCTTCGTTCTCCCGGACGTCCGACTCCAGCATGGAGATGACGTCGTCCAGCAATCCGCGCAGGAGGTCGCGCTCTGCCGGCTCCAGGTATCCGCTGATGCCTTTGAGGCCGTACTTGAATGCCTTAGCCACGCTGGCGGCCGCCCTTCCCGGGTGTTTCGTTGCCGCTTGCGGCCTTCTCAACTGTGGCCCACAGACCAAAACCGTGCATGGCCACGGCATGCTGTTCCACTTGTTCCTTGCTGCCGTGGGCAACGATTGACCGGCCCTTCTTGTGGACCTCCATCATGAGCTTGTGGGCTTTGGATTCGGAGTAGCCGAAGTAACTCTGGAACACAAAGCTCACGTAGCTCATCAGATTCACGGGATCATTCCAGATCACAAGGTTCCACGGGATATCAGGGGCTGTCAGGACATCGGTGGAGGACTGCTCTGCAGCTTTGGTCCGCTCATCGATGTCCGTGCCGTACGCAACGCTAGGGCTCATCTGTCCATTCTATGGCGGCTCGCACTAGAGTGAATTCGTGAGTAGAGCCACGTCGTGGGACCACCCCGCAACTTCCTTGTACACAGACCACTACGAACTGACCATGCTTCAGGCAGCCTTGCACTCCGGCGCCGCGCACCGCCGCTCGGTGTTCGAAGCATTCGCCCGGCGGCTGCCGGACGGCCGCCGCTATGGCGTGGTAGGCGGCACGGGACGCCTTCTGGAGGGGATAGCGGACTTCCGGTTCGGCGAGGAGGAGCTTGCCTTCCTGGAGCAGAACAAGGTGGTCAACCAGGAAACCCTGGACTACCTGGCGGACTACAAGTTCAGCGGCGACATCTGGGGCTATGCCGAAGGTGACGCCTACTTCCCCAACTCCCCCATCCTCATTGTCGAATCCACCTTCGCCGAGGCCTGCATCCTGGAAACATTCATCCTGTCCGTCCTCAATCACGACAGCGCCATCGCTTCCGCGGCCTCCAGAATGACCTCAGCGGCCGGTACGCGCCCCTGCATCGAGATGGGCTCCCGGCGCACCCAAGAGGAATCGGCGACGGCGGCAGCCCGCGCCGCCGTCATTGCCGGCTTCGCCAGCACCTCGAACCTCGAAGCCGGCCGACGCTATGGCATAAAAACGGTGGGCACAGCCGCGCACTCCTTCACGCTCCTTCATGACACTGAGCGCGAAGCCTTCGAGGCACAGATCGCAACGTTCGGCCCCGGCACATCGCTGTTGGTGGATACTTACGACGTCGAGACGGCGGTGCGCACCGCCGTCGAGCTGGCCGGCGACAAACTCGGCGCTGTCCGGCTGGATTCCGGAGACCTCATTGCACAGGCTCAGTGGGTCCGGCAATTGCTTGATGAACTCGGCAACGTCAACACCCGCATTGTGGTCACCTCCGACCTCGACGAATTCGCCATCGCGGCCCTCCAGTCAGCCCCCGTGGACTCTTACGGAGTCGGTACGTCGCTGGTCACCGGATCCGGCGCTCCCACGGCCAGCATGGTCTACAAGCTGGTCAGCCGCACCAACGACGCCGGCGAGTTCATCTCGGTTGCCAAAGCCGCCAAGAACAAGGCAAGCGTCGGTGGACGAAAATACGCCCTCCGGAAGCTCAACGAGCGTGGCCGGGCCACCCAGGAAATGGTGGGAATCGGCCACCGCCCCGAAGATGACGGCAACGACCGCGAGCTGCTTCACCAGTTCGTCAAGAACGGCGAGGTGCTGCCAGGGTGGACCGGACCGGAAGGCGTCATCCGTGCCCGCGAACGGCACACGGCCACCATGGCCGAGCTGCCCGCCGTCGTGAACCGTCTCCAGCGGGGCGAAGCTGCCATCCCCACCATCTACGAGGAGAACTGATGTCCAGGGCCTTGATCATCGTCGATGTTCAAAATGACTTCTGCGAGGGCGGAACGCTCGCCGTTCAAGGCGGCGCCGCTGTGGCAGGTGCCATCACGGAGTACGTGGATGCCAACCAGCAACACTTCGATCACATCGTGGCCACTCAAGACTGGCACATAGAGCCCGGAGACCACTTCTCAGAGGACCCGGACATGGTGGATTCCTGGCCTCCGCACTGCAGGGCCCGAAGCAAAGGTGCCGAACTCCACGAAGACCTGGATCCCGAGTACATCCATGCCTACTTCCGGAAAGGGCAGTTCACCGCGGCCTACTCCGGCTTCGAAGGCGTTTTGGCTCCCGAAGACGACGTTCCCACCGGCGACCTCAAAGCCGGCACGGCCACTGCCGAGGTCATCGATGAAGACGCGATCGGGCTCGACGATTGGCTGCAAAGCCATGACGTCGAGGAAGTGGTGGTGGTGGGACTTGCCACGGACTACTGCGTGAAGGCTACAGCGCTGGATGCCGTCCAGGCCGGATACACCACCACGGTGATCGCTGAGCTCACGGCCGGAATCGCCGAGGACCTTAGCGATGCCTATGACGAAATGGAAGCCGCCGGCGTCGACGTCGAACGCGACTGAGGCCAAAGACACACGCAGGGGCGCCGCAACCGCGGGGCCCCTGCGTGTTTCTGCTGATTCTTGAGCCAGTTACTTCCGGCCGATGAACCAGTCCTGAAGCTTGCGCAGGCGGGCCTGCAACTGCTCCTCGTTCGCTTGGGCCACGGCCGGGCCACCACACACTTCGCGCAGTTTCGTATGAACAACTCCGTGCGGTGTACCGGTCCTGGCGGACCAGGCAGCCACGTTCTTAGCCAGTTCATTGCGAAGATCCATGAGCATCCTGTGGTCAGGGATGGTGGGCGAAGCGGCTTCTGCCAAAGGGGACTGCCGCTTCTTGCGCGACTGTTGGTCGTGCTGGCGTTGACGCAGCAGCGTTCCTACCTGTTCGGCGTCGAGAAGTCCTGGTATGCCGAGGAAGTCCAGTTCCTCATCAGAGCCGATATCGGCTCCGGTACCAAACTCACCGCCGTCGAAGAGCACGCGGTCAAAGGAGGCCTGCGAATCCAAGGCTTCGAATTTACCCTTGGTGAGCTCGTCCGAGGCCTTGTCCTCGCGGTTGGCCTCCGCCATGAGGTTCTCTTCAGGGTTGAAGAGACCGTCGTCGTCCTTCTCGGGGCGGTCCAGGGCGTGGTCGCGCTCTGCTTCCATGGTGTTGGCGAGGATCATCAGGGGCGGAACCGAGGGCAGGAAGACCGACGCCGTCTCGCCCCTCTTGCGGGCACGCACAAAGCGCCCCACGGCTTGGGCGAAGAACAGCGGTGTGGAGGTTGACGTGGCATAGACGCCCACTGACAGGCGGGGAACGTCCACGCCTTCGGACACCATGCGGACAGCCACCATCCAGCGCTGGTCCCCCGCGGAGAATTCCTCGATTTTGCTGGATGCCTTGGAGTCATCCGAGAGAATCACCGTGGGCGACTGGCCCGTGATTCTTTTCAGCTGGCCGGCATACGCACGTGCGTCTTCATGATCCGTGGCGATCACCAGTCCACCGGCGTCCGGCACGGTCCGCCTGACCTCGCTGAGACGTTTGTCCGCAGCGGCCAGGACTGCAGGGATCCACTCACCGGTGGGGTTCAAGGCCGTCCGCCATGCCTGCGAGGTGATGTCCTTGGTGACAGCAGCCTCCCCAAGGGACGCCGCCATTTCGTCGCCGGCGCTGGTCCGCCAGCGCATCTGGCCCGAGTAGGCCATGAACAGAACGGGACGCACCACGTGGTCCCGCAGTGCGTTGCCGTAGCCGTAGGTGTAGTCAGCCTTGGAACGGCGAATGCCGTCGCGGTCCTCGGCGTATTCAACAAAGGGAATCGGCGACGTGTCCGAACGGAACGGAGTACCTGTCAAGGACAGGCGCCGCGCGGCAGGATCAAAGGCCTCACGCAGGCCGTCTCCCCACGACAACGCTTCGCCGCCGTGGTGGATTTCGTCCAGGATCACCAAGGTGCGGGCTGCTTCGGTCTTCGCCCGATGCAGCATGGGCTTGCTGGCTACCTGCGCGTACGTGACGGCAACCCCAACAAAACCGCGGCCGTGTTGGCCATCTGAGTTCTTGAAGTTGGGATCAATGGCAATGCCCACTTTTGCGGCGGCGTCAGCCCACTGCCGCTTCAGGTGGTCGGTAGGCGCAACGATGGTGATCCTGTTGACCACTCCGCTATCCAGCAGGGTGGTGGCAATGCGCAGCGCAAACGTGGTCTTACCAGCGCCGGGGGTAGCCACAGCGAGGAAGTCCTTGGGATTGCGGGTCATGTAAAGGTCAAGCGCGTCCTGCTGCCAGGCACGGAGCTTGGGCGCCGTACCCCAGGCGGCGCGTTCGGGGTACGCCGGTGGCAGGGACGGTCCACCAAAAAGTGTTTCTGTCATGCTGACTCCCCCGGCCTGATGGCAGCGACGATGATCTCCGGCTTTACGGGCACACCAAAGGGCGCCGTGAGCCGTTGATGATCAGATAGGGCCGGTGTTCTCTTCCCACCCACTACTTGGAATTGCCCGGGCCGCCGTTGTTTCCACCGTCATTGCCGGGGCGGAGGCCTTCGTAAATCTCCTTGCACTCCGGGCAGACCGGGAACTTCTTGGGATCGCGTCCCGGCGTCCAGACCTTGCCGCACAGGGCAATGACGGGCTCGCCGGACAGGGCCGACTCCATGATCTTTTCCTTGCGGACGTAGTGCGAAAACCGCTCGCGGTCGCCGGGTTCCACTTCCTGGCGCGTTTCCTCGCGCTCAATGGTGGCAGTGGACGTTCCGGCTCCGGAAAGCTCTCGCATGGGGTCGTTTTCGAATGGATCCGGAGGAAGCGTAGTCATGCCAAACATCTTACCGTCTACAGTCCCTGCCACTCAGGCTTGTTGTCATAGGTGTGCCGATAATAATCGGCCAGTTTCAGCGATGACGCGGCCGCCTCATCCACCAAAATCGTGGCGTGCGGGTGCATCTGAAGGATGGATGCAGCACAAATGGCCGCTACCGGTCCCTCAACGAAATCCCGGACAGCCTGGGCTTTCTGGGCACCTGTTGCGACCAACACCACATGGCGGGCGTCCATGATGGTTCCCAATCCTTGGGTGACCACATGATGAGGAACGTCATCGATGCTGTCGAAGAAGCGGGCGTTGTCCTTCCGGGTCTGCTCGATCAGCGTCTTGATGCGCGTCCGGGATGCCAGGGAGGACCCGGGCTCATTGAAACCGATATGCCCGTCTGTCCCCACGCCCAGGATCTGGAGATCCACTCCGCCCACAGCCTTGATGGCGTCCTCATAGCCCTGACATGCGGCCTCAAGGTCTTCGGCTGCCCCGTCGGGTCCGTGGACGTTCTCCGGCTTGATATTCACCCGGTTGGTGAACTCGCGCCGGATGACCTCGCGGTAGGACTCGGGATGTCCTGCTTCAAGCCCAACGTATTCATCCAAGGCGAAACCATGCGCCTGGCTGAAGTCCAGCCCCCCGGCCTCGTAGCGGCTGGCCAATTCGTCGTAGATGGGCAAAGGGGAAGAGCCCGTTGCCAGGCCCAGCACCGCATTGGGCTTACGGCGGACCAACGATTCGATGGCATCGGCTGCGAGTGCACCGATCTGCTTGGTGCCAGGGAGAATGACAACTTCCATCGTCACGGCCTTTCTAGTTGTGGTCGTCGAGCTATCTGACAAGAGGTTATCCCATGTCCCACCTACGGGCACGGTTGTTACACAGTTATCGGTTCACGCTGAGCTGGGCGAACATCTCAGGACCCCGGGCGTCCAACCATTTCCCACCGAGACGGATGCCCACCACGAACAGGATGACGCCCAGCACAGGACCAACTGCCAGGTTGATCCATCCGGCTTCGGGACCGCCGCTGAAAGCTTGGACTGCCACCAGGGCAAGCTCAGGAATGAGCAGCAGAGCCAAGACTCCCATACCAATGGCCTGGACTGCCAGCGTCTGGGCGACATTTCCCGGGGGCTTCTTGAAAGGGCTGTCCCCCGGCAAAGGCACGGCGATGTTGTATCGGGCCGAGATCACCGATGAGAGTCCCAGGCCAGTAAAGAGTGTGCCCAGTGACAAACCCAGAAGGTTCGGGAGCCATTGCCACTCGCCCGTGACGAAAAGCGGCCCTATGGTGAACAGCAGCACCACCGGGAGTGAGATTGCCAAGCAAGCCAACGCCCGGCCAAGGCGGTCGTCGAGGCCCCGGACCCCCGCCGAGAGATGAAGAGCAAAAGCTGTGTTGTCATACGAGACATCAGCGCAGATGGACCAGGCCATCACAAAGGCGGTCAACGGCCCCAGGATCATGAGCAGCCCGTAGCTGCCGCTTTGTGATCCGCTGAAGAAAAAGAGGACAGGGAACAGCGGAACAATGACCAGGGATGCCGCGTACCGTGGATCCTTCATCCAATAGATCAGAGCCCGGGCAGCAACTGCACCTGCCGGAGTTCCGGGGAGAAGTCCAAACAGCCCAAGTTTCCCGCCCTTCTTCGCTGACCCTCCGGAGTATGGGGGCGTCACCAACGCCCGCTGCAGCAGAACATGCCAGCACAGGAGCAGGCCGGCAATGGTTGCTGCGGAAATCAGGAACTTGAGCCCTGCTGCGGCCACATTGCCGGATTCCAGATCTCCACCCAGAGACCACGCCGCACCCAATGGCGTCCAGGAAACAGCCCGGGCCAGCACGGGCAGGTAATCAGCGCTTCCGCGGACACCATCAATAATTCCCAGCATGATGGGCCCCAGCAGCACCAGCGGGATGAACACAATAATGCTGCTGACGTCTTTGAAGCGCCGCGACGCCGCAAGCCCGGCCGTCGCCGTGGTGACCACCTTGGACAGGATGACGCAGGTTACGGCACCCATAACGGCACCCAACAAAGCGCCTGCCACTGCAGGGAAACTACGCCACCAGGTGCCTACCGTGCCCAGCGCAGCAAGCAAAGTGGCCAGACCGGGAATGCCGATGAAACCTGCGATGGCGAGCCCCGTCAGAAGCTGCCTCGGCGGAATGGCGAACGTGGTGAAACGCGCTGGGTCAAGGGTCATGTCCGCCGCCGAAGCAACCAGCGGGATGATGGCCCAACCCAGGACAGCGGCCGCTCCACCCAATACCACTACAGTGTGGGCGATCTCCGGATCAGCCCACCGCAGTGCTATGAGGCCTCCAACAAGGAGGACCAGCAATCCCAACGCATAAAGGAGCCCCAGGACCATGCCCACCAGCTGCCACGGACTGCGCTTGAACCCGTTGAGGAGCAAGCGCCACTTGAGGTTTAGAAGGTGCGCAACCATTCCAATCCCTCCGTCCGGTGTCCGCCGCCCACCAACTGCACGAAGCGTTCCTCCAACGTGGAGCCGTCACGGACTTCGTCCACGGACCCGGCCGCCAAAACACGTCCGCCAGCCACCACTGCGACGTGGCTGCACATACGCTGCACAAGATCCATGACGTGACTGGACACAATGACCGTACCGCCGGAGGCCACGTACCCCTCCAGGATTCCGCGGATATTGGCGGCAGAGACAGGATCCACAGACTCGAAGGGCTCGTCGAGGACAAGCAGGCGGGGTGCGTGAATCAGTGCGGAGGCCAAGGCGATTTTCTTGGTCATACCCGCTGAGTAGTCAACAACCAACGTGCCGGCGTCCGCCTGGAGATCAAGGGCAGCCAGCACTTCGGGGACCCGGGCGCCCACCACGTCACGGTCCATGCCGCGGAGCAGTCCCGAGTACGTGACCAACTGTTCGCCGGTCAGCCGGTCAAAAAGACGCACGCCATCAGGCAGGACGCCCATGAGCTTCTTGGCCTCCAGCGGCTGCGCCCAGACGTCCACCCCATGGACCAAGGCCGTGCCAAAGTCGGGCCGCAGCAGGCCGGTGGCCATGGACAATGTGGTGGTTTTGCCCGCACCGTTGGGACCGACCATCCCATAGAAGGAGCCCGCGGGCACCTCCAGGCTCACGCCGTCGACGGCAATTTTCTCGCCGAATCGTTTGGCCAGGCCGCGAATGGACAGGGCAGCCAACGGCGCGACCCCGGCAGAGGCCTCCGGGGGCGTCGGCAGGGCGGCCTCCTGTGGCGGGGCAGAGTCTTGTGGCGGTGCAGCCTGTGGCGGAGCAGCCTGTGGTGGAGCGGAAGCTTGTGGCGGCTCGGGCGTGGACGTGGGTTCATGGCGTGGTTCCGTCATGAACCCAGCCTAACCGTGCCAGCAGAAACCTGAGGAGGTCCTAGAAGCCGTGGCGGGGAAGGGCCCGCTGGTACTGCGGAACCCACGGAATTTCATGGCCTAATTCGTAGGCAGCCCTGAGCCACCAGTGCGGATCCCGTAGTGCGGCACGGGCCATGAAAACGGCGTCGGCCCTTCCGTTGGCCACAATGTCCTCGGCCTGAGTGGGGCTCGTCAGCAAACCCACCGCTCCGGTGAGGACGCCGGCGTCGTTCTTTACCTGCTGGGCGAACCCTGCCTGGTAGCCGGGCACCGCCCTGATCTGTTGATGCGCCACGGCGCCGCCACTGGAGACGTCCACCAAGTCAACCCCACGTTCAGCAGCAGCGCGGGCAAGTCCCACAGAGGCCTCCACGTCAACGCCGCCTTCGGCCCAGTCCGAGGCCGAGATACGCAGCAGAAGCGGCATGGAGTCAGGAATGACTTCCCTGACCGCATCCACCACTGTGAGCATCAGCCGGTTGCGCCCTTCCTCGCTGCCACCCCAGGCGTCCGTCCGTTTGTTGATGAGCGGGCTCTGGAATTGGTGCAGCAGATACCCATGGGCGCCGTGGATCTCCACGGTGTCGAAACCCGCAGCCACAGCGCGGCTGGCAGCGACGGCAAAGTCTCCAACCACACCCTGGATATCCTCTTCGCTCATTACTTCCGGCGAAGCATAGCCGTCAAAAGGATCGCTGCTTGGCCCAACGGTGACCCATCCCCCGTCGCCTTCCGGAACAGAGCCCGAGCGATCGGAAAACGGCCAATACGTGGATGCCTTGCGTCCCGCGTGGGCCAGCTGGACACCTATCTTGGCGTCGACGGCGCCATGCCGGTGGACAAAGGCCACCATCCGTTCCCATCCAGCAGCCTGTTCATCGGAGTACAGGCCGGCGTCCAGCGGGCTGATCCTGCCTGCCGCGTTCACCGCAGCTGCCTCAGTCAGGATCAACGCGGCACCGCCGGCTGCAAAAGAGCCCAAGTGCATCAAGTGCCAGTCGTTCGGGACGCCTTCTCCGGTCTCCGGGTGACAGCTGTACTGGCACATGGGCGATACCCAACCACGGTGTGGAACGGTGAGGGAGCGCAGCTGGAGCGGCGTGAACAGCGCGGACGGCACTAGAAGAGGACCCTCGCGAGCCCCTGGCGGGCCTTGGCCACACGCTCGTCCTGCGTCCCGACGACCTCGAAAAGCTCAAGGAGGCGGACGCGCGCCGTCTCCCGCTCGGGACCGAAGTTCCTGCCGATGAACGTGATGATGCGTTTGAAGGCGTCGTCGATGTGGCCGCCGGAGATATCGAGGTCAGCAACGGTCAACTGGGCTTGGAGGTTGTCGGATTCTTTGGCGGCGAGGTCGCGGAGGCTCTCAGCCTCGGGTGCGGAAAGCTTGTCCAACCGCGCCATGAGTTCGACCTGCGCCAAGCCGGCTTTGGCATCAGCGTCTGCTGGCTGTTCGAGAAGAGCCTGCTTGTAGGCCGCTACTGCAGCGGCGTAGTCGCCGGCCTCGATCGCGTCAATGGCTGCCTGGTGAAGTGGTGGAAGGGGTGCGGGCTCCGCGTCCTCCCCATCTGCCGCAGCGTCACCCATGCTGCCGGTGACCCCGTTGGCTGCAGCAACCTTGAGAAGTTCCTCCACCAGGTTACGGATCTGCTCGTCATCAGCAGGTCCTTGGAAAAGCGGTACGGGTTGTCCCTTAACCACGGCAACCGCTGTGGGAACGGCCTGAACCTGGAAGGCCTGCGCCAACTGCGGGAAGGTGTCAACGTCGGCGGCCGCAAGCACCAGGCGGCCACCGTAACTCTCAACCACGCGTTCGGCTGCATCGAGTACGGCGGGTGACTCCGGTGCGTAGCTCGACCAAAGGATGAAGAGCACGGGGATCTGTGCAGACAATTGCACCAGATCCTGGAAATTTGATTCGGTGGCATCCACTCGAAGTGGCGCTTTACCGGTTTCGCCACCTTGCGGGGTGCCACCGGCCGGCGATGCACCGTCCGCCGAAGCAGAGGGGGCGGGCGCGGGCGGAGCGGCCGGGCGGCGCAATGACGACAAGTCAACTGCACCGCGAAGATTGAGCTGGCTGGCAGCGGCTGGAGTGGGTCGGTATCCGGGCGAACTCATACCGTCCACTCTAGCCGCTGCCCTGCCATGGGTATGTCCTACTTGAAGCTGGCTCCGACCAGCCCGCGGGTAGCTGCCACGAGCTTCATGGGGTCTGCGGAACCTGCCGGCGGAATGTACACGGCCACGGATTCCGCGAAGTTCAGAACCATGCCCGTGGTGGTTTCCTTCCCGCCGGCGAAGACCGCGGAATCGTCCTCAAGAAGAAGCTTGTCGCCTGCGGCCTTGGGCGTGCCCTCGAAAGCGAAGTCCAGGCGCCCCACCACCACGGCACCGCCGTCGGCCGTCCGCAGCACCACCGTCTGGTTGGTGACCGGCGTGTGCGTGAACTTGAAGTTGGCGCTGGTTCCATTCTTCACGGTGTCCGCCTGGTAGGCCAGTGCCCCTGCGATGTACGGGGAAGACTGCCCATCGGCCAGCTTGCTGCGGTTGGGCGACTCCGGGTTGGTGAGCATTTCACTCAGGATTTCCAGAGCCTCATTACCGCTATAGGCCAGGCCCGTACTGTCACTCGCCGGTACGGGCTCTGTTCCCTTGCGCGGAACCGGGAAGGACGGGAAATTGGTGCCGGGCTGAAGCGGCGCACTGGCCCACAGCTTGTAGTTTTCACGGGGCGAGAGCTGCACGAGTGTCAGAACCTGCGGCACAACATTCCCCTCGCCCTGGGTAAGGGCGAAAACCGTCCGGGGCCAGTCGCGTTTGGTGCTGATGACGCTGCTCTGAAGCTTGGTGGCGCGGACCGGCATACGCGGTTCATAGGCGGACACAGTGGACCGGATCTTGTAATTCTGCGACCGGATCTGAAGTTCCATCTTGTCTACGCGCGGAGCCAGCTTTGCCGCGTCCTTGGCCGCATCCGCTGCGTCCACGGTGCTGGCAACCTGCTCAAGAATCCTCTGCAGCTGGGATTCCAGCATGACCGGCGTTCCGCCGTCGGCAGTCGCTGCGGCAGAGGACGTCGGCGTGGCCTCGGGGGTTGTAGTGGCTTGGGCAGCGATGGCTGTCCCTCCCACCATGACCGCTGCCAGCGTGGCGGCCAGAGCAGTGATCCGGAGGGCCGGCCCTTCTGTTCCGGCAGTTCCGGCACCACGACGCCGGCCTTCGTCACCCGTGGGCGACTTGATCTCGGGCGTCTGCGTTGTTGACGGCTGCGTTGTTGACGGCTGGATGGGCAGGGTGGTGGTTTCTCCACCATCGCGCGGCTCATCGTCACCATCGCGCGGCTCATCGTCACCGCCGTCCCTCCGGCGATTGCCCAGGGCTTTGGCGATGAACGGCAATGCCGCTCCAACCAGAATGATGATGATGCCCAGAACAATCAGCGGCACTGCCCAGGGGGTGGTGGCGTTGTTCGGGAACGTCATGGAAATCGACGACGGCGCGGGCTGGGTACCGTCGCCGGCTACCAGCAGGGACCACTCGCCGTCAGCGGGAGGATTCCAGGTGTAGTCCAGATCCCCGCTGGCGTCCTCGGTGCTGACCCACAGATCGGATCCAGCCGGGGAAGGCGCCGTGGCCTCGCCGTCTGCCGAGGAAACTTCCAGGGCCTTCTGGTCAGCAGAGACGCCTGTCAGCGTGTTGTGGGCGGTCTTGCCGACCCACGCTTCGACGTCGTCCGGGCGTCCGGTGGCCACAATGAAGTTGCCCTCACCCTGGATCTTGATTTTCACCGGCCCATCATGGAGTGCGATCAACTTTTGGTCGATCACGGTCAGCGGGGCAGCTTTGGTATCGCTCGGAACCGAAGCCGTCACGGTTTCAGCGGGGGCCCAAAAAGTCAGCTGGCCAATACCGGCCAGCATCGTCAGCAGGCCCAGCAGCACCAGCAAGGCTGCAGTCTTCAAACGCACAGGATCACCTATCATCAGCGGTCGTTGAACTTCAAGGGTAACCGTTTTGTTATCAGAGAGTCAGATCGAGGTGATGTCCCCAACATCCCGAAAAGCCCGCCACCGCGCCGCTCGGGCGCCATTACGCGCTCCTGATAGTGTGGCGATGATCATGATCTCCGGGCCTTCCAACGCCTAAGTCCACCCTGTACCACCACTGAAAAGGCAGCTAAACCGCGTGAAAGACCACATGGAGCCCCGTCCCGTCGAAGAGCCCGGGTCAGGTGCGGTGGATTCCCCTACCGGGGGCACTGCCGCTTCCGAAGGCAGTGCTGCGACCGTTCCGGTCCGCACCGGGCGCCTGGCTGCCATCGGCCGAAGGCTTCGTCAGCCCATCCCCGGCGCCCGGAACCGGGTGCGCTTCGAGATGCCCCCGGAAACTGAATCCGACGAGGGCAGCGACGGCTTCCGGCCCGAAGACGACCACGGCTTCGGCGCCCCCGGCCCGCGGATATCATCCCAGCATCCTGTATATGTCGGATTCATGGGTACCGCCGGCGTCGGCATTGCCCTGGCAGTGTTCTACATTGCCAGCAACACCACCCAACTCATTTTGTGGATCGTGGCGGCCCTGTTCATCGCACTGGGACTTGATCCCGTGGTCCGTTGGCTTGAAAGCCGCAAAGTCCCCCGACCCGCCGGCATCCTCATCTCCGTCTCAGCGCTTGTCCTCGCGGTGGCTGGATTCTTCGCAACCCTGATCCCCACCATCGTCGAACAGGTATCGGAGATCGTCCGCCAAGCCCCCGAATGGATCCGGACCTTCCTCGACTCGGACTTCTTCCGCAACGCAGACAGCCAATTTGGAGTACGGGACCGCATCACCACTGAGCTGGACAAATTTGTCAAGGACCCTGAAGCGATGGGCGGCATCTTCGGCGGGGTGGTCGGTTTTGGTTCCACCGTGGCCAATGGCCTGTTCGGTTCGCTGATCGTCCTGGTTCTGAGCCTCTACTTCCTGGCCGCCCTGCCTTCCATGAAGAAGTGGGCTTACCGCCTGGCTCCCCGGTCCCGCCGCCCACGTGTTGAGGCGCTGTCAGAGGCGATCACGGATTCTGTGGGCAACTACGTCATTGGCCAGGTCTGCGTCGCGCTCCTGAACGCGATTTTCGCCTTCATTCTGATGACCATCCTGGGCATCCCCTTCAGCGTCCTGCTTGCGTTCGTCGTTGCCCTGCTTGCCTTCATTCCGTTGGTGGGCGGCATGATCGCCGCTGTGGTGGTCATCCTGGTAGCACTCACCGCAGGCTGGCAGACAGCCGTGATTTACGCGATCGCCTACTTCGCCTACCTTCAGTTCGAGGCCTACTTCATCTCGCCGCGCATCATGCAACGGGCAGTGGCGGTACCGGGCGCGGTGGCAGTGATCTCGGTCATCGCCGGCGGAAGCCTTCTCGGGGTGCTTGGCGCGCTGATCGCCATTCCCACCGCGGCAGCGATCATGCTGCTGATCAAGGAAGTCTTCATCGTCCGCCAAGACCGGCACTAACCCCCGATCCTCCGGGCAGCTTCTTACTACAGATACAGCGTTTTAGGACAGATAATGCCCCCAAACATCACGTTTGGGGGCATTATCTGTCCTAAAGCCGAGGGGCTCACCCCGGGCTAAGCACCCGCAACCGGGCTAGGCACCCGCAACCGGGCTAAGCACCTGCAACCGGGCTAAGCACCTGCAACCGGCCCCGCCCACTCCCGAGGAAGACCGTCCGCTCCGGCACCCGCCGGAGTGACGTCGTCGACGATTTCATTTAAGACGCGCGCAGCGTACTTCTCACCCACCCAGAGGTGCTTGGCGCCGTCGACGCCGACAAGCCGGGCCTGCGGCACCAAACCGAACCGCTGGGCTGCTTCAACCGGCTGCAGATAATCGTCGTGCTCCGGCACCAGCACCGTGAGCGGTTTCCCCGATGCGGCCCACTCCTTGAGGTGCACGTCCGTGGCCCGGTGCAACGGTGGCGACAGCAACACTGCACCTTCGATCTCCGAGGCTACCGGCTCCACCGCCCCGTACATCAGGGCCAGTTCAGTACCGAAGGACCACCCCACCAGCCAGCGGTGAGGCAAGCCGCGTTCCACGGCGAACCGCACAGCGGCCTCGACGTCGTAGCGCTCACCAATACCTTCTTCGAATTCCCCATCGCTGGTACCGCGCGGTGATTGCGTGCCACGCGTATTGAACCTCAGCACGGCGACTCCGGCCAGCGCTGGAAGCCTGTACGAGGCCTTCCGGTAAACGTGCGAATCCATGAACCCGCCGTGCGTAGGCAGAGGGTGCAGAGTGATCAACGTGGCAGTAATCTCCCCCGATTCCGGGAGCGCAAGTTCACCCCTCAACACCTTGCCGTCTTCGGTGGTGAACTCCACATTCTCGCGGCGGGCGGGGAGGACCGTGGAAGCACGGATCTCCGAGGGCGCATCCTGCGGGCTGAACACGAACGAGGCGGGATCGAAAGTCATGGCTCCAAGCCTAGCGAATCAGCGGTATCGGTACGTCCGGCCCGTCCAGCAGTTGGTGTGCCAGTGCCTGCGTTCGGCCAGCCCCGCGGCCTGTCCAAACAAATGGCTGTCAGACCACACCACCAGGTGGGCAATGCCCGGGACGATGGCGGTGGAGCAGCCAGGACAGATGTACTGTTTTTCCGCTTTCTTGGCCGTCATGGTCCGCACCATCCAGTCGCCGTCCGGCGCGCTCTCGCGCCGGGCAATCCCGCCGCGCGCCCGCTCGAGGTCCAGCTCCGGCGTCGGTTCCGCCCACTTGCCGCCGGCGTTGCCGGAGCGTGTGCTGGACGCGTTGCGACGAGGACGGTTGGAGCGGGGCATACTTCCATTCTGCCCCAGCCGCGCTGTTGTAGATGGTGAGACGGTAATGTGGAGCGGGTGCGACTCGTCATAGCCCGTTGTTCTGTTGATTACGTTGGCCGCCTCAAGGCCCATCTCCCCCTCGCCACCCGGCTGCTGCTGGTCAAGGCCGATGGCTCGGTGCTGGTGCATTCGGACGGTGGCTCCTACAAGCCGCTGAACTGGATGAGCCCTCCGGCCACGCTTCGGGTCACCACACCGGAGGAGACGGAAGTGGAGGAAGGCGTGGTGGAACAGTGGATTGTCCAGTCCGCCAAGACCGATGACCGCCTCATCATCAACATCTACGAGCAACTGCATGACACCTCACACGATC
Source organism: Arthrobacter sp. MYb23 (assembly GCF_002979775.1). Lineage (GTDB taxonomy): Bacteria > Actinomycetota > Actinomycetes > Actinomycetales > Micrococcaceae > Arthrobacter. The sequence continues at coordinate 168,399 of NZ_PCPR01000002.1, forward strand.
TCGGTACCGATCCCGGCCTGATAAAGGATGGCGTCGAAGCGGACCTCCAGCGGCTCCTTGCAGAGCAGATCGAGCTGCTCGGATCCGGCTACTCCCTGATACGGCGCGAGTACTTCACCGCAATCGGCCCTGTGGACATCCTGGCCAGGGACGCAAAGGGTGCCACAGTGGCCGTTGAGCTGAAACGCCGGGGCGACATTGACGGCGTCGAACAGCTCACGCGCTACCTCGAACTGCTCAACCGAGATCCCCTGCTGGCACCGGTTCGTGGAATTTTCGCAGCACAGCAGATCAAGCCACAGGCGAAGGTGCTGGCAAACGATCGCGGTATTGACTGCGTCACGTTGGATTATGACGCCATGCGCGGCGTGGATGACAGCGAGTCGCGGCTCTTCTAGGCGGCTCCCCTCAGGCCGGTGTGCCGCAGGCCACTAGAATCAAAACATGACTGTCGCATCCCCCTTTCCCACTTCCTCCGCGCCAAGCCACCAAATCATCAAAGGAACGCTGGTCAGCGACGGCGAGGTGGTGGAAGACGGCCTGGTTGCGGTCGACGGCGACAGGATCGCCTATGCAGGGCCGGCCAGTGGTTTCAATCCCGAAGAGTTCGACGGTTTTCAAAGTGCCGTCCGCTTGGGTATCCCCAGCGGGAGTTATCTCTTCCCCGGCCTCGTTGACGTGCACTGTCACGGCGGCAATGGCGGCGACTTCCCTGGCGGCGAAGAAGCCTCGGCGCGCAAGGCCGTGGATTTCCTCCATCGATCAGGAACTACGACGTTCCTTGCAAGCATGGTTACCGCTCCCCGGGAAGACCTCCTCCGGGGCATCGAGCTCTACGTGAAGCTCGCGGATGAGGGGCTCGTGGCCGGCATTCACCTTGAAGGCCCGTTCCTTTCCCACGCCCGCTGTGGAGCACAGAACCCGGACTACTTGTTGGAACCGGACCTGGAGCTCATGGACGAGCTGGTGGGTGCCGCGGCCGGCAAGCTGTCCACCATGACCTATGCCCCGGAGCTTCCGGGCGCAGCTGCGTTGGTGGACCTGATGACTTCCCATGGCGTCACCCCCTCCTTGGGCCACACAGACTGCGACGACGCTACGGCCGCGGCGTCGCTGGCTGCAGCGCGGGAGGGACTCGAGTCAGCAGGGTTCGACGGCGTCAGCTCGCTGCCCACCGTGACGCACCTCTTCAATGGGATGCCGCCCATGCATCATCGCGCTCCGGGTCCCGTTGCAGCGTGCTTGCGCATGGCCCAGGAGGGAAAGGCAGTGGTTGAACTCATTGCGGACGGAACCCACCTGGCCCCGAGCACGGTGGCCACTGTCTTCCAGTTGGTGGGAGCCGCAAACATCGTCCTGGTAACGGATTCCATGGCCGCCGCAGGATTGTCCGATGGCAGCTACATGCTCGGCCCGTCCCCCGTCACCGTCAGCGACGGAGTGGCCACACTGGATGCCACAGGATCCATCGCCGGGGGAACCGCCACTCTTCTGGAAGTCGTCAGCAAGACCGTGGCTGCCGGCGTCGGACTTCCCGATGCGATGTGTTCCGCCACTGCGGTACCCGCGGCTGTTCTTGGTCTTTCGGACGAAATAGGCGGGCTCCGCCGGGGGCTGCGCGCCGACGTCGTTGTGACAAACCAGGATCTGGAACTGACAGGCGTAATGCGCAATGGGCAGTGGTTGTCTTAGTTCTCCAGTTCTCTGTCCGCCGGGGTGTCTCATGCACCCCGGAAAAGGATCCTGATGAATTGCGGAAGCTGACGTTACCTTCTTTTTACCGAAAATTTTCCTGAATTGGCCAAAAGACCGTTGACCTCCGGGAGAGCACATGAAAGTGTTGTAGCAGTCTTTGTGTAGGTGGTTTTCATGCTCGCAAGACCAGTTGCGAGCGTGAAGCTCCTGCGAATCAATCAGGCTCCGGTCTGGTTGGTATTCGGGTCTTCTCGCGGAGTAACAAAACCGGTACGAGGTGTATCGGACTGAAGTTCCACAATGAGGAGATATACATGGCACTGGGAACCGTCAAGTGGTTCAACGCCGAAAAGGGTTTCGGCTTCATCACCCCGGATGACGCGGATGGCGACGTTTTCGTTCACTACTCCGAGATCCAGACCGGTGGCTTCAAGACCCTCGATGAGAACCAGCGCGTTCAGTTCGAGATCGGTCAGGGAGCCAAGGGCCCCCAGGCAACCGGCGTTACGGTCGTCTAGTCTTACCCGTTGATCCCTGCTTAATGCAGAGACAACAAAATGTTGACCCCGGCTTTCGAGCCGGGGTCAACATGTCTTAATGCCAGGAATCCCAGTCGCCATCTGCGGCTTCTCAACAACGACTATTACTAACCTTGAAGAAATACCAAAAGGGTCCGTCGAATATGCGTTGACAATTCAACCAACCAGAGTCCGGAGAAGCCGCGCGGAATGCCGGACTGACAATCCTGGAAGGTACGCCCTGCTGAGCGCGCGTCCTATTGCGGGAAGATGCAGCGGGTCTTGGTAATACATGTATAGCGTTCTGTACTCGGGTTGGAACCTCGACTTAAAGGACGCCAGGGACCTGAATCCGTAAACGGGTTCCAAGGCTTGGCCCACCACCTGAAGTATTCCAGCCAAGCCTTTGGACCGTTGGTCTATTTCGCCCTCTTCCCGGGCCAGAGGCGAGCCGGACAGGGAAATCAGTTCCACGGAGTCCCGCAAGTGCAGAACCGCGGAGGCGATCAGGAACTCCATGACTCCCGGGAAAGCGTCACCTCGCCGCCTCATAAAGTCCAGCGTCCAACTGACTACCGCCCCATCTTCATAAACGGGTAGCCAACTGGTCACGCCATAGACAAAGCCCGAGCCATCCACAGCAACGCAGCACAGGACGTCCTCATCATCCAGCTCGTCCAGTCCGCCCATGGTGAAGCCCATCTCCGGAATCTTCTTTTGGGCTGCCCACTCTTCCGAGACTTCACTCACTTGGGCACGCACCCCGTGGGGAAGTTCGGCGTAACGGCCCCAGTTCGCCGTGATCCCCATCTTGGCGGCGCGGTTAAGGGACGTTCTGACGTTCTGCCACTCCTTGCCCCTGAATTCCAAACCCCTGATCCGAAGCCTGGTTTCCTGGGCCACCGAGACGCGGCGGAATCCGCGGGCATGAAGCATGGGCCAAAGCTCGTCCGTGCAGGAGTAGAGGCACGGTGTCAACGCCTGCTGGGAGCAGTAGTCCAGGAACCCTTTGGCAGTGAGCTCATGATGCTGCCGCGCTCCCAAGGGACCGGCCAGCGTCAATGCCACGTGACTATGCTGTTGGTAGGCCACTCCCCCGCTGCCATCCGGAGTGAACCAATACTTGTTCGGTTCCCAGAGCGCCATCCAGGAGAGTGAGTCTCCGCCTCTTTTCACCAGGGCACGGGCCGCCTGACGCGACTGGCCGTCCAGTCCGCCCGTGTGATGTCCGCGGATCAGCAGCACCCACACACCAATCAACGCTACGAGCCAAAACAAGGTGCCCGAATAGGAAAAGAGGAAAACTTCCAGGACGTCGCGCTCAGCGAAGACCTTCCGGTAGACACCGGGAAGGGGAACCGGGAGATACTGCCTGGCAAGTTCAGCCGCCAAACCCAGCAGGCCGCCGTCGCGGACCAATCCACCGGAGGCCAACCACACCACTGTGTAGGTCAGGCCGAGGCCTCCTCCGGTCAGCCCTACCAGCCAGAAAACCTTCCGGCGCAGGCGATCAGAAGTCTCAACCCGGAAGTGGCCCCGGTACGCAAACAGCAGCAGCGCCAGGGCCAACGGAACCAAGACGAGCGGAATGATATGAACCACGGGCGAATTGAGCATGCCCACATGTGGTCGTCCTGCCGGCCGCGGAATACCGGCAAAGAGACCAAGGTAGACCGTGGACAACACCACCACCACCAACTGCACGCCAATGGCGATTCCCAACGCCAACCGGCGCCCCCGCCTCATTCCGTCGGCACAAATGAGGAGCAGGACAACCGGGACCACAGCCAGCGCCAATCCGAACGGCCCAGTGTAGCCTTGACGGGCAATCTCCAGGCAGGCAACGTCGATGGTGCCCCCGCAGTTGCTCTCCAATTGACTCAGGGTGGGCAGCGGATTGAGGATGACGTCCCGCAATAGAGCCAAGGGTCCGGACGGACTTTTTGCCGCAGCAGTCACGATGGGACCCACGGCGAAAATGGCCATGGTCAGTGAAAGAAGGTTGCGGATTTCCCGGCTGGTTGATCTGTGTAGGTGGAGATGGCCTTGGCTGCTCTGCATCCACCACCCGGCGAGCAAGCCAATCAGCGCGCCCAGGAAACCCACCACCGTCTCTGCGTGCCCTACATAAAGCACCAACAGCAAGGAAATGGCGAGAACTACGGTGCGAAGGCGCCGCTGCCACAAGGTGGGCATCAGCGCACTGGCGGCCAAAACGCTGGCGAGGACGGCACCGTAGGGTCCGATCAGGCGGATGTCAGCCATCCCTGAAAGCCAGCCGTCACCGAGGTACTGCGCCACCTGGGTCACCAGGAGGAACGCCGATACGCAGGCGAACTGACCGCCGAAGAACACCACTGCCGCCTTGAGGGAGCCCAGGTGTCGCTCTGCCAAGCCAAGGAGGAACAGAATCATCAAAACGGCCGTGACATATGCCAAGGGGTTCGTGGTGAAGAACAGTGATGTCCAGATTGACCACCATTCACCGGACCGCAGCCCCTCCAGCGACACACTCGCAAAGGCAAGCCACGGCTGTGCCGGACCGGTCAGGAAGCTGCCAGACGCTAAGGAAAGACCCACAAAAAGGGCGAGGACAACCATAGTGAACGGCGTCGATCGCAGATGCCGGACCGCTTGCCCCAACGCTGGCTGAATTACACCTTTGAGATCAAGGCTCACCGCGGCAACTCCCAGCGGGCGGCCAGGAAGTCCAGTCCCCCGGGCATGCCACGTATCACGGCGTCCCACGAATGTCCGGCCTGAGGAATGGAGTGCTCTTCGGTGTCAAAGCCGGCATTTCTAGCAGCGTCAGCAAGTTCATGCATGTAATCGGTGAACTCATGATCGGCCTCACCTGACACCAAATACACGCCACTTCCGGAAAAATCGCGTTGTTGCATCAGCACCAAAGGCGTCCTGGACTCGAAGGCCTCAACATCACCATCAAATGAATCGGCGATCGTCTTGCTTCTGTCTTTGGCCAAAGCAGGCTCCCTCTCGGCAGCGAAGGGAAGAATGGACGCGAACAGGTCCGGGTGGGAGGTTCCCATCTGCATGGCGCACGTGCCGCCAAACGAGAATCCTCCAACGGCCCACTGCTTGTGATCACTCGAGACACTCAACGTCTCAGTGATCCAGGCCGGTACGTCCTTTGAGAGATAGGTATCCACCGAAGCTATGTTGCTGTCCATGCACATGGTGTTGGCATTGGCTGAGCCATTGGGATCCACAACTACTGTGACAGGGGCAATCCCGTGGTGCGTCTCAGCGAACTGGTCCAGCAGGGAACGGAGCTGGCCACCTGTCAGCCAATCCGCAGGACCACCTGGTTGGCCGGCGAAGAGTACCAGTACGGGCAAGGTGGGCCGCTCTGCCGTCTGATAGGCGGGCGGCAAGTAGATGTATGCCTCGCGTGCACCGAACCCGGACTGTTTACCGGGAATCTCAGCCTTGCGCAAAATGCCGCTGCGTGGCATGGAATCCGGTGCTTTCCATGCGGAGAGGGCTGGGCCGGGCTTTGCATCCGGAGTGCGTTTGAGGCTTGCTTCCAAGGGTTGTATGCGCGCCACCGCAGTACCCAGCAGGTCCGAGACCGTGTTATTGAGTCCGAAATACAGATTGATCTGGACCACGCTTAGCAGCAGAACGCCGAGCATCGCCGCTACGCTGAGCGAGCGGCCTCGCCAGGAGTTTCGGGGGAAGCGTGCAGCGCACAGGAGAAGGGCGGCGACAGCCGGGACCGCCCAGGCTACAGTCTGAAACGGCAGGTTCTCCGAGAATGTGGCCATAAGATCCACAAGGATCCAGTGGACCAGCGCCACTACACCTATCGCCAGCAGCAGGCTGGCAGGGACGAGCAGAAGCCAGGAACGTCGTCGCCGCCATAGGAGGTAGGCCCCGCCGGCCGCACCACAGGCGATGCTGAACCAGAGGAATGGCCCATCCACGAGGCTGACGTCCGAGAGAAAATCCATGGCGCCTAACGCCAGGTTCCGACGCCGATGACCGGCCCTGCTTCGAGCCAGGACGACAAACCAGCGTAGGCATCGAAGTTCATGGCGAGCATGAACTTCTTGCCTTCATACTGCAGTTCAACCACTACGACGCCTGGCTGAATCCGGACGAGCTCATCCTCCGTGGGCTGGCGGCGCCCCAGCAATTCAAGGGAACTGCGCGTGAACTTGTGCTTGGGGATGACGCTCAGGGACATCAGGCGGAACCACTCGAGCTCGTTGTCCTGATAACGACAAACCCCCATCTGCCAGCTGTTTCCAGCCATGCAAATGGAGGCGTCGACCGTGCCCAGGGCGCGCCGCAGATTGAAGCGGCGCACCCCGAAAAGGCACAGTGAAATGATCAGCAACGTAAACGCTGTTGCCAGGGCGATGAACGGAATAAGGGAATCGTCCATCAAGGTCGTGCTATCGGATCCCCGCTGTAGCCGCTTCGCCCAATTTGGCGTTGTCAGCAACAATCACCACGCGGTCGTTGTCGACGGAGAAGAATCCGCCGTCAACAACTACTGCAATGCGATCACCGGAAACCGGCTGGATTGCCAGCTCGCCAGCGGCCATGATGGCCAGAAGGGGCGCGTGGCCCGGCAGGATTCCGATTTCACCATCGCTGGTGCGGGCCTTCACCATCTTGGCCGCACCGGACCACACGAAGTGGTCCGCTGCGACAATCTCAACCTCGAGCTCAGCCATACTACTTCGTCTGTTCCTGGATCTTGGCCCACTGACGCTCGACGTCATCCAGGCCGCCGACGTTGAAGAACGCCTGCTCTGCGATGTGGTCCAGCTCGCCGTCACAGATTGCCGTGAAGCCCTCAACGGTGTCCTTGATGGACACGGTGGAGCCCTCGACGCCGGTGAACTGCTTGGCGGTGTAGGTGTTCTGGGAGAGGAACTGCTGGATACGACGTGCACGCGACACGACGATCTTGTCCTCTTCAGACAGTTCGTCAACACCGAGGATGGCGATGATGTCCTGGAGTTCCTTGTTCTTCTGCAGGATCTGCTTGACACGGACAGCCGTGTTGTAGTGATCCTTGCCGATGTACTGGGGATCCAGAATACGGGACGTGGACGTCAGCGGGTCAACGGCCGGGTACAAACCACGGGAGGCGATTTCACGGGAAAGTTCCGTGGTCGCGTCGAGGTGTGCGAAGGTCGTTGCCGGAGCCGGGTCAGTGTAGTCATCAGCCGGTACGTAGATGGCCTGCATCGACGTAATGGAGTGACCCTTTGTGGAAGTGATGCGCTCCTGGAGGAGACCCATCTCGTCCGCAAGGTTAGGCTGGTAGCCCACAGCAGACGGCATGCGGCCGAGCAGTGTGGAAACTTCCGAACCTGCCTGCGTGAAGCGGAAGATGTTGTCGATGAAGAGCAACACGTCCTGGTTCTGGACATCGCGGAAGTACTCCGCCATGGTCAGGGCGGACAGGGCCACGCGAAGACGCGTTCCCGGCGGCTCATCCATCTGGCCGAACACAAGGGCGGTGTCCTTAAGAACGCCTGCCTCTTCCATTTCAACCCAGAGGTCGTTACCTTCACGGGTACGCTCGCCAACACCGGCGAATACGGAAGTACCACCGAAGTTGCGGGCAACACGGGTGATCATTTCCTGGATCAGAACGGTCTTGCCAACGCCGGCGCCGCCGAACAGGCCGATCTTTCCACCCTTGATGTACGGGGTGAGAAGGTCGATGACCTTGATGCCGGTCTCGAGCATCTCCGTGGAGCCCTCGAGGGAAGCGAAGGACGGAGCCTTGCGGTGGATCGGCCAGTAGGCGTCTGCCTTGATCTCAGACTCGTCGACGTCCAGCGGCTTGCCGAGGACGTTGAAGATGTGGCCCTTGACGCCGTCGCCGACGGGCACGGAGATAGGAGCACCGGAGTCCCGCACGGTGGTGCCGCGGACGAGGCCGTCGGTTGCCTGCAGGGAGATGGCGCGAACGAGGTTGTCACCCAGGTGCTGGGAGGTCTCGAACGTGATGGTCTTCGTCTGGCCGTTGAGAGTAATCTCAGTGGTCAGAGCGTTGTAAATCGAGGGGATTGCGTCAGCCGGGAATTCGACGTCGACAACCGGACCAATAACACGGGCAATGCGGCCGGTGGCACCGGCCGTAGCTACGTGTTCGGTAGCAGTGGCAGTCATCTCTCTCACTTCACTCAGTAGATGGCGTGGGGTTAAGTTTATCTGTTTGGTGCAGGTGCGGCTTCGAGCCGAATCCGTTGCAGGCTAGGACGCGAGGGCGTCTGCGCCGGCCACGATTTCGGAAAGCTCCTGCGTAATTTCGGCCTGGCGGGCCGTGTTGCGAAGGCGCGTGTACTTCTTGATCAAATCGGTAGCGTTGTCACCGGCCGACTTCATAGCGCGCTGGCGGGCTGCGAGCTCGGAAGCTGCGGCCTGCAGCATGGCTGCGAAGATGCGGGACTCGATGTAACGCGGAAGCAGTGCGTCGAGCACCTGCTCTGTTTCCGGTTCAAACTCGTACAACGGCAACAGCTCGGATTCCGAGGCTGCTTCCTCTTCGACGACCTCCAGCGGGAGCAAACGGATAACCGTGGGCTCCTGCGTCACCATGGACTTGAAGCGGGTGTAAACAACGTGGATTTCGTCCACGCCGCCCTCTTCGAAGTCAGTGGAGAAGTCTTCAAGAAGTGCAGCTCCGACTTCCTGCGCGGTTTCGAATTCCGGTGCGTCCGTGCCACCGGTCCATACGCGGGCGTAAGACCGGTTGCGGAAATCGAAGTACGCCTGCGCCTTGCGGCCAACCAGGTACGCCTTGACTTCCTTGCCTTCTGCGTGAAGAAGCTCGGTGAGACCTTCAGCCTGCTTGAGCACGCTCGCGGAGTAGGATCCTGCAAGGCCGCGGTCCGATGTAATAACAAGGACTGCGGCGCGGCGGATCTGCTCCGGCTCGGTGGTCAGCGGGTGGTCGATTTCGCTCTGAGTTGCGACAGCAGAAACGGCGCGGGTAATCGCGTTCGCGTAAGGCAGTGAAGCTGCTACGCGGGCGCGGGCCTTACCGATGCGCGAGGTAGCGATCAGTTCCATCGCCTTGAAGATCTTGCGCATCGACGTCGTCGAGCTGATCTTCTGACGGTAGACCCGAATCTGGGCTCCCATACTTATCCTTTCCTAAGTTTCCGATGTGCTGCCCTGCCGGGGCCCTTGCGGACCCCGGCAGAGCAGGTGATCGGAACTAGCGCTTCTGCTTGACGATCTTTTCCTGGTCGACGTCGCCGCCGGAGATCGCTGCGTGCTCCTCGTGGCCAGCGCCAACCAAGTGGTTGTCGCCTTCGCCGAAGAAGCCCTTCTTGAAGGAAACAATGGCTTCCTTCAAAGCTGCAGCGGTGTCGTCATCCAGGACGTTGGTCTGAGCCAGCGTGGTCAGGATGGAGGACTTGTGCGTGAGGTGCTCGAGGAACTCGGACTCGAAGCGGCTGATGTCCTCAACCGGAACGTCGTCCAGGTAACCGTTGGTGCCGGCCCAAATGGAAACAACCTGGTTCTCAACGGGGAACGGTGAGTACTGGCCCTGCTTCAGCAGTTCCATCAGGCGTGCACCACGGGTCAGCTGCTGACGTGATGCAGCATCGAGGTCAGAGGCGAACATGGCGAATGCCTGCATGTCGCGGTACTGAGCCAAGTCCAGCTTCAAGGTACCGGAGACCTTCTTCATGGACTTGACCTGTGCAGCGCCACCAACGCGGGAGACGGACACACCAACGTCAACAGCGGGACGCTGGTTGGCGTTGAAGAGATCCGACTGGAGGAAGATCTGACCATCGGTAATGGAGATCACGTTGGTGGGGATGTATGCGGAGACGTCGTTTGCCTTGGTTTCGACGATCGGAAGACCGGTCATCGAACCAGCACCGAGCTCGTCGGAGAGCTTGGCACAACGCTCCAGCAGGCGGGAGTGCAAGTAGAAAACGTCACCCGGGTATGCTTCGCGTCCCGGCGGACGACGCAGCAGCAGGGAAACGGCGCGGTAGGCTTCGGCCTGCTTGGACAGGTCATCGAAGATCACCAGAACGTGCTTGCCGCCGTACATCCAGTGCTGGCCGATGGCCGAGCCTGCATACGGTGCCAAGTACTTGAAGCCAGCGGGGTCAGATGCCGGGGACGCCACGATGGTGGTGTACTCCAGTGCGCCGTGGTCCTCGAGGGTCTGGCGGACGGCTGCAATGGTGGAAGCCTTCTGGCCAACACCAACGTAGACGCAGCGAACCTGCTTGGTGACATCTCCCGAAGCCCAGTTGGCCTTCTGGTTGATGATGGTGTCCACAGCGATGGCGGTCTTGCCGGTCTGGCGGTCACCGATGATCAGCTGACGCTGGCCACGGCCGATCGGGATCATGGCGTCGATAGCCTTGAGGCCGGTCTGCATCGGTTCGTGAACCGACTTGCGTTCGGTAACGCCCGGAGCCTGAAGTTCCAGTGCACGGGTGGCTTCGGCCTTGATCTCGCCGAGGTCATCGATGGGCTGGCCCAGGGGGTCGACGACGCGACCCAGGAAGGCGTCGCCAACCGGAACGGACAGGATCTCACCGGTACGGTGAACTTCCTGGCCTTCTTCAATACCGGTGAAGTCACCGAGGATAATGACACCGATCTCGCGGACGTCAAGGTTCTGGGCCAGGCCCAGCGTGCCATCTTCGAAGCGAAGCAGCTCGTTCGCCATGACCGAGGGAAGACCCTCAACACGGGCGATGCCGTCACTTGCGGTGGTCACACGACCAACCTCTACGCGCTCTGCGTTACCGGGTTCGTAGGACGCCGCGAACTCGTTCAACGCATTACGGACGTCGTCGGCGTTGATGGTCAATTCGGCCATCTGCAGTCCCTGCTCTCCTGTTTTCGTGATCATCGTTGCTCACGATGACCGGGTTTTATATCAGTTAAGTTGTGCTTAGTCTTCGCTAGCCAGCGAGCTGGCGGCGGAGTTCGGTCAGGCGGGCGATAACCGAAGCGTCAAGCACTTCGTCACCTACCTGGACCCTGATTCCACCGATCAGTGCAGGGTCAACATTGACGTTGACCTTCAGTTCGCGGCCGTACAGGGCATCCAGCCCGGCCTGCAGACGACTGGCCTGCGTTTCCGTCAACGGACGGGTAACGCTGACAGTTGCAATCCAGCGCTGCTGACGCTTGGCTGCAAGCTTGGCGAATGAATCGACGAGCTTGCTCGGCTTGACACCGCGCGGCTGCGTAACTGCCTGGCTGATGAGAACTTTTGCTTCCTCGCTGCTGCCAGGAACAAGTTTCTCAGCCAGTGCAATCTTCGCCGCGGGAGATGCCTGCGGCTCAGACAGAGCACGTTGTACTTCGTGGCTGGAGGCGACGGTCTGGTTGAAGGCAAACAGATCGTTTTCCAGCTCTTCCAGCCCCGTGATACCGGAGGCAGAAACGGCCGACTTGTTTTCAGCTACGGCAATGACAACCGTGGCGGCAAGCGTCTCGAGTGCATCGCCGATATCGCGTGCCGATGCCCAGCGCGAGCTGGCCAATCCGCCTGCAATTTCAGCAGCATCAGCGGAGACTTTTCCGCCAACCAGCTGCTTGACCAGCGCCGACTTCTCGTCACCGGAACGGGACGGGTCAGTCAGGGCGCGGCGCAAGCCAGCCGAGCTGTCCACCGTTCCCAGGATTCCGAAGAGGTCCTTAGCCAACTGCAGCGAGGCGAAGGGAAGCTTGGCTTCCAACTGCGCCAGCGCTGTGGTCAGCGATTCGCTCGATATTCCTGCCATTACTTAGCTGCACCTGCGCTCTGGGTCTCCAGATCTGCCAGGAAACGGTCCACTACGCGTGCGGCGCGCTGGTCGTCGGTGAGTGCTTCCCCAACGATGCGGCCTGCCAGCGTGGTAGCCAAGGTGCCAACCTCGGAACGAAGCGAGACAACAGCTGCCTGGCGCTCCGATTCGATGGCAGCGTGTGCCTGCTCGGTGATGCGTGCAGACTCTGCTGCAGCCTTTGCCTTCAGGTCCGCGAGGATCTGAGCGCCTTCGGCGCGTGCTTCTTCGCGGATGCGGTTGGCTTCGGCACGGGCATCGGTGAGCTGCTGCTTGTACTCTTCAAGAGCTGCAGAAGCTTCTGCCTGGGCCGCTTCGGCCTTTGCAATGCCACCTTCAATTGCTTCGGCGCGCTCTGCGAACGTCTTCTCGAACATCGGGACAACAAACTTGACCACGATGTACATGAGGACCGCAAAGCCGACGAGGACTACGCCCATTTCCCAGACGTTGGGAACGAGCGGGTTGCTCTTCGCTTCGCCTTCAGTGGCGGCTGAGATGATCAGCTGATTCATATTTCACCCGTCCTATCTACTCGTGCGTCGAATTCGCTTGGGTTCTTATTATTAGGAAAGAACGAAAGCGAAGACGAGGCCGAGGATGGCAAGAGCTTCAGTCAGTGCCAGGCCAAGGAACGCGATCGGCTGCAGCACTCGCTGAGCTTCCGGCTGACGTGCAACACCGTTGATGTACGCGGCGAACACGAGACCCACACCGATACCACCGCCGATGGCCGAGAGACCGTAGCCGATGAGGTTGAGGGAGCCGTTGATGGTGCCTTCCATTTTTTCTTCCTTTCAAGATGCCGCCCGTGCGGCAGGTTGTTTGGGTTGCTTCATCCCCGCGAGGGGAAGTTTTTGGGAGCCTAGTGGCTGTCGGCGTGCAGGGCGCCTTCGATGTAGATCGCGGTCAACAGAGTGAACACGTAAGCCTGCAGGGCCATGATCAGTGCTTCAAGCATGTACATGGCCACGGCGCCTACCAGGACCAGTACCGACGCACCCTTGAGCAGGACGTTCTCCTGCATGACAAGGAACTCGATGCCGGAACCGGCGAGCATGACGATCAAGTGACCGGCCAGCATGGTCGCAAACAGACGGAGGCTGTGCGTGACCGGGCGGACCAGGAAGTTGGAGATGATTTCGATCGGTACCACGATGGGCAGGATGTACCACGGGACGCCGGAAGGAACGGTGGCGAGCTTGAAGTACCTCAGGCCGTTCTTCTTGATGCCGATGACGATCCAGGTGAAGTACACGATGCCGGCCATGACGTAGGCTCCGCCTACGTGCGAGAAGCTCGGAAGCTGGATCACCGGGATGGCGCCGTAGATGTTGTTCACCAGAATGAAGAAGAACAAGCTGAACAGCAGCGGCACGTACTTGATAAAGTCCTTGCCGCCGATGATGTCCTTGGCGATGCTGTTACGGACGAAGCCGTAGGCCATCTCGCCTGCGAACTGCAGCTTGCCGGGAACCAGCTGCTGCTTACGTGCAGCGAGGATGAAGAATGTAGCGATAATGACGACCGAAAGGATCACCAGCAACATCTGCTTGGAGAAGCCATCGTGCGCACCCCAAGGCAGGATTGCCGGCAGGTGCATTTCGTCGATTCCGGGTGGGGTGAATGACCCCGAATCCTGGGCGGGGAGCGCAAGCGCGATCAACGCGTTTCCTCTCTGCTGTGTCCATCATTGGGCATTGGTTGGAATCCGGATGCGTTGGACGCATCTGCATTCCTTGTGAAATTATTTGGCATTACTGTCCCCGTCCGTGGACGGACCGCTGTCTGCTTTGCTCTCGCCAGAAGAAGAGCTTTGCCTGGTGAGGCCGTGCATATGGGAAAGATAGAACCCTCCTGCGGCTCCCAGCAGAGCGCCAAGGAGCACAATCCAGCGGGTCCCCCACAGATTATCCAGACCCCAGCCTATCAAACTCCAGACAATGATCCCGCCAATGATGTAGCTGAAGACGGCAATGCCGGCGTTGTATCCGCCGTCGTTTCCGGCTTCTGCAGATTCACCGCGGTTGACAGCTTGCTGAGCATCGACGGCCGGGCGTGAGTAACGCTTACGCGGAGACATCCGGGCCACCCTTCTGCTCATCAGGATCGTTGTAGATCTGCAGGCGGGCCTTGCTGAAGGCGTAGATTTCGGCGGCTTGCCAGAAGACAACCGTGACCACGGCGCCAATGAGGAACCACCGGCCGTGGAGCCATTCCGGAGCGCCGAGCACAAACAGCACAACGGCAAACCCGACCACCTTGATGAAATATGTTGCAACAAAGATGCCGACTGCGCCGGAGGGGTTGTTACGGCCAACGAAGTGACCGATCAGAAGGCTGATACCAAAGAAGAGCATGACCAGCACGGCACCGAACGCTGCTGAAAGCGCGCCCAGCCCGCCGTTCATGAAGGCCGCAATCACGCAAGTGATGGCAGTGGCTGCCACTGCTGCTGCGGCGCTGATAAGAAGCAGCCGGAGCCACAACGAGGTCGGTTTACCAACGGATCCAACACCACGTTTACCGGACGGGCGTCCGGTTTCGGCGTTGGATGTCATGGGGATACCAATCCTCGTGGCACAGGTGCCATATTCTCAAAGTGGGGTTACGGGCGAGTGACTGTCCGCAGAAAGAATTCTACATGAGATAGAACTGTGACCATAACCGGCCGTCACAACTACTCCCCCGGCCGCGTCGAGTTCCGGGTGAAGTAAGGCCACGCCGTTACGGCAGCCATGACAAGCGCTGCCGCTATGAGGACAATGAGCACCACTTGCCAGGGGAACACCGCAAAGGCAACGCCGCCAAAGGCGAGAATGCACGTCCAAACGTAAAGCATGACGACGGCGCTGCGGTGCGAGTATCCAAGGTCCACCAACTTGTGGTGGAGGTGCCCGCGGTCAGCGGACCAGGGCGACTGACCCCTGGCTGTTCTTCGCACAACGGCCATCCCCAAATCAAGCAGGGGAAGAGACAACACGGCGAAGGGCAGCAGGATGGGGACGATGGTGGGAATACCGTTGGCGCGGTCGTAGAGGCCGGAGCCGATCTGCCCCGTTGCCACCACACCGGCGGAAGCCATGAGCAAACCAATAAGCATGGCCCCCGAGTCGCCCATGAAGATCTTGGCCGGGAACCAATTGTGCGGCAGGAACCCGATGCAACTGCCCACGAGGATCGCCATCAAGAGAGTTGCGAGGTCTGAGTTGTCGGTGGACGGGTTGTTCCGGTGAACCCAGTACGCCGTGAGGAAGAAGGCTCCACCACCAATGATGGCGACTCCCGCCGCCAACCCGTCCAGTCCATCAATGAAGTTGACCGCATTCATGGTGGTGACAATGAGCCCGGCGGTCAGAACAATCTGGACGACTTCGGACTCAAGAAAAATCGGTTCCGGGATGAAGGGCACAACAGACATCCGCACACCCCAGATGGCCACTATGAAGGCAGCAGCGGCCTGGCCCAGCAGCTTGATCCACCAGCGGATATCGAGGATGTCGTCTGCGACCCCCACAGCGACGATCACCACGGCACCGGCCAGAATCCCCCAAGGGGCGTCGTTGTGCCTGAAGATGTCCTTGACGAAGAAGGAATTGCTCGCCACCACCAACGCGGCAAAGAAGCCCACAAAGATGCCCAGTCCGCCAAGCTTGGAGATCAGGGCCGAGTGCATGTCACGGCTGCGGATGGGCTGGTATAAGCGCAGCTTGTTTCCCACCACGCGGGCGCCCCACGTCCCGGCGTACGCCACAACGGCCGCAGTGAGGGCCATCAGCATGTACATGATCATGACGCGGCCCCGGAGAGCAGCCTGCACACCAAACGGTTGGATTGGACCACCGAATGCAGCCGACGGGATCGAATGCCGTCGACTTGTGGGCAGCTCAAGGTGTGGAAATCTGTCTTTGGATAAATGGAACTACTCCGTCGCCATGCCTGCACCGGCTGTGCCGAATGTTGCGGGATTTCTGTGGACTCTAGTCACGATACTAATGCCAATGGCCGTGACCCCCCTGTGACGCAGCCGCCAAGCCCCAGCGTGTTTGGCTGGGATTCAAGCAGCGTAACTGCTACCTGACAGGCTCTTGGACGTTACGCAGCGCGTAGATCCCGTTCAGTACCTGAGCGTTGGATCGCGGGGCTTTCAGGCTGTGGCGCAGACCCTTGAGCAGCCCCGCCAAGAGTACTTTGCGGTTCGGCGAGGCGGCAATCGTGCGGGTCCAGTTGCGCAGTGATGCGCCTGTAAACAAGATCTTTTCCCACGGCGCCAATGCGTTCGAGCGGGTGTAAACCCAGAGCTTGTTTCGCACTTCGTAGTAGAAGCGCGGGCCCGGATCCGCTCCGGCGTCGCCAAAGACCTTCGTGTGGTGATTGGCCACCGACGCATTGGTAGTCAGGGCGGTCCCCCGACGGGAAATCCTGGCGGTGTACTCCAAATCGTCGTTCCAGATGAAGTAGTCCGCAATGGGGAGGCCGTGTTGTCTGATTTCCTCGGCGCGAATCAGCACCGACACGAACGAAGCACTCCTGATTTGAGTTGCACCCAGCCGGGCAGCAGCGATGCGCTGGTTCTCACTGGCTCCCATCCGCGGCCGCATACGGTTCATCGGGTGGTCGCGGCCATCAGTCCACACCACACGGCTCGCGATGAACGCCGGGGCGTCCCCGGTTTCGGTGAGGTAGGACTCGGAGGCATCCAACGCTTCGCGCAGGGCATTCGGCTGCGGTTCCGTGTCATCGTCCATGATCCACACGTGGTCCGCCCCGTGGTCGAGTACGGCCCGTTCCATGCCGACGACGAAACCGCCGGCACCGCCCACGTTGGTGTTCAATGTGACCACATCAGTGGTCATCGGACTTTGATACTGCTGGAGGAATTCCGCGGTTCCATCGGTGGAGGCGTTATCCACGATGACGACGGCGTCAGGTACCTGGGTACCTGAGGCAATGCCGTCCAGAGTGGTCTGGAGGAGTTCACGCCGGTTATATGTCACTACAACAGCGACCACGACAGGGTGGGAGGTCATTTACTTGCCTTTGGTCTTGGATAGTTGGAATCGGCGCCCGATCAGCAGGCTTGCCAGCTTCCAAGGTTCAACGAAAACTCTGTAGGCCACGCGGCCCGGGTGGAGGACCAACCGCCAGGCCCACTCGAGTCCCAGGCGCCCGAGCCAGCGCGGCGCCAGCTTTTGGATCCCCGCAACCTGCTCAATGGCACCGCCGACGGCGCAATAAACGGCAGGTGGCAGATCTGCGAGCCTGCGGTGAAGCACCGTCTCCTGAAGCGGCATACCCAGTCCCAACAGGACCACTTGCGGACGGAACTCCGTCAGCCAGTTCACCACCGCGTCTTCCAGGGTGCTGTCCCACCCCTCACCGGGCATCCCGTCCACTGTTGCACCGGGAATAATGGAGCGAAGCCTGGCAACGGCCTTCGTATTAGCAGCCCGTCCGGCGCCGACTACAGCGATACGCTCCAGACCGTTGACCTTTCCCAGCTCCGGGATCCAATCCATGGAACCGAGCCGGTAGGCCATGGTTCCCTCACCCAGCGTTTGGAGTTGACGCTTGTGCGCGAGCCCCCAAAGCATGGCAACCGGAGCGCCATCCAGGAGCACGATCGAGCTGTTCCCGTACAAAGAACTGACATCCGGACGGGAGTGAAGAAGCGTGATGCTGTGAAGATTGTGTCCAAGAACGGTGGCGGTTGCTTCGGCTTTGATGAGACCGCCCATGGCATCAATGACCTCATGGACGCGCATCGGAGTGGCGTCAACGTCAAGGACGGGGACGCGTTGGCGCTCCGGAATCATTCGGACTTGGCTTCGCTGGAGGCCTCCGGTTTAACCGTGTCTTGCTTTGAATCCCCGACGACGGCGGCTTCGGTCACTTCGGCCGGCGCGTCGTCCGCTGGTGTGGCCTCATCGCTGGGACCCACGGCGTCAACGGCAGGCACAGATACATCTTCGGCAACAGCATTTTCTGTGGCGTCTTCGAGTGCAGCTTCTTCAGCTTGGGTATCGTCAGCTTGGGTATCGTCAGCTTGGGCGTCTTCGGCTGCCGCGTCGTCCGCAGCCGGGGCCTCTGCAGGAATGGCTTCGCCAACACCGAGGATGGAGGGAACAATTTCACGGAGCCGCTCAAGCTCAATGGCTCCTTGGCGCACCACCCGGAACGGAGTGGACGTGGCGTCAACGATCGTCGAGGGCAAGGCAGCGGTCCCCTTGACCGGACGGAAGCCGCCTTCAAGGTAGACCTCAACGGACTCCGCCAATTGAAGTCGGGCTTCCGACGCCGTCTGAGCCGCCTCCTGGCCCGTCCGGTTGGCGGAAGAAACAGCTAAAGGACCTGTGAGTCCGAGGAGTTCCAAGGCGATCTGGTCATCGGGCATCCTGAGGGCCACAGTGCCCTTGGTTTCGCCGAGGTCCCAGTCCAAGGATGGCTGCGCGTGCAGGATCAGTGTCAGACCACCTGGCCAAAAGGCCTGAGCCAGAGCGCGGGCATCGGCAGGTACGTCGGTGGCAAGTCCGTCCAGGGCATTGACCCGGGGAATCAGGACCGGAGGAGGCATTTGCCGGCTGCGCCCTTTGGAAGCCAACAACATGGTCACGGCCAACGGAGAGAAGGCATCTGCGGCAATGCCGTAGACGGTGTCCGTTGGCAGCACGACGCACTTCTTCTCGCTGATGGCGCGTTGGGCATGCTGAAGCCCTTCAGTCCGCTGGTCATCGGAAGTGCAGTTATAGGTTGTGGTCACAGCGCTATTCTTTCACTCATCAGGAGACAGGGTTGCCAGGATCGCGCTGGTTGCACGTTCCTTGCCGTTCAGGTCGTAGTGCGTGGTGACGTTGTTCCAACGTCCGGTTCGCTGAAGCATCCCGGCGATCCAAGCAGCTTGGACTTCCGCGTGCTCCATCACGAAATAACCACCGGGCTTAAGGAGGCGGGCCGCGGACGCCGCTGCCGCCGTCGGAAGTACCATGCCGTCCGCTCCCCCGCCATACAGTGCCTCCGGTGGATCGTGGAGAGCAACTTCAGGCTCTGTGGGGATCGCTTCGGCCGGAATATACGGCGGATTGGATACCACGACGTCGAATGTTCCGTTGTGCTCAGGAAGGGCATCCCGGAGATCGCCTTCAACGAGAATGACGCCGAGAGGTTCGAGGTTCCTGGCAGCCCAGGCATGCGCAAGCATGCTGTATTCAACCGCGTGAACTTCGGCACCCGGAACCTCGAAGGCGATGGAGCCGGCTATTGCGCCGGATCCCGTGCCAAGATCCACTACCTTGGGGTTGGGCAATCCTGAGACGTGATCGATGACCAACTGCACCACCGACTCCGTTTCGGGACGAGGAATGAAGACGCCGGGTCCTACGCGCAACTCCAGATGCCGGAAATATGCAACACCCGTGATGTGCTGCAAGGGCACGCGCCCGGCCCGTTCCTCCACCAGTTCCCGGTAGCCATCGGGAGCAGGGGCATCGCCGAGCACCATGGCGCGCAGCCGTCCGAGGCCGACGCCAAGCAGGTGATCGGCAAGCAACTCCGCGTCAACCCGCGGGCTGGGCACGCCGGCGTCGGTTAATACGGCTGTAGCCTCGCGAACAGCGTCCGCGAGGCTCTGGCCTTGGTAAAACGTCATATATGCACTCTGCTGTGTTGGTCCGCTGCCGCTGTTAGCAGGCAGCTATTCGCCGATGGCGTCCAGCCGCGCCTGCTCGTCCGCTTCAATGGCAGACTGGATCACCGGCTCCAAATCACCGTTCATCACGGCGTCAAGGTTGTAGGCCTTGTAACCGGTGCGGTGATCGGCGATACGGTTTTCCGGGAAGTTGTACGTGCGGATGCGCTCCGAACGGTCCATGGTGCGGATCTGTGACTTGCGCTGTTCCGAGTTGGCGGCGTCGATCTGTTCCTGCTGATGGGCCAGGAGACGGGCACGGAGAACACGCATACCGGCTTCGCGGTTCTGCAGTTGGGATTTCTCGTTTTGCATAGCCACGACGATGCCCGTGGGCAGGTGGGTGATGCGGACAGCAGAGTCAGTGGTGTTCACGGACTGTCCACCCGGACCGGACGAACGGTAAACGTCGATCTTGAGGTCGTTCTGGTTGATCTCAAGTTCTTCAGGCTCGTCGACTTCGGGGAGCACCAGCACACCGGCTGCTGACGTGTGGATGCGGCCCTGGGATTCAGTCACAGGAACACGCTGCACACGGTGAACGCCACCTTCAAACTTCAAACGCGCGAAAACGCCCTGCGCGGGGTCGTTGGAGTTGCCCTTGATGGCAACGGCAACATCCTTGTAGCCACCCAGATCGGATTCAGTGGCCGAAATCATTTCGGTCTTCCATCCGCGCGACTCCGCATAACGCATGTACATGCGCAGAAGGTCGCCGGCGAACAAGGCAGCTTCGTCGCCACCTTCGCCGCCCTTCACTTCAAGGATGACGTTGCGGGCGTCGTCCGGATCACGCGGGATCAGCAGACGACGCAGCCGCTCCTGCGCCGCGGGAATCTGCTCTTCCAACTGCACAACTTCGGCAGCAAACTCGGGATCCTCGTCCGCCATTTCCTTGGCAGCTTCCATATCGTCATTGAGCCCGCGCCATTTGTTGTACGCCTCCACAATGCCCTGAAGCTGCGCAGACCGACGCCCCAGCTTCCTGGCTGCAGACTGATCAGCATAAACAGCAGGATCACTGAGCTGGGCCTGAATGGCAGCATGCTCATCAAGCAATCCCTGTACGGACTCAAACATTTTCAAACCTCTTTCGACTCGCAGACAAGTCTAGTTGCGACGATTGGTGTCTTGACGACCAACCGCTCAAATAAGCCGGCCAGCGAAGGTGACGCCGGACGTAAAGGTGACGAGTCCGCCGTCGAGTAATTTTGCCGGCCCGGGAGTGGCATCGGGCCTGTCGTAGCGTTGCTGCTGACGTACGCAGTACGTCAGCAGCAACGCGAAGGGGCGGGGCCGGCAAAATTACTTGACGGCCCCACCCCACGTAACGCTATTTGTCGTTGTCCGACTTCGCTCCGAGCGTGGTCTTCTGGACCTGCATGAGGAACTCGACGTTGCTCTGCGTCTCCCGGATCTTGTTGGTCAGCAGTTCGAGGCTCTGCTGCTGCTCCAGTCCGGAAAGGACGCGGCGCAGCTTCCACATGATCTTGACTTCTTCCGGCGAGAGCAGGTTCTCTTCGCGGCGGGTGCCGGACGCGTTGACGTCCACGGCCGGGAAGATGCGCTTGTCTGCCAGCTGGCGGGACAGGCGGAGCTCCATGTTGCCGGTGCCCTTGAACTCTTCGAAGATGACTTCATCCATCTTGGAGCCGGTCTCGACGAGGGCCGTTGCCAGGATGGTCAGCGAGCCGCCGTTTTCGATGTTGCGGGCTGCACCAAAGAATCGCTTGGGCGGGTACAGAGCTGCGGAGTCCACACCACCGGACAGGATGCGGCCTGAGGCCGGTGCTGCCAGGTTGTAGGCACGGCCCAGACGTGTCATGGAGTCCAGCAGGACCACCACGTCCATGCCCATTTCCACAAGACGCTTGGCGCGTTCGATGGAGAGCTCGGCCACGGTGGTGTGGTCGTCGGCGGGACGATCGAAGGTGGAGGCAATGACCTCGCCCTTGACGGTGCGCTGCATGTCCGTGACTTCTTCAGGACGTTCGTCAACCAGCACCATCATGAGGTGGACCTCAGGGTTGTTGGTGGTGATTGCGTTCGCAATGGACTGCAGGATGAGCGTCTTACCGGCCTTCGGCGGGGAGACGATCAGGCCACGCTGGCCCTTGCCGATCGGGGCCACGAGGTCGATGACACGGGGACCGATCTTCTTGGGGTCGGTCTCGAGGCGCAGGCGCTCGGACGGGTACAGCGGAACCAGCTTGGCGAACTCGACGCGGTCCTTGAGCTCTTCAGGCGTCTTGCCGTTGACGGAAGTGACGCGGACAAGCGCGTTGAACTTCTGGCGGGCGGACTGCTGGCTGCGGTCCTCACCATCACGCGGTGCGCGGATGGCACCGACGACGGCGTCGCCCTTGCGAAGGTTGTACTTCTTGACCTGTGCCAAGGAGACGTAGACGTCGTTGGCGCCGGGAAGGTAGCCGGACGTGCGGATGAACGCGTAGTTCTCCAGAACGTCCAGGATGCCTGCTACGGGAAGCAGGACGTCGTCGTCAGTGACCTCGACGTCGTCAACGTCAGGTCCCTGGGCGCGGCCACGGCGGCGCTCGTTGCGGTCGCGGAAGCGATCGCTGCGGGTGTTTCCGTCGCGGCTGTCCTGACCGCCCCGACGATCGTTCCGGTCGTTCCGGTCAGTCTGCTCGTTGCGGTCACGGCGGTTGCGACGGTTGCGGCGGTTGCCGGTGTCGTCGCCGTCGTTGTCGTCACGGCGGCCGCGGGTGTTGTCGCGACGCTCGCGCTGCTGCTCGCCCGAATCGGACTGCTCACGCTGTTCCGTGCGTTCAGCACGCTGCTCGCGCTGTTCGGTGCGGTCAGCACGCTGCTCGCGCTGTTCGGTGCGGTCAGCACGCTGCTCGCGCTGTTCGGTGCGGTCAGCACGCTGTTCACGCTGTTCGGTGCGGTCAGCACGCTGTTCTGCGGCAGGTGCTTCTGCTGATTCGGCGGGCGCTGCGGCAGCTTCGCCACGGCGCCGGTTACGGGTGCGGGGCTGGCGACGCTCCGAAGAGGCCTCGCTGGTCTCGACGACCGGTGCTTCAGCAACCGGTGCGGCTGCAGGCTCGGCAGGTGCAGCAGCGGCCTCAACAGCTGCCACAACTCCGTCGCTGGTGGCACGGCGGCTGCGGCCACGACCGCGGCCCCGCGGTGCTTCCTGGGCAGGGGCCTCGGCGGCTGTGTCAGCCGGTGCGCTGCTTTCCTTGGAGGCCTTCGGCGCTGCCGCCGGAGCTTCCTTGGCCGCAGTTGCCTTGGCCGTGGCCTTGGCAGGCGCCTTGGTGGTGGACGTTCCGGCACGATGTGCAGAAATGGCCGTTACCAAGTCCCCCTTGCGCATCCGGGATCCCCCGGAAATGCCCAGCTGGCTGGCAAGAGCCTGAAGCTGGGCGAGCTTAAGGCCTGCAAGGCCGCTGCTCTTAGTGGTTGCTGCAGTTGACGAATCAGCAGCAGAAGATGTTGTGTCCACAGCTGAAGCCAGCTCAGTGGTTTCTGTCACGAAGGATCCTTCCCCCTCGACGGCGTCCAGAGCGAGAGCTGGACGCGATGATTTGTTCTGGGCTGCAGTTCAGATCTGCAGCCGGTGATTTGGGCCGTGCCTGATGGATTGTGGCCAACAGGGCCGGATACTGATCGTCATCACTGGATCCAGTTGCCCGGACAGCCGGCGTAGCGTTCAGGGAACAGAGAGATTTCTGCGGCACCTGAGACAGGCCGGAAAGAGACGACACCACCAACGTTGGCACAGTTGACGAAAGGTACGGCAAAACACCGAGATCCAAAATCAGGGAACTGCCCGCGGCTTTACCGGCGGTGCACTTCCACTCTAGCACCTTGAACGTCCACAGCCAGCGTCATCACGCGCCAACTGACGTCGGGTGTGTTGACGGCCGTGAACGCCTCTATGAATTCAACAACCGCGGCGGCTTGGTCAGGACCGTTTGCCAGCACCATCACCGTAGGACCTGCGCCGGATACAACGGCCGCGTGGCCCGCACTCCGGAGAGCTCCGAGGAGGTCGGCGCTGGGGCGCATGGCCTGCGCGCGGTAGCTCTGGTGGAGGTAGTCCTCCGTTCCGGGAAGCAGCAAAGCTGGATCCGCAGTGAGCGCATGGATCAACAGTGCTGCTCGTCCGGAATTCATGGCTGCCGCGTGGTGACCCACCGATGCGGGGAGCAGTCCACGCGCAGTTTCCGTAGCAAGTTCATAGTCCGGGACTGCCACAACGGGAATGACCGACGATGTGACGTCAGCGCGCGTGCTGCTGTACTGCTCGCTGTCCTGCCATGACAGCGCCAGTCCGCCGAAAATTGCGGGTGCGACGTTGTCCGGGTGCCCTTCCAACTCGCTGGTCAGCTGCAGGATCCAGTCACGGTCCTTACGGGATTCTGCGGGAACCAGAGCATTGGCGGCAGTAACGGCGGCCACCACAGCCGAGGCTGACGACCCAAGTCCCCGACCATGCGGGTTGACGTTATCAGCAATGATTTTCAGGCCGGACCGCTGGTAGCCAAGGCGATCCAGGGCAAGATCAATGGCGCGCACCACCAAGTGACTGGCATCCCGCGGAAGAGAGTCAGCGCCCTCACCGGAGAGCTCGAACTCGAGCTCTCCGGTGTTGTGCGTTTCCACCGTCAAGGTGTCGTAAATAGACAGGGCCAAGCCGAGGCTGTCGTAACCGGGGCCCAGGTTGGCACTCGTGCCGGGGACCTTGACGGTCAGCCGCTGGCCTGCCGCGACGAAAGCACGATCGGTCGCGGTGGGCTGCGTTGATTCCACTCTTAGTTTTCTTCCAGTCCCAGTTCTGCGGCAACGGTGACGACGTCGTTCGGCACTTTGACGGGCTGGACATCGCTGCCGTCTTCGGTACGGAGGGCCCACTGCGGGTCCTTGAGTCCATGCCCCGTAACGGTGATGACGATGGTTTTGCCGGACGGAACTTCGCCTGCGGCGTGCTTCTTGATCAAGCCCGCAACACCGGCAGCGGAGCCGGGTTCGACGAAAACGCCTTCCTTGGCGGACAACCAGCGGTGGGCGGCCAGAATCTCATCATCGGTGACAGCCTCAATCAGTCCGCCCGATTCGTCACGGGCCGCAACTGCGGTCTCCCACGATGCCGGGTTACCGATGCGGATGGCGGTGGCGATCGTGTCTGGTTCAGTGATCGGGTGCCCCGCAACGAACGGCGCGGCTCCAGCGGCCTGGAAGCCCCACATGACCGGCGTCTTTGTGGATACAGCCGGAAGCGTTCCGTTGGCGGTCTCGAAAGGCGCGGAGTATTCCTTGTAGCCCTTCCAGTAGGCAGTGATATTGCCGGCATTGCCAACGGGCAGCACGTGGATGTCGGGGGCATCGCCCAGGCTGTCCACAACTTCAAAGGCCCCGGTCTTCTGGCCCTGGATGCGCGCCGGGTTCACGGAGTTCACCAGGAACACGGGATAGGCTTCCCCGAGTTTCCGGGCGATGTCCAAACAGTTGTCAAAGTTGCCGTCAACCTGGAGCAGGGTGGCACCATGGGCGATGGCCTGGCTCAGCTTGCCCATGGAGATCTTGCCTTCCGGTACCAGAACGGCACACTTGAGGCCGGCGGCAGTGGCATAGGCCGCTGCTGAAGCGGACGTGTTGCCTGTGGAGGCGCAAACCACAGCCTTGGCACCGGCCTCCACGGCTGCCGTCATGGCCATGGTCATGCCGCGGTCTTTGAACGAACCCGTGGGGTTCATGCCTTCGACCTTCAGGTATACCTCGGAGCCGGTGAGCTCGGAAAGCTTCTGCGCGTGGACGAGCGGCGTGCCGCCCTCGCCGAGGGTGATGACCTTGGTGGCTTCCGTTACAGGCAAACGATCAGCGTATTCGCGGATTACTCCGCGCCATTGGTGAGCCACTTAGACCCCTTCTACCCGCAGTACGGATGTTACAGAATTGATGACGTCCAGGCCTTTGACGGCCTCAACGGTTGCCGCAAGTGCAGCTTCGGACGCACGGTGCGTCACGATTTTCAGTTCGGCTGACTCAACGTTGGAGGAAGAGTCACGGTGGATCGTTTGGCGCATGGTTTCGATCGAAACGCCATTTTCGGCAAAGATGTGAGCAATCCGGGCCAGCACGCCGGCTTGGTCAGCGACATCGAGGCCGATGTAGTAGCTCGTGGTGGATGCATCGATGGCCAGGGCCGGGACGTGACCCGTGGTGGTTTCCGTGCGCCCGGGACCGCCGAGGACCAAGCGCCGCGCAGCGGAGACGAGGTCACCCAGCACGGCAGATGCGGTGGGGGTTCCGCCTGCGCCCTGGCCATAGAACATCAGTTCGCCGGCGTTCTCCGCCTCGATGAAGACGGCGTTGAAAGCGCCACGGACAGCGGCCAGCGGGTGTTCACGCGGCAGGAGGGTGGGGTGGACGCGCACGGAAATGCCGCCGCCGTTGTCCGATGAGTCGATCTTCTCAACAATTGCGAGCAGCTTGATCACAAAGCCGGCCTCCTTGGCGGAGGCGATGTCTGCTGCGCTGACCTTGGTGATGCCTTCGCAATAGACATCGTCCAGCGAGAAGCGCGTGTGGAAGGACAATGACGCAAGGATTGCTGCTTTGGCTGCAGCGTCGTGGCCTTCGACGTCGGCAGTGGGGTCCGCTTCCGCGTATCCCAGACGCTGGGCCTCGGCCAGGGCATCGGAGAACTGCGCACCAGTGGTGTCCATCTGGTCCAGGATGAAGTTTGTGGTGCCGTTGACGATGCCCAGCACGCGGGTGATGCGATCTCCGGACAGGCTGTCGCGGATGGGGCGCAGGATAGGGATGGCTCCGGCGACGGCGGCTTCGTAAGACAGCTGGACTCCGGCCTTGTCAGCCTCTTCGTACAGAGTGGGGCCATCCTGTGCAAGCAGGGCCTTGTTGCCGGTGACGACGCACGCGCCGTTTTGGATAGCCGTCAGGATCAGCGAACGGGCGGGCTCGATGCCGCCCATGAGTTCGATGACCAGGTCTGCTTCCTTGACCAAAGTATCGGCATCGGTGGTGAACAGTTCGCGCGGCAGTTCGACGTCACGCGGAGAGTCGATATTACGCACGGCGATGCCGGAAAGTTCCAGACGTGCACCGCTGCGGGCAGCGAGGGCCTCGGCGTCGTCAATCAGAATCCGCGCAACCTGGGCCCCAACGTTGCCACAGCCCAGCAGGGCCACCTTCAAGGTTCGCACTTCAGACATTCGCCACTCCCATGTCGCGGTTCAAGAGATCTTCTTCGGTTTCCCCGCGGACAATCAGCCGGGCGGCTCCGTCGCGTACAGCGACAACGCCAGGCCGGGCCAGGTAGTTGTAGTTGCTGGAGAGGGCCCAGCAGTAGGCGCCGGTACCCGGTACTGCGAGCAAATCACCGGCTGCCACATCCGCGGGCAGATATACATCTCTAACAACTATGTCGCCGCTCTCGCAATGTTTGCCCACTACTCGGGACAACTGCGGAGCCGCATCCGAGTCCCGGGACGCCAAAATTGCCGAATAATCCGCGTCGTAAAGCACCGGGCGGGCGTTGTCGCTCATTCCGCCGTCCACCGACACATAGCGCCGTGGATACGTAACGTTCTTTTGTACTTCTTCACCCTCAGGGGCGTCAACGCGGACGGTTTTGAGCGTGCCGACTTCGTACAGCGTGAAGGTTGTGCTGCCCACGATCGCCCGTCCGGGTTCAATGGAGATGCGCGGCGGCGTGATGTTCACCTCAGCACACTTGGAGCGTACGACGGCAGCCATGGCCTGCGCGATCTCTGCGGGCGGACGCGGAGTATCCACCGGCGTGTAGGCGATTCCGTAGCCTCCGCCCAGGTCCAGCTCGGGCATGACGATGGAGTACTTGGACTGCATGGCGGCAAGGAAGCCCAGGAGTTTCTCCGCTGCTACGGCAAAGCCGTCGGGCTCGAAGATCTGCGAGCCGATGTGGCAGTGAAGTCCCAGGAGCTCGACGCTGTCGTAGGAGGTTGCTGCAGCCACTGCTTCCTCGGCCGCGGACAGGCCCGCTTCCTCAGTGGAGTCCCCGGCCATGGAAAGGCCAAACTTCTGGTCCTCGTGTGCGGTGGCGATGAACTCGTGGGTGTGCGCGTGCACACCAGGAGTCAGGCGCAGCATGACCTTGGCAACCTCGCCGCGGCTGGAAGCTATCTTGGCCACCCGCTCCAGTTCATCGAGGCTGTCCACCACGATCCTGCCAAGCTTCATGTCCAGGGCGCGGTTGATCTCGGCGTAAGACTTGTTATTGCCGTGTAAGCCGAGGTTGGAGCCGTCGATTCCTGCGCGGGCGGCGACAGCGAGTTCGCCACCGGAACACGTATCCAGGCGCAGGCCCTCTTCTGCCACCCAACTGGCCACCGCGGTGCACAGGAAGGACTTGCCTGCATAGTAGACGTCCACTCCCCCGCAAATGTCAGCGAAGGCGGCGTCGAAGGCGTCCTTGAAGGCCCGGGCCCGGGCGCGGAAGTCCGATTCGCTCATGACAAACAGCGGAGTTCCGAACTGTTCCTTGAGCTCACTGACGGAGAGACCATCAACGGTGACCTCACCGGCGTCGTTCTTCTCAACGCCGGCAGCCCACATGGGCGCCTGCAGTGCGTTGAGGTCCCCGGGAACGGCCAACCACTCGGGAGCAAGCGGAGATGCGTGATCAGCAGCTTGGTTCATTGCCCTACATCCGTTCCGGCGCCGAAACGCCCAGCAGTTCGAGTCCATTGGCAAGCACCTGGCTGGTGGCGTCATTGAGCCACAGGCGGGTGCGGTTGACATCCAGAACGGGATCGTCGCCCTGCGGCGACACCCGGCAGGCGTCATACCAGCGGTGGTAGGCGCCGGCAATGACCTCAAGGTGGCGGGCCACGCGGTGCGGCTCGCGCAGTTCGGCGGCCTTGGCCACGATGGAAGGATAACTGCCCAGGTAGGACAGCAACTCGTTTTCCGTGGCGTGGTCCAGGAGAGAGGCGTCGAAGGCATCCACTCCATCAACCTGGCGCTCCACCCCGGCCTCGGCAGCGTTGCGTGCCGTGCCACGGGACCGGGCGTGGGCATACTGCACGTAGAACACCGGGTTCTCGTTGCTGTGCTTCTTCAGCAGTTCCGGATCCAGCGTCAGAGGCGAATCGGCCGGGAAACGGGCCAGGGAGTACCTGACGGCGTCCTTGCCAAGCCAGGAGATGAGGTCCTTGAGCTCAATGATGTTGCCGGCACGCTTGGACAACTTGGCACCGTTGACGGACACAAGTTGTCCGATCAGGACCTCGATGTTGACCTCGGGATCATCGCCCGCACAGGCCGCAATGGCCTTAAGGCGGTTGATGTACCCATGGTGGTCTGCGCCGAGCAGGTAGATCTTTTCGGTAAAGCCGCGGTCCTTCTTGGAGAGGTAGTACGCGGCGTCCGCAGCAAAATAGGTGGGTTCGCCATTGGCACGGATCATGACACGGTCTTTGTCGTCGCCGAAGTCTGTGGTGCGCAACCAAACAGCACCGCCGTCGTCGAACACGTGGCCTTGCTCGCGAAGGCGGGCGACGGCGGATTCGATGGCACCGGCGTCGTGCAGTTCCTTCTCCGAGAAGAAGACATCAAACTCCACCCCGAACTCCGCCAAGGTGGTCTTGATGTCCGCCATCTGGGCCTCGTACGCAGCGGCACGAATGACGGGCAAAGCTGCCTCGTCGGTCAGCTCGCGGATGCCGGGGTGCGCCTTGAGGACTTCGTCGCCAAGTTCACGGATGTATTCGCCCGGGTAACCACCCTCCGGAACGCCGCGGCCGTGAAGCCGGGAGAGGACGGAGTTGGCAAAGACGTTCATCTGCGAGCCGGCGTCGTTGATGTAATACTCGGCGGTGACGTCGGCACCGGAGGCGCGCAGGACCCGGGCAACCGCATCGCCCAAGGCCGCCCAGCGGGTGTGCCCGATGTGGAGCGGACCCGTGGGATTCGCCGAAACGAACTCCATATTCACCACGCGGCCCGCGAGCGCCTGGTTGGTGCCGTAACTGGTTCCGGCCTCAACAATGGCCTTGGCAAGGACACCGGCAGTGGCGGCATCCACAGTGATGTTGAGGAAGCCGGGACCGGCAATTTCCACGCCCGTGACACCGGGAATGCCCTGCAGATGGCTGCTGAGAATTCCCGCGAATTCGCGTGGATTCATGCCGGCCTGCTTGGAGAGCTGCAGGGCGATGTTGGTGGCCCAGTCTCCATGATCCCGGTTCTTAGGTCGCTCCACTCGCACGGAATCGGGCACAGCAGATTCCGTCAAGGTAATTTCGCCGGTAGAGACGGCGTCCTTAAGGCAGGCGGATATGGCAGCAGAGAGTTCTTCGGGAGTCACGCTTCTAGCCTACCGGGGGCCCGCAAAGTCGCGGAATTGAGGGTCCCGTATGTGGATACCGTGGACACAGACCAATCACAGGAATGGCTGTCGGAGGGCACAGACTGAACCATTACGCTGAATTCAACGTTGTGAACACGTAGGAGGTGGCCTCGGATCCGGAAACCCGTTGGTCATCCCGGTAAACGCAGCAACCCTGACGAAAATGACCATTGACGAATTTCTTGTCCAGTTGAAACGAGCAGAATCATGACTACGCCACTCCGCAAGAGCCTCTACGTTGGTTTCGCGGGCCTCTCCATCATCGGAACAGCCGCGGCATGCGCCCCCACCACCACAGCGCCCACAACCCAGACCCCGGCTACCCAGGATGGTGGTCAGGCCGCAACCGGCACCCCGACATCTGCAGCCACGTCATCATCTACGGCTGTCGCTTCAACAGGCGGGTCCACTTATAAGGACGGAACCTACAGCTCTGACGGCACGTACACCTCGCCCAATGGCCAGGAAACTGTGGGTGTTGAACTAACACTGGCGGCCGATAAGGTTTCTGCGGTCAACATCACGGTCCACCCTTCCAACCCCAATACCAAGAAGTTCCAGGGTGAATTCGCCGGTGGCATCGCCGCGCAGATTGTGGGCAAGGACATCGACGACCTCAACGTCTCCAAGGTGGCTGGCTCTTCGCTGACCTCCGGTGGCTTCAACGAAGCCGTGGAACAGATCAAGTCCAAGGCCAAGTAACGGCCATGCCGCACCCTGGCTGGAGGACCTTCAGTTTCGAAGGGATCGGTACGCAGTGGGAGATTTCGACGCCGGTCGAGATTGCTCCCGCAGTCCGGGGCGAATTGCATAAGACAGTTGCAGAGTACGACCAGACGTGGTCGCGGTTCAGGCCCGACTCTTTGGTCTCCGGAGTGTCCCGCGGACCAGGCCGGATAACGCTGCCGGAGCATGCCACCGCCCTCCAGGAGGTGTACTCCGCGCTGTATCGCCTCAGCGATGGCGCCATGACCCCGCTCATCGGCAGCAGCCTGGAGCGGCTGGGGTATGACTCCGCTTACACGCTTACTCCTGCCGGAAATCCCCTGGCCCCACCCCGGTGGGAAGACGTCCTTGACTGGAACGGCACGGAGCTGGCCGCACAAGCGCCGGTGGTCTTGGACGTGGGGGCCGCCGGCAAGGGCCAACTTGTAGACCTTCTGGGCGAAGTCCTGCACCAGAGCGGCCATGCCGATTTCCTGGTGGACGGAAGCGGCGACATGCTGCACGCCGGCAATCATCCGGTCACCGTTGCCCTGGAGCATCCCTATAACCCGCGGCAGGCCATAGGCACTGTGGTGCTGGACAACGCGGCCCTCTGCGCTTCGGCTTCCAACCGCCGTACATGGGGCGATGGTCTCCATCATGTCCTGGATGGGACCACTGGCACACCAATTGACACCACGGTGGCTACCTGGACCATTGCGGCGAGCGCCCTGGAAGCGGACGCACTGGCCACCGCATTGTTCATGCTTGAGCCTCCTCGGGTGGAGGAGGAATTTGAATTCTCCTGGCTTAAGGTGTCCTCCAGCGGTGCCGCCACGTTTTCGACCCGTTTTGAGGGGAGACTGTTCACATGATTGCCGCTAAGTCCCGAGTGGACACCTGGTTGGGCCGCTTCACCATGTACCGCTTGATTCTCTGGGTGTTGGGCGTGCTTGCGGCCTACAGCATGATCCTGAACATCCTGGGGTGGTTGACCTTCGGCCTGCCAGAGATGCTGGTTCATTTGGTTCTTTGCCTGGCCGTGACCTATGCGTCCAGCCGGCTGCTTGCCCTGCTCTTCGGGGTCAAACCCCATACGGAGTCCTCGCTGATCACCGGGCTGCTGCTGTACTTCCTGTTCTGGCCTGCCTTCGGAGTGATGGATATGGCGGGCGTTGCCTTGGCTTGCGTGCTGGCCAGCGTCTCCAAGTATGCCCTGGCCTTCCGAGGGCGCCATATTTTCAACCCGGCCGCGGTGGGCGCGTTCATCACGGGGCTGACCGGATTGAACATCGCCACATGGTGGGCGGCAACGCCTGCCATGCTCTGGATACTGGTTCCTGGAGTAGTGATGGTCCTTTACCGGACCCGGAAGATGCTGATGGCCACCGTTTTTTTGGTGGCTGCCACCAGCATCATCACGGTGGAGCTGCTGGGCCGCAATATGACGTTGGGCCAGGCCCTGTGGCAGTCCCTGGCGCAACGGCCGCTGCTGTTTTTCGTAGGCTTCATGCTCTCGGAGCCCCTCACGCTGCCGCCCCGTCGCTGGCAGCAGCTGGGACTGGCCGCCGTCGTGGGTGTTGTCTTCGCGGTGCCCTACAACTTCGGCTTCATTGCCAACTCCCCGGAACTGGCACTGTTGCTGGGCAACCTCATTGCCTTCTTCCTGGGACAGCGCGGTGGCGTCCATCTGACGTTCAAGGGTTCACGCCCCCTCACCTCTGACAGTACTGAATTCAGGTTCGAACCGCAGAGGCCGGTGCGTTTCGCAGCGGGGCAGTTCATGGAACTGAACCTTCCCCATGCAGGCTCTGACGGCAAAGGGCGTCGTCGCGTCTTCAGCATTACCAGCGCGCCCGGTGCGGAGGACATCACGTTCGGCGTGGGTACGGCCGAGCCCCTCTCCACAGCCAAGAAGGCACTGCTTGCGCTTCGACCCGGGGACAGCATTTCGGCAACAGCCGTGGGTGGGGACTTTGTCCTTCCGAACGACGCCGGGAAGCCAGTCCTGCTCATCGCCGCGGGAATCGGCATCACACCCTTCCTGTCGCAGCTGGCGGCCAAGGGCGCCGCACGCGACGCCGTGGTGCTTTACCTCGCGAAGAGCCGGGATGAGTTGGCCTGTGTGGAGCAACTGGAAGCGTCCGGTGCCAAGGTAATAGCCCGGCTCGCGGACGGGTCCGCTCCCCCGGACTTCATGCTCGACGCCGGCGCCACCCGGATCGAGGCCCCGCGCCTGAAGGAGCTGGTTCCGGACATTGGGGATCGGGAAGTGTTTGTCTCCGGTTCCCCGGCAAGCGTGGATTCGCTGCGTGCGGCAGCACGCGGTGCAGGAGCCCGCCGGGTCCATGTGGACTCGTTTGCGGGCTACTGATTGGCAGGGCCAGGGCCGGGCTCGCCGCGGTGGCGCCGGGTTTTCATTTGCGGCGCAGTGGCTGCTAAGCTCTAGGACGTCCCACCGGCAACGGAGGGAACCCTGGATGCCCTCGTAGCTCAGGGGATAGAGCGTCTGCCTCCGGAGCAGAAGGCCGTAGGTTCGAATCCTATCGAGGGCACATTGAATACCCCGCCAGCATTGCTGGCGGGGTATTTTTGTGTGCCGGATACTCACTATCAGTTCGGGGCTTGCCGGTCCTGAACCGCAATAATGTCCGCCCCTGCTCCTAGGCTGAATTCAGTTGGTCATACCGATAGCCAAAGGGGTTTGCCGTGATGTGCTCGATCGTTCCGCCGTACATGCTTCGCAAGATAGCCGCCCAAAACGAGCCCCGGCTGCGGGCCGTTGCCAGGGCAGCCAAAGAGTCACTGCTGCACATCAAAGACTTGCAAGCCATCCGCACAGCTCCCATCCCGCCTGCGCCACCCAGTGCCCGCCAGGCCAAGCCCGGCCCGCCGAAGCGGACCATTTATGATGCTGAGTCTTCAGAATCGCTGCCGGGACGTGTGATCCGAAAAGAAGGGGCGGCACCTGTTGGGGACGTGGCCGCCGACGAGGCCTATGACGGCCTCGGGAGCACGCATCGCCTGTATGGCGAGGTTTTCGGCAGGGACTCGATTGACGATGCCGGCCTCGTTCTGGATGCAACTGTCCATTACGGGAAGCTCTATGACAACGCCTTTTGGGATGGCTCCCAAATGGTTTTCGGCGATGGCGATGGGCAGATCTTCCAGCGCTTCACCAAGTCCCTCAGCGTCATCGGGCACGAACTCGCTCACGGGGTGACCCAATACACTGCCAACCTGGCCTACCGGAACCAGGCCGGTGCGCTGAACGAGTCCATGTCTGACGTGTTCGGCGTCCTTGTGGAGCAGTATCTGAAGAAGGATTCTGCGGAGCAAGCCAGTTGGCTCATCGGTGAGGGACTCTTCACCGACCAGGTCCAAGGCGCCGCCTTACGCTCCATGAAGGCTCCGGGCACTGCTTACGACGACGACGTCCTCGGCAAGGATCCCCAGCCGGACTCCATGGATACGTACGTGCGGACCAGTGCTGACAATGGCGGAGTGCATATCAACTCCGGAATCCCCAACAAGGCTTTCTATGTGGTGGCCACAGAACTTGGTGGCAATGCGTGGGAGGCGCCGGGCCAGATCTGGTACGGCACACTGACCAGCGGTAGCCTCCCCGCGACGTGCACGTTTGGAAAATTTGCCAAGACCACCGTGGCCACCGCCGAAGAACTCTTCGGTTCCGGTTCAGCGGAGCATGACGCCGTCCTGAAGGCGTGGGAGACTGTGAAGGTCAAGGTTTAGTCAGCTGGCAGGGCCGGACTGTTCGCTTCCGTCCCTGCCGTTGGCTGGCTACGGAGCAAAAGAACGAGAAGCAGCCGGTCATGAAGATCACGGTCCAACGCAGTGGGGGAATCGCAGCGATGACTCGCGTCTGGAGCGTGGACGCAGTGTCCCCCGATGACAAAGACCGATGGGTTCCCATCGTGGAGGCTTGCCCTTGGGATGAAGCCAAGAGCCAAGCCCGGTTAGCCAACGAGCCGGACCGGTTCATGTACTCCATCAGGGCGGGCCAACGCCGTGCCACGCTCCCGGACCGCGCCGTCACGGGCCCTTGGCAGGAACTGGTGGAATGCGCCAAAGCTGAAGGATCAGAATCACAAGGCCAGCTGGGTAGCCGCCGCTAAAGCCAAAGCGCTGCAGCTCGGGCTGGCAGCCACCCTGCAATGCCTGCAGCGAACGCTCCCCCGCAGCTGCCTCAGATGGCTTCTGCCAACTGCCCCCGGAAGGCCCGCCTGTAGCTTTGTGGGCTGGTATCCAGCACCTTGGTGAAGTGGTGGCGCAGCAGCACCGAATGGCCGAATCCTGCTTCCCTGGCAATTTCGTCGATGTTCAACTCAGTGGTTTCCAACAGTTCCTGCGCCCTCAGCACACGTTGCGAGTTCAGCCAAGCGGCTGGCGTCGCCCCGGTTTCCGCCCGGAATCGGCGTGCGAACGTTCTGGGAGACATGTGGAGCCGTGCCGCCAGATCGTTCACGCTGTGCTCTTCGTCGAGGTGCTCAACCATCCAGCGCAGCAACGCCTCCATGGGCGCTGAACCGCAGCGGGGCATGGGGCGGTCAATGAACTGGGCCTGGCCACCGTCGCGATGTGGCGGGACCACCATGTCGCGTGCGATCGCGGCAGCAACGTTCGCCCCCAACTCCTCACGGACCAGATGGAGGCAAGCGTCGATTCCGGCGGCCGTACCGGCACTGGTGATGATGGTCCCGTCCTGTACATAGAGGACGTTCTCATCCACGATCGCGGCAGGGTACCGGCTGGCCAGGTCCTGGGAATAGTGCCAGTGCGTGGTGCACCGACGTCCGTCGAGGAGACCTGCACGGGCCAGGGCGTAGGCACCGGAGCAGATGGACATCACCCATGCACCGCGCGCGTGCGCGGCCCGCAAGGCATCCATGACCGACTCAGGCACGTCCTGGTCATGCCCAAAGGGGGCCATGATGACAAGGTCCGCGTCGGCCGCTGCCTCGAGTCCCAGGTTCACGTGCAAGGACAGCCCGGACTTCATGCGAATATCGCCCGGTTCCGGGGCTACCACTCGGAAATCGAACGCCGGCACCCCGGCACCACGGTCCGATCGGTCGATGCCGAAGACTTCGAAAGCCGTGCCGAATTCGAAGATCGAGAAGTTGGGTACAACGATCACCGCCACTGATTTCAACATATCTCCAGTGTGGCAGAAAATCGTCCATATGGGGCATTTCTGCCACTGTTTCTTGATGCGCCACAGGAGCAGGCTTGAGACATGGAAATCTTCGGAATCATCCTCTTCATCGTCCTCATCACCGCCGTCGCAGCTACCATTTCTGCCCTGTTGAAGGATGGACGCGGACACAACCCGCCCATCAACTCCAAGGAACCCTGGAGCGCCTTCGACGCTCCGAGCAGCCCGTACTGGAACCCCCGCATCTACTAGGGGCATGCCAGCCCACTGCGAGGTCCACCACGCCACAACCAACCGACGCCCGCCCGTTCATGGAATTCTGCAGGATTTCTCGAACGGCGGGCGTCCCTGTGTCGTCCCATGCCAACCCAGGGTCCCTGCGGATGTCCCATGAGCTAGATTCACTTGCATGATCCAAACGTCTGCCCGGCTCCTCCAGTTGTTATCGCTATTGCAGGTGCGTCGGGAATGGACGGGCCCGGCACTCGCTGATCGAATGGGCGTGACCGAGCGGACCGTCCGCCGCGACATCGACAAACTGCGGAATCTGGGATATCCCATTCACGCATCACCGGGAATCGCGGGCGGCTATCAACTTGGTGCAGGTGCGCAGCTACCGCCACTGCTCCTCGATGACAATGAAGCCCTGGCGGTGGCCCTGGGATTGAACTCTGTGGCTGCCGGGCCCGTAGCCGGCATAGGCGAGGCTTCAGTCCGGGCGTTGGCGAAGCTGGAGCAGGTCCTGCCGTCCAGGCTGCGTCCCAAGTTCGCCATGCTGAAGGCCGCCGTCACTACCCTTCCGAGCAATGCAGGAACTGTTGATCCTCAACAGCTGACAGTCGTCTCCGCCGCGATATCGGACAGGCGGCAAATCTCATTCGAGTACGTCAAGTCCGACGGCGAATCAGCACGCAGGCTGGTGGAGCCCTACAGGTTGGTGGACACTGGCCGGCGCTGGTATCTGGTGGCGTGGGACGTTGAGCGGGAGGACTGGAGAACCTTCCGGGCGGACCGTCTTGCCTCGCTGCCATCGGAACGCAAGCGATACACTCCACGCCTCCTGCCCGCGGAGGACCTCGCCGCCTACGTGCAGCAGTCCATCACCCGCTCGCCGTACAGGTTCGACGTCGTGGTGCGGCTCCGCGCGCCCCTGGCCGAGGTGGCCGCCGTCGTGAATTCCCAGTACGCCACGCTGGCTGCTGATGGTGCGGCGAACACGATACTAAGGTCCGGTTGGGACAACCTGGCCGCCCCGGCGGCGTATCTGGCCGCACTGGACATGGACTTCGAGATCCTCGAGCCTGGTGAATTCAAGTCCTACGCCATGGAGCTTTCGCAGCGGCTGAGTGCTGCAGCCGGCACTGTGACGGACGCAGCGGACGCGGGACCCAAGCCACAGTAGACTGGCTGCAGCCATGACACTTCATATTTCCTACCCCGCAGAGCTGCCCGTCTCCGAGCGCCGCGAGGATCTGATGGCGGCCATCGCCGCAAACCAGGTAACCATCATTGCCGGCGAGACCGGCTCGGGTAAGACCACACAGATCCCCAAAATGTGCCTCGAACTTGGCCTTGGAGACAAGGGCCTGATCGGGCACACCCAGCCACGCCGGCTGGCGGCCCGTACTGTAGCCGAGCGAATCGCCTCTGAACTGGACGTGGAGATTGGCCAGGAAGTGGGTTTCCAGGTTCGGTTCACCGGCGAGGTCAGCGCGTCTACCAAGATCAAGCTGATGACGGACGGCATCCTCCTCGCGGAGATCCAGCGGGACAAACTGCTGCGGAAGTACAGCACCATCATCATCGACGAGGCTCATGAGCGCAGCCTCAACATCGATTTCATTCTGGGCTACCTCAAGCGCATCCTTCCCCAGCGCCCGGACCTCAAGGTCATCATCACCTCGGCCACCATCGATCCCCAACGTTTCGCCGAGCACTTCGGCAGCGAAGAGAACCCGGCACCGATCATCGAGGTCTCCGGACGGACGTATCCGGTGGAGATCCGGTACAGGCCCTTGTCCCAGCCGGCCGGCGGGGATGACGATACCTCAGACGACGAACTCGAAGAGGACCGCGATCCTCTGGACGCCGTGTGCGATGCAGTGGACGAGCTCGCCAAGGAAGCGCCCGGCGACATCCTCATCTTCTTCTCCGGTGAGCGCGAGATCCGGGATGCCGCAGAGGCGATCAACGGCCGCATCCAAACCAACAAGCGCCTTGCGGGAACGGAAGTCCTGCCCCTCTTCGCCCGTTTGAGCCTGCAGGAACAGCACAGGGTGTTCAACCCCGGCGGAAAACGTCGCATCATCCTGGCCACCAACGTGGCAGAGACGTCTCTGACCGTACCCGGCATCAAGTACGTGATCGACACCGGCACCGCCCGCATTTCCCGGTACTCACACCGGACCAAAGTCCAGCGGCTTCCCATTGAGCGCGTTTCCCAGGCCTCGGCCAACCAGCGCTCGGGCCGCTGTGGGCGCGTGTCCGAGGGCATTGCCATCCGCCTGTACTCCGAAGAGGACTTCGAGTCGCGTCCGCTGTTCACGGACCCGGAGATTCTCCGGACCAACCTCGCTGCCGTCATCCTGCAGATGACCGCCATGGGAGTGGCCCGCGGGCCCAAGGATGTAGAGAACTTTCCCTTCGTGGAACCACCGGACTCACGGGCCATCAACGACGGCGTCACCCTCCTGCGCGAACTCGGCGCCTTGACCACGCCCAAGTCCGGTGACGCGGCCGGCAGTGGTCGCAGCGGCAGTGGCCTGACCGCCGTCGGGCAGAAACTTGCCCAGCTGCCCGTGGACCCACGGCTGGGCCGGATGATCGTGGAGGCGGGCAAGCGTGGCTGTGTCCGCGAGGTCATGATCCTGGCGGCTGCCCTCACCATCCAGGACCCCCGGGAACGGCCAACAGACAAGCAACAGCTGGCCGCGGAAAAGCATGCACGTTTCCGCGATGAGCTCTCGGACTTCACCGGCTTCCTCAATCTGTGGAACTACCTCCAGGAAAAGCAGCGCGAGCTCTCCTCCACCCAGTTCCGCAAGCTGTGCCGGAATGAGTTCATCAATTACCTGCGTGTCCGTGAGTGGCAGGACCTCTTCACCCAGCTCCGTCAAATGGCCAAACCCCTCGGCATCGCGCTGGACAATAAACGGGAAGCAGATCCTGTAGGCAACTACGAGGGCATCCACATCAGCTTGCTCTCCGGATTACTGAGCCACATCGGCCTCTTGGATGAGCGCAAGCGTGAGTACGCCGGTGCCCGCGGTAGCCGATTCGCCATCTTCCCCGGTTCAGCGCTGTTCAAGAAATCGCCCACGTTCGTCATGGCGGCGGAACTGGTGGAAACAAGCCGCCTCTGGGCTCGAGTTGCCGCCAAGTTCGATCCCCTATGGGCCGAGCAAGTAGCGCCGGACCTGGTGAAGCGGTCCTACAGTGAACCGCATTGGTCTTCGCGGCAGGGCGCCGTCATGGCCCACGAGAAAGTGACGCTGTACGGCGTACCCATCATCCCCAACCGCCGCGTCAACTACGGGCGCGTCGATCCGGAGCTGTCACGCGAATTGTTCATCCGCCATGCCCTGGTGGAGGGCGAGTGGAAAACGCACCATAAATTCTTCCACCGGAACCGCGCCCTGCTCCAGGAGATCGAAGAACTCGAAACCCGCATGCGGCGCCGGGACATCCTGGTGGACGATCAGACGCTCTTCGAGTTCTACGACGCCCGGGTGGGCAAGGAAGTGGTCTCCGAGAGGCACTTTGACAAGTGGTGGAAGGACGCCCGGCAGTCAGACCCCGATCTCCTGGACTTCGATCAATCATTACTGATGAGCGAAGACGCCGAGTCACTGGATGACTCCGCCTATCCGAAGAGTTGGCTGCACAAGGGCTTCGAGCTTCCCTTGAGCTACGAGTTCCATCCCGTGGCGCCCGGCTCGGCCCCCAATCCCTCCGATGGCGTCACCGCTGAGGTTCCGGTGCTGTTCCTCAATCAGTTGGACGATGCCCCGTTCCGCTGGCAGATCCCCGGCCAGCGGGTAGAGCTGGTCACAGCCCTTATTAAGTCGTTGCCCAAGCAGGTGCGGAAGAACTTCGTGCCTGCCCCTGACGTTGCGAGGCAGGCAACTGCGGCGCTTGAAGCAGACTTCGATCCCGCCACTGACGAGCTCGAGCCCTCCTTGGAACTGGTTCTTCGCCGGCTCCGCGGCCACGTCATCCCACCCGGATCCTGGAACTGGGATGCCGTACCGCCGCACCTGCGGGTGAGCTTCAAGGTGGTGGACAGCAGGGGCAAGGTGTTTGACGAAGGAAAGGACCTTGCCGAACTCCAGGAAAAGCTGGCG
Source organism: Arthrobacter sp. MYb23 (assembly GCF_002979775.1). Taxonomy (GTDB): domain Bacteria; phylum Actinomycetota; class Actinomycetes; order Actinomycetales; family Micrococcaceae; genus Arthrobacter. The sequence continues at coordinate 208,698 of NZ_PCPR01000002.1, forward strand.
CCGGCCACTCGTCGTGCCATCGCAGAATCACTCGGTGCCACACCCGCGACGACGTCACGCGCCAAGGGAGCCAAGGGAGCAGCGGCTTCTAGCGCGCCCAATGGCCGGACCCCGGCGTCCGGGGAAGCTCCCGCCGCGGAGGGGGTGCTTGCCGAACGAAGCGGTATCACAACGTGGGACTTCGGCACCGTGGAGCGTCAGGTGACCAGAACCGTCAAGGGTCACGCAGTCACGGGATTCCCTGCTGTCGTCGATGAAGGAAAGTCCGTTGCCTTCAGGGTTTTCCAGAGCCGGCCGGAACAGGAAGCCGCCATGCGTGGCGGTGTCATCAGGCTGCTCGCCTTGCGTATCCCCCCACCCGACCGTTACGTGCTGGAGCACCTCAGCAACACCGAGAAACTGACGTTCAGCCAGAATCCGCACGGGTCCGTGAGCGCACTCATCGCGGACTGCGCTCTGGCAGCAATCGACAAACTGGTCCCCCAGGATCTGCCATGGGACATGCAATCCTTCGATGCTTTGTATGAGGTTGTCCGGGCAGAACTGATCGACACCGTCTTCACGGTGACTGCGATAGTCGAACGCATCCTGGCCAGTACCCGGCGCATCCAGAAGCAGCTGAAGTCCAACGCCAGTCTGCATCTGATCAGCGCCCTCAATGACATGAAGAGTCAACTGGAGCAACTGGTGTTCCCGGGCTTTGTGGCACAGACGGGCTACGGTCAACTCAGCCAACTGCCTCGGTACCTTCAGGGGATCGAGAAGAGGCTGGAAAAACTTCCAGGGAACGTCCAACGTGACAGCCTGAATATGGCAGTCGTTCAGGCGTTGGAGGATGACTATGACGACGCCGTGTCCGCGCTGCTGCCCGGTCGCCGCGCCGGCGCTGAGTTAACCCGTGTGCGCTGGATGATCGAAGAACTGCGGGTCAGCCTGTTCGCCGTGGAGTTGGGCACCGCTTACTCCGTCTCAGAGAAGCGCATCCGCACTGTCCTGAACCAGGCGCTTGCCCCGGCCTAGCAGCCAGCACAGAAAAACCCGGCAGTGCTGATTCAGCACTGCCGGGTTAACTCATGGGCGAGACTCAGTCCGCTGGGACCGCATCCCCGTGGCCAGCCGTCCGGAGAGCGGCACGAAGCTTAACCGCAGTGGCGTCCATGACGGCGGGATCCGGGTTGTGATCCACGTTGTGTACTTCGAAGTCCGCGGTGGAGTACGCCGGCCACACGTGCACATGCAAGTGCTCCACCTCGAACCCTTCCATCAGGACGCCCACGCGCTTGGCGTCAAACAGCTTCTCCTGCACCTTGCCGATGCTCTGTGCAACGTCCATGACCTTGGCCAGCAATTCAGGGCTGGCATGCGTCCATGAGTCCACCTCTTCACGCGGCACCACCAGTGTGTGCCCGTGCGTAAGCGGCGCGATGGTCAGGAACGCCACCACGTCCTCGTCCTTCCAGACAAAGCGGCCCGGGATCTCCCCATTGATGATCTTGGTGAACAGCGTGCTCATGCGTCTGCCCTTTCGGATGGTTCTTGAAGTGTTGAGGTGTCCAGTACGAAACGGTACTTCACGTCTCCGGCCACCATGCGGTCATAAGCTTCGTTGAGTTGCCCGGCTGTCACCATCTCAATGTCGCTCACAACTCCGTGTTCGGCACAGAAATCCAACATTTCCTGCGTTTCCTCGATGCCTCCGATCAACGAACCCGCGTAGGCGAGCCGGCGGCGGATGAGCAGTCCGGGGCTGACCGGTGGCATGTCATCGGCAGGGAGTCCCAGCTGGAAGAGGGCGCCATCCAGGCGAAGGGTCCGGAAATACGGGTTGAGATCATGTGGCGCTGCGACGGTGTCGATGATGACGTCGATGCTCCGGTTGGCAGCGTCCATGGCGTCGGCATCCTTGGACAGGACCACATGGTCTGCGCCCAGCTCGCGGGCAGCTTCGAATTTGGATTCGGACGTGGTGAAAACGGTGACCTCGGCCCCCATGGCTTTGGCGATCTTCACGGCCATATGGCCCAGTCCTCCCAAGCCCACAACACCTACAGAGTCGCCTTCTTCTACATCGAAATACCGCAGTGGAGAGTAGGTGGTAATTCCGGCGCACAGCAAGGGAGCTGCCGCTGCTGCGTCCAGGGCTTCGGGAACCCGCAGCACAAAGCGCTTGTCAACCACTACCGACGTCGAATAGCCACCCTGGGTGATCTCGTCGCCATGGCGGGGGTCGGCAGCGCCGTACGTCCCGATGTTGCCCCGTTCGCAATACTGTTCCAGGCCATCAAGGCAGCTTTCACATTCACGGCAGGAGTCCACCATGCAGCCGACGCCCACGCGGTCGCCCGGAGCAAAGTCCTGTACCGCGGATCCGACGCGGGTTACCTTGCCTACGATTTCATGGCCGGGCACCAGCGGGTAGGGCGGGACCCGCCATTCTCCACGCGTGGCATGGACGTCTGAATGGCACAGACCGCAGAATTCGATCGCGATCTCGATGTCGTCCGCGGTGGGGACCCGGCGCGCAACAGTCAGTGGCACCAAGCCGCTATCGGGCGAGGTTGCGCCGTACGCTGCAGCGAGCGTCCTGGTTTCAGCATCGGACCCATCCGCGTCAAGAGTGATGGGTTTGGCCAGGGGCGGGGGTACGGGGCGTCCGGGAGTCATGCTCCGACGCTACTCCCGGCAGACGTGCTGGTGCCACTTGGGCCGGCGTGATCACCGGCACCATCAGCGCCTTCATCAAAGGGATCCACCCCAAGGGCCACTGGATTCGCGGCGTTGTTGGACCACTGCGAGAACGAGCCCGGATACAGCGCAGCCTGGTATCCGGCGATCTCCAAGGCAGCGATCTCATGGGAAGCCGTCACCCCGGATCCGCAATAGACAGCCACGTTGGTGGAACGGTCCAGGCCCAGCTCCTCAAAACGCCGCTGCAACTCCTCGGCTGGAAGGAACGTGCCATCAGCTGCGACATTCCCCGTTGTGGGCGCGCTCACTGCGCCGGGGATGTGCCCTGCCCTGGGATCGATGGGTTCCACCTCACCCCGGTACCGTTCCCCTGCCCGGGCGTCCAGCAACACGCCGTTACGGTGCCACTGCCCCGCCTCTTGCTCCGTGAGGGCAGGCATGCGGCCCGCACTCAGCATGACATTTCCGACGGCGGGACTCGCCTCACCGGATTCCACCGGGTAGCCAGCCGCACGCCATGCGGCCAGGCCGCCGTCGAGCAGGTACACAGAGTCAAAGCCAGCATTCCGCAGCATCCACCAAACGCGTGCCGCAGCCATACTGCCGCTGTTGTCGTACGCCACCACGGTGTCGCCGTCGTTGATCCCCCACTTTCGCGCGGATTCCTGAAAGCGCTCACTGCTTGGCAGAGGATGGCGGCCTTGCCGGGGCTGTGCGTGGTCAGCCAGCTCTGTGGGGAGATCCACGAACACCGCGCCCGGAAGGTGGGCGTTTTGGTATTCAACGTGTCCATCAGTACGGCCCAGGACCCAGCGGACGTCCAGAAGTACAGTGCGTTTCCCGGATTCGAGGCGCGCGTGCAGTTCCGACGCGCTTATCAGCGTGGCCATAAGTTCTCCTTCGTTCCGGCGGCTTTGGCTCCGTTGCTGCCGGTGCCTGAATTCCAGCCTAGGCTTATCCGGTGAGCAATTCGTGTATTCAGGACAGGGCATGGGCCAACGAGGCCATCCGGAAGATCGAAGCTGAGAATAACCGCTCGGCCGACACCCACCTTTATGCGGTTCCACTCCCGGACCACTGGGGAGTCCATCTGTACCTTAAGGACGAATCGACCCACAGATCGGGAAGCCTCAAGCACCGTTTGGCCAGGTCCTTGTTCCTCTACGGCCTGGTCAACGGCTGGATTACCGAAGGCACCACCATCGTGGAAGCCTCAAGCGGGAGCACCGCTGTGTCCGAGGCCTACTTTGCCCGGCTCATCGGGTTGCCCTTCATTGCGGTCATGACCAAGACCACCAGCCCGGAGAAGATCGCACTGATTGAGGACTTCGGGGGCGCATGCCTGCTGGTTGACCATGCTTCAGAGGTTTACGCCGTTGCGGAAGAGACCGCAAAGACGTCGGGTGGCTACTACATGGATCAATTCACCTACGCCGAACGGGCCACGGATTGGCGCGGCAACAACAATATCGCGGAATCGATCTTCGACCAGCTCTCTTTGGAAGAACACCCTATTCCGGAATGGATTGTGGTTGGTGCGGGCACCGGCGGTACCAGCGCCACCATTGGCCGCTACCTTCGATACAACCGATATGACACCCGGCTTGCCGTCGTGGACCCCGAGAACTCCGCTTTCTACCCGGCGTGGCGCGACGGAGACGCGGCAGCTGCCACGGGCCTGCCGTCCAGGATCGAGGGGATCGGCCGGCCGCGGTCTGAGCCCAGCTTCGTCCCGGCAGTCATCGACCACATGATCCAAGTGCCCGACGCCGCCTCGGTCGCCGCCATGCGGCACTTGCGGAAACTCACTGGCCTGCACGCAGGGCCATCCACCGGAACCAATCTTTGGGGCGTCTGGCAGCTGGTGGCCGCGATGGTGGCGGAGGGCCGCCGGGGCAGCATCGTTTCGCTCATGTGCGACGCCGGCGATCGTTACGCGGGCAGCTACAACGACGCCGGATGGTTGGCCGCGCACGGCTTGGACTCGGCACCCCACGAAGCAGTGCTGGAACGGTTTCACAGCGAAGGGGTGTGGACGGGTTAGAGCTCCACGGACTCCTTCGGAGCCAGACGGCTGTAGGTGGTTCCGTAACGGGCGCCGATCCGGGTGACATGTCCCTCGACGAGCCCACGGCCCAGTTCGTTGAGCAGTCCGTCGTGGACCGGAAATGCCTTGGGGGCACGGACCGAGATCACGAAGTCCACCACTTCGCCCACTTTGGACCAGGGAGCATGGAGGGGAACCAGGAGGGTTTGGACGTCGATGCCGTCGGGTACAACGAACGAATCTCCGGGGTGAAAGACGTTCCCGTCCACCAAGTAGCCGATATTCGCCACCACGGGGATCTGTGCGTGGATGACGGCATGTTGTCCACCGAAAGTCCGGATGCTGAACCCTGCCGCTTCAAAGCTGGAGCCGGGCTCCACGGCATGCACGCGATCGGCGACATCGGTGTTTTCCTTCAGAGCAGCGGCCACCCCGGCTGGCGCGTGAACCTCCAGCGCACTGTTGCTCCGCAGGGCTGCAGTCACCGCCGGATGATCGATGTGGTCATTGTGCTCGTGGGTAACAAGTACGGCGTGGGCTCCACTCAACGCTTCCTCGGACTCGGAGAAAGTCCCGGGGTCGATCACCAGAACCTTTCCCTCCTTCTCCAACCGGACACAGGCGTGGGTGTACTTGGTGAGCTTCATGGACACAGCCTAGGGGCGCACCCTGACAGTTTCCAAGCCTCCCCTACTGGTAAAATTGGGGTTTGCCAGCATCCCCAGGGAAGTGAGTCTTTCAATGCCACAGGGCACCAATTCCGCCACGACCGGCAACGCAGCGCCGGCCACCAGCGGCGTCAAGGAGCAGCGGGTCACCAAGCAACGCTTGGCTGTCAGCGCCGCCCTGGACGAATTGGATGACTTTGTCAGCACCCAGGAGCTCTACCGGCTGCTGCAGAACAAAGGCATCTCCGTGTCGCTGGCCACGGCATATCGGATCCTGCAGTCCTTGGCTGACGACGGCCTCATTGATGTCCTTCGGAACGGCGACGGCGAGGCCGTTTACCGGCGCTGCGCGGTCACAGGACATCACCACCACTTGCTGTGCCGCAACTGTGGCAAGGCCGAAGAGGTGGAAGCGCCCGCCGTCGAGACCTGGGCGGCCCGTACCGCAGCTGAACATGGCTTCACCGAAGTGGCTCACACTGTGGAAATCTTTGGGCTATGCCCTGAGTGCACGGCCAGGAAAGCCGCCGGAAAGCTCTAGAGGGCACCCGCGGGCTGGTCCCGTGACACCCGTCCGTTGAGGCCCCTCTTGGTGCGGACACGTCCGATCACCCGGCACACCACGTAGATCAAGAACGACAACGTGGTGACGTAGGGGCTGATGGGAATGCGGCTGCCAAGGGCCAGGAGGATTCCGCCCACAGTTGCCGTCATTGCGAACACCACGCTCAACAGCACTACCAGCCGGGGTGACGTCGTTACCCTCAACGCGGCAGCCGCCGGCGTGATCAGCAGGGCGAGGACCAACAACGCGCCAACAATCTGGATGGACAGGGCCACACTGACACCCAGCAGCACCATGAAGCCGATGGCCAGGCCACGGACGGGAACGCCCCGGGCCTCGGCCATCTCAGGGTCCACACTGGCGAAGCTCAGAGGACGCCAGATTGCCGCCAACGCGATCATCACCACCACAGCCGTGCCGGCAAGTACCTGCAGCTGCACCGTGTCAACGGAAACTATCTGACCGGTCAGAAGACCGAATTTATTTGCCGCGCGGCCCTCATAGAGGGCCAGAAACAGGATGCCCAGGCCCAAGCCGAACGGCATGATCACACCAATGATCGAGTTCTTGTCCCGTGCCCTGACTCCCATAAAACCCAGAAGCACAGCCGCGGCCACGGAGCCAATGAGGGAACCGAAGATGATGTCGGCACCGATCAGCAGGGCAAAGGCCGCCCCGGCGAAGGAGAGCTCGGAGATGCCGTGGACCGCGAAAGCGAGATCCCGCTTCATCACGAACGTACCAACAAGCCCACCCAGGAGCCCCAGTACGGCACCTGCCCAGATGGAATTCTGGACGAGGACCAGCAATTCACCGTAGTTCTCGAAGTTGAAAATGGTCGCCAGGATGCTCTCGAGGTCCATCTAGAACTCCTCCGCGGTGTTTGCGTGGGCTTCGTCATGGAAGTGGGTGGTTGCGTCGGGTAGACCCACCACCACAATCCTTCCATTGGCGTGGATGACTTCCACATGGCTGTCGTACAACTCGGAGAGAACTTCCGTGGTCATGACTTCCTTCGGCGTTCCCACACGGAATTTTCCACCGGCCAGGTAGAGCACCCGGTCCACGTAGTCGATCACAGGATTGATTTCATGGGTCACGAACACCACTGCGCTGTTCCGCTCGTGGCATTGCTGGTTGATCAGTGAGCTGACCCCCTGCTGATGATGGAGGTCCAGGGACAGCAACGGCTCGTCGCACAGGAGAACCTGTGGTTCTGTAGCCAATGCTTGCGCCACCCGGAGACGTTGTTGCTCGCCACCGGACAACTGTCCCACCGGCACCTTGGCGTAGTCTGACGCGCCCACTTGCTCCAGCAGCTGGTCGATCCGCTGGTTGACGTTGCCGGACGCGAACCGCATCCCCCAGCGGTGACCATCGATCCCCAGCCCCACCAGGTCGCGGGCGCGCAGCGGGGTGTCAGGGGCAAACGATTTCTGCTGAGGGATATAGCCGATTTTTTTGCTTCCGCGTTCCACCGGGTGACCACCCAGCGAAACCGTCCCCGAATGCAATTCCTGCAGCCCAAGGAGAACCTTGAGGAAGCTGGTCTTGCCGCTGCCGTTGGGCCCCAGGACGGCGAAGAACTCTCCAGGATTGATATCGAGGTCGAGATCCCGCCAGAGCGTCCTCTTACCAAACTGAAGGCTCGCTCCACGGAGGCTCACTACCGGTGTCAAAAGTTGTCCTCGATCCATGCGCTGCTGGGAACGCAGTCAGTTGTGCCGCTGGTATTCGCGGCCGTGCAGGTGGCAGGCAAAAGGCCCCGCAGCCATCCTGAATATCTTAGGACGTTGGCAGGGCCCTTCACCGCATACGGGGTCTCAGGAAAGGCTACTTCTTGAGTGCGGAGGAGACTGCTTCCACATTGTCGGCCATCCACTGGACGTAATCTTTGCCTTCAGGCAGCGTCTCCGTGAAGTTCACCACCGGAACGCCGGCGGCTTCTGCGGCCCGTTTGACACTTTCAGTCTGAGGCCCCTCCGTCTGCTCGTTATAGGCAAGGAACCTCACTGACTTGGCACTGACCAGGTCAGTGGTTTCCTTCAGCACAGCGGCCGGGACATCTGTTTCCTCTTCAATGGCGGCACTGTAAGCCTCGGGGGTCTTGTTTTCCAGACCGGCCGCCTCCAGGAGGTACAACGGTACGGGTTCGGTCACAGCTACCGGCGCGTGCTCGTTGGCGGCCTTGACGGCGTCGAGCTTTCCGGTGAGGTCAGCAAGCTTGGCTTTGAAGGCTTCGGCATTCGAAGTGAAGGTGGCAGCCGATCCCGCATCCAGGCTGCCAAGCTTGGTGGCAACAGCATCGGCGAGCTTGCCCATGGTGTCCAGGCTGTACCAGACGTGCTCGTTGAACTCTCCGTGGTTATGGGTATGGCCCTCTTCGCTGTGGGCTTCTTCGCTGTGGCCTTCCTCTTCCGGAGCAAGTCCTGAAACCTCGACGGCGCTGATCATGTTCTCGTGGCCGACCTTTGTCTCATCGGCAATCTTGTGGAGGAACTCGTCATAGCCACCACCGTTCTCCACCACGAGCTTGGCTTTGGAGATCACCAGCTTGTCCTGGGCGCTTGCCTCATAGGAGTGCGGGTCCTGGCTTGTCTTGGTGATGATGGAGCTCACGTTGACCTTGTCCCCTCCGATCGCCTTCACAACATCCCCGTAGACGTTTGTAGAAGTGACAACCTCAATGGCGCCTGCTGACGACTCATTGTTGGCCCCGGCGGTACCGGCACAAGAGGACAGCAGCAGGGCGGAAAGAGCTGCTGTAGCGGCCACGGACAGGCGGGTGGCGGAACGACGCACGAAGACCTCGGATCTACTCAAAATGAGAATCAAACACAATTACTGGCAGATCTCAGTGTAGCCCTAAATGGGAATGATTCCTATTTAGGCAGGTCTGGCGTCACCCGAAACCCGGGCAACGCCAGACTGGTCCATCACGCTCTACTGCACCTGCTGGCCACCGTAGCGGCGTATACCGGTTGCCTGGGTAGCATCGCGGATCTCACCGACCAACTGCTCAATGACGTCCTCCAGGAACAACACACCCTGAGTCTCTCCGCCCGTACCCACCACGCGGGCCAAGTGCGAACCAGTGCGCTGCATGACGGACATGGCCTGTTCGATTTCGTCGTCCGGGGCAAGGTTGGCCAATGACCGGATCCGGCCCTCGGCAATCGGGTGCTTCCTGCCCTCCTCCGGAATGGACAGGATGTCCTTCACGTGCAGGTATCCGGCGAGTTCGCCGTCGTCGTCAATCATCGGGAACCTCGAGAATCCGGTGCGGCTCACCGCCTTCTCCAAATCGACGGGGGTGGATGCAGTCTTCAGCACCACCAGCTTGTCCAGGGGAACCATAATGTGTGACGCCGTGTGCTCCGAGAATTCCAGAGCACCACTCAACAGCCCGGCGTCGTCGTCCACCAACCCATGGCGTGTGGACTCCTGAACAATCGACTGCACTTCCTCAAGCGTGAATGACGAAGACACTTCATCCTTGGGCTCAATCTTCATCAGCCGCAGGATGTGGTTGGCCAGCCAGTTCAGTGACCAGATAATCGGGTTCACCACACGGGCGATGAACATCAGCGGCGGCGCCAACAAGAGAGCCGCCTTGTCCGCGACGGAAACCGAGATGTTCTTGGGCACCATTTCGCCAAAGGTGACGTGAAGGAACGTGACAAACAGCAAGGCGATGGCAAACGCGATGATGTCTGCCAGCTCAACAGGGACGCCCACCAGTTCAAGGGGCTCAGCCAACAGATGATGGATGGCAGGCTCCGCAACCTGAAGGATCAGCAGTGAACAGACGGTGATGCCCAGTTGCGCACAGGCGAGCATCAGCGACACATTTTCCATGGCTCGCAGCGTTGTTTGCGCACGCTTGGAGCCAGCTTCCGCCAAGGGCTCAATCTGGCTCCGACGCGCGGACATGACCGCGAACTCAGCACCCACAAAGAAGGCGTTGCCGATCAGAAGCACCACGAGCCAGACAATTCCTACCCAGTCGCTCATAGTGCACCTGCTTCATGACGCGAATTCCCGGCGTCCTCAGGCGTCGACGGCTCAGTCTCCACGTGATGAAAACAAATCCTGTCGATCCTTCGGCCGTCCATCCTTGTAACTGTCAGCGTCCCGCCGACGGTTTCAACGACGTCGCCCGTCCTCGCTATGCGTCCCAGCTGGCTCATAACGTAGCCACCCACGGTTTCGTAGGCAGATTCGTCGGGGACAGTGAGGTTGGGAATTTGCTCGGAAACTTCATCCGGCCTCAACAAGCCCGGGAAGTACCAGTCTCCGGATGCACTCTGCAGCACTCCCGGCCGAACCTTGTCGTGCTCGTCAGCAACCTCACCGACGATTTCCTCCACAAGGTCCTCAAGGGTGGTGATGCCGGCGGTTCCGCCGTATTCGTCCAGCACCACGGCAAGTTGGAGGTTGCCTTCCCGCAATTCAGCGAGGAGGGCGTCCAAGTGGATCGTCTCCGGGACCTGCAGCACGTCTGTCATGATGGCACCGGCCTCAAGCTTGCCCCGACGCTCAGCGGGCACAGCTACCGCCTTCTTGACGTGGACAACACCCCGGATGTCGTCGGTGGAATCACCAATGACAGGGAATCGGGAGTATCCGGTTCGCCGCGCGGCGTCCAGGACATCGGAGACCGGCTGGTCGGCGTCGATCGTTTCCATGCGGATACGCGGCGTCATGACATCCGCCGCAGTGCGTCCGGAAAAGTTCAAGGTCCGGGCAACGAAGTTTGCCGTGCCTGCATCCAATGTCCCCAACTCGGCGGAGCGCCGCACCAACGAAGCGAGTTCCGCAGGGGTCCTTGCCCCCGAGATCTCTTCCTTGGCTTCAAGGCCGAACAGGTTCAACACCTTGTTCGAGAAACCATTGAGCACCACGATTGCCGGTTTGAAAACCGCGGTGAACATCAGCTGGGGTCGCGCAAGGCGCTTACCCAAAGGGAAAGCGAGGGCAATGGCCATGTTCTTGGGGACCAGCTCGCCCAGAAGCATCGACAGGAGGGTGGCGAAAGCCATGGCTACAATCAGCGCCACCGAATGAGCCACTTCCGGAGCCAAGCCCATCAGGCCGAGGGGTCCCACCAACAGCTGGCCAACAGAAGGCTCCATGACGAAACCCGTCAACAGGGTGGTCAGGGTAATACCCAGCTGGCAACTGGAAAGCTGTGTTGAGAGGGACTTAAGGCACTTCAGCAGCGGAGCAGCAGCGTGATCGCCGTTATCCACTGCGCGCTGAACGCTGGCTTGGTCCAAAGCAACCAGGGAAAACTCAACTGCTACAAAGAAGCCGGTGCCAAGAATCAAGGCAAACCCGGCAAGGAGAAGAATCCATTCCACTTAGCGCATCACTCCAAGAGTGGTCACGAGCAGCGGAGATAATGCCTGCGGCGCGGGGATTCGCCCCGGCGGAGGCTGGTCGGGTCCCGCGGACGCACGGTCCGCGGCACCACCGGCGAGGAGCGCCGGCGCGTGATGGGCATGTGAACGGGTGTTGCCGGCTCGACGGGCACGCTGTACGGAGTAGCCAGAATGACTCCCCCGACAGTTCCCAGGCCGGCACCTAGATTTACTGTCCATAAGGATTTCAGTCTACAGTCCGCAGGCCAGTGACGCCTCGCCGGCGTCACGTACGCTTCCAAGAAGAAGGACATGCCCATTAAGTCAGCCGCAACATGATTTAGGTCACCACTATTGGCAGTTAACCAACGATGCTAACTAGACTGACATGGGTCTGAGTTCGCGGGACCCGGACCCTGGCCCGTCATGGTGGAGAGCATCTGTGGCCAGCGGGAAAACAACACTCATGGAAGAGGCGTATTTCAAGTGCCAGAGCAGCCCAGCCACCGTCTACCAGAGGAATTTGGCGGAAACGAGTGGCTCGTTGACGAACTGTACGAGCGGTACCAACAGGACAAGAATTCGGTCGACGCCAAGTGGTGGCCGCTGTTCGAGTCCTTTGCTTCCGGTGACGGCACTTCTTCCAACGGATCCTCCGCAGCCGCTTCGGCTGCCAATCCCCCTACACAAGTACTTCCTGTCGTAGCTCCGGCCGCAGCGGCACCGGCACCGACGCCGGCCGCTCCCGCAGCTGCCCCTGAGTCTGCACCGGCGGCACCCGCCCCGGCGAAGAAGGCACCCGCCACGGTTGCCCGGGACGGAGCAAAGAAGCCCGTCGCCGGAGCCACGGCCCAGCCCATCCCGGCACAGCTGCCCAAGAGCACCAAAGCTCCCACAGCACCCGAGGAAGACGTCGTTTCCGTCCTCCGCGGCCCGGCCAAGGCCATTGCCACCAACATGGTGACCAGCCTGGAAGTGCCCACCGCCACGAGCGTCCGGGCAGTTCCTGCCAAGCTGCTCATTGACAACCGTGTGGTCATCAACTCCAACCTTGCCCGCGCCCGCGGTGGCAAGGTGTCCTTCACGCACCTCATCGGCTATGCCGTTGTCCGTGCGCTCTCCCAGTTCCCCTCGATGAACGTCTACTACGACGAAATCGACGGCAAGCCGAGCGCTGTGCAGCCTGCACACGTCAACTTCGGCATCGCCATTGATATGCCCAAGCCCGATGGCACCCGCCTCCTGATGGTTCCCAACATCAAGAAGGCCGAGACCATGGACTTCGCCGAGTTCTGGCACACCTACGAGGACCTCATCAAGCGCGCCCGCAATGGCAAGCTGACTGCTGATGACCACGCAGGAACAACGGTTTCCCTGACCAACCCCGGCGGCATCGGCACAGTCCACTCCGTGCCGCGCCTCTCCAAGGGGCAGGCTGCCATCATCGGCGTCGGAGCCCTTGACTATCCGGCCGAGTTCCAGGGTGCCAGCGAGAAGATCATCGCCCAGAACGCCATCAGCAAGATCCTCACCCTGACCTCCACCTATGACCACCGCGTCATTCAGGGCGCAGGCAGCGGCGAGTTCCTCAAGCTGGTCCACCAGCTCCTCCTCGGCGCACAGAACTTCTACGATGAAATCTTCGAAGCCCTGCGCATCCCGTACGAGCCCGTGCGCTGGAGCCCGGACCTCCAGGTGGACCCGGCCGACGAGATCAACAAGGTTGCCCGCATCCAGCAGCTGATCCACTCCTACCGTGTGCGCGGCCACCTCATGGCTGACACCGATCCTTTGGAGTACGTGCAGCGCAAGCACCCGGACCTTGACGTCCTGACCTACGGGCTGACCCTGTGGGACCTGGACCGCGAGTGGCCTACCGGCGGATTTGGCGGCAAGCCTCAGCTCAAATTCCGCGACATCCTCGGCGTTCTCCGCGACGCCTACTGCCGCACCACGGGCATCGAATACATGCACATCCAGGAGCCTGCCGAACGCAAGTGGTTCCAGGATCAGCTGGAGCACCCGTATTCCAAGCCGAGCCGCGAAGAGCAGTTGCGCATCGTCTCCAAGCTCAACGCCGCAGAAGCTTTCGAGACCTTCCTGCAGACCAAGTTCGTTGGCCAGAAGCGCTTCTCCCTCGAAGGTGGCGAGTCGCTGATTCCGCTGCTGGACGCCGTTATCTCGGACGCAGCCGACGACGGACTGGACGAAGTTGCCATTGGCATGGCCCACCGTGGCCGCCTCAACGTGCTGACCAACATCGCTGGCAAGACCTACGCACAGGTCTTCCGCGAATTTGAGGGCACCCAGGACCCCCGCTCCGTCCAGGGTTCCGGTGACGTCAAGTACCACCTCGGCACCGAAGGCACATTCACCTCGGACAACGGCAAGCAGACCAAGGTCTACCTGGCCGCCAACCCGTCGCACCTGGAAGCCGTGGACTCCGTCCTTGAGGGCATCGTCCGGGCAAAGCAGGACCGTCTGGACCAGGGTGAGTCTTTCCCTGTTCTGCCCATCATGGTCCACGGTGACGCCGCTTTCGCCGGCCAGGGTGTTGTGGCTGAAACCCTCAACCTCTCGCAGCTGCGCGGCTACCGCACCGGCGGCACCATCCACGTGATCGTCAACAACCAGGTTGGCTTCACCACGGCGCCGTCGTCATCGCGTTCGTCCACGTACTCCACGGACGTTGCCAAGATGATCCAGGCACCGGTGTTCCACGTGAACGGCGACGACCCCGAGGCCGTGGTGCGCGTTGCGCAGCTTGCCTACGAGTTCCGTCAGCGTTTCCACAAGGATGTCGTCATCGACATGGTCTGCTACCGCCGTCGTGGTCACAACGAAGGCGACGATCCCTCGATGACCCAGCCGCTCATGTACAACCTGATCGAAGCCAAGCGCTCCGTCCGCAAGCTGTACACCGAGTCGCTCATCGGCCGCGGGGATATCACCGAGGAAGAAGCAGAGCAGCTGCTCCGCGACTACCAGGAGCGCCTTGAGCGCGTCTTCGCCGAGACGCACGCCGCACAGACGTCGCCCATCCCGATCATCACTGCGGACTCCGCTGCCGTCTCGGACATCGAGCGTCCCATTGCACAGCAGGCTGACTTCGGGACCAACTCCCCGGCGTCCACCGCAATTTCCGTGGAAACCCTTGCCCGCATCGGCAAGGCGCACCTGGAAATCCCGGAGGGCTTCACCGTTCACTCCAAGCTCAAGCAGCTTCTGGAGAAGCGTGAGCAGATGTCCCGTGAAGGCGGCATCGACTGGGGCTTCGGCGAAATCGCAGCTTTCGGCTCACTGATCATGGAAGGCGTACCCGTGCGCCTTGCGGGCCAGGACTCGCGCCGTGGCACGTTCGTCCAGCGCCATGCCGTGTTCCACGACCGCGCCAACGGTAACGAATGGCTGCCTCTGGGCAACCTTTCCGATGACCAGGCGAAGCTGTGGATCTACGACTCCCTGTTGTCCGAATACGCTGCCATGGGCTTCGAATACGGCTACTCGGTGGAGCGTCCGGATGCTTTGGTTCTTTGGGAAGCCCAGTTCGGTGACTTCGTCAATGGCGCCCAAACCATCATTGACGAGTTCATTTCCTCTGCTGAACAGAAGTGGGGCCAGCGCTCCTCGCTGGTGCTCATGCTCCCGCACGGCTACGAAGGCCAGGGGCCTGACCACTCGTCGGCACGTATTGAGCGCTTCCTTCAGATGTGCGCCGAGGACAACATGATCGTGGCCAACCCCACGACTGCTGCCTCGCACTTCCACCTATTGCGCCGCCAGGCCTACAGCCGTCCGCGGAAGCCGCTGATCATCTTCACACCCAAGCAGCTGCTCCGCCTCAAGGGTGCAGCTTCGGCTGTTGAGGACTTCACCACCGGCGGCTTCAAGACGGTTATTGGTGACCCGGACGTGCAGCCGGCCAATGTGGACCGCGTCATCCTGGTCTCCGGCCGGTTGTACTACGACCTCCTGTCCAACCGTCAAAAGTCCGGCGATACCTCGACTGCGATCATCCGCGTAGAGCAGCTGTACCCGCTGCCCAAGGCTGAGATTGACGCCGAGCTCGCCAAGTACCCGAACGCTGACATCGTGTGGGCACAGGACGAGCCTGCCAACCAGGGTCCCTGGCCGTTCATGGGCCTGAACCTGGCGCCGGAACTTGACCGCAAGCTCCGCCTCGTGTCGCGTCCGGCTTCGGCATCCACCGCTGCCGGATCCATGAAGCGCCACGCCGCTGAACAGGATGCCCTGATAAAGCAGGCGTTCGAACGCAAGTAAGCAAAACTGCCCGGCCTGAGGAGCGATGTGCGCGCCTTAGGCCGGGCAGTTCTGTTTAATGGGACAGGTACCCGGTTTCCAAACCGGCGCATGATCCGGAAACTGTGCAAGGACCGCAACGAGTGTGAAGAGGTAACCGTGGAAGACAGGAAGCTGCGCATCGCAGCTGTAGGAGATGAACTACTCGCGGGCCTGGGGGATCCCCGCGCCTTGGGTTGGCTCGGAAGAGTGCTGGCCCGCACACCCCAGGACTCCGTTGTGGTGGAAAGTTTCCCGCTCCCCTGCCCCATGGAAGGTACCGAGGGCCTTGCCTCGCGCTGGCAGGATGAAGCCGGAAGGCGCTTCAGCGATCAGCATGAGAATAGACTCGTGATCGGCCTTTCGGGGCGCGACCTTGAGTTTGGCCTGTCCACGGCACGCAGCCGGCTGAATCTTGCCAACATCCTCGACGGTGCCTCGCACAGCAGTGTGGAGGTCTTTGTGGTGGGCCCGCCGCCCACCTTGGATCCCGCCCGCAACAAACGGCTGGCCGAACTGAACACCGCCTTTGCCGACGTCACCACCAGGCGGAACCATCATTACGTTGACACGTTCTCTCCCTTGCTCAATCATGAGCAGTGGAGGACGGACCTCGCAGCCAATGGGGGAACACCGGGCCAGGCAGGCTACGGATTGATCGCGTGGCTCGTCCTGCACCGCGGCTGGTTCCAATGGCTTAATATCGCTCAACCGGAGTAGCCATGACGCGGAACATGCAGGTTTCTGTCAGAGCAACAGTCACAGCGGCCATCGTCGCCGCTGTCACGGCCACAGTTTCCTGCAGTTCCGGTCCTCCCGCCCCCTCAGCGACGTCGTCTACGGCCACGCCCGCGGCGTCGTCATCAACATCCTCGCCATCAACGGCTCCGGCGACGGCATCGACGTCAACGGCCTCGGCGTCAACGGCCTCGGCTGCGTTGCAGCCCTTCGACGCCGGAACCCTGCGCGCCGACTTCGAGCGGACCGCGAAGGAAGTCCTTGTCCCGGGGGCGGTGATGTTATTGGTGACCCCCGAGGGAACCCTCACGGCTTCGTACGGCACTGGTGTCCGCGACGCTCAGCGCGCAGTATCCACCGAGGACCATATCCGGGTGGGTTCCGTTACCAAGACCTGGACCACAACTGCCATTCTGCAGATGGTTCAGGAGGGCAAGTTGTCCTTGGATGATCCGGTGTCAAGGCACCGGCCCGACGTTCCCAACGGGGACAACATCACCATCGATCAGCTACTGACCATGCGCAGCGGCCTGTTCAACTACACCGAGACTCTCGAGCTCAATTCGGCCATGGACACGGACCCGCAACGGGCCTGGCAACCGGACGAACTTCTTGCTCTGGCCTACAAACACCCACCGTACTTTGCACCTGGACAGGGTTTCCACTACTCCAACACCAACACAGTCCTGCTCGGCCTCATCGCCGAGAAAATCGACGGCAAACCGTTGGGACAACTGTTCAAGGAACGCATCTTTGAGCCGCTGGGCATGAAAGGAACAGTGTTCCCCGACGTCTCTTCCAACAGCATTCCCGAACCTCATCCGCAGGGCTACTTCTACGGGGACAACGTCCTGACCATGACGAACCCCGCGCTCCCGGAGGCCATGCAGCAGGAAGCCATCGCCGGCACGCTCGCGCCCAACGACGTCACCGACGTCAACCCATCGTGGGCTTGGGCAGCTGGTGCGGGGATCTCCACGGCCACTGACCTGTTGACTCTTGGTGAGGCCCTCGTCAACGGAAAGCTCCTGAAGGCTGAACTGCAACAAAAAAGGCTTGAGACCGTCACGCCGACTAATCCGGACACGCCGGGCGGCGCCTCCTATGGTTTAGGAATTGCGAAGTCGGCAACCTCTATGGCCACACCGGAGAACTTCCGGGCTTCAACACGTTCATGGGCAGCGACCCGGTGAATTCCGTCTCGCTTGTGGTGTGGACCAACCTGGCACCCACCGCCGATGGAAAGGACCCGGCCGTGACCATCGCCCGCTCGCTCATCGGGAAGATTTACCGGCCGTAGGCCAACTGCCATCAATCAGCAGCCAACAACCATTGCCTCCTGGCTGAACGCGATATATCGTGTCTTACATAACGCGATATATCGCAACTTGGAGGGATCATGTCTGAGGAACTATGGACCGTGACGGGCCCGCAAACCATCAATGTCGAGAATGTCCACTCTCTCAAGCTGGGCATAGTCAAAGGCCGTTTTGACGTCGTTACACACCACGAACCGTTTGTCCGGATTGAAATCAGCGAGATAACGGGCGACCCCCTGACAGTCACCCTTGTTGACGGAAGACTGGAAGTACGTCACCAATTGCAGGGACCGCAGGGCTGGTTCCGCAACCTGATGGGCACGGTCAACAACACCAGCACCAACTCGGTGATCGTTGGCATAGCGCTGCCAAACGGCGTCGATGTTGAGGCCGGTACCGTCAGCGGTGACGGCATGGTCTCGGGCATCAGGGGACGCACCCGGCTGAACACGGTTTCCGGCTCGGTCCTTGCGGACGGCACAAGCGGCGAATTGCACGTCAATACGGTCAGCGGCGAGGTCATCGCCAGAAACCACGACGGCGTCCTGACCGCCAAGAGCGTCTCAGGGGAAGTTACCGCTTCCGGAAAGTTCAAGAATATCCGCGCGAGCACTATAAGCGGCGACCTCAGCTTCGACCTCCATGACTACACCAGCGACCTTGGTGCCAACTCCGTCTCCGGAGACTTGACCATCCGGCTGCCGCACGACGTCGGCCTGGATATCGTGGCGAAGTCGGCCAGCGGAACTGTGGTGATAGATGACCAAATGTATGCCCAACCCGGCAGCAATGTTCATACTATTGTCGGCCCCGACGAAAGGCTGATGCTGGTCAGGACCAACACCGTCTCCGGCAAGACGTACATCATGCACGGATCGGCGCCCACACCGGAAAACGGCCACCCCGTCCCCGGGGAAGCGGGCCTCTGATGCCTCCCGTCTTCGCGCACGGGGCGCTGCGGCTGTACCTGCTTGCATTGCTCGAGACAGGCCCGAAGCACGGCTACGAGTTGATCAAGGCGTTGGGCGACCGCTTCGGGGGTACCTACTCCCCCAGCGCCGGCACCATCTACCCGCGCTTGGGCAAGCTGGAGGAGGAAGGCCTCGTTGCCACGGAGACTGAAGGGCGCCGCACCAAGTACCTCATTACCGACGCCGGTCGGGCTGAACTGGACAGCAGACGGCAGGAGCTGGCCGATGTCGAAGACACCATATCCGCCTCCGTCAGACGGCTCGCCGACAACCTGCGGGAGGACATCCGCTCCAATATGCGCGGCTTGCGGGCAGATCTCGCGGCCACTGCTGAGGCTGCGCGAAGCAGCGCTTCTTCATCTACTTTCAGAAGCAGGACGGCGGGTTACACTCCCGAGAGCCAGCGCATCCTCAAGGAAGCGGAATTATTGGTTCAGTCCTTCAGGGACGACATCCGTGTGGAGTTACGCCAACACGGCGCCTCGCAGCCACTAACTCCCTTGGCGCTTGAAACCGTACGCACCGTACTGGACCAAGCCCGCATATCAATCAGGAATTCGCTGCAGAACTGACCAGCCGGGCGGCATTCCAGCACCACAAAACCGGCCCGGTTCGCGGCGCAGCACCCGGATGTGCGAAACTGGAGGGCAGCTTTATTGAGTATCAATCCTTGAAGGAGGCCAGCTATGAGCAAGCGTGCACGTAAGCGTCGTGACCGTAAGCGCGGCGGCGCGAACCACGGCAAGCGTCCCAACACCTAAGCCACCGGCTTAGCGTTACAGGCTTAAAAGCGAAGGCCCCGGAAACCATGCGGTTTCCGGGGCCTTCGACGTTAGGGGTGGATACGTTGACCCAGCTCAGCAATGTACAACCACTGAGAAGTCATCAACCCTGCAGGATCAGGACAGAATCAGGCCTCTACAGGCTTGATGGCGTGGATCCGGTCGAGTATTGAGTTCTTCAGGTTCTCCGGGGCGGATTCAGTGCACGAACGCTTCACCATGGTGCGGATGAGGCACTCAAGGTCATACTGCTCGGCACACTCCCCGCAGGTGTCCAGGTGCCGCTTGATCTCAGTGAGATCCTCGCGGGTCAGTGCACCGTCGAGGTACTCGTAGATCCGCTGCATTCGCGTATCGTCGCAATCGCCCAATCCCTGGCAGTCGCTCATTTCTCTTTCTCCTGATTGTTGCTTCCGGCCGCGGCCTGGTCATCGGTTTGGGCCCTGAAGCCCCGTTCGGCGGCATAGTCCGCCAACATGTCCCGCAGCATCTTCCTGCCGCGGTGCAACCGTGACATGACCGTGCCGATCGGGGTGTTCATAATCTCTGAAATCTGCTTGTACGCGTACCCTTCAACATCC
Source organism: Arthrobacter sp. MYb23 (assembly GCF_002979775.1). Classification (GTDB taxonomy): domain Bacteria; phylum Actinomycetota; class Actinomycetes; order Actinomycetales; family Micrococcaceae; genus Arthrobacter. The sequence continues at coordinate 228,719 of NZ_PCPR01000002.1, forward strand.
GCGAAGTAAACCGCCAGGCGGAATTCTTCAGGGATCGACTGCAAGGCGTTCTTCACGTCGGAGTCCGGGAGGTGATCCAGGGCCTCGGTCTCCGCTGACCGCAGGCCGGCCGAGGTATGCGACTCTGCCTTGGCCAACTGCCAATCCTCGATCGTGTCCGAGTTGGACTGCAGCGGCTCCCGCTGCCGCTTCCGATAGAGGTTGATGTAGGTGTTGGTGAGGATTCGGTACAGCCAGGCCTTGAGGTTGGTCCCCGGCTTGTACTGATGGAAAGCCGAAAACGCCTTGGTGTAGGCCTCTTGGACCAGATCTTCAGCATCGGATGGGTTTCGCGCCATCCGCATTGCGGCCGAATACAGCTGGTCCACGTACTGCATGGCGTCACGCTCGAAGCGCGCCCGCCGCTGTTCGGGAGTCTCCGAAGCAGGATCGACGTCGTTTACCTCCACCGCGTCGTCATCCGCGCCGGCTGTCTGGTACGTGGCCGCTGCGGCCGGTTCAGTGGTGCTCATCGTTGCCAAGTCTACTGTCAGCTGCCGGGATTCCGGCTGCATTCCATATCCAGGCTCCGGAAGCATCAACCGGTCCTTAACCAAAGTCAAAAAACCAACTCCGTTCAACTGGCGGCATACACCATGCCGCGGTCCGGTCTCCGCCGCACCTGTGGTTCACAACGGTTGCTGCCGGGTAAATATTCCGCAAAAGTGCAAGACTAGAGCAGACTGCACCCCTTGAACACAACACTCATCGAACTAATGTGGCAAGCCATCCAGGAGGCAAGACATGTCTGTTATCCGTTTTCTCGCACGTCCCATGCTCGCGTCCAGCTTCGTCGTCGCAGGGCTGGACAAGCTCAGGAATGCGGACGACACTGCGAAACAACTCTCGCCAGTCCTTCGTCGCGCCTCCGAATCCCTGCCTTTCAAAGCTGACGAAAAGACACTTGCACGCTTGATCGGCGGAGCGCAGCTGGGAGCCGGAGCCCTCCTCGGGCTCGGCAAACTTTCCCGCTTCGCTGCAACGGTCCTCACCATAACGTCGGCGTTGAACTCCTACGTCGAGTGGCGTTCTGCAGACATCAGCACCAAGGAAGGCCGCAGCGCCCGCAAAGCCCGGCTGTTGAAGAACATTTCCCTCACGGGCGGGGTTCTTCTGGCCTCTGTTGATACAGCGGGCCGTCCGAGCATCGCTTGGCGGGCAGAGCACTTGGCCGCCGATGCCAAGAAGGTCACAGGCAAGCAGATCAAGCGTGCAGACAAAGCAGTTCGCCAGGCCGTTGACAACGCAGTTGGAGCATAAGGAAGCATGACCGGTACCACCGCCGCAAACACCGAATCAAATAAAACCGCCACCACATTGCCGCTATGGCCTGCCCCTCACGCCAAGGGGCCTGTGGACGCAACAGTGGCGGTCCCCGGTTCAAAGTCGCTCACCAATCGGTTCCTGGTGTTGGCGGCTTTGGCGGATGGTCCCTCACGGTTGCGGGCCCCGCTTCATTCCCGCGACTCTGCCCTGATGATCCAAGCCCTCCAGCAGCTGGGCGCCACCGTCACTGAGGTACCCGGCGACGGCCACTTCGGCCCGGACCTGCAAATTACGCCACTGGACCCGGTCGCGACCGGCCCTGAGACGGCAATCGACTGCGGGCTCGCGGGCACCGTCATGCGGTTCGTTCCGCCCTTGGCTGCGCTGCGGAACGGCGTCACAGTCTTCGACGGCGACCCTCATGCCCGCAACCGGCCCATGGGGACCATCATCGAAGCCCTGATCGCCCTCGGCGTCCCGGTGGCAGCAGATGGCGGCAGGACGCCGTCGTCCCTTCCCTTCGCGGTAGAAGGTACCGGGGAGGTTCGGGGCGGTCACTTGGTAATCGACGCCAGCGCTTCATCGCAGTTCGTTTCCGCGTTGCTGCTGGTCGGCGCCCGGTTCGCGGAGGGTTTGCATCTGGAGCACGTGGGCAAGCCAGTTCCCAGCTTGGACCACATCACCATGACTGTGGAAGTCCTCCGCAGCGTCGGCGTCGTCGTGGACGATTCTGTGCCCAACCACTGGCGGGTCTCCCCCGGTCCCATCCGGGCTTTCGACCAGAGGATCGAACAAGACCTCTCCAACGCAGGACCTTTCCTCGCCGCGGCGCTGGCCACCCGTGGCACTGTCCGCATTCCCAATTGGCCTGCCGGCACCACGCAAGTAGGCGATCAGTGGCGCACCATCCTGGCTGCCATGGGAGCAGAGGTAACGTTCAAGGACGGAATCCTGACAGTGACCGGAGGGGCCGAGATCAAGGGTGCCGACTTCGATGAAACCAGCGAACTGGCACCCACTGTCGCCGCCTTGTGCGCCTTGGCCACCGGGCCCTCGCGACTCACCGGCATTGCCCACCTCCGGGGCCACGAAACCGACCGGCTTGCCGCGCTGGTGGCCGAGATCAATGGACTTGGAGGAGACGCTGAAGAAACCGCCGATGGCTTGGTGATCCGCCCGGCTGCCCTTCACGGTGGAGTGGTCCACAGCTACGCCGACCACCGCATGGCCACTGCCGGCGCCATCCTTGGGCTCGCGGTCGAAGGCGTACAAGTTGAAGACATCGCCACGACGTCCAAGACCATGCCTGAGTTCCCACAAATGTGGGGGGCCATGCTGCAGCGAACCGAAAACACTGACGATCTTGATGAGGCCAGCAACTGACCATGGGCCGTGACGCAAGCTCCTGGGACGAATCCGATGTCCGGATCCGTCCCAGTAAAAAAGGATCCAGGCCCCGCACCAAGGACCGCCCCAGCCACGATGACGCCGTGATTGGCCGGATCATCACCGTTGACCGCGGACGATACCGTGCAATTGTTGGCGAAGATTCTGCCGAAGAACGCATTGTTATCGCAGCCCGTGCCCGTGAACTGCGGCGCAATCCCGTTGTCCCTGGCGACTTTGTGGCCTTGGTCGGGGACGTCTCAGGCTCGCCCGACACGCTGGCGCGCCTGGTCCGGGTGGAAGAGCGGAAGACGCTGCTCCGCCGTAGCGCTGACGATACCGACCCCATCGAACGCGTTGTCGTGGCCAATGCCGATCAACTAGTTGTGGTTGTTGCCGCAGCCAACCCGGAACCGCGCACCGGATTCATTGATCGTGCCCTGGTGGCAGCTTACGACGCCGGCATCGAGCCGCTGCTGCTCATCACCAAGGCGGATGTCAAGGACCCGGCCGAACTCCTGGCCAATTACCTGAGCCTGGACTTTCCAGTGATCATCAGCCGCACAGCGGACTCCGAAGCCGGTGGCATCGATGCCCGCTCGGATGATGGGCTCTCAGCCCGCCTGGACAAGGACGCGGTATCCCAGCTGCGCTCACACCTCGGCGGAAAAGTCACCGTCATGCTCGGTCACTCCGGCGTGGGTAAATCCACCATGGTTAACGCCCTGACAGGTGCAGAGCGCGCCACGGGCGGTGTCAACGCGGTAACTGGCCGGGGCAGGCACACCTCTTCCTCGGCTTTGGCGCTCAAACTCGACGATGCTCCCTCCGGCAGCTGGATTATCGACACTCCCGGCATTCGATCCTTCGGCTTGGCGCACGTGGACCCGGACCGGATTCTGCATTCATTCCCGGATCTTGAGCCCGGCACGGAGACCTGCGACCGCGGCTGCAAGCATGGCGCCAACGCCACGAACTGCGGTTTGGATGCATGGGTGAACGATGGCCATGCCGGCCCATCAGGGGTGGCACGGCTGGCCTCCCTGCGCCGACTGCTGGGCGCGGACCCAAGGCTCGAGGCGAAAGAGACCAAGGAGCTGGGAACCGTCAACTAATCGTTGCCGGCTTCACCTCCCCACTGCATCGAACGTTTCAGGATAGTTTGGTGGCATGACCCAACCCGTTTCCACGTACAACGATGACTTGCGCCTTGCCCATGTCCTCGCCGATTCAGTCGACGCCCAGACCATGGATCGCTTCAAGGCACTGGACCTGCAGATCGAAACCAAGCCCGACCTCACGCCGGTTACTGACGCGGACAAAGCTGCTGAGGAAGCAATCCGCGGCCAATTGTCCCGCTCACGTCCTCGGGACGCGGTCCTCGGCGAGGAGTTCGGCAGCAGTGGACACGGTTCGCGACGTTGGATCATCGACCCCATTGACGGAACCAAGAACTTCGTCCGCGGCGTCCCGGTGTGGGCAACGCTGATCGCCCTCGTAGACGAAGGGGAACCCGTGGTAGGGGTAGTCAGCGCGCCGGCCTTGGGCAAGCGATGGTGGGCTGCCAAGGACATGGGCGCATACATGGGCCGCTCCCTCGCCTCGGCAACGCGGCTCAAGGTGTCAAATGTCTCCCGCCTGTCCGATGCCTCAATGTCATATTCCAGCCTTTCGGGGTGGAAGGAACGCGGCAACCTGGATGAATTCATGGGACTCACCGAGGACATCTGGCGCACGCGCGCCTACGGTGACTTCTGGTCATACTGCCTCGTGGCCGAGGGCGCGGTTGATATCGCCTGCGAGCCAGAGTTGAACCTCTACGACATGGCAGCCCTTGTCCCCATCGTCACTGAGGCCGGCGGCCGTTTCACGTCCTTGGAGGGCGAAGACGGCCCCTTTGGCGGCAATGCCCTGGCCACGAACTCGATCCTGCACTCGGAGGTCCTCAAGCGGCTGAACCCCGGGCTGGACGACCTTCTTTAGACTTTCCCCGTCTCGCTCATCAGACGGGCAACGGAATTTTCGACGGCGGAGGCCCTCTTTGAGGCGCCTCCGCCGTTTTTTATTCGGCCAAGCGGGCAATTGCCATTCCACGTAACAAAGGGCTTAACAAAGGGCGGCGGCTTTGGAGGGGCGCCCGGACGTGCCTTAGCCTTTTTTACAGGTCACGAGTGCCAGCGCTAAACCCCGGTTTGCTGGCCGGCAACCCTCCATTCGCGGTGGGGTGCCCCGGGTGACGACCCGGCCGGTCCGGAACGGATACGGCAAGCGCGGATCCCCCTACGGGGGTCCCTCTTGAGTGAGGTCCCATGAGCACTGTCACGTTCAACTCAAACACCCTTCCGTCTTTCGTTGAGGATTCCATTGCAGAGGCTGCTGCGGCGGCACGTCCACTCGCCGCGGTCACAGGCGCTGAGCTGCAGGCTCCCCTGATTCAGGGTGGGCACGTCCGCTACGCCAACCTCGACTACGGCGCATCGGCTCCTGCCCTGACCATTGTCTCGGCCTACCTCAACGAGGTCCTTCCTTATTACGCCAGCGTTCACCGGGGAGCCGGGTACGCCTCCCAAATCAGCACCTCGGTGTACGAGAATTCGCGGAACATCGTCCGGGATTTCGTCGGCGGGCGGCCTGATGATTCCGTGATCTTCACACGCAACACCACGGATTCCTTGAACCTCCTGGCCGGATGCCTCCCGCAGGTGGACGGCGATTTTACCGGTGAGGTCCTCTACCTGGACATCGAGCACCACGCGAATCTTCTTCCCTGGCAAGGCGTTCCCCACCGCAGCGTGGTGGCGGCACCCACCTTGGCCGAAACGCTGGACAAACTCCGCAGTGAACTTGCCCAAGGCGGGGTCAGCCTGTTGGCCGTGACCGGCGCGTCGAACGTCACCGGGGAAATCCTTCCCATCGCGCGGCTCGCTTCCCTTGCCCACGAATACGGCGCAAGAATCGTGGTGGACGCCGCCCAGCTCGCACCGCACCGCCGGTTCAACATCACTGAGGCTGACGTCGACTATGTGGTTTTCTCCGGACACAAGCTCTACGCCCCCTTTGGCGCCGGCGTCGTGGTGGGCCGTCCGGACTGGCTCGACGCCGGGACTCCGCACCTGGCCGGGGGCGGCGCGGTTCGTGAAGCCCGCTTGGACTCGGTCAGCTGGGCCGCTGGACCTGCGCGACACGAGGGCGGCTCCCCCAACGTCCTGGGTGCCGCGACACTAGCACGGGCCACCCAGGTGCTGGCAGGGCTGGATCAGGACGCCTGGCACGCCCATGAGGCCGCCATCCGCACTTACCTGGTGACGGGCCTGGAGGCGATCGACGGCGTGACCGTGCACAAGATCTTCAATGACTCGCTGGACACCATCGGTGTGGTGAATTTCTCTGTAGAAGGATTCGACGCCGGTTTGGTTGCCGCTTATCTCGCGGCAGAGCACGGGGTGGGCCTGCGTGACGGCCGCTTCTGCGCGCACCCGCTCCTCAAGCGCCTCGGCCTTCCCTCGGGATCCTTGCGTGCCAGCTTCGGCGTCGGCTCCCGGTTGGAGGATGCCACCAGACTGCTCGCAGGCATCGAAGGACTCAAACGCGACGGACTTGGCTGGGACTACGTGGTGGACGAGGGCCGCTGGGTTCCGGCCAACGACCACCGCAGCTACCCCGAGTGGGCACCGAACACCCCGGGCACTGCGGGCGCAGCTCCTTGCACTGTCGACTAGAGCAGTGGCGGCCAAAGGCAATGCGGTAAATTCGTAGGGTACTTTTAGCCACCCTCTGAAGGAGTTCTGCGTGTCCCTGCCTTTCCAGGGCGCCGCGAGCGATGCTGCCGGCATCCCCGGACCAGCTGGACCGCGTGGCCCCAAGCTGCATGCCACCCGCAGGCTCGAACTTGGCCAGAGCTTTCAGGACGGCGGAGAACACTACCACCGCGTGCGCCCGGGGTATCCCACGGATTCAGTGGACTGGCTCGTTCCGGCGGGGGCACAATCTGCGGCTGACCTCGGAGCAGGCACAGGTAAGTTCACGGCACTCCTCATGGAACGCGGACTCGAAGTTGCCGCCGTTGATCCTTCCACGGACATGCTGGAGCAACTGCACAAGGCCTACCCCCACGTCATTGCCCAGGAGGGAACGGCAGAGGCAACTGGACTGGCGGACTCAGCATTCGACGTCGTCAGTGTTGCCCAAGCCTGGCATTGGTGCGAACCCTTCGCAGCGAGCACGGAGATCGCCCGTATCCTGCGGCCACACGGAGTCCTGGGGCTGATCTGGAATCAGCTGGACACTTCAATCCCCTGGGTACACCGGCTTTCGCGCATCATGCATGCGGGCGATGTCCATAAGCCCGGATTCAGGCCAGTCATCGGCCCTGAGTTCAGCGGCCTGGAATGCCACCTGACCACGTGGGAGGATGCAGTCACGCCGGAGGACATCATGGAACTCACCAAATCCCGCAGCTACTATCTCCGCGCTAACGACGCCACCCGCGCCAAAGTCATGGGGAACCTGACGTGGTACCTGTATGACCACCTCGGTCACGCCTCCGGCGAAGCCATCGGTTTGCCCTACATGACGCAAACCTGGCGGGCATTCAAGGTTCAAGGTTCAGCTCCACGGTAGGCTTGGGGTGTGAAGACCAGTACGCCCTCCTCCTCAATTGAGGACTACGTCAAGGTCATCTACTCCTACACGGAGTGGCAGGACAAGCCAATTACGTCGTCCCAGCTCGCCCAGCGCCTGGGAGTGGCCAATTCATCAGTGTCCGAGATGGTGCGCAAACTGAAGGACCAAGGCTTGGTTGACCACCAACCCTACAGCGCCATCCGGCTCACCTCAGATGGCATGCGCCTCGCGCTGTCCATGGTGCGCCGGCACCGCCTCATAGAGACGTACCTGGTGGAGGAACTTGGCTATAGCTGGGACGAAGTCCACGACGAAGCCGAGATGTTGGAACATGCGGTGTCCGATACTTTCATCGAACGCATGTCGGCCAAACTTGGCCATCCTGTCCGGGACCCGCATGGGGACCCGATTCCTTCGGCCGACGGTTCAGTTGAGTTGCCGCACGCCTACCGAATGATCGAGTTGGATCAGGGCCACTCGGGCCGTATCACGCGGATCAGCGACGAGAATCCTGACCTCCTCCGGTACCTGGCCTCGGAAGAGATCGCCTTGGACGCGCCGGTTGAAGTGGTGGGGCGTAAACCGTTCGGTGGTGCCCTGGTGGTGCGCATCGGCAGCGGAGCCCAAGGGCGCGAGTTCGACCTCGCGGACGAAATCACCTCGGCTTTGTGGGTCCAGAGCGCCGAAACACACGAAGGCTGTGTTCTTCCGGCCCGCTAAGCCTACTCATGACACCGGTCAGCCGCGCTGCCCGGCCGCACCGCCGTCGTCGTCTTCGGACGCTGCAGCAGGTTCGCCGACAGCTGGCGTGGTGCCTTCCTGCACAGGATTCCGGATCCCTACCGCCGACGCCAAGGCGCCGAAGAGGAACAGTCCCGCCGTCACCAGCAAGGCGTTGTAGAGGCCATCCCGGCTAAAGACCGGCCCCACAATGACCCCGGCGAAGGCTATGGAGATCAGACCCGCAATACGCGCTACGGCGTTGTTCACTGCCGAACCAATCCCTGCCTCCTCCGACGGGACAGCACCGAGGATGGCAGCGGTAAGAGGTGCCACCAAGGTCGCCAGGCCCAGGCCGAAGACTATTTGGCCCGGCAGCACCTGCGTCCAGTAGTTGAGCGGCTCCTGGACAGTCAACGACATCAGGAAACCCACCCCGCACAGCAGCGGCCCGAGTGTCATGAACCATCGTGGGCCGTATTTCCCCGCAAGGCCGCCAAAGTAGGAGGCACCCAGCATCAGGATGATGGTGCCGGGAAGCAGTGCCATACCCGCCACCGTGGCTCCCATGCCGCCCACCTGCTGCAGGTAGATACCCAACACGAAGAAGCCAAGGGAAATGGCGGCGTAGATGGCCAGGGTGGCGAGATTACCCCACGCAAAGTTGCGGATACCGAAGAGCCTGAGCGGCAACATGGGCTCAGCAGCCCGGGACTCGTGGATGAGGAACAGCACCATAGCTGCTATGCCTACCAAGAGCGGAACCCACACTTGAGGGCTGCTCCACCCCATCCTTCCCTGTTCAATAAACGCATACACCGCACCGCCCAAGCCCACCATGGCCAGGAAAGCTCCCAGGTAATCGATGCTTTTGCTCTTGTCCCTCGCAGCGTCGGACGCCCGGAGCCCGGCAAGCATGGGCCAAATGGCCACTGCGGGAATGACGTTGATGAAGAAGATGAACCGCCAGGAAAGCAAGTCCACAGCGACACCACCGATGAGCGGACCCACAATGGCCGCGGCGCTTGTCCAGCCGGACCACTGCCCAATGGCCTTCGACTGCGCCGGGCCTGAGAACGACGAGATGATCATGGCGAGCGAACTCGGAACCAGGAGGGCGCCCGCGATTCCCTGCAGTGCCCGGGAAACCACCAGCACTTCGCCGGTCCACGCCAAACCACACATCACCGAAGTCAGGGCGAAACCGGCCAGTCCCCACTCAAGGATCCTTGCTCTGCCAAAATGATCGGACAACGAGCCCGCTACCAGTATCAACGCCCCCAGCGTCAGCAGATACGCATCCACCACCCACTGTTGGATGACCAAGCCACCACCCAGTTCACGCCCGATGGCCGGGAGTGCGAGATTCACCACAAATCCATCAAGGATGGCAATGAATGAAGCCACTATTGCCACCACGAGGACGCGCCGTTGGAGCGGGGTACTCGGCAGCAGGGCCGCTGCGTCAGTCATGTGCACAGCCTACGCCGCGAAAGTCCCGTATCGTTGAATGGTGATTAGCAGACGTGATGCCGCATTGGCCCTGGATATTTCGATGGAAATGGCCCAGCGCCACGGCATTCCGTCCCGCCTCTCCGAGGCCGATCTCAGGGACATGCAGGACAACCCCCCGGCGTGGCTGGTACAGTCCCGGGCCAACCGCACCGGCAAGCGACCCGTCTGGGTTCACCTGACGTGTGCTGTGTGTGGATACACCGAGGCCGTTCGCCCCAAGAAGTGGTGGCCGGACTTTTCCTTCGTCTTCTGTGGCACCCACCGGAACAGCGAGCTCCCCGAACTCTTCCTCGGTGACGTCCGCAGCGAATATGAAGGCGTTGGCAGCAGATTTGTCGGCGTGGTGGACGTTCGCAAGGACTAGCCTGGACGAAACGGGCCAGGCCTAAGCTGGTGGACCCATTTCGGAGGGGACGGCAGTGAGCTTGAGCGTTTTCCCCTCTCGTAGTGCCGTCAGTGGGAAAGGCTGGCCGATAGCCTCGGCAAACAGCAGTTTCTGCAAGCTTTCAGCGCTCGATACCGCGCGGTCCAGCGCACGCAGCACCACATCTCCCGGTTGGAGTCCGGACAGCTCAGCCGGCGAGCCCGGGATAACCTCCACCACACGCAAGCCCTCCTTTTGGCCCGTCCGCACCACCGCACTGGCATCCAATGGTATGGGTGTGCTGACCAGGCCCAGATAAGCACGTCGCACCCGGCCGTATTTCAGCAGCGAGGCGATGATGCGTTGCGTTGTGGTGTTAACAGGTATTGCCAGTCCCAGCCCAAGACCAGCAACAGCCGTGTTGATACCAACGATGCGTCCCCTCGTATCAGCCAGCGCACCACCGGAGTTTCCTGGATTGAGTGCCGCATCGGTCTGAATGACGTCCTCGATCACACGCCTGTGCTCGCCCGCTCTGACGGGAATGGACCGCCCCAACCCGCTCACCACTCCAGCGGTTACTGACCCCGCCAGACCCAGCGGATTCCCCACGGCAATCACTAGCTGCCCCACCCTCAGCGTCTCTGCGTTGCCTAACAGAGCCGGCGGCGGGGCGGACTTCACTCCACGGACAATGGCGAGGTCGGAGAGCGGATCTGCGCCTACCAGCTCCACCTCCGTGTGCTTGCCGTCAGCGAACACAGCCCGGCCGGACCGGATGCCAGCCACCACGTGGGCATTGGTCAGCATGTACCCATCGCCGGTGAAGACCACAGCTGAACCGCTCCCTCCGCGAACCCGGCCTCGGCGGTCCGTACTCATCATCTCGACGGCGGCAACGTGGGGCGTCACTGACTCAGCAACGCGAATGACGATCTGCGAGTACGTGTCCAGTACTTCATCGTCACCCGCCCTCGGTTCTTCGAATGACGGATTCGTCGTCATGACGTGCCTCCTACCGCTGCTCGCTTCCAACGTCCGCAGGGCGTCTATCCACTACAACTGTCAAGCCCGCGCCGGTAGTCCGGAAGTCGCTACGCCGTAGGTGAACGTCGCTGCAGTCGGCAAAAAGAAAGCCCTCGGATCACAAGGATCCGAGGGCTTTCCGGGGTGGAGATGGGGGGAATTGAACCCCCGTCCGATGTCGTTTTGTCAGGGCTTCTCCGGGCGCAGTTCGCGTCGGAATTTCTCGGCCCCAGCCATCCTGCGAACAAGTGGCTGATCCGGGCCCAGTCATCTAAGAGTCCCGTTTACCTCAATGACGAAGGCAAACAGCAGTGGCTATCTAAATGACGCCAGGAACCGGGGCGATAGCAACCCCGGGCTGACGGACTGTCTTACTGCTTAGGCAGCGAGAGCGAAGTCAGTGCGCTTAGATTCGGCACTTATTGGTTTGCAGACAGCGTTTACGAGATAATTCTGCATCCTCGGCCCGCTTCACCTGTCGCGACTAACATCGTCGAAACCGATCATCCCCGTATTTTGTTACCAAACCCGGCAGGAGTTTTTAAGCTCCCATCGGACTACTCATCATAACGCATTCATCGGGTGGAACATTCCCCCGACACGTGCAGCCTAGCGTCGGTTGCGTTCCCGCAACTCTCGCAGCGATTCACGCTTGTCCTGCTGCTCACGCAGGGTCTGGCGCTTGTCGTAGTCTTTCTTGCCTCGCGCGATGGCGATTTCCACCTTGGCCCGGCCGTCAAGGAAGTAGAGCTGGAGAGGTACAACCGTGAATCCGGACTCCCGGATTTTCTGTGAGATCTTGTCCAGTTCGTCACGGTGCAGCAAGAGCTTGCGACGTCGGCGGGCGGCATGGTTGGTCCAGCTCCCCTGGTGATACTCGGGGATGTGGATGCCCTCCATCCACAGTTCGTCGTTGTAGAAGGTGCAGAAGCCATCAACCATAGAGGCATGACCTTCACGGAGGGACTTCACCTCTGTTCCCATGAGGGCAATGCCTGCCTCATAGGTATCCAGGACATGGTAGTTATGCCGGGCCTTCCGATTGGTGGCCACTACCTTACGGCCACTTTCCTTGGGCACGGTAGAACTCCTTGTTAGATGCGGATTTCAACTAGTGTACGCCAGCGCGGCGGAGCCTCCGCGCGCTATCCACACGCTAGAGGAGGGTCATAGGGTCCACTGCGGCACTGTTAAGCCAGGTTTCGAAGTGTGCGTGGCACCCTGTCGAGTTACCCGTGCTCCCCGAGTAGGCGATGAGTTGCCCCGCCGATACCTGCTGGCCATTCGCTACTACAATGCTGCTGTTGTGGTAGTAGATGGTGGTCAGTGAGTTGCCTTGCACCACGCCATGGGAGATTTTCACTCGCCATCCACCACCATCGGCCGAGTTCCAGCCCGAATTGAAGACTTCGCCTGCCGCTGCCGCATAGACAGGCGTGCCGCACGCCGCCCCGAAGTCGATCCCCGTGTGCATGTAGCCGCCGGTGCCATAGAAATCAATGGTGCCTGGTGGAGTTGCCCGCCAGCCGAATCCGGAGGTGATGGGAACAGCGCTTGCAAAGGGGTGACGAAGACCGAATGCTGACGGCGAACCGGCGGGCGGAGGAGAATACGGAGGCTCAGGAGGCGCAGGGCGTCCCTGGGCGGCTGCCGCAGCAGCGGCCGCAGCTGCAGCTGCTTCCGCAATCCGACGTTGTTCGGCTTCCCAAGCTTCCCGCAGCTTCCGGTCGCGCTCCACGATTTCGGCGGCGATCGTATTTTGTTCCGCCTTCACCTTGGCAAGGTTGGCTTCGATGCCGGGCTTGGCAGCTTGAAGCTGTCCGTTCAGGCGGGTGGTGTCCTCGATCAGCTTGTCGACTTCAGCTTTCTTGCTCGCAGCTTCATCCCTTGCCGACTTTTCCCGGTCCAGCGCGGCATCCGCCTTGCTCTTCAGATCCTGGATTTCCTCCTCGACAGCAACAAGCCTCGCCTGCGAGTTCACGTTGGTGGCGTTCTGCTGAGTGAGCTTAGTCATCGCCGCGTTTTGGCTTCGCATGGCCTGATCAGCCAAGTCCATGGACTCAGTCAGACTGCCGGTCTCGCTGGACCCGAACAGAAGCGCAATATTAGTGGGCACACCACCGGACTTGTAGGCCTGGGAAGCGATCTGGCCGATCAGCTTCTTGGTGTCAGTGATCTTCTGCTTATCGCTCTCCAGCTGCTCCGTAATCTTGGCCTTGTTCTGCTGGGCGAGCTCCACCCTCGCGGCAAGTGCCTCCACTTCCTTGACCGCACTTGCCACCCGTCCCTGTGCCTCGAGCAGGGCCTGCTGCGCGCCGGGAAGCCGCCCCTGGTAGATCACCAGGTCACCGGCGGCCTTTGCGATGTTTGAGTCAACGAACTCCAGTGAAGCCTGGACCCGGGCCGCTTCTGCTTCCAAGGCAGCTTGCTGGTCCTCCAAGCTGTCAGCTTGGGCAGTTGGAGCGCCGGACAGCAGACTGACCGCCAGGCCCACGGCAAGAACCGCCCCCAGAAACCGGGCATGGCCTGACGCAAAGCGCCGGCGCAGGGGGTTCGGGTCCAACGTGGTCATCAGGAGTCCTTTTCGCTTGTCAGCATGGCAGTTATTTCAGTCGGGGCGTGCACAGCTACACCTTCAGGTAACGCCGAAGGGTCAACAGTGAAGATATACCAGCCAGACCGGCGCCGAGAGCAACCAGCACCGGCGCGATCACCAGGACTTGGGTGGAAGAGATAAACGGCGTATTCAGGAACTGCCGGGACAAATCACCGTTGAGCCAGAAGTGCGCCATGAGCCAGAGCGTGACGGAGGCAAGGAGCGCCCCCACAACGGCGGCAATGACACCTTCAAGGATGAACGGCAATTGGATCACCATCTTTGACGCTCCCACCAGACGCATGATTCCCGTCTCCCGCCGTCGGCTGAACGCCGACAGCCTGATGGTTGTGGTGATCAGCAGGACCGCGCAGAAGATCATCACCGCCGCTACGCCTATGGCCGCAACTGATGCCCCATTCATCCACGAAAAGATGCGTTCCAGCACCTGCCGTTGGTCGCTGACCGTCTCAACACCGGGCTGCGAGGAAAAAGTCTCGCTGATGATTTCGTACTTTTCGGGGTTCTTCATGTTGATCCGGAAGGAAGCCGGCAGCTGGTCTTCAGAGACGGAGTCCACAATTGGCGAATTGGAGAACTGCTCTTTGAAATGCTTGTACGCCTCGGCTTGGGACTCAAACTGGAAATCGTTGATGTAAGGCTTGACTGCCGGGGATTCAAGCATCGCCTGAAGGTTCGCCTGCTGTTCCTTGGTGGCCGAACCCGAAGCGCAGCCGACCGCCGTCGAACCGTCATTGCAGAGGAAGACCGCCACCTGGACTTTGTCGTACCAGAAGCCCTTCATCTGGTTGATCTGCATCTGCAGCATTCCTGCCGCACCGACGAACGTCAGGGACACAAAAGTTACCAGGACCACGGAAATTACCATGGAGAGGTTCCGGCGCAAGCCACTGCCGATTTCCCCCAGGATGAACAAGAGCCTCACAGCTGTGCCCCCTGCGCGCGATTGAGTTCCTCGCCGCTGGCATCCCTCAATCGGCGCGACTCGCCAACCACCGGAATCATCGAGGTGTACAGTGCCTTGGCTTCGTCGCGAATGACCTTGCCGTTCTTGAGTTCCACCACGCGGCGGCGCATCTCGTTGACGATGTCGTCGTCGTGGGTTGCCATGACGACGGTGGTGCCGTTCTGGTTGATTTTGTCCAGGACTCCCATGATTCCCATCGAGGTAATGGGGTCCAGGTTTCCGGTCGGTTCGTCCGCCAGCAAAATGCCGGGGCGGTTTACGACGGCGCGCGCGATCGCCACGCGCTGCTGCTCGCCACCGGAGAGTTCATGGGGCATACGACGTTCTTTGCCCTCCAAGCCAACGGTCTTCAAGACCTCCGGCACCGTCTCCCGAATAATGGAGCGACTCTTACCGATCACCTGCATGGCAAAAGCCACATTCGCGAAGACGTTCTTCTGCGGGAGCAACCGGAAGTCCTGGAAGACAACGCCGATTCCGCGTCGGAGCTTCGGCACGCGCCAGCTCGATATGTTTGCAACGTTCTGCCCAGCCACGTACACGGAGCCGGACGAGGCTTTGTCCTCTTTCAGGATCAACCGAAGGAAGGTGGACTTGCCTGAGCCTGAGGCGCCCACCAGGAAGGTGAATTCGCCGCGGTTGATCTCAAGGCTCACAGAGTCGAGCGCCGGTCGGGCATTCTGCTCGTAGACCTTGGTGACATTCTCAAATCTGATCATGGCCCTTTAGAACCCCGCCGGACATGACGTAGCCGCCCAGTCCAACAGCCGGAGCACGGGCTTTCGATGGGGGAAGTGAGAGCACCGGCCACTCGACTATACGCACGAGTGAGCCGTGATTCCGCGGCTTTCAAAGGCGTGTCGCAGAATCCGAAGCATCACGTGGCCCAAGTCACGCCGCGCGTCTCCTAGTTGGCTGCCGCGTTTCGGTTGCCCGTACGCCAGCGAATGCCGGCGTCGATGAAGTCATCAATTTCCCCGTCAAGAACCGCCGAGGTGTTGCCCACCTCGTGTTCCGTCCGCAGGTCCTTGACCATTTGGTAGGGGTTGAGAACGTAGGAGCGCATTTGATCGCCCCATGACGCCTTGACGTCTCCGGCCAGTGCCTTCTTTTCCGCGTCCTGCTGTTCCTTTTTAACCAGCAGCAACCGCGATTGGAGGACACGCATGGCCGCTGCCCGGTTTTGAAGCTGCGATTTCTCATTCTGCATGGAGACCACAATGCCCGTAGGGATGTGCGTCAGCCTTACGGCGGAGTCGGTGGTGTTGACGGACTGACCACCAGGACCCGAGGAACGGAAGACGTCAACGCGGATCTCGTTATCCGGGATTTCGATCGAGTCTGTCTGCTCGATCAAGGGGATGACTTCAACTGCGGCGAAGGATGTTTGCCGGCGCCCCTGATTATCGAAGGGACTGATGCGGACCAGTCGGTGCGTGCCGGCTTCGACGCTCAAGGTACCGAAGGCGTATGGTGCCTTCACCTCGAAGGTGGCGGATTTCAAGCCTGCTTCTTCAGCGTAGGACGTGTCCATAACGGTGGTCGGATAGCCGTGGCGTTCCGCCCACCGCAAGTACATTCTCATCAGCATCTCGGCGAAATCGGCAGCATCGACGCCACCGGCCCCTGCCCTGATGGTGACTACAGCCTCACGCTCGTCATACTCCCCTGACAACAGGGTGGTTATTTCAAGCTCTGCAAGAGCCTTGCGGATGGACGAAAGTTCCTTGGCGGCTTCCGCCATGGAGTCCTCGTCGCCCTCGTCCTGGCCAAGTTCAACCAGGACTTCGAGGTCGTCAATCCGCGAATCAAGCCTGGACAGGCGCTCAACTTCAGACTGCCTGTGCGACAAACGTGAGGTGATGACTTGGGCGGAAGCAGGATCGTCCCAAAGGTCCGGAGCCCCGGCCTGCTCGCTCAGCTCAGCGATCTCAGCCTTGAGGGCATCAACATCGGTGACGTTCTCGATTGAGCTGTACGTTGCTCGAAGTGCGCGGATTTCCGCGGGAAAATCAATTTCAGCCATGATCATCCCAGCGTACGCTATCCGCTGCACTCCCTGACGGCTCCCCCAGCTATGCCGGCTGGTTGGCTCCCTGCCGTGCGGGTCACTCCTGGGTCAGTCGGGATCGGGCCGTTGCCTTCGCCTCGATCAAGATCCCTTCGGGCAGCAGAAAACTGATCAGGGGAGGGTGTACCACGGCGGTGAGGACTACTACCGCTGTGCCGCCGGGCTCGCTTCCGGTGCCTCCCGCGACTGCCAGGTCCTGTTGCCGCGAAGAGGCCCTGCTGGCTTCGAGGTACGAGTATGTTGCGGCCAGCACTCTCTCGTCCACCAAGGAAGTGGCAGGGATGGTGCTTCCCCCGATATCCCCCACCCTGTAGGAATCCGCAGCCGCGAGGGCCGCTCCGTCCGCCAAGGACAGCAGCTTCTTGTGCTCCAAGTACACCGCTGAGGCAGCCATCACCACGGAGGCAAGGAGAAGGGACAAGAGCACGAAGCCCACGACGAGAACGGTAATTTGGCCCTCTTCCCGTGGCCCACTTCTTGATGCGACCACCGTCACTGGTATCGCCCCACAACCTGCGATGCGGACGCACTGACTCGGCTTGCCTTCAACTGCAGCGAGTCCCCGAACGGCATCAGAGGCAACGAAACATCAAGATTCACCGTTACAGTCACCGTTGTCCCGGCCGACGAACAACCGGCACGGTCACACTCAATGGATACGGTGGCAGATTCGGGTGAATGGCCATAGTCCTTGAGGGCAACAAGCACGCTGCGCTCCGCAGCAATTCTCGCGCTGTCCGGGTCCGCTTGAGCCACGAAAACCTTGGCTGCCTGATCCGCAGCACCCACCACCGCAAACGAACCGCTTTGGATCTGGCCTACGGTCACCACGAAATAGACCACAGGAACCATGAGCAACAAGGCGAGAAACGTGAATTCCACTACGGCGCTACCCTGTTGCGCTTCAGAGTTCGGAGAGCTTTCAGCCGTGCTGCCGGAAGACCTGGCAGGCAAGCACAAGGCCTCCCTCACCCTGTGCCGAAAAGCTGTCACCCGCTCCTTCGATGACTCACCCCGGAAGATCAGCATGCCCTTTGACCTCCAATACTTCACTGGGTCCAATCAGGCCAACAACCGGCAGCGGGGCCCTGACCGTCACTTCCAAGGTTCGGATCCCATTAATAGTGATTTCAGTCGACGTGATGTCGCGGGCAAAGTCGCTGTTCAAGGCACCGCCGATCAACTCAGCAGTCCTGGCCCGGGCATCCATGAGCGAACGGTCCGATAACGCTCCGTACCGCGCTCCGGAAGCGGCTGCATCGATGAGTGTGTTCCGAACATGCAGGACCAACATGAGTTGAACAATCGACATAAAGAACAAGGTCAGCAATGCACCGACCAACACGAAGTCGACAACCGCTGATCCGCGCTCGTTCACGGTTGTGACCGGCACTAAGCGAGCTCGGTAGTGGTAGATCCATGCACGGATCTTCATCCCGCGTCTACTTGCCCACCTTGCTCATGGCCTGATTGAAGAGGTCGCTCAGCGCCGGAGTTGCGATGGCAAGAAGTCCTGCCACGAGAATCGCGGACATGAGGGTGATCATCACCCAGCCAGGTACATCACCACGCTCGGGATCATCCTGTGCGGGCAGCGCTCTCCGGGCCACAACGAACAACCAGGTAGAACAGAAGAGCAGGATGGAAACAACAGACAGTTTGATAGAAATTCGTTTCATGATTTTCCCCAAGGTATTTTGAGTAGTTGCTGACTTGGCGTGGCTTGTGAAAGTGCCGCAGGGCGGATCGGGGCTGGGGCGTTAAAGGCTCATTTCCAAAGCGGCGATGGCAGGGAAAGCGGCAAAGACAACAGTCAGCGGGAGCACGCCGAAGACGAGCGGAACCATCATGGCAATCTCTTTTCGCCCCGCGGACTCCATGAGGTCCCGCTGTGCGGCATCGCGAACGTCCGCTGCCTGCGACCGCAGGACGTCTGCCAAGGGAGTCCCGCGCTCCACAGCCACCACCAGGCCGTCGATGAACCTGACCAGAGGTGGCAGCTCCGCCCTTGATGAGAAAGCCTGGAGCGCTTCCGTCAGCGGCTTACCGGATCGGGTATCCGCCAGGATCGTGGCGAACTCCCCGGAGAGCTCACCGTGGGAGCTCCGGCTCACCCTGTCCATCGCGCCCATTGCGCTCTCCCCTGCTGCGACAGCGAGCGCCATCAGCTCCGCGAGGCTGGGAAACTCAGATAGCATCCTTGACTCCCGCCGTTTGATCGACTGCCCCAAGAGATAGTCGCGAAGCAAGTAGCCGCCCAATGCGCTGCCGATGACGGAGATGCATGACACGGCCGGGCTGAAGCGGCCGGCCGTGGCGCCCGCGACAACCACGAGCACAGCAAGCACAAAAGCGACACCGGCCCAAAGGAGCTGCTCGGCCCGAAAGTCCAGTGTTGATTTAGTTGAACCGGCTCGGACAAGCCGCTTCGCCAGGGCCGTGGACCCCACATTGAAGCGGGACATGGAGGTGATGACATCGCGGATGATCGGTCGGAGTATTCGTTCCAACGGCCCAAACGGCGTGAGGTTGTGCGTGGGCCTGCGGAGAAGGCGCGATTCGAGATTCTGCGACTTCAACTGAGGTTCGATCCGATCGGAGAATCTCCGGCCCCGCAGAAACGGGAGCCGCACCAGGATCAACCAGCATCCGGCACCCAGAAGCAGGCCGCACAGCACGGCCAAAGCGGTTGACGTGTTCACCCGAAAACCCGCTCATCCTCTGGCAAGGCGCCGACGCGAAGCATCACGGAGTAGCAGAAAACAGAAACCAGGAGGCCTCCAAGCAACACCATGGCACCAAGGCCGGAGTTGAAAGCCAGCATGGCTTCAGGCCGGCTGGCCATGACCACTAAAACGATCCAGGGCGCAGCTACAGCAAGCCGAGCTGCATTGATGGTCCACGACTGACGGGCTTCAAGCTCGCTGCGTGTCCGCGCGCTATCACGCAGGAAGCCCGACAAAGTTCCCAACATTCGCCCGAGGTCGGAGCCACCAACTTCGCGGGTCATTCGCAAGGCCTCAATGATGCGGTCGGCCACGGGATCTGCAAGGCGTTCTTTGAGTTTGTTCACTGCGGCCTCAAAATTACCGGCGGCTCTGTAGTCGGCCCCGAAATCCAGGAACAACTCCCTTAATTCCTCAGGCCCGTTGTGTCCCAGCTGGATCAGCGCCTCCGGCAGTGCGAGGCCGGCACGGATCGCGGAGCGCAAGTGGTCCACTACGTCCGGCCACAGCTGCCGTAGCGCATTCCTGCGCTTTCGCGCCCGCCAACGCACCGTTGCAAAAGGAGTCCATGAACCGAAAAGTGCAAAACACAGGGCAACTGGCGGGGATCCTGTCAGGACATAGAACACAAGCAGCGCAAAGAGGCCAATTCCGGCGCAGGTGAGTAGGAGTCCGCCACCGGAGACTTTCTCGATTCCTGCTGACATCAGAAGAAGGTCCAAGCGTCGGGGCCTCTTTCTTTTTGGCTCAGAAGGTGGTTGGACCCACGCGGACCACCACACGAGGAATACTCCTAGACCACCGACGACCCCGAGGAGCGGCGCCATCAGTTCGACTCCAGGAGGGCAGCGACGTCGAAGCCTGCCCGGGCAAACTTTTCCGCTGCCGGCATGGAGTTGGCCCGCGGCTGTAGTTGCCCCGCAACCATTCCGAAGACACCAGAGGACTCGATGATCCCGTTCTCCACCCTGCTTCCCAGGGACAGGATTTCGGTCACTTGCCTGCGCCCGGTGGCATGGCGCCCGCAGTGCACCACGAGGTCGATGCAGGACGCGACAGTGGGCACTACGAAAGAACTCGAAATGTTCGCCCCGGCCAGGAGCGGGAGGGTGCAGATCTTAGTGACGGCGTCATGCGCGGAGTTTGCGTGCACGGTACACATCCCGGGCAAGCCGGAAATCGTTGAGTAACTACAAAGCCGCCGGTTCCTCTACGTCATTCTCGGCGCCTACACCGCAGCATGAGCCCGCGATGAACGCAAAACGATATATTGGCAGAATGAGCACACATTCGACTGGGACCGGCCCCAGTTCACCCTCTTGGCCCAGTGCCGATGAAGTCGGAAAGCAAGTCGTCCGAATGGAGCGGGAGGAAACATTTCTTGCATGGGTGGGTCGACGCGAGAAATTGATACGGATCGCAACAGAGGTGGATAAAGCACTTGTCGCTGCGTATAAGGATTTGCTCACCGAACGGGATCTGCACCCAGAGACGGTTGTGGAGGATCGAGAAGAGGCCGACAAGCTGGCGCGATTGCTTCAGCCCTCGGTTACCGTCATAGCTGGGAAGGGGCGCATCAAAAGGAGTGGCAATCTCGAGGCGATTCTAAATGATATGGACGCACGTGAAATCGAATGCATAACCATCGGCAACGGTGACCGTCACAGGTCACCAGGAACCCTCCCGGGGATCTTCATTCAATTTGGCGAAGAGGGCCCACGATTTCTCCTATTTGACCGCGATGTCGTGCAACTTAAGGTCAGTGGCCCTGACCGCCAGTGGATAGGCGGGGTCTTCGATAATCTCGCAACGGAGCTTCGCAAAGATGTGCCCTGGTGGGCACCGTTGCGGTCCACGTTTGCCGCCATTCTGATCGGATTGTTTGTTTTCGGCAGCGCGACTCAGTTGCTCTACACAATGACGCCGGAGCCGCCGCAGTCTGAGGACATAAACGCTGGCACTTTGATCATTTTGCGACTCATGACAGTTCTAATAATGGCCTTCGTGGGGTACATGATCGCGCGCCCCGCACTACGCCGCATATTTCCAGCAGTCGAAGTTCTGGAAGCCGGTGCAAGCCCACGTGGTCGTCAGGTGCTGGCAGTAACGGTCGGCATTCTATCCTTTGCGCTGGGCGTCGCCGGTGTAGTGCTGGGCGTCTTGGCCCTCTAGCCGTCATAAGCAGAGACGCCTTCCAAAGTCGTGCACGCCCGAACTACGTTGAAACGCAGCTCAGATTCCTAGGACCCCGACAGGTGCGGCGGGGGTCCGAACTCGCCAATCACCCTTTCCCACATCTCCCCTGGGTTGAAGGCCATGAGATTGTCGGGCAACTCCGCCTCCTGTCCCTGACGCATAGTTTCAAGGGAGATCACGAAGTAGAGGTAGAAGATGCCCACTCCCCGAGGAAAAGCTGTTGCACGAGTAGCGGCCCTCGCGAGAGGCGTCTCTGAGTCCTGGTCCGTGCGCTTCAGCCAAAGGGCGACGAAAGCGTGGATGTGTCTCGCCCATTGATAAATAGCGATCCGAACATCGTCGATGGTGCGCAACCGCAGTTGTCGTAGTTGTCGAACCCGATGCTCAACGGTCAAATTGTCCGCGAAGGTGTCAAGGAGGACTACATTCGCAATGTCTGCAAGCGCTTTATCCAGACCTTCAATTGTTGAATCTTTTCTAATGATCGACGACAACGTAGCGACATCCAGATCCATATCCTTATCCGCCGACCTACTTTCAGCGGCCCTGTCGGCCCGCTCCTCGTAGGTGTTCAGCTCTTTGCGCAGAGACTGGAACTCATAGTCCACAAGTTCCAACACTCCGGCCAGCATCGAGAATCTGCGCCGCATTGGCTCTGGTATTGTCTCCGCCTTGTACCCGATATCGTGCTCGATCTCAGCCCATGCATGCTGCAGCACGGTGCGAATCTGCACTTCAAACCGCAAGTTCTTGAACCGTGCGTACTCCGCCAGAGTCGCCCGCTCGTCGCCTAGCCACGCAACACGGTGAACAGAGCGGTAGCCAAACTCTTTAGGCCCCAGTTTGTCCTTCTTGTCTTCAGACTTGTTTGGGTCAGGGCGGAACTCCTCATCGATGATCCCCGCCACTCGCTCAACTTCTTCGGCGAAGTAGCAGGTGATTCTCAGTCCCAACAAATCGTGGAGGTCTTCGTATCCTCCATAGGTCCCATCCGAAGTATCGACCTTCAGCCTGGCGCTTCTCTCTGCCTTCACCCGATGATCGATGGTGTGAACGTCAACACCATGGTGCTTGAGCGTCTCCCTTAGCAACCCCTTAAGAGCGGAGCCAAATTCCTCCATCCCCGCCACGGCATCCGCATAACTGCTCAACTTTGCCCCCTGTTTTCCCATGGAATTGAGGATAGCCCGCATTAGCACGCCAACGTGATCACGACTGAGCTGGACGGGTTGTCGGGCGCCAACCCGGGGTAGCTTAAAGCACAGTGCGAGTCCGGCACCTTAGGATGCTTCTTCAACCGAATGGGCACTATGCCGATAATGTAGCAACCGCACGGCGTCATCCTGGCTCGTGACAACTCATAGGTAATGCACAAGGGAGCCTCGCTGGTGAAGGGGCAGATCGAGGATATGAAAACGAACCAAGCGCCCGTGTCTGTCGATAACCCCACGGCAGTGGTAGTGGACACCAATGCCTTTCACCAGGGAAAGCTAACTCAAGGGGCCATAAGGTCACTTGAGACGCTCACGGACCTGGGCCTACATGTAATCGTTCCAGACATCGTTTGTCGAGAACTGGCTAGCCACGCCTGGCAGGACTATCAGCAGGCAAAGGAACTCCTCCATTTGTCCGACATAGGTGTGGAGGGAATTGAAACTGCGGAGAAGATATACAACAACTTCGTCAGCAAGATCAGAGGGACGGGGGCTTCGGTGGGCGAATCCCCCCACGACTTCTATCGGAACAGCATTCATGCGCAGATACTAAGGACCCCTCCCGCGTCGGCCAAAGGTGACGTCACCACGGGGGCGGTGGACTTCATGGTCTACTGCCACGCCTTCGAAGCGACGGGTCGTTTCGCTACAGTCGCTGTCGTCACTTCTGACAAGGTGCTCCGAAACTCTCTGGCAGGGAAGCCGGGCATTCAAGTGTTCGCTGACTTCGCAACCGTGCGGAAGGGCGGTGTGTCTCACATGCGTCTGGGCATCCAGGAGGTCTTAGAGCCGCTGAGCTATCTTCTATCCAAAGACTTCCAAGAAAATATTTCGAAGGAAGTCCTCTCAAGTGAACCCACGCCTCTGAGTGTTGTTGGCGTTGGGGACATCTTGCGCCTAAATGAGACCGACCTCATCGCCTATGTGGATCTTGAAGTACCCACCTACCTGAGTAGCACGGGTGAATTTCTCGGTAGAAACGTAGAGCGCTGGCAGGTCACGCTGGCCGGTGCAAGCTATGCAATCGGCAACACTAGCCGAATCAGCACTGATGCAGTGTCGCTATGGAGTCCCGACATCATCCACATTGACGATTACCTCTCCACGGAGCTGAGCATGATTCCCTCAGTGCTCAGGCCAGTGCCTCACTCTGACTTCGTGAATGACCAAAAGACCCCCGTCACATACTCAGATAACACCGGTTCCAATGTGGAGTTTTTCCTGGGCGAAAACTGTCTCGCTTCAGTCCAACACTCTCAGTTCACTGTGGCGCACGAGTACGAGCATGACGGTGACAAGTACATCGAAAATAGGCTGTATACCGACATCTCAGTAACGGATGATGGGCTGAAAGCAACGCGCCTGTCCAAAGGTATGCTCGCGCGCCTCGTTACGACAAAGGCCTTGGAGCTTTTACGCCAGTGCTACGAAGACTGACGTCCTTTTCAGGGGGTTACTGAGACTGGGCGCTCACCACGCGAGAGGCGCACTTATCGTGCGCAGCTCCCGCAATGAGTGCTCTCATGCGCTCCCACCTCGGACGTGTCAAGTGTACAAATCACGGCCCACGCAGGGGGCTCCTACGAAGCCGGCCTTCGGATTGCTCTACCCACAACGGGTGGCCGGCAGGGAGCCAATGGTCGTCATGGGCGGCAGATGCGCCGATGCCCATGCTGAGGTCAACCGCCAAACGCACCCGCCTTCTACGGTTTTCGGACTGGTGCAAAGAACCCGCATATAGAGCAGCTGGATCGGGCTGAGATCATCGATACGATAGCTTGAACCGTAAGGGCACGGTCGGCACGGCAACTTTGGCACTCTAACTATCCGGAATCCCCCTAATTAGAATCTCGGCGCCACGAGACGCCGAATCCTTATGGTTTCGGAGCGACTCGGATTCCAGCACTCGCCGCCATGCTGCAATCGAGTACTGAACTGAGTCCTTCCAATATTCGAAAGCAAGTGCGTATGGGAACGTGTCGGCCCCACCATGCACGAGTCTGCTTCGCTTTTCATACATCTTCTTTGCTCTCTTGAAGAACCCGACTCTTTCGTCGGGATCATTGGGGTGCAGGACGTGCGCAAGAGAACCGCACACTCGTAGCATGGTCTCGCCGGCTGCGCCGAAGAGGTTCTCCCAAACTATGACCGCGTCAATAAAGCCGTCATACGGGTGGTGCCTCTCGTTCACGGCAGAGATGAGCCGCTCTTGGCCCGTATAGAGGGCCTCGGGCGCCTTTGCGACCAGCTCGTACCAATGGTCAATTGGAGCCTCGTCTATCTCCTCAAGCGCACGGGAGAAGTACAGCGTAGGTCGCCACGGCGACGTCGCCTGGCTTTGGACGTGTCCAGATTGGCCGGGATTCGACCAAGTGAGGAATGATTGGCCTACGGCCAACGTTTCGCCTTCTTTAGAACTCAAGAGCACAGCCATGCGTGCATGGCTTATCTTGCGCAGTAGTGCTTCCTGGAACTCAGTACTCGTGGAGAGCATAGATTCAACAGGCTCCGTAATGCCATCACTGCTCGCCGCAATTTCCATCATGCGGACTTGAATAGGCACTTCGAGAACAACTGAGTCGCTGGCCCAATGCCCGACGAGCGTACTCTCGGGGCAAGTCTGCCGTCTTAGCGTGCACTCTCCCAGCTTTATCTCATGCACCCCCTCGCCGAGAGTGACACCCGGACAGCCCGCGATCGCTTGTAGGGTTGCTTCTTTCCTCTGAGCCAAGTTCCGAGTCGTGGCTAGAGTGTCGCGGACTGACTCGACATACGACTCTAGCTCCGTTTTTTCGGGCCTCAGGGCACCATTCGCCTTCCTCAGAATTGTTGCTACCAGTGTGGCAAATTCGATTGAACCGCGGCTTCCGTCACTCCAGCGCATATATGACTGGAGGCCGTTCGGATCTGCTGGGTTCGGATTCGGGTCGCTGGTGAACTTTGCTTGCGGAAAAAGCCCCATGAGTGGCTCGTTGGGCTGAAAAATCAGATCGTTCGCTTTTTGCCTGAGCGGATGAGAATAGACCTGGCCAGCAAGCACCATGGTCGACTCAGGTCCGGAGCCGAGCAGGTGCAAAGGGAACGCATCAATGGCCAGTCCCGAGACGACTTCTTCCAGCGGGTCAGTTGCCTCAGTGATTGGCACCGGCCCTCCAGACTTTAGATGAAGTTCCGTAGCCCAACTGTGACCCAACTCGGGGTCGTAACTACAGAATCTCGTTGCAAGGTCTTGCGTGCGAAGGACTCCTGATCGTCCCTGACGGTGCCCATCGCCGGCTCGGTCAATAACGACGGCCGCCAACTCGAGTTGCTTCGGCGAAAACTCAGAGGCAGACCAAACGTTGTCAACGCCGAGAAGGAATCTCACCAGCGGCTCGCCGAGGTACACAACCAATTGCTGCCAGGCAGCAACGTTCAATATCGATGGGCTCAAGTGCTATCCAATCCAGAGGAAACTGTGGCCCCCGCCTGCATGCGTCAAGGAAGCCGGCAACTCGGAGAGACCCTCACACATGATATGCACTAAGTCGACAAGCAACCGTTGAAAACACCTAGGGACGTGCTGGCGTATCCCATCCGAGAGTTAGCTCAATTCCGTCGCACTGTTTCCCACTCAGACCCGACTATCCGCCAGGGCCGTCGATGACGCTAAAGAAGGGCCATGTTTCGGTTGTAGCTGCCCCGAAATCCACGCGGTTTCGTCGCAAACAAGGGTTTTGTTGCCCGGCGGCTAACCCCACGTCCTTGGTGCCCTTATGATTGGTGCGGCTTTGCGTCTAATGGGGAATCATGACAACAATGAAGATCGGTTCGCGTGCGCCCAAAAGTGCCCGAGCAAAAACTGGAAAGGGGCCGGGGCGGACCCGCCTCCGTCCAGACATCCAGGGCCTGCGGGCATTTGCCGTCATTGTCGTCATCTCCGATCACTTGCTTCGGTGGCCCTCTGGCGGCTTCATTGGCGTTGACATCTTTCTCGTCACTTCAGGATTCGTCATCACGGCCAGCCTGCTGCGTGAGCACGACAAAACAGGCCATATCTCCTTCACAGGCTTTTGCAAGCGACGCATCAAGCGAATAATGCCAGCATCAACATTGACGCTGACTGCCACCGTGATCGCCGCATATTTCCTCTTTGGACCGGGAAGGTTCCTGTCCACAGTCAGCGATTCCCTCTGGGCGCTGTTCTTCTCAGCCAACTGGCATTTCGCGGCCGCTGGCACAGACTACTTCCAAGCCGCTGGCCCAGTCTCGCCAGTCCAGCACTTCTGGTCTCTGTCCGTTGAAGAGCAGTTCTACTTCGTTTGGCCGTGGCTTCTTCTGGGTATCTTCGCTTTAATGGCCAAGGCCGGCAGGGCGGGCAGCAGCAAAACAGTCGCCGGAGTCTGCGTGTTCCTAGTATGCGCGGCCAGCTTTAGCTGGGCCATGCACGAGTCAGCCACAGCTCCAACAACCGCGTACTTCTCGACGTTCACACGCACGTGGGAGCTAGGCGTTGGAGCGCTCCTGGCTGTACTCGCGCCGCTGGCCCTTCGCATCCCGTCCGGAATTCGACCTTTCCTCGCGTGGGTCGGAATCGCCGGAATGGTGGCCTCCCTCTTCCTCATCTCTAACAGTTCCGTCTTCCCTGCCCCGTCCGGGGTGCTTCCGGTCATCTCTGCAGCCCTGTTCATCCTTGCCGGGACCGGCGCGTCAGAACACCGAGGCATTACCCCCTTCACCAATCCGGCCAGCAGATACCTGGGAGACATCTCGTACTCTGTACCTCTGGCATTTCCCTGTGATTATCTTCGCGGAATCCCTGTTTCCGGAGCATGACGCCAGCTTCTTCTTGGGCGTCACCGTGGTCATTTTCGCCGTGTCCGCTTATGCGCACCACCCCGTAGAGGACCCGATCAGGAAGTCAGGCTGGCTTGGCGGAGCAAGACGAAAGAAGGATCGTCAGCCACTCAAGGCGTCCTACAAACTGACGGCCCTAAGCCTTCTGGCTGTAGTCTCGCTGACTACAGCGGCCTCAGTTCTAGTCCGCCCTGCAGGTCAAGTGGATTACGTGGCAACGCCGAAAATCACAGCATCCGGATCGGCGGCCGCTTCAAACACTGACGCCAGCACTGCTGCTGGCCAACTCTCGCTCAAGATCCAATCCGCTCTTACCACCCCGGAATGGCCAACTTTTGATCCCGGGATCGAGAACATGGCCGATCAGCGAGTGCCGCAGTGGACAGAAAACGGATGCCTAGACGTCTCCGACGAGAACATCGACAAGTGCGTTTACGGCGCCGTCGATTCCCAGAAGATAGCCGTCGTTGCGGGAGACTCAATCGCCACCAGCTGGCTGCCGGCAATCATCGGCGCGCTCGAGCCCAGCGGCTACCGCATCCAAGCGATAACGAAGCAAGGCTGCCCGATCGCGCTTACAAAGGTCTACCCCAGCCAGACGAGCACAGTACCCTATGACGCATGCACCGACCACCAGGCATGGGCCACACAAAAGATTAATGAGATCAGCCCGGAGCTCATAATCCTTTCCGACTCTGCACTGTCCCTGGAGCGGCTCGTCAGCAAGGCCTCAGGAACAGCTCGCAGGACGAATGGGCCGCCGCCTATGGAAGCGCCCTAGACTCCCTGCCAAAGGCTTCAAAGATCGTTTCGCTTATGCCGCCCCCGGCGCCAGAAACATGCAGGAGTGCTACACCCCTGTGTCACGGCCCTCGGACTGCACTGCCGTCGTCAGCCCCGAATGGGAGATGCTCAAAGCTGCCGAGTCTACGGTTGCGGCGACCAAAGCGGCTGTGTTCGTGGACACGAAACCTTGGTTCTGCGTCCAAGACGCCTGCCCGTCCTTCGCAGGAAACCGCGCGATCTTTGCAGACCCCGGTCACCTAACCGGGGCTTTCAGCGCAGAGCTGGCGCCGGTCATGGCGGAGGCTCTCAATAAGGCTCAAATGCCGGGCAATTAGGGCGGCCTGAGGTGCTGCGAACCAGGAGCGTAACCTGAAACTTCGTGCCCAAAGGATAATGTTTGAATGAGTGATGAGCGAAGGAGAATCTCTGCCCTCGGGCTGAACCCGGATCTCGAACATCTGCAGTTGCCTGCGAGCACTCTCTGCTGGTGGTGCGGAGACGCTGCGACCACCGAAGAGCATCGAATCAAGGCTTCAACCCTTCGTCGGGTGGCTAGGCTGGACGATGGCACCCACGCGCCAAGGAACGTCTACAAAAAGAGTTCTGACTACGCTGGTCCGCTCCGCAGCCTCAATAAGGGCACCCAGGTGCGATGGCGCAAGAATCTATGCGGCGACTGCAATAGCTCAAAGAGTCAGCCATTCGATCGCTCCCATGACGCTTTTGAAACTTTTCTTGTGGATCACATCAATGTGCTTTCCAGTTGGGAGCACCTTGATTGGCAGCTGGTTTACGGGGCAGATTGGCAGGAGCAGTCGCGGAATCTGGCTCGCTACTTTGGTAAACAGCTTGGCTGCATGCTGGCATCTCATCAGCTACGAGTACCTACCGAGTTGATCCAGTTCCTCGATGGCAGCGATCGCTGCCCCTCTGTGAGCTTCATGCTGTGCATCAATCCCCGTGCCATAGCGCTACACGAGCGCATGCTTGCTGACGGGGATGAGCACGGCCTGTCTGGCTTCGTTGGGTTGCTCGATTCAAGCGCCTATCAAACTGACGGCATTTTTACGGGTATAGATTACGGCTACCACATCGGGTATTTGTGGTTCGTCGCGCGGTGGCGCGCAGGGTCCGACATCTCGTCATGGTTTGAATACCAGGTGATAGACCTGCCCCGACTCTCCAGTGAAGAGACACCGAATTAATTTCTGCACCCCGGGTGGCGGTTGAATCGCTGCGCAAACGCGATAACAGAAGGGCACGGGGCTACTGAAGGGACCGCGACTACCGGCGGAAGGAATCTCGCTGTGGGCAATTCTGACGTCATACAAGCGATGGGAGGGGTGAAATGGACACGCTGCAAATTCAGCGCGTGGCAGTGACGACGGAGCAAAATGAGGTGGGAGTCATCCTCAGTCGAAGCCCGCTGCGGTCAATCAGAAGGACGCTATGACAACTTCCTCGCGCATGTCTTCACCCGAACTCGCCCGCCCCGACCCGAGCGACCGCCCTGATCCCGCGCCGGCCAAGCTCTGGACCCTCATCTTAGGTGTGGCGCTAGCGGTCGTCCTAGCCGTAGGCGTTGGGCTTGTGGTTTTCATCCTTGTTTTAGAACACCTGCAACTACCGAGAGCAGATGCGGCCAGAACTGCCATAACGCTGGTGGGTATCCCCACCGCAGCGGGAGCGGTCTTCGTTGCGTTACGAAGTTTGCATCTAAAAGAGCGGCAACTGCATACGGACCAGCAGCGCGTGGCAGACGCATATAGAACTTATGCTTTGGCTTTCGACGCCGAGCACACTCGGCGGCAAAGTGATCAAGAACGGGAACTCCGAGCCCGATACGTGTCAGCGGCTGAGCAAATGGGGCATGACTCCGCTGCGGTCCGCTTGGCTGGAGTCAATGCCATGGCTCAGCTCGCAACGGATTGGAGTGACCAACGCCAGTCGTGCGTTGACGTCCTGTGCGCATATTTGCGGCTACCACAACTAACGACATCCAGCGGCGACCTCGACCCCTCTGACGGTGAAGTGCGGCGTACTACACAGCGGCTAATTAGCCAGGGTTTCACGAAAGCCGGCGACAAGGACTCGCAGCCCGCGTGGCCCGCTACCGACCTTGACCTGGATGGGGCTGTCCTTGATCAATTCCAACTGGTCGACGGAGTTGCCCGGAAGGCCACATTCAAGAAGACACACTTCATGGGCTACACCTCCATCGACGCCGGAATTTCTAACGCAACATTTGATGACTCGATATTTTTCGGTGCAGCCAGGCTTGCTGGAATGATGGGTCAATCAAACTTCAGGCGAGTCACCTTTCATGAGAACGCATCGCTCACCATATTTAGCATTTACAGCCCAAACTTCTTCCGCATGATATTCAAAGGCAGGCTCACGCTAAGCCGGGCCGTCCTTTCGACCAACCCATACACTTTTCATGAAGCGTCATTTGCCTTCCAGCCTCCGGTCAATGATCTTGTCTCCTATATCGGCTGCACGCTCAACGGCACGCCCCTAAAAGACTCTGTCATCAGGGATTGAGGCCCCGCCTCGGCTCGGCGCATCCGGCACCGAGCGAAACTGACCGTCTCTACTGCACTACCTAATGCCAACGTCCACAAATCCGGCCACTCGAGCGGGGAGCCGCAATCACATTGCGGTTGGAGGGATAATTGCCCCATGACCCCCGGGCAGTGGCTGCTGGACTTCTTCTGGACGAACGACGACCTCCTTGAGGCTAGTAATAAATGGGGTGGGGTACTCATGGCAATCACTGGTGCGATGATCGTTGCCCCACAGGCATGCAAGCATGCCCTCGGTGCAACTGTTGGGGTGGCAATCACAAAGATCTCCATGGGCATCAGAAGCGCCTTGGCCCGCCGTCATGGCGGGACTCTTAGCCAGGTAACCGCCGTGCGATCAATTTCGTTCGATTCCCATTTCGGAGCGGCGACAGCGACCCAGTCTCTCCGGTTTGAAGAAAAGGCGACTGTTGCAGAGAAGGTGACGTGGCTCAAGAACCAACTCGAGTTCATCGATGCCCGGTGGCAAAACGCCGCAGCCAGGCTCGATGAAATAGACCAAATGACAAGACGTCAACTGCAAGAGCTGGATACCGGCGTGCACGCAGAGTTGAAAGAGTTGCGGGACCAAGTCGGGAGGATCGAACGCGATTCGGTGCAAATCGATGCCACAGGGCTGCCGCCTATCCTGGCAGGCATCATCCTAACGGGCGTTCCGGAGGAGCTGGCAGGCTGGGGCGTGTTCGGCTGGATGATATTCCTGATCTTCGCTGGCGGAACTATCGCTGCTGCAAGCAGGAGCTATAGCAGCGGCAATTGGCGGTAGGGCCGACTACAAGTCGTTGTGATCACTTCAGCGCTCAGCCTCGCTGAAGTGAAGGCGAGGATCGGTGGAGCTGCAGGGACTTGAACAGGGCGCAGAAGCTCCGTGTCCAGTGCAGCGGCTTTCTTGCCGAGACCTAGGCAGGAAAGGCTGCTTGCACCTTTAGGTCTTTCCGCATCAGGCCAACAGCCACGTTAACGCGCTTTATGGAGTCCGTTGCAAAGTCTGACAACTTACCTTGGAGCTCACGATGTATCTCGGAGGTCATAGCTTCATTGGCCGCTTTTGCATCTGCCGCCGAGAGGTTGCCGCTCATGTGTTTCGCGTACATGACGGTCGGCAGATCATTGACCCACCCCTGCAGGTCTGCTAGGGCTATAGTCATCTTGTTTATTTCCTCCGCGATGGCTGTAGGAGCAAGGAACTGTGCGTTCAGGCAAACTTTGTACATTTCCTCGTAGGCAGCAATCATTTCCGCCGCCTCGCGGTCATCATGACCGATGATGTTAAAAGCATTGCTCAAGGGAGCCCCGGCGAACGTCTCAACAAACTTCTGATACGCCTTGAGTTTCTCGTTTCTTTGCCACTGGCGATGCTCATTCGTGCGGGACAGCAAGGCGCCAATCATTGCACCGAGGACCACAAAAACGCCGGCGACGACCGGAACCCAAAGATTAGTCATACTCCAATTTTGCCGCATTGGGGCGTGGCTGCCCCAGTGGCGCAGCCTGCTACGGTCGCTCCACCATGGAAGCACGTGCGGCGCGTTGGTCTATTGCTGCCGACGCTGGCGTGTGGCCAGACCTGTGCAAGTGTAAGTTTGTTTGCCTTATCGCTCCTCGCCAACCACGACATCAACGGGTTCTGCGTGAAGACGCAAGCCACTGTTTAGTCTGTCCATCAGGCTCTTTACACCCCTGGAGCAGTTACTGCGCTCATTCGAGGATAGGCTGTCGGGAGTTGGCGCATATCGCTTGTGTACGGCCTTCGCCTGGGTGGGCGCGCTTTTGCGCAGCCTCTCGAACGCTTCAGCCAGGTCGGCGCGGACATCGACACCAAGAGCCCCCGCCGTTACGCCCCATGCGTGGGACTCCAGAAACGACATAACTTGTTTCGGCGTGTAGATGAACGCACCACTGGCGTACATATGCGCCAAGCGTTCAGCGCTGGCGAAGTCTCGCGCCGTCCTAGTCATGTAGATCTCCACAAACTTTGCGTCTGCCTTACTGTAGGACTTCCAGTCCACAATGACGCGCTCCCAGATGGCTTGTTCGACGTCAGCTACCTCGTAAATGGTGGAACCGCCATGCTCACGGAATGCAATGCGGCCGGCGGTCTTCACGTATGCCGCGTGGAAACTATCGAAGTCAAGGGTGGGCAAAGCATTTGCTACTGCAGCTTTCATGCTGCTCCTCTCAGCGGAAGCACAGCCCTAATGTTGGTGGGGCTGCATTTTGAACTTTCGAATGTCTGGCACTCGCATGAGTCGCAGGCGGCCCTAGTAACGCCCACGAGCCCTTCGACGGAAACCGTCATGGCTACCGACTGGGTGACGCCTGGGTGACAGCGGGGCGCACTGCTCGACAGCATGCGCGTGCAGTCGCTAGCCCTCGTGCACCGCTGTTACTGCTTTCGCCGCGCATGCGCCTTAGTCGCTGGACGGGGGTCCGGCAGGCCTGCCGAGCGCAGCTCATAAAGAGCTGCGCCAACTGTTCGGCGGTCATGCCGCTGACCGCTCTGCCTGAATGAGTTCCACCAGTCGCACGTCCCATGCGTCTTGGTTGCTGAAATCTCAGTGCCGGCGGGAAAGCTTCGACCCTCGTTCACGAAGATGCCGGCCAGCGTGCGCTGCTCCTTGAGGATTGCTCGATAGAACTTCACCTGGTGACCCCCATTGCACTCAGGAAGGCCTCGGCATCTGCCAGTGACTCATGGGTGCCGATGTAGTAGAACTTGAGCCACTCGTCGCTAGCCTCGAACCTGTAGAGCGTGAAGCTGTGGACTGGAGCCTCGGCGCCTGACGGCTCGAATACCGCCTCTGCAATGACGTAGCCCTCGAAGGTCTCGAATTGGCTGCCGCGATATATGCCGTAGTACCGGCCTTGGCCGAAGTATCGCTTATTGCCGATGCCAAAGAAGTCGTTGCCCACCCGCTTAGCGTGCCGCTTGAGATCCTGCAAGGTGCTGATTCTAAAGTCACTCATGGTCTTGCCTTTCGTTGAAATTGGCCGGGATGCCATGCCTTGTAGTGAGCGCAGGCGCTCACCACGAAGCAAAGAACACCCGGTCTATGCTGCGAATGCTGCGGTTGACTGGAATACGTGCGTCACGCCTGGGAACTCGGCGGACGGCACCTTGTAGTAATCGGCGGGGAACTCGGGAATCATGGTCAGCGGTGCCGGCATGTCCGGCGCTGGCAACAAGGCGTGGACTGCATGCGCGTCCCGCAACAACTCGGCGACCGACAGTCCGCGAACGTCGCTTGGCGCATTCTCCAGGTCGGCAGGCTCCTCGCTGGGAAGCGTTACTACCGTTGCTGTCTGCTCTTGTGCGGCGACTGCGGGGGGCGTGAGGAACCAACTACCGACGAGCAACAACAAGACCGCTACGATCACCGCGAACGCGATAAGGTCGCTCTTCTCCTGGCGGTTGAGCTTTTGCATCGGGGCTTCTTTCAACAAGGTTGCGGGGGGATCGATTGCTACCGTGACTACTCGGCTCGTGCCGCGAGTCGCAGGCTCTGCTTGCTGGGGTTGCATGTCTGCGGCCTTTCGTTAGTTGTTTGGTTGCGCCTTAGTTCGCCGGCTATGTAGCGCACTGCTCAGCCGGCAATCGGGGCCACTGGGCTACCGTCCTGACGGCGTGCGAGTTGATCCGCTGAGGGGCTTGGTGTGCAGTCACTTCCGGCCCGCCACGTCCAGCCGCTTAATGGTGGCGGTGGCGGTACGAAGAGCCATGAGAACCTCACCCAACCGGGTAAGGTGGCTGAAGCGCGGCAGTAAGTCCAGCCGCCTGAATCCGGCCGGGGTCATTACTTCGACGCGGGGCGCGATGTCATGAGTGCGGCTCCCCCGCGTGAATTTGAGCTCGTCCTCTGGGTTCATGGCGCCACATTTGATGGCGGTAGCCCGCATTATCCGCAGTTCGCGCTTTATGAGTGAAAGCGTTGATGACGTTGACATAGACACTCCTATTGCGCAAGTAGCGCTACTTGATAGGTGAAAAACTGGCGGGCTGTAGCACTACAGCCCGCCTAATCGAATGGATTTACCTGCACTTCGCTCCGTCCAACAAATGCGATCGGGGCTTGTGTTCGTGTTTCATTGGTTCCTTGCTATTCAGTTGTCTATTCGGTTGTGGGCAATGCCAGCGGACTAGCCGCCGTGCCACATCCCGACCAATTGAGGCCGGCTAAGCTCAAGCCTGAGACCAGGGCGAGCGAAGAATTCTGAGTTGATGGGCTACCAATTATGAAGTTGCTTACGAGACTGGCGCGCTGGCCCAGATTGCCAGCCTCGCTACTTGGCGGATTGGGGCGGGACGTTCGCCCGCTCCCCTCGCAGGACGCCGGCTACCATGCGGCACACCTCTGCGGGCAGCGGCGGCCACTCCACCACAATCGCCCGAGCGTGGGCCTGTATCTCTTCCTTTGTCATTGCCACTCCTCTATTGATTTTGATCTAAACCGCAGCCAGAACAGCTTGCGGCACACGCCCAGCGCTGGCCATAGCGGAGTTATTACGCCGCCAATCTTCAATGATTCGCATCACGTCTGCCGCAGATCCTTCGAAACCAGCGCGAGCGCCGTTCGGGCCATACTCAATGAAGACATTGCCAGTCTCCTCCTGGTCCTCCATCTCGTTCACTACAGCATGAATGCTGCTCAAGGAGATGTATGTGCCGCCGAAGTCTACAAGATCAATCATGGCTCTACCTCTTTCCGTGACCGATTCTATCGGTCTTCACAATTCACCTAGTTCATATTTTCCTGCTATTCAATTGTTATTTAGTTGCACTCTCAGCGCGCTATTTTGCGGGCTGATGAGGTAATCCTTCTGCCAATCAGTCCCGTTACCTAGCCCTGTAATATGTCCGCTTCTTGGCGACTATTTGCATATCCTTGGGGCCGTGCAACTCGCACCTTTATCCGCTCTTCAGCGTAGGCACTCGTCATATGTCCGACTGTTCCAGGTTTATTCAATTCTCAAGCTTCTTGGGGATTCAGGTGTCCGGCCTTTCAGCCTTTCTCCCTGCCCGATGTATCGAGTATTGCATGAGTTGCGCAACTAGCGCAACTCTTGAATCGAAGTTGTCGCCGCCTGAAGGTGTGAAGTTGCGCAACTTCCGCGTAAAGTAGCGGCTTATGGAGGCAAAAAAAGTTTCAGAACTGATTGACAAGACCGGGCTTACGCGACAGAAAGTCGCCGACGCCCTGGGTGTATCAACTGCTCAGCTCCGTAAGTATGAGCACGGGTACGCCCCAATCCCACAGGCGCGGCTAGCCATCCTTGATCAGCTAGCCGGCGGATCTAGAAGCGCACTGCGCCTCCTTGGTTCACCGCGACCAAGTGCGGCTCAGCTTGCACAAGTGCCGGCGAGTGAACTCATAGAAGAACTCGCACGTCGGGCCAGGGCTGGGCAGCTACGCGACGTAGAAGGCGAGGGCGGCAAAGGCAGGACACTAAGGGCGGTGGCGTTCACTGATGTTGCCGACGACTAGACAAGGGCGGCATAGGGTCGCTGATCCACTGCACCACTGAAGGCCAAGCAAAGTGCATCACATTGCTTGGCCTTCTCTATGCCCAGATACAGGCGCACAGACGCGTGATACCCCCATCATGGCATCCAGTACCAGGGCTGCCCAGCGAGGCGCTGAGAGGTGGCATAGAAGGCTACTGAGAGGCATTCAGTACAAGGGGGTGGGGGTAGCCCCCGGATCGCGCAGCCGGCCTCCCCGGGGGTAATAGCTCTCGACTGAATGTACGGGTTCTAGAGTCCATGAGAGCCTCGAGAAGCCCTCGCCGAAGAGCGAGGGCAGGAGCTTTGGCCAGCCGTAGCGCTGGCCCTATACCTTCGCCGGCCGAAGATGACCCGTCAGAAAGCGGGCCTCGATCGGCGATGGCAAGGTCTCTGGCAGGGCGACGAGAAGTCCTGCCGCCTGCGCCGCAAGCCGCGCTGCGGTCCTGACGTTGTGCTCCGACTGGGAAACTTCAGCAAGGTGGCCTGGCCGCACGCAGTGCCTGACATTGCACTCATGGTCCAGCTGAATGAAACGCGGAAGCTCGCAACCAGTCAGCGTCTGATAGAACCAGCGATGAGCCCGCACCTCACGCCGCCCATCACCCAGATAAAAACGGCCATAGCCCTCCCCGTTCGTCCTCCCGGTCCACAACCAACATCCGTTTTCATTCCGCGCGTCTACACGTCGCGCAAAGCGCTCTAACGGCGCGCCGCCGCGAGGCTTCGGGTGGACAGGCACTCCATGACGATGAAGGTTGGAGTAGTGGCCGCTGCAATAGCCAGCTTTTGTGCTGATCTTGGCGCACTGGTCCACCAAGCAATGCGGCTTCGGCACCTTCGCCACTTTCGGCTTATTCGGTCGGGCAGCCCGAAGAGCTCGGACGCGATGAGTAGTGCACACGCCCTTCGCGCTGTGTGGGTTCGAGCAGCCCTCAACTTCGCATAGTCGGACTTCTCCCCGGTCTGCGCGCTCCTGCCGCCGCCGCCTCAGGCCGCGCTCGTAATGGGGGCGGCAAAGACTGTGATAAACGCCGTGCCTCGGCTTGTGGCAATCGTCGACCGAGCAAGTACTTGAATCCATTGGACCCCTTAGCGTCTGAATATCTGGACGCGTTTGCGTCCCTAAACATAAGTGGATGCAACAAAGCCTGTCCTCACCTTCGCGAGAGGACGCGGTGACTTTTAATGCCCATGCGCTAAGAGCCGCTTACTCCCAATAAGGATTGACGCATTTATGAAGCTGGCGACGCGGGAGGGCTAGACAACTCTGGGCAGACGGTCTCTTGGGCAAAAATGAAGATGGCTTGGCGATCATAATGAGCCGCATCCCGCCAAAGGTTATCGATGGCCCCCTCGGGACCGAGGGGGCCGATGTCTCCACAAAACTTGGCGGTTAGAGCGCGGGCTTCGCGGACGGTCAACTCGGTCACCCTCGGCCCAGCTTTTGTGTTAGCCAACTCCTGAAACTTTGCAGCCGGGTTGCTTGTAGCCGTCGGAGACTGCCTAGGGGCCGGCGGTCTGGGCTGGATCGGCGGCACTGCAGGCACTGAGGCAGAGACCTAGTGCGAAGACCGTGGCGGCCTTTCTGAGGGCTGGATTCATGACGAAATGGTAGCGGACCAAATGACTTCTCGGGATCTGATCCAAGAGGAAGCGGCGCGACCTGGGTTGTTGCATCCACTTATTAGTAGAGGCAGAG
The DNA here is from genome assembly GCF_002979775.1 of Arthrobacter sp. MYb23. Taxonomy (GTDB): domain Bacteria; phylum Actinomycetota; class Actinomycetes; order Actinomycetales; family Micrococcaceae; genus Arthrobacter. The sequence continues at coordinate 266,858 of NZ_PCPR01000002.1, forward strand.
CGGGAACCATTTAAGGAGGGCAGCACGTAGCTGCGAACCACCAATAGCTAGCTTCCCAACTGGAAACACGAAGTGTTTTCCAGTTGCACAAAGTCACCTCACTAACCACAACCTAATGACTTTCACGAAAACCTCTCGCACTTCGTGCTTCGGTTTTCGTGCATCAGGGAGGCCAACCGCTTCCGGGTCCAACATCAGGGACCGAGCGGGTTACACGTCACCTCATTGTTACCGACAAAGATGTCCAGATTTAGTGCAGCGGACATCCGCTCATTTATTGAGAAAAGTTGCGAAACCTTCGAAGGGGCGGCGCCTACCTGCGAATCGCCGATCGTTAGCCGCTCAACTGGCAACACGAAGCCTTCCCGGCCGGACGGAGCTACCCAACCATTAGCCACCGCTGGCTGCCCCGCATTCGTGCTTTCGGCACACACGGCGACCGTTACATGATCGTTACCCGGTTTCGTGTCCGGAATCGGGCCGTCGGACATCCACTCATTATTGGAGGCAGTTACGGGAACCATTTAAGGAGGGGGCAGTGCGTAGATGCGAACTACCTACTGCTAGCCACGCAACTGGAAACACGAAGTGTTTTCCAGTTGTACGAAGCAAGCTAACTACCAGTACGAAATGACTGCAACCGAAAACCTCTCGCACTCCGTGCTTCGGTTTTCGTACGCTGCGGGTTGATCCAATCCCCGCTCATCACACTGCTCGATTTGTCGGAGTCGAGAGTCCACGGAAGCCTCTCGGCTTCGCGGTGGACTTTTTCATACCTACCGACATAGGGAACCGTGGAACTTGCGTTGTTTGATCGTCGCTTGCCGGACGCAGTCTGGACCAAAATGGCACTTGCACCCGGCGGCTGCTGGCAAATGATGGGTGGCCTCAATGGCCACGGTTATGGCCAAGCTTGGCACGGAGGCGGGACTCGCTACGCCCACCGCCTTGCCTACGAGCTTCACTACGGATCGATACCTGAGGGGCTCTTCATTGACCACCTCTGCCGCAATAGGGCCTGCTTCAACCCCTTGCACCTTGAAGCCGTAACCAATGCCGAGAACGTCATGCGAGGTCAGGGCGTCGGCGCCAAAGCGGCACGGCAAACTCACTGCAAGCATGGCCATGAATTCACTCCCGACAACCTCTTGAAGTCAAAGCTTCCCCATCGGGTGTGCCTCGAATGTTCGAAGAGGTGGCAGGCGACGAGCAACGCACGCCGCCGCCAGCTAAGGCGCGGCAACCTCGCTCTAGCCGCTTGAAACCTACGCCAGCCGCCCTTCTTCGCCGCTGGCTTTCTAGACCACCGGCAGTCGAACTCCCTGCTCTGTCCTCGCTGGACGCGGCCCTCTCACGCGGACCCGAGCTTGCAGGTTCTGAGTTCCTGCCGGTGTTTACCTGCCAGGCCACATGGGCGGCTAACATGCCGCGTCCTTAGCCTGGCAACCCCCGTCCTGCAGGCAAGCTGCAGAGTAGCGCAATGGAGCGTGCTCTCAGCCCCTGCAGGCGCAGACTTCCGGCTCAGCGAGTTGCTCGCTACCGGGTGGCGCTCAGTCATGAGTGGATAGCTCACCCCGCAGGGTGAGCAAATGGCAATCAACGGCTGATAGTTCAATCTGGCACGGCCCCACATATCGACTGCCACTGTGCGCACAGGATGGGCAGAGAATTTCTGGACGGGTCTAGAACACTTCCCAGAGGGGATGAGATACGGGTTCAAATCCCGCAAGCCGACTCTGACAGCAGCGGGCCATTTGATCGCCCGCTGTTTTACTGTCCCGCGCGACGGCGGGCTTGTGACCGTCGCAACGCTGGTCGCCGATCGGCATGCACAGTCGGCGGCTGGCACCAATTCCTTTTGAGGGGGAATATCAAATGCTATCACTAAAATTCGCTTGGGCTTTTGCCCAAGCTTATTGCCAATTGTTTATTGATTGGCTGTTTCGCAAGAAGTAATTATGCCGGAGAGGGCAGCATGACAACTGAGCAACGAGTTATCGAATTTCACCAAGCTTTCAAGCACCCTGTGCGCGATACGCCACAGATACTTTGCCGCACTGAGGCAATCCTCGCGCTGAAGCTGATCGAAGAAGAGTTCATCGAACTCTGCGACGCGCTATTCCCTGGCGGATGGGACCGCTGGATCACCGAGCTGCGGGTCGACGGCGTCTCGGGCGGCCTGACGGAGAGCCGCTTCACGGACGAGCTGGTCGAGTATGAGGATTCGAATGCGTACGAGCCGAATCTCATCGAAGCTGCTGATGCAATCGCCGACCTCGACGTCGTTGTGAATGGCGCCGGAATCCGGCACGGATTTGACATGCAAGCGCTGAGCCGCGAGGTGTTCGCCTCGAACATGAGCAAGCTCGATGCCGACGGCAAGCCGCTGTACCACCCCAACGGCAAGATCGCCAAGTCGGAGCTCTTCAAGGAGCCCGACATCGCCGGCGCCCTCGGCATCAAGGTGGCCGCATGAGCCGCGTACCCGAAGCCATCGCTCGCACCATCGCCTATGCGCTTGACGCTGAGTTCTTCGATAGCGAGGGACTCTTCTTCAGCGCCTCGCCCGACGGGGCCAACGTTCGCCTGATCGTAGAGGACGCCGAGACCGACGAGCAGACCAAATTCACCTTGAAGATTGAGGTGGCTGCTTGATCGCGGGGCTCATTTGGTCCGTGGCGCTGGCCGCCATCGGCATTCTCGGTCTCGTGCTCGCGGGCAAGAAGCGCTCGATCGGCTGGGCAATCGGCCTGTCGGCCCAAGTTTTGTGGATCACCTACGCGCTGGTCACAGCGCAGTACGGCTTCATTCTTTCAGCCCTCGCCTACGGCTTCGTGTACGCCAAGAACTTCATCGCCTGGCGCAAAGAAGAGCGGGTCACTTCCGAGTGACCGCACCTGAGATCCTTCACCGCTTCTCAGTCTCGTCCAGCGCCACCGGCAACCGCCGCTCAGTCCTCGTTCACGTCTACAAGGACAAGGCGGACGTAGTCCGCTCTGCCCGGAACTATGGCATGAGCGTGGACAGCGCGGGCGCCATCACCAACAGCTTCGGCTACCGCCACCCAGCGCCCGAGCACATGCGCCACATGGCCATCATCCGTCTCGCTGAGAGCCAGCTCGACAGCAACACACTGGCCCACGAGGTCACCCATGCCGCGCTGCACATCTACTTCGCCGACTGCTGCAAGTGGGACTCCCGCGCTCGGGTGCATATCGACGGCGCCAACGAGGAGCTTGCCTACCTGGTGGGCGATCTGACCGGCGCCCTGCATTACGAGCTGCGTGATCGCGGCTACCTCATCCCCGCAAACAGTTACTGAGCAATGCCCCTCTGGGCTTCTACAGCCCGAGGAGGGCCACTCTTGCCGTCAATCACCATCTACTCCACCGGACCAGCCTGCCAGCCCTGCAAGGCCGTCTACCGCTGGCTGGACAAGCATGGCTTCAAGGGTGCGTACAGCATCGTCATCTCGCCGGATAACCCCGAGTTAGCCGCTGAGCTGAAAGCTCAGGGCTTCCTGCAGTCGCCTGTGGTCGAGATTGACGGCCTCCGCTTCGGCGGATTCGACACCAAAGAGCTGCTCCGCATCCTGGGCGTCGAGCCCAACTTCATTCCGTGAGAGGAACGCATGCCTAAGCTCGCGCACGACATTGTGATTGACCACAAGAACAAACACATCAGCCTCGATGGCGAAGAGTTCCCCTGGCACACGCCACTGGAGGACATCGAAGCCACGATCAGCCCTGACGGCATTCACCGAATCACCATCTCGATCCTTTTCGACGGCAGCTTCCGTGCATGGGGCGACCCGCTGAAGCGATGAGCGGCGGCTGGACTGGCAGCGATCGAAAATCACGGCTCCCCGACGATTGGCCACTACTCCGGCAAATCGTCTTTGAGCGCGCAGGTGGTCGCTGCGAAACCATCAAGAAGAGCGGCAAGCGCTGCTGGGACAAGGGCACTGACGTCGACCATAAGCGCGCCGGTGACGATCACTCACTGGCCAACCTTCAACTCCTCTGCACTTGGCATCACGCACGCAAGAGCAGCCGCGAGGGCAACGAAGCCCAAGCGGCGCTACGCGCCATGCTCCGGCACCCCGTAGAGCAGCATCCAGGCGTAATCACAGGGCCACCACGGCCACCCAAGAACAAGGGCTTCTAAGGAGGCGACATGGCCGGCACTGGACCTTTACCCAAAAGGAGCGCTGAGCGCACTCGCCGAAACAAGGAGCCCGAGGGTGGTGTTGGACTCGCGAAGGGCACCGCACGTGGTGGTGACCCATTCCCGGTCAAGGATCACTGGCACGAGATGGCCAAGGACTGGTACAGCTCGCTGTCGGATTCCGGCATTGCCGCGTTCTACGAACGCTCCGACTGGGCCACGGCGATGATCGTCGCCGAAGAGCTCACCCATTACTTCAACACCTCCACATCTCGCCGCAGCGCGCAGATGCTCACGGCACTCTTCGCCATGATGACGTCGTTGGGCGCCACCGAAGGTGATAGGCGCCGCATGCGCATCGAGCTGGAGAAGCCCAAACCAACAGTCGCCTCCGCATCAGTCACCGCTATCGGTGACTACAAATCCAAGCTGGGCGTCGCCAAAAAGTAGAAGACCACGCATCCAAGGGGTGAAGAACAATAGCTGAGATTAACCTCGAAGGGGTTGAGCCCTCACTCGAGGCGGCTCTTGAGCTATTCCCCCCGACCGACATTGGCCCGCTATGGCAGAAGGATGCCGACGGCAACTGGCTTCTCCCCGAGAGGACTCTCGGGTGGGAGGTTATGGGCTGGTGTGCCGAATGGCTGCAAATGCCAGACGGCTCGCCGTGGGTGTTCACCGACGAGCAGGCCAGGCTGACCCTATGGCTGTTTGGCCTGTCTAATGACGGTGAGTTCACCTATCGCCAAGCGGTCTATCAGGCGCTGAAAGGCGCCGGCAAAGACCCTTACGCAGCCGTCCTGTCGATCGTGCACTTGATCGGCCCCTGCAAGTTTTCCCACTGGGATGACAATGGCGATCCTGTCGCCACAGACGACCCGGCTGCTTGGGTTCAGATTGCCGCCGTCAGTCGCGATCAGACGAAGAACACCATGGCGCTGATTCCATCGCTCCTGCCGGAGCGAACGCGGAAGGCGTTTGGAAACGTCGACGTCCAGAAAGAGGTCGTCTACGCCTACGCTGGCAATCGCCGGCTGGAAGTCATCTCATCCTCCAGCCGCTCGCTCGAAGGCAACCGACCAACATTCCTTGTGGCCGGAGAAACGCAGCACTGGATTCCGAGTCGCGGCGGGATCGACCTCTACGAAACCGCCACCTATAACGTCCTGAAAACGGGCGGCCGGTTCATCTGCATCACCAATGCCTACGAGCCCGGCGAGGACAGCGTTGCCCAACGTATTCGCGAAGCCCAAGAGAAGGTGTGGGCCGGGCAGCACGAGGCTTCTGGCTGGCTCTACTGCAGCCGCGAAGCTCACCCATCCAGCCCGCTGACAAGCGACTGGGCTCCATTCATTCTCGAGATCATCCGAGGCGACGCGGTATGGCTTCCAATCGCCAACATCGTGAAGTCAATGCAGGATGGCTCCATCCCAGCCACTCGTGTGCGTCGGATGTTCTACAACCAGATCACGGCAGCCTCTGACTCACTGCTTGGACCCGACGAGTGGAGCGACGCTGAATGCGAGACTCCCACCTACGGCACCAAGGCTGACCTATCCCCCGGCGACGAGATCACACTCGGCTTCGACGGTGGCAAGACAGACGACGCAACAGCCCTTGTGGCCATGCGATTGCGCGACAAGCTCCTGGTTCCACTGGCCATCTGGCAGCGCCCTGACGGCGCCGCAGGCGACGGCTGGCACATCAATGAGGCTGAGGTTGACTCCGAGGTTCACCTCGCGTTCTCCAGCTACAAGGTGCGGGCGTTCTACGCCGACGTCGCCCTCTGGGAAAGCTACATCGCCAACTGGTCTGAGGCCTACCGAGAGATCCTGCTCATCAAGGCCAGCCCGCAGTCTGCGACTGCGTTCGACATGCGTGGCAATCAGCAGAAGATTGCTCGCGGCGTTGAGGCCTTCGTGCAGGCGATCATCGACAAGCGAATCCGGCATAACCGTGACAAGACGCTGCGAATCCACGTGCTCAACGCCAAGCGCCGGCGCAACCGCTTTGGCCTCACCTTCGCCAAGGAGAACGCCGAGAGCCCCCGCAAGGTGGATGGCTTGGCCGCCGCGCTCCTCGCCTTCATGGCCATGAACGACCTTATCGAGTCCGGCAAGCAGCCTGCCCGCCAGTACCGCCGGCAACTCACCCAAATCTAGGAGACACATTGCCACAGGGCACGAGCATTCAAGGCGTCCAGCAGGTCGCCGTCGATGTGGCAGCGAGCCTCAAAGACCGCATCGACCAGATGCATGGGACGATCACCGCCGACCGCGAGGCACACCTCGCAAATCAGGCGTATCTAAACGGCATCCACACGCTGCCGAAGATTCCCACGTTTGCCACCACCGAGATCGTAGAGCTGCGCAGGCGCGCAGTCCTCAACCTCATCGGCCTTTTGGTCAGCATCCCGGCGCAGGTGTCTTTCGTTGACGGCTTCCGTCGTGAGGGTGAGCCATTCCCGAAGGAATGGAGCGCCTGGCTGCGCAACAACATGGCCGCCAAGCAGACCTCCATCTACCGGGCCGCGCTGACTTACGGCGCCGCTTACGTGGCTCTCGAGGAGCTTGGCAAGAAGAAGCCGAAGATTGCGCTGCTCTCCACCAAGGACACGGTCGCCTACTACACCGACCCGGTCAATGACCAGTACCCGGTGTACGCGCTGACGATCCGCTCTCACGCGACATCCACGACCGAAGGTCGAATGGTCTACTACGATGCCGAGCGCATCGTCCACTTTAAGATCCCCAAGGGCGGCGGCGACCGCGTCGTCATTTCCGACCTCCCCCACAACCTCGGCCACTGCCCGGTTGTGCGCTACGTCTGCTCGCTGGACGACGAGGGCACGGTACGCGGTGTCATTGAGCCTGCAATCCCGGTTCAGGACCGTGTCAACCAGACTACCTTCGACCTGCTGGTCACGCAGACGTTCTCAAGTTTCAAGGTGCGCTGGGCAGCAGGCCTGCTTGGCGAGCCTGTACTCAACGAGGACGGCAGCTTCCAGCTGGACGGCGAAGGCCGTCAGGTCTACAAGCCAATCCCCGTCAGCCAAGCTCGCATGCTTACGACCGACGATCCGACTGCCAAGTTTGGAACATTGGACGAGACGCCGCTGGATGGCTTCATCTCAGCTCTCGAGGCCTCCATCAAGCAGTTCGCTGTCATCGGCCAGCTTCCTCCCCACGCGCTACTCGGCAACATGAGCAACCTTTCGGCCGAGACTTTGGTCGCAGCCATGGCTCAGACAATGCGCTTCGCGCATGTCATGAAGACCACTTGGGGCGCCTCGCACCAAAGCTTGCTGCGTCTCACGGCCATCGACATGGAGCTTGGCGAGAAGGCTGAGGACGACTACACGTCCGAGGTTCGCTGGCGCGACATGAGCGACAACACGTTCGCTGGCGTCATCGACGGACTCGGCAAGGCAGCCACCATGCTCGGCATCCCGGGCCGCGCGCTCTGGGCGCGAGTGCCTAACACCACCACTCAGGAAATCAAGGAGTGGGAGACGATGGCCGACGATCAGGCCCATGAAGCCGCATTCAACGCACCGGACCCTGCAGCGGCCTCGCGCCGACAGGCACCGGCGGCGCGTCCCCAAGTCCCCACCCCACTAGAAGCGTTCGGCGCACCGAGTGGCAACGCTTAGTGAGAGCGCCGACACCTGTCGGCATCTATTCTCCCGACGGCCCGGCTGGTGGCGACATCGCGTCCTGTGGCATCGCTGGAAATGTGTGCGCTGTGGCGAGACCAGCCGCTCCTACGACTCCAGTGACCAGTGGGCTGGCCGCCCAATTCATCCACACATGAGCGTCGCCTTCCCCGGCTACAACACGACAAGGGGCATGAGTGGCAACACTTAGCGAGATAGAGGCCATCGAGACCGCCCACCAAGCCGCTCAAGCTCGACTGGGCATCGTAGGCGCTTACCTCGCGTTGGCCGACTGGAACACCGTAAGCGCCGTAGCTGCCGCTGAGACAGCCTCCGGCTGGCTCTCCCGGTCATTGCGCATGATCGTGGGCATTAGGCGCTACAGCAGGCGTCTAGCCCAGTCCTACTACCAGCTGGCACGAGCCCTTGAAACGGGCCGCTCGCTGGGCATGCCGGAATACTCCGACGATCCAGATGACGTCACCATGAGCGGACTTCGAGAGCAGTACCTCAACCTTTTGCTCGAGGTGGCGACCCTCGACGCCGAGAAGCCTGCGGACGTCGAAGGAGCCTGGCTGCATGAGCGGCTGGTCGAAGAGACTGCCACCACAGAGCACGACGGCAACCGTCGCAAGGTTCGGCTCGAAGCCTCCACCCTTGATCCCGTCATCCAAGACTTGCTAGACGCAACGGACGACGAGGACTCGAAGGTTGAGGTCGACGAGTTCGATTGGCTGGATGACCTCACCGACGAAGAGGTTGACGAGGCGTTCCGCCAGTTGCTGCTCAAAGGCGCCGTAGAGCTCCAGACGGGCGCTGTGACAGCGCTCCGCAGGAGCGATGACCTGACTGCCGATGACGTCCTCAACAAGGCGACAGAAGCCCACGGAAACAGCGGCTCGATGGGCGCTGGCAAGGTCGACAAGTATGGCATCAGCGCAGGACGCGATGCCCTCAACGACGCCATTCGCCATGACGGCCGGGCAGAGAAGTTCGCCCGCAAGCTCGGGCCGAATCCCTGCCACTTCTGCGCGATGCTCGCGTCACGCGGCTGGGTCTACTCAAAGGGCGCCGTTACCACCAAACGAACCACGACCGTCGCTGGTAACGCAGGCAACTTCGAGGAAGGCCTAGACGGCCGACCTCTGGATGTTCGCAAGTACCACGACAACTGCCACTGCACGATCATCTCCCGCTGGGAGCTGCAGTCGAAACTTCCCGCAGACAACGAGTTCTACAAGGCCCAGTGGCCAATTGTGACTGACGGACTCTCGGGCAACGCCGCGATGAATGCGTGGCGCCGCTGGATGTATGCACGCCAGCGGGACGCTCTGGCCGCTTCCCGCGACCAAGCAAATCAGCAATCCACACCATAGTCCCAGGAGGACATGTGCCTAACGGCGAGAACAACGGGGCGCCCCAGGAGGGCGCCACTGAGCAGACACCCGCAGCCCCTTCCGCAGAAGCCCTCGCAGGGCTTCCTGAGGAGTTCAAGTGGCTGGCCAGGGAAGTCACCACAGCACGCGCAGAAGCGGCTCGCTACCGCACTGAGCGCAACACGCTGCGCGAGAGCCTAGAAGGCGCCGTGACAGCAGAAGACTTCGAGGCCGCCAAGACCGAGTGGGATGGCAAGGTGCGCACTCTAGTGCGCGACCAGATCGTCAAGGATCACAAGCTGCCCCCTGAACTGGCTGAGCTGCTCAAGGGCGATGACGAGGCCTCCCTCGCGGAGCACGCCGCTACGCTCGCCAAGTTTGTGCCGAAGGAACCCGAAGCTCCCGTCGTGGAGCCTGCAGTGAAACCCGAGGCGCCGACGCCACCGCCCCTGCCGCCGAGCGGCGGGCGCACCCCGGCAACCCCTGTCGAGGATGTCGACCCTGCGGACCTGGTGAAGCAAGCCCGGTCGCAGAGCTTCCACTAGCCCATAACAAAGCTTGCCCCGCACCTGTTGGTGTGGGGCTTCTCTATTTCTAGGAGACATGCATGGCCGTTGGTCAGCACGCAGTAGTAAAGGCCGAGAAGATTGCAGCAGCTGCTGTAGTCGCGCTTGGCGAAGAGACCGTCCTCGCCAAGACCGTTGAGCGCCGCTCGTTCGACGAGTTCAAGGGCGCAGCCGGCGACAAGATCACCTTCCGCGTTGAAGGAACCCTCCCCGTTCGCACGTATGAATGGCGCAATGACCGCGCCGAGCAGATCGTGACGGACACCTACGTCGAACAGACTGTGGACCTTACGGTCGAGCCGAACAACGACTACTCTGCAGTTGCTCTCATCGACGAAGCTCTGGAGTTCGACTTCGCAGGCGCATGGGGCAAGCTCTTCACCGCTCAGATCAAGGCAGTGACCGGCGGCCTCGAGCGACGCGTTCGCAAGCAGGTCATCGACGCTCCTTACGAGCGCGTCATGGCACTCGTTGCCTCCTCGGCCGCTAAGGCCGCAGCACACGCTGACGGTGAAGACCTCGTCTTCAACTTCTTCAGCGACGTGCAGGCAGAGCTCAAGGCTCTGCGCAACCCTGACACTAACGTCGTTGCGGTTGTTGGCTCCGGCTGGGCGAACCTGCTTCGCAAGGCCTCCAAGTCCACGAAGAACGAAGGCCGTGGTGACGGAGCTTTCGCTTCCAACGTGATCGACACCTTCGCCGGCATTACTGCCGTCGAAGACCCGACGCTTGGCAAGAACGAAGGCTACGTCTACGCAGCTTCCGCAGTCCTCCTGTTCACCGCCGCACCCCGCGTGCCGCTCGGTGCAGTGAAGGGTGCCATTTCCAACCAGAATGGCTTCTCCCTCCGCTGGATCCAGGACTACGACGCATCCCGCCAGATCGACCGCTCCACGTTCAACTCGTGGATCGCGACCGGCGTCACCAAGGACAACCTCCGCCAGATCAACTCTGACGGCACCAAGGAAATTGTTGACACGGTGCAGTACTTCGTGCGCGGCATCAAGATCGTCCTCGCCGCTGACTCCACGGCCGCAACCGCAGCCGAGATCAAGCCCGGTGACGGCAAGACCCGCACCAACGGTTCGCTCGGCTCCTCTGCCACGTCCACCCTGGCCAAGGTCTACAACGACCAGCCGTTCGCCGGCACGCTGCCCGCTGGTGACCCGTTCACCATCGGCCATGACGTAGAGCCCGTCGTACCGTAAGGACTTTGAATGGAGCCTCTAGGCACTGTAGCTAGGGTGGCGGCTCGCGTGGGCGAGCCAATCACCGATCCGCTGGACGTAGCGCTGGCGGTAGAGATGCTCGAAGAGGCCTCCGCTCAAGTTCGGCTTTACGGCCTGCCATGGGTTGACCCCGAGACCGCCCCTGCGATTGCTGTTACGACGGCGATTGCAGCGGCGGCCCGGGGTTACCAAAACCCCAGCGGCCTAAAGCTGGAACGCGGCGACGCGGTCTCACTCGACATCGACGTCGACTACCGGAAGGGCGCAGCCCTTACCGCCGGCGAGATCAAGATGATTCAGATGGCAGCGAACACTCGCGGCCGAGTCACCTCGATCCCCCTCACTAACCCCGACCGCTTCATTGCGACGTCGGACTACCGACGCTACCCGGGCGGCTCGCCTGAGTACCTGTTCCTAGATGCGGACCCTCGCCCATGGTGAGGAGCCGACTGTTGGATCGAGGCAGCGAGTCGCTGATCGTGTACGTCGAGGAGACTGCGACAGACTCCTTCGGCAACGTCGTCAAGCGGCCGTCGGGCGACGGCATTACCATCCGCGTCACAAGCTCTGAGGATCGCTCCTCAGACGCTGAGCTGGCCGGGCAGGTAAGCAACAAGGTCGTCCGCATCATGGCCCGCCAGGTGCCCGCAGGCAGCTGGTCCCGCGTCGTCTTCAATGGCGAAGAGTGGGACTTGGCAAGCCCTCCGCGAATGACGCCAGGCGCGACTAAGCGACTGCGACACATCGAGTTCACCCTCCGATCACGGAACAGGCTGCTGGCCGATGGCTGAGTGGCTTGGCTTCAACGGCCCCCTGAAGGGGCCTGGAAGCGTCGAGGACATCGTCTCCCACCTCCCGGCAGTCCGCAGCGAATTGAAGGCTCAGGGCAGCGCCATAGCGGCTCGTGCCCGGTCCAACCTCTCGCTGCATCGGGACAACGGAGACGCCCGCATCGCAGTCATCTCGCCACCCAAGACCAAGCTCGACTGGCATGTCGCCCTCTACGACGAAGGTGCTCAGGACAACGTGCCTGACCGCACGGACAACGCCAATAAGAGCGCACTGTCCATCGAGCTCGGCCACTGGCAGAAGACCAAGAAGGGTCGCGTCTGGGTTGACGGCATCCACGCTCTCGGCAATGCGGTCGAGGACCGCGTCCGCAAGTACGGAAAGACCTCATGACAATCGACATTCCAGTTTTCGGGTCAACCGATGGCCTGCTGATGGCTCTGTTCAGAGACTTCTTCGCTGGGCAGCAGATTCAGATCGGCACGCTCTATACCGAGGGCATGAATACGCCGGCGCTCATCGCTTCACGCGAGAGGCGCTCCGGCAACGGTGAAGGTCGCGCTGGCGACGACAGGTTCCTTGAGCCTGTCGTCATCTCGGTCAACACGCTTACCTCTGGCCTTGAGGCCATGAGGGACGGAGCCGACCTGCAGGAGATGTGCCGCGTCGCACTGCGTCAGGCGCAGCTCACCCAGAAGGTATTCCCCGGCCTCGGCCACATCTCAGTCATCGAGAACTCAACAGCCCCCTCCCGCGTCTCCGACTGGGCAACCAGTACGGGCGTCGTGCAGTACGCCACCCTCCCGAAGGGCGTCGTGCGCTTCGAGTCGGTCTACCGACTACTCATCCGCCCGCCCGCTCTGGGCAGCGTAAACAACCGCTTCAGGCCGCTCCACTAGGGGCGGCCTTTTCTGTGGGCAACAAGCCCACGAGGAGACTTACATGGCACTTGATAACACTGCCGTACTGAAGGTTGGCACCGGCCACTTCTACACGGCACCCATCGGCACGGCGGTTCCCGCCGACCTGCGCAACCCGGGTGTTGCGTGGACCGAGATGGGCCACACCTCCATGCAGGACATCCTGGCCTCGGCCTCTGAGGGCGGCGACGTCACCACGCTGGGCTCGCTGCAGGCGAAGACCCTGCGCCAGTCTGTGGCCTCGCGTACCGAGTCCTTCAACATGAACCTCCTGCAGTTCGATAAGGACAGCCTGAAGCTCTACTACGGCGCCAACGCCGTCATTACGGGCACCGGCCACGTGCAGGTTCCTCAGGACGCGACCCCGACCGAAGTTGCTTGGCTGGTCGTCTTCTATGACGGCACCACGACTGCCGGTATCTACGCCCCGAAGGCGTCGATCTTCCGCAGCGATGATCTCGCAATCTCCGACACCGAGAACCTGGCTCAGCTGCCGCTGAAGGTCACCCCGCTGACCTACCTGTCGAATGCATTCGCCATCGAGTTCATTCCCCCGGTTGCCGTGAAGATTCAGGCAACTGCGACTGCCTCTCGCTCGGCTCAGGTCGTCTCCGCAGTCACCGTGACCAACGCTGGCTCCGGCTACGCAAGCGTCCCGTCTGTCACCTTCACCGGTGGCGCGGGCTCTGGCGCTGCAGCTACCGCCGTTCTGACGAACGGCGCCGTTACCTCCATCACCGTAACGAATGGCGGCTCGGGCTACACGTCCGACCCCACCGTCGTAATCGCCGCACCGTAAGGAAGTCCGCACATGTCTTTGAAAGAACAGCTCCCCTCGTTTGAAAAGGGCTCCGCCGATCTCGGTGGCCAGCTCCGTGACTTGCTCGCAGTTGTAGTCAAGCTCTGCGAATCCGTTGAGGGCACCCCTCCGGCCGACAAGCCTGACGAAGCTCCTGCAGCCGAGCAGCCTGCTGATGAGGCCCCTGCGGAGCCTGTAAAGCCCGCCACCAAGCCTGTCGCCAAAGCGGCTGCAGCTAAGTAGCGAATGACCCTGAGTGGGCGGGAGCGGACACCCGCCCACTCAGCTTTTCCATTTGTCCGCGACACAGTCTTACAACAAGCAGGAGTTGCAATGTCCGCAATCAAGCTTTCCGATCTGCAGAAGGGTGCAGACGAGAAGTACCCAGACTTTGAGATTGAAATCGAGAGCGGCAAGGTCGTAGCGTTCCAGCCGATCCTGCGCCTCGACAAGGAAGGCCGCAAGGCCGTAGTCGCAGCACTCGACATCGCCAAGCGCTTTGGCACAGAAGAGACCGACGAGGACTGGACTGACGTCTACGCAGACGCCTTCCGCCTGACAGCTCGCAGCAAGGAGGCATTCAATGTGGTCAAGCGCTGGGCGGGTGAAGACCTGACTCGCTGGTCCTACTTGTTCGACGAGTACCAGGAGAAGACGAACGCGGGGGAAGCCTAACCCTCGCGGTTGAGCTGGACGCATACGGCGAGGAAATCTGGCTTGATCTGAAGGAGTTCTGGAACTTCGATCTGATCGAGTTCATTGGCGGGCGTTGCTACGGCAGCGTCCGCCTCATCTTTGCCATGATGCGCCAACTCCCCGAGGGTTCCCGCTACGCCGCCATCATGTCCGCCCCCATGGATGACGACGAGGCAACGCCCCTGCCAGAACCGGACCCCGAAGCGCTCGACCTCTATAACCGACGCTTCTGGACTCAGGACCGGCGCCTAGCTGCCATGCAGCTCAATGCGCTCCGTGACCTGACTTTGGTCACCGGCAACTGGCCCAAGGACAAGCAGCCCAAATTCCCGGTCATCGGACCTGCCGAATGGCGTGGAGAAACTCCCGCCAAGAAGGCGGCGCCGGTCACCAACAACGACGTACTGAAAGCCCTGGGGTGGAACGGAGTGAACAGCTTTGGCTGATCTCAAACTAATCGGCGCGGTCGCCGTCAAGGTACGACCTGACGCCAAGGGCTTCCGTGGCGACGCTAAGCGACAGATCCTCAAGGAACTCGCTGGCCAAGAGTACGAAGTGGTCGTTGACCTCGACCTTGACGCCACCGGCGTCAGGGAGAAGGCAAAGCGGGCCGTCAGAGACGTCCGCGAGGAAGTCGACAAGACGCTCAACGTCAAGGTCGGAGTCGATCCTGACGCGCTGCGTAAGGCGTCGAGCGACATTGGCCGAATGCTCAAGGACTTCAAGGTCAGTGACGTCAAGGTCAACATGGACCAGGACTACCTGCGACGTGCTGGAGCCAAGCTGAATGCCGCTCTCAACGCTGCGTCAGCCGCTGGCATCAACGTGGACGTCAACACCAGCGACGGCCTTGAGAAGGCCAAACGCGACATCGACGAGTTCCTCAAAAAGGAAGACGGCAAGGGCGTCAAGTTCAAGTCGGACATGACTGGCCTCGAGGTCGCAGCAGCCCAGCTGAAGTATGCGACGCGAGACCGCAAGGTCAACTTCTTCGTCGACGTAAACAAGAAGTCGCTGATCGTGGCCGAGGGGCTCATCAAGAGCCTCGCTGGCCTCGGTGTCCTGACGTCCGTCGGCCGCAACCTTGAGTCGCTGATCGTCAACTTCGACAAGTTCAGCCTCAAGTCGGCTGGCTGGGCAACTGCCATCGGCAACGTCGTGAATGCGCTGGCCTTCATCGGCACGTCAGCGTTCACCGTCGGCGAGGGAATGGTGCAGTCCATTGGGCTGCTTGCCACCTTGCCGACTGCGCTGGCAGCCGTAGCCTCTGCCGTGACGATCAACGTCGCGGCCTTCAAGAACTTCAAGAGCGCGATCGACGGAGACGCCGACGCGCTTGCGGCGCTTCCAGATGAAGCGCGTGCCGCAGCCATTGCGCTGCGTGGCACATGGGACTCCATTCAGAAGCCCGTTCAGAAAGCCTTCTGGGTGGGCATGGGCGAGTCAATACAGCGGTTCGCCGCCAACGTTATCCCCGTCCTTCGGGACGGGCTTACAGGCGCAGCAGACGACGTTGGACGCTTCAATGCTGGCATCCTCGACTCGTTCGAGGAGATCGCCAAAAACGGCGACATGAAGAAGATGTTCGGCAACCTCGAGGGATTCTTCCGTCAGGCTTCCGCCGCATCCAAGCCGTTCTTCGACGCACTCAACACTCTCGGCCTTCGCGGCTCCGACTACCTGCCCCGCTTCGGCGGCTTCCTGGCGGACATCGCACAAGGATTCGACGACTGGATCACCAAGGCCGATGAGGCCGGGAAGATCAACGTCTGGATCGAGAAGGGTGTTCAGAGCCTCAAGGACATGGGCTCTGTCGGCAAGTCAGTGGTCGACATGTTCAAGGGCATCACCCGCGCAGTCAACGACGCGGGAGGCGGGGGCCTCCCCGAGTTCCGCGACAACATGCGGGACATTGCCGACGTCATGCTGGCCGAGCCATTCCGCAGCCGCATGGCCACCATCTTCGCCGGAGCCCGACAGGGCGCCACGGAGCTGAACAAAGGCGTCAAGGATCTTGGCGAGACGATCGGCAATTCCGCTGGCTATGTCAACGAGCTCCTCAAGGGACTCGGCAAGCTAGGCGGCGGGCTGCTCTCTGGCATCGCAAAGACGCTGGGCCAACTGCAGTTCCAGACCGGAACGCTCGAAGGCATCCGCGACATGCAGAGCGCGCTGGCAGATCTAGGCCCAAGCTTCGAAGGCCTCGGCAGGATCATCGGCAACATGAGCCGGGTAGCTGGCGAGATCTTCAAGGGCGTCGCTCCGGTTATCAACACCATCGTCGGCTTCCTTGACCGCTCAGTCGGCAAGCTCTCCGGCAATCTGGAGAAGTTCGCGCCGTCCATCACAGGCCTCGTAAACGCCCTCGTAACAGCGGCCTCCGGCCCGCTGGCTGTGGTCGTCGATCTGCTCGATGCCTCGCTGGGTGCGTTCAACGACCTGCCCGGGCCAATCAAGCTGGCAACAGGCGCCTTCGCTGTGTTCCTGGCTCTACGAGGCCCACTGGGCAGCTTCCTTGGCACAGTCCAAAGTGGCTGGTCCAAGTTTGCGGACAGCGCACGAGTCGGCGCCAAGAGCGCCGAGACCTCCACCAAGCGCATTGGTGACTTCATCTACGCAGCAGACGGTTCCGTCCGCAAGTTCGATGGCTCGCCGATGGTCAAGCAGCTGCAGACGATCGGCGACAAGGCGGCCGCAGTCGGCAAGCGCATCGGCAGCAGCCTTCTGTCCTTTGCCGGCGGCCCTTGGGGCGTAGCTCTTGCAGTCGCTGGCACGGCAATTGCCATGGTCGGTGACGCGGCGGCAAAGCAGAAGGCAAAGGTTGATGACCTCGTCACCGCTCTCGATGGCCAAAAGGGCATCAACGCTGCAGCCGAACGAGTCATCGCCAGTCAGCTTCGCACTAAGGAGGCCTTCCTCTTCTGGGAGAAGGACTCAATTGCGACCAACGCCCAGAACATCGGGATCAGTCTGCGAGACCTTCAGAAGGCCGCTGAGGGCGTCCCGGAGTCCATTGAGGCCGTCAACGCAGCCATCAAAAAGGCAGCCGACTCGGCGACACCGTTGCAGAAGACAGTCGACGTCATCAAGGCGCTGGGCGACAACGAGGCTCTCGGCCCACTGACGGGCCTCAGCCAGATCCTCGGCAACCTCTTCGGCTCCGACGCAGCCAAAACCGGCGCAGGTCTGCAGAAGATTCGAGCTGACCTGGAAGCCGCTCGCAAGGAAGTTGAGGAGACCGCCAAGCAGCTCGGCGTTCCCACGGACACCTCGGCGGGCATTATCGCAGCGATCGAGGTACTGGCCGAAAAGTCCTCCACCGCCGAGGACAAGCTTCGCGCAGTGAACGACGTCATTCGCATGATGAATGGCAAGACTTCGGTCGATGATGCGATCCAGAAGTCCAATGACTCGGCGCGTGACTTCGTGGCCAACCTCCAAGAAATCGTCAGGATCGGCGAAGGCGAGGGCTTGGCACTGCCGGCTCTATTCAACGCAGACGGAACGATCAATACCGTGTCCAAATCGGGTTCTGATCTGCGCACGGAACTTCGCAAAATCGCTGACGATGGTCGCAATTCTGCGCTGGCGCTGGCGCTGGCACAGAAAGACCCGCAGGTCGCAATCGACACTCTCCGCACGGAGATGCAGAAGACCCGCGACCTCATTGCCCAGCAGCTGACTATCGGCGGTGTGCCGCCGGAGCAGATCGACGCCATCCTCGCCCAGCTTGATCTGGACCCCGCGAAGATCGACATGACGCTCAACCCCGAGTCCAAGGACAAGGCACTGGCCGACCTCAAGGCGGCGAACGGTGAAGCGCAGGCAACTGTCGCTGAGCCCGCAACCATCGGTCTGGACGTTGACGCAAGCTCCAAGTTTGCTCCGAAGCTGAACCAAGCTCAGTACGAGATTGGCGCATTCAACAACCTCAAGCCCACCCCGCAGCTTGATGCCGATCCCTCCCGTTTCAACGGGGTGATCGCGCAGGCCAAGGGCCAGGGGGCAGGTCTGGATGCGACAACCTTCAGGCCTGACCTGGACGCCAACAAGAGTCCTTTCGATACTGCGATCTCAACCGTACGCAGCGCCGGAAACGTGCTGTCCTCGTCAACCTTCTCGCCGACTGTGAATGTTGTCGGCAACGCCCTGTCAGTCCTTGGCAGTGTCATTGGCGGCTTGCAGTCCATCGCAGGCAAGGTCTTTACGGCCACCGTCGACATCGCCAAGAACATCCTCGGAGGCGCCGGCGAAGACGGCATGGTCTACGAAGGCCTAGGCAAGTTCAGCAAGAAGTTCCAGCCGAAGTTCTTTGCTGACGGCGGACTGCAATTCGAGACCCCGGGGCAGGCCAAGATCTACCCCGGCTCCAGCACGTGGCGCGTCTTCGCTGAAGAGACCACTGGCGGCGAGGCCTACATCCCACTCTCTGCCAGCAAGCGTGCGCGCTCCACCGCAATTCTCGATGACGTCGCCGGCCGCTTCGGCTACGAGCTCTACGAGCGAGGCGGCACGCGCGGCGGCAGCACAGCAGGCTCCTCAACATCCGGTGACGGTCTTCACATCCACGTGGACGCGGCCCCGGGCGTGGCCTACCTCTATGCAGCCGAAGTCGGGCAGGCAGCGGCTACACGTGCTCGCGACATGCAGACGGTCTACGACGTCGCCTAATTCACCATTCAATCCCAGTAAGGAATCACATGGCTTCGATTGTC
The DNA here is from genome assembly GCF_002979775.1 of Arthrobacter sp. MYb23. GTDB lineage: Bacteria > Actinomycetota > Actinomycetes > Actinomycetales > Micrococcaceae > Arthrobacter. The sequence continues at coordinate 285,770 of NZ_PCPR01000002.1, forward strand.
TACGCCGCTCCCCCGGTGGACATGCTGGCAACAGCCCGCCTGCCGCAGGGAATGGGCATGACCTGGGAGTCGTGGGACGGGGAACTGTGGGACATTGCTACGGGCGCTGAGGGCGTAGCCCTCATGCCCGGTGTGCGAGGTCTGAATATGCCGCCGATCAGGCGTCACACTCAGACCTCGCCAGCAGTGCACGGCTCGCGCCGCACCGGCTGGATCGCCAGTGAGCGCGAAGTATTCTGGCCGCTACTCGTTTACCGCGAGAGCGGCCAGTTTGACTGGGCCGATCTGGATGGCGACTTCTGGCGCTCCATGCACCCTGATCGGCCGGGCAAGTGGAGCGTCACGGACCCTAGCGGCCGGACCCGCACACTGACCTGCACCTTCGACAACGATGGTGGCCATACCACCGACATCCTCCCCTCTATCCGAGGGTGGGAGAAGTACGGCATTTACCTGGCGGCCGAGCAGCCCTTCTGGATTGGCGAGAGCATCCGTCGCGGCTGGTCCGGCGCCGGCGGCCTGAGCTTCTTGGGCTCAGGCGCCCCCAACTTCACCATCTCCACAGCATCCAGCGCGTCAACCGCGACCGTGAGCAACCCTGGAGACCTCGACGCTTGGCCCAAGTGGACGGTTGTAGGACCGTCGACCGCCACGACAATCGGCCTCCCGGGTCACCTAATCCAAGTCCCCTTTGATATTCCCACCGGCAAGGCGCTGGAGATCGACACCGACCCCCAGCGGCAAACAGTCACCTTCGGCGACTGGACGCCTAATCCGCTATCAGGCTTCGGCAGCATCACTTCGCCCGTTGACAAGTTCAGCGACATGGGCTCAATCGCCTTTAGGTCGGTCCCGGCCGGTGATTCCATCCCGCTGTCAATTGTCATCAACGGCTCCGGCGTCGTGCTCATGGAACTCGTGCCCCGGCACTTCAGGGCGTGGGGCAAATGACGGCCTCCGAACTCCCCTTCAAGATCACGGTCTACGACAAGAACCTTGTGCGCAAGGCCATTGTTTCGACGCCAGTTGAGTTGCGAATGGTGCCCCGCTTCAACCTCAAGGGCACAGCGACGTTCTCGCTGGCGCTCGACCACCCAGCACTCCCGCACCTGATTGCCGCAGGCAGCCGCGTAATCATCGACTACAACGGCAAGCAGACAATGTCAGGGCCGGTCACGGCCCGCAGTATCAATGGGCCAACCATCACCGGCTCTGCGACATTCGTTGTCGAAGATGACTTCCGCATGCTGGCCTCAGTCCTCGGCTGGCCGGTTCCTACGGCCGCAATCACCGCACAAGGGGCCAAGGAGCACTATGTGCTCACCGGCCCCGCAGAGACCGTCCTAAAGACCGTCGTGCGCAAGAATGCGATCGACCGACTCGGCATGAATCTGACGATCGCGCCAGACCTCGGGCGAGGCTCCAGCATCACGCTTGAAATCCGCATGGAACCGATCTTCGACAAGATGATCGAAGCCGTAGAGGCGGCAGGACTCGGCATCACCATCAAGCAGGCAGCGACCAGCTTCGTGCTGGACGTCTTCGTTCCGAAGACCTACGGACTTCTGCTCAGTGAAGAGTCGGGCGTCGTGCAGGACTGGTCATGGACCAACAATGCACCAGTAGTCACAAACGTCATCGTTGGCGGCCGAGGCGAGGGCGTAGACCGCGAGTTTCGCGAGTTCAAAGACCCTGCAGCCTCCGCCCTCTGGGGCGTCACGGCTGAGAAGTTCATTGACGCGCGGGACGTCGGTAGCGATCTGAATAGCTGGTACAGCCGCAGGGACACTACATGGGAAGCCCGCGACCGAACGGCTGCTAACTACGCCGAAGACGTCCGCGAGCTAAACACGCTCACGACGGCGGTAGCAAACGCAGCGAACGCCAAGGTAGCGGTGGACGGTTCATACCCTTCCGGCTCCTCAGAACGCAGCCAGGCGCTCTCTGACTACAACTCAGCGACCAACCGCAGGACTTCTCAGGCAGCGGCAACCGCCAACTCGCTTACAGCGGCCAACGAGGCCCAGGCCGAACTGACTGCGATCGACGCAGAGTATCCCGCCATCCGCGCAGCCTACGAGGCTCTCATTGCCAAGCGGGCAAGCGAAGCGCTGACCGAGGGCGGCGAGAAGACCGGCATTCGCATGGTGCTCTCTGAGACCGACAGCTTCCGCTACGGGGTCTCCGTGGCCGTCGGAGACAAGGTCTCGATGGTCGTCGGACCAAACCTCTCCATCACCGACACGCTCCGCGAGGCGGAGCTCGTGTGGACATTCGATGGCGGCGTTACCGCCACTCCCTCAGTCGGAGAGATCACCGACAACCCAGACCGCGCATGGGCGAAAGCGCTCCGCAACTCCGTATCACGACTTCGAAAAATAGAGGTGAAGTAACCATGGCCTTTACGAGCATTGGCTATGACGGCACCGTCAACGAGAGCCAGTGGGCCGCTCTTATTCCCAGCGCAGGCTCTTCTGAGTACGGCGTCAAGGGAGCTGGTGACCTCAAGGTCACCGCAGTCCCAGGGCAGCCGCTGATGGTCTCGGTCGCAGCAGGCACCGGCTGGGGCCATGGCGTACTCGACACGCAGACGACAAACGTCACAATCACCTGCGATGCCATTAGTTCCGGCACCCGCTGGGACTTGATCGCACTCCGGCGCAACTGGCAGCCCCTCGCCGGCGGGCCGACGGCGGCAGTCAAGGTTACCGGCGCCACCGAGAAGACCATCCCGGCGGCTCGCAAGAGCACGCCCGGTGTTGAGGATGACCAGCCGCTGGCGCTTGTGCAATGGAAGGCCGGACAGACACAGCCGCAGGAGATCATCGACCTCCGCTGCTGGGCAGGCAACGGCGGCCTCATCGCCAAGGATTCGCTTGCCCTCTCCTACCTCACGCGCCTCGGGGCTACGGTCACGATCGACAAGTCCATTTGGACCTACGCGCCAGGCGCCAATGACATGCCCGGCTGGGTATCCAGCTCTTCGCTTGAATCGGGCCTGATCAACACCACCAGCTTCTATACCGCGCTTGGCGCAGGCTATGAGGCTCCCGGCTTCGAGAAGAGTGCCGACGGTGTTGTCATCTCGCGTGGCGCAATCGGCGTGAACATCGCTGAGATCAACATGCTGGCAGACAATCCGTACACCATCGGGACAATCTCAGCCAGCGCAAAGCCGAGGGGCAACAAGATGCTCATCGTGCCCACCGGCGCCGCCATGGGCGGCTGGGGCCGCATCTACATCCGGCCCGACCTGTCCGTCACCTTCGAGACGCCTCAAGCGTTCTCGAGGGTTCTGCGAAAAGACTTCTTCATCAACCTTGATGGATTCAGTTGGGTGGCCGCCGCGTGACAACTTACCCCTATGACATGCAGCTGGTCGTTGACCCGTTCAACACTTCGAATGTTGTGGCCAACGGCCAGATTTACATCTACGACCCGGCAGACTCTGGCAACACTTCGCCCCTGATCCTGACGGACCCAAACGGGCTGACGATCACCAACCCGCTGATGTCCAATTCCAACGGCTTCCTGCCGCCGTTCATCGCAACGCTGCCGCAGGTCAAGTGGGTGGGCGCAGGATTCGTCGGCTTCTTCGATTCGTACCACGGCCTGCGCAACGAGGCGATCGACGCCAAGGCGGCGGCGCAAGACGCGGCCATTGGATCAACCACGAGCGCTGGAGCGGCTGTCGCCGCTCAGGCCGCTGCCGAACTGGCCGCGCAAGCGGCCGTGGGTGGAGGCGTGGCCATTGACCCAACTGACGAGGACGCCCTCGTCTTCACCACTAAGTCCGACGGCTCCATTGCCGTTGACCCATCCGATTCCGACGCCCTGCTCATCACGGCCTAACAGGAGCCCACTACATGGCTATCAAGAAAGTGCCGTCCCTCGATGGGTCAGGCAAAATCTTCAACAAGCACATCCCAGAACGCCTGCAAGATACGGCACTGAATGCCACTTATGTCACCTTTGTTGATTCGGTGACTGGCCTCCCTCTGGTGGACAAGCACGTCATCATCAAGGTTGATCAGACCACGGACGAAATCGCAGACATCGTTGTGGAGGACATCTAATGGCGTACATGAAAGACGCGAAGGGCCGGCGCCTCGATACCTTCGAAGTGGAGGCCAAGGCGTTCACCCCGCCGATGGCGTTCTCCCACCTTCCCGGCGGGCTGTCAGGCAAGAGCCAGTACAACGGCGTCTCGTACAATCAGGACTCCATCTCAACAGGGGACGGTAAGCAGTATGCAGGCTGGTACAACGAAGCCGGAGCGCTGATCATCGGCAAGCGGAAACTGCCCACCGGCGCGTGGTCCACGTTCGATCTGTCCGGCGTGGCCGGGAACCCTCTCGTCCTGCCAGTAGACAATGACCCCCACAATAACGTCTCCCTGATTGTTGACGCCCAAGGCTATATCCATGTGGCCGCGAACATGCACGGCGACGTTTTGCGCTACGTCAGGTCTACAAACCCGCACGACATCACCGCTTGGACCGCGCCTGGCATGACCGGGCTCAACGAGGCCCAGGTGACGTACCCACGGTGGGCGCTGCACCCGGACGGCACATTGTTCTTCATGTACCGTGACGGCGCCTCTGGCAACGGTGACATCTACCTGAATCGCCGAAACGTTGGCGGCGCGTGGACGCAATTGGGGATGCTCGCTGCTGGCAAGGCCACCAACGAGAACCCATACGAATCCCGGTTTGTCATCAGCGCCGCAGGGACGTTGGCCGTAGCCCTCACGTGGCGCCCCAACGGTGGAGACGCGAACACCAACGCGGACGTGCACTTCATTAAGTCAACCGACAAAGGCGCGACATGGAAGAACGCAGCCGGGGCCGCCGTGACAATCCCGCTCGTGCACTCCAATACGAACGCGAAGGCACTGGCAACCGCTGCGACCAATTCCGGAATCATCAACCAGTTTGGTCTTGACCTTGACGTTAGCGACCACCCCCACATCGCGCTCATGCTGGCGTCAGACGCAGGACCCGACCGCAACATCCATCACCTTTGGTGGAACGGAACCGCATGGGTCAACGAGCAGGTCACCGACCTGAAGAACGGCATGGGCATTACCAACTGGACTACCCGCCCGGCCATCGTCTGCACTGCCGAGGGCCGAACCCTTATCGCCTACTCGGTGCCGCGATTCGGATCTTTGCGCGGAGTTCCCCGGCTCGTGGACGTGACCGGCGGTAAGTCCACGGAAGTTCCGTTGGTGGACGTCGATCTCCGCGATCTTGAGATCACCTTCGACGGCCGGGCAATGCGAGAACGCAACGAACTCTATTTCATGGTTTCGCATGCGAACGCTGACGTGGGCAACCCCGGGGCAGAGTACTGGGACGTGAACAACTTCTCCCGCCAATGGGGAGCTATTGTCAGCGTGGATCTTTCGCAGATCGGCGTGCTGCTGCGACGAGAGGCGAGGGTTCCCCGCATCCGAACGATACAGACGATGTCAGTTCCCCTCACGACAGTGACTTCTACGACCGACGTCGCCCTTCCTGGCTCCGGTGGTCTTATCACTACTCCAGATCTACGAGGCAAGCAGGTGTTCGCCCGATTGACTGGCAGGGCGTCAACCACTGGCGGAACCTGCCTGCTGTCGGTGTTCGAGGTGCAGCAAGGCGGAACGTCGCGACTGTTCGGCTCAATCCCCTTCACCGCGTCAACAACTGTCATGCGGTCAACGCCATGGATTCCGTTGCAGTATGGCCCGACAAACAACACTGAGGCCTTGCTTCAAATTCTCGGCCGAGTGAGCGCCACATTCACAGGATCAGTCTCTACGGCAGTGTTGGAGCTCGGCGTAATGGATGGTCCTGTCTACTGATGCAAAGAAGATGGCCCCCGAACAGTGATGCTCGGGGGCCATCTTCTCGTCTAGAGCAGCTTGAGACTTACCAGTTGCTCGCGAAGAGCAGGAGCGATCTTCGTTTGGTAAGCAATGGACATATGCATTCGGTCATGTTTCGTCGGAGTGGTGCCAACAAAGCTTGGGCAAGAGCGGGCCGAGCAGAAGAAAGCTTCTGTATCCACGTAGGCGGCGCCGATTCGAGCGGCCAATTGGCGCTCAAGATTACGCACAGCATCGAATTGTGGAATAACCGTTCCGACGCAATCTGCGGGTTTGCTGAGCTTGGAGCACTCCTCAATCTTCACGTCCTGGGGCGGGGGCGCGAGGAGAACGACTTTCCCCACGTTGAGCTTGGCCTTGTCCAGGGCGGATGCAACCGCTTCAGTTCGCTCGCTGTCCGTGATCTTGCCAATGCCAGCAGGTGATCGCGCTTCGTAGTGGTTGGAGACGAACAGCAGGTCAGGCTTGATCCGCTGGATCGCCTCCATCGCGTCAGCTCGTCGTGCAGCACACTTTGTGTCAGCGTCTACCTTTGGGCCTTCAGCACAGAAGCAACCGAAGGTCGCGTAGGAGACAAATTTCCAACTGGCGTCCGACCCAAGTGTCTCGCGGAGGGTGGCAGCGTAGGTTGCGGAGATCGAGTCTCCCACGAGCAACGCAGTTTTCGAAGCGTTCGCATTGCCCCAAGTGCAGGAAGGCTCGTCAACTAGGTTGTCCGGGCTGGCGCACTTGCCGACATCGCCCGGCGCTTGGCCACCAGCGATGGTTTCATCCATTGAGGGGGTAAGGGCCGGCCATGATGCTGCAGTCAAGGCTGTAGAGATCTCCGCTTGCAATTTGTCCAGCTCTGGCGTTTGCGAGGGAGCTGCCGCTGTTGTCGTCGGTTTTGCGACCGCGACCGGGGACACTGCCTGCGGCGTCTGGGCCGGCGGCGCAAGAAGAGCTGCAACTGTCAGCGCCGTAATGAGCATGAGCGCACTAAGGGCGGTGAGCTTATATGACTGAGAGAGTGGCTGCCGCTGCTTTCGGCGGTGCTTTGTCTTGGCGTCTAGCCATGACGACCTGCGGATGGGGTCCTCAACGAGGTGGAAAGCATAGATCGAGATCACGAAGATTCCGGCCAGCAGCAGGATTGCAGTTACCGGTTGGGTGATGTCCATGACCGAGCTCAGCAGAATGATCGCCGGGAAATGCCAGAGATACAGCGAATACGAGATGTCACCGACATATCCGCTGACTCGGTTTGTGAGAGGCGCCAAGAATCGCTGAGGCCCACCGGTGCCCGCAAGTATAACCAGACCTGTGGCTAGCACAGGCAAAGCCGCAGTGGGGGCAGGGAAGATCGATGTGCTGTTGATGATAAACAGTGAGGCGATGATTCCAAGGAATCCTACCCAGCCCAATACAGGCCTCAGCGCGTTTGGAAGGCGCACTAGCACGGGCGCGAGAATCGCCAGTCCGGCACCAACGCCGAGTTCCCAAGCGCGTGAGAACGTCGAGAAGTAAGCCAGCGTTGGAGTTGTTGTCGTTTCGTGCATCGCCCAAGCGAAAGATGCAACGCTGATCAAGGTGATGGCTATCCCGACTGCCAGGCGTACCGCCGTCCCGTTGCTGGACCGCTTTGCCATCATGGCAATGATCAGCAGCATGACCCATGGCCATACAAAGTAGAACTGTTCCTCTACGCCGAGGGACCAGAAGTGCTGGATCGGAGAAACTGGACCGTCTGCTTGGAAGTAGTCGGTGCCGGCAAGGGCGAAACGCCAGTTGCCTGCAAAGAAGAACGCCCAGATAACATCCCAGGTGACCATGTCGAAACGGCTCTTACTGAACACGAAGTAGGAGACGGCAAGGGTGACAGCGAGAGCCAGTACTGACGCTGGAAGGATTCGCTTGATGCGTCGCCTATAGAAGTCAACGAAGGAGATCCTGCCGGTCTTCTCGTATTCGCGAACGAGCACGCCGGTGATGAGGAATCCGGAGATCACGAAGAACACGTCCACGCCGACGAATCCACCGCTGGGCCAGTGGAATAGGTGATCTGCGATGACAGCCAAAACGGCCAGTGCTCGGAGGCCTTGGATGTCCGGCCGCAACGCCCGTTTGGTCTTCGAAGGCTTTTTCTTTGTGGCACTACGAGTGCCGAGCGTGGATAGCACCACTTTCCCCCATATTTTGTGTTGTAAGACTGGAACGAATTCTACCGGCCGAAAAGGGCAACATAAGACCGGTTATGTTCCCTCGCGTAACAGCGTCCTAGTTGGTGCGGATAACGATGGCTTTGTATCCGTCAAGTTGAGTGCGGTCGCTTTACCGTAGGAGCCGACACCTACAGCGGACACGTGCCAAGGTTCGCCGGCCCGTAAATCCTTCATCCGACTTCGGCGCAAACACTGCTTGGGTGCCTACTAGAGGCATCAGCAGACTTTAGAGCGGCCAGAGTTCCCGGACTCGAGTCCTAAGGTTTCGAGGTGGGTTCCGCTTATCTGCCGCTTCTTTCACCTTCTTGTAGGAGCTGACGAGCACCTCCATCGCCTCTTTGTCCCATTTGCCCGGGTAGTGTTTGCGTCCGGTAGTAACGATTGGCTTCGTATGCTGCGGCTTGCGGCCTTGACTGACTAGATGCTCCGCTAGCTCCTTGGTTACAAGAACGAAGTCCATGGATTCCCATGGGCCGAGTGTCTTGGGCGGCTTCTGCCCGTCAATGTGGCCTGCAGGCCGAAAAGGGTCCTTCCTCCCAATACGAATGTGCACTCCGTCCACGACGGTTGTCCCCGTAAAGCCGGAATTGGTAGCGATCACAGCTAGGTTTTCTTGTAGAGATCCACGATGTGTTTCGCGCTTGGAGCCTTTGACTTTCAAGCTTGCGCGATCAGATCTCCTTGCCCACCACGTGTACAGCAATGACGCCACCGATATGAGGATTGCGAGGATAGGTAGAGGGGCATCCCACCAGGGCTTACTGACTAGCTCAACTTGAATCGGGTCTGCGCACATAAGGAGACACTTTAACGCACTTCTCTGCCCACCGTTGAGCCAAATGCCGGTTAAAAGCTGGCTGGTCGACCGCCAGACCGGCCACTATGCCCTCAGCTATATCTGCTACACCTTCAGTATTCCCGTGCACCTACCTCGAAGGCAGTTGGAAGGTAATTTCATCCGCCCAGGGACTGTTCGCAGCCTGACTTGCAGAATGACGGCCCCATGGGATCCATCTCAGTGGCTCCTCCGAGGCTTGTTCTCCACCGCCGGACATACCTCTGGAACAAGGGCAGTCCACATTCCGAGTAGGTTCTATCCAAACGCTTGATCACATTGCTCCTCCTCAGGAACTAGACAGAGTGGCGAGAGCTAGTCGTCCAGCCACTCAAGAAAGTCGCCGTCGAAGAAGCGCATTTCACCGGTGTCTGAAAAGTAAATTGGGTAGATCGCTGTGTTCAATTTTTCTTTCGTTTCATAGTACTGAAACGAAGTAGAACGGTGAGCAACTGTCCCCACGAGGTCAGTTCCCTTAATTTGCACCCTAGCGTGCTTCATTTTCAATGTCGTTCCCTTCTAAAGCCACGGGCCGTAGTTCTGTGCATTAAGCCGTCGCGAAGTGGAGTGCCTGCCATTCCACAGTCAGGCCAAGATCTAGATGGGCGCCCTACTCATCATCGAAGCGCCCGAGTTCGGCTTCGATCTCCTTAAGCTCTTCGAGCGTTTTCTCACGCTGAATCCACAACTTCCCTCGCTGGTCGATACTTTCCCGGTTTCCCTTCAGCTCCCGCATCTGACGGTCAAGTTCAGCAACGCTCCTCGTGAGACGCTCGTAGTCAAGCCTTTTCCAGGCCAGTTTCATTGATTGCGAGCCTGCTGACTGACGCCTTCGTCCGTTCTGGTCAGACCCGAATACGTATCTTCTGAGCTCAGGGCTTAAGTCATCCCAGCCGATGACGTATTGCCCAGACGCTTGTAATTGTGCGACCGCCTCAAGTAGTTGCGATTCCATGGGGCTGAGCTGTTGGGCTTCTGACACCGCTGCTTCCATATCTTCTTGCGCGGCAGCGATAACTGCCGCGTCCTCCTTGGGGCCTTCGCCGTCGGAGACCAGCACGTGATAGAACTGCGAGCTATTAAGTATTAGAACTTCCTGGCCCGTCTCTTCACGGAACTCCTGTATAAGTTCCGGACGAGGAGCAACCGACGTCTTTTCGACCTTCAGCCACCAGTCTTCCTTATCATCGTCAGTTACAAATATCAGGTCGCACTTTTGCTCTATTGCGTGGTCCATGAGTTGGCGCCAAAGAACGTAGTCGCCGTACTTGTTGTCGCCGCTCTTGGTCTTCGCGTCTTCGTATCCCGGAGGGACACTCTCTATAAACCTCTTCTCACCATCAGCGAACATCTCATTAAGGGCATCCGCGTCCGGTTCGGAACCGACCCTCCCGTCAAACAGGAAGGAGATCCGGTCCAACAGGGTGTCCTGCGCATGGTGGTGGGTCTGCTTGGCAATGGCGTGCTTCTCTTCATCAAGTTCAGTCCTCAAAGCCAACAGACTCTCCTCTGCTTTCTTCTGCAGTTTGGATGGCTGTAGTCGTGACTTCTTCGCTGTCGAGCGGAAGTCGTTCAGGAGAGAGTCGATGTTCTTGATTCGGCTGTGGTGGGCGGCTGTCTGTTTCGAGCGCTCAGTGTGAACGTGCCGATGAAATTCCAAGGCGACCTGATACGGGATCCACATCTGGCCTTCGCGCTTCTTCATGGAACTTAGGTACAAGTCAGACGTACTTGTCTGTACGTTATAAAGCGAAAGCAACACATTTGCGTCGAGGGCAATCTGGCCTTCCGCCCAAATGGCTTGGACTTCCTCGGCGGTTGGTTGGTAATAACCCTTGAACATATTGCGCAAATCTGGCCTCCGTCATCCTCATGTCAGATTCACATTCAACCAGAGGCAAGGTGCCATCGAACGCTCTCAGCCTTTCGTGGGATGCGAGTCTGCTAGGACTGCAGGTCATCCCTGGGACTAACTGCCCACTCGATAGCGTCATGCACCTGCGTTTGGAGCTGAGCTTCTTGGTGTTCATCGGTTGTCTCGATGATTTCCGCGTCGCCGGGCTCAACGGGTACCGGCTCGGCGGAAGAGTCGATCCCGAGCTGGTCGCCCTTCTCCTTCAAGAGAGAGTCCAGATGGTCTTTCGAGTCCTTCTCGGCAGCAAACAAACGATCATGCACGGGGTCACTAGTCATGCCACAGATGCTAACCCAGTTGGCCTAAGTACTCGCATAGATGCGGCTAGGTACCTGGAGCAGGCTGCGGCGGATCACACCTCCATCGCGCATCAATGGCCGGAAGTCTCTTTCGCTGGCCGCCAAGCAACTTCTTCCTAGAAACGACAAAAGGGCCACCCGGCCACTGGAATCTCCAGCAACCGGGTGGCCTTTGTCATATCCGAAAGGAGGCCTGATGGCCTCTCACTACCGAGGGATCGGCTGATGCCAGAGTGGGCAACCGCGATCCTCGCCCTATTGACCGCGACAGGAGTTGGCGGCGTTATTGCCGCCCTCATCAACAAGCGACCCACCAAGCTTGACCCCTTCTCGCAGATGCAGGTCATGGTCAGTGGCTTCCAGAAAGAACGCGAACTCGACCAGCGAGAGCGGGAAGCTGACCGCGCGCGAATGGCTGCGCAAGACGCTCGCATTGACGAGCTGTGGACGCAGATCGGCCTCTGGCGCCCCTACGAGATCGAGCTCCTGGCATGGGGCGCGGCCGGAGGCCCGCCGCCTCCCCCCAAACGACCCGACGGCCTCAAGTAGGAAGTCGTCGGGTGACATCAACCAGGAGCTCTCATGATTCATCCCGTTGATTACGCGCCGTCGCAAGACTTCGGCGACAACCCAACCAAGGACTTGCCAGCCAGCCACTGGATTATCAAGCAGTTTGGTAACTACCAGCCTGACGGTCACACCGGCGTCGACTACCCATGCCCCAGTGGCACGCCCGTCAGGGCGGTGACCTCCGGCACTGTTATCCACGTCGGCTGGTATGGCGGCACCTACGCCAGCAACCCGTTCTGGATTAGCCCGTCGTTCGCTGGCTACTGCTACGTCGTGGACCATGGCTGGTTCTTTGGCATCTACGGCCACTGCATGGACGGTGGCGCGCGAGTCAAGGTTGGTCAGCAAGTGGCCGAAGGACAAGTCCTTGGCACCTCCGGCAATACCGGAGCATCCACTGGCGACCATCTCCACTTCGAGGCGCTGCTCGATGGCTACCTGCTCAACGGCTACATGTATGGCCGCACCAACCCTGATGTCCTGTTCAGCAGCATTGCGCCTGCAGGCACCACCACTACCCCGATTGAGGAAGACGATATGTTCACAGACTTGGATCGCGAGCGGCTCAACTGGCTCTGGGAGACAGTGTCCGCCGGCAAGAGTGGCTACAAGGCCGCAGGCAGCGTAGCGCTCGACATTGCAGCTGCACGCGCAGCCTCCGAAGCCACGCTCGCTCAGGTACTGCCCGGCGAGTCCGGCGTCCGCAGCGCTGGCCCCATTGCACTTGCATTGGCCCAGCTCGCAGCTGCGCCTGCTGAGAACGTGGAGGTCGATGCGCAGGAGATTGCCAAGGCCATCACACCCGACCTCGCAAAGGCGTTGCTGGTAGAACTCTCGAAGGGAGCCTAGTTATGGGTGCTCACGAAGCGCCGCGTCCCACGCAGTCGAAGTATCCCTGGAAGAGCACACTGCGCAGCATCATCCAGTTCGGCTCCGGCCTCGCTGTGGCTGCTCCGACGCTCTATACGGCCGTGACCAATCAGAGTCCCGAGCAGGCGACGGGAGCGGGCCTGACGGCCCTCCTCGTGTCTGCTGCAGTGACACGCCTGATGGCCAACCCGTTCATCAACGAATGGCTGACAAAGGTCGGCCTTGGCGCCGAACCAAAGACGCCTGCTGCCTGATTCTGGGCACAAAAAAATGCGGCACCAGTTACTCATTGCGAGTAACTGGTGCCGCATTTTTTGCGTTGCGGGACTATTTGTCGTCAGGGTGCTTCGAGGTGTGAGTTTGTCGCCGAAGCGAAGCAGGTCGCTGGGACGGCCGCGCAGACAATCAGCGTGAAGAGCGGAAACCTCATGAGGCGCAACGTCAATGTCTTCGGCAGCTGAGTCTGCGCGAAGGGGCGGGAAATCGACATTGAGGCGGAGCGCCCTCACTTACGGACGCGCAAAGGCCGGGCCAAGACTTCATGTCGATCTTTCCACCTCACGGGCCGCTAAGATCGGCCTGTGAGCGTGCGAAATCAGAACATATGGCAGGAAGGCCTCTCCGAGGACCTCGTGGGCGGTGCGGCAGAAAACTTTGCGTTTTACATTTCGAACATCGCTCTAAAGTCCGGCTCGTCGTTCGCCCTTGAGCGGTCTGGGGTTACGGCCATCGTTGGTGGAAATAATGTCGGTAAATCCACCTTGCTTCGAGAGATAATCGGCAGTCTTACGACTGAGCGCAGCGACAGATCCACAAATGTCTTGCAGTCGGCGGTAGTCGACTGGCAGGGCAGTGACGCCGACTTTCTCGCCTGGGCATCGACGGTTGCTCCATACATGGTTCTGTCCCTCAGCTCAAAGGGCTTCTCTGCGAATGGACAACTGCTCCCAGCCGAAACTTTGCTTATGTACCGCAGTCATTTCAACCAGCAAGAGGTACTAGGCCCCCTCTTCCAGCTGTTGGTTCACTTTGCCACGGCCCGGGACAGATTCCACTACGTCCAGCCCACCCCTCGACGGGGAAGCTGGAATGAGCCGCCCTCCCATCCGCTGCACCGCGTTGAACAGGACCCTGAACTACTTCGAGGATTTCAAGCCGCCGCCAAGGACATTTTCAACGCTGAGCTGACCCTGGACCGACTTGGCGGTAACCTCTTCTTTCGAGTCGGCAAACCTGAATTGCCTGCCCCGCCGATAGACGACGTGGACATTGAATACATAGGGCAACTTTTGGCATTGCCCGGGCTGGAGGGTCAAGGGGACGGTATGCAGTCGGCTCTCTCGCTCCTGCTCCCGGTGGTGACTTCGACTTTCCCCCTTGTTCTAGTAGACGAGCCAGAAGCCTTCTTACACCCCCCTCAAGCAAGGAAGCTGGGGGCAACACTCGCCAAACTTGCCCACTCGCGAAGTGTTCAGCTGATTGTGGCCACGCATGATCGGCATTTCCTGACTGGCCTGCTTGACGCTGACGAAGCATCTGTGTCGGTGATTCGCTTGAGTAGAGACGGCGATTCCTCTGTGGCGAAGCACTTGGACTCGGCGAAGCTCCGCCAGGCATGGGGCAAGGCATCTATACGCCATTCCAATCTCTTGGACGGCCTTTTCCACAAATTGGTAGTCATTGCTGAGAATGAGCGGGACTGCCAGTTCTTCGCGGCTGCCCTAGAGGAACTTAATAAGCACGAAACACTCCCCCTCCGCCCGCACGACGTGCTGTTCGTCCCATCGGCTGGCAAGGGAAATATTCCAGGACTAGCAGAGGTCCTGATCGCGTCAGGCGTTCCGGTCGTCGCATCTCCCGACCTCGACATACTCAATTCGGAGCCGAACGTCGAGCGACTCTACAGGGCTTTCGGAGGCGACTGGTCGGGTATCAGTGATATTTACAAGGCAGCGACGGCAGAGTTCAAGGTCTCCCGGACTCCACGCACTAACCGCCAGGTTGAAGCCATTGTCTCAGGCATTCTTAGCATTGAGCCGGGCGCCCGTTATTCCGGTCAAACGAAGTCTGACGTCTCCGCCGCACTCGGCGTGGAGAGTGAGTGGAAGCGACTTAAGGACTATGGGATGGCCGCTTTCAAGTCAGAACACGCTAAGGCTCAGCAACTGATGGGCGAGCTGGCCGCGCACGGAATAGTGCCCGTGCATGTCGGGGAGTTAGAGCGATTCGCTCCTCAGGTCCAAGTAGGAAAAGGAGACGCATGGCTGGAAGCGGCCCTCGCAGCCCATGCGCATCGGGGAGCACCCGCTCAGGATCACCTGCGACGGATATTGGCGGCAGGAGGCTTCACGGTGTCAAACGGTCCCTCTAGTCCATGAATCATTTAATCGCCATATCCGGGTGGGCCGCCCCAGCCGGGTCCACCCTGGAGCTACAGACTCTAATCGAGGTGGTCAGGCGCTGGATCTGACACCCCCCCTCTTCCTACTTGGATGACTTGCGGTTGAGAATGTCTTCCCTGATCCTGGCAAACACGGGGTTCTCTTCGGCCAACTTGGCGAACCTCTCGTTATTCTTCCGGGAGCGATCGTATGTATTGCCGAAACGATTCTCCCTGAAGCCCTGAAGCCATTTGCCGGGTTCTTCCCCGAGGGACTGGCGTTCCAGGATTGCGATCTCGTCGTAGTCCAACAACCGACGAGCCTCCCCCGGCTTCTTCGGATGGACGCTAACCGTATTCGGATCAAAGATGCGTGCCGATCCGTCATTGTGAGGGTGAAGGATTACGTGGAACCTCGAACGTATGTAATCCCGGCGATCGTCGATCGGCAGGGCCAGCCACTCATTGAACCGCTGCTCCGTCGTGACCCATTCGTGGTCGAATTTCGCCAGCGGGTCAAGGCCTTCACTTTGGTGAAAGCCGAGCGCGGCCAAACGCTGCTCGAGACCTTCTCGCTTTCGACGGATTGCATCGTTGAACTCCCGCATCTGACCAACCGTCATGTCACCGGATGCCAGCGCACTTCCGGCCCCCCGCTCTCGCGCGCCCAACGCTTCCAGTTCGAGTGTGATTGCTTCCCGCTCCTCCTTGTCCTCTGGCCTCTCGGGCTGAGCTCGAACCGCCTGTCCTATGTACCGCATCACCCAGAGCTCCACCGTAGAGTCAACATACTCCTCGCGCTTGCCAACATGCCCTTTCCCTCTGGATGGGCAGCGATACACGGTGAACTTCTTTCTTGTGCCGGTCCCAACATCTGGGCGCCCGTAGACGGTGCCCGAAAGTAGGGCCTTGCCGCAGTAGCACTGGGCAATGCCAGAAAGTAGATGCACGGCCTTATTGCTCTGCGAGCGCCGACGATCCGGAGCTTCCAAAGTCCGGACTACAGCGCGCCAGACGGCTTCAGAGACGATGGGCGGGATCTGGTTCCGGCTGAGTACTTCACCACGGAACTCATACAGCCCTGCGTTCCGGGGGCGCAGCAGCGCTTGACGGAGTTGAGCAAAGCCCCAAGGCTTGGATGCCGTGGTCAACAAAGGCTCTCCATCCCAGCCGTCTTCGTTCCACTGCCTGATGATGGAGCCAAGCGATCTGCCAGCGAGTACATCCGAGTGCGCCGCCGCAAGCGCCGCTGCTTCGCGGCCGTTGAGGACAAGACGCCCGTTATTGATATCCCACCCGAACGGACGCCGGCCACCAGTCCAGCGTCCCTCGGACGCAAGTTGCTCCGCCTTGGCTCTGGCCCGGTCACGCTTTGTTGCTGATTCAAATCTCGCCACCTGCCCCATGATGCCGGCCCTTAGCAGTCCGTCAGCGGTAGAGAGATCAATCTCTCCTCCGGCGGTCACAGAGTACGTGAGGATGGGGCTGTCCGATCGCCTGCCTTGACATATGTCTGCGTACTCTTCAAGTTCTATTGGCCGGCGGTGGAGCCTATCCATCCGCCAGCAGATGACAGCGTCCGCATCTCGGGAGCTCAGCCGGTTCAGCATCGCCGTGTAGGCCGGGCGAGCCCGGCCACTGAATGCAGAGGTAGCGTTGTCAGTGAACACCTCAAGAACCTGAATGCCGTGGCGGGCAGCATACTCCCGGCACGCTTCTTCCTGGCGTTGCACGCCGAGCCCCTCCGCGCCTCTATCTTGGGAGATGCGGGTGTATATAAAAGCGCGCTTGGTCACGAGTCAATTCTAGTGCACTGCGCATGAACACATCCCGGGCAACCCGGAGTTCAGTGCAATGAGCATGTCGAGGCTTTCCGCTTCGCGAACCTCTCCCACAATCAGACGATCCGGACGCATCCGGAGCGCTTCCTTGACAAGGCGCCGCAGAGGAATTTCGCCTTCACCCTCAAGGTTGGGTTGGCGGCATTGCAATCCCACCACGTCCCGCAGGGGCAGCTGCAGCTCAAAGATCTCTTCAACCGTGATGACGCGTTCACGGGAACCGATACTGGAAGCCAGGCAATTCAACATGGTGGTCTTCCCGGCTTGGGTTGCCCCCGACACGAGAATGTTGAGTCCGCTGGCTACCGATGCACCAAGGAACCTGGCCGCCTGGGGCGTCAGGCTCCCAAGCTCCACCAAATGTTCGAGCCGGCTTGCCCTCGCGATGAATTTCCTGATGTTGACAGCCCAGTGCTTCCTGGTGATATCCGGAATAGCTACGTGCAGCCGTGACCCGTCCGGCAGGGCAGCGTCCACGAAAGGGGACGAGACATCCACGCGGCGCCCGGAGCTCTTGAGCATCCTTTCCACAAGATCGCGCACTTGCTGCTCAGTGAGACTTACGGCCGTCAGCTCGGATTCCCCGTTGCGGGCCACATAGATCTCGTGCGGGGCATTGATCCATACCTCTTCGATAGTGGGATCATCCAAGAGTGGCTGCAGGGGGCCAAATCCCGCCACTGCATCAAAAATGTGTTGCCGGGCAGCCTCAAGGTGTCCTAGCGATGGCAGCGGGCCCAGCAGTGCCCGTTCGTCGTAATCGTTGACGGCAGCGTCCACGAGTAGCCGCACATCTTTGGCTTGTTCCAACGGATCCAATCCGCGGCGTCGGATGAGTTCGCGGACTTCACCCTCGACGATTTTTACAGCATCCACATCTCTCCCCCATGATCCCGAGCACGTAAACGAGAGGCGCATCTCGAGTTGTTCACGCTAGGCGAGGGAATTCAACGCCTCAAGTCGCCGTGAAGCACGTGTGGATAACTCTCACCATCTGTCACCTCAGCATCGTCAATCCCACTAGTCACTCCAGTTTCGGAGTGTTAGGGTAAAGCCCGTTAGGAGCTGGCCTTTGGTCTCATGCGCAAGCGCCCGCCCCGGAGCTTGTCCGCAAGCCACACCATGCGCCGCTGAGCCGCGGTACAGGGCCTGATGTGAAAATGAAAACTAGTTCGATGGACCCGTTCCGCCGCATCCCGCTGGCACGTGCAGCTCTAGCGCTGACTATCGCGTTGGTGGGGGGCAGTTGCCTCGGAGTACCGGCATGGGCACAGTCCTCCGGCCCCCAACCGGCTCCGACGTCCGACATTCAGGAAGCGTCACCTTCACAGGGGCCCCGCCCGGCCGGAGATGGCTACGGTTCAGCGACCCCTGGCAGCGAGTTGCCGAGTAACACGTCGGTGCCCAAGCAGCAAGAGCCGTTTCCCGCCGTCGGACCTTCACCAGCACTTGCTCCAGCGCCAACATCAGACGCCTCCGGGCAGTCGGCGACGCAGCGCCCAACGGCCCAGGCATCGCCTGGCACCGCACCCGATGCCGACGCCATGAAAGCGGCAATGCGGGCGGCTATTCCGGCCGGTGGCGCTGAAATGGGCCAGAGATCACCAAGAGTGTTGTCGGCAAAGCAAGAGAACGCCACTGCACCCCCATCAGGAGCCAGAGCAGTGGGCGGTTCAGTGAATTCCGTCGTCCCCATGGCTGCTGACACAGGTCACTGGCGCCCCACCATCGGCATCGCTGGACAGGACGTCAGCGCCCACCAAGGCAACGTCAACTGGCAGAGCCAATGGAACCAGGGTTCCCGGTGGGCGTACGTCAAAGCGTCCGAGGGCAACTACTACCTCAATGAAAACTACACTCAGCAGTACAACGGCTCCCGTGACGTAGGCATGGTCAGGGGCGCCTACCACTTCGCGATCCCCAACTGGTCCTCGGGTGCGGATCAAGCCAGATACTTCGTGGCCAACGGGGGTGGATGGACTGCCGACGGTTACACCCTCCCACCCGTCCTGGACATCGAATACAACCCCTACGCCGGACGCACCATCAACGGCTTCTACTTCGGCAACACCTGCTACGACATGTCCAAGGCCCAGCTCGGACAATGGGCAGCCGATTTTGGTAACACGGTCAAGGCCCTCACCGGCCGCTTCCCGGTCATCTACAGCACCACCGATTGGTGGAACACCTGCGTGGGGAACTCCACGTTCGGAAACTATCCGCTGTGGATTGCGTCGTACTGGAACAACCCCACAAACTCTCCCGGGAACCTGCCCTCCAGTTGGGGCAACTACACCATGTGGCAATACAGCAGCACCGGCCCGTTTGAGGGCGATTCGAACATCTTCAATGGCAGCTATGACCAACTCAGGACTTTTGCGCGCGGCGTTTCGTCCCCATCCAATCCCTCCATCCGCTCAGGAGCCGACCTCCTCGCCACCAACGCGGGAGGGAGCTTGGATGCTTTCCCTGCCAACGGCGCGGGCCGGATCACCGGACCGGTTGGGATCGGCTCAGGATGGTCCGGGGCTACTGCGATATACGTGGTGGACTGGAACCAGGACGGCGTGCAGGACATCCTCTCCCAATGGTCAGATGGCACTTTGAAAGTGTTCAGGGGCGCTCCGGGCGGAGGCTTCTACGCCCCCATCCAAGTAGGTTCCGGATGGCGGGAAATGTCGCTCACTGTTGGGTGGTGGAACCTCAAGGACGGATACCCTGGCGTCGTAGGCCAGGATTACCAAGGAAACCTGTACCGCTACCCGAACACCGGAGGTGGAGGCCTTGGAAATGGTACCCTCATCGGCACAGGTTTCAGCGGGCACCAGCTGAATCAGATCGATTTTGATGGTGACGGCAACCAAGACATGGTCACAAGGACTGCCGACGGAACCCTCAGGATGTATAGATCCAACGGCGTCGGAAGCTTCCTTGGCGAACCCGCTTCTGTGATCGGGTCAGGCTGGGGTGGAATGACTGCGGTGAGTTCTTCGACGAACTTTTCAGGAGCTGACTCCCAGGGATTGCACGCCCGGGCCGCCAATGGGGACCTGTACTACTACCCCGCGTACTCAGGAAACTGGGGCGACCGCAGTCTTGTTGGTTTGGGGTGGAACGACGCTTCCCTCATCAGTGGGGCCGCCTTGGATGTCGATTCGACCCTCGGCATCGATTCGGAAGACCTTCTGGCGGTCCGACCCGATGCCAACCTGTACCGCTACCCGGGCACCGGCACCACCGCCCTGTTGCCCCAGGACTTGGTGGGAACCGGCTGGGGCGGACTCTCGGCAGGATTCGTGACCGATTGGAACGGGGATGGGAATCTGGACATCGTGGCCCAATGGTCCGATGGCCGGCTAAACGTGTACCCCGGCAAGAACGGCAAGGGCTTTGGCACACCCTTCTCCCTGGGCAGCAACTGGAAGGGCTGGACACTGACTGTAGGTACATGGAAGAAAGCCGATGCCCACCCGGGGATCGTGGGCTACGATTCGACGGGCCGGATCTACTACTTTAACAACCCATCGGGAAAGACAGTCTCCAACGGGGTATCCATCGGTACTGGCTGGACTGGGATGGACATTGTCCAGATGGACTTCGACAAGGATTCCAATCCTGACCTGCTGGCCAAAACCAGCACCGGCGACTTGAAGTTGTACCGCTCCAACGGCACCGGCAATTTCCTGGCCGGCGCTGCGACCTTGGAAGGCACAGGCTGGAATATCATTTCCAGCTTCAACGCAGTCCGCGGATTCGACGGAGCAGGCTCCACCGGCATCATTGCCCGGACCACCATCGGCGAGCTCAGGTACTACCCTATCGGGGCGAACAAGACATGGGGAACGGCAACCCGGATCGGCTCAGGCTGGAACGGGCTCACCATCCTGGCTCCTGCCGCTCCATAGGAAGAACGTTTGGAAGTACAACAAAAGGGTCAGCCAACGGGAGTTGGCTGACCCTTTTGTTGTACGGGAATTACGCCAGCAATGAATTCATGGCATTGATCAGAGTGGTTTCCACACCATTGCTCCCCGCCTTAAAATGCGCAATGTGGCCGTAGACCGTCATTGAGCCGCCGGCAATTCCGGGGAAGTCAGGTTCCCAACCACCCTCGTAACTGCCCAGAGGCATGGAAGCCCCAAAAAATTCGTTGCTGGGAATGTAGCAGCAGGATTCATTTGCATAGCCACCGACAATAATTCCATTGGTGCCTCCATTGAGATTCCTGAAGTAGGCAGCATAGCCGCTGACCAATTCTCCACCGATCATGGCGATCTTCAACTGCGGGCTGCCGTTGAACTTCCACACTTGGAACGGTGACGGAACGGACGTGGCCACAGTGTTACTGTCAATGCGCCCGATCATCACCTGGGCGTGCCGCTGGTACCACTGCGGTTGGCCGCTGGGGTTCGCCAGCCGGGCAACGTAGGCAGCGCGCACCGAGGCCAGGTTTCCTGCTGTCGGAGTGATGTCCAGCGGAAGCTGGACTTCCTGGTAACGGGTCACCAACGGACCGCTGAGCGCACGGCCTGCGGACTGCATGTTGTTATTGACGGTGGCTCCCAGGGCATCGCCGTGCTGGTCGCGGAGTTCCCAGCTCCTGACACCTCCGGGGTCTTGGTCACCGGCGGGCCCTTGGATAAACATCGCAAAGCAATCAGCGTTGCGATTCTCGATGTAATTGCAGGCGCCGGCCGCGAAATCGCCGTCGAACAGCGTCCGCAGGCCTGCACTGATGGGGTGGCAACCGTAACTGAAAATCACCGCGGCGGGCGTACCGTTTGACCGCCGCGCCACCAGGATGGGTACTGCGGTCTCCGTGTACGGAAGACCCACCCTGTTAGCCGCGAAGTTCTGGCTGGAGACTTTGTAGTCGAACGTCACCGCGGTTTCGTCCGCATCCAGAGCGGACTGGGCCAGATCCACGATGGTGTCTTCCAGGTCGGCGCTGTAGGAGCGAACCAGCCCCAGATCAGCCAGTCCATAGGCCATGAACGGGTGCAAAGTATCGATCAAAGCGGGTCCATTGTGGGTGTGTGTTGCCTGGATCAGGATGTCGCTGCTGGACCATCCGGCCAGAGCTATGATCCGGTCCCGGATCCGTTGGTGCATGGCCCGCGGCAACGCCAGGACATCCAGGCTGATGATGATGTGGGGGTTGGCATCTTCCCAAATCACAATGGCCCGGGCGTACAGGGGTTCGAACGGTGAACTGCTGGTGGCCTCGCGTCCACCGTCCGTGGAACCGTATCCGGCCATATACGGATTGGTGCTTAGCGACGGCGTTATATCAGCGCTTGCCGTTCCAATTCGAAACGCCATTAGAGATCACTCCTCGATTGTGCGCAACGGGTGATCGTCCTTTGCTCCAGCAAAGTCAGCTTCCCGAAAACGTTGAAATACCAAGACGCGGGACCATCTTCATTACACCATGTGGACCCGCAAGGATGTGTGGATAAAAGACCGTTTAGTGGACGGGCGTTCACTGGGGCGAAGATGTCTTTAGCCAGCGCGTGAAAAGCGCGGCTTGCGGGGCCAAAGGCGCCAGGGTCAGGGCCCCTTTCACCACGGGAACTCCGTAGGCAGCCAAGGAAGCAGCAAGCGTTCTGTGATCTGTGCGCGTGCATGCCCTCACGATCCGGAGGCACAGCTCGTCGGCCTGTCCGGGAGGAGCGCCCGCTGCGACTGCGGCGTTGACGGCAGCAGCCTCTTCGGGAGTCAAGACCAGCGGTCCAGGGCCCACGTAGGCCACTTGGCAGTCGGCAATGTGCATGTAGCGCGTTGACGCCCATACCTCGTCAAGGCTGGAGAACTTGCCGATCAAGCTGCCGTCGGCAGCGGTGCACGTGAATTGGTACCGAATTTTGGGCTCAGGCTTCTCAACAGCCACTTTGTTGTCTGTATCGACAACAGGGGCCATCTGCAAAGCCGAGATTTGGGACGTATATGTTTTGGTTCCTGAACAGCCGGCCAAGGCAATAGATGCCACACCGAGTTGAAGAACACTGCGCCTGCGCATGTTCACCGAGGGATCCCCACTTCATTCGGATGCTCCCCAGCTCCGCATGCATTGGTTATTCGCCCCAAGCCGTTTCCGGCTGCGTCTTAGTACATCTTCCCCTAAATCCTGAATTTGTCACTACATTTCTTTTTCAGGCGCCGGATGACCGCCATGGAACCCGCCGCAGGGACGGAATCGCTACTGCGCGGCACCAGTCCTGGTGCCGTCCGCCCATTCAGCAATGATCTTGGCCTGTGGCGCCTCGGGACAGAAGGCCGCCGCAGCAGTCAAGGTTTCACGCCCGGCGTCCTTGAAGCCTCCAGGTCCGGTTTCATCGCTGATCCTGGTGCAGAGTCGCATGACGTCCAGCATCACCGCGAGGTCTTCCTCCGGAGAAGCGGCGTCGGGTGCCGCCGTCGCAATCGCCTGCTGTTCGGCAGGAGTCGATTCGAAAGGCTGTTCGCCCTGGAAGCTGACCTCACAGGAGGCCATGCGGGTGTAGTTGGTGGCGGCCCATACTTCGGCCAGGCTGGACAGCTGCACTTCCGGTGATGCATCGAGGCTGGTGCAGCGGTAGGCGTACCGGCCGGGTTCGTCAGCACCGGGCAGCTCCCGGTCCGCAGCCGGGCCCTGAGTGGGCACTGCCGGCTCACCCGGTTGCGCCGGTTGGGACGCGATGTCCGACGGCGGCCGGCTGGCTGGCGCTGTGTTGCTCACGCCAGGTTGCGGGGTGGGGCCTCCTGTTGTGGGCTGCGGAGAAGGTGCTGTGCACCCGACCAAAAGCATCACCAGCGGTACTGCCATTGCCCACGATTTGCGCATTCGAACCTCCACCACCATCGTGCGGGGCGAGCACACAACGGTCAAGCATTGGCCTCGTCAAAATAGCCTTTCGGGCGGTTTTTATGAGATCCCCTAGTGACAAATGGGAAAATTGGTGGAAGATGTACTAAGACGCAGCCGGAAACGGCGTGGGGCGAATAACCAATGCATGCGGAGCTGGGGAGCATCCGAATGAAGTGGGGATCCCTCGGTGGACACGCGCAATCGCAGTGTTCTTCAGCTTGGTTTGGCATGTCTTGCCTTCGCCGGTCGCTCAAGAACCTCTCAACCAACCGCCCGAAAAACCGTCCGCTATTTAGCGGGTGACGGGCGGCAACGCCACAAGGTCACAGCGGTTCTTGCCACCGCCAGCCTGGCCATGGCGGCTCTGACCGGTGTACTCACCGCAGGGCCGGCCTTCGCCGATCAAGCGCGCCAAACAGTGACCACGGGCCTGACCAAGGCATCCGGAACCGTCCAGGACCCTGATGGTCGACTGTGGGTATCGGATGCCCGCGCGGGTTTCTGCCGTGTCACCGAAACCAGCGGAGCAACCACGGGAGTCATCGAGACGGGCACCTGTCTCGGGGGAACACTCCCGGGACACGGTGACGGCCCCGCACTGGCCGGCACACCCGCCATGATCGATCCGTCACCCGCCTCTGCCGGCAGTGGTGACGAAATCGCATTCATTCCGGATGCTGCCGTCGGAAGTTCCGATGTTGTGCGCGCACGCTGGAATCCTGATGAGTCGGCCTTCGACTACGACGGTTCGTTGACCATTTTTGACAGCGATCTTCGGCCCAATGCAGTAAGCGACGGTCCGGACGGGAACATCTACCTGTCGTTTGCGAACGCGCGCTCCATCATCAAGATCGTGGACCCCACAGCCCTCCACCCCAGCATTGAATCGATCGCCTCGGTGAACACGAAGTCCCTGAGCCTGGCCGCCACGCACCGGAACAGCTCCGGCAACGTGGTGGTCTACGTGGCTGAGACGTCAGGCCTGACGGTCTTCACCGCTCCCGACGACGGCGTGCTGACCAACTTCGTGCCGGTGCCGCTTTACAACGTCGGCAAGCCGACGGCTCTCTACTACGACTGGCAGTCACCCCTGGTTCTCTACACCGGTACCGGCGGCGGAACCACAACGGCCGACGCCGGTAAGGACACCATCTCCCGCATTGACCTGAGCACGGACACTGTGGACAACCAGTGGGCTCTTGGTTTCAGCAAGATCGGTGGCCTGTCCATGCGGAACGGCAAGGTACTGGTCATGGAGGATCCGGGGCAGTTGGATCCGGCCAAGCCCACTGAACGCGGCAGGTTGCTGACCTTGGGAGGCGTGGTCCCCTCCATCATCAGTGGTCCGACGGCGGCCAACGGAACCCAGGCCGCAAACCCGGCATTCACCAATGATTCAACCCCCACCTTCACTGTCACGTCCACCCCGGCGGGCGGAGCACTGGAGTGCAGCCTGCAACTGAGCACCGCGACGCCGGTGTGGCAGGTCTGCACTGGCGGTACCTTCACGCCAGCCGCAGCGTTGGCCAACGGCGCCTACACGTTCTCGGTCCGGGCAGCACCGTCAGGCCTCCCGGTATCGCGCTCCTTCACCGTTGATCTGACGGCACCTGCGGCACCCGTGATCACCGCACCGCTTGCCGGGTCAACAGTCAACGGGAAGCCAGTCCTGGGGGTAACCTCCGATCCCGACTCCACGCTGAGCTGCTCGGTCGATTCCACCACCACGTTCACGGCCTGCAGCAACGGCTACGTTTATAACCTCACGACGGCGGGACAGCACGTCCTCGGAGTGAGGGCCACGGACATGGCAGGCAACATCAGCCCCGTGGCTACGGTGACGGTCACGGCTGACTTGACGGCTCCGCAGGTTGCCATCAGCAATCCGGCGGAGGGCGCAACGGTAGGCATCTCGCCTTCCTTCACTTTCGCCTCGTCGTCACCGGATATAGCCGGTTTCAGGTGCAAGCTTGGCTCCAACGCCTTTACTGAATGCACCTCTCCCAAGGTGTACACGGACGTTCCCAGTGGTCCCGCAGCCTTCACCGTGGAGGCCAGGGACAATGCAGGAAACACGGCCACGGCCTCGCGGAATGTGACGGTATTCGCTCCCGACACCACCGCGCCGGTGGTTACTGCTGATCCCGTCGGCGGAACCTACGGGCCCAACAAGACCGTTGCCCTTTCGGTCAATGAAGCGGCCACCGTGTTCGTCACAACCGACGGTTCACCTCCCACAACGGCCAGCCCCGTCTATGCCGGGCCGATCCCGTTGACGTCAATGACACTGAAATACTTTGCCCGGGACACAGCAGGAAACACCTCCTCCGTGACCAGCCAAAGCTACGTCGTGGACAACGTGGCCCCCACCCTCACGGTGTCCCCCGCAGCCGGCGGCTATGCTTCCGGGCAGCAGGTCACCATGTCATCAAGTGAGGCCGGGAGCATCTTCTACACCACCGACGGCACCACGCCGGCAACATCCGCTACCGGCCCCACCAAGGCCTACACCGCCGCGTTCGCCCTGACCGCGAACACCACGGTCAAGGCAGTGGCTGTGGATGCTTTCGGCAACGCCTCGGCAGTGGTAACCCGCGCCTACACGGTGCTGGACACCACACCTCCAGTGGTCACTGCAACCCCACCAGGTGGCAGCTACCCTGTGAATCAACTAATCACGCTGGCATCCAACGAGCCGGGCTCCAGTATCTACTTCACCACCAACGGTGCAAATCCCACGGCTACGGCCGGCAACAAGTACACGGCACCGATCACCCTCTCGGCAGCCATGACGCTGAAGTATTTCGCCGTTGACACCTCCAACAACAGTTCCGCAATCGTGACGCAGAACTACACAGTGGCTGCACCTCCGGCCAACACCTGGAAGGACTACACAGGAGACGCCAAGAACGATGTGGTGGCACGGGACAACAGCGGCACCTTGTGGCTGTACCCGGGCAATGGAACCGGCGGATGGCTGACCCAGCGATCCCTGGGGACCGGATGGAACTCGCTGAATGCGATCATCCCCGCCAAGGACTTCAACGGTGACGGTCGCAGCGACATCCTGGCACGCGACACCAGCGGGGTCCTGTGGCTCTATCCGGGCAACGGCAACGGCGGATTGCAGACCAGGGTCCAGGCAGGAACGGCGTGGCAGGGCATGACGCTCATCCTCGCTCCGGGCGACTTCAACGGTGACGGAAAAGCCGACGTCCTGGCCCGGGACTCCGCCGGCACCTTGTGGCTCTACCGTGGCAACGGCACCGGCGGCTTCGCATCAAGCGTGCAGGTGGGCGCCGGGTGGAATGCCATGAATGCCATCCTCAGCACCGGTGACTTCAATGGTGACGGGAAATCCGATGTTCTTGCCCGCGACACCTCAGGCATCCTCTGGCTGTACCCCGGCAATGGAACCGGTGGGTGGCTCAGCAGGGCCCAAGTGGGAAGTGGTTGGAGCGGAATGACCGCCATCCTGGGCCCGGGTGACTTCAACGGCGACGGCAAGAACGATGTCCTCGCCCGGGACTCGGGTGGCAACCTCTTCCTCTACCCGGGCAACGGAAACTCCGGCTGGCTGTCCCGCAGCCAGGTGGGTTGGGGCTGGGGAGGATTCACCTCCCTCCCCTAGCTGAATGGGTTGCACAAAGGGAGAGCCCGGACGCTTGATGCGTCCGGGCTTTCCCCTTGTCTTCTTGAATCCGGCCTTCTAGGTACGTTCCTTCATGGGATGCATGGAAGGCCTGTTGGGACTGGCTTGAATGTCCAGTTGCAGTGAGACCAACAGCATCTGCACACCCAGTACAAACGGCACCACAGCAAGCATCACCGACCCCGCCGTGGGTGAACCCACGCTGGCTGCCAGAACCCAGATTCCGGCCACCAGGCCCATGACGATCAGTGCGATTCCGGCAATGAGCAGGAGGGCCACGGCGGAGAAGGACCACACCATATACTTCCACCACACCCGGCGCCAGAAACCACCGAAGAGCATCGCCAGCAGTTCAGGGATGACCTTCCGGAGCTTGATGCTGGACACCTCATTGCCGTACACGGCCGGAATGGGAACGTCCACAATCGGAACATCCAGGATGTTCAGGTGGATGAGGAGGTCATTCTCGAAGCTGTATCGGGCCGCTACCTTGTTCATGGGCAGACGGCGTAGCACCTCGGTCCGGATGGCGGTGTAGCCATTCTGGGGATCAAAGATGTGCCAGTAGCCCGAAGCCAGCTTGGTCATGAAGGACAACACGATGTTGCCGAAGATGCGGTAACCGGGCATGCCTGCGAACGATTCGCCGGAGAAGAACCTGTTGGCCTTGGCGAAACCGTAGCCGTCAACCACAGGGTCCAGCAGCTGCGGAAGGTATTCAGGATCCATCTGTGCGTCGCCGGCCATGACGACGTTGATGTCGGAGCCCAGTTCCATTGCAGCCTTGTGGGCTGTCAGGACAGCGCCACCCACGCCTTGGTTGACCTCGTGGCGGATCAAGGTGACCCGGCCGTCGTCGGCCCGGCGGGCAGCACCAGAGGTGTCGTCCGGGCTGCAGTCATCAACAATGACAATGTCATCAACAAAGTCGGGCATCGTTTCAATGACCCGTGCGATGTGGTTTTCTTCTTTATAGGCCGGTACTACCGCGGCAATTCGAACGCCTCGATACATCGATTATCCTTCGCTGCTGTTAGGTGTGAGGTTTTGGGCCGGCAAGCCGGAGTCAGGCTGGCCATTTACAGGTTCAGTGGCGTTCTTCACTTGCTTTTGCTGCGGGAAGATCCAGTGCTTGTAGATGAAGTAGTTCCACCCCATGGTGACAATCGTCGCAACTACTTTACCCACCACATATCCGGCCCCCAGGAACTGGAAGAGCTCCACAATCCCCATGACGGCCACAGTGTTGAATGCCAGAAGCACCGAGTACCTGAGAACGCCACCCAGTGCAGTGCCTCCGCCGTTGAAGGCGAAATGGCGCTGCAGGAAGTAGTTGAAGAAGAAGCTGCCCCAGAATCCGGCACCCGTCGCAAGCCACAGGGGCCAGCCGAAGACCTGGAAACAAAGGGCCAACAGGCCGAGGTCAACCAGGAAGCTCAAGCCACCCACCACAAGGAACTTGAACAGGCTCGAGGCCATGAACTTTCCGATGAAAGCCTTCATGATCAGCAGATCCTTCCTAGCGGGGCTATGCCATCAGGCTTGGTGTTCTCAAGGATTCCGGAAACACCGTCGAGCTGAAGGCGGTCCTTGGAAGCGGCGTCGAACGCTTGCTTGCCGCCAGGCAGCTGGCTCCAGTCGATCTTGTACAGAGCCGCGTTCCCTTCACGCACCACGAGCTTAAGGTAAGGGATGGAATCCGGCTGGGTCAGGCCCGGCTTGGGCTCATCCCACGCGCGGATCCGCCCGTCGGCGATGTACACCCATTCGATGCCAAGCTCGGAAGCAGCGGCACGGGCGGCGTCGTCGGAGGCGAGGTCACCCAGCTTCTGAAGGACCAGCAGCTGCCGGTTTGTGGGAAGGATCTCGAAGTGCCGGATCATGGGCATTCGGTTCCCTAGCGCATACATCCACACGGAACCATCGCAGGAATCGTTCAGCACGGTGGCGTCCTGCGGAACATAACGGTCCATGGTGCTGAGCAGATCCACCTCGGATTTGCTGAGCGTTGCACCGTCCACCTTGGTGTTGATGTTGATTCGCTCCGCGTTTTGCTTGAAGTACGGGATGGCCGCAATGCCGCTCACCAGGAGCACAGCGGCGGCCACGGCAGCTGTCAACACGGTGCTGCCCCTGCTCGACGAGCCCACCTCCCGGTTGGTGGAGCGGGAAGCGCGAACCCTGCCAACGAGCCAGACAACTGCCTCTGCTGCCTGGGCAACACCCAGGCCCGCCAGCGGTATGAGGAGCATGACGAGGATGCCGAAGATCCGCCACTGGTCATCATAGAAAGGCGCCGTCAACGACATGAAGCGGGGGTTGTCCGTACCCATGGTGTAAACCGACAGGAAGGCGAACGCGAGGACGGGTCCGAAATACCACCACATGCGGATCCGGAAGACCAATGCAATGCAGCCCAATGCCACCATGGCTGTCAGGATCGGCATGGCCATGGAACCGTGATTCAGGAAAATAACATTCTGAATGGCGCCGTTGCGGTCCGTGTCGGCTGCCCAGACCTGCTTGGAAACCCGCTCGGATTCCTTCAACATCTGGGTAATGATGGGCAGTCCCAAGAGGACGGCCAGCACACCCGATACGGCCAGGTAGACGGTAATTCCCAGAATTCTCCCCTTACGGCGTACCAGCGCCGAGAGCATCCAGAAAACCAGGACCGGCAAGACCACGAAGGCCAAGGAGGGGTGAACGGCGATCAGGCCCACTGCTCCGAAGGCGATTCCTGGAATCCAGAATTTCCGGCGGTCCACTGCACCTTTGACAGCAAGGTATACAAAAGGACCCACCAGCAGCATCCCGGCAAAGAAGGGTATCAGCGGACCACGCCACAGCAAGTCGTAGGGGTACACGGTGAACCAGCCCGACACGGCACCCGCGGCTGCCACTGCAATGGGGCGGCGGGTAACCACCATGGTCAGCGCCATGGTGCTCAAGGGCAACTGAACGCCCATCATCACCAGGACAAAGGCGTTCAGGAACACGGGGATGCTGACGCCGCTCATCGGCCAGAAAAGCGAGAGCACGGCGTGGAAGGCGATCGGGTAACTCCGGATCGGGGCTTCGGCAATATTGGTGTCGTAGTAGGCAAAGTTGCCTGCGATGCTGGGATCCCACTCGTGATTGACTGAGATCAACCGGATCATGTTGGCGTGCCATGGGATGTCCCAGTCCTGGTTTATCCCCAGAAGACCCTCAGTACCAACAGTCCACGACACCGCGGCGACGGCGCCGCCTGCCACCAGGCCAGCGCCGACGACCCACCAGGTCCCCTTGAAATGGTGCTTCCCAAAAATGCTCTTTGCGGGCGGGTTATCGAACTTATCCGGGAAACGACGTTGGAGAGCCAGCCGCGCGACGAAAAGAACTGCGGACAAAAGCACCAGAATCAACATGACTGGGAGCAACTGCCAGCTCAAGCCCAAGGCATTGCCCATGACGCCAATAACGGTTAGAACGCCCATTCCCAGCAACGGTGCCACCACAGGCAGCAGAATCCGACGCACGCCCAAGGCCTCGCCCAGGAGCCAGCCTGGCCCCCACCACAACACAACGATCAGGAGTACACACAACAGCAGCGGGCCGATACCCATCCCTACGATCGCCTTTCTTAGATGCTTCTACTAGCCATCCGTTGACAGACGACTCTTGCAATTGATGCCGGTTAGTTGCGTTCCCGGAGCCAGGCCACAGCCTGGTCAGCAGGGCCCTCGAACTGCACTGTCCCCGAGGACAGTACGACTCCGCGGTCACAGATACGCGCGATCATGTCCAGGTCATGGCTTACCACCACCAAGGTTCTCCCCTCATCGGAAAGCTGCTTGATCTTGGCCAAACACTTCCGCTGGAAAGGTTCGTCGCCCACCGCCAGGATCTCATCCACCAGGAAAATGTCCGGCTGTGTATGGACCGCAACGGCGAAGGCGAGGCGAAGGAACATACCCGAGGAGTAGAACTTCACTTCAGTGTCGATGAACTGCTCGATCTCCGAGAAAGCCACAATGTCATCGAACTTGTCCTGGATTTCCTGCTCGGACATTCCAAGGATGGCAGCGTTGAGGTACACATTTTCCCGGCCGGAAAGATCCGGGTGGAAACCTGCGCCAACTTCAATCAGGCCTGCCACACGCCCCTTGGTACGGACGGTCCCTTGATCCGGCAGGATCACACCGGAGATGAGCTTCAACAGGGTCGACTTGCCGGAGCCATTGAAGCCCAGCAAAGCCACCGTCTCTCCCGGCTGGATTTCGAAGCTCACATCATGCAGGGCATCAAACTTCTTAGTCAGCTCACCCTTGCGTCCCTTGACGAGCCACACAAGTGTTTCCTTCAGGGAATGCGAATGGCGGAGGTTGAAGGTTTTCTTCAGCCCCTTGACGATTACTGCGGCGCCCAACTAAACCTCCTGCGCAAAATGGCCTTCGAGGCGTCGGAAGACGATCTGGCCTATAACTAGGAACAATGCAGCCATGCCAAGACCAATGAAGCCGGTAATCAGCAGGTGTGGTGGCAACTCGACAGGCTGGTTGACTGTCGGGTACCAGAAGGCCCAGTGGAACAGCTCCACAGCAACCGTGATGGGATTGAGTTGGTAAATGGTCAGCACCCAAGGTGCGGCCAGGCGCCGGATCATGGTCCAGTCGTAGAGTACCGGGGATGTCCAGGTCACGATCATCATGAGCATGTCCACGATGTTCTCGGCGTCCCGGAAGAACACATTGATGGCACCGGCCAGCAGCCCCAACCCTGTGGCCGTGACCGCGACGATGACGAACCCAAGCAACGCTCCGAAAAGCTGCGAAATATCAGGATGCCAACCGCTGAGCAATGCTGCTGCCAGCAAGACGATCAGTTGAGGCAGAAAATGTACGGCCGCAACCCACACCGAGGCCACGGGAAAAAGCTCGCGCGGCAAGTAGATCTTTTTAACCAACGCCGCGTTGGAGACGATCGACCGTGTGGCATTCGAGAACGCTTCAGAGAAGAAGTTGATGACAATAACGCCGGAGAACATGTACAGCGCGTAGTTGGGAATTTGGTCCCCCACACGCAATACGATGCCCAAGGCGAAGAACAGCACCACGTACTGAACCAACGGCTTGACGTACGACCACGCCAAACCCAGCACCGAGCCACGGTAGCGGACCCGGAGTTCCTTACGCACGATCAGCTTGAGCAGATACCTGCGACGGTAGACGTCAAGAAGCCCGGCGCCT
This sequence comes from Arthrobacter sp. MYb23, assembly GCF_002979775.1. Lineage (GTDB taxonomy): Bacteria > Actinomycetota > Actinomycetes > Actinomycetales > Micrococcaceae > Arthrobacter. The sequence goes on from NZ_PCPR01000002.1 coordinate 318,283, forward strand.
ACTCCGGGAACGGCATATGTATCAGTGGAGTTCGACATCGCTACTTGGTGGGCTCCGAAGCTTCAAAAGTCTTCCGCCAGGATTCCATGGACGTGATCTCCGGCAGGGCTTCGCGGTACTGGGTCCTCAGGGTCCCCCAGTTCGAGAACAACTGTGCGTGAAGCTTGGCCGACTCAACCACCAGCTGACGTGCCAGCTGAGGATCACGCAGGTGCCATGAGGCACCCGTACCATCGGCATTGGAAACCACGGCGCTGTCCAGGTGTGCCAGGCTCCACCACTTGCCATCCTGGTGCGCAACGTGCGCTTCAGGATTGACTTTGGCAGAATCGCGGACCGGAGCCACCGTCTGCTTGAGGACGGTTTTCACTGCCCAAGGAAGCAGTCCGAGTGCACCCGGCTGCTTGTAGGATTGAGGCTTCTTCGGGGGCCGCTTACGGAAAACTTCCGGGAAGGCAGACGGATCGGTCTTGATCTGGGAATCCTGGAACTCATCACGCATGGCGCGGAGCTTGGGCATCATGGTGGGAAGTTGATCGTGAAGATTGCCCGGGCCCGCCAAGACATCGCGAAGAGCCATGATGCGCGCCTGCTCCGGATAGTACTGCATGGATACCAAGTGCTTGACGTCCGCGTTCAGGCTTTCGCGCAGGATACGTCCGCCCTTGGGGAACGGCGAGTGCAGCAGCGTGGCAATGAGCCTGTTGCGTTCGTGATAGTACGCCTGCCAGTCCACAGAATCGTCTTTGTCGGCCCAGGAGACGTGCCAGACTGCGGCACCCGGGAGCGTGACGGTAGGGAATCCTGCCGCGCGGGCGCGGAGCGAATACTCCGCATCGTCCCACTTGATGAAGACGGGAAGCGAAAGCCCAATGGTCTCCACCACGGTCTTGGGGATAAGGCACATCCACCAACCGTTGTAGTCCGCGTCCCAACGCCGGTGAAGCTGCGGGGTAGACCGGAGTCCGGCTGCAGAGAAGTCGTGGTTGCCGAGTCCTTCCACCGGGCCCCAGAGGAAGCGGTAGAAGTTCACTACCTCCGAGTAGGCGTGGAGAACCGACTTGTTGTACATGTCAAACATGTGGCCGCCCACGATGGTGGGCTTGCGGCAGAGGTCAGCGAACGCAACAGCGCGCATGACACCCTCTGTCTCGAGCTCAATGTCGTCGTCCAGAAGCATGACGTAATCGCTCTTGTCGGACACAAGCATCTCGTACATGTTGCGGGCGAACCCACCGGAACCGCCCAGGTTGCCCTGATTGATCACGCGCAGCTGCTCGCCCATGGACTCTGCCACGGAGTCAAAGCCTGCCTCATCGGCAACCTTCTTGTTGCCTTGGTCCACGATGATGAGCTCGGCAAGGATCTCACGGAGACCTGCGTCCGCATCAATGGCTTTGATGGTCTCAAGGCAGTAGTCGGCGCGGTTGAACGTAGTGACACCCAAAGTGACCTTGCCCTGCGGGCGGCCCTCGTCGGGAACGGCCCAGTGCGCGCTCTTCAGCGTCATGCCGTCGCCGCCGGCAATAAGGTCAAACCAGTACCAGCCGCCATCACCGAAGGGAGCTAGCGACAACTCGAAATCGTTGCTGGACGCTCCCTCTATAAGGATCGAGTCCACACGCTGGGCAGCGCCCCGGGCGTTGGAACGGTACACGATAACCGTGCCTTCGCCCTCGGTTTCAATGTGGAGGACGGTCTTCGTAGCGATAGTCCACTTACGCCAGTAGCTGGCAGGGAATGCGTTGAAGTAGGAACCGAACGACAGGCGCTCACCACGGCGAACCTGGACGGAGCCGCGCCCCAGGATGTCTTCCGGGTGGAGTTTACGTGCCATGCCGATTGCTTGCACATCGGCGCTCCCGCCGCTCCTTTGGACCTTGTTGGTGTCGGGATCCACGTACAGCGGCAGTGTGTCGAGGTCGCGGTTGGCGGGAAAAATCACGCGCTGGACAATCCGCAGGTTTTGTTGCGTGGATGCCGGGGTAGCAGCCGTCATGGCGATCTCCTGGCTTTCGTTTGTTGTAGCGGTCATGCGTCCACTCCCCCGCTTTCAAGCTTGGCGCCGCCGGTGAAGTGCGGCTTGATCTTGTTGTCGTACATGGACAAAGCCGATCCGATGGCCATGTGCATATCGAGGTATTTGTAAGTTCCCAGCCGGCCGCCAAAGAGGACCGACTTCTCGTCTTTGGCAAGATCGCGGTAGGCCAGCAGCTTCTGACGGTCATCAGAAGTATTGACGGGGTAGTACGGTTCGTCGCCCTTTTCGGCAAAGCGGGAGAACTCCCGCATGATCACCGTGGCGTCTTTGGTGTAGTCGCGCTCGGGGTGGAAGTGGCGGAACTCGTGGATACGCGTGAATGCGGCATCAGCGTCCGGGTAGTTCATGACCGCGCAACCTTGGAAGTCCTCAATCGGCAGGACTTCCTCTTCGAGATCGATGGTGCGCCACGAAAGATCGCCTTCGGCGTAGTCGAAATAGCGGTCAACCGGCCCCGTGTAGATAACCGGCACCTGACCGATGACTGAGGACCGGCCATATTCGCCGTCGTCGAAGAAGTCCGTGTTCAGGACCACCTCAATATTTGGGTGATCCGCCATGCGTTCGATCCAGGCGGTGTAGCCGTCTACCGGGAGACCCTCATAGGCGTCGTTGAAGTACCGGTTGTCATAGTTGTAACGCACGGGAAGCCGCGAGATGATCTCAGCCGGCAGGTCCTTCGGGTCCGTCTGCCACTGCTTTCCCGTGTAGTGCTTAATGAAGGCTTCGTACAGGGGACGGCCAATAAGCTGGATGCCCTTGTCATTGAGGTTCTGGGGATCGGTACCCGCCAGCTCGCCAGCCTGCTCGGCAATGAGAGCCTTTGCTTCCGTGGGGCTCATGGCCGAGCGGAAGAACTGGTTGATGGTGCCCAGGTTAATGGGCATGGGGTACACCTCACCCTTGTGGCTGGTGTAAACCTTGTGCTGGTAGTTCGTGAACTTGGTAAACCTATTCACGTATTCCCACACACGTTCATTGGAGGTGTGGAAGAGGTGGGCGCCGTAGCGGTGTACTTCAATTCCGGTCTTCGCCTCATTTTCGCTGTAGGCGTTTCCACCAATATGGTGGCGGCGATCGAGCACCGCAACCTTCAGCCCCAACTCGGTAGCGGCGCGTTCTGCAATGGTCAGGCCAAAGAAACCCGAGCCGACGACGACGAGATCAGCGTTCACAAACTCTCCTGTGTATTGGCGTGCGGGCACAGAGATGCCCACGTCTACTGGTCAAGGCTACCCGACTTGGCACGGGTTCCCCGTATCCGGGGTGACGCCCGGCAGGGACGGGGCGCATCGGCAAAGGGCAAAGGGAGACTGGCCCACGGCCAGCCTCCCTTCGGTTCACTACTTGAAACTGCCAGCTTAGAGCATAATGACTGAGCCCGATTTTGCCGAATCCAATACGGCCTCGGCGACCCTCAGGGTCTCCAGTCCCTCTGCCATAGTGACGATGTTAAGCGACTTGCCGAGGACGGCATCACGGAAGGCCTCGTGTTCCATCTTGAGGGGCTCACGCTTCGCCAAGGCGAATCGCGTCGAGGAACCCTCGGAAACTCCACGGAATGCCGCGACTGAATCCCAGTCGGTCTGGAACGTTCCGTTCTCGACGAATGTGAGGTCAGCGGAAATGGTGTCCGCAATGAACGCTCCACGTTCACCGAGAACCACCGTAGTTCTTTCCTTCATAGGCGAGAGCCAATTGACAATGTGGTTCGTCACTACACCGCTCTTGAGATGGCCGATCGCGGTGACCATGTCTTCGTGCTCGCGGCCGCTGCGGGAGGTGGTGTGGGCAACTACATTGATGAAGTTGCTCTGGGCCAGCCACGCAGTGAGATCAATGTCATGGGTTGCCAGATCCTTGACCACCCCTACGTCGGCAATGCGCGCGGGGAACGGGCCCTGCCGCCTCGTGCTTATCTGGTAGACCTCGCCCAAGTCGCCATTCTCCAGCCGGTCCCGAAGGCTCTGCAGGGAAGGGTTGAACCGTTCGATGTGCCCGACGGCACCGATGAGACCCCTGGATTCAAAGGCTTCGGCGATACGCCTGCCAGACTCGGAATCGTTGGCGATCGGTTTCTCGACGAGGCAGTGCACACCTGCCTCAGCGAGCTGCAGCGCTACTTCCTCGTGCAGGATGGTCGGCACGGCCGCCACGGCCATATCTATGCCCTGCGCGATCAGTTCTTCGACCGAGTTAAAGACGGTCAGTCCATCGGCAACGTTGTGAGGATCCCCGAAGGAGTCAGCGACGGCAACGAGGTCGACGCCGTCAAGCTCGCGGATAACGCGGGCGTGGTGGCGGCCCATCATCCCCAGTCCGATGAGGCCTGCACGCAAATTAGCCACTAGCTTCCTGCCTTCGCAATGGCGTTGACCGCGGAAACGATGCGGTCAAGGTCGCCCTGGCTCAGCGACGGGTGTACCGGGAGTGACAATACGCTGGCCGCGGCTTCCTCCGTGACGGGCAGGTCATCCGAGGTCTGGAAAGGAGCGAGGCGGTGGTTGGGGATGGGGTAGTACACGCCACAGCCCACGTTGTATTCCTCACGCAGTGCCTTCGCGAAACCGTCACGGTCCTCAGCAATGCGGATGGTGTACTGGTGGTACACGTGCTCGTAGCCCTCAGACACCTTGGGAGTGACAACACCCTCGATGTTGGCGTCGAAGAAGGCCGCATTCTCCTGACGGGTCTTGGTCCAGGCATTGATTTTGGTCAACTGCACGCGGCCAATTGCAGCGTGGATGTTGGTCATGCGGGCGTTGAAGCCAACAAGCTCGTTCTCGTATTGGCGCTCCATGCCTTGGTTACGAAGCAAGCGGAGGCGACGCTCGACGTCGGACAGGCCGGTGCTGACCATGCCACCTTCGCCGGAGGTCATGTTCTTGGTGGGGTACAGGCTGAACATGGCGAAGTCGCCGAAAGTACCCACTTTTCGGCCGTTGACCGCCGCGCCGTGCGCTTGGGCTGCGTCTTCGAAGACCTTCACGCCGTGCTTGGAAGCGACAGCGCCGATACCGTCCACGTCGAAGGGGTGTCCGTAAAGGTGAACGGGCATGATGGCGGCCGTGCGGTCCGTGATTTTAGATTCGACGGACGCAGGATCAAGGGTGTAGTGGTCCAGGTCCACGTCAGCGAAGACAGGAGTCGCGCCTGTCAAAGCCACGGAGTTGGCCGTGGCAGCGAAAGTGAACGACGGCACAATAACTTCGTCGCCGGGGCCGATGCCCGCAGCCAACAGACCAAGGTGCAGACCGGACGTACCGGAGTTAACGGCTACCGCAGCCCTGCCATCGAGGAGGACCTGCGAGAATTCCTGCTCAAAGGACGCAACCTCCGAGCCCTGTGCGAGTTGGCCGGAGGCAAGGACGGCCTCTACTGCCTTGCGCTCGTCATCACCAATGATGGGTTTAGCGGGGGGAATGAATTCGGGGCTCATGCCTCTACCTCTCGAAGGGTCTCGTTCTGTTCAACATATGTGGCGCCGGTTTCCGGGCAAACCCAGTTCTCACCTGTGCGCTGCAGCGGGAAACCAGCTTTTCCGACCCAACCGTGGCGTTTGGCCGGAACTCCGACCATCAGGGCAAAATCAGGGACGTCCTTGGCGACAACAGCACCAGCAGCAACCGTGGCCCACCGTCCTATTGTCACTGGTGCGACGCAAACGGCGCGGGCGCCGATTGAAGCACCTTCACGAATGGTTACACCCACGGGTTCCCAGTCGTGAGCGCTCTTCAAGCCGCCATCCGGGCTAACCGCCCGGGGGTAAGTATCGTTTGTGAGTACTACAGCCGGGCCGATGAAGACACCGGCCTCCAGCACCGCGGGCTCGTAGACAAGTGCATAATTCTGAACTTTGCAGTTGTCCCCCATCTTGACCCCGGTGCCGATGTAGGCCCCGCGTCCTACGATGCAATTGACGCCCAATTCGGCCTGCTCGCGGACTTGGGCCAGATGCCAAATCTTTGATCCATCACCAATTACCGCCTTGTCTGAAACATCGGCGCTCTCCGCAACCACTATCACCGGTGAAGGTCCTTCCTCATTGAGCACACGCGACAACGAGATTCATCTTAGCTGAGACACCATGCCACGGTGTCAAAGCGGCGTCTCAGCGGGCTCTGGCAGAAGTTGTCCACATAGGGCACAACGGCCCCAGTGCTTGAGTTCGCGGGGCCGTAGCGTGATCTGAGTCAGCCCGAGAAATATCCGCCAAGTCGTAGAGGATGAGCCCATGGCCTTGGAGTGCACGTTGGTACGCGCCCCTGGTGCCGCTGAAACGACGGAACCGGAGGAACTCAGCATCGCTGTCCCGGACGGCACCTCCGGCACACAAGTGCAGCAGCTTCTCACGGACGCGCGTGGAACAGGGCTCCTCTCCGTCGGCGGACAACCTCTGACCACTCTTACGGTGGGAGAAGCGCCTCTCCTTCCCGGCGCCGTCCTTGTTGATAATGCTCCGCATCATCCTCGCGGGAATGACATTTCCTCGCCCCTGATGCTGCTCACCCAGTCGGGCCCCGGAGCAGGCTCAGTCTTCAGGATTCAGCGGGGCCGATACCGGATCGGAAGGGCTTCCACCGAAATCATTGTGCCGGATCCCGGCATGTCCAGGGAACACGCTATTTTGGAGGTTTCCAGTACAGCCCTCGTGATAAGGGCGGTACGCGGCGCGAACCCGGTGTTCGTGGACAAACGGTCCGTCCGGCGAACTTTGTTGACGTCCGCGTCCAATATGCGATGTGGGAACTCCACTTTCACCGTCGTCACGGACAGCAGTCCCTACCCGCAGATTTCCGGGGAAGCAGGCCTGTCGATTGAAGAACCGCTGGAAGTACCTCATAGTCGTCGCCACTCCAACCGTTCGGCGATGGTACTGGCGGCCGTACTGCCGTTGGTAGCCGGAATCGGGCTCGCCCTGGCAACAGGAATGTGGATGTATTTGGGCTTCACTGCAATCTCTGCGATCAGCCTTCTCGTCCCGTTGATCGCAGGGCGGAAAGGCCGGTTGCAGGGCCGGCTGGCCATAGCGCGGGCCGTCCAGGATGACCTCGAACGCAGGCGCCGATGCTCACCATCGGCAGCTGAGCTGCTTCTAGCGGTTGGCTGCCCGTCTTCAGTGGAACTGCTGACGAAGAAACCTGCCATGAGAGTTTCAACAGACACCCCGCCGGCGGCACTGGCGGCAAATTCCCGCACTCAGGGGCCCGGTATATGGCTCCGCCTCGGAATCACGCAAACCGTGGCAAACATTCGGCTGGTTCCTGAGGATCCACATTTTCGGCAACCACCTATTGGGGCGGTTGCGATGACGTTGGATCCCGGGTATCCCGAAGTGACGCTTTGCGGACAGCCCCACCACACAGATGCTTTGCTTCGTTTCTTCTTGATGCAGCTAGCCGGTTTCCCGGGTGCCGCGGAGACGCCGGTCATTGTTTTGGGGCGGGCCGGAAGGTTGCCGTTGAGCGCACGGTTCCTCCCCGGAGTCACGGTGACAAGCAACCTACAAACTGCCCTTGCCGCCCTGCAGCGAGCGAATGAGAGGGTGAGCGGCAAACTCTTCATGGTCGATGCTCTTTCACCGGACGACTCGGAATTCCTCTTGTCCCTCATGAATGCCGCACGATCCGCCGGGTGGCAAGTGCTCAGATGCCGTGTGTCGTCCCAACGTTCCGCGGTGGTTATCGAAATTTCGCCATCAGGAACTGCCGGCCACCTGGAGACAGCTGGCCAGCGCCGGCAGTTCGTACCGGACCTTGTTTCAGTCGAAGTTTTCGACAGGTTCTGCCGTAAGGCACGTGCCACCCCGTTCTCTGACGGTCCTGGCACAGTGATTCCGGAGACATGTTTTCTGCCTGAGTTGCTTCCCCGCGGGCAGCGCAGAGTACTCCGTAGGTGGAAGACCGAAGCGGCCGGGCAGAACGGTCCCATCGCTGTGTTGGGCGCGGGCCAGGGCGGTCAGGTGACCTTCGACTTCAAGCTCGACGGCCCTCATCTATTAGTTGCCGGAACCACAGGCTCCGGGAAATCCGAACTCCTGAGGACGCTTGTGGCTTCCATCGCGTTGAGTCATTCTCCGGATCACACAACGTTCCTGTTCTTTGATTTCAAGGGCGGGTCAGGTTTGCAGCCACTTGCACGCCTTCCGCACTGCGTCGGACTTCTGACAGACCTCAGCAAGCACCATTTGGAGCGCGCTCTTGTTTCTCTGCGTGGTGAGATCCGATACCGCGAAGAAACATTTGCTGCTGCCAACGTGTCTGATCTTGCGCAGTACCGGCGCGAGGCCTCCCCCACAGACCCAAATGTGCCGTATCTGGTCCTGGTGATCGATGAGTTCCGCATGCTTGTTGACGAAGCTCCAAACACTCTCCGTGAGCTCATGCGCATCGCGACCATCGGGCGCTCCCTGGGCATTCATTTGGTCATGGCTACGCAGCGACCCCAGGGGGCACTGACCGCAGACATCCGGGCAAACGTGACCTCCAGCATTGCCATGCGGGTGCAGACGGAAGCAGAATCCATGGACATCATCAACACCAAGGTGGCGGCCTCCATCAGCGTTGAGGCTCCGGGGCGGGCTTACCTTGCCAAAGCTTCGCGTATCCCCGAAGAATTCCAAACAGCCTCACTCTCGATCTCCCCCGGCCATGCAGTATCTGGTTATGGGCTTGGCAGTTCCCTGGAGTCCGTGCAGTCGGCCTCGCAGGCTTTGCAGCAACGTTGCGTCGTCCGCAGTGCGTCCAGTCAGGAAAGCGCACTCGCGGATGCTGGTCCCGAGTGGGTCGTTTCAACAGTCCAGGAGGCTTGGCTGTCGCTTGGCAAACCTCTCCCCAGGCGTCCGATAGCAACGCCACTGCCCACATCGATTCTCTGGCACGAACCGGTTGCTGCTGAGGCAGGAAATGCGTCCGGAGTGAACGACCGTTGGATAGTGGGACCGTTGGCGATCATCGACCGGCCGACACACCAAATTGTGGAACCGCTGCTGTGGTCGCCGTCCGAGGACGGCCATCTGGCAATGATCGGCAGCGACTCCAGCGGCATGAGGGAATGCTTCAGGGCTTCGTCGGCGATGCTTGCTACCCGGAAACCCCAACCCCATCTGTATATCCTCGACGCGATGGGCACGCTTGGGCACCTCGGACACGAGGGTCGGATCGGCGCCGCAGTGGGCCTGCACCAACTTCATCTGGCAACGCGGGTCTTGAAACGCCTCGCCGGAGAAATGGAACGTCGACGAAGCACTGGTGTATTCGGGGTAGGTGACTCACCCTTGGTTTTGATCGTGGCGGGATGGTGCTCATGGGCTACTGCGCTCCGGACGGGCCCTTTCGCTTATGCAGAAGGAATCCTGCAGGACATCGTCAGGGACGGTTCTTCCTTTGGTGTCACCGTACTCATTTCAGGGGAAAGGGAACTTGTCAGCTCGCGCTTTTTTGGTGCAATACAGAATCGCGCATATTTCCCTTCGGGATCCACCGAAGAGTCCCGGTTTCACTGGCCGCGACTCCCGGACATGGAATCACTTCCAGGGCGTGCCGTCGTCTTGGGGAATTTTGCTGGGGAAGACGGTACCGTGGCTCAGTTTCGCGGGGCTCCGGTAAACGGTCTGTGGCCGTTCGATGACCTCGAGCCATCCGAAGCGCCGTTCCGGGTACGCCCACTACCCGACCATCTCCATGCTGACGACTTTCAGGCCCGGCTGGCCGCGTTCCGATCCAAATTGCCGGGCGGATCCGGTGGCGGGACGATGATCCAGCATACTAGCGCCCAACCCGAATACGCCCATGGACAGGCGCCGCTCTGGATCGGCGTCGGCGGAGATGAGGCCGACCCCGTAGCCATGTCTCTCCGGGAAAACGGCGTCAGCACTATCCTCGGTGGCCCACGTTCTGGAAAGAGCTCCGTTCTGGCGTCACTTCGTGCCCTAAGCCCTTTGGTTCCATGGGTTTTTCCGCCGGAAGCGTCGAAGTCCGGTGCCTTTTGGATATCACTCGCCTGCGAGGCCGAAGCGGGAAGTGTAGACCCCAACAGCATCCTGCTCGTGGACGACGCCGATTCACTGGAGCCCAAAGGCCGTCAAGCCTTGGCTGGCTTGATCGGAAGAGTCCGCGGCATCATCCTCACGGCAACACCAGGTCCGTCCCTGCTTCTACATCTCCCACTTGCAAAGGAAGCGCAAGCTTCCAGCATGGGTTTGGTGTTGTCGCCCGGGACACCCCATGACGGCGACCTTCTTGGCGTGAGACTTGAAGCCGACCGGGACAGGCGCCCGGGTCGCGGCTTTCTCATCGACGGGGCGGCGATAAAGCCCGTTCAATGCGTGTTCACCGCAGGTTTTCCGCGACCTGCCGAAACCCATTGAGGCACAGCCACGGAAGCTCCGGAAGCCCTCTGATGTTCAGAGTGCCGCGGACGTTCCCCCAGCTCGTGAGGCGTAGGCCACGACGTCCTTCTGAAAGAGGAAAACGATGGCAGCCAACGCCGGAAGCAGCATCGCCAGCCCCTGCCACACCAGGCCGCCGGTCATCGTGGGAAAGCCAATAGTGAGGACAAACAACTGGGCTACCAACGCTGCTGCACGAGTCCATCCATAGCCGCGGAACAAGAAGTGGCCGACGGCGAATAACCATACAGAGAAGGCCATCAGCAGGCCAAGGGTGAAAACGGCTCCCCAGAAAGTCAACACTGGAGCACCGCTAAGCAGTTCATATGCGTACCAGGCCGCGGCACCGAGGAGGGCGAGAGCTTCAAGCAGAACAACCAGTGAAATAATCACAATTCCCAAGGGCCGGCGAGCTGCGCCGGGTCTGTTCGGAGCGAGGTTCCCCGCCGCATCGGAATCATCACTTCCGTCCGGGCCGGAGACGGGCTGGGCTGGGTTCACGGGAGGTCTTGACACACTGGCACACTACCGGACATAGTCATCTAGCAGTGAGGGCACTGGCGGCTGATGTGATGCATCGCTCACGGATTCCGAGCATTTCGACCACTAACACCCCTTGTTTACAAGGCGTTAACATGAAACGCTTGACTCAGACGACCAAGGGGGCCCATGCGGGCCCCTTTCCTTTGGAGCCTCTCGTGAATGTTTTCACAAAAGGCCCTTCTAGTTCTCACGAATGGAGTGACTGATCAGCATGGATTGGCGTAATCGCGCAGCCTGCCTCGACAAGGACCCGGAGCTCTTTTTCCCAGTAGGCAACACGGGACCAGCACTTCTGCAAATCGAGGAAGCCAAAAGCGTCTGCCGCCGCTGCCCCGTTGTGGACACCTGCCTTCAGTGGGCCTTGGAGTCCGGACAGGACGCCGGCGTTTGGGGCGGCATGAGTGAAGACGAACGACGCGCACTCAAGCGCCGCGCCGCACGCGCACGTCGCGCTTCCTAACCCAAGGACCGAAAAGGCCGCGGACCGTTTGGTCCGCGGCCTTTTTCGTTGGCTTCTGCTCGCTCTTTTCGTGACTTCAGTTCGCTGAATCCGTCGCCCGGCCTTGGGAGGCTAGGCCCTTGCGAGGTTGAGGACGATCTCGACGGCGGTTCCGCCTCCTTCACGTGGGATCCACTGAATAGACCCACCCAGCTCACTCGTCACGAGTGTACGTACAATCTGCAGGCCCAGCCCCTCGGTGTACTGGCCGTCCGGTAGACCAACACCGTCGTCTGCAATTGTCACAGTGAGGAATTCGTCGTCGCCATCGCCCTCCGCCCGGTCGGCCAGCAGCCACACCGTTCCTGTGCGTCCCTCAAGTCCGTGCTCAACAGCATTGGTCACCAGTTCGTTGATGACCAAAGCCAATGGAGTGGCAAAATCGCTGGGCAATTCTCCGAACATGCCTGAACGTTCCGTCCGGACTTGTTGGGACGGGGAGGCTACTTCCGCAGACAACCGGAATTGACGCCCGATCAGTTCGTCGAAGTCGACGCTCTGAGTCAGCCCTTGCGAGAGTGTCTCATGGACCAGCGCGATGGTGGCCACGCGCCGCATCGCTTGCTCCAGTCCCTGTTTGGCCTCGTCACTGACCATTCGCCGCGATTGCATTCGCAGAAGAGCCGCCACCGTCTGAAGGTTGTTCTTGACCCGGTGATGGATTTCCCGAATCGTGGCGTCCTTGGTTACGAGCTCCATTTCCCTGCGACGTAATTCCGAAACATCGCGGCAAAGGACGAGGGCTCCGAAACGGTGCTGCTCGTCGCGCAAAGGGATGGCCCGAAGTGAAAGGCTGACCCCCCTGGACTCGATCTCGCTGCGCCAAGGCATGCGTCCTGTCACCACCAGGGGCAGCGTCTCATCCACCATCCGCCGGTCCTTCAAGAGGCCTGCTGTCACCTCCGCCAACGAACGACCTTCCAGGGACTCCACTTCGCCAAGTCGACGGAAGGCGGAGACACCATTGGGGCTGGCATATTGCACGATGCCGTCGGCGTCGAGTCTGATGAGCCCGTCGCCGACTCGCGGCGCTCCTCGACGGGAGCCCGTTGGGGAGGCGAAATCGGGCCACAGACCCAACGTTCCCATCCGCAGGAGGTCATAGGCGCACTGGCGATACGTGAGTTCCAGCCTCGATGGCATGCGCGAGCTGGACAAGTCCATATGCGACGTCACAACCGCCAGGGTCCTGCCGTTGCGAACCATCGGCACAGCCTCTACCCGGAGCGCCATCTCGCTGCTCCAGCTCGTTTCACTGGAGCGCTCGATGGATCGGCTGTTCCACGCCTTATCTACCAGAGGGCGCAAATCCGAGCGGATACCCTCGCCCACGAAGTCCGCGTGGAACACCGTATGCGATGTCGACGGACGGACGTGGGCGAGGGCAATGTAACCGAATTCCGGATGCGGAAACCACAGAGCAAGGTCCGCGAAAGCCAAGTCAGCGACCATTTGCCAGTCACCGACGAGGAGGTGCAGCCATTCGGCATCTCCAGGCCCGAAATCAGCGTGTTCCCTGATGGGGTCTGTAAAGATTGCCACTACACCTCCATTTGCGACGCCGGGACTGACCCTAGCGTCGAACGATTGACCTCAAGAGCCTTAATGCTACCGACAGTGAAGCCATGTCGTCGGCTTCCAGCGCGTTGACCTCGTCGAACATGGTCTTAGCGCGCCCCAGCTGCTCGGCATTTTGCCCTTCCCAGGCTTTGAGGCGATCCTCAGCTACGGTGCCGGACTCTGTCGATTCAAGGACCGACGTCGTCATATCCGCCACTGTGGAGTACAAGTCATCCCGAAGGGCTGCTCGTGCCAAAGCCTGCCAGCGGTCATCGCGGGGCAGGGAACTGATGCGTTCCAGGAGCGAATCCACGTGGAAACGGTTGAACACCGTGTAATAAACGTGTGCGACGTCCTCCACGCCTTCGCTTCCGGTCTGGGCAATGCGCGCGATATCCAACAGTGCGTAGCTCTCGAACAGCTCCGCCCATCTGTGCGCAAGGTGGTCCGGCAGTTCCCATCCACGGGCTTTGTCCAACCAGCCTGAGATGCGTACTTTGTCCTCACCCCGCAGGTAGTCCAGAAGCTTGGCCCTTAGCGGGGCCAACATGGGCTTGAAGGATTCCACTACTTCGGAAATAGGCTGCGAAGCCATCCCCTGCCCCAGCACCCAACGCACTGCCCGGTCAAGCAAGCGCCGGATGTCCAGATGGACTTCACTCCAGTGTTCAGTCGGGAATGATGCCGGAAGTGCGTTCAGCTCAGCCACCATCGGATCGAGATCGTAGATTTCACGCAGCGCAACGAAGGCCTTGGCGACAGCTACCTCATTGGCCGACGTTTCTTCGATGGCCCGGAAGGCGAAAGTAATGCCGCCCAGGTTGATGATGTCGTTGGCAACCACTGTGGCAATAATCTCGCGCCGCAGCGGGTGAGTGTCCAGCTCAGCATCAAACTTCTCCCGCAGTTGCTTTGGGAAGTAGTCACGGATGGTGTCCGCAAACCAGGGATCATCGGCGAGGTTGCTGTCCCGCAGAGCTGCAGCGAGCTCGATCTTTGCGTAGGCGGCCAGGACCGCCAGTTCGGGCGAGGTGAGTCCCTGCCCCTGCTCCAGCCTTGACCGGAGAGTCTCCGTGGTGGGAAGAGCCTCGAGCTCACGCTTGAGGTCGGCGGACTTCTCCAGCCAATCCATCAGCCGCTCGTAGCTTGGGCTCCAGTCCGCGACCCGCGTGCGGTCGTTAAGAAGCAGAATGTTCTGGTCGATGTTGTCCTGCAGGACAAGCCGTCCCACCTCATCGGTCATATCGGCCAGGAAGCCGGCCCTTTCCGCGGAGTCAAGCTTGCCTGCCGCTACCATCCGGTCAACAAAGATCTTGATGTTGACCTCATGGTCGGAGCAGTCCACACCGGCGGAGTTATCGATGGCATCTGTATTCAGGATGACACCTTGCAACGCGGCTTCGATGCGGCCCCGTTGCGTCAGGCCCAGGTTTCCGCCTTCGCCCACCACTTTGACCCGCAGGTCACGGCCATCCACGCGGATAGCGTCATTGGCTTTGTCACCAACGGCAGCATGAGTCTCCGTACTGGCCTTGACGTACGTACCAATACCGCCGTTGTAGAGAAGGTCAGCCGGCGCCAGCAGAATCGCACGGAGAAGTTCCGGCGGACTCAGCTGCGTTGTTCCGTCAGGCAGTCCCAAAGCCTTGCGTACCTGCTCCGAAACCGGGATGGTCTTAGCCTGACGCGGGTAAACGCCACCGCCTTCGCTAATAAGGGTACGGTCGTAGTCGTCCCAGGAAGACCGGGGCAGTTCAAAGAGTCTTTGCCGCTCGTCAAACGATGCGGCGGCTTCGGGTGAGGGATCAAGGAAAATGTGACGGTGATCAAACGCTGCCAGCAGCCGGATGTGGCGGGATAGCAGCATGCCATTGCCGAACACGTCACCGGACATATCACCAACGCCAACTACCGTGAATTCCTCGGTCTGGGTATCGAGGTCAAGCTCACTGAAATGCCTCTTGACTGATTCCCAGGCGCCGCGTGCAGTGATGCCCATGGCCTTGTGGTCGTAACCCACCGATCCGCCCGAGGCAAACGCGTCACCGAGCCAGAAGCCATAGTCGGCGGCCAGGCCGTTGGCGGTGTCGGAGAACGTAGCCGTACCTTTATCGGCTGCCACCACCAGGTATGAGTCGTCACCGTCATGCCGGACAACGTCCGACGGAGGCACGAGCTGTTCGCCGTCTGCTGAAGTAACAAGATTGTCTGTGATGTCCAGCAGGCCGCGAATGAAAGTCTTATAGCTTTCGATTCCTTCAGCCATCCAAGCGGCCCGGTCCGCGGCCGGGTTGGGAAGCTTCTTGGCGAAGAATCCTCCCTTTGCACCAGTTGGGACGATGACCGCATTCTTGACGGTCTGCGCCTTGACGAGGCCCAGAATCTCGGTACGGAAATCCTCCCGACGGTCGGACCAGCGCAGGCCACCGCGGGCTACCTTTCCGAACCGCAAATGCACGCCTTCAACTCTCGGGGAGTAAACCCAGATCTCGTACATTGGACGTGGGAAAGGAAGGCCATCAATCGATGTGGGGTCCAGCTTGAAGCTGAGGTATTCCTTGTTCTGGTAGTAATTGGTTCGCAGAGTGGACTCAATGAGGTTCACGAAGGTGCGCAGGACACGATCAGCATCCAACGTGGCCACCTGCTCAATCGACTCCGCGAGAGCTACCCGCGCTGATGCTTGGCGTTCGGGGCGCTGATCTTCAGCAACAGTGGGATCGAAACGCGCGGAGAAGAGCTCGTTGAGCCCCCGCGCCACATCCGGGTTGCCCAGGAGCGTGTCGGCGATGAATCCGAAGGAGTTGGTGTTGCCCATCTGCCGCATGTACTTGGCGTAGGCGCGGAGCACCACCACTTGACGCCAGTGGATTCCTTCTCGGAGCACCAAACGGTCAAAGTTGTCCGACTCGACAGCGCCCGTGATGGCGGCGCCGAAGGAATCGCTCAGAAGGTCGCCTGTGGCCAAGGGGTCGACGCCCGCAGGGTACTTGAGTCCGAGATCGTACAGGAAGAAGTCGCGATGATCTGAAGTCTCGATCTCAAAGGGCCGCTCATCCAAGACCTCAAGGCCAAGATTATGGAAGTAAGGAAGGATCTGGCTGAGGCTCTTGGGCTCCATCAAGTAGAGCTTGACCCGGGCGTCCTCTTCCAAAGCCTCTCCGGCACCGTCGGGAAGATACACATGGACGCCGGGCTTGGTTTGCTTGGTGACCCGTCCTGCCCGCTCTGCCTCCGCCCCGTATTTCTCGAAGCGTTCAATATCTTCAAGAGCGTCTTCCACTTCGTAGTCGACGCGGTACCCGGCAGGGAATGCCTCGGCCCACAGCGCAGAGAGAACGTCAGCGTCTGCGGAAGACCGATGCTCGCGGAGAACTTCTGAGATCCCTTCGCTCCAGGACCGGGACGCACGCATCAGCCGTTGTTCCAGCTCTTGTACGTCGACTTCAGCCAGTTCAGCAGTGCGGGGCAACCTGATCCTGAAGAAAACACGAGCCAGTGCAGACTCAGTGATCCGGGCCTCGTAGTCGATGGTCTCGGCGTGGAACGTTTCGCGAAGTTCCTGCTCTATGCGGAGGCGAACACTGGTGGTGTACCGATCACGGGGCAGGTAGACCACCGCGGACATGAACCGGCCGTAGATGTCCGGGCGCAGGAACAGCTTGGTCCGCCTGCGCTCTTGGAGTCGCTGGATCCCGGTGGCTGTAGCCGCAAGATCCGGGATCTCGATCTGGAAGAGTTCGTCGCGGGGATACGTTTCAAGGATTCCCAAAAGATCCTTGCCCGAGTGGGAGTCAATGGGGAAGCCGGCGTTACGAAGGACAGCGTCCACCTTGTCACGCACGATCGGGATGCTGCGCACTGAGCCGGTGTAAGCACTTGTGGCGAACAAGCCGATGAAGCGGCGTTCCCCGTTAACGTTGCCCAACGCATCAAAGCTCTTAACGCCGATGTAATCGAGGTAGGCGGGCCGGTGCACGGTTGACCGCGAATTTGCCTTGGTAATTACCAAGGCACGCTTCTCCCTTGCGCGCTTTCGGCCCGCATCCGTGAGGTGCTGAACTTGACGGGTGGTGTCACCCGCACGCAGTAGGCCCAGCCCACTGTCTTCACGGAGCTGAAGAACATCCTCGCCATCCTCATCTACGAGGTCGTATTCGCGGTAACCGAGGAAAGTAAAGTTTCCGTTGTCCAGCCAACGCAAAAGGTCCTGTGCTTGCCTGAGCTCGGCCACTTGCTCAGGGTGTGTGACACCGCCCAAGGCCTCGGCCAGCTCAAGCGCCTTGCTGCGCATCTTTGGCCAGTCCTCCACCGCCGCCCTGACATCGCCCAGGACGCGTTGGAGCCCTGCGATCAGTTCTTCCCGTGCATCATCACTCACGCGGTCAATTTCGACCGCAATCCATGACTCCATGTGGGAGGTGTTATCGCCATCGCCCAGGAGATGGGCGACGCTTGGCAATGCTGCGGTATCGCCACTGGAAATGCCCACATTGGAGGGGACCCGGGAAATACGGCTAAGCTCGCCGGATTCCCGATCACGGTTGACCACGAACAAGGGGTGCATGACCAGCCGGATGGCACAGTTCTGGCGAACTAGTTCTGCATTCACGGAGTCGACGAGGAACGGCATGTCGTCGGTGACGATGTAGACGACGCTCCGCTCCGGTTCGCCGGCGATTTGGACGACGGCGTTTCCGGGTCGACGGGACTGGGCGACATCCCTGTGCTTAGTTGCCCGCGCAATCAAGAGTTCAGGCGAATACGCTCGTGAATCCTCCTCTGCGAGGTGTTCATAGTAGTCACCGAAGAACCCTTCACGGACTACTGCTGCATCGGACCGATCCTCCACGCTGGATCCTGACGACATCGACAAACGCCTCCATCACAATTGATTGCTGCGACTCTGCAGCCCACATGGCGAGCCTAGCGCTTTAGCAGGTGCAAAGCTCTGATAGTTCGACCAAAGGAATGACGATTTTGCTGGACAGGTGCACAGACAAGGGCTGCTATGGCAGCGCGAAGGGCGGAGTCGGGAGCTATCTCCAGCAGAACCGAACCTGCTAGCAAAGCGGCATCACATGCCGCAGCGTCAGCCGGCAGGTAGGCATCCACACCCACGCCCGGGCCGTAACGGCCCCAGGCATCATCCAGTTGCTGCCTGGGAGAATGGCCCACTGCCGACCGCTTTACCTTATTCAGCACGACACGGGGAGCTACATCAGGAAGTGCAGCCTCGAGCTCCGCCAGCCCCCGCACCAGACGCGGCACGCCAATCGCGTCAGCGGCCCCTACTGCAAACACGACATCAGCCATTTCCAAGCTGCGCAGGGTGGCGGCATTCCGACGCGGAGCCAAGGTGTCGAAGCTCAACTCTTCATCTGATTCCAGGCAGAAGCCTGCGTCCACCACAACGAGGTCTGCCAATTGCCGGGCCGCTTCCAGGACCATCGATACGGCCCCCGCCCTGAGTTCAATCCATCGATCCGCCCTCGTAGTACCCGTGAGAACTCTAAGAACCCCACCGTTGGTGAAGACTGGAATCGCAACCTCCCTGAGGGCTTCAACATCAAGCAGGCCTTGGTCTGCCAGTCGGCAAGCCTGGGCAAGGCCCGCCGACTCATCCAAGAGACCCAGCATCGCCGAAACACTTGCGCCGTAAGTGTCTGCATCCACGAGAATGACCGATTTGCCTTCCGCAGCCAATTCCGCAGCAATGTTAACTGCAAGGACAGTCCTCCCGGGGGCGCCGATCGGCCCCCACACGGCGATGACCTGCCCCTCTCCCTTCGGCACCTCCTCATCTGCAGAGTCCGTCACAGGCATGAGCCGCAGGTCCGCCCCAGGATCTGAAAATCCGGTGTCCCGAGCGAAAGTAGTCCGGCTCCCGCGACCAACCGCCTCCGATATTTTGGCCGCCAAGTCAGTAGCCTCGATACCCGTCACAGCCGGCATGGCACCTATGGCTAAGAGCCGTTTAGCCTCCGCTGGATCATCCGTGAGGGCAATAATCGAGACACCCACCGCCCCGAGACGGTCAACCATTGTGGTGGTGAGTTCCTCGCAACCTTCCGAGATAACAGCGGCTACCGCGAGGCCGCTTTGGCAAGCAGCAATAAGTTCAGCCAGCTCCGAACAACGGCGAACCACGGTTACGGGGCCATGCAGGCGCTCCAACCCACCCACCACGGCCTCCTGCGCCGAGCCTACGGTAACAACTGGAATGCTCATCGGACCACGCCTGCTGGGTTCCATACGACTGAGATCTTGGCCTTGTTCGCCTGGGCACCCAGCAGTTTTGGCATCTGTTCGTCCGTCACCAATACCATCACCACGGATGTTTTGGCGGAACCCAGGGTGGTATTTCCGGTAGTCATGCCGGCTATTTCGGCGCTCGGCAGAAGCATTTGCGGTTCTTCAAAAGCGCTGCTGGAACCCGGCAGTGAGATCCATACGTCAACCCTGGCGCCTGGAACGGCCTGTGCGGGAAGTTCTTCCTCCATTGCAATAGCCACGGGTTTGCGATCCAACGCATCGGCGACCCCCAGGCTTTCCCGGGGGATCAACTGATTCTTTGCCACCCGCTGCAGTGCAACTCTGCTCTCAGTGAGCCCATTCTCCACGGTGACATAACCGGCCTCGACGTCATCCAGCCGGACCTTGACAATGGCAAGGTCCGCCTCCGTGACCACCTGGCCCACCGCGATGTCTTCCCGCGCTGCGAAGACCTGCGTTGTCCTGTCTGCAGTACCTACCAATGAAATGACGCCTGCGACAGACCCCAGAACCAGCAGGAGGCCGATAAGAAGCCTGGGATCTTTCCATGACGGCTTCTTTAGCCGCGCGGCGGCGACACTGACACTTTTAACCATTTTCCTGCTCCCCCGCTAGGAGTTACGGCATGGTGGACGCACCTGCCCCCTCATTCTTACCGGCGCATTTTCGCTGAACCAAAGCCAACGGCCTCAATGAGGCCGAAACTGTGGATAACTACACCAAACGGAAGCAACGGTGGCAAAATGAAGCCATGCCCCGATTCCTGACTCTTGCGGACGTCGCAGAACAACTACAAATCAATTCGCCTCAGGCTTACGCCTTGGTTCGCAGTGGCGAACTGAAGGCCATCCAAGTTGGCGGCCGGGGACAGTGGCGCATCGAAGAAAAGATGCTGGAGCAATATATTGAGGACCGCTATGCAGAAGCGGGCCGCATGATCGAGGAGACCAAGGCCAAAACCAGCCGGCCTTAGTCGCCGCCACTCCTGAAGTCCTGGTTACCCGCCGAGCAAAGCGCTGCCAGTGAACTGAAAGGGATGGTCATTACCGCCGCCACGTTGCTGGCCCGCCGCACCTCGCCATGGTGGACGACCGCAAGGTCAAAGTAGTCCCGACCAACCCGGTCTATGACTCCTTGCAGCTTGTATCCGTCGACTGACGCCACCTTCAGATGAACGACCAATTCAGAGCGATCCTTCGCAAGTGCCCTTAGTGCAGAGGCGATACCCAACGACTGCCGTATCCGCGACTCGGATTTCAGCGCTATCCTACCCAGCCCCCGGTAGGACACTACGGAGGCGTAAGGCACCAACCACTGCCTCCCGCGCTCCGTCAGTACCAGCCACTCGCCTCCCACATGGCTCAGCCGCCCGCGAACGACACGTCCGTCAATCAGTCCCACTTTGATCTCCGATCCGAAGGCTCCACGGAGACGGTCGCCCAATTCGATGCCTGCAAGCTCAACCCTTGCCCGCTCCGTTATCTCAAATTCGGCCTCCAAGGCGCGCCCGGCCGAGAATTGTCCTTCCAAATCGCTGAAGAGAGAGTCCCATCTCATGTGGTCAGACTAGGCTGCAAGAAGGATGCGCGGCCATTCCAGGAGGTACATCTGGGTTGCAGCTGGACAAGGCAAAGCAAATGCGTTCAGAATGGGTGAACTACATCAAACCGCATCAAAGTTCATCAAATGAAGCATTGGGGCTTTAAATGGTAAAAGCATCGCGCAGTGACTACGCCCTTGCAGCGTTTGTTCTTTGTCTGGGACTGTCCCTGGTACTTGTGGGCAATTCGCTCCTTGCGCAGTGGCAGGCTGCAGAACGACACCGTCAGCACTTCACCTTCGAACATCTGCTCGGTTTTTTCGCCAGCGCCCTAGGACTCTCGGTGGTGAGCTGGTGGGCTCTGACCTTCCTCATCGCCTTCCTGGCGTCGTTGTTGCATCGGGTCGGACACAGGAAAAGTGCTGATCTTCTGTCAAAGTTCAGCCCCGCCTTTATGTTGCGGCTCGCGGTTGCTGTCATGAGCTTGAATATCATGGGGGCGGGGGTCGCCCAAGCAGATACCGCACCACCGGAACCAGGCTGGCATAGCACCTCCCCTCACACTGTTGCGCCCGTCCAAGCGGCGTGGAAGCCCACTTCTTTGGATCGTGCGAGTTCTGTCCCGCCATCTGCTCCGGACGTCCACGCATCAGAGCTCCGGCCGAATGATCCGCGCTGGCAACCCAAGGCCCCCATGATTGATCCGGGGCTCCTTAGCCGCCAGACCACACGTTCAAGCACCCCACCTGGAGAAGCAGCCGTGGTGGTCAAGGATGGCGACTCGCTCTGGTCCATTGCGGCCTCCAGACTGGGACCCTTTGCAACAGACGTGGACGTCGCACTGACGTGGCCCAGGTGGTACTCCGCGAATAGGACAGTCATCGGAAGTGACCCGGCCGTTCTGCTTCCGGGCCAGGTTCTTCAGCCGCCCGCACCAAGTTAGTAATTCAGGGGCCGTCAGCGCCCGTATGCTCCAAAACCGTCCGCTCAGGGACGCCTCCACATGTCAAAGCCAATTCCTAGTGTCATCCCAGCAGAAGCCATCGAGTAAAGCGTCCCCACGCTGCAGCTCATGTAGTGAATGCCAGAGGTATGACCATGACCCTTACAACAACCAGCCGACCAATTAACCGTCGGAGCGCACAACGCACAACGCCTGCGGCAGGCCAGAGCGGCTCGGACATCGACGTCCGGCTCGTCGCCCGGAGCATCGCGCAGGCAGCTCTTGAAGTTCTGGCGGGTACCCGTCCCGTGCATCAGCTCTCCCGCTCGTTGGATTCCGAGTGCTACCTTTCCCTCCAGCATCGGGCGGCATTGACGCGAAAGCACGCGGCCAGGAGCCGAGGTACTGCCCAACCGCATCGAAGTCCCATGGTCCGCTCGGTTCGGGTCTGTTCCATTTCTGAATCCATCTGTGAAGCGAGCATCGTAGTGGCGGAAGAGCAGCGTTGCCGCGCCGTCGCCATGAGGCTGGAACGGCTGGATGGAGTCTGGCAGGTTACTGAGCTGGAAATTGGATAGACCCAACAGACCGACCCACTGCGGGTAGACAAAAAGGGTGAAGCCTGGACGTTCAGTCCGGACTTCACCCTTCTTGGCGACCGTTACGGGAGCGGGCTAGCGACGCTTCTTCTTTGCCTGTTTCCGCTGGTCCTGGCTTGCTGCCTTAGCAGGATTGCCGGAGCGGCCTGATGCCCTGCCCTCAATGCGTGTCTGAGTCGCTCCGTCTTCTCCGGGAGCGGTGTACTGCAGCTGCGCGGGCTTTTCCGGCGCTTGCAGGCCCGCCGCACGGATTTGAGGATCGTGGTGCTCTGTGTGTGCGCCAGAGGCAGAATCGTCAGCCACCACCACGTCTTCGGCCGGTGTTACTTCCACTTCCAAGTTGTAGAGGAAGCCAATACTTTCTTCGCGGATGGCCTCCATCATGCTCTGGAACATGACAAAGCCTTCCCGCTGGTATTCCACCAGGGGATCACGCTGGGCCATTGCACGAAGCCCGATACCCTCTTTGAGGTAATCCATCTCGTACAGGTGTTCCTGCCATTTGCGTCCAAGGACCGAAAGCACAACCCGCCGCTCAAGTTCGCGCATGCTCTCGGAGCCGATGGATTCTTCCCGTGCCTGGTAAACGAGCCTGGCGTCAGAGAGGATCTCCTCCCTCAGGAATTCTGCGGTAACCCTGGACTTACCGCCCGCTTCCTCAATGATTTCCTCTGCAGTAACGGTTGCCGGGTACAGAGTCTTCAGGTTTGCCCATAGCTGGTTGTAGTCCCAGTCATCGCCTGATCCCTCGGCCGTGGCGGCATCAATGAGCGAGTTGATGGTGTCTTCCAGGAAGAACTGGACCTTTTCGTGAAGGTCATCGCCTTCAAGGATCCGACGACGGTCACCATAGATTGCTTCGCGCTGGCGGTTAAGGACATCATCATATTTGAGGACGTTCTTGCGCTGCTCGGCGTTGCGACCCTCTACCTGGCCTTGCGCCGATGCGATGGCACGGGATACGAGCTTCGACTCCAGTGCGACGTCGTCAGGCACGGAGCTGTTCATCAGCCGTTCGGCCGCACCCGAGTTGAACAACCTCATCAGGTCGTCTGTCAGTGAGAGGTAGAACCGGGATTCACCGGGATCGCCTTGACGTCCGGAACGTCCCCGCAACTGGTTGTCGATCCGGCGTGATTCGTGGCGCTCGGTACCAAGTACATATAGTCCACCGAGGTCCAGCACTTCTTCGTGCTCGTCCTTGACCGCCTGTTTGGCTGCAGCCAACGCCTCCGGCCATGCCGCCTCGTACTCTTCTGAGTTTTCTTCAGGATCCAGGCCTCGCTTGGCGAGTTCGGCAATGGCAGTGAACTCGGCGTTGCCGCCGAGCATAATGTCCGTACCTCGACCAGCCATATTGGTTGCTACAGTGACTGCGCCCTTTCGCCCGGCTTGGGCAACGATGGACGCTTCCCTTGCATGGTTCTTGGCGTTCAAGACTTCATGCCGGATGCCTTCTTTGGCCAAGAGCTTCGAGAGGTATTCACTCTTTTCAACGCTGGTGGTACCCACAAGAACAGGCTGGCCACTCTCGTGCCGTTCAGCGATGTCCTGAACGACAGCATCGAACTTCACCACCTCGTTCTTGTAGACGAGGTCCGACTGGTCGATGCGCTGCATGTCGCGGTTGGTGGGGATCGGAACGACGCCGAGCTTGTAAGTGCTCATGAACTCTGCGGCTTCAGTCTCGGCAGTACCGGTCATGCCGGCCAGCTTGGAATACATGCGGAAGTAGTTCTGCAGCGTCACTGTGGCAAGAGTCTGGTTCTCTGCCTTGATCTCTACATTTTCCTTGGCCTCAATGGCCTGGTGCATGCCTTCGTTGTAGCGACGGCCGGCCAGGATACGGCCGGTGTGCTCGTCAACGATCAACACCTCGCCGTCGAGGATGACGTAGTCCTTGTCCCTCTTGAACAGTTCTTTGGCTTTGATCGCATTGTTAAGGAAGCCGATCAGCGGCGTGTTGGCAGACTCGTAGAGGTTCTGAATTCCAAGGTAGTCCTCCACCTTTTCAATACCGGCTTCCAGCACGCCCACGGTGCGCTTCTTCTCGTCGACCTCGTAGTCGACGTCAGGCTGCAAACGAAGGACCACTTTGGCAAATTCGCTGTACCACCGGTTGGTGTCACCTTGAGCGGGACCCGAAATGATCAACGGTGTACGTGCTTCGTCAATCAGGATGGAGTCGACCTCATCCACGATCGCAAAGTTGTGCCCGCGCTGGACCAGTTCAGTGGCATCCCAGGCCATGTTGTCGCGCAGGTAATCGAAACCGAATTCGTTGTTGGTTCCGTAGGTGATATCAGCGGTGTACTGCTCCCGGCGAACGGTGGGATCCTGGTTGGACAGGATGCAACCACTGGTAAGACCAAGGAACCGGTAGACCCTGCCCATGAGTTCGGACTGGTATTCGGCGAGGTAGTCGTTCACGGTGACAACGTGGACACCCTTGCCAGAAAGGGCGTTGAGGTAGGCAGGAGCTGTAGCAACGAGGGTCTTGCCTTCACCGGTTTTCATTTCGGCGATGTTGCCCAGGTGAAGCGCGGCGCCGCCCATGAGCTGGACATCGAAATGCCTCATGCCCAAGGTTCTGGAGGAAGCTTCACGGACAGCGGCGAAGGCCTCCGGGAGGAGGGCTTCCAAGGTTTCGCCGTCTTGGTGGCGGGTCCTTAGACGGTCCGTTTCCTCGCGGATTTCAGCATCCGTGAAGGACTTGAAAGTGTCTTCCAGGGCATTGATGGAATCGGCATAGTTCCGCAGTGTCTTGAGTGTCTTTTTGTCACCCGTGCGGAGAAGTTTTTCGATTAGTGATGCCACGTGAAATTGCTCCCAGTCTCATGCTGCCGAATTCTGGCTGTTTCAGTCTACGGGAGAGACCATCGCCACGTTGCCGGGTTCACCTCTGAGCGGACTGTCCGGCCGGAGGAGTTCTCCCGGGGCAACGCCATCGTTAGCCACGGCCGCGGACAACGCTTCGGCCAGGTCCCCCACCGGCCAGACAACCACGTCCTGCAGGCCGAGCCACGCAGCCATGAGCCTGAGTTCCGCGGCAAGTTCGACGGCGGTGTCCGCCGGTGCGTTCATCTCGCCAAATGCGGAACGCACCAGAAGCTGACGGGACGCCCGGTCCGCTTTCAAATCCACTCGGGCAACGATGGCTTCCCTGAGCAGGAACGGCAGGACGTAATAGCCGAAACGCCTCTTGGCGGCGGGAGTATAGATCTCAATCCTGTAGTGGAAGCCGAACAACTCCTCCAGTCTCCGCCTTTCGAAAACCAGGGAATCGAATGGACTCAGCAGCGCCCTGCCCACCGCCTTTCTCGGCAACTTGGCATCGACGTGTTGAAAAGTTTCCCGGTCCCATCCGCGAACCACAACACGTTGGAGGCGGCCTGCGCGGACCAAGCGTTGTACTGAGTCTGCACCCGCTTTCAGCGGTGTCCGGAAGTAGTCGGAGAAGCACCTTACCGTGCCAATGCCGTGGGCTTGCGCGGCTGCATCCATCAGACGGTCAAGGGATGCTTCAGCATCGGCGTCGAACGGCTTGGCGTCTGCCACGACCCGTGATGTGAGGGTGTATTTTCGCTCGAACTGCGACGTCCTCGATGCAGCAGAAACTCGGCCTTGCTCGAAGAGGTGCTCCAGTACCCGCTTGACAATGTTCCAGTTCCAGCCCCAATTGTCCCGGTCCGGGTCTTCGTCATGGCCGAGTTCTGCAGTCAGCTCCGATGCTGTCATGGGAGGTCCTGTTGTCAGCGCCAACAGGATACGGTCTTCCATATCCTGCCGAACGGCTGGATCAAGACGATGTGCACCCACCCACGCCCGCTTTTGCCAGACGAGCAGGTCCTGGAAGTGCTCCGGGCGGATGAAGCTTGCTTCGTGTGCCCAATACTCCATCATTTTGCGGGGCTTGCGGCCGGCCATCGCTTGGAGGATGAGCGGATCGTAGCTGCCCAGCCGGGAAAAGAACGGAAGGTAGTGGCTTCGTGCCACAACGTTCACTGAATCGATCTGGACAAGCTGAAGCCGGGCAAAGGTACGGCCCACCGCCCGTGAAGTTACGGGGCCGGCGGGCCGTACCTTTGCCAATCCTTGAGCTGCCAATGCGATCCGCCGTGCCTGCGAAAGGCTCAGCGAAACGGTCATTGAAGTCCCTTCGTACTAAGGCCAGGCGTTACTTGGCTGTGGCGGCCTGATCATCGGAGCGGTAAGCGTGGATCTTCTCCTCCACGGCTTCCTCGCCGGGCTCGCAGGTGGAGTCAAGGGTGATCACGCCATAGGTCCAGCCGCTGCGCCGATACACAACCGACGGTGCGTTGGTTTCCTTGTCCAGGAACAAGTAAAAGTTGTGTCCGACAAGCTCCATATTGTCCACAGCGTCATCGAGGGTCAGGGATGCTGCGGGGAAAACCTTCCGGCGGATCAAGACGGGTGAGTCGCCTGCCGGAATGTCGTTCTCAATGTCGTACGGTGACCGCTCGTCAGCCGCTGGCGCGGACTCGCTGTGATTACTTGCCTCGACGTAAAGCGGCTCACTGGCACTGGCTGGCTCGAGTGTGGCCGTAGCTTCCCGCACAGCCTTGGGCGTGTGGCGGCCGTGGTGTACCTTCTTGCGGTCCTTCGCCCGACGAAGCCTCTCAAGCAGCTTGTTGTACGCAAGATCGAAGGCCGCAAACTTGTCAGCGGCTGTGGCCTCGGCACGGATAACGGGGCCCCGGCCCAGGACGGTTACTTCCACGGTGAGCTCGCCAGGCGTCTGCCTGGGATTGGTTTCCTTGGAAACCTTTGCGTCAACCCGCTGGACCTTATCCCCCAGCGATTCAATCTTTGAGATTTTTTCGCCGGCATATTCGCGAAAGCGGTCAGAAACTGTCAGATTTCGTCCGCTGATCATGAACTCCATGGTGCCCTCCAAATAACTCAGGTGACACGACAACGGCGCTGTTGGGGGCTTGTCTGACGGACAGTCGAGCCCCTTTCCGAGCCGCTATCGACAGGTACATCTATTCTTGGTACCCACAACCGACGTTAGTTCATCGCCACCGGTTATTCATCCTTTATCCACTTATTTTTTGATTGAGTCGTCATGACTTAACCGGGGTCGCCCATGCCAGCTGCGAAAGCGTAGGCTGGTGGCCTCGTGGCTGCCAGCACAACAGCACCGCAGACCAAGCCGCCAGCAGCCGTGACCGCCCTTGCTGCCTCAGCGAGCGTCGCGCCGGTGGTCAGGACATCGTCAACGAGAATGCATTTCCGGCCTTTCAGCGCTTCGGTTCGTCCGCGCCGTACGCTCATCGATTCCCGGACCCGGCGGGCGCGGTCACCTCTTCCCAGTCCCTTTTGGCCTCCTCCATGGTCCACACGGGCACGTCCGAAAACCTCGTCAACAAGCCGGGCAGCCATCTCCCGGACAGCGTCCGGGCCTGCCCTGAATGGCCGCGACGGCCCCGATTTCGAAAGCACGTCAACAATGGGGCATACGGGCAGCATCCGACGCACGCGGATAAAGAAGAGCAGGAGATGTACCGGGCTGAATCCTCGCCTGCGGTAAGCCTTGCCGCTGCTTGGAACAGGGACCAGGCAGTAACCGGAGCCGCCACCGATGGCAGTATTCACGGCTTTGCTGAGGCAGGGAGCCAGGACGTCGGCAAGGCGCCATTGGCCGTAGCGTTTGAAGGAGAGCAGGCACCGGGCCAGTTCATCCCGGTACGGCCCCGCCGCCACTACCCCGATCTTCGCCGTCCCATCGACATCAACCAACGCTGGCGATTCCAGTTCGGCCCGGAACGGCTGCCTGCACAGCTGACGTACTCTTCGTGCGCAACTGCCGCAAAGCACCGCGTCTTCCTTCTCACAGCAGACGCAGTCGACGGGAATGAGCACTCCCAGCAGATCAACCAGGGTGCCCTGAAGCGCGGTGATGATCCGCCCCGTTCTTCGTTGGTCCGGGCCACGACGACGCGCCCCCATGGATTCGGGAATGTTGAGGTCGGGATCGAAGCGGCTGAGCTGCCGGGTTCCGAACCACGGGCCAAGAAAGGAGAAAGTCACTCTGGCAGTCTGAACGGGTAGTGCGCCTGGCAGGGAAAAGTTTCGGGCTATGTGGATAAAACCAGGAAACAAAACCCCGGGAGGTCAGCCCGGGAAAGCAGGCTCGGTAGGACCTTTCAACTGGAGCTCCCACCCGTTTCCGACTCGTTGGAAGATCCCGGCGGCCGACTGTCCGAAAATTTGCTCGGCGCCGTTTCCGACGCTGAGGCTGGTGAGTCCATCCCATGGTGCCAGCTGCTGCGGTTCACCCGATGCCAGCGACAGGAGTTCCGGAACCACCGTTGAAGTAGCCGAGCCGGACATTACCGCCACTGTGGACCCGTTGACCCAGGCCCCCTGATTGGCGGCACTATTGCTGAGCAGTGTGATGGGCAGGGTGAGATCCTTTGGAACGCCGTCCGGGTTGCGGACGATGCCCGTAATCTGCACGGCGGACTTACCGTTTGCCTCGGAAATGACCAAGGCCCTGGTTCCCTCGCGGGAGACCCTGAAATCCTTGATTGTTCGTCCCGTGAGCCAGGCTGGCGTCATGGTGACACTGGGAACCGCGGCCCCAGGAGCTATACCAGTGGGTTTGTATGCCACAACCTCGGCAGCACCGGTTGCACCGGGACCCGCTGTCCATACCCAATCGTTCGGACTGAACGAGGGACCAGTAAGGGTGCTCCTGGTGGTCAACTGTCGCGCTGCCTGCCCCGGTTCGATGGAATAGAGGGTGGTTTTGTCGCCATTGAGGAAAGCCGCGGTCTGGGAGACTGGCGATTCAGCGGGCGAATGGGGGCCAAGGCCGGCCACCGACTGTATGTCCGGCAGCGGGGTGATCCTGTTGTTTTCGTAACGCACCAAGTCGCCGTTGTTCACGGCGATCTGGCGGGCAGGAACACTCTTATCCAGCACTGGAGGCAGAACCGTACCGTTGTCTTCAACACGTACCAGGTCCTGATCGGCCCGAAGCTGAACGTTGATGACATCAGGCTGACTACGGAACGTCAGCGCCAACTGGTTTTGCATCCTCTGCCGGTCCTCAGCCGAAGCGTCGAACAGCTCCTTGGCTGAGAGATCCACCTGGGCTGCGCCGGAAACAACCGGCACGGATTCCCGGGCGAGCTTCATCCCCGAGGGGAAGGCACTTACCACTGCCCCCCTCAGGTAAGGGGCCGGGCCGGCAAGCAAAGCGCTGGTCATGGACTTCACGGTGTTCTTCTTGATGAACCATCGGTAGTCCGGCACCGCGTAGGTAAACGTCGGGTCATAGAAGTAGATGGGATTGGCCCCGTAGATCACCTTGAACGTCTCTTCGGGGATGGCGGTGCCATCGGGCACCTTGGAAATCCGCCATTCACCCTCCACCTGCTCGAGCGTCAGGGGGATGGTTTCCTTGGTGCCGGGAGGGAACTGTGTTGCAACACCGTCAGCATCCACTGAATATGCGACGTCGAGTTCGTAGAGGTATTCGTTCTCCCCCGCTGCCTTGACTACCCGTTGCTCGCGAAACACCAGGGCGCGCTTGTCCGGCTTCCACGTTACGGACTGCGCCTGCGTCAGGAACTGGCGTGCCACGGGGTAGTCATCCTCATATCCGCTACCTGCCATGTAGAAATCTTCGATCACAGTCTCCGGACTGGAACCGGCACGCGGAGCGGCGGGGAAAAAGACCGGGGCGTTGGGATTGCCGGCGCCTTCGTCCTTACTCTTGCCTACAGGTCCGGAGCGGGGAATTTGCGCGCAGGAAGCCAACAGGATCATCAGCACGGCAAACAGTGCGACGAATGCCCTGCTGCGTTGTGACCTCACCGTTCTCACGAGTTCTCCCCTGTTCTTCCCTCGCTGGGAGTGGGCTTCCCCCCGACGGATTGGGGCCGCGGCATAGTGTTGCCGGATTCCGGGTCCAGTACCAGCATCTGCCGTTCATTTGCTGATCCAGGAAATTCGATGTCCGCGGGTTCCAGCTGGAGCGGAGACTTCACAATAGTGCCGCCTTGCCGCAGTGGAAGTGTCAACCGGAAGTTGGAACCGGCACCCTTCCGACCCCAGGCTTGGAGCCAACCGTTGTGGAGTTTGGTGTCCTCGGCAGCGATGGAAAGGCCCAAGCCGCTTCCTCCGGTGGTGCGGGCCCGAGCAGGATCTGCCCGCCAGAAACGGTCAAATACTCTGGCGGCCTCAGTCTGAGTCATGCCGATGCCGTGGTCCCTTACCGACACTGCTACAGCATCATGGTTCGCGGCAACGGAAATATGGATCGGCTTTCCCTCGCCGTGTTCCAAGGCGTTGAGCAACAGGTTACGGAGAATTCGGTCAATCCTGCGGGAGTCCATCTCCACAATGATGCTCTTCTGTCGGGCGTTCAGCCGAACGTCAGACCCATACTCCGCGGCCACCGGTGCCGCTCCTTCCATAACGTGTGTGATCACTTGGAAGATGTCCTGTGGTTCTGCATCAAGGGTGGCGGCGCCGGCATCAAACCGCGAAATCTCCAGCAGGTCCGAAAGCAAGGACTGGAATCGCTCAACCTGGTGGTAGAGCAACTCTGCCGACCTCTTGTTCATGGGATCGAAATCTTCCCGCGCATCGAACAGGACTTCGGCCGCCATCCGTACCGTAGTCAACGGGGTACGGAGTTCGTGGGAAACATCGGACACAAAGCGTTGTTGCATCTGCGACAGAGTGGCCAACTGGGTGATTTGTTCCTGGAGGCTTGCGGCCATGTGATTGAAGGACGCGCCCAATCTCGCTACTTCGTCTTCTCCCTTGACCACCATGCGTTCCTGCAATTGGCCGGCAGCGAGCTTTTCCGACACCACCGCGGCATGGCTTACCGGGCTGACAACGTTGCGGGTCACGTACCACGCAATGGCACCAATCATGATGACAAGTGCCGCACCGCCCGCC
This sequence comes from Arthrobacter sp. MYb23, assembly GCF_002979775.1. Taxonomy (GTDB): domain Bacteria; phylum Actinomycetota; class Actinomycetes; order Actinomycetales; family Micrococcaceae; genus Arthrobacter. The sequence goes on from NZ_PCPR01000002.1 coordinate 349,616, forward strand.
CACAAAACGTTCTGGATCTCGTCCAGAGTCTGTTGAGCCGTGTTGAGGTCGTAGATCAGATACAGCTCGTAGGCCGTTCCGTTGAAGGTGACCATGTTTCCCACGGCGATGCCTGGCCTGTCCTCGTTTCCCACCGGGAACTGGGTAGAAGCCCAGAACTGTTGCTTCCCGCCGCTTTGCACGGCCTTCCGCAAGTCGGGGGGAATGACGCGAACCGTCAGTTGGTCCGATGCCCGTGACTCAACCCAGCGGTTACGGGGTTTTGTTTGTTCCGGAGCCGCTTCGAAGACATATCTACGCTGGATGACCGAACCACGGCCTTCCACGGCCGTCAACGTGTCATAAACCAAGGTGATCACACTTGACTGATCGGTGACCTGCGCGCCGTCGAACGTGTCCTGGACTTGCTTGACGTTGAAGCGTGACTCGGATTCCGCCTGCGCCAACCGCTCTTGGAAGAGGTTGTTGGCGATCTGGTTGGACAGGTATGCGCCGACAATCGCGAACGATGTCACTGCAAGCAGCAATGTGGTGAGAACAGTCCGGAACTCCAAGGACCGGCGCCAGCGCCGTAACAATGAACGCCAAAGCCAGCGGAGTCCTGGCCTGATCTGCCGCACGCCAAGGGACACAAGCCGCGAAACACGCAGGACCAGGATCAGGCCTCGGCGTGTCCAGATGCGTGTCCGGGACAGGAGCCAGGAAAGACTCCTGGCATCCTTGGCGGGCCGCTCGGGGAGCGATTTCCGCTGCTCAGGGGAAGCTTCCGGGGACTCTGACTGTGCCGGGGTCAGCTGCTGGCCACCGGCCGGACCGGGATTTCCTGGTCCCGGGTTTCCTCCCTCCGCGCCGGTCTTGCCGACCGGGGACTCAGGAACCTGCTTTATATCCGACACCACGCACCGTCAAAACGACCTCGGGCGCTTCGGGATCACGTTCAATCTTGGAACGCAGCCGTTGGACGTGGACGTTGACCAGCCGCGTGTCAGCGGCGTGGCGGTATCCCCACACCTGCTCGAGCAGTAGTTCGCGGGTGAAGACCTGCCACGGCTTCCGTGCCAAGGCAACCAGGAGATCAAATTCAAGGGGCGTCAAGGAGATCCGTTCCCCGCCCCGGGTTACCATGTGCCCTGCGACGTCGATAGTGACGTCTGCGATACGCAGGGTTTCAGGGGCCTTCTGGTCACCGGGCCGCAACCGCGCACGCACTCGCGCTACCAGCTCAGCGGGCTTGAAAGGCTTGGGCACATAATCATCGGCGCCGGATTCAAGACCACGAACGACATCAGACGTGTCAGACTTCGCTGTGAGCATGACGATGGGAACGTCCGATTCGCCGCGGATTTGCCGGCATACCTCGATCCCGTCCGAGCCCGGGAGCATCAGGTCCAGCAGCACGAGGTCCGGCTTCGAGGAGCGGAAGACCTCCAGAGCCTGGCCGCCGTCTGCGCAGAACACCGGCTCGAAGCCATCATTGCGCAGGACGATACCTATCATCTCTGCAAGTGCTTCGTCGTCGTCAACTACCAGAATGCGTGCCTTCATAGTTATATATTCCCTTATCGCCAAGTCTTTGTCCCGTTGGGCGCGGCGCACGGCATGGCGCCCCGGGAGCACTTCCACCGTACTGCACTCCTCATTCACCACGCCCCGGGATAGCTGTCCGGGCGGCAGGCTATGAGTGACGACGGCGGGACTATAGGCTGGGTGCGAAGGTCCGTGTTGGGGGACGTCGGGAGTCGGCGGGCCGGATCTTATGGGGAGGGAATCGTGTCACAGCCAGAGCACGGCCAGAATCCGCCGCCGGGCGGTCAGCCGGCGTGGGGCGGCCAACCACAGTGGGGCGGCCAACCACAGTGGGGTAACCAACCACAGTGGGGTAACCAACCACAGTGGGGCGGCACCCAGGGATGGGCTGCGCCGCAGAGCGGCGGGCAAAACCACCCGGGTCAACCTCCTGCGGGATGGCCTGCAGGGCCACCCTACGGGCAACCTTTCTACGTCGCTCCCCCCAAGCCCGGAGTCATTCCCCTGCGGCCGCTGCAGTTCGGCGAGATTCTTGATGGCTCTTTCCAGACGATCCGCCGCAATGCTGCCTCCATGTTTGGCTCCGCGCTGATCGTACAAGCCCTCGGAGCAGTCCTGATAGGCATTGTCACGGTGGGCATGGTCCAGTTATCGACGTCCTTTGAATCCGTCAGCTCGGAAGCGGAGTTCGCCGATGCGATGGGCCCGTTCTTCGCGTTCATGGCCGGCACCCTGGGAGTTTCGGTGCTGATCGGGTTCCTGGGATCCGTCCTCCAAGGTGTCTTGGTTGTGCCAGTCTCACGTTCGGTGCTCAACCGGCGGACAGGCTTCAAGCAGATGTGGAAGCTTGCCGGCCCCAGGATTATGCCGTTGCTCGGCGTTGCCGCGCTGTTGACCCTGGGCGGCCTCCTCGCAGCTGCCGCGGTGATCGGGATTGCGATCTTGTTGTTCACCGCCATGGGACCTGCCGCGTTGCTGTTCGTCCTCCCTCTGGGGCTGGGTGCCGTGGTGGTCTTTGTCTGGATTGGCCTGAAGCTGATGCTGGCCCCTGCCGTCATAGTGGTGGAACGGACCGGCGTTTACGACGGATTGCTCCGGTCCTGGCAGTTAACCAAGAACAACTGGTGGCGCATCTTCGGCATCACGCTGGTGGTAGCCATCATGGTGGGAGTTATCGCCCAAATTGTCCAAATTCCGGTGTCCTTGGTGTCCGCAGCCATCGGTGGTGTAGTCGCTCCCCACGCGGACCCCGAGTCGATGACCTCCACTCTGGTTCTGACCACCGTGATTTCCACGGCGATCGGGGCCGTGGTGGGGTCCGTGACGTTCGCCTTTCAAGCGTCCGTTTCCAGCCTGATCTATATGGACCTTCGTATGCGTCGGGACGGACTGGACGTTGAACTGATGAGGCTGATGGAAACAGGCTCCGATCCTGATGGGATCCCCGGCGGACCTTCCACTGTGCCAGGAAACACCGCTTGGCCACCGAGCGGGGGACAGTTTCCGTCCGCTCCCCCCGGGCAGCAACCTCAGGCATGAGAGCAGCCGCGATCGATGCTTTACCGTCGCTGGCCTTGATGGAACCGCCCGTGACCCCGGACCGCGACGAAGCGCGGCGCTGGGCCGTGGAGGAACTCTCCAACCCCAGGTACCCGGACGCAACGCCCGGCTGGCTCGAACAGCTGTGGCGGGATTTCCTGGATTGGCTTTCATCCTTGGAAGGTGGATCAGGGACCGGACCCAATCTTGCTGTTCCGTTGATAGTGGTTCTGGCTTTGGTGCTCATCGTCGCTGCCATCGTTTTCGTGCGGCCGAGACTGAACGCGCGGAGGGCAAAAGAGTCCGGAGACCTTTACGGAGACGACAACACGGTCGACGCCGAGGGTTACCGCGCGAGGGCGGCGTCGGCAGCCGACGGCGGCAACTGGCCGGCCGCCGTCGTCGATCAGTTCCGGGCTCTTGTCCGCTCCGCTGAAGAGCGGGACATCATTGATGCTCGAGCCGGCAGGACCGCAGACGAAGCCGCCGCTCAACTGGGCGGGGTCTTTGGAGCGGCACAAACCAAACTGACCGCCGCTGCCGGTATCTTCGACGCTGTGCGGTACGGCGACCACCCCGCAACACGTGCGGACTACGAGTCGGTCCGCCAGCTGGATACTGAACTTCTTGCCCTCAAGCCTGATTTCGCCGGACAGGCCCATGCCGGATTCGCGGTACCCCGATGACAACAAAAGAACACCTGGGCCAGGACGCCGCCGCCGCAGGACTTTCGGCCCGGCGGGGCTTCAAGGCCTGGTTCCGGAAGCACCTCGTGTGGATTGCCCTCGCGGCCCTGCTTGCTGGTTTGGTGATTTTCCTGGCCATTGACAGCGTCGCCGGTGCCACCGACTCCCGGCGCCTGTCCGCGCGGAACCCGGCACCGGATGGCGCCATGGCGGTGGCCGAAATCCTGGGGCGCCACGGTGTATCCGTCACCCCGACAGAGACATTCGAAGACACGATGCACGCGCTGGCAAACAGGGATGACGCCACGGTCTTCCTCTTCGACGCGCAGGGCTTTCTTGACCGATCCCAGCTCGAAGAGATCACCGCAGCAGCAGACCGTGTTGTAGTGGTGACACCGCGCCTCAGGACACTCAATGGCCTGACGGAAGGGATCCGCCCTGGCGGTGTGGTTCCGGAAGGAACACAGGTGATTGAACCCGGCTGCAACCAGGACGATGCCCTGGAAGCTGGCCCGGTATCTGCACAGGGCTCCGTCTTTTCGGGGCCGCTGGTGTGCTACGCCCCGCGTGGGAACGGACCAGGGTTATATGCGGCATCGGACGATGGCAGGGTCATTGTTTTGGGCAGCAGGGAACTCGTGGACAATCAACACCTTGCCTTGGAGGGCAACGCCGCCCTGGCCCTGCGCACGTTGGGGAACAACGCGGACCTCGTATGGTACATCCCCGGCGTCGGAGACATCCCGGCGTCCTCGTCGAGCCCCACGCTCAACGAACTCGCGCCGCGATGGCTTGCCTTCGCTGGCCCATGGCTGGGCTTCGTAGCCCTGCTGGCAATCGCGTGGCGGGGCAGACGCATGGGCCCCCTGGTTTTCGAACCGCTGCCCGTGGTGGTCAAAGCCGCCGAAACAGCAGAAGGCCGCGCGCGCCTTTACCAGGACTCACGTGCTGTGGAGCGGGCCGCACGGAACTTGAGAGCGGGAACGCTGTCACGGCTGGCCCGGCATTTCAACCTTGGAGCTGACGCCACCACCGACGCAATTCTGGACACGACAGCCCGTCATGTAGAGCTGCCGGCCACGGAAGTCCGGTCCGTCCTGATCGACTTCACGCCGCAAAGCGAAGGACAACTGGTGCAGTGGGCACAACAGATTGAACGAATCGAAAAGGAAGCGATCGCCCGATGAGCAGCCACACGGACAGCAACAGCCACTACGCGGACACGACGCCCCAGCAGGAGGCCCTGCAGCAGGAGGCGTCGCTGCACGGCACGAGCCAGCAAGGTGTTCCCCAAGACGATTCAGCCCTGGGAAGCGGGCCTGCAGACAGAAACGGGCCTGCAGATAACGGGCAGAGTCACCCCCTCGAGGATCCGGCACGGCAGTCGCTGCTCAACGTCAGGAGCGAGGTTGGAAAAGCAGTAGTCGGTCAGGATTCCACGGTAACCGGCATGCTGATCGCCCTGCTCTGCGGCGGACACGTTCTCCTTGAGGGCGTTCCCGGCGTAGCAAAAACCCTTTTGGTGAGGGCTTTGTCCACTGCGCTGAGCTTGGACACCAAACGTGTTCAGTTCACTCCGGACCTCATGCCCGGTGACGTCACGGGCTCGTTGGTTTATGACTCACACACGTCTGAGTTCACCTTCCGTGAGGGCCCGGTGTTCACCAACATCATGTTGGCCGATGAAATCAACCGGACCCCGCCGAAAACCCAGGCTTCGCTCCTGGAAGCAATGGAAGAACGGCAGGTTTCCGTTGATGGCGTATCGCGTCCGCTCCCGAGTCCGTTCATTGTTGCGGCAACCCAGAACCCTGTGGAGTACGAGGGCACCTATCCCCTTCCAGAGGCACAACTGGACCGCTTTCTCCTCAAGCTGACCATGCCGCTGCCAGGACGGGCTGAGGAAATTGAGGTCATCCGCCGCCACGCCAGCGGATTTGATCCCCGAAACCTCTCCGCAGCCGGCGTGCGGCCGGTGGCTGGCGCCGTCGAGCTTTCCAACGCCCAAGCGGCGGTTGCGCAAGTGGCCGTTGCCCCGGAGATCCTTGCCTACATCGTTGACGTCGTGCGCGCCACGAGGTCTGCGCCTTCATTCCAACTCGGCGTTTCGCCCCGTGGGGCCACCGCGTTGCTGAAGACGTCCAAAGCTTGGGCATGGTTATCAGGCAGGTCCTTCGTCACCCCGGATGACGTCAAAGCGTTGTCCTTGCCGTGCCTGCGGCACAGGGTAGGCCTGCGGCCGGAAGCCCAGATGGATGGCATCGTGGTGGACGACGTCCTGGGTAGTATCCTCGCGTCCGTCCCGGTACCCCGGTGATCACCGGACCGACGTTGGCCGAGGGGGCTTGAGTGGCCATTACGGGTCGTTTCGTATTGCTGGCCCTTCTGGGGCTGGTGCCTTTGGTGGTTTTTCCCGCGTGGAGCACCATCCTGTTCGTTGGCGCGGGACTACTGCTTGTGCTGGTCTCGGATCTGGTGCTGGCGGCATCGCCCGCTCAGCTTGCCCTGGATCGCGTCCTGCCTGGAAACGTGACACTTGAGGGCAAAGCGGACTCCGTAGTAACAATCACCAACCCCACCCGGCGCAAGCTGCGGGCCGAGGTAAGGGACACCTGGCAGCCATCGGCGGGGGCCCTGAACCCATCCCAGTCCATGGTGGTGCCGCCCGGTGAGCGGCGCCGCATGACGGTGACCTTGGTCCCGCATCGTCGCGGCGATCTCAAAAGCCCCCACGTGACCATCCGCTCCATGGGTCCTTTGGGCATGGCGGCAAGGCAGCGAACACGCCTCCTGCCCGGCCAGCTGCGGGTCCTCCCGCCGTTCCACTCGAAGCGTCATCTCCCGTCAAAACTCCGGAAGCTCCGGGAACTGGACGGCAGGGCCGCCGTGCAGATCCGCGGGGCAGGTACCGAGTTCGATTCGTTGCGCGACTACGTCCGGGGTGACGATGTCCGTTCCATCGACTGGCGCGCCACGGCACGCCGCACCTCTGTTGTGGTGCGGACGTGGCGCCCGGAGCGCGACCGGCGAGTGGTGATCGTTCTTGATACTTCCCGGACAGCTGCCGCAAGAATCGATGATGAACCACGGCTGGATACCGGAATTGAGGCGGCCCTGCTGTTGTCCGTGCTGGCCGAGCGCGGGGGTGACCGTGTGGACTTCCTGGCCTACGACCGCAGGCTCCGCGCACGGGTTGAGTCGGCGTCAAAAGGGAACTTGTTGGGTCAGCTCGTCCAGACCATGGCTCCTTTGGAGGCTGAACTGATCGAACTCGATTGGCAGCAGGTTCCAGCTCAGGTGCGTGCCGTCTCGGCGCACAGGTCAATGGTGGTGCTTTTGACGGCGCTCGACGGCGGTGCCCCCGAAGAAGGGCTCCTCCCCACGGTGGCTCAACTGTCCCGCCAACACGTTGTGGTGGTGGCATCAGTGAGGGATCCCCTGCTTTCTGCCATGAAGGAAGAGAGGACCACAGCCAGCCAGGTCTTCCGGGCAGCTGCTGCCGAGCGCGCGCTGTTGGAACGCTCAGCGGTGATGGCTCAACTTCGGCAACTCGGCGCCGAAGTGGTGGATGCCGAACCCCACGATGTTCCTCCGATGCTCGCTGACACGTATATACGGTTGAAAGCAGCCGGACGGCTCTAACGCGGCCTCCAGCTCCAGGCTCCCGTTTTCAGGTTCGGCGTCAATGTTGTCTTCAGGAAGGACTGCCATGAATACCCCTATCTACCAGCTGGCACTGGGCGAGGAATTCGCCCGGCTTACCCCGGAACTCCAGGAGTACTTCTCGTTGGCGGCCGGATCCGGTTCGTATGGAATTGGCGAAGGCGTCTTTGACGTGGTGGGGTGCCGTCAAAAGTGGCTGCGGCCTCTCCTTGGCCTGACAGGCGGCGAGGAGGCGTTCTTTCCGGAATACGGAGAGGGTATCCCGTTCCGGATCGAAAACCATGCCCATGTGGATCCCTTCGGACGCCCGGCCCTCACGGCCCGAAGGGAGATCTACTTCCCTTCGGGGACGCGGCTCTTCCACGACACGACCAGCGCCATCCTGAATGCCGGGAACGATCGAAACGCCCGATTAGTCGACCATATAGGCCGTTACCGCCGATTAGTCACGGACCTGGACGTCAGCGTGACCGCCCAAGGCCGCCTCCGGGGTGTGTCCGAAGCGAGCAGGCTCTTCTTGGGCCCCCTGCGCATTCCACTGCCGGCAGCCTTTGACGCACGCGCGTATGCCGAACAGTGGTGGGACAACGAAGAGGGCAAGCACCGCATTCAAGTCAAGGTTATCCAGCCACAGATCGGTGTGGTGCTTGTCTATGCAGGGCGCTTTGACTACCGGCTTGTGCCGTACCTGCCGGGAGCAGCCCCCGGCACTTCGTTGCCCCGGTACGCAGAACCAGACCGCTGGGAAAAGAGACTCTGAAACATTCCCGTCAGCCCTGAGCCAGTTGGTCCAGTCCGTCAGCGACTTGGGTGAGTTTCTTCAGGACATCTTTGGCCGTTGAAGGACTGAAGTCCGCCAACCCCGTCGAGGGTGTGACCCGGAGTCCCGCCAATCCTGAAGCAGGCAGGCCCAGCTGGCGCCATGGTTTCCAGATGCTTTCAATGATCTGGGCCGTACGAGGCAGTTGCGCCTGAGGGTCGTTGGTGGAAAGCGCTCCTGCCCACACGCGTTTTCCGTCTTCGACGGCTGCGGCAAGGTGCTCCCATTGGCGCGACGTCAGGGCTTTCAAGGGCACTGCGACCCCGTCCGCTCCGGCGGCGAGTATCCGCTCGATGGGGGCTTCGATTTCCGGTACGGAGACCACGGTCTCGACGACGCCCGCAGATTTCAGGGCATCGATGACCACCCGCCAGGCCCCTGTGACTTCTTCCCCGGATATGGACCGCAACGTGCGGTAACCACTGGCCGTTGGGATGGTCCCTGCCATGACGGAGGCAATGTCCGGTTCATCGATCTGGACCACCAAGCGGGCGCCCGGGACAGCTGCGGCGATGCGTCTGAGGTGCCCTCCGACGCCGGCGGCCAAGGATTCCGCAATGTCCCTGCGGGCGCCGTAGTCCAAGAGGGCCCGTTCTCCGCTGTGCAGGTGAAGATTGGCGGCGAGGCTCATGGGGCCCAGCAACTGGATCTTGAATTCGGTTGCTGAAACATCCTCGGAACCGGCGATGTCGGCCAGGATGTTGATGTCCGTCGATAATGCCGAGCTGGCGCGCCGGGCATCTTTCCCGGGCCTGTCCACCAAGCGCCAACCGTGCGGCTGGACGTCCAATGCCAGGTCAACCAGCAGGGAGCCTGTCCTGCCGACACTATCCGAGCCCACCCCTCGATCCGGCAGTTCGGGCAGGAAAGGAAGGTGGGGGTCTCCCAACTCGCCCCGGATGATCCTGTTGGCTTCCGATGGATCGGTGCCGGGCCACGGCCCCAGTGCTGTGGCGCTGGCGCGTACGCTTTCCACATCTGTCACGGGGCTACGCCTGCTGGCTGGAGATCTGGTGATCCTCGGCGATGGCCTCGTGGTGGCGGATCACTTCACTGATGATGAAGTTAAGGAATTTCTCTGCAAAAGCCGGATCAAGGTGCGCATCCTCGGCGAGCCTGCGCAGGCGGGCGATCTGGGCGGATTCGCGGCCCGGATCTCCGGCGGGAAGCTTGTGGGTGGCCTTCAGGACGCCAACTTTTTGGGTCGCTTTGAAGCGTTCCGCAAGCAGGAAGACAAGTGTTGCGTCAATGTTGTCGATGCTGGACCGGATGGACAGCAGCTCATCCATGACGGCACGGTCCACGTGGCCGGCTAAGGAGCTCGCTGCCGGGTTGAAGGAATCGGCGTCATGGGGAAGGGCGTTGTTCTGCTCGGTCATGCACCCCAGTCTATGGTGTGAGGTTGTACCTCCGTGGGTGTTACCTCCTGGCCAGCGGAGGCAGAGTCGGGCAGCGACGGCGGTATCGTCGCCGCCTTTATCGGAGCAGAATGGCGGCATCACTTCTGATTCGGCGAAGGAGACTCCATGAAGATCGCGGTTATGGGCACTGGAATGGTGGGACACGCTCTCGCCGGGAAGTTCGTGGCCCTGGGGCACGAGGTCATGATGGGCTCGCGTGAGTCCGGCAACCCGAAAGGCTTGGAGTGGGCCCGCATTTCAGGTCCACTTGCCCATGCGGGCTCCTTTGCGGAAGCGGCTGCACGTTCGGAGCTGTTGGTTAATGCCACCCCGGGTACGGTGAGCTTGGCTGCCTTGGCAGAAGCAGGCGAGGCGAATCTCAAGGGCAAGATCCTCGTGGATGTCTCCAATGCCTTGGATCCAACAAGTGGTTTTCCGCCCTCCCTGACCGTGTGCAATACCGATAGCATCGCGGAGTCCATCCAACGGGCCTTCCCTGAGGTACGAGTGGTCAAGACCTTGAACACGGTCAGCGCTCCGGTGATGGTGAACCCTGGGATGCTCCCCGGACCACACGACATTTTCATGGCGGGAAACGATGAGACGGCTAAGACAACTGTGTCCGGGCTCCTGCAGGCATTTGGCTGGGCGCCCCATCACATCAGGGATCTGGGTGGACTCGATGCCGCCCGCGGCCTGGAGATGTGGCTACCACTGTGGCTTCGTATTTTCATGCAACAGCCTCACGGAAAGATGTTCAACATTGGCATCGTCTCCGAATAATGTCGTCTAAAACGGCGAAGACACGCCCTCCGCTTATGAGGGACGTGCCTTCGCATTTTCTGACTTTACTGGAACGCTTTAGCCACCTAACAGGGAGCGGTGCGCTTCCCGCCGTCGTGCTTGTTCATCAGGGTCCGGCACCGGCAGCGAGGCGATGAGCCGCTTGGTGTAGTCGTGTTGAGGTGAGCCCATCACCTGGTTACCAATCCCCTGCTCCACCAGCCGTCCCTTGTACAGCACGCCAACCCAGTGGGACAACATGTCCACTACTGCGAGGTCGTGGCTGATGAAGAGCGCCGCGAAACCGTACTGCTCCTGGATGTCCTTGAACAGGTCCAGGACTTTCGCCTGCACCGAAACGTCAAGGGCGGATGTGGGTTCGTCGGCGATCAACAGGCGCGGGTTGAGCGCAAGCGATCTCGCCAGGGAGGCGCGCTGCCGCTGCCCACCGGACAGCTCGTGCGGGTACCGTTCCGCGTACGACGCCGGCAGCTGGACTGATTCGAGCAGCTCACCTACCTTCTTCCTCGCCTCAGCGGCGCTTGGCCGGGTGTGGATCAGCAGCGGTTCGGCGACGCACTCGCCGATGGTGAGGTGCGGATTGAAGGAGGCCGCCGGATCTTGGAACACGAAGCCGATGTCCTTGCGAAGCGGACGGAAGGTGCGCTCCTTGAAGTCCAACATCTCGTACCCGAGGACCTTAAGACTGCCCCCTGTGGTCCGTGTCAGGCCGGCAATGGCCCGGCCGATGGTTGATTTTCCGGAACCGGATTCACCCACCAACCCAAAGACCTCATTCTCGGACACCGTAAAGCTGACATCATCCACGGCCTTGAATCCGTGCCTGCCGAATCGCCCGGGGTATTCGATGGTGAGGTTCTTCGCCTCCACCAGGATTTTGCCTTCCTGATGGAGCCGGCCCCGGGCGCCCTCGGAGGCAGAGTTTCGTCCGAGGTGCGGCACAGCGGCCAGCAACTTCTTTGTGTACTCCTGCCGGGGTTCGGCAAAAAGGATCTTTGCGGGGGCCTCCTCCACAACATCGCCCTGGTACATGACCACAACCCGGTCGGCCAGATCCGCCACAACACCCATGTTGTGGGTGATGAGCACGATCGAGGTGCCGTAGTTGTCCCTCAAATCGCGCAGGAGCTGGAGGATCTCGGCCTGGACTGTGACGTCCAAGGCCGTGGTGGGCTCATCGGCAACGATCAGTCCGGGGTTGAGCGCCAACGCCGCGGCTATGACCACGCGTTGCTTCTGGCCACCGGAGAACTGGTGTGGATAGTAGTTGACCCGCGTTTCAGGGTCAGGGATGCCCACCTTGCGAAGTGCCTCGGTTGCCCTTTCCTTGGCTTCCTTGGCGGAGACGCGCCGTCCGTCCGTGGAGTGTGCCCGGATGCCTTCGGCAATCTGCCAGCCCACGGTGAAGACCGGATTCAGCGCCGTGGAGGGCTCCTGGAACACCATGGCCACATCGCGGCCACGGATTTTGCGGAGGGTGGATTGGCTGACGCTAATGATGTTGTTGCCATTGATCACCACGGCTCCGGAGCTGATGGCTGTTTCCGGAAGCAGGCCCAGGATGGTCTTGGCCGTCACCGTTTTGCCGGAACCCGATTCACCCACGATGGCCACAACTTCACCGGCTCCAACGTTCAGGCTGACATCTTTGACAGCATGAACGTCCCCGCCGTCAGTGGCGAAGGTGACTTGGAGCCGGTCAATAGTGAGTACCGGCTGTTCGGTGCCTGTCCGGTCTGCGACGTTTCCCAGGTTGGTGGTCATGACTTCCCTGCCTCTGCCGGGTTTGCCGGCGATTCTGGTCCTGCCTGTGTAGCCCGTACTGGTGTTCGGCCCGCGCGTTTGCGGCCACGGATCCGGGGGTCGTTGAGGTCGTTGATGCTTTCGCCCACCAAGGTCAGCCCCAAGACGGTCAGAACAATGGCAATTCCGGGGAAGACCCCGGTCCACCAAATGCCGGATGAGGTATCAGCCAGTGCTTTGTTGAGGTCGAAACCCCATTCAGCCGCTGACGTCGGCTCGATCCCGAAGCCAAGGAACCCCAGTCCTGCAAGTGTCAGGATCGCTTCGGAGGCGTTGAGGGTGAACATGAGCGGCAGGGTCCGGGTGGCGTTCTTGAAAATGTGCCGCCCGATGATGCGCGCACTGGACGCCCCCAGGACCTTGGCTGATTCCACGAACGGCTCGGCCTTGAGCCGGATGGTCTCTGCACGGATGACCCGGAAGTATTGAGGCACAAAAACCACGGTGATGGAGAAAGCACAGGAGAAGATGCCGCCCCAGAAGCTGGATTGCCCGCGGCTGATCACGATGGAAATCACGATTGCCAGGAGCAGGGTTGGAAATGCGTAGATGGCGTCTGCCACGACCACCAGGATCCGGTCCAGCCAACCTCCGAAGTATCCGCTGAGAAGCCCAAGGACCACACCGAGGAACAGGGACATGGCCACGGAGACGATGATGACTGTCACGGCGGTTTGGGAACCCCAAACCACCCGCGACAGGACGTCGTAACCGCCAACGGTTGTTCCCAGAAGGTGCTTGGCGCCCGGAGCTTCCTGGGTGGGAAACGAGCCGGAGTCATCGCTGAGCTGGGAGTATCCACAGGGAGCAAGGAGGGGGGCGAAGATGCTGGTCAGCAGGAAGATTCCGCTGAGGACTACACCCACAATGAGCATGCCCCGCTGAAGGCCGACGCTCTTTTTCAGGTGGCTGATCACAGGAAGCCGGGAAAACAAGGGCTGCTTAGGCCGGGTCAATTGAGGAGTGCTCATGGTCAGTACCTCACTCGGGGGTCGATGAGCGCGGCAATGATATCCACGATGAAGTTGGTGACGGCGACGATGATGGCCAGCAGCACCACGATGCCTTGGACGGCCACGAAGTCACGGGCGTTCAAGTACTGCACCAATTGGTAGCCCAGGCCCTTCCACTCAAAGGTGGTTTCGGTGAGGATGGCGCCGCCAAGCATCAGGGCAATTTGCAGGCCCATGACGGTAATGATGGGAATCAGTGCCGGTTTGTACGCGTGCTTGGTCACCAGCCGGAACTCGCTGACGCCCCTTGAGCGCCCTGCCTCGATGTAGTCCTTTCCCAAAGTTCCGATCACATTGGTGCGGACCAGGCGAAGGAAAACACCTGCGGTGAGTAAGCCGAGTGCGATTGCCGGGAGGACTGCGTGGGAAGCAATGTCACCAAGTGCCGTGAAATTTCCACTGCGCAGCGCATCCAGCCAGTAGATACCGGAGGGCGCTGCCAGAGCACTCATGGTGAGTTCCGTACGCGTGGAGGCACGGCCAGCTACCGGGAACCAGCCGAGCCAGACGGAAAACGTCAGTTTGAGGAGCAGTCCCGAGAAGAAAACCGGGGTTGCGTAGCAAAGGATGGCGAAAAACCTCAACAGGGCATCGGGGGTCTTGTCCCGGTGCTGGGCGGCGATAAGCCCGAACGGGATACCGACTGCAAGAGCCACGATCAGTGCGTTGATGGAGAGTTCGAGGGTGGCTGCGCCGAAGGTGGTCAGCACCTCCAGTACAGGGCGCCGGTCAGTGATGGTGGTTCCGAAATTCCCGGTGATCAGCTGGCGAAGATACTCGAAGTATTGAACCAGCACCGGACGGTCATACCCGGCGTCGTGGATGCGTTGGGCCAGGACGTCCGGGGGCAGGCGTCCGCCTTGGGATGCGGTGATGGGATCTCCAATGACCCTCATCAGGAAGAAGACCAGTGTTACCAAAATAAAGACGGTGGGAATGATCAGGAAGAACCTGATCACGATGTACCTTCCCAGCCCTCCCCCGGCTTTGGACTTGCTCTTGGGAGCAACGATGCCGGGCTCCGCCTCGGGAACCTCAATAAGTGTTGTCATGTGTTACCTGCATTTCCTGCCCGTGGATTGCGCGGGGTTGTCTCATGCGTGCCGGCCACGTTGGTGGTCAGCAAAGGAGGCGGGACACCGGATCAGTGTCCCGCCTCCCTACTCATCACGAAGGTGCGGTTACTTGGAAATTACGCCCAGGCGGAACTTGAAGGACGGATCCAGGGTCTTCTCGACTCCGTTGACGCCGCTTCCGGCTACCGCCACCTGCGCACCCTGAAGCAGGGGCAGTGTGGAGATGTCCTTGGCGAGGGCGGTCTGAACTTCCTTGATGGCCGCTTCACGCTTGGTCTTGTCCGCTTCGGTGAGTTGCTTGCCGATGAGATCGTTGACCGTTGCGTTGTTGTAGTGGTTCTTCAGGAAGCCGCCCTCGGGGAAGAACGGGGTGAGGTAGTTGTCGGCATCGCTGAAGTCCGGGAACCAGCCAAACTGGAACAACGGGTATTCGTCAGCACGGCTGGCCTTGCTGTATGTGACCCATTCAGTGGACTGCAGGTTCACCGTGAAGAGCCCGGACTTTTCCAGCTGCTCTTTGACCATGGCGTACTCATCTCCGGAGGATCCACCGTAGTGGTCCGGGTTGTACTGCAGGTTCAGGGCCACGGGTTCAGTAATGCCAGCGTCCGTCAGGACCTTCTTGGCCTTGTCCAGGCTGGGCTTTCCGTCATCTCCATAAGCATCCTTGAAGGACTCGCTGGCACCGAGGAATCCGCTGGGAACATTTGAGTACAGGGGCAGGTAGGTGCCCTTGTAGACCTGGTCAGCGATCGCTTGCCGGTCAACCAAGTTGGCAATGGCCTGGCGAACGGCCAGTGCCTTCGCTGCGTCCGCGCCGGCCGCTTTGGTTCCATAGGGCATGGTGTCGAAGTTGAAGGTGACGTAACGGATCTCGCCACCCGGACCGGTGAGGACCTTGACCTTGGAATCTTTACGGAGATCATCGATGTCCGTGGCACTGAGGCTGCGGAAAGCAACGTCAATGGCTCCTTGCTGGATTTCCAGCTTCAGGTTGGTGGGGCTGGCGTAGTACTTGATGGTGGCTGCATCGTTGGCCGGTTTGCCAAGAGCACCTTGGTAATCGGCGAAGGCCTTGAAACTGACGAGCTCGTTCTTCTTATAGCTGTCAATCGTGTACTGGCCGTAGAACGCGTTTTCCTTGATGATCTCGTCGTCTGCAAGGATCTTGTCGGCCGGGAAGACTTCATCGTCCACGATCGGCGCGGCGGGGCTGCTGAGGATCTGGCTGAACGTCTGATCATTGGCGTTCTTCAACTTGAAGACCACTGTGGTGGCGTCCGGTGTGCTGACGCTCTCGATGTTGGTCAGCAGCGAAGCCGGCCCAGCGGGGTCGTTGATTGCCACCTGCCGATCGAAGGAATGCTTCACGTCCTTGGAATCCAAGGTGTGCCCGTTGGCCCACTTGAGCCCGGACTTGAGCTTGACTGTGTACTCCGACGGCGCCGTGAACGACGACGATTCGGCGAGGTCCGGAACGGGTTCCGCACCTCCGGGCTTGGAATTGAGCAGGAATGAGTAGACCTGGTTCATCACCATAAATGAACCGTTGTCATAGGATCCTGCGGGGTCCAGCGACGTGACTTTGTCAGTAGTGCCGTAGGCGATGGGGCCCGCGGCCGCCGGAGCGGAGGATGAGCCGCCGCCGGAGGGTCCCGTGCATGCCGTCAAGGCGAGCGCGGAGATGCCCGCCAGCGCGATAACGCCGTGCAGGGCCTTCTTGTTCAGTGCCATCTGGTGAACCTTCTGTTCGATGGATTCGGCACGCCGCCGTGGGATATTTGTGACGGAGCGCACTCTTGATTCCACGATTCAACCAGATTTCGAAGGCCGCGAACCCCTTATCTTGTGATTTGAGACACAAAATTTACTTTCCAGTAGGTTCCGCTGCAGGGCCCCTGGCTCTTAGAGGACTTCCCGCTGAAGGGACCGGGCAGCATCAATGGTTGCCTGTCCCAGGACACGGCTGCCCTGGTAGAGAACAACGGTCTGCCCCGGGGCCACGCCGCGCAAGGGATCCGTCAACGTGACCACGAGCTGGGCCCGCTCAACACCGGAATCATCAGCGACGGCCTCCACCCGGGCGACCGCTGGAACGGGATCGCCATGAGCCCTGACTTGGGCATGGCAGTCGAACTCAGCGCCGCTGGCAACCTCGGAAATGGGCAAACCGGCCCACGAAACCTTGATGCCTCGGATCTCGTCGATTGCCAGCAAGGCTTCCGGCCCCACAACCACTTTGTTTTCCTTGGGACGGATCTCCAGGACGAACCGCGGCTTGCCATCTGCCGCAGGGGTACCCAGCTTGAGGCCGCGTCGCTGCCCCACGGTGAAGGCGTTGGCGCCTGGGTGTTCGCCAACCTTGGCACCGGTTTCGTCAACGATGTCCCCGGTGGTCATGTCGATCTTTTCGGCCAGCCAACCGCGGGTATCACCGTCGGAGATAAAGCAGATGTCGTGGCTGTCCGGCTTGTTGGCCACGGACAGACCCCGGCGTTCCGCCTCGGCACGTACTTCAGCCTTGGAAGGAGTGTCCGCCAGCGGGAACATGGAGTGCTTCAGTTGCTCGTGGGTCAGGACACCCAGGACGTAGCTCTGGTCCTTGGCCCAATCTGCGGCGCGGTGGAGTTCCCGGTTCCCGTCGGCGTCTTCGATGACCTTGGCGTAGTGTCCGGTGCACACGGCATCGAAACCCAGCGCGATGGCCTTCTCCAGAAGGGCGGCGAACTTGATCCGCTCGTTGCATCGCATGCAGGGGTTGGGCGTCCTGCCCGCGGCGTACTCGTCAATGAAGTCCTGGACGACGTCTTCCTTGAAGCGCTCGGAGAAGTCCCACACGTAATACGGAATTCCCAGGACATCGCAGGCACGCCAAGCATCGCGCGAATCTTCGATGGTGCAGCAGCCCCGGCTTCCCGTGCGCAGTGTGCCGGGCATGCGCGATAACGCAAGGTGGACTCCGACGACGTCGTGTCCGGCCTCCACGGCCCGGGCTGCGGCCACGGCGGAGTCAACCCCGCCGCTCATTGCTGCAAGTACTCGCATGCTGGCTTTCTGTCTGTGGGATTTGGAGCAACCGATCCGGCTGGGAACAGCCGGCGTGCCCGTCTATTCTAGCCTGCTTTACCATCCGCCCTAAAACCCCGTCAACCAGAATCGGGTTCAGAAAGCAATCAAAGTGTTTGCCGGGCTACAGTCGCCGCTGTCTGAATGCTTGATTCGTGACCAGCCATTCCTGCCTGCTGCGCCCTCAGGCACGCCTCGGGAAGTGCCGTGAGGAGCACCTCCACATCCGCATCGGTGGATTCATGGCCCAAGGTGAAACGCTGGGCGCCACGGGCTGTGTCCTCATCCAGGCCCATGGCCAGGAGGACATGCGAAGGCCGGGGCACGCCGGCCGTGCAGGCCGAACCGGTAGAGGATTCGACGCCGGCCAGGTCCAAGAGGAAGAGCAGTGAGTCTCCCTCGCAACCAGGGAAGGTGAAATGAGCGTTTCCGGGCAGCCTCCCGTCACCGGGGGCACCTCTGAGCACTGCGTCAGGAACCGACTCGCGAACACCGCTGATAAGACGCTCGCGCAACAAGCTCAGGCGCTCCCGCTCAGCCGCGAGGTTTGCCGTGACAGCTTGCGCCGCAGCGGCGAAGGCAGCGATCGCGGGGGTATCCAGCGTTCCCGAGCGAACGTCACGCTCTTGGCCGCCTCCGTGCTGTACAGGAGTCAGTTTCACTGCCCTGCCCAGGAAAAGGGCACCAACCCCCACAGGCCCACCAAGCTTGTGCCCGGAGACGGACATCGCAGAGAGTCCGGAACCACGGAAATCCACAGGGATCGATCCGAAAGCCTGGACGGCGTCGGAGTGAACCGGGATTCCGTGCGGCTTCGCGAGCTCCACGATCTCCGTAACGGGCTGGATGGTGCCGACTTCATTATTGGCCCACATCACGGTGACCAATGCTACTGATCCGGGGTCGCGTTCAATTTCCTGCTTGACTGCCTCGAGCCGGACCTTCCCGTCGCTATCCACGGGAAGCCAGACAACATCTGCGCCTTCATGCTTTTCAAGCCATTCGACGGTATCCATGACCGCATGATGCTCGACGGCGGAGCACAGGATGCGGGTCCGCCGAGCATCTTCGTCCCGTCTGGCCCAAAAAAGTCCCTTGACTGCCAGGTTGTCAGCTTCGGTACCACCGGAGGTGAAAATGACTTCGGAGGGATGCGCCCCGGCTGCAGCCGCAAGCGTCTCCCTGGCGTCCTCTACTGCCCGCCTGGCGCGGCGACCTGCGCCGTGCAGCGACGAAGGGTTGCCGGTACGCGCCAACTCGCGCGTCATGACAGCGAGCGCTTCGGCCGACAGGGGCGTGGTTGCAGCATGGTCAAGGTATACAGGCACCCTCTAATTCTACCGACGCAGTCATTCAGGCAGCGCCGGGTACTCAGGAGTCGTGGTGCAGGCGGTGATGCGTGCGCATCCATGCCCCCGCATACCGGGGCATGATCAGGACGGCGGGACCACGACGAGCTGCGCCAAGGTCTCTGCACGCGCGGCCGCCAAGGTGGTGTCATCCGGGCACGACAGGGAAACATACACCGAGGACGCGGGAGCGCTGAATAACCTGGCCAGGACAAGGGCCGGCTTGCCACCGGATGCTGCCGACGATTCCAAGCTAAGGAACTCCACGCTGTGTTGCGGTTTATCGGAGCCTTCTCCCCAACGCAAGGACGCCGGTTTCAGACCATCCAGCTCACCTGCATTGAGGTACGTAAACAGTTCCTTGGTTGAAGCAGCATCGTCGCCTGCAACCACCAGTGGGCCCTGATTCACGCTGACCCGGACAGCGAGTGTGCACCCGTCCGTCTTCTTGTATCTGTTTTCACCCTGCATTGCGGAGTGAACCACCGACCATCCTGGAACCTCCTCCAACCGCGTGGAAACTGTCACGGGGTCCCCCGGGGCCAAAGTGCCTCCGGCCGTCAGCGGCAAGTCCTTCGCAGCCACCGCGGCCGCGTCGTGTCCAGGAGTGATGGTGGGGGTTGCCAGCGTGGATACCGACGGCGACGGTTTAGGTGCTGCGGGGTCGGGAACATTGACGCTGCAGCCAGCCAGCAGAACACCAGCGGCTCCGATGGCAACCAGACCGGCCAGTCGTCGTCGAACGTTGCTCGCCACTATGTCTCCTTGCCGTGCGGTCTGAAATATGGTGTCGGAACCGTGCCGACCGACTCGCCGCACACTTCCCGCGGCCTGTCACCGCGATCGAGTCTAGCTGCCCGCCGCAGCGGGGCTCACTATGCGAGAACCCACAAACCCGCAGGAACCACATCGACGTCCACAGGCAATTCAGCGATGCGCTCGCCGTCCGCGTAGGCCACCACTCCTGCGGCCTCCAAGCGCACCTTGCGGACGCGCCTGATTTCCACGGCGGGATGGCTGGTGTGCTTTCCGGCGAAAACCTTGGGAAACACAGCCAGGAAACGGAGCCTGGACAGGGGTTTGACCACAAACATGTCCAGCCAGCCGTCATCGGGCACCGCCTCAGGGGTGATCTTCATGCCCCCGCCAATGAACTGTCCGTTGGCCACCGAAATGAGCAGGGCGGGCTGAAACCAGGTCACGTCATCGGCAGTGACGGTGTAGGTAATCCGGCGGAAAGAGCCCAACTCCCTGAGCATCGCAAGGTTGTAGCGGCTCTTCCCCCGGGGCCAGCTCCACGAATTGGCCCGCTCGTTGACCGCTGCATCAAACCCGGCGGAGAGGACGCCAGCGAAGTACGTCGTCCGGTTGCCTGCGGTAATCCTGCCGGCATCAATCCTGCGCCCCCCGGTTTCCAACGCATCCAGCAATCGGCGGCACGCGGCCTTGGTGTCCTTTAGAGGCAAAGCCAACAGCCGCGCCACATCATTGCCCGTCCCGCCGGGAACGATGCCCAGGGGGATGTCCAGCCCGGCGAGCGCATTGACGCCCAGATGAACCATGCCATCGCCACCCACCACTACCAACGCCTTCAGCCCGGTTGCCAGCGTCCGGTCCACTGATCTCCGCAGGGCGTCATAGTTTTCAGCTTCAAGCACGACGACGTCCCACCCGGCGGCGCGGATGAATTCTGCGGCCTGGTGCCCGACATTGCGCGTCCGGCCAAAAGAGGCCGCGGGATTAACGGCAACAGCGATTTTCATCGGCCCGATGTAGGGTTTCTCGGCCGCCGGAGGTTTCACAGCCTGAATTATGCCAGCGGGAACCACAGGCCCCGTTACCGACGTTCACATAGTGGCTGGATAAACTTGCCAGTACCGCATCTCTTCAGAGACGCGACCATCACCCTAGAGAAGGGCCCGTGCTTGGCCGAGGGCAGCAGTTCGCACTATCAGGTTCTCCGAGTTTCCGTCACCGCTACGGACAAGGAGATCAAAGTGGCCTACCGCAAGGCTGCCCGGAAAGCCCACCCCGATCACGGCGGAGAGGCGGAGATGTTCCGGCGCGTGACCCTTGCGTACGAAACTCTCATTGATCCCCAACGCAGGGCCGACTACGACCGCAGGTACGCCCGAGGCGCCTCCGAGGTGAGCCAGCCTCGACCCGGCGATTACACAGGCACTGCCGCGCCAGGTCCCTCCGCCACGACAAACGTCAAACGACCCCAGGCCCAGCGCAACACTGCCGGGGATCCCGCCGTCTATGTTCCCCCGTTTGACGATCCCAACGAGGTTCCTCTCATCTCAGCGGCGGAAGCGGCCCAACAGGTCCACGGACTCCCCCGCAAGAGGGGTATTTTTGGGGCCGAGGCCCGCATCCAGCGCGAAATGCGCACGGTGCAGCTCATCAGCCGCCAAGTCCTGCCCGCCATACCCGCAGCCCGGCTCATCAATGGGCTGCGCTCACCGTCGGACAACAATCACATAGACCATGCCGTCCTGTCCGGCTATCGGCTGGCATTGGTCGGTTCCATGCTGCTGCCCAAAGGCGCCTACGCATGGGACGGCCAGTCGCTGCGCCACGGCGGCCGCTCGGTGGCTCCTCCACAGCTGGCCCACATCGTGCGGCACATGCAGGACCTCTTTCCGGAACTCAATGTCACCGGCTGGGTGGTCCTTCACAGTCCGGACGGAAATCTTCACGAACCTGTCATTGACCAGTACGGCAAGGGGCAGTCGAGCAACAAGGCAGTGGAGGTAGTCAACGCTGCAGGGCTGGTGAGGGGACTGAAGCAATTCCTTAGTTCAGGTCCCGCGCCAAACACCGTTGTAGTGCCTGTTTTGGCCCGCCTTCTTCGAGGAATGCACTAAGCGCGGCTACGCTGCGTTTGCCTTCACCCGGGGATCGGCGGCCGGTCCAAGGGCTGACTAAGATGGGACAGTGTTCCGCATCCTCTTCCACACCCCAGAAATCCCGGGCAATACGGGCAACGCCATCCGCTTGGCCGCCATCACAGGGGCTGAGCTCCACTTGGTGGAGCCCCTCGGCTTCGATTTTTCCGATGCCAAGCTGCGTCGGGCCGGTCTTGACTACCACGATCTCGCGGTAGTCACTGTGCACAAGGACATCGACGCCGCCTGGACTGCCCTTAAGCCCGAGCGCGTTTTCGCCTACACCTCGGACGGCGAGACCTCATACACGGACATCAGCTACCGCGAGGGGGACGTCCTCATGTTCGGCCCGGAATCCGTGGGCCTTCCGGACTGGCTCAAACAGGACCCGCACGTCACCGCCCGCGTTCGCCTTCCCATGAAGCCTTCCCTGCGCTCACTGAACCTCGCCAATGCTGCATCGATCGCTGTCTTTGAAGCCTGGCGGCAGAACGGATTTGCCGGCGCCAAGGTGTAGCCCATCCAACGGCGTCGCAGCACCGAATACCTTATGCAGGACAACTCCTGCCTTGGACATTCGTTGAGGGAGCCTACGTGAGCGCGCTGCAGACCAGGGTGATGGCACCAAGCCGATACACCGCCGCGCCCGCAACGCAATGCGGTTGTGCTGCAGGTTTCAAACGGGAAGACATATGCTGGACGGTGATGGACACCCCCAACAACCCAGGCCCCCCGGTTTTCGAGGCCACCGGCAGCGCGACAGACTTGAACTCGCAGCTGACTGCTCTGCTTGACCTCATGGCAGCAGGCGATCAGCAGGCTTTTGCTGAGTTCTACCGCCTGACCTCGCGGCGCGTCTTCGGCATGGCCAGGCGCGTCCTGATCGATTCTGACCTCAGCGAAGACGCCACCCAGGAAGTGTTTATCCAGGTATGGCAAGGCGCTGCAAAGTTTGACCGCGCCGCAGGAACCCCGCTTGCTTGGCTCATGACCATCGCTCATCGACGGGCCATTGACCGGGTCCGCGCCGTACAAGCGGCAACAGACCGGGAAGCCAAATACGGCGCGGCGAGCCAAGACCCGGACCGCGATGTCGTCGCGGAAGAGGCCGACACGAACTTTGAGGCGGAGGCGGTCAGCAGATGCCTCGGCACGCTGACGGACACCCAGCGTGAATCAGTCCGGCTCGCTTACTACGGCGGACTGACGTACCGGGAGGTCGCCGAGCACCTCGGCGCAGCCGTCCCGACCATCAAGTCCCGCATCCGTGATGGACTCCTGCGACTGAAGACCTGCCTGGGGGTGGGTTGATATGAGCGAAAACACCGGTGGAGGCTTTATCCGCAGAATGTTTGCCAACGACATCGCTACCGACCTCGCCGAGGGCAGAGTCCTCGAGCTGGCGGAAATCTACGCCCTGGACGCCCTAAGCGACCACGAGCGGGCCATGATCGACGACTACATCAAGGACGCCCCGGAACGTACTGAGTTCCTGGACCGGGTCCGCGAAGCCCGCGAAACTTTGGCCGTCAGCTTTACCCCCGAGGAAGAACCGCCCGCAGGACTCTTCGACAACATCCTGGAGCGCATCACCAAGGATGCCGCTGCCCAGCCCGTCGCAGAGCCGGTGGCGCCCACGGTGGCATGCCCCGCCGTCGACGACCTCGCTGCCGCCAGGATGAGGCGCGAGAAACGTACACGCGCCGGTGGCGCGCGCCGATGGATCATCGGCGCCGCGGCTGCAGCCGTGATTGCCCTCGGTGGGATCGGAGTCGGCACCTACGTCACGGCACAAAACGACCCCGTCAACCAGGTGCTGCAGGCCCAGGATGTCCAGAAGAAGTCTGCGCCCGTTCCCGGCGGTGGTACAGCAACCATCTCAGCATCATCGGCGAAGGATTCCTTCGTGGTTCTGATGGATGGCGTTGCGCCAGCTCCGGAAGGCAAGGTCTACCAGTTGTGGACCCTTCCCAAGGACGGCTCTGCCCCGGTGCCGCAGGGCACCATGGATGCCCAGACACTGTCCAAACCGGCCGTCGTGAAGGGCCTGGCGTCAGCTTCGTCCGTAGCCATCACCGTGGAACCCGCGGGCGGATCGAGCGCCCCCACCACGGACCCCGTTTTGGTGGTCGGGCTCAGCGCCTGACGCTTGACGCTCCAACGTACGACGGCGGCCGCCCCCTCAAGGGACGGCCGCCGTCGTACGTTCTTCGGTTGCTTCCGCAGCTAGACCACAAGCGAAAGAAGCATCACAAAGCCGAAGCCCACCACGGAGATCAGCGTCTCCATCACGGACCAGGTTTTGAAGGTCTGCCCAACGGTTAGCCCGAACAACTCTTTGACCAACCAGAATCCGGCGTCGTTGACGTGGGACAGGAACAAGGAACCTGCGCCAATAGCCAAAGCCAACAGAGCTGCGTGCGTCGGGCTCAGGCTGCTGGCAAGGGGTGCAACAATGCCGGCCGCCGTCACAGTGGCCACTGTTGCTGAACCCGTAGCCAGGCGCAGTGCCACTGCCACGAGGAAACCGAGCACCAGGACTGACATGTTGGCACCCTCGGCCCACTTCTTGACGGCATCACCCACTCCAGCACCGATCAAGGTCTGCTTGAAACCGCCGCCGGCACCCACGATCAGGAGGATGGCGGCAATGGGACCCAGGCTTTCACCCAGTTTGGCCGTGATCTTGCTGCCCGTGAAGCCCACCGCATATCCGAACGTTCCGATCGCCAGAAGGACTGCCAGTGTCATGGCCACCAGAGGCTGGCCCACGAAGTCGAAGAAGATCCTGATCGCCGGCGCCGTCTCGGGGTTCGGCCAGATGATGCCGCCCAAGGCCTTCAACAGCATGAGAACCACCGGGAAGATGATGGTCAAAAGGGTCACCATGAAGGACGGCTGGCGTTTAACTTCGCTCATATCAACCGCGTGTTGGGTGTCGATGCCACCGGCTACGGCAGGAGCGTCGACGGGGACCCACCGGGCAGCCAACCTCGAGAAAAGCGGACCACAGATGATGACAGTGGGGATCGCCACCAGGATGCCCAAGCCGAGCGTTGTTCCCAATTCGGCTTTGACAGCACTGATCGCGATCAGTGGTCCCGGGTGCGGCGGCACCAGCCCGTGGAGGACCGACAGTCCAGCCAGCGCCGGGATGGCGATGCGCATCAGCTTCATCTTGGATCGCTGGGTCACCAGGACGATCACCGGAAGCAGCAGGACGAGCCCGATTTCGAAGAACATCGGCAAGCCGATGATCACAGCCACGAGAGTGATCATCCACACCAGCTTGTTTCCGTTGGCCTTCGCCAGCAGGGTGTCCACCACACGGTTGGCCCCGCCGGAGTCAGCCAGCAGCTTCCCCAGCATGGCTCCCAGCGCAATGAGCAGGCCGACTTCCTTGAGGACTCCCCCAACACCATCCTCGAAGTTGGTGATGACCTTGCCCAGCTCCACTCCTGACGCCAGGCCAACAAAAGCCGAGCCCAGAACCAGTGCAAGGAACGGATGCAGTTTGAGTTTGGCGATCAGCACCACAATCACGGCAATGCCGAGGGCGGCCACCACCAGCAACTGGGTGTCATGCGCCGTCCATTCCTGTACCTCTGTGGCGGCCTCCAGGAACCTCACGATGCGTTCGTTTCGGAACCGGCAACTACAGGGTGCAGGCCGAGGCGTTCAATGACCTCGTCCGCTTCTTCGGCGGGCGACGCCGAAACACACAGGGAGATGTAGCTCTCGTCCTCCGTTGGTTCTTCGAGTGCGTCGAACTGCGATTCCAGGAGCGACGGCGGCATGAAGTGGCCATGCCTGGAGGCGAGCCGATCCGAGATCTTGTCCTTGCTCCCCTGCAGGAAGACGAAAACAACGTTTTCGCCGCGGAGCACATCGCGATACTTCTTCTTGAGTGCCGAGCACGTAATGATTGCCGGAGTTCCGGCATCCGCGCGCTCACGGATCCAGTCCGAGATGATGCCCAGCCAAGGCCAGCGGTCGTCATCGCTGAGAGCCAGCCCCGACTGCATCTTGGCCACGTTGGCCTCTGGGTGCAGGTCGTCGCCTTCGGCAAGATCCCATCCAAGTTTCCCGGCGAGAACGCCGGCCACAGTCGACTTGCCGGAACCGGAGACTCCCATAATCACCAGTACGGGTTGTTGCGCAGTCTTCGCCATCAAAGTCTGCCTTCCTCGAATAAATATGATTTAACCGAGATCAAGCATATGACACGGGTTACACCACGGCAACGTTAGAAGCCTGCGATGGTGGTGGATCCGTTGACGGCAACTACGTGGAAGAACTCAGCGCTCGCTCCGTCAGGCAGGCCGGCCCGCTCACCATTGCCCAGCATCATGGCCCTGACCACGCGTTCCATTCCCTCGATATCGGGGTGCTGGCTCGCATGGACCCTGATGGCATCAAGCTTCGCGTCGACATGATCCGAAACATCCACAGCGTGGTTCTCCCTGGACTCCGGGCTCGAGATAAACCACAGCCACGGCAGCTTGTAGGCCTGAAGTCCGGCCTCAGCCAGCTCCGGGTAGGCGAAAGGATTCTCCACTGCCGGATAGACCGCCCGGGTCACGGCTTCCCCCGCTGCAAGGTGGTCGGGGTGGCTCTTCTGCAGGCGGTCCCAGTTCCGTTCCGGGTGCATGGTCAGCACGATGTCCGGACGGACTTCGCGAATCAGCTTCACTATCTGCTTGATGACGCCATGTGTCGGTTCCAGGTACCCGTCCCGCTCGTGAAGGTAGCGGATATCCGTGACACCCACCAGAGCAGCTGCACGCTTTTGCTCCTCAGCCCGCAATTCGATGATCCGTTCGCGGTCCAGGGGGTCGAACCCGCCGGCATCGCCGTCGGTCATGATGCAATAGCTGACCTCGACGCCGGCAGCCGTCCAGGCCGCGATGGTCCCTGCTGCACCAAAATCGATGTCGTCGGGATGGGCAGTAAAACAAAGCACCCGCTCAACGCGCTCCGTGGAGGCGTCGAACGGGCTCTTTGCTGACGTGACGTCAGTAGGCAAAGGGATCAGCCTTTCCGCTTCTGGATTTCGGCAGTGGCCTGCGGGAGCACCTTGAAAAGATCCCCGATGATGCCGTAGTCCGCAATCTCGAATACAGGAGACTCAGCGTCCTTGTTGATGGCCACGATGACCTTGGCGGTCTGCATGCCCGCCTTCTGCTGGATGGCTCCCGAAATGCCGGCCGAGATGTACAACTGCGGGGACACCGTGACGCCGGTCTGGCCAACCTGTGCATCATGGCCAATCCACCCTGCATCGGTGGCAGCGCGGGATGCACCCACAGCTGCACCCAAGGCGTCCGCGAGCTCCTCAACAGGCCCGAAGTCGCCATCCACGCCGCGGCCGCCGGCCACGACGATCCTGGCCTCGCTGAGGTCCGGCCGTCCGCTGACAGGCTTCTCGGTGCGGGCCGCGATGCGTGCGGAGTTCGCCAGGCCCTCGGCAGGAACCTCAACCGTGGCCACTGCTGGCGCCGATGCAGCACCCGCGGGCGCAGGTTCCACGTTGTTGGCCTTGACAGAAAGAACGGTCACCGGAGTAGTGGCTTTCGCGGTGGTGTTGTAGGAGCCCGCCAGCACCGACTTATGCGCAGTGCCGTCAGCTTCAACGCCCACCACGTCTGTAATGACGCCGGCGTTGAGCTTGATGCCAAGCCTGCCCGCGATTTCCTTGCCCTCCGGTGAATTGTCCACCAGGACGGCCGTAGCTCCGGACGCTGCCACCGCAGCTGCCAGGTAGGCGGCCTTCGGCCCCACCAAGTAGTTGTCGAGGTCCTCCACTGACGGCTGGTAAACCGCCGTGGCGCCATACGCACCCAAGGTGGCGGCGACGTCGTCGTTCAACTCGCCGGTGAAGGCGACGGCGGTCTCCCCCAGCGAGCGGGCGATGGTCAGGAGCTCCAGGCTGCTCTTCTTAAGAGCCGCTCCCGGGTTGTCAATGAAAACAAGTGCATTTGCCATGGTTGGAGTCCCCTTTAGAGCAGCTTCTGTGCGGCGAGGAAGTCGACCAGCTTGATGCCGGCGTCGCCGTCGTCGGTGATGATGGTTCCTGCTGTCCGCGGTGGGCGGGCCTCCGCAGACTCAACCACTGTCCATGAGCCGGCCAAGCCCACCTGTGAGGCGTCCACACCAATGTCAGCCAATGACAGGGCGGCGATCTTCTTCTTCTTTGCCGCAAGGATGCCCTTGAAGTTGGGATAGCGCGGCTCGTTGATCTGGTCCGTGACAGACACAACTGCAGGGATCTGGGCTTCCACAGTTTCCGAGAAGGCTCCAGCGTCGCGGCGGGCGCTGACCTGTCCGCCCGATACCTCAAGACTGGAAGCGAACGTGACCTGCGGGAACTGCAAGCGCTCGGCAAGCTGGGCCGGGATGAGCGAAGTCTCGCCATCGGTGGAAGCCATGCCCGTCAGGACCAAGTCCACAGGGCGGCCATCGGCCGAGATGTGGCGGATGGCAGCGGCAAGCGCCAGCGACGTTGCGGCAGCATCCGAACCAGCCAGAGCGTCGTCGCTGAGGTGGACACCGGAATACGCGCCGATTTGTAGTGACTTCTTCACGGCATTGACCGCACCGGACGGGCCCATGCTCAAGGCAATGACCTCATTCCCGGCCTTCGGTCCGCCGCGCTCCTCCGCCAGCTGGAGGGCTGCCTCGAGGGCGTACTCGTCCAATTCAGACAAGATGCTCTCGTCACGGTCGGTGGTGTTGCCAGGGCCGGTGATATGCCGATCGAACTGGGCGTCCGGGACGTGCTTGACCAGAACGACAATCTTCAATGTCTCTTCCACTGTCTTCGAAGCAGCCTTCCATGCTTGTGGACGGCCAAACGCAGCAGCGTGGCCGTGGATTGCCCAGCGCGTGGGCTCGTCCTAGCTAAGCATATTGCCCTAAGAAAACCACTCCCAGCGTTAAGCCCTGTTTCAGCTACGCGCGATGCTTTTTGCGTTGGCACCTTTCAGGCCTGGGCATCGCAAACGACGGACGGCACCTGTGTGAGGTGCCGCCCGCCGTCGAGTGCTATGGAGCAGTTTGGACCTTACTGTTGTGCGGCGTCGAGGGTGACCTCAACCTCTTGAGTCTGGCCACCTCGCTGAATGGTGACCTTGACCTTGGCCCCGGCCGGCTGCTCCCGGACGGCCGCAGTCAGCTGGTTGGGGTCACTCACTGCATAGTCGCCGAACTTGGTCACCACGTCACCAACTTTGAGTCCAGCCTTGGCTGCAGCCGAACCCGAGGTCACTGAGGCAACCTCCGCACCCACCGAGAAGCCTGAATCGCTGCCCGTGGAAGACTTCGACCGAACAGACACACCAAACTGTCCGTGGCTGGCCTTACCGGTTTCGATGATCTCTTGCGCCACGCGCTTTGCATGGTTGATGGGAACACTGAAACCGACGCCGATGTTGCCGCTGGACGATTCGGACGTTCCGCTGCCTGCCGACGCGATGGCCACATTGACGCCGATCACTTCGCCCTTGCTGTTCACCAGTGCGCCACCGGAGTTACCGGGGTTGATGGCGGCATCAGTCTGGATGACGTTGATGGCAATTGAGCCTTCGTTGGCAGTGCTCTGGCTCTGGCCACCATTAGGCGGTGCGAACTGGAAGCCTTCGTCGCCGCCCTGGCTCTCATCCGGAGTACCCTCCGGCACAGCAGAAGACGCAACACTGATAGTGCGATTAAGCGTGGACACGATGCCATCAGTCACAGTGCCGGTGAGGCCCAAAGGCGAACCGATGGCGACGGCGGTGTCCCCCACGTTGATCTTGGACGAATCACCGAGCGTAGCCGGGACCAGGCCCGAGGCATCGCTCACCTTGATGACTGCAAGGTCTGACAAAGGATCCGTGCCAACCACGGTGGCTTTGAGGACCTTGCCGTCGCTGGTACGGACCTCGATGGCGGCGTTTGCGGTGGCACCATCCAGCGTGACCACGTGGGTATTGGTGAGGATGTGGCCTTGGTCGTCCAGGATGATGCCGGAACCCGTGCCACCCTCGTTTCCGCTGGTTGCCTTGATGGTCACGACGCTGGGCGAGGCTTTGGCAGCCGCAGCGGTAATGACGTTGACGTCGTCTTTGTTGTTCACGATCACAGTGCTGGACTGTCCGCTTGTTGAAGCGGCCGGGGCGGGGTTGTCCCACAGTGCGTTGCTGCCGGCCACTACGCCGCCACCGATCAGACCCGCCGCAAGCATGCTTGCCACGAGGGTGCCCACTCCGAAGGCCGGCTTGCGTTTGGTGCTGACGGCAGAAGAATGACCGGGGGCTTGGTGTAGCCCGGGGCCGTTATGACCCTGCGGGTTTTGGAATCCTTGCTGGTGATGGAACTGGGAGGCAGCATTGCCGTTGTCTCCCGGGTTCGAGCCACCGTAGAACGGCTGGTGCTGCGGGTAGCTCGGGCGGTGAGCCGGGTCATGCTGCTGGGGAGCGCCGTAGTACTGCGGCTGCGGCGGCTGGGCTGCGGGAGGCTGGAAGGCAGGCAGCGGAGTAGTGGGCTGAGCCGGGTTTTCCGTCCCGGCTCCCTGTCCGGAAGTCCAGGCAGGCTGCTGTGGGGTGGCGCCGGCGTCGCCCTGCTCCGCCGTGGTATCCCGCGGCTCTGATGGCTCGCGGTTCTCTGGTGCATTGCCCTGCGCTGGGTTCTCCGTCATGGGTCTTCCTTTCGTCCTCGTCTTCAACAACTATGTACCCAATAACTGGAACAAAAGCGGACGTTCGCTGGGAGCTTCCTGAAAGAGACAGCCACCACGTCCCCACAGGTCAAAAGGACACTCAACGCCTCAACAATCCAGCTCTCTCCTATATTTCGCTGGTGGCATATTCACCCCTGTGGACGGGTTGGGGGGTGCACCATAGAATCAAGAGGAATTGCCACAGCGACCTGCGGCTTTACACCATGCGTGGGGGCGCTGAGCATTCTGTGACGATTGGTACGCCTTGTTCCAGTCGCAGACGTGCTGAAGGGTTGCACATGCGGTCAATAGTAAAACGCGTACTCGCCGTGATCGGCCTGGCAGGAATGTTGGCCCTCCCGGCCACCTCCGCTTGGGCTGAAAGTCCGGTAACACTGGATCCCACCACCAAGATCGTGGACTCCGCGGGCGTGCTCGGCGGCGACAAAGCCAAGGTCCAGGAAGCCATTCAGAAGCTTGGCACCGACCACGCAATGACATTGCACGCTGTGTTCGTCAAACGGTTCGAGAACCCCACCGACCGTGTCCAGTGGGCTGAAGAAGTGGCGAAGAAGGCGCAGCTCGGGCCGAACGCTCTAGTTCTCGCCGTAGCAACGGACACACGGCAGTACCAGCTGAGCAAACCCAACAACAGCAAAATCACCAACGCGCAACGGGACACGATCACCAGCAAGGCCATCGATCCTCAGCTGCGTGCAGGTAACTACGCCCAGGCTGTCATAGACGCCGCTGCCGCCATCGGGGACGCCGCAGGCGGAGGAAGCGGAACCGTACCCAGCGGCAACGCCGGTGTTGGCGTCCTCGTTGGAGTCGGTGTAGTAGCGGCAGGTGGCGCAGGGACGTATCTCTACTTGCGGAACCGTCGCAAGAAAGGCAACACCAAGGCCGTCAGCGCGAGTTACGGACCCCAGGGTGAACAGCTTGACCCCTTGGCCGGCCTGACCATCCCAGAGCTGCGGCAGAAGAGCGGTTCGCTGTTAATCGAGGCGGACGACGCCATCAAGTCCAGCGAGCAGGAACTCGGCTTCGCCCAAGCCCAGTATGGTGACTCCGCGATTGGCAACTTCACCAAGGCCTTGGAAGAGGCGAAGGGCCACATGACGGAGTCCTTCAAGCTACAGCAGCAGCTGGATGACCACATTCCCGACACCGAGGAGCAGCAGCGTAGTTGGCTCGGCGAAATCATTCGCCGCTCCGAGGCCGCTCTGGCATCTCTGCGGGATCAGAAGGCTGACTTCGACTCCTTGCGCGAGCTTGAGAAGAACGCCCCCCAAGCCTTGGCAGCCGTGACTGCGGGAGCCAGGGAAGCCGATGCAAAGATCGCCAGCGCGGAGCAATCACTTGAGGGTTTGCGCGCCAAGTACGCCGATTCTGCGTTGACTCAGGTCTCCGACAACATCCTGCAGGCCAAGGAGCGGCTCGCATTCGTTCAGAACGCCGCCGCCGCGGCCCAGGAGAAGTTGGCTGCGGGAGAGAACAGCCTGGCTGCAGTTGCGGTCCGCGCCGCCGAGGAAAGCCTGCACCAAACCAACGTACTGATCGATGCCATCTCCAAAACGGCCGGCAGTTTGGATGAGGCCCGCGCGTCCTTGGAAGGCGCCGTGGCGGAGACCAGCCAGGACCTCGCTCAGGCCAGGGCCATGATCCAATCGGGCGAGCACCCCGAACTTGCCGGCCCCGTAGCCGGCGTGGAAGCAGCCTTGGCACAGGTGAAGACCGAAATCCAGGGTGGGAAGATCGACCCCATCGCTACGCTCAGCCGTGTGGAGTCGGCCCACCAGGCCCTGGACCAGTCCTTGTCCGGTATTCGCGACCAGCAGGAGCAGGCCCGCCGGGCACAGGCATCGCTGCAGCAGACCATCATGGCTGCGCAGGCCCAAATCAGCGCGACGTCCGACTACATCACCGCCCGCCGCGGTGGCGTGGGCACAGAGGCCCGAACGAGGTTGGCCGAAGCTCAGCGCAATCTCGATTACGCGCTGTCCATCTCCCGCAATGATCCCGTCACGGCGCTAACCTACGCCCAGCAGGCGCATTCACTTGCTGCCCAGGCGGCGCAGCTTGCACAGTCCGACGTCGACCAGTTCGGCTATGCCGACCAGGGCCAAGGCTACGGACGCGGCGGCTGGGGTGGCGACGGCGGCGGCGGAGGCGACTTCTAGCCCGACAGACTAAGTGGGGTCCATGCCCCGCATAGAAGCGGTACAACAACTGATCACTGATTTCAGTGTCACCACTGAGCAGGACGAAAGGCAACACCATGGTTAAGCAGTCCATTTTCGGTCGGATCTCACAGCTCGCCAAGGCGAACATCAACGCCTTGCTGGACCAGGCTGAGGATCCGCAGAAGATGCTGGACCAGATGGTCCGCGACTACACGAACAACATTGCCGAGGCCGAATCAGCCGTGGCCCAGACCATCGGCAATCTTCGGATGCTGCAGGCGGACTACAACGAAGACGTCAAGAACGCGCAGGACTGGGGCAACAAGGCCCTGGCAGCTTCCCGTAAGGCCGATGAGTACCGCACGGCCGGCGACTCCGTTGATGCCCAGAAGTTCGACAACCTTGCCAAGGTAGCCATCCAGCGTCAAATGACTGCTGAGTCCGAGGCAAAGGCCGCGGAACCGAGCATCGCTTCGCAGACCGAGGTAGTGGACAAGCTCAAGACCGGGCTTGACCAGATGAAGAACAAGCTCAACCAGCTCACCGCCAAGCGCAACGAACTGGTGGCGCGCTCAAAGACTGCTGCGGCGCAGACCCAGGTGCACGATGCCCTCAAGAGCATCGACATCATGGATCCCACCAGCGAGGTGGGCCGCTTCGAAGAGAAGATCCGCCGTGAAGAGGCCAAGGTCCTGGGCCAGCAAGAGCTCGCAAGCTCCAGCCTGGACGCCCAGTTCAACCAGCTTGAAGACCTCGGCGAGCAGACAGAAATCGAAGCTCGCCTTGCAGCACTCAAGTCGGGTGGCTCCAAACCCGCCATTGGAGCTGGCGCTCCTGCCTCGACTGGCGCAACCATCGAAGAAGCCGACTTCGACAAGCTCTAAGAATCGCTTGGACAGACTGTCCTGACGTACTGCTGAATCACGAAACGGGCCGGATCCTGAAGGGGATCCGGCCCGTTTCTTTAAAGATCGTTTATTAGTCGTCGTTACCGCTATACCGCGCCAGGGCCTGCGGACTCCTGCGCTGGGCTCGCGTCCGTGGCCACTTCGGCCCGGATCTCAAATCCCTTGGGATGGAAGTACGTTACGGTGCACTCCAGCACCTCTCCGTGGTCACCGAGCGTGGTGCGCTCCAGACGCGGCACCATGGCGAACCCACGGACGTTCAGGGCGTCTGCCAGGTGTTCGGGTGGGGCATGCATGGTGACCGTGATTTCCGCCCGCTGCAGTGGCTTCAGCGTACGGTCCTGGATGACCTGGTAAATGGAGTTGCGTTCGGCATCCGCCAAACTGATGTGGCGCCCAATGTGAGAGGGGATGAAGATCTCCGCAATCGCATAGGGCCAGCCGGCACTCGAATAGGAGCGGCGTATCACCAGGACAAGGTTGTCCTCGGAAACCAGCTTTGCCGGCACCGAGCCATCCTTTTCCATCCATTTGTATTCAATGAGGCCCTTGACGGTCTTCATCCCTGCAGCAGTGAATGTCTCCATGAAGGGCGCCAGGCGGTTCAGCATCTTCACCGGACGCTGGGCCATCACGAAAGTACCCTTGCCCTGTCGCCGGACCAAGAGACCTTTCGCTACGAGCCTTTCGATCGCCTTCCGGACCGTGGTGCGGCTGATGCCGTAGGAATCCATCAGGGTCTCCTCGGTGGGTATCCGGGACCCCGGCTCCAGCCGGCTGACTTGATCTGTCAGTACGTCAGCCACCTGTTGGTACACGGCAACCGGACCGTCCCTCTGAAGGTCTTCACGCTTGAGGCCAAATCCATAGTCTTCGTTGACCATTGAGCTTCCCATCTATTTCTTGCCTCAGCGAATCCGGGTTTGATGCTAGCACCGGGATGACCGTGATGACTTAAACAAAAGATCCGGATCAGTAATTACTGATCCGGATCTTTTCTCCAGTTGCGGGGACAGGATTTGAACCTGTGACCTCTGGGTTATGAGCCCAGCGAGCTACCGAACTGCTCCACCCCGCGTCGCAAGAACAACTCTACCGCACCCACCCGGGTGCTTCTGACCAAATGGCAGCTAAGGTGCCGCAGATCACTCCGCACCCCAAGCCTCGCCTTAGCCGCGTCCGCGGGCCAGAATGTGATTCCACATCGGGCCACCGACGTGGCCGCCACATCCGTACGCTGAACCTGCGGCATGGTGAGCCTAGGTCTTGAGGGCATCCCAGATGTTGAGGGCAAAACAAAAGGTCCGGATCAGTAGTAACTGATCCGGACCTTCTTCTCCAGTTGCGGGGACAGGATTTGAACCTGTGACCTCTGGGTTATGAGCCCAGCGAGCTACCGAACTGCTCCACCCCGCGTCGCAAGAACAACACTACCGTGCGGTGAATGGCAGACCAAATCCAGGCGACGTGATGTGCATCTCTCCGTAAGCAAAAGGCCGGCACCCCGTCCCCGAAGGGAAGCAGGTGCCGGCCTTTCAGCCACCTGGAGAACTAGCTGCTTGGCGTAGGCGAGGGTGTCGCACTGGGAGTGGCCTCCGGTGTTGCCGAAGGAGTCGCCGTGGCGCCCAGACGCGTTTCCGCATCCAGAGCCTTCTTCAAGGCCTCGGACAGCTTGGTCTGCTGGGCACCGTAAGCGGCAAAGTCGCCCTTGGCCAACGCAGCTTGGCCATCCACGATCGCCTTGTTGGCCTCGTCCAGTGCTGCCTTGAGGTCCGCCTTGGCGTCGGTGGGGCCAGTAGGCGGTGTAGTGGTGCCCGGAGGCGCAGTGGGCGTTTGGCCGTTGTTGTCTGCATCTCCGGCTGTAGCACCGGAGTTGCCACCGAACAGTTGGTCAAGTGCCTCGTCCAAAGTGGGCGCAAAGCCGATCTTGTCACCGAAGGCCACCAGCACACGCTGCAAAGTGGGGTACGACGTCTCTCCCGTGGACTTCAGGTACACGGGCTGCACATAGAGCAGGCCGCCACCCACAGGAAGAGTCAACAGGTTGCCGTTGAGCACATCTGATGCGCCCTGTCGCAAAAGGTTCAACGCCTGGGACACCGTGGGATCGGAGTTGAACTTGTTTTGCGCCTGGCCGGGACCAGGGACCTGGGTGTCGGTGGGCAGCTCCAGAAGCCGCAGCTTTCCGTAGCTGTCCCCCTTGACGCCCTTGACGTTTCCGGCGTCCGAGTCAGCAGCAAGGAACCCGTACAGGATGTTCCTGGCGCTGCCGTTGACCGTTTGCGGAATAAAGGAGGACGTCAGCTGGAATGCCGGCTTCTCTTGGTCGGGCATCTGCAGCGACATGTAGAACGGCGGCTGCTTGACGGCTTCCGAAACGGTGGGATCGTTCGGAACGCTCCAAGCATCGTTGTTCTGGTAGAAGCTGTCCGGATCCGTCACGTGGTAACGGCCGAGCAGTTCTCGCTGGACCTTGAAAAGGTCTTCGGGATAGCGAACGTGGCTCATGAGATCGCCGGACATTTCCGAGTACGGCTTGATGACGGTCGGGAAGACCTTCTGCCATGCCTTCAGAATGGGATCCTGGTCATCCCAAGCGTAGAGATTTACGGAGCCGTCATAGGCGTCCACAGTGGCCTTGACCGAGTTACGGATGTAATTCACCGAGCTGTTCGGAAGAGCCACGGTGCGTCCGGCACTGGTCTGCGAGTCAACAGTGGCATTCTGCAGCTGTTGGGGCTGGGAGTACGGGAAGTACTGGCTGGTCGTGTAGCCGTCAACAATCCACTTGACGCGGCCGTCCACCACTGCCGGGTACGCATTACCGTCGACGGTCAGGTACGGGGCAAGCTTCTCAACGCGTTCGCGCGGATTGCGTTCGTAGAGAATTTGGGATTCCGCGTTGACGCCGTCTGAGAGCAGGAGATCAGAAGACTGGAACTTGATGGAGTAGAGAATTCTGTTGAGCCAGTTGCCAACGTTTGGTCCACCGTTACCGCTGAAGGTGTACTGCGTTTCTCCGCCGCCTTCACGGCCAGCCGGGCGGTCCTGCTCGCGGTTCGGGGCGCCGTCCGGCGCTCCCACGATGGAGTATTCAGGTGAATTCTCGCCGAAGTAGATGCGCGGCTCATAGGAAGTGTCGTTACCGAGGACGCCGTTGGACGGAATGCCTGACTGCAGGAACTCCGGTTTGCCGTCGGCAGTGAACTTGTTGCCCTTGGCTGCAACGACGCCGTACCCGTGGGTGTAGACGATGTGCCTGTTGACCCAGGTTTGCTGGTTGGCGCTTAGGCCGTCCGGGTTCAGTTCACGAACTGCAATGACGGTGTCCTGGACTTTGCCGTCCACCATGTAACGGTCAACATTCAGGGTCTGCGGGAACTGGTAGTACGGACGGTACTGCTCCAACTGGGCAAACGCCGAAGAAATAAGGTTCGGGTCAAGGAGGCGGATGTTGGCAGTGGTCTGTGCGTCCGCGGCCAAGGCACCTGTTGTGGCGGTGGTGGTGGCGTTGTAGGCGGATACATCAATCTTGTCCAGACCGTAGGCAGCCCGCGTCATCTTGATATTTCGATCGATGAAGTCCTTTTCCAAGGTGTTCTCGGACGGACGTACCTGGAACTGCTGAATGACCCACGGGTAGACGCCACCGGCAAGGATGGCCGTGATGACCAACATGGCGGTACCGATCACCGGAAGGCGCCAGCGGCCAATAACCGCTGCAATGATGAACAGGATGGCAACAAGGCCCGCGGCAACAGCAAGGATCGCCTTGGTGGGCACCACGGCATTAACATCCGTGTACAGTGCGCCGGCCCAGCGGCCCGAGTTGCTCTGAACAGTGGTGTACCTGTCCAGCCAGAAGTTGATGCCCAGCAGGACCAGGAAGAGAGCGCCCGTGACGGCGATATGGATCTGCGCGGCACGGCTCGTAAAGATCCCGCGTTCCATGAGGCGGATGCTGCCGTAGAGGTAGTGAGTCAAGATGCCGGCAATACCGGCAACTACCGCGATGCTGATCAGGAAACCCGTGACGAAACCGAGGAACGGCAGCGTCATCAGGTAGAAGCTGATGTCCATGTTGAAGAGCGGATCGTTCTGCCCGAAGGGCTCCTGGTTGAAGAACAACAGGGCCTTCTGCCACTGGCTGGCGGCTGCACTGCCGGCGAAAAGCCCGAACAGGATGGGGAGCCCGATCATGACAACGCGGCGAACAGGCTCAAGCTGTGCCTGGTAACGGTTGAGGTTGTCCCGGGCCTCAGCATCCGGAGCATAGACGGGCCGGGAGCGGTAGGCGATCCTGATGGCGAAGAAAACAGCGGCAAACATCATGGCGAAACCGATGAGGAACGTGATGATCCTGGCGAGGTTTTCGCGGATATAAACTTCGAAGAAGCCAAGCTGCTGGTACCACAGGACGTCAGTCCACACATTGGCGAAGAAAATGAACCCGACGACGGCCACTGCCACGACAATGAGCGTCGGAGTCAGGGCACCTCGTCTCAGCGGTGATCTTCCGGGCGGGTTGGAGCTGGCGGGACGGGACAAACTCTGTACCTCATTGGTGTCAGTGAACAGTCGGTGTGCGCGTGTTGACAATCTCTACCGCTGGGAGGTGGCAGAGGCCGTCATCTATGCCACGAGTGGCAGTGAAGCTAAGTTCCACCGTCAGTCTAGTTGTTTGTGCAGGTGGGAAGGCTCCCCGTGTCCTGGCCGGCTCCGAGGCGCTCCACGGCGGAGGTGGCGTCGGCAAGGGTTTCCACTTTTACTACCTGGAGCCCGTCCGGTACGTGGCCTACGACATCGGCACAATTGGATGCCGGCGCGAGGAACATTGTGGCGCCCTTTTGGCGGGCGCCGATCATCTTTTGGGCAATACCGCCGATTGGTCCCACAGCACCATCGGCCGTGATGGTTCCCGTGCCCGCGACGTGTTTGCCGCCCGTGAGATCCCCCGGAGTGAGGTTGTCCACAATCCCCAGGGCAAACATCATGCCTGCGCTGGGTCCGCCAACATTGTCCAAGGAGATGCTGACGTCGAACGGGAACGTAAAGTCACTAGCCAGCAACACACCCAGAACGTACCTGTCGGCCTGGTTCTTAGTGGGGGTAATCGTCTCGGACACCGCAGTGCCTTTCCTGTCCAAGCCCACAACGACCGGCGATCCAGCACCCGCGGCCAGTTCTGCCTGGACCACGCTCATGGAGGTGATCGCCTTGCCATTGATGGAGACCAGCCGGTCACCTTCCTGGATCTTGCCGACGGATGGAGAAGGGTCCGACAGACCTGCGACGTTGAGCCGCTGCTCAAACGGAATCTCAAGCTCACGCAATGCTGCCGCTACGGCGTTCTCCTGCGATGTTTCCATGGCGATTTCGCCTTGCTGCACAGTCTGCTCGGCCGTGGTGCCCTTGGGATAGATAAGTTCCTCCGGATAAATGGCTTTGGAGGGATCCAACCACGCCCGGAACACGTCGAAGATGGTTGCCGGGGTCTTCGGACCGCCCGTCATGACCACAGTGGTCAGGTCAAGGTTGCCATTCGCTGGAAAAGACTCACGACCAGTAATACTGATGACGGGCTTGTCGCCGTCCTTACCCAAGGTATTGAAGGTAGGGCCCGCCGACTCAATGACATACGGAACCGGCAACGCTGCCGCCCCGATGCCGAGGCCCAGGGCGAGGAGACCGGAGATCACCATGATCATGTACCGGCCGTCACGGGGCGGCGACGGAGGCGCGGAGGTGGAATCGGCGTCGGGCGTCTGACGCGGGTCCAATGAGCCCTCGGGGCTGGGCGAAGTAAGCATTGAGGCCTCTCTATGCCGGCATTGCGTGACCGGATCCATGGCTCCTGCCGCCGAAAGCGGCGGCGGCACATACCAAACATCAACACTACGCGGTCTGTCGTTGCAGGACTGCTTTGCCTACAGCGAACGGGAGCTCCTCCGGGCAGACAGCCTTCCGGCTGCGCGGTACGGTGAAAGAGATCACCAGCCAGTTCGACGATCGGCGGCACCATGACTTCCAACCCCAACAATCCGTCCAACGACGACGAGACCCCCAAGGATCCGCTGGCAGAAATGCTCCAGAACCTGATGGGCGGCCAGGGCATGGGCAACATCGATCCCGCCGAGCTGGCCAAGGCCGCGGGACTGCCCAACGATCCCCAGCTCCTCCAGCAGATGTTCGCCCAGGTCCAGGCAATGATGAGCTCCACCTCTGATGGTCCTGTGAACTGGCAACTCGCCCATGAGAATGCACGGCGTGTCGCTGCCGCTGGCAGCGACCCTTCAGTCAACGCCCATCAGGCAAAGGAAATCGACGAAGCGCTGAGGCTTGCAGAACTGTGGCTGGACCCGGTGACTGATCTCTCGGCCACCGGCCTGATCGGCCGGGCATGGTCGAGGGCCGAGTGGGTTGAAGCGACCCTGGGCACGTGGAAGCGCCTGACCGAACCGGTGGCCAATAGCATCGCCAATGCCCTGTCCAACGCTCTCACCCAGCAAATGCCTGAAGAAATGAAGTCCATGATGGGCGGTGCCTCGTCCATGCTGCAAAACATGGGCGGAGCAATCTTCGGCATGCAACTGGGGCAAGCCATAGGCGCACTCTCCGCCGAGGTGGTCAGCTCCACAGACATCGGCGTCCCCCTGGCGGACCTGGAAATGGCGCTGCTGCCGGCCAACGTCGCTAAATTCGGTGAAGGTCTCAGCCTCCCGGAGAACGACGTTCGACTCTTCCTTGCCGTACGCGAAGCCGCACACGCACGTTTGTTCGTCCAGGTTCCTTGGTTGCGCGGTCACCTGCTGGGAGCCATTGAGGCCTACGCCCGCGGTATTCACATCGATATGTCCCGCATTGAAGACCTCGCCCGGGACCTTGACCCGAGCAACCCCGAAGGAATTCAGGAAGCACTGTCCCAAGGCGTCTTCACACCCGAACGCACGCCGGTCCAGACAGCCGCCCTGGAGAAGCTCGAAACAGCGCTTGCACTGGTGGAAGGCTGGGTGGACGAACTCACAGCCGAGGCCACTGACAAGGTGTTGCCGTCAGCGACTGCCCTGCGCGAAACCGTCCGGCGTCGCCGCGCCACGGGCGGACCGGCCGAGCACGCGTTCTCGTCCCTTGTTGGCCTGGAACTGCGCCCCCGCAGGCTCCGGGAAGCGGCAACGCTGTGGGCCACGCTGAAGGAAGAACGGGGCATCGCCGGCCGTGACGCGATCTGGCATCACCCGGATCTCCTTCCCACAGGTGAGGACCTGGATGATCCCAAGGGCTTCTCCGAACGCCGCCGACTTGCCGAGGCAAGCGACAGCGAAGTTGATGACGCCCTGCAGAAGCTTCTGAGCGGCGGCTACGAAACCACCGACGCCAACTCGACTGAAGTTTCCGATTCCCCCGACGATACCGCGGTGAACGGATCCGGCAACGAAGGGGAAACAGGCGATAGCGACCCCGAGGCGCCAGCCAAGTAACGAGGCACCCACCACGTAAGCAGCGCTCCCGGGTGTGACACTCGCGGATAAAACGCTGGTGCAACATGAACGCCGTGCAACGGCCGCCATCTCCATGGCGGCCGTTGTCGGTTTATGCGCCAATGTTCACAGGGGCCGTGGTCCGTTAAAAGGCCCCTATTCCCGGAGCCGTTGTTTGCCATAAGGATTGGCGTCCTGGTCTGCAGCGTTCCACGCGGGATCGCCGGAAACTTCCGCATCAGGTTCCGCAGGGATACCCCGCGAAGTAGCAAAGGCAACACCTTCAAGGAAGGCTTTTGCCCGATGGGTCTCAGGGTAGGCCTCAACCAATTTCCAGAACTCGGCGTTGTGACGCACCACCAGCAGGTGGGCCAGCTCGTGGACCAGAACGTAGTCAATGACCCATTGCGGCATGCGCTGCAGCTTGTTCGACAATCGGATGGTGCCGTCCGCAGGAGTAGCCGAACCCCACCGGGAATTCTGGTTGGACACCCAGCGGACCGACGTCGGGACGGGCCTCCCGCCGAGGTAGGTTCGCGAGAGGTACTCGGCATGCATGGCGAGTGCTTGGTCCGTGGCCGGACGGCGCCTGCCAGCACCTGCCTGCCGCTCTCCCTGCTTCTGCAGTTTGGCCAGCATTCGCCGTACCCATTCCCGCTCCTGGGACTTGGTGAAGCTGGCAGGGATGGCGATCACGGCATTGCCGTCTTCCCAGAAAGCGGCCACGGTTCGGCGTCGCCTTGCAGACCGGCGCACAACGACTGGTGCGCCGTCGTCCGTGATGTGCGGAAAGTCGGCGTTGGAGGCGGACGGGCGGGTCATCAGAGTTCGCTGCTCTCAGCGAGTACAGCCAGGACGG
This sequence comes from Arthrobacter sp. MYb23, assembly GCF_002979775.1. Lineage (GTDB taxonomy): Bacteria > Actinomycetota > Actinomycetes > Actinomycetales > Micrococcaceae > Arthrobacter. Next base: position 391,382 of record NZ_PCPR01000002.1, read on the forward strand.
CTTCGCCATAGCGTTCGAGCTTGGATGGGCCGATCCCGGCCAAACCAGCCAGTTCTTCCAGCGATGAAGGCTTGGCCTCGGCAATGGCCGTCAGTGTAGCGTCCGTGAAGACAACATAAGCTGGAACGTCGGCCGATTGGGCCTCGTCCAGTCTCCACTGCCTCAGGGCATCGAACGTTTGCTCCTCATACGTGGGCGGGCACTGGTTACAGCGCCCCACCTTGCGTTCGGCTCCACTGGCAAGCATGCTTCCGCAGACCTTGCACGACGCCGGGGCGGCGGCTTTCCGTCGGGTGGGACCGGTCTTGCTGCGCGCATTGGCCGATGCCACGGAATTGGGGCGAAGTCCGTCCAGGAAACGGGACGGCTTGCGGTTGGCCCGGCCGCCCGGTGTTCGGGCTGTGGACCAAGAGAGATTCAAGTGCTCGCGTGCCCGCGTGATCCCGACGTACAGCAACCTGCGTTCTTCGTCCAAATCCTCGGGGGTGTCGGCAAAGGAAATGGGCATGAGGCCTTCGCTGAGGCCCACAAGGAACACTGCATCCCATTCCAGGCCCTTTGCTGCGTGAAGGGAGGCAAGAGTGACACCTTGAACAGTGGGGGCGTGTTGCGCGACAGAGCGCTCCTGCAGTTCGTTGACGAACTCAGCCAAAGTGAAGGACTCCCCACGGCTGACTGCAAGCTCATCAGCCAAGGCGACCAAAGCTGCCAAGGATTCCCACCGCTCACGCAGGGCTCCCCCGCTGTGCGGGGCGGCATCCGTGTAACCGAGTGACGCAACGATGTCCCGGACGATCTGCCCTAGTGATTCCTGAGATCCCTCAGCAACGGCGCGGGTTGCCGCCCGCAGTTGGAGGATGGCATCGCGGACTTCCTTGCGCGCAAAGAACCGCTCGCCTCCCCGGAGCTGGTAGCCAATGCCCGCGGAAGCCAGCGCTTGCTCGTACGCTTCAGACTGGCCGTTGGTTCTGAACAGGATGGCGATCTCGCTGGCCTTGACGCCGGCGTTGAGAAGTTCCTGAATTCTGCCGGCCACAACGGCTGCCTCCGCCTCGTCATCCGGGCACTCCATGAAGCGTGGCTCCGGACCTGAAGGCCGTTGGGCGACGAGCTTGAGTGGCGATGCCCACGCCGCATCTGCCACCGGGCCGCCGCTTCGGCGGGAGCCCAGGAGGTCGTTGGCCAACTTCACCACTTGCGGAGTAGACCGGTAATCGCGAATGAGCTTGACGACTGTGGCTTCAGGGAACTGTGCTTTGAACCCCAGAAGATGCTTGGGTGAAGCTCCAGTAAAGGAGTAGATGGTCTGGCTGGCATCGCCCACCACGCACAACTCGTTCCGCCCCCCGAGCCACAAATCCAGCAGCCGTTGTTGCAGTGGCGAAACGTCCTGGTACTCGTCCACCACGAAGTGGCGGTATTGTTCCCTGACTGTTGCCGCAACCTTAGGATCCTCTTGAAGGATCCCGACGGTGATGAGCAGGACGTCTTCAAAGTCGATGACGTTGCGGTCGGTTTTGATGTCTTCATATGCCTGGAACACCCTGGAAACCGCAGTGAGATCGAACCCTCCGGGGGTTCCACGGCCTTGGGCATTCTCCAGGTAATTGGCTGGGGTCAGCATGGACACCTTGGCCCACTCGATCTCCGCCGCCAGATCCCTGATGGATGCACGGTCAGTGCTAAGGCGGAGCCTGCGCGAAGCTTCGGCGATCATGTTGGCTTTATGGTCCAGCAGGCTGGGCAAAGTGCCCCCGATTGCCTGCGGCCAAAAGAATTGCAACTGCCTCAAGGCCGCGGCATGGAAGGTGCGTGCTTGCACACTGGCAACGCCAAGATCGCGGAGCCGGCTTCGCATCTCGGCGGCGGCCCGGGACGTAAATGTCACGGCCAGCAGCCTCTGGGGACTGTATACGCCGGAATGAACTCCATAAGCGATGCGATGAGTGATGGCACGTGTCTTTCCCGTGCCTGCCCCTGCGAGGACACACATGGGCCCCGTTAGGGTACTTGCAACTTCCCGCTGTTCTTCATCCAGGCCACCGAGGATACGCTCCTCAAGTGAGACGCCGGCGTCGAACATCTCTTCGGTCACGGCTGGAGGTCTTCGATGACGCCGCCGTACCAATGCTCAATCAATGAACGCGCAATGGACAAGCGCGTTGAAATGGTGATCTCGCCGCTCAGGACGGCATCCTGCAGTTCCTCGCGACTGAACCACCGTGCACGGGTAACCTCCACGCCGTCGGGCCGCGCCACGGCGTCGTCCGTCTTGGCGGTGAATCCCAACATGAGAGAAGCAGGGAAGGGCCAGGACTGGGATCCGAGGTACTGGCAGGCAGTCACACGAACGCCCACTTCTTCCCCAATTTCCCTCACCACGGCCTGTTCCAGAGACTCGCCGGGCTCAACGAATCCTGCGAGCGTGGAATAATTTTTGGCGTCGAGGGGCCCGCCGCCGCCGAGCAAGAGCCGGCCATCGGGGCCTACTACCGTGACAATGATGGCCGGATCCGTCCGCGGATAATGTTCTGAGTTGTCCTTTGGACAACGACGAACCCATCCCCCGGCCTCGATGTCCGTGGGCGTGCCGCATTGCGGGCAATGCGTGTGGGTGGAGTGCCAATTGGAGATTGCACTGGCCTCGATAAACAAAGCCGTGTCCTTGGCGTCAAGACGCGCCGCGACGTCCCGGAAGCCTGCCCACTCAGCATCCATCGGCACCGTGGCCGTGCCGGGAGCCGGCTGCTCCGGAACCGTGAACAACACAATGGGCGTGCCCTCCGGCAACGAAGACGATGTCAAGGTGGTGCCCAGGTAGATGGCGGCAACAGCACCGGCACCTGACCCGTCAAGAGCGTTCCAGAGCGGAGCGGCGTCCCCGAACCACAAACCGTCAGCGGTCACCAGTGCTTTGCGCTGCGAAATGACCATGGCCTTGGCCGAACCGGAGGCGATAAGCTCCTCAACCATTCCGGGCTTCATGCGGATGCCCGAGCCGCGATCCACCATGGCAGGGCGAACGGGAAGAACAGTCTCCATCAGGTGGTTGGCAAGCGCCGGCGACTCCGTATAACTCATGTCTCTACCGTACTGACTCGTACCGACAAAAAACATTTGGAAAGGTCCCCTGCTGTGGACACCTTCCCAGGACGTTCCCAGTTTTAGCATCAATGCCGGGTTTTGCTCCATATTTCCTGCGCATTTGCTGCGGATCTGAAGACTCGCCGCACTGCATCATGGCCACAGGCCGCAGTCAATCTACCGTGGAGAAGGTGAGAAGAACACCGCTCGAACTGGCCGCCATAGCAACCGCGGCGGTGCCCGGCCTGGCGCCGACGGCCGCAGCCTATTCCCCCGACGACGACGCCGACTTCGACTCAGCGTTGCTGCTGGATGCGGAAGGCAAACGCTGGCGGGTCCGTTCACCGCGCCATCCGGAAGCCAGCACCCGGCTTGAAACCGAGTTCATGGTGTTGCGGGCTTTTGCGCCGGCAATCCGTGCCGAGCTGCCTTTCCATGTGCCCACCATCGCCGGTACAGTGCGGCAAGGTGCACTGACGACGTTCGTCTACGCGCATCTGCAGGGCTCCACGCTCTCCATCGAAGAACTGTCCGCCGGAAGTTCCGCCTTGGCCCGGGAAGTGGGCACAGCTTTGGCAGCCATTCATGACCTGCCACTGCCCCTGGTCATTAATGCAGATCTTCCCAGCTACTCGGCCAACGAATTCCGGCAACGTAAACTCAACGAGCTGGACCAAGCAGCTACCACTGGCAAGATTCCGGCCACCCTCCTGCGTCGCTGGGAGCACGCCCTGGAAGACGTCGCCCTGTGGCGCTTCAACCCCTCAGTGGTCCACGGCGACCTTCACGAAGACAACCTGATGGTGCAGGACGACACTGTGACAGCCCTGACAGGCTGGACGGACCTGCGGATCGGTGATCCTGCGGACGACTTCGCCTGGCTGGTGGCGTCCAACGAAGCATCATTCGTTGAGGCCGTGCTAAGCCACTACACCCAGACGCGCCGCGATGCCCCTGACGCCCACCTCCTCCGCCGGGCGGCGCTGCTGGCCGAGTTTGCCCTTGCCCAATATTTGGTCAAGGCCATGGCGGCAGGGCACCAGAGCATGACCGCAGAAGCAGAAGCCATGCTCCAGACACTCGCCGACGACATCGACGAGCAGCTACGCCGCGATGAAGAAGCCGCGCACACCGCTGAGCAAGAGGCAGCCTCGCTGGCGGTTTCGGCTTCACCGGCCGACATTCCCGCCGTCAGTGTCGTTGCGATTCCCCTTCCGGATGAGCCTGAGAGCTCCGTGGAGACGGACGCCGGCGAAACCTCAGGCTATGACGACACCTCCACTGCCGCTATCAGCGTGGTCAGCGTGACGCCGCTTCGCCCGGCCGAACGTTCCTGAGTTTCCGGGACGTCGCTTCTTCAGCTGCTGCTCTTCAAGGCCCTCTCAATAATCAGTTCCAACTCCTCGGCGCTGCCAAGATCGTGCGGGCGCACGAAGGCGTCATCTGCCACGTAGTAAAAGGCTGCACTGACATCCTCAAGGGGAACGTCCTTGAGTCGGGCCCACGCAAGCCGGTAGACAGCCAGCTGAACCGCGCGGGTTGCCAGTTGTCGACCTGCAGGGCGGCGGCCGGTCTTCCAGTCGATGAGTTGCCAGCGTCCGTCGGCATCACGGAATACGGCATCAATGCGCCCACGGACCACGACGTCGCCAATCCGGGTTTCCACAGGCACCTCGACAAATGCGGGAGCACGGTGGGCCCACTCGGACTCCTTGAAGGCGGCCACCATGTCCTCCAGGCCGTACGCCTCGTCGATGTGGGAGTCCGAACCCGGCGCTTCATCAAGGTCCAACATGCCTGTTGTGCCGAAGTACTCCTCCACCCATGCATGGAAGGCCGTACCTTTTCGGGCAGAAATGCCCGGTTCACGGGGAACGGGCCTGCGCAGCTGGGACAGTACGGCCCCGGGGTCAGCGCCCAGGTCCACGAAAAGTGACGCGGAGATATGGCTGGGCAGGTGGACATCCTGAACGGTCTTGAGTTGGCGCTGCCGATCCAGCAGAAGTTCTGCCTCCTGGGTCCATTTCGCTGCCGCACCTGTCAGGTCAGGTGAGGGTTCTGCGTTGGATTCCTCGATATATCCGCGGACAATGGCCGCAGCCTGATCCATGGCCAGCCTTCTGCCGGGAGTCAGCCTCAGGCGGGCACCGGTCCGTGGGTCCGAAGGCCCCTCCAGTGGGTCGTAAGGAAATTGAGCAAACTCGAGCACCGCGGTCAACGGACTTTCCTCGGGCAAGACCTCCTCTGCCACCGATTCAGCGTGCACCTCCGCAGCTCCGCCTGACGGCGTATTGCCGGCCGGCTGCGTCCGGCCGGCGTCTTCTGCTGATGGAGCAACGCCGGCAAGCGGAGCAAGCTCGGAGAGGAAGGAAGACATGCCGGCCATTCCCGATCGCGAGCCATTCCAAGCAGCGCTGGAAGCCCACAGAACAAACTTCGCCCGGGTATAGGCAACATAGGCGAGCCTCCTTTCCTCAGCCTCGCCGTGATGCTGGACCTCGGATTTGAAATTCTTCTCGGCATCCAGCCATCCCTTTTGGTCCGGCTGATCGAGGTCCCACTGGGGAAGATCGGCACGATCTCCCCGCAAAGGCCATGGCAAGGCTGCAGCGCCCGTGCTCCACCTCGAATCCCTGCTGCTGGGGAATGAACCGGCGTTGAGTCCGGGGACAAAGACGACATCCCATTCCAAACCTTTGGAAGCGTGGACAGTCAGCAATTGCACCGCCTCCCGGTTGGTCTCAACGGGGGCCACATCCAAGCCGCCTTCCTCGGAGGCCGCAGCTTCCAGCCACGACAAAAACGCCAGCAGATCAATGCGCTGTGATGTCTGCAGGAACCCTGCCGCCGCATCCTGGAAGGCATCCAGGTTGCGGCGGGCTTGGTGAATGCTGATTCCCGGTTTGGCGGCGACCTCAATGTCCAGGAGCATGGCACGTTCCACCTCGCCAAGAAGTGTGGTGAGGTCGTCCCCGATGTAGCTCCTGAGCGAGCGAAGCTCCGAGGCAAGGCTGGTCAGCCGTTGCAGGGCGGCAGCACTCAGACTCCTCCCATGGCCGGAAGTCCAGCCAGGCCGGGGAAGGAAGTCCAGGGCCTCCACGAGGCTTGCGGCATCCGTGATGTCACTTTCAACCACGGCCTTTGCGGGTTCCTCGTTGTCTTCGAAGGACTCATGGGGCCCTTCCGGGGCCGAACGGCGACGCGCCAGGAAGCGGGACCAGTCGCTGAAAGCCATCAAGTCCGCCGGACCAATCCGCCACCGCGCACCCGCCAACAACCTCATCAGCGCATCAGAACGTCCTGGATCAGAAAGAACCCGCAACGTGGCCACCAGATCCACGATCTCAGGCGTGTCCAGCAATCCGCCCAGTCCAACGATCTCGTAAGGAATACCCTGGAGCTCGAACTCGCGGCGGAGGCATTCCATCTGCGCCCGGCGCCGGCACAGGACAGCCATGGTGGGTTGGACAGCGGTGCCATCGTTCTCTTCCTCAAAAACCGTCTTCTGGTACCGGCGGACATCGCGGGCTATGACGGCGGCCTCGTCTTCATCGGTACCGAACCGGGCGATCACCACACGTCCGTCCACGGCAGCTGGGCTGGGAACCAACGCGGGAACGGAGACACTACTGGCTGTCTCCCTCTCCCCTGCAGGCCCATCCAATGCCGCCGCCCGGTTCAAGGGCGCCGCAATGGTGTTGGCTGCTTGGAGGATGTTCCTGCCATTCCGCCAGGCAGTGGTCAGGTAGGAAGTGGGGGCTACGGAATAGGACATATCGTCAGTGGAGGCGTCCGCGTGCCGCACGGGAAACTCCTGCACAAAGTTGAAGAGTTGGCCTGCTGAAGCGCCACGGAACCCATAAATCGACTGGTTGGGGTCACCCACAGCAGTAACGGCGTGGCCCTGGCCGAAAAGACGTGAGAACAGGACGAGCTGTGCGTGGGACGTGTCCTGGAATTCATCCAGGAGTACCACCTTGTAGCGGGCGCGTTCAGTAGTGGCAGCAAGGGGGATGTCACTGGCAATGCGTGCCGCCAATGCCACGAGGTCGCCGAAATCCAGGACACCGCGTTGACGTTTCGCCTCTTGGTAGCGAACCACCATGTCGGCCACGCTGGCGCGGGTCCGGAGCATGGCCGCGAGGTCTCCCGCAGCCTGGCTGGGATTCTTCTTGGCCCCGGCTACGTAGGGAAGCTGGTCAAAGGTCTCAACGCGTTCCAGAATCCACTCCCGTACCTCCCCCGGATCCTGAAGGTGCTCGGCGCACTCCCCTGCCAGCTGAATGACCGCATTGACAAGCGTGGATTTGGCGGCTGTGAAGTGTTCGTAGTCGCCGTCGTAGGCCTCCACCACTTCGCTGGCCAACTGCCAGGACTGTGCACCACCGAGCAAGACGACGTCCCGTTCGATGCCCAGCCGCAGGCCGTAGTCGGACACGATGCCGCTTGCATAGGAATGGTACGTGGACACCTTGGGTTCGAGGTCGTCGGCACCAAGGAGCCCCTCAGGGAAGCCGATGCTGCCATCGTCCTCCGCCGCGATCCGCTGGAGCGTGGCCAGCTTGGACCGAATCCTGCTCGCCAGCTCGCCGGCAGCCTTCCGGGTGAATGTCACGCCGAGAACTTCCTCCGGACGCACCCAGCCATTAGCCACCAGCCACACCACACGGTCCGCCATGGTGGCCGTCTTGCCCGAACCGGCCCCTGCAATCACCAAGCGAGGTGAGAGGGGCGAGGAAATAATGGCCGCCTGCTCAGGCGTGGGATGGTTCTTTTCGCCAAGGATACGGGCCAGTTCGGAGGGCGAAAATCTGGGCTCGGGGACGCCAGCGAAGTCCGGGGCACCGGAGGCGAGGCCTTCCAGGAGCTCGGTTGTCATTCGGTGACCTGCTTTCCTCTGGCGCACAACGGGCAGATATCCGGCAGACGGCATCCATGACCGCCATGCCCTCCCTTGCCGGGGTCGTGCCGTGCTTCGAACGTTGCCCCTGCCATGAGTGCGGCTGCCTCGTTGACCAGGCTCTCTGCCCAGTTTTCTGCCGGATCCAAGGGGTCCTGCTGCTGTATGCCCGGGCTCTTCGTCTTGGTCCCAAGCTGGGCCAACACTGCGCCGCCGGGAACGAATCCGGTTGCTGCCCCGGCGTCGGAGGGTTCTTGTCCCGTTCCAGCGTCCTGAAAGGCACCCTTGAGGACCGCGGCTTGATAGGCACCCAGTTGCGGGTGCCGGGCTACCTCGGCCTTGCCGGGTTGCCGTTTGCCGGTCTTGAGGTCCACAATCACAAGCCTGCCCTCCGAATCTATTTCGAGCCGGTCCACTTGGCCGCGAAGTACCGCGTGACGCACGGCCGCCTCTTCAAGAGCTTCAGGACCACCACCGTCAACGGCATCCACAGTGACATCAGGAAGTTGAACTTCAAAGTCGTGCTCTACCGCGAGCAAACTTCTTGAATCGTTGCGCATGATGAGCACGTACTGGGCCAACTTCCGGACCATGAGTTCCGCCCGCTGGAAATCAAGCTTTCCCTCCCAGTTATCCTTCATGCCCAAGGTGGGCCAACGGCGCACGAGTTCAGCAATGTATTCGGCTCCCGAAGCCTCGGGAAGCTCCTGCGCAATGCTGTGGACCAAGGTGCCCAGGCTCCGTGCGAAGTCGGTGGCAGCTTCCCCACCGGCTGCTTGGACGAACCAGTCCAACGGGGACTTATGAACGGCCTCCACCTTCGAAGGCGAAACAGAAACGGTACCTCCGGGCGGCACCACGGCTTCCTGGGAACTGGGCGGCGCCAGGCCCCACCAAGTGTCCGGGTGTGCCCCCGGCACCGGTGGGTCCGTGCTGGCGAGCCTGGCCAGTATCCGGGCCGCTTCATGCGCGGTACGGGTATCTCCGGGGCCGTCGTCTTCCGACTGGGCATGCTGCCTCAGCTCCGCGACGAGGGCCCTCAAGGTCATGGGCCGGTCAACCGGGGTGTAACCACGTTTGTACTCGCCCGAACCCAACGGGGCCACGTAATCCAGGAACGCCGAAGGTTGCTCATCTTCAGAGGACACCGCCGTGCAAATCAAGACCTCGCGGGCTCGCGATACGGCTGTTGAAAAGCTCCTGAGTTCGTCGTAACGAATGTCCCGGAGCCTGCTCAGCGGCCCACGCCGGAGGGCGTATTCCACTCCATGCTCGACGGCGTCAGCGTAGACGGTGCTGCCCAGCAGCTCTCCACGGAGCCGGGTGTTAGGCCACACGCCTTCCTGGAGGCCCGCGACGATCACTACCGGCCATTCCCGACCCGCAGCACTTGCGGGAGTCATGATCTCAACGCACGCCTCCAGCTGCGCCCGTGCGGCGAGGGTGTCCATGGGCAGTTCCTGGTTCAACAGGTAGTCCAGGAACTGCTCAGGACCGGAACCGGGCAGTTGGTCAACGAAGCGCTCAGCCGTATGGAACAGGGCCATCATGGCGTCAAGGTCCCGATCGGCGCGTGCCCCGGCATTGCCGCCTTCAAGCGCCATCTCTGCCCACCGCGAAGAGAGCCCGGTTGCGTGCCACAAAGCCCACAGAACAGATTCCGCGTTGGCGCCTGGCTCGGCGGCGGCAGCGGTACCGGCAGCGATCATGCGGGCGAGCCTGCGGGCAGAACTACCCTCAATTCCCAGCGAGGCCAGCGCCCCCGGCTGGAGGAGGGCCTCGACCAACAGGGCGTCGCTGGAGCGGCCGCCACCTCCCAGGAGTTCCTCGCGGCGCAAGGATTGCCGCAGCCTTCGCAACTCGATGGCAGTGGCACCTCCGATGCGTGATGTCAGAAGAGACACTGCGGTTTCCGGTGCGAGCTTTGACGGGTCCAGAACAATGGCAAAGGCCTCCAGCAGTGGACGGACGGCGACTTCGTCCCGGACAGCTGAGTCCGCTACGGGAACACGCACTGGGATCCCCTGGCCGCTTAGGTACCGCTGCAACTGGGAAATCTGCCCGCCATTCCGAACGATCACGGCGATGTCACTGAACTCCCGGGATTCCCGCAGCTGTGCTTCGAGGATCCGCTGCGCGACGTACCGGAGCTCGTGGACGGCGGACGGCAGCACATGCCCCTCTACGCGACCATCCCGGGGAGCCGGATGTGGGGCTTGCGGACGGTCCGGCTGTTCCAACTGCCTGGCCAACTGACCACCGGAACGCTGCGAGATGCGCGCCGCGACCCGGGACCAGGCCTCAGCCACTTCCGGCGTGTGCCTGTGGGTCACGGACAACGGACGTTCGAGAACAGCATGCTGCTGACCGCCCAGAAGTGTTGGCAACTCTGAGACCAAGTCCGGACGTGCGCCCCGGAAACCTTGCACGACGGTATCCGGAGAGTACGTCACCACAAGGTCCTTTCCTTCCCCGATGTCGGCAAGGAGCTCGAACACCGCCGGATTCGATTCCTGGGCGTCGTCCACAAGGATGAGTTGGAGACGTTCCCTTTCAGTGGCCAGGAACTCCGGCGAATCCTGGAATATCTGACGGGCCGTAGTGATGATTCCGGCCGGGTCAAAGGCCTCGGGCATGCGGAGGTCCAGGACGTCCCGGTACTCGCTGTACAGCTGGGCCGCCGCCATCCAATCAGGCCGTCCGCACTCGTAGGCAAGCCCGACCAAGTCCTCTGCGGTGCGTCCCGATTCGATGATGCGGTCAAACAACTGCCGGATCTCGTGACGGAAGCCGCGGGTAGGCAGAGCTGCTGCGAGGTCCTCCGGCCAAGGCAGTTGGAACTCCGGACGGGAGTGGCCTTCCAGCAATTCCTTGATGATGAGGTCCTGTTCAGGGCCCGACAGAAGCTTCGGTGGCCGCGTTAACGGCAAGATGCCTTCAGCCTTCGCCCGCCGGATAACGTCGAAGGCGTACGACGCCCAGGTGCGTGCCGGCGTCGTACTGAGACTGCGGTCCAGCCGTCCCGTGAAGGTGTCCCGCAAAGCCGCCGCGGCGTGGCGCCCGGGAGCAAGAATGAGGATTTGTTCTGGATTCAGTCCATCTTCGCGGACCCGGCGTACTGCGGATTCCACGAGCACCGTTGACTTGCCCGTGCCCGGACCTCCGGGCACCAGGACGGGGCCGTTCCCCTGCCGGAGGGAAACGACTGCATGTTGGTCCGGGGACAGAACGGGTGCCGCGTAGTGGGTCTCTCGCGGCGGGAGCAGGCGGAGGACTGCTGATGCTTGGCGGGTTTTGGCAGGAGTCGCGGTCACACAGTCATTTCATCATCGGGTACTGACAATTTATGGAGTTGACGCTCCAACAGGTCAGAGATCACATCAAGTTGATCGAAGTCAGTGTCGGTAGGCGCCCATCGGGCGTTGGTCAGATCGACGCGCCACCGGCCTTCACCCGTCCTCAGGAAGGCCTCATATGCGCCGTGCAGCGGAGTGGATTCGTCCACGTAGTGCCGCAAAGCCTCGACTTCGTGACCGGGAGGCGCCTCCCCGCTGGCCCTGAGCACGCGCCACCAGGCCACGGAGCTTCCGTAGTGGCTCATGACTGCGCCGACCTGCCGCGGCCCGCCGGCTCCCAGAAGCTCCGCGACGTCGCCATAGGAGACCGCCGAGCCCGATGGAACAAGGTCTACAACGGCCAGGACCGCCGTCACATACTCCATCTGCATGTGTTCAGCGTAACGGCAGGAGTGTCGTGCCCAAAGAGTGTCGGACCCAGCCGGTAGCTTGAAGACATGAGCTCCTGGAACACCCTCTCCCGTGCCGCATTCGATCTCGAGACCACCGGGAAGAACTCCCGGTCAGCGCGGATCGTCACCGCTTCCATCACCGTTGTGGATGCCCACGGCGAGCTCATCGCAGAGCACGAGTGGTTGGCAGATCCCGGTGTGGAAATCCCGCTCGAAGCAAGTGAGGTGCACGGAATATCCACAGAGAAGGCGCGTGCGGAAGGCCGCCCGGCAGCAGACGTAACGCGGGAGGTCGCCGGGGTACTTCAAGGGCTGTTCGACGACGGCACTCCGGTCATTGCTTTCAACGCCAGCTACGATTTCACAGTCCTGGCGGCCGAGTCCGCCCGCTACGGCGTTCCTCAATTGAGCCGCTTTCCCGTGCTGGACCCCTACGTGATGAACAAGCAGGTGGACCGCTACCGCAAGGGAAAGCGAACCCTGACCGCCCTGTGCGAGGAGTACGGGGTTGATCTGAGCAACGCGCATACCTCTGCCGCGGATGCCCTGGCCACGCTCCGGGTGTTGGATGCCATGGCCGGCAAATTCCCCAAGCTGCAGATGCCGGCCTCCACGCTCCACGAGCTGCAAGTAGACTGGGCGGCATCCCAAGCTGCTGACTTCCAGCAGTACTTGCGTCGGAGCAAGCCCACCGCCGTGATCGAAGGCGAGTGGCCGGTTCTTCCTCCTGAGGATGCGAGCCGGGGCGGTTTCTAAGCCGGGACAGGCACCACCATGGGTTACGTTCTGCGACGCAAGTCACAGGAATTTCGGGAACCCCCAACTGTGGTTCTTTAGCGCGCGGATTCCACGCTTGCTCTCACTGCCGGAATAGTCCGCAGTTCTTCGAGCCTGCTACGGGGAATTTATTCGGAAAAATTGAGTGCAAGCAACCATTTGTTCGATTCTCCATGCGCTGGTGGGCTGGTGACATAATTAAGTTTGGCGGGTTGAAGTCTGCTAGGGCAGCCAACCTCCTTTTCGGTTGCCACATTCCCCGCCCACCGTGAAGCGTCTCCGTGACCCGATGAAAGTGATTTCTTTATGAAATTCAAAGCCCCTAAATGGCTGTCTGTTGCCCCAGTGGCCGCAGCCTTGGTGATTTCCCTGGCAGCCTGCGGCGGAGGAACCTCCGAGCCCAGCGGCTCGCCCACCGATGCACTGGCCGGCAGCGACCAGAAATCGCTCGATACGTTCACCACCGCCGAAGTGACGCCGCTGGACAAGATCGACAAGACCAAGCTGGGCCTGATCACTGAGGGCACCCTGCGGGTGGGCACCCTTTCAGACGCTCCGCCGAACATCTTCATCGATCCTTCCGGTAAGTTCACTGGCTACGACAATGAGCTCCTGCGCGCCATCGGCGACAAGCTGGGCCTCAAGGTCGAGTTTGCATCCACCGACTTCTCGGCCCTTCTCTCCCAGGTGGGCAACAAGCAGTTCGACGCCGGATCCTCCTCCATCTCCACTACCGACGCCCGCCGCAAGACGGTCGGTTTCACCAACGGCTACGACTTCGGCTACATGGCAATCGTGACCAAGAACGACTCCAAGGTCACCGGGTTCGCCGACGTCAAGGAGGGCCTCCGCATCGGCGTCGTCCAGGGCACCGTCCAGGATGACTACATGACGAACACGCTCAAGATCGAGCCCGTCCGTTTCCCTGACTACAACACGGTCTACGGCAACGTGAAGAACGGCCAGATCGATGCTTGGGTTGCTCCTTCCCAGCAGGCCGAAGGCCAGGTCAAGGAAGGCGACAACACCAAGATCGCCGAGAAGGTTGTCAACACCCAGAACTTCACCGCGTATGCCGTGAACAAAGACAACCAGCCGCTGATCGACGCCCTGAACTCCGGCTTGGACGCTGTCATTGCTGACGGCACCTGGGCCAAGCTCACGGCCGAGTGGTACAAGGACCGTCCGACTGCCGCCGAGCAGACCCCCCAAGGCTGGAAGCCGGGCAGCAAGGCCGTCCAGCTCCCCGCCAAGTAACCAAGGCGTTCCATGGATATCCTCAATCAACTAGCCGAGTCCTTCTTTGACTGGGAGGCGATAGGCGAAGTTCTCCCCAAGATGTTCGCCGTCGGCCTGCCCAATACCATCGTTCTGGCTGTCGTCTCGGGCATCATTGGGACTGCACTTGGGATGCTGCTCGCCCTGATGGGGATTTCCCGGAACGCAGCGGCCCGGTGGGTAGCCCGCATTTACACGGACATTCTCCGCGGGCTTCCACCGGTGCTGACCATCTTGGTGATCGGCTTCGGTTTCGGCCCCATCATTCGCGAGCTGACGGGCTCCACGAGCCCGTACCCCATGGCCATCGCGGCCCTGTCCTTGATGTCAGGCGCGTACATTGGCGAGATTTTCCGTTCAGGCATCCAGAGCGTAGATAAGGGACAACTCGAAGCGACCCGTGCGCTCGGGTTCAGCTACGGCTCGTCCATGCGCCTCGTGGTGGTGCCCCAGGGCATCCGGCGGGTTCTTCCCGCCCTGGTGAACCAGTTCATCGCGCTGATCAAGGAATCCTCGCTGGTGTTCATGCTTGGCCTGCTGGCCACAGAACGTGAAATCTTCCAGATTGGCAAGGACGCTGCAGCCAACAGCGGCAACCTGTCCCCGTACGTGGCCGCTGCCATCTTCTATCTGGCGCTGACCATCCCGCTCACGCACTTTGTGAACTGGATTGATGCCCGCATGCGCTCCGGCCGGCCGGAGAAGAAGGAACCGGACGAGGCAGCAGCCGTCGTAGGAAAGGGAGCCCAGGCATGAGCGAATTTGCATCAGGCACACTGACGGCCAAGAACATCCATTTGTCCTTCGGCAGCAACCACGTATTGCGCGGCATCGACCTGCACGTTGAGAAGGGCACCACGGCCTCCGTGATCGGCCCTTCTGGCTCGGGCAAGTCCACGCTCCTGCGCGTCATGAACCGGCTCATCGAGCCGGACCAAGGCGACATCCTCCTGGATGGACGTTCGGTGCTCAAGGACAATCCGGACGAACTGCGCCGCCGTATTGGCATGGTCTTCCAGCAGTTCAACCTGTTTCCCCATAAGACCGTGGCCGAGAACATCTCGCTGGCCTTGCGCAAGCTCCGCGGCATGTCCAAAGAGCAGGCGCGCGACGAAGCCCTGGCCCAGCTGGACTTGGTCGGATTGAAGCACAAGGCTGACTCGCGTCCGGCCAACCTCTCAGGTGGACAGCAGCAGCGTGTTGCGATTGCCCGCGCGCTGGCCATGAAGCCTGAGGTCATGTTCTTTGACGAAGCCACCTCCGCTCTGGACCCGGAACTGGTCAAGGGTGTTCTTGCCCTCATGACGGACTTGGCCCAGGGAGGCATGACCATGGTGGTGGTGACCCACGAAATGGGCTTCTCCCGCAATGTCTCCGACGTCGTGACCTTTATGGACGCCGGTGTGGTGGTTGAATCCGGTCCTCCGGAGCAGCTGTTCACCAACCCGCAAACGGAACGCCTTCAGGGTTTCCTTTCGGACGTTCTCTAAGGACCTCTTCACAGCTGGATATGCACCGTTGACAAAAGAACCCCGCCTTCCCATCGAAGGCGGGGTTCTTTGCTGTCCTTTTGATGTGGAGCCGTTATTGACCTGCTTTAACCCGCAACACTGTGAGCGCTGCGGCATCCACCTTGGCCCGGAAGGCAGGATCTGCCGTAGCCTTCTGCACCACCGCTTGGTGCATGGCCGGAATGCTCGTGGGATCGGCGCAGACCAGCATGGTTCCGCCTGCGCCGAAGAAGTTCAGGGCACGATCAGCATCTGACCAGGCTTCCAACTGCGCGGCACTGCAGAGGTCATCAGACAGAACGATCCCTGTGAAGCCGGCATCAGCACGCAGCATGGTGTCCATGATCGTCGCTGAGAACGGGGCGATGTTTGCGGGGTCGATCTTGTCGTAGTAGGCGTTCGAGACCATCACCCACCGGGTGCCCGCCTTGATGGCAGTGTGGAACGGCTCAAGCGCGGGATCGTTCCGTGAGGTGGCCGTGTCGCGGACATTGCTGCTGACGTCCGTGTTGGGAACCACCCTGCCCAAGCCCGGGAAGTGTTTGACCACCGGAGCGACCCCGGCGTCTTTCATGCCGTCGGCAAAAGCGTTTCCCAGCAGCGAGACGTTGCCGGGGTCATAGCCGTACTCCCGCTGAAAATGGCCAATGGGGGCATTTGAAGGGGCAAACTCCGGACTGGTCACCGTATCCAGGACCGGCGCGAGGTTCACGTTGACGCCTACGCTACGAAGTTCCTTCCCCCACGTTGCAGCATCCGTACGGAGCTTTGCCGCCCCGGAAGACGCCTGGACCAGGGCAGTGGGAATCGTGGAGAAACCCGGGCCGGAGAGCACCTGGACGTACCCGCCTTCTTGGTCAGTAGCAACAAAAAGGGGCAGCCCGCCGGTTGTGGCAGCAGAGACTGTGCCCGTCAACGAAGACACTACTGCCGCCGTCGGAGCAGTTCCGGCCTTGCTGCG
The DNA here is from genome assembly GCF_002979775.1 of Arthrobacter sp. MYb23. Taxonomy (GTDB): domain Bacteria; phylum Actinomycetota; class Actinomycetes; order Actinomycetales; family Micrococcaceae; genus Arthrobacter. The sequence continues at coordinate 407,641 of NZ_PCPR01000002.1, forward strand.
TCCGCTGAGATAAACGTTTCCGGCGTGATACTTGGTCAGTGCCTCCATGGTTCCGGGTTCGGCACCGGTGGCCTTGGCAGCCACCATGAACAGTTGTCCCACGCGCTGCTCAAGGCTGAGCGCGGCCAGTTGCTTCTCTACAGCTGACGGCGTACCCGGCGCCGGTGCAGGCGCGGCGGAAGGAGGCGGCGAAGGAGCACCGGCCGGCGTGGTTGTCGCCGGCGGGGATGTAGGTGCCGGTGTGCCTGACGCCGAAGAAGGGGCCACCGACGGTGTCCCCTCCGCCGAAGCCTGGCCGGAGTTGGATGGGCCACTGGAACATGCGGCAGCCGTGGCCAGAAGCACTCCTGCAGTGGCAACGCTGACACTTATCGATGCAATGGACGGGGAATTGCGCATGGTAAACCGTGAATTCGTTGGGGGTGGGTTTCCACCTACGAGCCTACCCCGGGACAAGCAACGATGCCCCGGCCAAGTGCTTCGAGCAGTTGGCCGGGGCATCAGCAAAGACTAGGCTGCAGCGCCCGCTGCGGCCCTCGCTGCTGCCGGAAGGGCCTCAATAATCCGGTTCATGGCTGCATCGTCGTGGGCGGCGGAGAGGAACCAGGCTTCGAAGACGGAGGGCGGAAGGTAAACGCCGGAGTCCAGCATGGAGTGGAAGAACGGTGCGTAGCGGAAGCTTTCCTGCCGCTGGGCGTCGTCGTAGTTGTGCACTCCGTGGGCAGAGGTGCCAAACGCGACGGAGAACAGATTGCCGGCCCGCTGGATGGAGTGATCAACCCCTGCGTTATCAAGGGCTGCGGAGAGTGCGGCGGAGAGCTCCAGCGAACGGGCATCAACGTAGGCGTAAACCTCAGGGGTTGCGTTGGTCAGCGTTGCAACGCCTGCGGCCATGGCCACAGGGTTTCCGGACAGCGTACCGGCCTGGTACACGGGCCCGACGGGAGCAAGGTAGTCCATGACGTCGGCGCGGCCGCCCAGTGCCGCCGTCGGCATTCCGCCGCCGATGACCTTGCCGAACGTGAGCAGGTCCGGAGCCCAGCCTTCCTGGCGGCCGGTCAGGCCCCAGTAGCCGGCGTAACCGGTGCGGAAGCCGGTGAGGACTTCGTCCAGGATGAGGAGCGCACCATGCTCCCTGGTGATGCGGGACAGGCCTGCGTTGAAGCCCTCACCCGGCGTCACGACGCCCATGTTGGCCGGTGCCGCTTCGGCGATGACGGCAGCGATGTTCTTGCCGTGCGCTGCGAACGCGGCCTCGACGGCGGCAAGATCGTTGTAGGGCAGGACCAAGGTTTCAGCGGCGGTGGCCTCGGTAACGCCGGCTGAGCCGGGCAAAGCCAAGGTTGCCACGCCGGATCCGGCCGCTGCCAGCAATCCGTCCAGGTGGCCGTGGTAGCACCCGGCAAATTTGATGATCAAGTTGCGGCCGGTAAAACCACGGGCCAGGCGAACGGCCGTCATGGTGGCTTCGGTTCCGGTGGACACCATCCGCAGGCGTTCCACAGCGGACACACGGTCTTTGACGATGGCGGCCAGGTTGGCTTCATCCGGCGTGGAAGCTCCGAAGGAAAGGCCACGATCCACAGCTGCGTGAACGGCATCCAGCACGGCGGGGTGGGCGTGTCCCAACAACGCGGGCCCCCACGAGCAGACGAGGTCTACGTATTCCTTACCGTCCGCGTCTGTCAGGTAGGCGCCCTTGGCCGAAACCATGAACTTCGGGGTACCGCCCACTGAACCGAAGGCCCGCACCGGCGAGTTAACGCCGCCGGGCATCAGAGACCGGGCACGGTCGAACAGTTGATCGGACACGGGGGTATTTGAGGTCATGGTTCCTATTCTTTCAGTGATTCAAGAGCAGTTAGGCTGCGGTCTACGTTGCAGCCAGCAGCTCGGTAACCCGCGGGGCCACCTCGGTGCCGTAGAGCTCAATGCAGCGCATCATGGACTGATGCGGCAGTGTTCCATTGCTGTATTTGAGGTCGAATCGGTCCACACCGAGGTTCCTCTTGAGCAGGGCGATTTTCTGCGCCACGGTTTCCGGGGAACCAACGTAAAGGGCACCTTCCGGGCCGCACATGGCATCGAATTCGCCACGGTTCCCTGGACCCCACCCACGCTCGGCGCCGATCCTGTTGCGCTGCTCCAGCCAATGCGGGAACAGCTCCTCGCGGGCAGCCTCGTCCGTGTCAGCGATGAATCCGGGTGAGTGCGTTGCGATCTGCCGCATCGGATGGCCGTACTTGGCCATCGCCTCACGGTACAGATTGACCAGCGGCGCGAAGCGGCGGGGCTCTCCCCCAATAATGGCGAAAATAATGGGGTAGCCGTACTCGGCGCAACGCAACACTGACTCCGGGGTGCCGCCAACACCAATCCAGGCGGGCAGCAGGTGGTGCTGCAGTTTGGGATATACCTGCAGTCCATTGACGTTGGGCCGCGTGCGGCCCTCCCAATGAACCGGCTTCTGCGCCCGGACCTTATCAAAAAGCTCGAGCTTCTCCTCGAAGAGGACTTCGTAGTCCGCCAAGTCCAGGCCAAACAGCGGGAACGACTCCACGAACGAACCCCTGCCGAGCATGACCTCTGCCCTGCCATTGGACAAGGCATCCACCGTGGCAAAGCGCTGAAATACGCGGATGGGATCGTCGGAGCTGAGCACGGTAACGGCCGACCCCAAGCGAATCCTTGAAGTCACGGCGGCGGCCGCTGCAAGGAAAACCTCTGGCGCGGACACAGCGAAATCGCGGCGGTGGTGCTCCCCCACACCAAAGGCATGGATACCGACGGCGTCAGCCAGTTTCGCTTCCTGCAGCAACTCGCGCAGGACACGCGCATGCTCCTTGGGGGTTCCGTCGGCATCCACCCCGGCGTCGCCGAAGGTGTTCAGGCCGAGCAGGATCTCGTTGGCCGCCACGGGCGCGGCAGGATCGGACGGCGCGGCAGGATCGGACGGGACCGTGGGTTCGGATTCAGAAGGGAGAGAAGACATCAGGACTCCTTCAGCCAGCCAGCCAATTCGGAGGCCCAGTAGGTCAGGACGGTATCGGCTCCGGCGCGCTTGATGCCGAGGACGGATTCAGTGATGGCACCGCGCCTGTCGATCCAGCCGTTGGCGGCTGCCGCTTCGATCATGGCGTACTCGCCTGAAATTTGGTAGGCCGAGACCGGGACGGGACTCATGGCGGCGACGTCGGCCAGGATGTCGAGGTAGCTCATGGCAGGCTTGACCATCACCATGTCGGCGCCTTCTTCGAGGTCCAGTTCGACTTCCAGGATGGCTTCCCGTCGGTTTGCCGCATCCATTTGGTAGGTGCGGCGGTCACCCTTGAGCTGGGAATCGACAGCCTCGCGGAAGGGGCCGTAGAACGCTGAGGCGTACTTCGCGGCGTAGGCAAGAACCGCTGTGTTCTTGTGTCCGGATTCCTCCAGTGCTTGACGGATGACCGCGATCTGGCCGTCCATCATGCCCGAGGGCCCCAGCACATGGGCTCCGGCGTCGGCCTGGGCAACTGCCATCCGGCCATAAATCTCCAGCGTGGCGTCGTTGTCCACGTAGCCCTCGGAATCGAGGACTCCGCAGTGGCCGTGGTCTGTGAATTCATCGAGGCAAACGTCGCCCATGATCACCAGGTCATCGCCAACCTCGGCCTTGACGTCGCGGATGGCCTTGTTCAGGACGCCGTCCGGGTCCAGCGAAGCGGTGCCTTGGGCGTCGCGGACTGCAGGCACGCCGAACAGCATGATGCCGCCCACGCCCAGCTCCACGGCTTCGGCTGCAGCACGTTTCAAGGACTCGGTGGTGTGTTGGACAACCCCCGGCATGGAGCTGATGGGGCTCGGCTCGGTGAGGCCTTCCCGGATGAACGCCGGGAGGATCAGGTCCGCGGGCGCCAAGCGGTTTTCGGCGGTGAGCCTGCGCATGGCCGGAGTTGTGCGCAAGCGGCGGGGACGATGGTTCGGAAAGCTCATTGCGAATTCCCTTCGTTGGCGAAAACAGATTCCAGGGCGGCCACAATGCCGTCCGGGGTGGGTACTTTGGCGGTGCCTGCCACGGTGAGGCCAATCCGGGAGGCCTCTGCCGCCGTCGGCCGTCCAATGGCGATCAACCGGCAAGTGCCCAAGGGCAACAACGTTGCAGCAATCCGGCGCGCAGCGCTGGGAGAAGCAGCCACCACGGCGTCTACAGTCCCGGCATCCAGTGCTGCCCGCGCATCCTCGGGACTAAGCGTCACCGGTGCGTCGGTGGGGGAAACGACGCCGGACGGAAGTTCCGCTGTCAGGCGGAGTTCCGCAGGGGCAGGGTAATCGACCGTGCGGTAGGCGACAACGGACGTCACCTCCGCACCGCTGGCCGCCAGGCCATCGCGCAGGCCGGCCGCCGCAATATCGGCTTGAGGCAGGAAGACCCGTTCTTGGGACGCCTCCCATTCTTGGGACGACTCCCACACAGCAAGGAGCCCCTCAGCTGACTGGACATCGGCAGGTGCCAAAGCAACGGTGAGGCCGACGGACTCAATAACTTTCCGGGACGAAGGGCCAATGGTAGCCACCTTTGTTCCCGACGGGACAAGATCCGCGAGGGCCATTCCGCGCTGGGCAGCCTTCTCCAACAGAACCCGGACGGTGGTGATGCTGCTGATCACCAGCCAGTCGAAGCCGCCGGCCATCAGCTGGTCCAAGGCCGCGTCAAGGGGAGCTTGGTCCCCTGCCCTCTCAAAATCGATGAGCGGAAGCAGCAACGGCTCCGCCCCCAGCTCACTCAGGAGCGACGCCAGGGGGCGCGCACGGTCGGCGTTCCTGGTGATCAGGACGCGCCGACCGGTCAACCCGTTCACTTCATGGGGCTCAGGACGCGGCAAGGTCCGCGATCTCCGCGGCGCCGGCAGCGAGCAGAAGTTCTGCCACTTCGATGCCGAGCAACGTGGCCCCGACCTCCGTGAGTCCGTCTGTGGCCTTCTTCTCGCGGACGGTCTTGGTGCCATCCACAGCACAGACCACTGCTTCGAGGTGCAGCATGCTGCCCTTCCGGAAGGCGTAAGCACCCACAGGAGCTGCGCAACCGGCTTCAAGCCGAGCCAGGACGGCGCGCTCGGCTGTGACAGCGAGGCGCGTATCGTCGTCGTTCAGAGCGGCAAGAGCCTGAGCCAGCACCCCGTTGGAGCCCTCGGTGGAACCCGAAAGCCGCGGAGCGTCATCAGTCCGGCATTCGATGGCCAACGCCCCCTGACCGGGGGCGGGCAGCATGACGGCGGATTCGAAGAACTCGCTGACGGTGTCCAGCCGGTCCATGCGCTCCAACCCGGCGGCGGCCAACACCACGGCGTCAAGATCGCAGGATTTCCCCGGGACGACATCATCGGTCACGTTTCCCGGCAGACCCGGGACGCGGCCGAGGCGAGTGTCCACGTTGCCGCGGATATCAAGTACCTCAATGTCCGGACGTGCAGCCCGAAGTTGAGCGGCGCGCCGGGGCGAGCCTGTCCCGACCTTGGCACCACCCGGCAGCTCAGCGAGGGTCATACCGTCGCGTGCACAGAGAACGTCACGGACATCCACCCGCTTGGGTGTTGCGGCGATGCTCAGGCCAAGTGCTGCTCCTGTTGGCAGGTCCTTCAGGGAGTGCACGGCAACATCACAGCTCTCAGCGAGAAGGGCATCCCGAAGGGCCGCGACGAACACACCTGTACCGCCCATCTGGGACAGCGACCCGGTCTTGACGTCGCCCTCGGTCTTGATATGCACGAGCTCCACAGGGAAACCGCCAACCGCAGCCAACTGGTCCGCGGTCTGCTGCGTCTGCGTCAGGGCAAGTTTGCTGGCCCTGGTACCGATGCGTACCGTCACTTGGCAGCCTCCGGAGCGGGATAGGCATCGTGGCCGACACCGATGCCGACGCCAACTTCGGAAATGACGGGCTTCGCCCCGCGGAAGTTCTCGCAGCAGTTGGGGCGGCAAACGTCATACCAAGGGCCCAGGTCCGTCACGTGGGGACGTTCTGCGATGTTGTTTTCCACCGTACGTTCACAGATGAGGTCCACCAGGCCGGAAACGAAAGCCGCGTGCGTCCCCGGGGTGGGAACTCGGGTGGCCTCGATGTTGAGGTTCTTGCAGGTTTCCAGTGCCTCGGTGTCCAGGTCCCAGGCAACTTCCATATGGTCGCTGACGAACCCTAGCGGAACGATCACCACACCGCGGACGCCTTCGGGGGCGATCTCTTCAAGGTGGTCATTAATGTCCGGTTCAAGCCAGGGAATGTGCGGCGCACCGGAGCGGGACTGGTAAACCAGGTCCCAGGCAACATTGGGTGCAACGGTGTCCATGATGGCCTGCGCATTGGCAAGGTGCTGCGCGGCGTAGGCGGATCCTTCAGCAAATTCGCGCGGCTCGTCCTCGGACCTGCCGGCGGCCTCTGCATCCCGGGTAGGAATAGAGTGCGTGGCGAACAGCACCCGGATCTTAGAATCCGGATCAGCAACGCCGGCAGCGGCCAGCTTGCCTCGGATTTCTTCGAGACCGGCGGCAGTACCTTCCAGGAAGGGCTGAACCACACCGGGGTGGTCGAAGTACTGGCGGATCTTGTCCACCTCAAGCTTGCCGTCCAAGCCCGTCTCCGTGAGGGCAATGCCGATGTCTTCCCGGTACTGGCGGCAGCTGGAGTAACAGGAGTAGATGCTGGTGGTGAGCATCAGGATCCGGCGGTGTCCGGCGTCGTAAGCGTCCTGCAGGACGGGCGCAATGTAGGGGTCCCAGTTGCGGTTGCCCCAGAGTACGGGAAGCTCGATGTCCCGTTTGGCCAGCTCAGCCTCAATGGCGGCCTTCAGCTCACGGTTCTGCTGGTTAATGGGGCTGATGCCACCGAAAGCGCGGTAGTGGTGCGAGACCTCTTCCAGGCGCTCGTCCGGGATGCCCCGGCCCCGGGTGACGTTGCGGAGGAACGGGATGACGTCGTCCTGTCCTTCGGGGCCACCGAAGGACGCGAGCAGCACGGCGTCGTAGTGCTTGGGTTCCTGGCGGCCGCGCTCGGTGACTTCATTGACGGCCGTGGAAACGGCTGGAGTGCTCATGCAAGGACCTCGGCAATCTCGGCGGCGGACACGCGGCGGCCGGTGTAGAACGGGATTTCTTCACGGACGTGGTTGCGGGCCTCACTGTCCCGCAGGTGGCGCATCAGGTCAACAAGGTCCACCAGTTCCGGCGCCTCGAGTCCGAGGATCCATTCCCAGTCCCCCAGCGCGAAGGAGGAGACGGTGTTGGAGATGACCTGCGGGAATTCCCGGCCCAGCAAGCCGTGTTCGCGGAGCATGGCGCCGCGTTCCTCGGCCGGGAGGATGTACCACTCGTAAGAGCGGACGAAGGGGTATACGCACAGCCAGGTGCTGGGTTCGACGCCCCGCGCATAGGCCGGCACGTGACTCTTGGAGAATTCAGCCTCGCGGTGCACGCCCATTGCGGACCAAACGATGTCGGTTCCTGCGAAGAGCTTGCTGCGGCGGATGGACCGGACAGCTGCCTGCAGGTCCTCGGGCTTGGCGCCGTGGAGCCACACCATGATGTCCGCGTCCGAGCGCATGGCGGAGACGTCGTAGCTGCCCCGGAGAGTCACGCCGCCCTCCGCGAGCTTCTCCGTGAGGGCTTCGAATTCCTGGGCAGCATCGCCGCTGCGCAGGACGTCGGCCGAGCGCTTGAAGACAGTCCAGAGCGTGAAGAACTGCTCTTCGGTTTCAGCAGTTTTAGTGACAGATTCGGCAGAAGTGTGGCTCATGGTTCAAGTTTGCCCCGTGCCAGCCGCGAAGTCGAAACGGATCACTTCTACAAGGCGTAGAAGTGATGCAAATCACAAATCCGAGGTTCCGTCCGCACGTACCCCGGCCAGTTGTGCACGCGTATCGGCCACTACGGCAGCCAGGCCATTTCCGGCCAACCAACCGCCCACTACGGAAAGACGGTCGGCAGCGGCGCACACCTGACGCACCTCTGCTACGCGCTGTTTATGACCGACGGCGGCGAACGGCAAGGCTCCGGCCCAGCGCACAACATCCCAGTCCACGATGTCCGCCCTGGTCACTGGCACGGTCAGCAGCGCGGATGCATCTTCCAGGGCGGCGGCCAGGAGCGACTCATCATCCATGACGATGTCCGCTCCGCCGCCCGCCTCTTCACGCCGACCATAAGACAGGCGCAAGACGTGCGTGCCCGGACCAGCTTGGTCAGCCAACCAATCCCATTTCGCCGTTGCGTGCGTCAGGGCTTTGGCCTTGATCCCCGGGGTTTCAGGTGCCACCAGGATTCCAGTCCCGCGGGGCCTGCCATCGAGCTGCGGCAAGTCCACCACCAGGGTCACCAGGCTCACCAGCGGCCCGGGGGCCGGGCGCAGGCCGGCCAGCTCTGGCACGGACTTCTCCAGCAACCCGACGGCGGCCGGGCCGTCGAGCGCTACCACCAGGCGGTCGGCGTCGAACGTGGATTCTCCAGTGGTGACCCGCCAACCCTCCCGCGTCCTCGCGACGTCGTCGGCGTGGTGAGCGGCCAGCAGTTGAACACCGCGAGCCCGCAGGTCAGCCACGAGTGCGTCCACCAGGGTGTTCATTCCGCCCTTCAACCCCGCAACGGCGGAACCCGCTTTTGTGGGACGGGATGAAGCACCCTTTGCGGCCATGCGTTGAGCTGCAACGGCAGCGGCGAGTGAGCCATGGGTGCGGATTCCGGCGCGCAGGCCTGGGGCCACCATGTCCACGTCCAGCAGGGCGGGGTCAGCCGAGTGAACGCCGCCCACCACCGGCGAAACCAGCCGTTCCAGAACCCTTTTGCCCATACGGGTGCGCACCAGGGCGGAAACGCTGGTGACCTCTGAGGACGTTCCGGCAGAGGCCGGGAGCCACCGGTCAAAGGAAGCCCTGATAGCTCCAAGGAGCCCAAGGGATCGTCGAACCTCGGGGTCCCAGGGATTCGCGGGAATACCGAGCACTCCTGTTTTGGGGAGCTCCTGCGGACCGTTAGGAAGCTGTACCCAGGCACCTCCGGGATGAGGAGCTACGATCCGGTCGGCCAGTCCCAGCTCACGCGCGAGATCGGCTACGGCCGTGGAACGCGTGGCAAACGACTCGGCCCCACTGTCCAGATGCAGCCCGGCAACAACGTGGCTTCCCACGCAGCCTCCCCATGCAGCGCCCGCCTCGAGGACGGTAACCGCTGAACCAGCCGCAGCCAGTTCCCGCGCGGCGATCAGGCCCGAGATGCCGCCTCCCACTACCAGGGCAGTGGGCCGTGCAGCTGGTGCTTTGGGGTCTGACGTGGGCGTTGAGTGCCCCCCGCGCATGACGCCTACTCCGCTGAGATGGAGTGGATGAGCTGCACCACGCGCGTTAGGACTGTGGGATCCGTTTCGGGCGGAACTCCATGGCCAAGGTTCAGGACATGGCCAGGGGCGTGGGAACCGGCAGCGATGACCTCGCGGACATGGGCCTCAAGGACCTCCCACGGAGCGGACAGAAGAGCAGGGTCAATGTTGCCCTGGAGCGGCACAGTGCCACCCAGGCGTCGGTTTGCCTCGTCCAAGGGCAGTCGGTAATCGACGCCCACAACGTCCACGCCGACGTCCCGCATGGCAACAAGCAGTTCGGAGGTGCCGGTTCCAAAGTGAATCAACGGCGCCCCGAGTCCGCGGACATGATCCAGCGCTCGGGTGGATGCCGGCGCCACGTACTTGGTGTAGTCAGCCAGGCCCAGGGACCCTGCCCAGGAATCAAAGAGCTGCGCGGCCGAAGCCCCTGCCTCAAGTTGCGCCTGAAGGAACATCCCGGAAGTATCTGCAGCCCAGTTGGCCAGCGCGGCCCAGGTCTCGGGGTCGGCGTGCATCATGGTCCGCGGCCCGAGGTGGTCCCGCGACGGCTTCCCCTCAACCATGTAGGCGGCAAGGGTGAAAGGCGCGCCGGCAAAGCCGATCAGCGGCGTCTTTCCGAGTTCGGCAACCGTCAGGCGGACGGCTTCGCGGATCGGCTCAAGGGCTTCCCAGGTCAGGGTGGGCAGGGCGGCAACATCAGCTGCTGTCCGGACCGGCTTGTCCAAAACGGGCCCTACGCCCGGGACGATGTCCACGCCCACGCCGGCGAGCTTCAACGGAATAACGATGTCCGAGAAGAAGATGGCAGCATCCACATCGTGGCGGCGGACAGGCTGGAGGGTAATCTCCGCGGCGAGTTCAGGCCGGAGGCAAGAGTCCAGCATGGCAACGCCTTCGCGCACCTTCAGGTACTCGGGCAGGGAACGGCCGGCCTGGCGCATGAACCAGACTGGCCTCCGGGACGGTGTGCCACCACGGTATGCAGTGATCAACGGCGAGTCCGACGTACGGCCGTCTTTCAGCGGGTGGTCGGCGCCGAGGGTTCCCGCCGGGGCGTTCGAAGCCGTACTGTTGGATGCTGCCGCGCTAGAAGTCATGCCTTCGATTGTGCCGAAAATCCGGGACAAAAGATAACGACAAGCTGTCACGTCGCGCCCCGCCCGGGCCGTTGTGACGGGGATCACTCACCCGCGTGGGGATCACCACGGCGCCGCATTGTTCTACCGGGCTACGAAAAAGCTATGATTGGGGTGCTGTGGTTCTTTTCTCATTGGTGGCTACACACGCCGACATCGACCTCGAAACTGTCGCTCAGTTGAGCAACGGTTCCTCTGAGCTTGCCTCGGCAGCCCTGACACACTCCTCCGTGGTTTCCGGCGCCGTGGTTCTGGCCACGTGCAACCGCTACGAAATCTACGGAGAAACAGCCAACGGGGCTGATCTTGAGGCAGCACGCTCCGCTTTGGTTTCGCAGATCAGCGAATTCAGCGGCCTCAACGAGCAACTCGTCTCACGCTCCTTTGCCACGAACACCGGCCCGGATGTCACACGGCACCTCTTCGCTGTGAGTGCCGGCCTGGATTCAGCCGTGGTGGGTGAGCGCGAAATCGCAGGCCAGGTCCGCCGGGCACTGATCACCGCCCAGCAGGAAGGCACCGCCAGTTCCGGCCTCGTGCGTCTCTTCCAGGCGGCCTCCAAAACGGCCAAGGATGTGGGTGCACAGACGGCTCTCGGCTCCCGCGGGCTTTCGATCGTTTCCGTCGCTTTGGACCTCGCCACCGACCTCGCCGAGAACGACGATTGGTCCACCAAGAAAGTTGTGGTCTTCGGAACCGGAGCCTATGCCGGCGCTACCATGTCGCTGCTGCGTGAGCGCGGCTGCACGGATGTTTCCGTTTATTCTTCTTCCGGCCGCGCCGAGGGCTTTGTAGCCACCCGCGGCGGAACAGCACTCGACGCCGACACTCTTCCCACTGCCGTTGCCGCAGCTGACGTCATGATTGGCTGCAGCGGCTCGGACAACCGGGTGGAAGCCGCAGATCTTGCCCGCGTCCGCGCCCATTCCGGCAAACCTTTGATCGCGATCGACCTCGCACTTACCCATGATTTTGACCCCGCCGTGGGCGAACTCGACGGCGTTGAACTCCTCACGCTTGAATCCGTCCGGCTCGCTGCACCACAGGAACAGGCAGAGTCGCTCTCGCAGGCCAGCGCAATAGTCAACGGCGCCGCCAGCTCCTTTGAGTCCGAACGTGAAGCCCGCTCCGTGGATACTGCCATCGTGGCACTCCGCCGACACACCATGAACGTCCTTGACGCGGAAATGGAAAAGGTCCGTGCCCGTCACGGTTGTACAGCCGCTGCCGAAGAGGTGGAGTTCGCCCTGCGCCGGATGGTCAAGCAGCTCCTGCACATTCCCACTGTCCGGGCCCGTGAACTGGCGGCCAACGGCCAGCAAGATGATTATGTAGCAGCCCTTGAGGCCCTCTACGGCATCCAGGTGGAACAGCCCTCAGCCGCTGCTCCCGCGGCGGAGTGCCCGGTGGATCACCAGCAACTCCGCTCCGAAAGCGCCTGACGCCAGGCTTACCCGAACGCGTTCACGCCAGTCAGTTCAGCGGACAGGTTCCAAAGTTTCTTCGCTGCCTCCTTGTCGACAGCATGGGCATCCACTCCCTGATAGCGGGCGAGTGGCGAATCCTTGTCCGTGGGCCGCGCAACATCGCAGTCCTCACAGTAGACGCCGCCCTTGCCGGCCAGCGCAGGGGACGTGGCAGCCCACACTGAGGTCGCCGCACCCTGCTCCGGCGTCTTGAACCCTTCCCGCACGGTCCCTTCAGCATCCATCCACCCTGCGGCAACCATCTCTTCCTTGGGCAGATGCCGTTGCAGTTCAGTCATGATGCCGCCTGGATGCACTGCGAACGCCCGCACCCCGAAGCCCCTGCCCTGCCGATCCAACTCCACGGCAAAAAGGGAATTGGCCGTCTTGGCTTGGCCGTAAGCCCGCCACTTCTCGTACCCGGTGTCAAAGTTGATGTCGTCGAAACGGATCGGAGAAAGCTTATGTCCGGTTGAAGACAGTGAAACAACCCTGGCATCAGAGGCGGCTGCCAACGCCGGCCACAACGCATTCACCAGCGTGTAATGCCCCAGATGGTTGGTGGCGAACTGCGCTTCCCAACCGGGCCCTACCCGCTGTTCCGGGCTTGCCATAATGGCGGCGTTGTTGATGAGGATTTCCACGGTGGGATGCCTCTCCAGATACCCGGACGCAAACTGCTTGACGTTGTCTTGATCGGCCAAGTCCATCTGTTCCACCTGAACCCCGCTTCCAAGGCCGGCTTCTGCCAGCACCGCTTGGGCGTGTTCGAGCCTGCGGGCCGGCACTGTGACGTCCGCGCCGGCCGAAACCAAGGCCCTCACCGTTTCCAAGCCAAGCCCCGAATATCCCCCGGTGACGATCGCACGTTTGCCAGTGAGGTCAATGCCGTCAATAACTTCCGCGGCAGTTGAACCGTGCCCGAATCCGGAGTCGATGGGCCGTTGCGGGGTGTCTGTCCAGTCTTCGCTCATGGTTGAGCTTCCCAGACGGGGCCGGGAACAGGCAACGACTAATAGACAGGCTTCTCGGGCTCGACGTCGCGCACCCAGGCGAGAATACCGCCGTCGAGATGGCTGACGCGGGTGTAGCCGGCTTTTTGCGCTGCCTCGAGGACAGCCGCCGAGCGGGTCCCGGCTTTGCAGTGGAACACAATGTCTTTGTTCTGAGGCAGCTCCACCCACGCCTCGCCGGAGAGAATGCGGCCTTGCGGAATGAGGACGGAGCCGTCGATGCGTACGATGCTGTGCTCGCCGGACTCCCGGACGTCCACGAGTTCGAAGTCCCTCTCCCCCAGCTCCCGTTCGGCAAGCATTGCGGCGAGGCCCTTGGCGGAAACAGTGTGATCCTGGTCCGTGGCCACCGGTGGCGTCACGCCGCAGAAGGCCTCATAATCGGTCAGTTCCGTGATGGGCTCGCCTTCCGGATCCTTGGAGACCTTGATCTCGCGCCAGCTTCCGCCCAAAGCATCAAAGAGCGCTACCCGGCCCAGCAATGAACGTCCGACGCCGGTGATCAGCTTCACTGCCTCGGTGACCATGAGCGATCCAACCGCTGCGCAGAGCATGCCAAACACCCCGCCCTCGCCGCAGGACGGCACGGAGCCGGCAGGAGGCGCTTCAGGGTAGAGATCCCTGTACGTTGGACCGTGCTCGGCCCAGAAGACGCTCACTTGGCCGTCAAAGCGGAAGATGGATCCCCAGACGTAGGGCTTGCCGAGGATGGCAGCGGCGTCGTTCACCAGATACCGGGTGGCGAAGTTGTCCGCGCCGTCCAGGATGAGGTCGTACTGCGCGAACAACTCCAGCGCGTTGGAAGAGTCGAGCCGGACGTCATGCAGGACAACTTTGACCAGCGGGTTGAGTTCAGCGATGGCGTTGCGCGCAGATTCGATCTTGGGCGTACCCACGTCCTTCACACCATGGATGACCTGGCGCTGCAGGTTGCTAAGGTCCACCGCGTCATCGTCAACGATGCCCAGCGTGCCCACTCCGGCAGCGGCCAGGTACAGCAGTGCCGGGGAACCCAGGCCACCGGCGCCTATGACGAGGACTTTGGCATTCTTAAGCCTGCGTTGGCCCAGGGCGCCAATTTCGGGAATGATGAGATGCCGGGAGTACCGCTCCACCTCGGTCGGCGTGAGTTCGGCAGCCGGTTCAACAAGGGGCGGGAGGACAGCGGGCGCAGCAGTGTGGGCAGCAACAATTGAGGCCATACCCCAATGTATGCCTGCAGATGCCGCCCGGTCATATTACCCCCCCGGTAGAGTAGTCATAACTGCAAAGGAAAGGCGGCAGACTGTGGCTGACGGCACACGGGCAAGCGATGAGGCACCGGCCAAGCAGGAACGGGCAGGTACAACGCGTTCACCAAGGTTGCCGCGGGACGAGCGCCGCGCACAGTTGCTGAACGCGGCCTTGGAAGTATTCGTCTCCAACGGCTTCCATGGGGCGGCCATGGATGAAATCGCAGAGGCCGCTCATGTGAGCAAACCAGTGCTTTATCAGCACTTCCCGTCCAAGCGCGAACTCTATATGGCTCTCTTGGACAGCCACCTGGCAACCCTGACGCAGCTGATGCTCAATGCCTTGAACTCCACCACGGACAACAAGGAACGCGTCAAAGCCGTCATGCGCGCCTATTACCGGTTCATTGCCGATGACGACCAAGCCCACCGCCTGGTGTTCGAGTCGGACCTGATCAACGATCCCGATGTCAGCTCGCGTTTGGAGACCTTCAACAAAACGTTCGCGGATGCCGTGGCCCACGTCATCGCCGAGGACACCAAGCTGCCCCCTCTTGAAGCCCAGCTTCTTGGGCGTGGCCTGGCTGGAATGGCGCAGGTCAGCGCCAGATATTGGCTTGAAACGGATGGAAACCTGGACCTCGATGTGGCCAGTGATCTGATCTATCGTTTAGCTTGGCGCGGAATCAGTCGATTCCCCAAAGAGTCCTAGGCTACAAATAGAGGACAGACTTACAACTTGATTGGCTTGGAGGCCTTGCTGTGGAAGTAAAGATCGGCATTCAGAACGTTGGCCGTGAGATCGTGCTCGAATCCTCCTTGGATGCCGACGCCGTCGCCAAGATTGTGGCCGAGGCCGTGACTAAAGGCTCCGAGCTTCGCCTCACTGATGAAAAGGGCCGCCAAATCATCGTTCCCGGCAACGTGCTGGGCTATGTGGAGATCGGTGCCGAGGAAACCCGCCGCGTAGGCTTCGGCGCCCTCTAGGGCTTTCCCACTTCTCGTCGTCCGCTAAGGAGTTTTCATGCTTTCTCTCGTCGTGGTGGTTCTGGCCACCATTGCCACCGGTTTCATTGTGTGGGCCAACGACAAGCGGCACGGCAAATACGGAATCGCGTTGCCGGCCGGTGTCTCCGCAGCTGTGGGTACCCTGAGCTGGATCGCGTTCATCAGTGCCGGATTGGGTTACCAGCCTGGCGCAACGTGGATTCCGTGGGTGTTGCCGATTGTGCTGGGAACCGCTGCTGCCGCGGGCGCAGTGGTCTTCCTCGGCAGGACGCGCACCCGGCACGATACTGCGGCCCTGACCAAGGCACTTCGCCTTTAGTGCCCCTGGCAGCAACACGACACAACAGTAGTGACCGTCACCAACAGGTGACGGTCACTACTGTTTTTAAGCTTCACGACGCCGGATACCGCTCCGGTTGCGCTACGGCGCCAAGTTCTTCCGCTGCTTCGCTCACTGCCGTGGCAGCAGCGACATCTCGTTGCGTTACCTGTCCGCCAGCATCATGGGAGACGTAGCGAAGGAAAACCCTGTTGTAGCGCCACTCCAGATCCGGATGATGATTTTGCTCCTCGGCGATCTGCCCCACCGCGGCAATGAGTGCAAGGGCGTTCGCCGCCGTCGAGGTTTTATAGACAGTCACCAGGCCTTCATGGTGCCTCCAGTCCGGCAGGAGTCCGAGGGCAGCGTTGATGGCTTGCTCGGTCAATTGCCCGTCCTGGCTGGCCATGACTGCTCCTCCTCTTCCGGACTATTCCGGAGAATCCAGGCAATGTCCGAAGCGCTGGATCAGAGGAATTCCGCCCGGCCTTCCATTGCCGAAGAAGCCAGGGCGTGCTCCCTGCGCGGAATCCGGCCAGCCTGTTTTGCCAGCCTACCGGCGATGACGGCGTGTTTGAAGGCCTCGCCCATCTGGATGGGATTCTGCGCCCGGGTCACAGCGGTTGCAAGCAGGACGGCGTCGCAGCCCAGCTCCATGGCAAGGGCGGCGTCGGATGCGGTCCCGATTCCGGCATCGAGCACCACAGGGACGGAAGCCCGGGACACAATCAGCTCAATGTTGTGCGGGTTCAGAATGCCAAGGCCGGTCCCGATAGGAGATCCCAGCGGCATGACGGCGGTGGCACCCAGGTTCTCGAGCCTAAGCGCCAGAACGGGATCATCATTGGTGTAGGCGAATACCTTGAAGCCGCGGTTAACCAGTTGTTCCGTCGCATCCACCAATTCCACGGCGTCAGGAAGGAGCGTGTGTTCGTCGGCGATGACTTCCAGCTTCACCCAATCGGTCTCCAGGGCTTCCCGGGCCAGTTCAGCGGTCATCACGGCATCCTTGGCCGTAAAACAACCGGCAGTGTTGGGCAGCACGCGGATGTTGTGGTCAACCAGGAGCTGGAACAGCGATCCCGTTTCAGCCGGCGAATAGCGGCGCATCGCCACTGTGGTGAGCTCCGTTCCCGAACTCAGCAGCGCAGCCCCCAGGCCATCGAGGCTCGGCGCCCCGCCGGTACCCATAATGAGCCGGGAGCCGAGCTCCACGCCGTCGATCACCAGGGCGTCGGTGGCGGCCTCAGTAGTGCGAACGTCAACGTTTGCTGTTGTCATGCTTCAGCCTCCTTGGACTGCTGTTACGAGTTCGAGTTCGTCTCCGTCGGCGAGCGCCGTCACGGCCCATTGGCTGCGCGGCACCACCTCGGAATTACGTGCGACGGCGACGCCTAGCTTTCCGCCGTCGGCCGCCTGTCCGCGGGGATCCAGGACGCGGCCGGTCATGGCAGTGACGAGGGTACTGACGGATGCGTCGGCCGGCACGGCGTGATCGTTTCCGTTGAGTTTGATGTTCATGCGGTTTCCTCGGTAAGGGTTTTCGCCGGTGGCACGAGTACGGCTGGTGTGAGTAAAACGGGAACAGATGTGTTGCCCGCGAATCGATCGGGCAGGAAGGGCGCCCACCGGGGGTCCGCGGAGCCGTTGATGAGTTCTCCCACGATCTTGGCGGCCACGGGAGTCAAGAGAACTCCGTGGCGGAAGAACCCTGTGGCGATCACCAGGCCCTCAACGTCGCCGTTGGGACCGTTGACTCGTCCAAGCAGGGGTGCATTATCCGGAGTTCCGGGGCGGGCGCGGGCCGTTGCCTCCAGGAGTTCCAGCTCCGCAACCGCGGGCACCAGCACTTGCGCGTCCCGCAGCAACTGGTACACCCCGCCGGCGGAGACAGCGTCGGAAGTGGCGGACAACCCATCCTCGCGTTGTGTCGCTCCAATCACCACGGTGCCATCGTCCCGGGGCACGATGTAAACCGGCACGCCACGAACCATCCCGCGAACCGTGGAGGAGATCAAGGGCCGCAGGTGGTGGGGGACGCGGAGCCGGAGGATGTCGCCATAGACCGGCCTCACTGGAAGATTCAGGCCCTCAGGAAGACCAGACAGGTGAGGGGCTCCCAGTCCGTTGGCCACCACCGTCTCCCGGGCGTGGACGGTGCCGCCGGACTCCAGCTGAACACCAGTGACCCGCCCGCCGTCCCACAGGATGCGGCGTGCCGGCGATGACACGGCGTATCCCTCCTCGGCTCCCTGCACCCAGGATTGCTCGTCCGGCGCATGGGATGACAATCCTGCCAAGAGGCATGCCGCCAGTTTTCTCGGATCCACCTGGTGGTCGGCAGGAATATCGAAGGCGCAGGAAATCTGTGGGCTGAGGAGCGGCTCGCGTTGCCTTGCTTCCCGCAAGGCCAGGGGCTCAACTCCCAAACCGGCCGCAAGCTGCACTGACCTCAGATCTGCGAGCGCCCTGCGATCGGCGGCATCGGCGCCTACCGCGAGGGTCGGCGTCGTGCGGTATCCGCTGTCCCTTCCCTTCTGGTGGAGGCCTTCCACAAAGGAGGGCCAGTGTTGGGAAGACTCAAGCATCAATTCCAGGAGGTCTTCCTCCTGGTAATGCAGTTCGCTGACGGGTGCAAGCATTCCGGCTGCGGCAAACGTTGCGCCTGCAGCCGGGTGCGGATCGATCAGCACCACTGAACGGCCAAGCCGCCTGGCTTCGTGAGCAATGCCGAGGCCTATGATGCCGGCGCCAATAACGGCCACATCTGCCTGGAAGTGGGTGTGGCGGGGATCTGCCATTCGTTTCCTTCCCTACGCCGGTACTAGCCGGATCAGGTCAAGCGGTCGGCTCTGAAGCCCTCTCAGCCGGACAGTCATATGACGATCGTCGCGGCTCCCGCAGTACGTGCCCAGTTTAGAGGAACTACTCTGGTTTCCATGACCCAGCCTGACACTCTCTCCTCCGCCCGCCTCTACCTGTGCACCGATGCCCGTAAACGGCAGGGCGATTTTGAAGACTTTGTGGACGCCGCTTTCGAGGGCGGCGTGGACATCATCCAACTCCGGGACAAGACGCTGGAAGCTGCGGAGGAACTTGACATGCTGGCCGTGCTGCGGAGCGTCGCGCAACGGCACGGACGGCTTTGGGCCGTCAACGACAGGGCAGATGTTGCCAGTATTTCCGGGGCTCCCGTGTTCCACATCGGGCAAAAGGACCTGCCACTGACAGCTGCCCGAACCCTCTTGCCGAACGTCACCGGCATCGGCCTGTCCACCCACACACCCGAACAGATTGACGCAGCTATGGCCACCTCGCAAGGCCCCCTGGGACTGGATTACTTCTGCGTTGGTCCGGTCTGGGCTACACCCACCAAACCCGGTCGCGCTGCTGTTGGGCTGGGTTTGGTCACATATGCCGCAGAAGCGGAGAAGCGTGCAGGCGACGGGGTGACACTCCCGTGGTTCGCCATTGGCGGCATCGACCACAGCAACGTTGAACAGGTGGTTGCCGCGGGGGCCAGCCGTATCGTCGTCGTCCGTGCCATTACCGAGGCAACGGACCCGACGGCGGCGGCGAAGTCGCTGCTGCAGGCGCTGGACACCGTCTAGCGCCTGGGGGCCCTGATGCGGTGGGGCGTCTACGCCGTCAGGCCAAGGCCGGACATCCGGCGTGCGTGCTTTCCGGCGAGTTCCGTTGTCAGCGTTTTTACCGCTGCACGCGCGTCCCCGCCGCTTTTCAGCGTTGGGCCCAGCACAGGGTGCTCCATACCTACGCGTTGCGCTTGCGTCAGGGCCTCTCCCACCAAGCGGCGGCCCTGGAGTGCAAGGCGCGAGGCCAGCCGCGGGTCATCGGCCAGGGACCTCCTGAGCAGGACGCGAAGGACTTCAGTGGCTTGGTCGGGGGAAGCCACGCGCTCAACAAAGTGTTGTGTTGTTGGGTCGAGGAACATCGAGACAGCCCTGTAGAAGTCCGATGAGACGGTGTCTATCACGTAGGCCTTCATGAGCGATTCGAACCAGTCCCCCGGCTTGGTGCGCTCATGGAAATGATCGAAGGAACGCTGGAACGGCAGCATCGCATGTTCGGGGTCGACGCCCATCTCTGATAACCGATCGCTGAGCAGGGCGAAGTTGCCGTAGGCGCCCACCGCGATCTTCGCCAGCACTGACCTGTCATGAAGGGTGGGTGCATAGCGTGAATCCAGTGAGAGCCGCCCAAAAGCGGACAACTCCCCATACGCCATGGCGCCAAGCAACTCCGTGGAGAGTTGCCCGGCAGTGGCTGCAGTGTCCGGGGAAATGCCCATGGACCCAGCCTATCCCTGGCCGGCCATCACGTTCCCGGGGAGTGCGTTCCTGCTTCCAGCGCCATTCCCACTAGGCTGACTCGAAGTGAGTTGACTGCCCTCTTGCACTGCATACCGCATGTCCTCCACCTCGCACCCACATCACTGAAGGATTTTCAATGAGTCACCCCAGCTACCCACCCGCGCCCCAAAACGACGCAGGGTCAGGAGTTCCGCAGGTCCCCACCGCGCCCTACGCCTATGGCAGCCAATTCCAGGGTGGAGCACAGCCGGGCTACCAACCCGGACCCGATTCCGGTCCCTATGGGACACCGGTGGGAGCACCGGCGAAGTCCTTCATGACCACGTGGATCCTGGCCCTGCTCCTGGGTAGCTTCGGTGTGGACCGCTTCTATCTGGGCAAGATCGGTACCGGAATCGCGAAGCTGCTCACTGGCGGCGGCTTCGGCATTTGGTCCATCGTTGACCTCATCATCACGCTGACAGGAAACGCCCGGGACAAGCAAGGCCGTCCGCTTGCGGGTTACCCGGAGAACAAGAAGAAGGCATGGATCATCACCATCGTCGTCTGGTTCGCCGGCCTGATTGTCGGAATCGTGTCCACAGTGTTGTCTCTGACCCTTGTTGCTGCTGCAGTCCAGGGTGCAAGCACAACTGCCCCGGTCCTGCCATCGGCCTCCCAAGAGGCCCCGGTACCGTCGTCGGGCACGGCCTCAGATGACGGCTCGTTCACCGTAACCATGTCCGAGGGAAACACCGTGAAGGTCAGCCTCCTGAACTCCGGTTACACCACCGAAATTCCCGGGATGTCTTACATGAAACCGACCCAGGGAGGCTTCCTCCTCATGGAAGTTTCCTGGGAGGCCACGGCTGGAACCAGCTACGCGTCACCCTCGAACTTTGAGGTCTTCGACGCGGATGGCACCAAGGGCGAGGCGATCTACCTGGAGGATGGCCTGGGAGGACTGCCTTCCGGGGATGTCGCCGCCGGAGCCATGCAGCAGGGAGTCATTGCCTTCGACATCAAGAACGGCCCCACCACTGTGGTCATCAACGACGACTTTGGCGACAAGGCAGCTACCTTTACCCTGACACCGGCAAACTAGACAGCCGATCCGGTCAGTACCACTGCACGGAGAGCCCGTTGCCCCTTTGGGGCAGCGGGCTTTTGCGTGGGCATCCGAGACTATCGCCCTCTTTCGGGCTACCCTGATTTTCGTGTCACATCATCGGATAGCACCCAACGTCGACGACTCCTCGGACCAGCTCGCCGCGGCACTTGCCGCTCTGAGGACAGAGCTGGAACTCCCTGGCGAATACCCGGCCGAAGCTGTGGAAGAAGCACGGCAAGCCGTCGCGGACCTTGAGTTGCCGGGTCAGGACCTGCGGCACGTACCATTTGTGACCATTGACCCGGCTACTTCCACGGACTTGGACCAGGCCCTGTTCATTGACCGTGCCGGCGACGGCTACAAGGTCCTTTACGCAATCGCCGATGTTCCGTCCTTCGTGGCACCGGGTGGGGCGCTGGACACCGAAACGCGTCATCGCGGGCAGACCTTCTACGCTCCAGACGGGCGGATCCCGCTGCATCCGGAGGTCATCAGCGAGAACGCCGGCAGCCTTTTGGCCGATCAGGATTGCAGTGCGTTCGTGTGGGACTTCGACTTGGACGCGGACGCTGAAGTGTTGGCTGTCACCGTTGCCCGCGCCGCCGTTCGCAGCAGGGCCAAGCTCAGCTACAAGGGCGCTCAGCAGCAGATCGACGACCGTACGGCCCCGCCCGTACTTCAGCTCCTTAAAGAAGTGGGACTCAAGCGCGTTGACCTGGAACGGCGGCGCGGCGGCGCAAGCCTCAACATGCCGGAGCAGGAAATCGTCCAAGCGACCGACGGCGGCGGATACAGGATCGCTGCCGCCCCGTCCCTCCCGGTTGAGGACTGGAACGCGCAGATCTCCCTCATGACCGGCATGGCCGCCGCGCAGATAATGCTCGACGGAAAAGTGGGCATCCTGCGCACCATGCCCGCACCTGATGACCGGTCACTGCGTCATTTCAAGCGCCAGACCTCGGCTCTGGGCAAGCCTTGGGACGGCCAAGTGACCTACGGCGAGTACCTGAGAACCTTGGACGCCTCCGATCCCCAACAGCTGGCCATACTGCACTCTGCCGGCATGTTGTTCCGGGGCGCCGGTTACACCCCCTTTGACGGTGAGGTGCCGGCCAACGTGATCCAGGCAGCCATCGGCGCCCCGTATGCGCACACCACGGCACCCTTGCGCCGCCTCATCGATCGCTTTGTCCTGGTGATCTGCGAGGCGCTCAGCAATGACCACGAGATCCCGCAGTGGGCGCGGGAGGCCCTCCCCTCATTGCCGGAGATCATCGCGTCCTCAGACCAGTTGGCCGGACGCCTCGAACGTGCGGCGCTGGACACTGTGGAAGCAGCCCTCGTGGCCAACCACATCGGCCAGGAGTTCGACGCTGTAGTCATTTCGGGCTCCAAACCCTCCAATGGAGCCGGCTCCAAAGCTGCCAACGGCAACGGCAGTGGGAACGGCAACGGGAACGGCAGTGGGCCCTTTGGGGTCATACAAATATCGGACCCTGCTGTAACAGCCCGGTGCGACGGAGAAATGGAGTCCGGAACCAAAGTCCGGGTGCGGCTGCTGAAGGCCGATATCGCCAGCCGGGAGATCAGGTTCGAGCTGCTGCCCTGAGGCCGTTCATGCGGCGATCCGGGCTTTCCGGCCCCCAGAGGATAGACTGAGCTTGTAGTAATGGATGCCCGGTCGTTGATTCAGTTAATTTTTGAACTCAACAAGCCCGCCCCTACGCGATCTTGAGATGTACCAACTGGTCACCAGTGCCAGTACTTAGATAGCCCGCGATCGGCTTCCACTGGACTTGCTTGCGCGCCCGTTCGTGCTCCGGTACGGCTCCGCCGCCGCCGTTGAGCATGCAGCGCCAATGCCCAAATGAATAAGGAAACTCCCTGTGAGTGAATTGCATACCCACGAAGTCCTGACGGACTCCACCGGAACCGAATCCATCGAACCCGAAGAAACGATCATCTCGGATGAGACGCCCCACGAGATCGAAGAGAAGTCGTTCGCTGACTTCAACGTCCGTGCGGACATCGTTGAGTCCTTGGCTGACGCCGGAATCACGCACCCCTTCCCCATCCAGGCCATGACCCTGCCGGTTGCCTTGAGCGGCCACGACATCATTGGCCAGGCGAAAACGGGTACGGGCAAGACGCTGGGCTTCGGCATTCCCGCCCTTCAGCGCGTTGCCGGCCGGGATGACGCAGGCTACGCAAAGCTTGCCGTCCCGGGCGCCCCGCAGGCCTTGGTCATCGTGCCCACACGTGAGCTTGCCGTGCAGGTTGCCAACGATCTCCAGACCGCTTCACGCAAGCGCAATGCCCGCATCGCCACCATCTATGGCGGCCGCGCCTATGAGCCCCAGATTGATGCCCTGCAAAAGGGTGTTGAAATCGTCGTGGGAACGCCCGGCCGGCTGATCGATCTCTACAAGCAAAAGCACCTGAGCCTCAAGAACGTCAAGATGGTCATCCTTGACGAGGCTGACGAAATGCTGGATCTCGGCTTCCTCCCTGATGTGGAGACGCTGATCGCCGGCACCCCCGCCGTTCGGCAGACGCTGCTCTTCTCGGCAACCATGCCCGGCCCGGTCATCGCCATGGCGCGTCGCTACATGACGCAGCCCACCCACATCCGGGCAGCTGATCCGAACGATGAAGGCCTCACCAAGCGCGACATCCGCCAGCTCATCTACCGTGCGCACAGCATGGACAAGACCGAGGTTGTGGCCCGCATCCTGCAGTCACGCGGACGTGGCCGGACCATCATCTTCACCAAGACCAAGCGAACGGCAGCCAAGGTTGCCGAGGAACTGGTCGACCGCGGCTTCGCAGCCGCAGCCATTCACGGCGACCTCGGCCAGGGTGCCCGCGAGCAGGCGCTCCGCGCGTTCCGCAACAACAAGGTTGACGTCCTGGTGGCTACCGACGTCGCAGCCCGCGGCATCGACGTCGACGACGTCACCCACGTCATCAACTACCAGTGCGTGGAAGATGAAAAGATCTACCTGCACCGTGTTGGCCGTACCGGCCGCGCAGGCAACAAGGGCACTGCGGTCACCTTTGTTGACTGGGACGACATGCCACGCTGGGGCCTGATCAACAAGGCCCTGGGACTCAGCGTTCCCGAGCCCGTGGAAACCTACTCCTCCTCACCGCACCTGTACTCCGATCTCGACATCCCCGAGGGCACCAAAGGCCGCCTGCCGCGCAACAAGCGCGTCCTGGCAGGCGTCGACGCCGAGGTCCTTGAGGATCTGGGCGAGACCGGAAAGAAGAACGCACGCTCCGGCGGTTCAGGCCGCGATGGCGGACGTGACAGCAAGCGCGACGGCGGCCGCGATGGCGGCCGTGGCCGCTCCGGCAGGTCCGGTGACTCAGAGTCCAGTGAATCCAAGGGCGAGGGCGGCCGCAACCGTACGCGCCGCCGTCGTACTTCTGATGGCGAGGCAGCACCCGCTGCCGGCACCCCGGAAACCCGCACAGCCAGCGCCGACACTGCAGAGAAGCCGGCCCGCACGCGTCGGACCCGCACACGTCGCCGCAACGGCGAAGTGGTTTCCGGTGAGACCGCAGCTGCCCAGTCCGGCAGCACCGAGGCCTAAAAACCTCAATGACTGAATCTGTTTGGGCGCCGGACGGCGGCAACTTGGTGGTGCACGCGGACAACGCGGAGTTCCTCCCTACGCTGCCGGACGGCGCCTTCACACTCATCTACGTGGACCCGCCCTTCAACACGGGCCGGGTCCAACGCCGCCAGGAAACCCGCATGGTCCGCAATGCGGACGGCGACGGCGACCGCGTCGGCTTCAAGGGCCGCTCTTACGACACCATCAAGGGCGCCCTGCACAGCTACGACGACGCCTTCAGCGATTACTGGTCCTTCCTGGAGCCCAAGCTCGTGGAGGCCTGGCGACTGCTGGCCGACGACGGCACCCTCTACCTGCACTTGGACTACCGGGAAGTCCACTACGCCAAGGTGATGCTGGACTCGATCTTCGGCAGAGAATGCTTCCTCAACGAGATCATCTGGGCCTATGACTACGGCGCACGCGCCAAGAACCGCTGGCCCACCAAGCACGACAACATTCTGGTGTACGTCAAAAACCCCACCAAGTATCACTTCAACAACGCCGAAGTGGACCGGGAACCTTATATGGCTCCCGGCCTGGTGACGCCCGCCAAGCGCGAGCTCGGCAAGCTGCCCACAGACGTCTGGTGGCACACCATCGTCTCGCCCACGGGCCGCGAAAAGACCGGCTACCCCACCCAAAAACCCGAAGGCCTGGTACGCAGGATAGTCTCCGCGTCCAGCCGTGAGGGCGACTGGTGTCTTGATTTCTTCGCCGGCTCAGGGACCCTGGGTGCCGTTGCAGCCAAACTGGGCCGCAACTTCGTGTGCGTCGACCAGAACGAACAGGCCATCGACGTCATGCGGAAACGGCTTGGCACCACGGCAGATTTCCGACAAAGCGGGTCCTTGCCGGACACGGGCATGGATCAGGAAGCACCCTTCACGAAGGCCTGAACGGCGTCCGCGATCATCTGAACGGCGATTGCTGACAGCAGCAAGCCGGCGATCCGGGTGACGAGCTCCACCCCGTTTTCACCGAGGACGCGCTGCACCACTCCTGCGAAACGCATCGCCAGGTACAGCGAGCCCAGCACCACGGCGATGCCGAGGCCCACGGCCAGATATTCCGCGAGCTGGCTGGACTGCTGCACGAACACCATGACGGCAACGATCGCACCCGGCCCGGCCATGAGCGGGGTTCCCAGCGGCACGAACGCCACGTTCTTGTACTTGGCCGCATTCTCTTCGCCGCTGGTGGAGCCAGTCAGCAGCTGCAGTGCGATGAGCACCAGAAGCAGCCCTCCGGCGCCCTGCAAGGCCGCCAGGGAGATGTGCATGTAGTTCAGGATGGACTGCCCAAAGATCGCGAACACCACAATCACACCGGTGGCCACCAGAAGGGCTTGGAACGCTGAGCGGTTCCGATCCTTGGCCGACATCTGCGCCGTCAAGGACATGAAAATCGGCACAGTGCCCGGCGGGTCCATGATGACGAAGAGCGTGACGATCACGGAGGCCAGCAGCTGCAGATCCATCAGCGGATGACCGTGCTGCCCGTGGCCAGCTCCTCGATCCGGGCCAAGACCTCGGGCGAGGTAGTGTTCTCGCCCAACAGATTGGGTTTGCCTGCCCCGTGGTAATCCGAAGATCCTGTCATGAGCAACCCGTGTTCGGCGGCCAGGCCACGGAGGAAGGTGCGGCCCTCCTCCGGGTTGTCCCGGTGCTCAACCTCAAGTCCCAACAGTCCGGCATCAATCATGTCCCGGTAGGTACGCTCCCCCACGATCCGTCCCCTCGATGAGGCCACCGGATGGGCGAAGACGGGAACGCCACCGGCCGCGCGGACAAGCTCGACGGCGAAAGCCGGGTTGGGCGCATAGTGCTGCACGAAGTACCGCGAGTGCGAGGTGAGGATGGAGGTGAAAGCCTCCGTTCGATCTGCCACCACGCCAGCGGCCACCAAAGCATCGGCGATGTGCGGGCGGCCTACCGTGGCGCCGGGGGCAACATGGTGGATCACGTCGTCCCAGGTCAACGGGTAATCCTCGGACAGCAAAGTGACCATATGCTCGGCACGGGTAAGCCTTGCATCCTTGGACTTGGTGATTTCCTCCAGCAGGCCCGCATGGGAGGGGTCATGGAGGTAACTCAGCAAATGGACACTGATTCCCTGCTCCGTCCGGCAGGAGATCTCCATTCCGGGGATGAACGCAATGCCATGTTCCCGGGCAGTCGTGGCGGCAGGCTCCCAGCCATCCGTGGAATCGTGGTCAGTCAAAGCCACGGCGTCAAGACCGGCCGAAACGGCTGAGATGATCACGCCGGCCGGTGTCTCGGTTCCGTCGGAAACATTTGAGTGCGCATGCAGGTCTATCCTCACTTTCCCAGCCTATGGGATGCAGGCCCGCTTGGAGTGTTGCGGCGTTGGCCTCCTCACGTAACTGGTGGGACGATGTAACGGTGAACGATGCCGAAAACACCCAAAACTCGTCCTCCCAGCCACTGCAGGAGCGTGTCAACAACCGCTCGCAAAGGCCCACATCAGATGCCTTCAAGGCATTCATGGCCAGCAATTGGGCGCCCGCCCCGCAGGTGACCCCTGCGCGTGACGCCGTTGCAGACCACGCCGCACGCCGACGTCGTGCTATTTCCGAACAGTTCAAAGGCGAACGCCTCGTCATCCCGGCCGGTCCGCTGAAGGTCCGGTCCAACGACTGCGACTACCGCTTCCGCCCCCACTCCGGCTTCGCCCACCTCACCGGATTGGGCTTGGACCACGAGCCTGACGCCGTGCTGATCCTGGAACCGGCCGCAGAAGGAAAGGGCGACGACGGCGGTCACCACACTGCCACCCTCTACTTCCGTCCGTTGGCCGGCCGGGACACCGAGCAGTTCTACGCTGACTCGCGTGCAGGCGAGTTCTGGATCGGTGCGCGGCCCACACTGGCCGAATTCGAAGCCCGTCTCGGCCTCCCCACCGCGCACATCTCCGAGCTTGAGATGGCTATCACCAAGAATGTTGGCGCCCCGGAAATCGGCGGCATCTCCATTCGGCTGGTCCGCAAGACGGACGAGAACATTGACGCGCTGGTGGACACCGCCCGCTACAACACTGCCAAGGACCCTGAGAACCTGGACCTCGGCGAACTCGACGCCCTGGATGAGAAGCTCAGCGAGGCTTTGTCCGAAGTGCGCCTCCTCAAGGACGAGTGGGAAATCGAGCAGATGAAGATCGCCGTCGCGGCGACGGTGGAAGGCTTCGCCGACGTCGTCCGTGCCCTGCCCCGCGCCCTGACGCACCAGCGCGGCGAGCGTGTTGTTGAAGGTGCCTTCTTTGCCCGCGCCCGCGAGGAAGGCAACGAACTCGGTTACGACACCATTGCCGCGTCCGGCAACAACGCCACGGTCCTACACTGGAACCGCAACTCCGGAACCGTCAACGCCGGCGAACTCCTGCTCCTGGACGCCGGAGTGGAGGCCGACTCCCTCTACACGGCAGATATCACCCGTACGCTTCCGGCCACGGGCACCTTCACGGAAGTGCAGCGGAAGGTATATGAGGCCGTCCTCGACGCCGCAGATGCAGGCTTCGCAGCCGCTCAGCCGGGCGTGAAGTTCCGGGACATCCACACCGCAGCAACCACCGTCCTGGCCGAACGCCTCGCCGAATGGGGCTTGCTGCCTGTGTCCGTCGAGGAAGCCGTCAGCCCGGAGGGCCAGCAGCACCGCCGCTGGATGCCGCACGGCACCAGCCACCACCTGGGCCTCGACGTCCACGACTGCGCGCAGGCGAAGCGTGAACTCTACCTCGATGGAGTCCTGACCGAGGGAATGGTCTTCACGATCGAACCTGGCCTGTACTTCAAGAACGAAGACCTCGCCATTCCGGAGGAATACCGCGGAATCGGCGTTCGCATCGAAGACGACATCCTCATGACCGCAGACGGCCCCGTCAACCTCAGCGCCGCGTTGCCGCGCAAGGCTGACGACGTCGAATCCTGGATGGCCGGCATCTACCAGGAAGCCCAGGGCTAAGCCCCTGCCGTTGGAGTAACGCAGTAACTTAAGAAGGCAGAAAGGGAAGGCCACCGGGATCTGAACTGATCCCCGGTGGCCTTCCCTTTCTGCTGCGCGGAAGCGTCTACTGCTTGGAGGAATCCTCGGAGCCGGACTGCTGTCCATCTTCCTGCGGTGCGTTCTGTGCCGGGTTCTGTCCTTCGGTTACCCGGACACCGTACTGCGGACGGCCGTCCGGGAGGTCGGGGTACCGGACAGCTGCCGGTGTGGGGGCCTGCGCGGGCTGGTTCGCCGGTGCCTCGTTCTGTCCCTGCGGAGTGCTTGGGGCGCTGGACTCGGGACCGCGTTGGCCATAAGGATCATTCCACGTGGTAGGCCGCTCAGGTGCCTGGCCAGGCTGCTGGAACGGTGCATTCGGCTGGTTGTAGTTGCTGGTCTGCGGTGTGGCAGCCTGCGACGGATTCATGGGCAGCTGGTGGAGCAGGCGGCGGGCCTCCTGGGCTGCCTCCACGGCGACGATCACATCGTAATTGGTGGCCACCACCTGGCTGGTGGAGGTGAAGTCACGCTTTCCGCGTTGCGTGGCATAGGTGACGATCCCGAACAGCATGAAGAACGCCGCCCCCATCAGCACTGAGGTGATGATGGAGAACGGACCCCCTGCGGGCGTAAAGAAGGACAGCATGACGCCGACGAAGAGGCCGAACCACATGCCACTCAGGGCACCGGACAAGGCCACCCTGGGGTAGCTCAGCCGGCCGGTCACCCGCTCCACCATTTTGAGGTCGTTACCCACGATCGACACCAACTGAACAGGGAACTGCTGATCTGCGAGGTAGTCCACCGCCTTCTGGGCATCCAAATACGAGGTGTATGAACCTACGGTGTCCCCCTGGGGAACACTGCGGGACTCCTCAACGGCTTTGGGACCACCAAAAATGTTTGACATAGCCCCATTGTGTCTCATGGACATGTGTAGAGGCTGGAATTCAGCTAAAAGAGAGCAGACTCGGTAGCCTGTAAATATGAGCACACATCCTTCACGCGTCTTCGTCGCGCGCTTGCTCGGCTTGGACGTCTTCGACCCCCTGGGCGATCGTCTTGGCCGATTGCGCGACGTCGTGGTGCTCTCCCGCGGCACCCGTGGTGCTCCCCATGTGGTGGGCATCGTGGTTGAAGTTCCGGGCAAGAAGCGGGTGTTTGTTCCCATGACGCGTATTACGTCCATCGATCAGACCCAAATCATTTGCACCGGCCTGGTGAACTTGCGGCGTTTCGAGCAGCGCGGTGCCGAAACTCTGGTGGTCGCTGAGATGTTCGACCGCCGCGTGACGCTGGCCGATGGCAGTGGAGACGCCACGATCGAGGACATCGCCATGGACCAACACAGGTCCAAGGACTGGTTTGTCAGCAAGCTGTTCGTCCGCCGCGGCCATTCCCTGTCGCCCTTCGGCAGGCTCCGCCGTAACGAGACGCTGATCATCGATTGGGCCGATGCCCAGACCGGCGCCCACAACGAACCCCAGGCCGCCACGCAGTTCGTTGCCACTCACGAAGACCTTAAACCTGCCGACTTCGCCGAAGCCCTTCAGGAAATGAGCGACAAACGGCGCTTTGAAGTGGCAAGTGAGCTTCAGGATGAACGCCTCGCCGATGTCCTCCAGGAACTCCCGGAAGATGACCAGGTGGAGATCCTCTCCGCACTTGATGTGGAACGCGCCGCTGACGTCCTCGAAGAGATGGATCCTGACGACGCCGCCGACCTCCTGGCCGAGCTTCCCTCCGCCCAGGCTGAAGAACTGCTTCAGCTCATGGAACCCCAGGAAGCCGAGGACGTCCGCCGCCTCCTCGAGTACGACGAAGACACCGCCGGTGGCCTGATGACTCCGGTCCCGGTCATCCTCCCGCCTGAGGCCACTGTGGCGGAAGCCCTTGCCCACGTCCGCCGCGAAGAGCTCTCGCCTGCGCTGGCCTCCTCCATCTTCATCGCCCGTCCACCGTTGGAGACCCCCACCGGACGTTTCCTGGGCGTGGTGCATATACAGCAGCTTCTGCGCTTCCCTCCGCCGGAACCGTTGGGCAACCTCGTCGATAAGAACCTTGAACCGCTCTCGGATCAAGCCCACATCTCCGAAGTTGCCCGGACCTTGGCGACGTACAACCTGAATTCACTTCCAGTCGTGGACGACGACGGCCGCCTTGTGGGGGCGGTGACTGTTGATGACGTGCTGGATCACCTGTTGCCGGATGACTGGCGCGCCCACGAGGACGACGCCCCTATAAGGAAACTTGGAGGCCGCATTGGCTGATAACAACGCCACCCGATCCGCCAAGTCCACAGGACGCACCGGCAGCAGCCTCGACACTCCCCTGAGCGGACGCCAACGCATCCTGCCCAAGTTCTCACCGAACCCGGACGCTTTCGGGAACGCTACGGAGGGCTTCGCCCGGTTCATGGGTACGCCCACGTTCCTGGTTTACATGACGGTGTTCTGTGTGTTCTGGCTTGCCTGGAATTCATTCGCTCCCACGGACTGGCAGTTCGACCGCATGGAGCTGGGCTTCACCCTGCTGACGCTCATGTTGTCGCTGCAGGCCTCCTATGCGGCTCCCCTTCTGCTGCTGGCCCAAAACAGGCAGGATGACCGCGACCGTGTCTCGCTCCAGCAGGACCGCCAGCGTGCGGAACGCAATCTCTCTGACACCGAGTACCTCACGCGGGAACTGGCTTCGCTCCGCATTGCCCTGCGCGAAGTAGCCACCCGTGACTACGTCCGGACCGAACTCCGAAGTCTGCTTGAAGACATCATTGATGCCCAGGAGGAACTCCGTGAGAACGAAGCCGCCTCGGATGGCACGGAATCACCGGGTGAGAAGGTCAAGGAGAAACTGAAGGAAAAGCGCGATAAATCGCGCGGCCCCCGCACCCAGCAGATTCCGAAGGTCCGCCCGCCGCGAGCCGCAGGTCCACAGCATTCAACGGCCAAAACATCACCCGAAAACCCCGAAAGCTGAGCCTGACCATATGAGCACCGCATCGGCCGAGGCGCTGCATGCTGCCTTGGCAACCGTCATTGATCCCGAACTCCGGCGCCCCATTACGGAACTTGGGATGGTGGAGTCGATCTCTGCGAACGATGACGGCACTGTGCAGGTGGCTGTTCTGCTGACCATTGCCGGATGCCCCCTGCGCGAAACAATTACGAAGGACGCCAGCGACGCCCTCCTCGGAGTGGAAGGCGTCACCGGCGTGGACGTGGAACTGAAAGTCATGTCCCCCGCCCAGCGGGAAGCCCTCAAGGAACAGCTCCGCGGACCCGGTGGACAACGCGGCATCCCCTTTACCAAACCTGATTCGCTGACCAAGGTGTACGCCGTGGCCAGCGGTAAAGGCGGTGTAGGAAAGTCATCGGTCACGGTCAATCTGGCCTGCGCGCTGGCCGCCCAAGGCCTCCGTGTGGGGATAGTGGACGCCGACGTGCACGGCTTTTCCGTACCGGCGCTGATGGGGATCACCCAGAAGCCCACTCAGGTGGACGACATGATCCTTCCACCCGTGGCCTACGGCGTGAAGGTCATCTCCATCGGCATGTTCGTTGACGGCAACCAACCCGTGGCATGGCGCGGTCCCATGCTGCACCGGGCCCTTGAACAATTCCTCACCGACGTTTACTTCGGTGATCTCGATGCCCTCTTCCTGGACCTGCCTCCCGGCACGGGGGACATCGCCATCTCCGTGGCGCAGCTTCTGCCCAATGCGGAAATCCTGGTGGTCACCACTCCGCAGGCAGCTGCCGCTGATGTGGCCGAACGAGCCGGCACCATCGCCACACAGACCGGACAGAAGGTGGCCGGCATCATCGAGAACATGTCCTACCTGGAAATGCCCGACGGCGGCCGCATGGAATTGTTCGGAAGCGGCGGCGGCGCCATCCTGGCTGAGCGGTTGAGCACTGCCGTGGGCACCGACGTTCCGCTCCTCGGCCAGATTCCGCTGGACATCCGCTTGCGGGAGGGCGGCGACGCCGGGAAACCCGTGGTTCTGGCAGCACCTGAGACGGCCTCCGCGAAAGCACTGGAAGGCATTGCTGGTTCCTTGGCCACGCGGCCCCGTGGGCTGTCCGGCAAGCCTTTGGGCATCCAGCCCCGCTAGGCCCAGGCCACGAGGCCTGGGCTGGCGGGTCTTTTGCTGACCTGACGGCGAACTGGCTGATCCAACGCCCTCAAGGGGCCGTCAGCTACTTGAGCTCAGGTCGCCTCGGTGTCGAAGGGTGCGGCTTCGCCCTCGGCCAGCCGCTCAATGACCCGCACCGGGGTCTTGGGTTTTACATCTACGGCCGCGGCAGCAGCAGGGGCTCCTGCACTGACAGGCTTCTCGTCATCAAGAAGCGCATCCTTGATGATGCGCCGGGGATCATATTGACGAGGATCGTACTTCTTCCAGTCGACCTCATCGATGTCAATGCCGACTTCTTCTTTAATCTGCTCGCGGGCGCCGGAAGCCATACGACGCACTTCCTTGACCAGGTTGGCGAGCTTTTGAGTGTATTCGGGCAAACGGCTGGGACCGATGACGAGTACGCCGATAATCAGAAGGAGTATGAACTCCGGGCCGTTGATTCCAAGCACGTTACGAAGATTACCTTGTCTCTGGTGCCGCTCCTAAACCGGCAGGACGGAGGATGGTCTGGAGGCCTCGCAGCACCCTTTTGTACCATGCCTCCTGATCCTCATGGCCAGGAGTCCTCAACATGGACTCCCCCGCACGGACGATTTCAGGGACAGCATCGTCTGCGCTGTCCGCCGGGAGGTCCGATGCGTAGCTGATAACGGCTGCAGGCATGGTGTAGACGGCCTTCCACGGGGTTCCCTGCGTGACGGAGAGCCGCGCGGAAGAAGAACGCATCTGGGCCGATCCGTCCGCAGGCAGGTGTTCCTCCACGATGGTGGCATAGTGGCCGTTGCTCTCGAGCCTGATCTCCACGGCCGGGTTGCCGTTATGGCTGGTGGCTTGGGCGGATACCACGCGGAAGCCCATGCCGGACAACTCGGGGCAGGCCCACCCTTCGGCCCGCAGCGACTCCAACTGTTCGGGGGTCAAACTGACCGCGCTCCCGGCTCGAAACGCCGGTCCCACCATGGTCTCAGCGGGGCTTCCCGTCCAGGCACCGGCCAGGGAGCTGGCGGTGCTTGGTCCCGCGAAGGCTTGCGGCTCGGCATCGCCGGCGATCACGTAGGCGGACGCAGCCAGAGCCCCTGCACTGACCATCAGGGCGCCCACAGCGATGCCCGCGACACGAAGACCCCGCAACCGCCGGTCGGGATACTGCAGTGGTGAATGTTGAGGCGTTGAGCCGGAATGCCCCGGCTCTTTGGCCAGGCGTTCTGTGTGCTGGATCAAGCGGGCGGCAAGATCCTGGCTGGCTTCAGGGACGGCCGAGCCACGGAGGCGCTCAAGGTACTGCCGTTCGCGGCGGAGAGCCATCCGGCATTCGTCGCAGCGCTGCAGGTGCTCCGGGCTGCGCGTATGGCGCAGGGCAGCCATTCTGCGCCGGGAGAAGACTCCCGGCCGAAGGGGACGTCGAGGCATCGACACCCTAAAGGATGCTGGCGATGCGGGGCATCTTCAACCGCGGCTTGCGCGCCTCTGCAGGGCGCGGATCGCGGTGGGCAAGTTTCTCGCGGAGCATGGTCCGTCCGCGGTGGATACGGGACCTGACAGTCCCCAGTTTCACACCGAGCGCCTCGGCTACTTCGTCATAGGAAAGACCTTCGAGATCGCACAGCACGACGGCGGCGCGGAAGTCCGGCGGGAGTTCTTCCAACGCCCGCTGGACATCGAGGTCAAGGTTGTTGTGCTCGAAGCTCTGCTCAGGTCCCGGCTCACGGCCGGGCAATCGGGATTCGGCATCTTCTGCGAGCGCATCGAAGCGGATGCGGCTCCTGCGCCGTGCCCCGTCCAGGAACAGGTTGGTGGTGATACGGTGCAACCAGCCATCCAGGGTTCCCGGTTTGAAGTTTTCGAGGGACCGGAAAACTCTGACGAAAACCTCCTGGGTGAGGTCCTCGGCGTCGAACTTGTTGCCGGTCAGGCGATAGGCGAGGCGATATACCTTGGCGGAGTGATTTGAAACCACTTCCTCCCAGCTGGGCATGACCCAATCAGTAACGGCCTCAAGGCTTTCCGATGTTTGGACTGGCGCAGCATGCGATGCCGGCATCGTCCACTCCCCTCAAACTGTGGTTCACCGAATATTCGGTGCCGCCCACCTCATGGATGACCGGAGCATTATCATCCCAAGTTTGTCTGGGAATTTCCTGACTGGCAGGCGTTTTCTCCGCAAGGCTGAAAACGGTGGTGGACACACCCCCGGAGAGCTGCCCCGCAGCGGGTTTGCGGGTGCGGACACAGTAGTCTTGGTACAAACACCCCTCCCCGCGGAAAGCGAACCCCTTCATGAGTGCCGACAAGTCAAGCAGCTGGTCCTACGCAGAAGATCTGCCGGCTGAGGATGACGTGTTGTTGCGCGCCCGTGAGCGCTCCTTTGAACTGGGTGTTACCCCCATCAGCCCCGGTGTAGGTGCCGTCCTGACGGTACTCGCTGCCGCTTCCAAAGCGCAGACCGTGGTGGAAGTGGGCTCCGGCGCAGGAGTGTCCGGGGTTTGCCTGCTGCGTGGTCTCAGCCCCCATGCTGTGCTGACCACCATTGATGTGGACGTCGAACATCTGAAGGCCGCGAGGGAAGCATTCCTGGAGTCCGGTAGCCCGGCCAACCGTACCCGCACCATTTCAGGCCGTGCAGCTGATGTCTTGCCACGACTGACGGACTCGGCCTATGACCTCGTGTTCATCGACGCCGACAAGCCGAACTTCCCCAAGTATGTGGAACAGGCAATCCGCCTCCTGAAGTCAGGCGGCACCCTGGTGATCAACGATGCTTTGGACAAGGACCGCGTCGCCAACCCGGCAGCGCGTGAGGCAACCACCGTGGTTTTGCGTCAGATTGTGAAGGCCATCCGCGACGACGAACGGTTGGCGTCGGCGATGCTGCCTACGGGCGATGGGCTTCTGGTTGCCGTCAAGAAGTAGGGTTCCTGCCAGCAGGATGAAAACAGCTTAAACAAAAGCAGGGCCCCGGCTTGCCGGGGCCCTGCTTTTAAAATCTATCCAAACGCCTATTCAGTAACGCCTACGAGGCATTCCTTGAGGTTGGCCGCTTCCGCAGCGTTGAGTTCGACAACGAGTCGTCCTCCGCCTTCGAGCGGCACACGCATAATCAAGCTGCGTCCCTCTTTGGTAACTTCCATAGGGCCGTCGCCGGTACGTGGTTTCATAGCCGCCATTAGGAAAATCCCCTCCATTTGTCCCAAGTCACGCCAACCCGGCCGGGCTGGTTCCGCGTCGCAATTGCAGCCGGCGGCACCGCTTGGGAGGCCGCCTTGGCCGGGCACTTTTCGGTGCTCTGTCCTTGCTCTTGGTCCATTATCCCGTAATTACCTGTCCGTAGCTAATCAAACGCGCATTTGTCCGGACTTTGTACATACTCCGCTTGCGCGGCATACGTCCACGTCAGGGCGGATAGTCCCCGCCGCCGGGGAGCTGCGCCCACGCCCACAGCCACACCACCCAGACGATCTGGAGGAGGACGAACATCACCACGACGGTCCCCCGGTACGCTTTGGATTTGGAGAGCAACGCCACCGCCAATGCCAGCGGAAAGAGTGGCAGCAGCATTCTGAAGGTGCTGGTCTGGGGATGAAGGAAGACCAGCAGATAGCCCATGTAGCAAGCGCACCAAAGCCGCAACTCAGTTCCCAACGCCCTGACCGGCCTGGACATCATGACCAGAACGAAAAGTGCCGTGAAGACGAACGGGGCCAGCACGCCCAACACAGGACCGAACAGCATCCGGCCCGTGTCGAACCACGGTTTGAAAGGCACAAGATCGTGCCCCCGCCACGCAGTTTCGGTGCGTGTGTAGGCAGTGAGTTCACCGGTGGTTGCCCAGGCAATGGCTGGCCACGCGAGAGCTCCAATACCCGCCACGAGCACCAGTGCCCCCAGCGAGAGTAAGCTGCGCAACGACGTCGGGTCGTCGTCACCGCCTGAAACGGGGGCTGGCCGTGTCCCTGACGGCCAGAAGCGCTGCCACAGACGCCAGAGCAACAGCAATCCCACCATGGCTGCAAAGGGGACTCCCGTGGGCCTGGAAAGACACATGAGAAGCACTACCGGAATGGCGGCCAGATACCGGCGCCGCACCACCAGTAACAGCGCACCGGACAACAGCAAGAGGTTTAAGGACTCGGCGTACGGGACCTGAAGGATCGGGGACACCGGAAAAGTGGAGACGAAGACGACGCCCCACAGCGCCGCGCGCTTGCCTGCGAACTCGCGGAAGAGTTGGTAAATCACCAGTGCCGCACCCACACCAGCCAGCGTCGCTATGAGGGTGAGGGCAGGCAGGGTTCCCATCCCGGTGGCTGCAGCGAGGCCTCGGGCCAGGAAGGGGAAGAGCGCATAGAACGCCCAGGCGTTTTGCTGGACCACGCCATTCGCGTCCACGGGTAGAACCGAGGGATAGCCGTTGTCAGCAGCTTCCTGATACCAGCGTCCATCCCAGATAGTGATGAAGTTCCAATAATCCGGCGCGGGTGGGAACCAGGGGTTCGTTCCTTGGTGGATGGCTGCCGCCATGAAGACACAGGCGCTGACGAGCCGGGCTGCGACAAAAATCAAGGTTACCTGCAGCCACCATGGCCAACCGCCCATTCGTGCGGCCGCGCTTGATAGCCCCAGGGAAAGCCGGTCCGCGGGTCCCCGCTGCGGCTGCGTCTCTGAGGAGGGCGTCTGCGAGGCAGGGATCTGCGAACTCACTGCCGGGCCCGGCCGGTTTCGCCATCCTCAAGACGAGGCTGAACCAAGGCACCGAGGCGTTCAATCTCGCGGTCCTTGGCCTTCAATTGGTCCCTCAGCTCCTCCAGGACCTGGTCAACCTGATCCATCCGGTAACCACGAAGGCCCAAGGCAAAACGCAGGGAATCCACATCCCCGGGTTTGGCATCCTCCGGCAGCAGGACAGCCGGCAGATTGGGGACGGGTTGTTCAAGCCCCGCTCCAATGGAGCGCCCCTTGACGATTCCGGCACCGAGATACAGCGCCGCACCAACGAGGACGATCGCGAGAAACACCAGGAAAAAGCTCACAGTGTCCATGGTGCCAGAAACAGCCGGCTACTCCGGGCGCTGGTTTCCATTTGTGGTGGGTGGAAGAGGTGCACCGTGCAAAACACGGTGCACGGCATCTGCGGGGTCATCCACCAGCTGGATCAGATCAAGGTCCTTCTCCGAAACCATGCCTTCGGCCACCAGGGTCTCCCGGATCCACTCGATCATGGGTCCCCAAAAGCGAACTCCGAGCAGAACGATGGGGAACGAGGTCACCTTGCGGGTTTGGACCAGGACCATTGCCTCGAACAACTCATCGAGAGTGCCGAGCCCACCGGGAAGCACCACGAAGCCCTGCGCGTACTTGACGAACATGGTTTTGCGGGCGAAGAAATACCGGAAGTTGATGCCCAAATCCACCCATTGATTGAGTCCCTGCTCGAACGGCAGTTCGATGCCCAGGCCCACAGAAACACCGTTGCCTTCCACGGCGCCCTTGTTGGCAGCTTCCATGGAACCGGGTCCGCCGCCGGTGATCACTGCCACGCCGGCTTCTGCAAGCTTGCGCCCCACATCCACGGCCATCTCGTAATACTCGGTTCCGGGTTTGGTTCGGGCTGAACCGAAGACGCTGACGGCAGGCCCCAGATCCGCCAGGGCACCGAAGCCCTCCACGAACTCACTCTGGATCCTCAGGACACGCCACGGATCGGTGTGGATGAACTGCCCGGCACCGCTGGTATCCAACAAATGCTGGTCCGACATTCCCGTGTCCGCTTGTTTGCGTCGGAGCTCAAGGGAGCCCTTGTGCTTGGCGGGTGCGATCTCCGATGGGAGCGGCACATGGGTGCCCGTGACGCGACCGTTGGCATCCGGGCGGGGAATGGGGTGCTGGCTCATGCTCATTGCCCAAGGCTAACGCGGATGACGGCGTGCTCCGCGGCAGCGACCCGCTCTTTGCATTGCAGTCTGGTATATCGCTGTGGGGCAGGTTTCTGTTCAGTCACGATCTTCAGGAAGTTGCCGTGACCGTGGTCATATTTGCTTCTTTGTTCGCTAGATTCGTCGTATGACTACTCAAGCGTCCGGCGATGCCCTCGTCTCCCTGAACGGCGTCAATAAGCACTACGGTCAATTGCATGTCCTCAAAGACATCAACCTCCAGGTTCAGAAGGGTGAAGTCGTGGTGGTTATCGGTCCTTCCGGATCCGGTAAATCCACTCTCTGCCGTGCGATCAACCGTTTGGAAACGATCGACGACGGCGACATCGCCATCGACGGGAAGAAGCTTCCCGAAGAAGGCAAGGACCTCGCTCACTTGCGTGCCGACGTCGGCATGGTGTTCCAGTCCTTCAACCTGTTCGCCCACAAGACGATTCTTGAGAACGTCACGCTGGGTCCCATCAAGGTCAAGAAGGTAGCCAAGGGCACGGCGGACAAGGAAGCCATGGCTCTCCTTGAGCGTGTAGGCGTGGGGCACCAAGCCCCGAAGCTTCCCGCCCAGCTCTCCGGCGGCCAGCAGCAGCGTGTGGCTATCGCCCGCGCTCTTGCCATGAAGCCGAAGGTGATGCTGTTCGACGAGCCAACGTCCGCGTTGGACCCCGAGATGATCAACGAAGTGTTGGACGTCATGATCCAGTTGGCCAAGGAAGGCATGACCATGATCG
Organism: Arthrobacter sp. MYb23; assembly: GCF_002979775.1. Classification (GTDB taxonomy): domain Bacteria; phylum Actinomycetota; class Actinomycetes; order Actinomycetales; family Micrococcaceae; genus Arthrobacter. Next base: position 446,999 of record NZ_PCPR01000002.1, read on the forward strand.
TGGTCACCCACGAGATGGGCTTTGCCCGCAAGGCCGCTGACCGCGTGGTGTTCATGGCCGACGGTCAGATCGTGGAGGACGCGACCCCCGAGGAATTCTTCACCAACCCGAAGAGCACCCGTGCCAAGGACTTCTTGTCCAAGCTCTTGACCCACTAGCTCCTTACTGCCCGCACCCCCGGCCGTAAGGCGGCCACCCAATGAAAGGAACACCATGAAGTCTCTTATTACCCGGAGGAAGTCACTCCTGGTGGCCGCATCGGCTGCACTTGCCCTCTCGCTGAGCGCTTGCGGCGGCAGCAGCGGAACCACCACTCCCCCGGTTGCCTCGGCGAGCTTCGAAGCCGGCACCACCATGGAGAAGCTCAACAAGGCCGGGACCATCAAGATCGGTACCAAGTTCGATCAGCCTTTGTTCGGCCAGAAGGGCCTGGACGGCAAGCCAGTCGGTTTCGATGTTGAAATGGGCAAGGCAATCGCCGCCAAGCTGGGAATCGCTCCGGACAAGATCGAATGGGTGGAGACCGTCTCCCAGAACCGTGAGTCGTTCATCGAGCAGGGACGCGTCGATCTTGTCATCGCCACGTACACCATCAATGATGCCCGTAAGGAAAAGGTCGCCTTCGCCGGACCGTACTACGAAGCAGGCCAGGCTCTGCTGGTGAACAAGGATGACACCTCCATCACCAAGCCCGAAGATGTCGCCGGCAAGAAGGTCTGCTCCGTGACGGGTTCCACCCCGGCCAAGACCATCGCCGAAAAGTACGGTGCTGAGGTAGTCCCAGCCGCCACCTACACCGCCTGCCTGGAGCCGCTGCGCAACAAGCAGGTTGTCGCGGTCACCACTGACAACGTCATCCTCGCCGGCTACGTCGACAAGGAGCCGGACGCCTTCAAGCTCGCCTCGGATGAAACCTTCACCAAGGAGCCTTATGGCATCGGCCTGAAGAAGGATGACACCGTCTTCCGCGCCTGGATCAACGATCAGCTTGAGGGATTCGCCAAGGACGATACCTACAAGAAGGCTTGGGAAGCCACTGCAGGCAAGGTCATCAAGACCGCCCCTGAACTTCCTACGATCAACCGCTACTAGTCGGGACCCGTCAACTGCCGCCGCCCCCTCGGGTGGCGGCAGTTGACGAATCCAGGACCCTGTTCCCTGATTAGCTGCAGCCAAAGGAAGCCATGGACGCCGTCATAGCAAGCCTCCCCGAATATTGGGACGGATTTCTCCGAACCCTCTATCTTTCCGTAATTTCAGGAATCATTGCCCTCATTGTCGGCACACTCCTGGCGGCCATGAGGGTTTCCCCCGTGGCAGCACTTCGCGGTTTCAGCATGTTCTATGTTGAAGTGGCACGTAACACCCCGTTGACCATCATTTTCTTTTTCGCCGCCATTGTTCTGCCCAGGTTGGGCGTTAAGTTTGAACAATTCGAAGTTGCCGCCATCATCGCGTTGAGCAGTTACACGGCCGCCTTCATTGCCGAAGCCGTCCGTTCCGGCGTCAACAGCGTGCCTGTGGGCCAAGCAGAAGCTGCCCGCAGCGTCGGCATGACCTTCACACAGGTTTTGGGCTTCATCGTCCTCCCCCAAGCCGTACGCACGGTGATACCCCCGCTGATCAACATCCTGATTGCACTGGTCAAGAACTCCTCGGTGGCCGGCGCGTTCTTCGTCCTGGAGCTTTTCGGCTACGGCCGCCAGCTCTCCAACGACTACGGCAACCAAGTCCTCTGGATCCTCCTCGGGGTGGCTTTCTTCTACCTCTTGATCACAGTTCCCCTGGGACTCCTGGCGCACTTTGTTGAACGAAAGGTGGCGATTGCCCGATGACATCGGTCCTTTACGACGTCCCCGGGCCCAAGGCCCGCCTCTATTCGCTCATCGGCTCCGCCGCCGGCGTTCTGATCATCCTTGGCATCCTGGCCATCGCCGTCACAACCCTGGCACAACAGGGCATTTTCGACGCCGACCGCTGGGCCATCTTCTACGGCCCCATGGCACCGGATGTATGGAACCTGATCGGCCAAGGCATCCTCTCCACCCTGGCCGCTGCTGCTGTGGCTGCCGTGATCGCGTTCCCTCTGGGCATCGCGCTCTGCCTCCTGCGTATTTCCTTGATTCCCTGGATCCGGATTCCCACCCAGGTGGTACTCGAGTTCCTCCGCGGCATGCCCGTGGTTCTCATGATGTTGTTCGTCCTGCTGGTCTTCGCAACCGGTCAGTTCCAGGCTGTTGTGGTGGGTCTGACCCTTTACAACGCCGCCATCTTCGCTGAAATCCTGCGTGCAGGAATCCAGTCCCTCCCCAAGGGACAACGCGAGGCTGGCTTGGCCATCGGCCTCCGAAGCTTCCAGTCGCGGATGTCCATCGAGTTCCCTCAGGCCGTGCGACGCATGCTTCCGTCCTTGGTTGCCCAGTTGGTGGTTCTGCTCAAGGACACCTCGCTCGGCTACATCGTGGGCTACGAGGAATTGCTGCGGAAGATCCAGATCATGGCGGACTTCCTGGGCCCGGACTTCCTGTTCCCGGCGTTCTTCGTGGGCGCTGCAATCTACATCCTGATCAACCTGACGGTGTCACGGATTGCGATCATGATTGAGCGCCGCGGTTCCAAGAAGGCCGCCGGCGGGGTGGCTCCCCCCAGTCTCCGGACAGGGCTTGTGGTGGGCGGTAACGACCCCGTTGCGAAGGACTCGGTGGAGGGTCCGAACAAGGCATAACCAGTAATAAAGATGAGGGTCCGCAGCCACCAGGCTGCGGACCCTCTTCTTTTGCTGCGGGGATGCCCTTGACGGACTACGGTGTCAGCCAGGTCCTCAGTGCACGGAGGCATTCACGGATGGCGTCGGCGTCGACGTGCTCGTTGTCCTTGTGCGCCAACAGAGGGTCACCGGGACCGAAGTTCACCGCCGGGATGCCCAGTTCACTGAAACGCGCGACGTCGGTCCACCCGTATTTGGGTTTGGGCTCGGCGCCCACTGCGGCAACGAAGGACGCGGCGGCGGGGTGGTTCAGTCCGGGCCTCGCGCCGGCAGCAGCGTCCGTGCGGACGACGTCGAATCCTTCCAGAAGGTCCCTGACGTGGGCCTCGGCCTGGTCCGGGGTCTTGTCCGGGGCGAAGCGGTAGTTGATTTCCACCACGCATCGATCCGGGATGACGTTGCCCGCAGTTCCACCGTTGATCTTTACCGCGTTGAGGCTCTCGCGGTAATCGAGGCCGTCCACGTTGATGGTCTGCGGCTCGTAAGCGGCGAGCCGCGCAAGGATGGGTGCTGCGGCGTGGATCGCGTTGACGCCCATCCAGGCACGCGCAGAGTGGGCTGTTTCGCCGATGGTGGTGGCTTCGAAACGGCTGGTTCCGTTGCAACCGCCTTCCACCGTGCCGTGCGTGGGCTCCAAAAGAATCGCAAAATCACCCTTCAGCAGATCTCCGTGGTTCCGCACCAACCTGCCGAGGCCGCTCTTGACCGCTTCCACCTCTTCATGGTCATAAAAGACGAAGGTGACGTCTTTATCCGGCTGCCGACCGTCGTCGAAAAGTGTTGCCGCAAGTGCCAGCTGGACCGCCACGCCGCCCTTCATATCCGTGGTGCCGCGGCCATACAGCACGCCTTCACCGGGAACACCGGATTCCCAGGTGGCCGGAACGGTGCCCAGCGAACCTTCAACAGTAGGCAGGGGCACGGTGTCCAGATGTCCCGCCAGGATGACGCGCTCCGAGCGGCCAAGTTCCGTACGCGCAATGATGGCGTCGCCGTCACGGGTCACGGTGTAGGCGGGAATGGCGCGCAGGGCGGACTCGACGGCGTCGGCGAGCTCGGTCTCGTTGCCCGAAACGCTGTTGAAGTCGATGATCGCGGCCGTCAGCAAGGCAACATCCTGGCGAAGGTCAAGGAGGGCGGGAGCAGAGTTCAAGGTCACCCGTCCAGCCTAATCCCCGGAAACAACCACAAATGCGACTTCTACGGCATGAGACGGGTTTTAACCGACCTCTGCCTGCTGGATAGACTTGGCCCATGACTGAAACTGCTTCCTCTGCTGTGCCCGCAACCGCGCCCACCAACCCCCGGTCGGCTTATGGCTTCGGCCTCGCCACCATCGCCACCTCGGCTTCCGGGGAAGCAACCGTGCTGGACGTCTGGTACCCCGCACCCGCACTTGGTGTTGCGGCCGATACCCTGCGCGACGTTGAGAACGCCGATCCCGCACTCACTGCGCTGGCCAACGACGGCAAGGATGCCGATCGTGGCACGGAGCAGAAAGTGGTCTTCGCGCAGATTGACCTCGACGCCGCCCCCGCAGACACTGCCGATGCGTACCTGCGTTTGCACCTCCTCTCCCACCGGCTGGTCAAGCCGAACAGCATCAACCTGGACGGCGTCTTTGGCAAGCTGCCCAACGTGGTGTGGACCAACTTCGGCCCCGCCGCGGTTGACGGCTTCGAACTGACCCGAGCGCGCCTGCGCAAGCGCGGCAACGTGGTGGTTTACGGCGTGGACAAGTTCCCGCGGATGGTCGACTACGTGGTGCCCGCCGGTGTGCGCATTGCCGACGCCGACCGCGTCCGGTTGGGTGCCCACCTCGCCGAAGGCACCACTGTCATGCACGAAGGCTTCGTGAACTTCAACGCCGGCACCTTGGGTACCTCCATGGTGGAAGGCCGCATCTCGGCAGGCGTGGTGGCCGGCGACGGCACGGACGTCGGCGGTGGAGCGTCCATCATGGGCACTCTCTCTGGTGGCGGCAAGGAAAAGATCTCCCTGGGCGAGCGTGTCCTGCTCGGAGCCAACTCCGGTGTGGGCATCAGCATCGGCGATGACTCCGTTGTGGAAGCCGGCCTGTACGTCACCGCTGGTACCCGGGTACGGGTTCCGGGCCCCAAGGACGAGAACGGCGAGGACACCAGCCAGATCATCAAGGCCGTGGAGCTCTCCGGCGTCCCCAACCTCCTGTTCCGCCGCAACTCCACCACAGGCGGCGTGGAAGTACTTCCGCGCAAGGGCCAGACGGTGGAGCTGAACGAGGCTCTCCACGCCAACTAGCAGGAGACACTCAATGCGCCGGTTCCGCCGCGCCATCGTTGCGGTGCTGGCCTTGGCCCTCGTAGCAGGTGCCATTTACGCAATAGTTGCAGTGCTGCAGCGCTCCGAGACACTGGTCACGGAGCGCTGCTTCGCCGTAGCCGGCCCTGAAAGCCACGAGCTCGCCACGGACCAGGCTGCGAACGCTTCGCTCATCACTGCAATTTCCGTTCAGCGGGGACTTCCACCGCGCGCGGCAACTATTGCCTTGGCCACGGCCATGCAGGAGTCCAGGCTGCGCAACATCAATTACGGCGACGACGCCGGCCCCGACTCCCGGGGACTGTTCCAACAGAGGCCCTCGCAGGGCTGGGGAACCGAGGAACAGGTCATGGACCCTGTCTACGCCGCGAATGCGTTCTTTAATGGCCTCATCAAGGTTCCAGGCTACGAATCCATGGAGATCACCCAGGCCGCCCAAGCAGTCCAACGTTCCGCTTTCCCCCGCGCCTATGCCCAGCATGAAGGCATGGGCAGGGCCTTCGCTTCTGCTCTCACCGGGCACTCCGAGGCCGCGCTGAACTGCGAACTGCGCATGCCCGAAGCGGCTGGTGACCCTGCCGTCGTCGTCGATGAACTCACGACGGCGTTCGGCACCCAGGCGGCCACGGTTCAGGGCCGCTCGGTTCAGCTGGAGATGGGTGGAACACAGGCTTGGGCGGTGGCTCATTGGGCAGTGGCAAACGCCAAGACGTTGTCCATTACGCAGGTGGATGTGGCTGGCCAGACGTGGAACCGGGAGAAGCGGGACGGCTGGCAGCCCTCCGCCGCGCCCGCTGGGACGGTAACCATCACTGTTTCAGCGCCGGCCACCTGACTTTTAGGCGAGAATCTCCACCACGGGTTGGACATAGCTGCGGAACACCTCGGGCTCGGAGAGCAGCTGGTGGCTCATGATCATGGTGCTTGGTTCCAGATACCAGGCCCGGGGCTCATTGAGTGGCAGTTCAATGATGGTGAGTTCGAAGTCCCGGGAACTGCGTCCGACCTCCAGGAGCCTGTCCTCCACCATTTCGTTCAGAACCTGCGTCACCCCGTTGGCTGCACGGGCGGCCTCCAGGTTGGCATACTCGTCGATCCTGTCGGTGGCCCATCCCAGCGCTGAGCCAAAATGTGCCTGCAGGACGCGCTGGAGTGCAGGTGAGTTACCAAACGCCTTGAAGCTGGGCGGGGACAACTCAGGAGCCGGATGGGGATAGGACTTCACCAGGCTCTCCCACCACGCCTCCCACTCGGTCTTCAGCGCCGGGATACCTCCAACATCAGAGGTGAGGTGTTTGTGGTCCGCATGCCGTACTTTTGGAGCGGCGTGCGAGAGGGCGGGTTTTCCGGCACCATCCAGTCCCGCTACGTCGCGCAAGTACAGGGCTATGAGCATAGGTCCGGATGTATCCATGGTGATGCGCCATCCCGGGCCACCTGACTCGTGCATGCGAATTCCTCCCTTTGGCAGGTCCCCGACATGTTCCAGTCTATTCCCCATGACCCCGGACGGTCATGGCGCGATCCGGCTCCTACGGGCCCGCAAGCCTCATCAACCCTTAGCCGCTGGCAGGGACGGCCCTGAGAGACCGCAGGTGAGCCGTGAGGACGTCGCTGCACATCTCTGCTGTCATCCACTCGGGCTGCAGCAATGCGTGCATGCACAAGCCGTCCATGGTGGCCAGGAGCCTTTCCGCTTCAGTCACGAGCGATTGCTGTGCGTCAGCTTCAGCCGGGTTCAGGATCATGATGAGGCGACCAACGACGGCGGCCACGGCGCGGTGGCTGCGTTCGGCTTCGGCGGCCAGGACGGGCTTGATCCGGGCAGCATGCCGGAACGCCATCCACACGCAAGCGTCCACCGCGAGCTCTTCGTCCAGGGGCAGGAACTGACCGAGGAGGTTCAGCACCGCATGGTGTTGCTCGGGGCTTTCCGGCTCCGCATCCTCGACTGACGCAAGTGCAGCCTCAAGACGCCCTGCTATGCGATCGATGACTGCCCCGAAGGAAAACACCAGAAGCTCATCGCTGCTGGCGAAGTAGTGCCGCACCGAGCCAACAGCCAATTCTGCTTCGTCAGCCACTTCCCTGAGGGATGCGCGTTCCAAGCCGTCGCTGGCTATGATCCGGAAGACTGCTTGGACAACTTCATGGCGCCGGGCTTCGGCATCAACAATTTTGGGCACTAATTGTTTTTAGCACGAACGTGCTTCAACACCGCTCAACACAGAGCGGCGTGGCTCCGATTTCCGATAGCGTAGGGACCATGAAAATTCTTGTCACGGGTGGCACCGGCTACATCGGTTCCCACACCGTTTTGTCCCTTCAGGAAGCCGGCCACGACGTCGTTGTGCTTGATAACCTCGTGAACTCCAGCGAGGAATCCCTCCGCCGGGTTTCGGAGCTCACCGGCAAAACCGCCGCCTTCCACAAAGTGGACCTGGTGGACGAGCCTGCGGTCGAGGCCGTCTTCGACCAGCACCAGATTGACGCTGTGATCCACTTCGCCGGACTGAAGGCCGTCGGCGAGTCCGTGCAGGAGCCCTTGGCCTACTACTACAACAACATCGTAGGCACCCTGAACCTTCTCCGTGCCATGGACAAGCACAACGTGCGCTCCATCGTCTTCAGCTCCTCCGCCACGGTGTACGGCGAGCACAACCCCATCCCCTACATCGAGAAAATGGAAATCGGGGCCAACAACCCGTACGGCCGCACCAAGGAGCAGATTGAGGACATCCTCTCTGACTTGGGCAACGCGGACGACCGCTGGCATATCGCACTGCTGCGCTATTTCAACCCCGTGGGTGCACACCCGTCCGGCCGCATCGGCGAGGACCCCCAGGGCATCCCCAACAACCTCGTCCCCTTCATCGCGCAGGTAGCCGTTGGACGCCGCGAGAAGCTCATGGTCTTCGGCGGCGACTACGACACCCCCGACGGCACGGCCCAGCGCGACTACATCCACGTGGTTGACCTGGCTGATGGGCACGTAGCAGCTCTGAACTACATCGCTGAGCGCGCCGGCGTCCGCCGTTGGAACCTCGGCTCCGGCCGCGGATCCTCCGTCCTGGAGGTCCTGCGGTCCTTCGAGAAGGCCGTGGGCCAGTCGATTCCTTACGAGATCACGGGCCGCCGCGCAGGCGACCTTCCCGCCTTCTGGGCGGACGCTTCCTCCGCCCTCGCGGACCTTGGATGGTCCACCACCAAGACCGTGGACCAGATGTGCGAGGACCACTGGCGCTGGCAGAAGAACAACCCTTACGGGTACAACGCCTCTCAGCCCGCCGCGGCGAACAACGCCTAGCCAGCCGCAGGCACTGGGGCGAGAAACGCCTTAGCAACCAACGACGGCGGCCGCCCACCTCGCGCGAGGTGGGCGGCCGCCGTCGTGATTGACGCTCTTGACGTATCAGTTGGCCGGGTAGTTGCGCTCCGGCTCCCCTGTGTAGAGCTGCCGCGGACGGCCGATCTTCGTCTGGGGATCGTTGATCATTTCGCGCCACTGGGCAATCCAGCCCGGCAGGCGTCCAATGGCAAAGAGGACAGTGAACATCTTCTCCGGGAAGCCCATGGCCTTGTAAATGAGGCCGGTGTAGAAGTCGACGTTCGGGTACAGCTTGCGCTGGATGAAGTAGTCGTCAGCCAGTGCCTTCTCTTCGAGGCGCATGGCGATGTCCAGCAGTTCGTCGTTGCCGCCGAGCTTGCCCAGAACTTCGTGTGCCGTTGCCTTGATGATCTTGGCGCGGGGATCGTAATTCTTGTAGACACGGTGTCCGAAGCCCATGAGGCGGACGCCGTCTTCCTTGTTCTTCACCTTCTCCATGTAGTCCTCCGGCTTGATGCCGTCGGACTGGATCTGGCGAAGCATCTTCAACACGGCCTCGTTGGCGCCACCGTGTGCGGGGCCGAAGAGGGCGTTGATACCGGCGGACACCGACGCGAAGAGGTTGGCGTTGGACGAGCCAACAAGACGCACGGTGGACGTGGAACAGTTCTGCTCGTGGTCCGCGTGCAGGATGAGCAGAAGGTCCAAAGCCTTGACGACTACCGGATCCATTTCGTACTGCTCGGCGGGAAGACCGAAGCTCAGGCGCAGGAAGTTCTCCACCAGGTTCATGGAGTTATCCGGGTAGAGCATCGGCTGGCCGATGGACTTCTTGTGCGCGTAGGCCGCGATGACCGGCAGCTTGGCCATCAGCCGGATGGTGGAAACTTCCACGTGCTCCGCGTTGAAGGGATCCAGCGAGTCCTGGTAGAACGTGGACAGCGCGGAAACAGCCGAGGAGAGCACCGGCATGGGGTGGGCGTCACGCGGGAACCCGCCGAAGAAGCCCTTGAGCTCTTCGTGCAGGAGCGTGTGGCGGCGGATCTTCTGATCGAACTCTTCCAACTCCGTGGGGGTGGGAAGGTTGCCGTAGATCAGCAGGTAGGAAACTTCGAGGAAGCTCGAGTGCTGCGCGAGCTGCTCAATGGGGTAACCGCGGTAGCGCAGGATACCTGCGTCGCCGTCGATGTAGGTGATGGCCGAGGTAGTGGCCGCTGTGTTCATGAAGCCGGGGTCATAGGCAACGGCGCCCGTCTGCTTCAGCAGCTTGGAAACGTCGTAGCCTTCGTTTCCTTCTACAACCTTGATGCGCGGCAGTTCGAGTTCGCCGCCGGCATGGCGCAGTGTCGCGCTGGTGGTCTCAGTCATGGAGTCCCCTTCATGAGGCCTCAGGGCCTCTATCGAACGCTTGTCCAACCACCTTCTGGTGCCGCCGCCTTCGGCCCTACTGTTGCAGGGCTCCAACGGCCGAAGTGCTTTCTTAGAGAAGGCCACCATTGATAGTCAGTTAAAAAGCTACCGCCAGTAACCCTACGGAACTAATCCGTACCGTCCGGTTACTGGCGGAATGACGCTATTAGTGGTGCAAGTCACAGCATTGTTATGACGCTGTGGCAAGCCGCTCCACGGCGGCATCAATTCGTTCATCGCTGCCGGTGAGGGCTACCCGGATGAATCCGTTGCCGGCATCTCCATAGAAAACGCCCGGACCTACTACGATGCCGAGTTCAGCGAATCGCGCCACTGTGTCCCACGTGGCTTCTCCGCCCGTGGACCACAGGTAGAGCCCGGCCCTGGATTCGTGGATCGTCAGCCCAAACTTCTCCAGTGCCGGAACAATCCTTTCGCGGCGTCCGCGGTACAGGTCCTTCTGGGCCAGCACGTGGCCGGCGTCGCCCAGGGCAACGCGCATGGCTTCCTGCACAGGGTAGGGAACGATCATGCCCGCGTGCTTGCGGCTGTTGACCAGATTGGCCATGATCGCGGAATCGCCCGCAACGAACGCGGCACGGTATCCCGCAAGGTTGGACTGTTTGCTGAGCGAGTAAACACACAGCAAGCCATCGGTGGATCCACCACTCACCCGCGGATCCAGGATGCTGGGGACAGCTTTCCCACCACGCTGGGCATCCCACTCGCCCCATCCCAGCTCGGCGTAGCACTCGTCCGAGGCCACCACCGCACCGAGCTCGCGGGCCTGGCCCACGATCCGCTGCAGCGACTCAACATCGCGGACGCTGCCAGTAGGATTCCCCGGTGAATTGATCCAGATCAACCGGACCTTCGCACGGGTGGCTGCATCAAGTTCATCGAGGTCATCGGCAGCAACCGCCGTGGCGCCAGCCAGGGACGCGCCAATATCGTACGTCGGGTAAGCAACGGTGGGCCGGACAACAACATCGCCGGCGCTCAGGCCAAGCAGGAACGGCAACCAGGCCACGAGCTCCTTCGAACCCACGGTCGGCATGACATCTCTGGGATCGAGTCCGGGGACTCCACGGCGGCTGGCGAACCAGTCCACCACGGCTTGGCGCAGGGCCTCGGTTCCGTGAACCGTGGGGTAGCCATGGGCGTCCGAAGCTGCGGCCAGGGCCTCACGGATGAGTCCGGGAGTGGGGTCCACCGGCGTGCCAATGGAAAGATTCACTACGCCACCGGGGTGTTTACCGGCCGTGGCAAGATACGGCGCCATGGCCTCCCACGGGTAGTCAGGCAGGTTCAGGCCAAAAGCCGGTGCCGCGGAAATCAACGAAACAACCGCCCTTAGTGGTCTTGGTTCTGCGGGGGCAGTGCGGAGATGAACGGGTGGTCCTTACCCGTATTACCGATCTTGGCCGCTCCACCCGGGGAACCGAGGTCGTCGAAGAACTCAACGTTGGCCTTGTAGTAGTCGGCCCACTCTTCCGGGGTGTCATCCTCGTAGTAAATGGCCTCAACAGGGCACACAGGTTCACAGGCACCACAGTCGACACATTCATCGGGGTGGATATAGAGGGAACGCTCACCTTCGTAAATGCAGTCGACAGGGCACTCTTCAATACATGCCTTGTCCTTGACATCCACACACGGCTGCGCGATTACGTACGTCACGTCCCAGACCTCTCCACGGTTTGTCCCGGCGATGGCCGGGGTAACACTGCCGGCATCATGCCGGGCACTCAACTTCCGAGCCTATTATCCAACAGTGCGCTAACGCCAACCTAGCCCGCGTCTTAGTATGAAACGGTGACTCCCCCGAATGTGCCGCCCCAACAATTCCTCCTCAACGCAGAACCGGGAATCCGGGTGGTGGTCCGGTACAGGATCGAAGACGGCCTGACGGACGCGCTGGGCTATCTCGTGGGAACCACTGAAGGTTCCTGCACAGTCCGGACCCGCACGTCCGACGTCGACATTCCGCTGGCAATGGTTATCGCGGCGAAAGAGGTTCCACCTCCACCGCCGCGCCGGCAGTCCGTACGCGCCTCGTCCGACTGAATGGCAGCCGGCCGATGACCACAAGCATGATTAACGTCACTCCGCCGATGCCAAAAACCCACACGTTCCCCACGGCGTCGCCCGGAATCAACTGCTTGGCAGGACCGGCTGAAGACAAAATCCCGACGACGGCGTAACTCACCACGCCTGCCACCGCCGCTGGCACCACCGAGCGGGACCAGGCAGCGAGCCACAGCTGCACTGACCCCAGCAGCAGCAACGCTGCGGCCACGCCCCAGGGGAGCTCGACGCCGGCCCAGAGTATGGTCTGACGGTGCAGCCCAGTACCGGCCAAGGCAACGAAAAGAGCCGCCAGTACGGCCGTGGCAATTCCACGGACCGCACCGGCGGCTCTTCTCATCATTCAGCTGTTCCGGACTGGTTCAGACCAGGACGGGCTAGGACTTGGCCCGGGCGCGGTTTGCCTTGGCACGCTCGTTGGAGTCCAGGATGAGCTTGCGGATACGGATATCTTCCGGCGTCACCTCAACGCACTCGTCTTCACGGGCGAATTCGAGGGACTCTTCGAGGGTCAGATCGCGCGGCGGCGTCAGGTTTTCGAAGGAGTCGGAGGAAGCTGCACGCATGTTGGTGAGCTTCTTCTCCTTGGTGATGTTGACGTCCATGTCGTCCGCGCGGGAGTTCTCGCCCACGATCATGCCTTCGTAAACCTCGGAGGTGGGCTTCACGAAGAAGGAACCGCGCTCCTGCAGGTTGATCATGGCGAACGGCGTCACAACACCGGCGCGGTCGGCGATCATCGAACCGTTGGTGCGGTACTCGATGGGGCCGGCCCACGGCTCGTAGCCTTCAGAGATGGAGGCAGCGATACCGGCACCGCGGGTGTCCGTGAGGAACTTGGTGCGGAAGCCGATCAGACCACGGGCAGGAACGATGAATTCCATACGGCACCAGCCGGTGCCGTGGTTGGCCATGTTGGTCATGCGGCCCTTGCGGGCGGCCATGAGCTGCGTAACGGAACCGAGGTACTCTTCCGGCACGTCAATGGTCATGTGTTCCATGGGCTCGTGGATCTTGCCATCGACGGTCTTGGTGACAACCTGGGGCTTGCCCACGGTCAACTCGAAGCCTTCGCGACGCATCTGCTCAACCAGGATGGCCAGCGCGAGCTCGCCACGGCCCTGGACTTCCCAGGCGTCGGGACGCTCGGTGGGGAGAACCTTGATGGAGACGTTACCGATCAGTTCCTTGTCCAGGCGATCCTTCACCTGGCGGGCCGTAACCTTGGCGCCCTTGACCTTGCCGGCCAGCGGCGAGGTGTTGATACCGATGGTCATGGAGATCGCGGGATCGTCCACGGTGATCAACGGCAGCGGCTGCGGGTTCTCGGCATCCGTCAGGGTTTCACCAATGGTGATCTCCTCGATGCCGGCAACAGCAACGATTTCACCCGGGCCGGCGGACTCGGCCGGGACACGGGTCAGGGCCTTGGTGGCCAGCAGTTCGGTGATCTTGACGTTCTTGAGCTCACCGTTGGCGCGTGCCCAAGCAACGGTCTGGCCCTTGCGGAGGGTGCCGTTGTAGATGCGGAGCAGGGCGAGGCGGCCAAGGAACGGCGATGCGTCCAGGTTGGTCACGTGTGCTTGCAGCACGCCGTCCGGGTTGTACGTCGGAGCGGGGATGTGCTCGATGATCGTCTTGAAGAGGGGCTCAAGGTCCTCGTTCTCCGGAGCCGAGCCGTTGGCAGGCTGCTCCAGGGATGCGCGGCCAACCTTGGCAGCGGCGTAGACAACGGGAACTTCGAGGACCTTATCCAGGTCCAGGTCCGGAACTTCGTCGGCGAGGTCCGAGGCGAGACCGAGGAGCAGGTCCATGGACTCGTGGACAACTTCGTCGATGCGGGCGTCAGGACGGTCAGTCTTGTTGACCAGGAGGATGACCGGGAGGTGCGCGGCAAGAGCCTTACGGAGCACGAACCGGGTCTGGGGCAGGGGGCCCTCGGAGGAGTCGACCAGAAGGACGACGCCGTCAACCATGGACAGACCGCGCTCTACCTCGCCACCGAAGTCGGCGTGGCCGGGGGTGTCGATGACGTTGATGGTGATGGTCTCGCCGTTGGACGACGGGCCGTTGTAGGCAACCGTGGTGTTCTTCGCGAGGATGGTAATGCCCTTTTCGCGTTCCAGGTCACCGGAGTCCATGACACGGTCCTCAACCTCACCATGGGAAGCGAAGGAGTTGGTCTGCTTGAGCATGGCGTCGACCAAAGTGGTCTTGCCGTGGTCAACGTGTGCGACGATCGCGACGTTGCGCAGATCGCTCCGCGACGCAGTGTTGGTGATGGTTTCAGACATGCGTTAATGACTCGTTTCAGTGGTGAAGTCAGCTGTTTGTATCCGCGCGCATACCTGATCGACTTGATCGGAACACACAGCGAAAAGACCCCGGGAGACAGGGCACCTGCATCCAGTCTAAACGCAGTTGCATTTCTGAGCCTAAAAAGCAAGCTATTCAACCCCCGGATGTGGCACTGCTCACACTCGAATGTTGTTACGTAAACGCAAGTCCAGATGCTGGATTTTCTTTGCCGGGTGCACCATGATGGGCAGCAGAACCAGTGCCACGTGGAGAACAACGATGCGACAAGCTCCGGCCGTGTTCCGCATGCTCGCACCACTGATCGCCGCAGGCGTTCTCCTGGTGGGCTGCGGACCAAGCCCAGCGCCAATCACGGCCCCCTCTGGATCAACCGTGCCCGGGCCCGCGCAGACAGCAGCCGCGGATAAACCGCTGCGGATTGCGCCTGCCCCCAGTTCCCTCAACCTTCCCGTGGGCTCGCTGTACAAGAACCCCGCCAACAACCGCAGTGAACTGGTTCTCGCCGACGTACTGCACACCGCGGTACTCATTGGCGATTCCCAGTCGATGCCGAAGGACTCCTGGCCGCAGCAGGGCATCGCAGCCATGGGCTACAAACTGCATGTAGTGGGCATGGGCGGCACCGGCTATGTGGCAAGCAATGGGAAGACCGGCAACTACATCGATGCGTTGCAACGCGGTGACTGGGTGCTTCCCTTCGGCGATCCACCGTTGATCGTGATTCAGGGTGGCGGCAATGATGCCACCCAACGTGCCACAGACGCGCAGATCTCCAGCAACGCCGAGCGACTTCTCGCTGCACTGAAAAAGAGGTACCCGGGAACCACCTTGGCCATGATCGGAACCCTCGCCAGGGGTGTGGGCAACGGCGGAGGACGTCGTACGGAAATAGATGCCCTCCTGGGACGCATCGCGGCCAAGCACGCCATACCGTTCGTCAGCGCGGGCGACTGGCTCACCCGCTACAACGCGATCGGGGATCTTCAGGACGGCGTGCATTTGAAGCCTGCCGGGCACGCAAAGCTGGGCGCCGCACTGGCTCGCGAATTCACCGCCCTTGGCCTCACGGCACGCCCGGACAGTTCCGAGCCGGCCAAGTAGCCCGCGGCGTCGTCGATCAACCGTCATGGACTAACGGCAAGAGCCGGTGGTTCCCATCCAAAGGGAACCACCGGCTCTGTTGCCAGTCAGCCGTTAACGCTCGACGCCGGTCAGGCCACCTCGGGTGGCAACAGCAGCGAACCACCCGGAATCGCGTCCAGGAGTGCTTGCGTGTAGGCCTCGCGCGGGTTGTCGAAGACGTCATCCGTGCTGCCCGTTTCCACAAGCTTGCCCTTCTGCATCACACAGACGTGGTCCGCGATCTGACGGACAACCGCGAGGTCGTGGGTAATGAACAGGTAGGTCAGGCCAAGGTTGTCCTGAAGATCCGCCAACAGGTTCAACACCTGAGCCTGCACCAGGACGTCAAGCGCGGACACAGCCTCATCGCAAATGATGACTTCCGGGTCCAAGGCCAGCGCACGGGCAATGGCAATACGCTGCCGCTGGCCACCGGAGAGTTCGTTAGGGTACCGGCGCATGGTGGACTGTGGCAGGGCCACTTGATCCAACAGCTCACGGACCTTCTTCTCGCGGCTGGCCTTCGTTCCGATCTTGTGCGTCCTCAACGGTTCTTCAATGGTGCGGAAGATGTTGTACATGGGATCGAGAGAACCGTAGGGATCCTGGAAGATGGGCTGCACCCGGCGACGGAACTTGAACAGGTCCTTGCTGTTGAGCGTCGAGGTATCCACCCCATCAAAGATGATCTTCCCTGAGGTCGGTTCCAACAGGTTCAGAACCATTTGCGCCACAGTGGACTTGCCGGATCCAGACTCACCAACAATGGCCGTGGTGGTTCCACGCTTGACGGCAAAGGAAACGGAGTCAACTGCGGTGAAGTCCGTGGACTTCCCAATGCCGCCGCGAAGCTTGAAGACCTTGGTCAGGTTTTCAACCTTCAGGACCTCCTCCGGGAGCGAAGCCTCGACGACGACCGGCTCTGTGGGAGCCAGGAGCTCCTCCGATTCGATGCCCTGTTCCTTGGCCACCTGGATACGACGTGAAGCCAGCGACGGCGCCGAAGCCACCAGTCGCTTCGTGTAGGGGTGCCGCGGGTTGCGGAGCAGCTCGAGTGAAGGGCCGGCTTCAACAACCTGGCCCTTGTACATGACAACCACTTTGTCCGCACGCTCAGCTGCGAGGCCGAGATCGTGGGTGATGAGAAGCACGGCTGTTCCCAGCTCGGACGTCATCTTGTCCAGGTGATCCAGAATCTGGCGCTGGACCGTAACGTCAAGTGCCGACGTCGGCTCGTCAGCAATGAGCAGGCGCGGCTGGCATGAAAGCCCGATTGCAATAAGGGCACGCTGGCGCATACCTCCGGAGAACTCATGGGGGTACTGTTTTGCCCTGCGCGACGCATCAGGCAGCCCGGCCTCGGAGAGCACCTTGGCTACGTCTTCAGGCCCTGAAGGGAGCCCGTTCGCTTTCAAGGTCTCTTTGACCTGGAAGCCGATCTTCCATACGGGGTTCAGGTTGGACATGGGGTCCTGTGGAACCATGCCAATGGAATTGCCGCGGAGCTCGATCATGCGCTTCTCGCTGGCATGGGCAATGTCCTCGCCGTCGAAGAGAATTTCTCCGGCAGCCACCCGACCGTTCCCTGGAAGCAGCCCAATAGCAGCAAGGGCTGAGGTCGATTTTCCTGAGCCCGACTCCCCCACGATAGCGACTGTCTCGCCCGGCATGACAGTGAGGTGTGCGTTCCTCACTGCATTGACTTCTCCATTGCTCGTGGCGAAGTTGATTGCGAGGTTCTTGATCTCCAGCAGCGGACGCTCGGAGCCAGCGACTTCTTCCTTGATATGAACTGAAGAGTTCATGGCTTCGCCTTTCATCGTTTGCGGGCCTTGGGATCCAAGGCATCACGGAGGGCATCGCCGAGCATGATGAAGCTCAGGACTGTGATCGACAGTGCGATAGCCGGGTAGAGCAGGGGCATCGGGTTGGAACGGAGAGATGCCTGTGCAGCCTGGATGTCATTGCCCCATGACATAACGCTTGGCGGCAGGCCAATACCCAGGAAGGACAGTGTCGACTCAGCAACAATGAACGTGCCGAGGGAAATGGTTGCCACCACGATGATTGGTGCCAGGGAGTTGGGCAGCACGTGACGCAGCAGTGAACGGAAGCGCGAAACACCCAGGGATCGTGCAGCAACTACAAAGTCGGCATTCCTGACTTCAATCACTGCACCTCGGGTGATGCGGGCAATTTGTGGCCACCCAAAGACGATAAGAATCAGCACCAGCGTCCACACCGTACGGTTCGCACGGAAAACGGGGAGCTGCATCATGACGATTGCGCCAAGGATCAGCGGCAATGCGAAGAAGATGTCCGTCAGGCGGGCCAGAAGCGCATCTGCCCAACCACCGTAGTATCCGGCGAGGGCACCAACAATGCCACCGAAAAGAACGACGCCGATGGTAGTGAACAGACCAACGGTCACCGAGGATCGGGTACCGAAAATGACGCGGGCATAAACGTCACACCCCTGCTGTGTGAAACCAAGGGGGTGGCCCGATGCCGGTCCCCCATCGGAGTTGGACAGCTGGCAGGCCTCGTTGGAGGGATCAATTTGTGAGAACAGGCCGGGGAAGAGCGATACAACCACAACGGCCAGAATCATGATGGCCGAGATGATGAACAGTGGCTGCTTGCGCAGGTTCTTCCACGCCTCACCCCACAGGCTTGAAGGAGCACTGTCTTCCTTGACCTTGTCGGTGGCCTGAAGCGGCGTTTCGTCAAGGTCGGCAACAAAGTGCTCGATGTGTCGCCGGGTGGTGTCCTGCCCGGTCAGATTACTTTCAGGAGTCATAGCGGATCCTCGGGTCAAGCCAGGCGTAAAGGAGGTCAACAAGCAGGTTGGAGAGGCAATAGATCAACACCAACACCGTGACAATGGAGACCACCGTGGGTCCCTCACCCGACAAGACGGCTCGATACAGCCTGTTGCCAACGCCGGGGACGTTGAAGATACCTTCTGTGACAATAGCTCCGCCCATCAAGGTGCCAAGGTCTGCGCCGAGGAACGTCACCACTGGAATAAGCGAGTTCCGCAGAATGTGGACGTTGACAACCCTGAAACGGGACAACCCTTTAGCGGTGGCTGTCCGGACATAGTCGGCGTTCATGTTTTCAATGACGCTGGTCCGGGTCAAGCGTAGAACGTAGGCAAACGATGCCAGGCCAAGAACGATTGCAGGCAGGATCAAGTCCTGCACTGGCGCGGCCGCGCTGACAGTTGGTTTAGCCCACCCCAGCTGCACACCGATGAAGAACTGAAGAATGAAGCCAAGAACGAAGATCGGGATACCGATGACGATCAGCGAGGCAATCAGAACGGTGCCGTCGAAGAACTTGCCCTTGCGAAGACCTGCGATGAGGCCGAAGGCGATGCCGAAGACTGCTTCGAAGATGAGAGCCATCACTGCAAGCCGGGCTGTCACAGGGAAAACCTCGCCGAGGACGGCGGCAATGGGCCGGCCGGAGAAGTCCTGGCCGAGGTCGAAGGTGAAGATGCTCTTTAGATAGAGCAAGTACTGAACGATAAAGGGCTGGTCCAGGTTGTACTGAGCCCGTAGTTTCGCGGCAACAGCTTCGTTAACGGGCTTGTCGCCGAACAGGGCGGCAATGGGGTCGCCGGGAAGGCTGAAAACCAGGAAGTAGACCAGCAGTGTGGCTCCCAGGAAGACTGGAATCAACTGGAGGAATCGCTTAAGGATGTAAGTGGCCATCAGCGCATCACACCCCGATCAGCAGGCACCCTGTCCAGGGGTGCAGCGGAGTTGTTCATCGAAGAACCTTTTCGTCTGATGTGCAAACGTTCCCTGCCAAGGCAAAGTAGGCCTGCACAAGGACGCCCAACCGGAGTTGGGCGTCATTGATTTGCAACGTGATACGGCGGCGGACGTGCTCAGCTGAGCACCTCCGCCGCCGTTTCGCGGTTACTTGCCAGTGATGTTGTAGTACAGCGGAACGCCGTCCCAACCGTAGTCAACATTGGTGACGCCAGTGCTCCAGCCACCCTGTGATACCTGGTACCACAGCGGGATGGCGGGAAGGTCCTGCAACAGGATTTCCTGGGCCTTGTTCATTGCCTTGTTACCGTCGGCAACGGAAGGTGCGGAGAGTCCGTCAGAGATCGCCTTGTCAAAGGTGGGGTTCTCGTAGCGGGCGTCGTTCGAGCCAGCGCCGGTCTTGTAGATCGGGCCGAGGAAGTTGTACAGCGACGGGTAGTCTGCCTGCCAGCCAGCGCGGATTGCACCGGTCAGCTTGCCGGTGGTTGCAAGGTCGCGGGCTTCCTTGAACGTTGCGAAAGGAAGACCCTCTGCCTTGATGCCGAGGTTGTTCTTCAGCTGGTTGGTAAGAGCCTCAACCCAAGCCTTGTGGCCACCCTTGTCAGCGTTGTACGCAATGGTGAAGGCCGTGTTCGGGTCCCACTTCTGGATGGCGTCTGCCTTGGCCCAGAGGTCCTTGGCCTTGGTTGCATCGAAGTTCAGGTTGTCCGAGCCCGGGATGCTGTCGCTGTAACCGTCGAGGACGGGGGCAGTGAAGTCCTTGGCCGGCTGGCGGCCACCGCTGAAGATCACCTTAGTGATCTCTTCCCGGTTGATGGCCATGGAGATTGCCTGACGGCGGAGCTTGCCGGCCTCGCCACTCCATTCCGGAAGGTACTCCGGGATAGCAATGGTCTGGTTGCCTGCGTACGGCTTCTCAATGAAGCGATCGCCAAGATCAGACTTGAAGTTCTTGAGGGCGCTCGTGGGGATGACCTGCAGAATGTCCAGGTTGTTGGACAGCAGATCCTGGTAGGCAGCGTCATCGTTCTGGAAGATCTTGAACGTCACGCCACCGTTCTTTGCCTTACGGGGACCGTTGTAATCGGCGTTCGGGACCAGCTGGATCTGCACGTTGTGCTGCCAACCGTTCTCCGCCATCTTGTACGGGCCGTTGCCTACGGGCTTCTCGCCGTAGGTCTTGGGATCGGCAAGTGCTGCCGCCGGAACCGGCATGAACGCCGTGTAACCGAGACGGAGCGGCCAGTCAGATTCCGGCTGCTTGAGTTCGACTGTGAAGGTGGTGTCGTCGACAACCTTCAGGCCGGACAGCGTGTCCACCGTGGAACCCTCTGCACTGGCTTCGTCGTAACCCTTGATGCTCTCAAAGAAGGTGGCGCTCAGTTGAGCGTTCTTTGCCGCTGCACCGTAGTTCCAGGAGTCAACAAAGGTCTTGGCCGTGATGGCGTCACCGTTGGTGAACTTCTGGTCCTTCTTGATCTTGATGGTGAAGTTCTGTGCGTCAGGCGCCTCAATGGACTCCGCCAACTCGTTCACCGGCTTGCCCGAAGGGTCATAGCTGACAAGGCCAGAGAAGATGAGCGTGGCAATCTTGCCGCCGCCGACTTCGTTGATATCTGCCGGCATGAGCGGGCGCTGCGGCTCGGAGCCGTCGGCAATGATGACCTTGTTCGGGTCGCCCGCGGACGTACCGGAGTCGTTGCTGCCGCCGCCACCGCAACCGGTAGCTGCGAGGGCGATGATCGCCGCTACGCCTAGAGCTTTGGAAGTGCGCGAGAAACGCATTCCGCCTCCTATGAGTCGTGGAGTTGAGCAGGGAAAATTCGTGATTTCCCCCAGGCACAGGCACAGTTTCCTACTGTGACGTTGCCTACATGTGAGTGTAAGCCTACCCACATTGTGTCCGGATGATGGGACATGCTGGCCAAACTGTAACCGTTCCGCAACCTACACATGCCTAAATTGACGCGGATTTCAAGTCAAACGCTACTCGGTGGTAATATTCGCTGTCTGACAGCAGGACAGGACGATTTTTAGGCAAAGAAGGGCCCCGGTTCCATGGAACCGGGGCCCTGTCCCACGCTTGGGAAAATCTTTGCAGTAGCGGCTAATGACGCTCGGCCAAAGTTGCCAATTGTCCTGTCACCAAGCTCCAGCCCTCCTGCAAGCCCAGCTGCTCATGCTGGGCGCGCGACTCCGGATCCCCGTGACGGGCGACGATCCGGTACAAGGTTCCCTCTGTGTGATCGGTGAAAGTGACCTCCCCCGTCACCGCGACGGGCATGGGGCGGGCGGGCCTAAGGCTGCTGTCTACAGCATTGGTAAACACCAGGCGCTCCCCCTGATCAACTACGAGGAAAGCTGCGTCCATGTGTGGAACGAACGTAGAACCGTCCTCGCTCATGGAAGTTACGAAGCCGCCCCCGGCATGCGGTGCGAACGACTCCACCCTGCACGTGTAAGGCTCGGGAATCCACCACTGCTCGAAGAGTTCAGGCGTTGTCCAAGCGCTCCAAACGGTGGCCCGGGACGCACGAATGACCCTCTCGATCACGAGGTCAAGATCACGATTCATGGTTCTCCTTGAAGTTGCTGGTACTGGAGGCCGCTACGTCCTGACCTATTATGCTGGGCGGATGTCTACTGATGAAGAAAAGGATCCGCCAGTCCCGGCTGATGTTGAGGGCAAGATCCCCAAAAAGACGCATGACAATCCAGACACCGAACAAGAAAAAGACGGCATCGAACCCGCCGACTCCTAACGGACTCCACGCCGGGCACAGCTGCAGGCCCTCAAACAGCGAAGGCCGCAGGCAATGAAGTCTTGAACTTCATCGCCCGCGGCCTACTGCGCTACAGGTCTCTTTACTCGCTGAACCAGGTCACACGTTGAAGCGGAACTCCACCACATCGCCGTCGGCCATCACGTACTCTTTGCCTTCGATGCGGACCTTGCCGCGGGACTTGGCCTCAGCCATGGAACCGGCGTCAATGAGGTCTTCGAAGGAGACAACCTCAGCCTTGATGAAGCCGCGCTGGAAGTCGGAGTGGATCACGCCGGCGGCCTGCGGTGCGGTGTCACCCTGGCGGATGGTCCACGCGCGGGTTTCCTTGGGGCCAGCTGTAAGGTAGGTCTGCAGGCCAAGGGTGTGGAACCCCACGCGGGCCAACTGGTCCAGGCCGGATTCGCTCTGGCCGTTCATTTCCAGCATTTCGCGGGCTTCTTCCTCGTCCAGTTCAACGAGGTCGGATTCGAGTTTGGCATCAAGGAACACCGCATCAGCAGGGGCCACCAAAGCACGCAGCTCATCCTGCTTTTCCTGGTCACCCAGGATGCCTTCATCGGCATTGAAGACGTAGATGAAGGGCTTGGCAGTCAAGAGCCCGAGCTCCTTGAGGTGCTCCATCTCCAGCTTGTCGCTCTTGATCGAGGAGAAGATGGTGTCGCCGCGTTCCAGAACTGCCTGGGCTGCCTTGATGGCGGTCAGCTCGGCTG
The DNA here is from genome assembly GCF_002979775.1 of Arthrobacter sp. MYb23. GTDB lineage: Bacteria > Actinomycetota > Actinomycetes > Actinomycetales > Micrococcaceae > Arthrobacter. The sequence continues at coordinate 469,612 of NZ_PCPR01000002.1, forward strand.
CCTCACGCTTCTTGATCTTGACTTCTTTTTCGATGCGCGGGATCGCGTTTTCGATGGTCTGAAGGTCCGCCAGGATCAGCTCGGTGTTGATGGTCTCCATGTCGGAGCGCGGATCAACCTTGCCATCGACGTGGATCACGTCGGGATCATCAAAGACGCGGACGACCTGCGCGATGGCCTCTGCTTCGCGGATGTTGGCCAGGAACTTGTTCCCAAGGCCTTCGCCTTCCGAGGCGCCCTTCACGATGCCGGCGATGTCCACGAAGGACACCGGAGCCGGCAGCAACTTCTGCGAACCGAAGATCTCCGCCAGCTTCTCCAGACGGGGATCCGGGAGGTTGACCACGCCGACGTTGGGTTCAATCGTTGCGAACGGATAGTTCGCAGCGAGTACCTGGTTACGGGTCAGTGCGTTGAAAAGAGTTGATTTGCCGACGTTGGGCAGTCCGACGATGCCAATAGTAAGAGCCACGAGCATTGATTCTACCCGTTGTAACCACGTCCAGGGTTGTCACCACCTGCAAACGGCGCCCACGCGTGCAGCCTCGCTAAAACTGTCGTACCCCTATGACAGGGTTGCCACATGGATGGATTTGGATTGGTATTGGCCCTGCTCATGCTGCTGATTGGCGCCGCGGTTGGTCTCGCGGCCGGCTATGTGGTCTTCCGACGCCGGGGCGCTGGCTTGGAAGAGGACTTCGACGCCGTTTCGTCGCGGCTTTCAGAAGTGACCGCACAGCTAGCAGCAGCCGACGCAGAGCGCCGGCTTTTGTTTACACAGAACCGGGAGTTGAGCGCAGCAAGGAATTCTGACGGCAGCGTTTTGCGCGCGCTTGCTCCCGTGGCCGAAAAGCTGACAGCGGTCCAGCAGCAGGTTTCGATCCTTGAGAGGGACCGGGTGGAGCAGTATGGCCAACTGGCCCAGCAGCTGCAGGATGCGCGGTCGTCCGATGAGCAGCTTTTGCGGTCAACGCACGCCTTGGCCTCAGCACTCCGCTCCAACAGTGCACGCGGCCAATGGGGCGAGGTTCAGCTCCGCAGGGTGGTGGAGGCCTCGGGAATGCTGAGGCACGTGGATTTCCATGAGCAGGTGCATTCGGGACGTAACGACAACACCCTGCGGCCAGACCTGGTGGTCCAGCTTCCCGGTGGTAAGCAGTTGGTAGTAGATGCCAAGGTGCCTTTGGCCTCCTACCTCGCTGCCCAGGAACAACTCCACGGAGACGGTTCATTCGGCGAATCCGTGGGCCCCGCCGTCAACCAGGATTCCAAGACTCTGCTGGCACAGCACTCAAAGGCCCTGAAGGCCCACATCGATGCTCTGGCGGCCAAGAAATACTGGGACATTCCGGGGAACTCCCCCGAACTGGTGATTTGCTTCCTTCCGGCAGAGTCCATCCTGGCGTCAGCCCTTGAGGCTGATCCCACACTGCTGGAACACGCCTTGTCCAGGAACGTGGTTCTGGCGTCACCCGGCACCTTGTTGGCGGTCCTGAAGTCGGTGGCGTTCACCTGGCGACAGGATGTCCTCACCGATAGCGCCCATGAACTCTTTGAGCTCGCAAAGCAGCTCTACGAACGCATGGGCACACTCGGTGAGAATGTCAGCAAGCTGGGCAGCTCGTTGAAGACCTCTGTGGATCGCTACAACGCCATGGTGGGAACTCTGGAGGCACGGGTGCTCCCGACAGCGCGCAAGCTCAACACGATGGACGATGCTGGTCTCGCCGCGCCGTTGTCCGTCGAGGTGGTCCCCCGCGCTTTGGCAGCACCGGAACTGCTGGCCGTGGACACCCACGGGCATCAGGACACAGCCCGCGACCAAGACGACAGCGAGGACCAGGAGTCGGCAGCCTAAAAGATTTGCCGCTTAACTGAACTGGCCCGCAGTGGAGACCTTCCGGGGAAGGCAACCACTGCGGGCCAGTTGTGTAACAAGTATTTGTTAGGACGTCTGTCGGTTTCCACGGCCGCCAAGGGCACGTGTCACGTCTCCGGCCTTCTTCAAGGTGGCCCGCAGTTCCTTCGGAAGCGAGAAGAGAAGGTCTTCCTCAGCTGTCACCACTTCCTGGACCTCGCCGTAACCGTAGTCAGCCAGGAGTCGCAGGACATCCTTGACGAGCACCTCTGGAACAGACGCACCTGAGGTCACACCTACGGTGGCAACACCCTCGAACCAGGACTCGTCCACTTCATTGGCGAAGTCCACGCGGTAAGAGCTCTTGGCACCGTATTCGAGGGCTACTTCAACCAACCGTACGGAGTTGGACGAGTTGGCCGAACCCACAACGATCACAAGGTCAGCCTGCGGTGCGATCTTCTTGATAGCCACCTGACGGTTGGTGGTGGCATAGCAAATGTCATCGCTGGGGGGATCCTGCAACGTGGGGAACCGGTCCTTGAGGAGGCGAACGGTTTCCATGGTTTCGTCCACACTGAGCGTGGTCTGCGAAAGCCAGATGGTTTTCTCCGGATCACGGACGGTGACCTTGTCTACTTCGTGCGGTCCGTTGATGATCTGGATATGCTCCGGGGCTTCACCGGCTGTTCCTTCGACTTCCTCATGGCCTTCGTGACCAATGAGCAGGATGTCGTAATCTTCCTTGGCGAAGCGCACGGCTTCCTTGTGCACCTTGGTGACCAGAGGACAGGTTGCGTCGATGGTGCGCAGTCCACGGTCCTCGGCTGATTGCACCACTGCAGGAGAGACGCCGTGTGCGGAGAAGATCACCAGAGCGCCCTCGGGAACCTCGTCAGTCTCCTCTACGAAGATGGCCCCTTGCTCCTCCAGGGAGCTGACCACGTGCACGTTGTGAACGATCTGCTTGCGTACGTAGACGGGAGGCCCGTAGTGCTCCAGGGCCTTCTCCACAGCAATGACAGCCCGGTCCACGCCGGCGCAATAGCCTCGCGGAGCTGCCAACAGAACCTTCTTGGGCCCCGTGACGGGCGCCGCTGCCTGAACCTCTTCCGGGGAACGGCGTCTGCGGGGCACCGTGGGCATAGGAATGGAAACTGCTGTGCTGGTCATTCCACCATGCTACCGGCCCGGACTTTGCCTCCCTGCTATCGGCCGGGACTTTAGCTGCTGGCCGAACGTGACCCTCGTCGCGCTGACACGACGGAGCCTATGACGCCTGCCACAAACACTGCACCGGATACCACCGCAGCGATCAGGATCCATTCTCCGAAACCGGACTTGGCTGCCGTGAGGAACTCCTGTTTAAACAGCTCGGCCACACCATTGGCGCTGGACAGATTGCCAACCACTCCCCTGGCAAGGTCCGCACCAGCCGTCCAGAGCGCAGCAAGCGCCAATCCGCCAAGCCCCAGGAAGACCAGCACCAGGGAGCGCCGGCGCGCGGCAACAAGGGCCAGCAACAGGGATAGCAGAGCACCGAGGGCCGCTACCCACCACAGGGGCGCAAAAGCAGCCACCCGCTCCACCAGTTGGCGGTGTGAGGGCTCTCCCAACGACACCAGGCTTTCGGCAGGAACATCAATCCTGATCCGGGTTGCCTCGGCGAAATGATCGCGGATGAGCCTGACCAACGGGCTGATATCAAGGACCAAAGCAGTGGTGGCGGCGGTCTCCTCGCTTTGGTTCACCGCGCCGAAGTTCAACCTGTGGCTGTTGCGAACTGTCTCTTCCCACGCTTGGGGGTAGTCGCTCCACGATTGCATTCCCGCTGCAGCGCTTCGGAGCGCGTCGGCCGCCAAGGACTGGATAGGTCCTGGAAGTTCCACGGAGGACTCGAAGGTCCCCACGGCGGCTGCCGCCAGCCGGCTTTGGAATTCAGGATCATTGCCCAACCCACCTGCCAAGTGGACAAAGCCCTCTTCTTTGACAATGTTTTGGTCAACCCACGCGATCGGAACAGCAACGGCTGTGAGTAGTAAAGCGAGGATCACTCCCAATGCTGAAACAAAAGTACGCAAGGTCATCCTCGGGGCTCGGGGGCTATGCCACCATCCTAGGTCTGTCCACATGAGAGAAAAAATGTCGGAGGCCTCACCCAAGCTATGGATAGAGTTGGAAGGCCGGTTGGCACTCACAGCCGCACCCCTGAGCGAGGACTATGACAATGCAGGTACAAGCACGGCGACTGAACCAGGCCCGGAGCGCCCATGTCCGCTGAAGCGAGGCCGGAATCCACCTTGCCTGGGACCGCGGCAGAGACCAGCCCGGATAACCCCTGGCCCCTGCAATTGCTGTCCCGCAAGCTCAAAGCACACATAGAGCGGGCACCGGCAGCATGGATTGAGGGTCAGGTCATTGAACTGAACCGCCGGGGTGGCAACGCATTTCTGACACTGCGTGATGTGGACGCTGAAATCTCCCTGCCCGCATCAGTCTGGTCAACAGTGCTTGACCGCCAGAAAATACCCCTGGAACGCGGCTCTCGTGTGGTTGCGCTGGTCAAGGCGGACTTCTGGGTGAAGACCGGACGCCTGAACATGTCTGTGAAGGACATTCGTCCGGTGGGCCTCGGCGATCTGCTGGCAAGGATTGAACGGCTGCGCCAAGCACTGGCAGCCGAGGGCCTGTTCGCGGACTCCCGGAAACGGAAACTTCCTCTCCTCCCTCATCGCATCGGCCTCATCACCGGCAGGGATTCCGACGCCAAGAAAGACGTCATGCGCAACGCGGCCTTACGTTGGCCGGCTGTTGAGTTTGACGTCCACGAAGTAGCTGTCCAAGGCAACACCGCCGTTTCACAGATCATCGGAGCGTTGAAGAAACTGGACGCCGACCCGCACGTGGATGTCATTGTCCTCGCCCGCGGCGGCGGCGCCTTGGAAGATCTCCTGCCGTTCAGCAATGAGGACCTCATTCGCGCCGTGGCCGCAGCCACCACGCCGGTTGTCAGCGCGATCGGCCATGAAGCCGACCGTCCCATCCTGGACGATGTCGCGGACTTGCGGGCGTCAACGCCGACTGATGCCGCCAAGCGCATCGTTCCGGACGTGGCCGAGGAACTGGCCATGGTCCAGCAGGCCCGGGACCATCTCCGCAGAAGTATCAGCCGCATGGTGGACCGGGAGACGGATCGGCTGCACGCGTTGAGGTCCCGGCCCGTGCTGGCCACTCCTGCCTCAATGGTGGACGCCCGCTCCGAAGACATTCACCGCCTCCAGCGAAGGACTCATTCTGCAGTCAGCACCGCGGTTCTCCGGGCCTTGGACCAGGTCCACCACTTGCGTGCGCAGGTCCGTGCCTTGTCACCGCAAAAGACGCTTGACCGTGGCTATGCCGTTGTTCAGCTCACGGGTGAGGACCAAGCGGGTCACCACGTGGTCAGCAGCCCCGAAGAGGCTCCGGACGGAACATCCCTGAGTATCCGTGTAGCTGAGGGCCGTTTCAGGGCGGTCTCCGCTGGGGCAGGTCAGCTCATGGAACGCTGACAGCTCGTCCAGCATCCACCGCTCATTCCACCTTGATTCGCCGGTTACACCGCCACAACCACAAAGGACCATCATGACCGAAAACAGCCAGGCAGCATCGACTCCTCAGGCCGCAGTGACGCCGGAATCCCTTGATGGGCTGAGCTACGAGGAAGCCCGCGAACAACTTGTGGCGGTAGTGGGACGCTTGGAGGCAGGCGGAGCCAGCTTGGAAGAATCGCTGGCGCTTTGGGAGCGCGGCGAGGCACTGGCCAAGCGCTGCGAGGACTGGCTTGAAGGCGCCCGTAAACGCCTGGCAACCGCCCGCGAGGCAAGCGAGGACGGCGGAGCCTCGTCAGGCAGCAACTAGGCGCACACGTCACCGTGGCGCACAGCACCCAAATATGCCCGGCAAACAGCCACCTAACGGCTTAGGACTCCATGACGAGGGCGCGCTCCTCGGCTACGTCAAAGGTTGCCTTGGGCCAGTCCAGCTGCAGCCCCCCGAGGGCATCCAACAGCAGTTGCTGCACTGCGATGCGCGCATACCACTTCTTGTTGGCAGGTACCACGTGCCAAGGAGCAGTTTCCGTTGAGGTCTTCTCGAAGGCCACGCTGTAGGCGTCCATATAGTCATCCCAGAAGGCCCGCTCAGCGAGGTCCGTCCGACTGTATTTCCAGTGCTTGGTGGGATCGTCAAGCCTGGCAATGAGTCGCTTCTTTTGCTCGTCCTTGCTGATGTTGAGCATGACCTTGACCACGGTGGTTCCCTGCTCGGCTAGACGGGCCTCGAAGTCATTAATCGCGGTATACCGGCGCTCCAATTCGGAAGCGTCGGCCCATTCGTGGACACGATGAATCAGGACATCCTCGTACTGTGAACGGTCAAAGACTCCCACCATTCCGGCAGCAGGAACTTGCTTCTCGATCCTCCACAGGAAGTCGTGCGACTTTTCCTCGTCAGTTGGGGCCTTGAACGCGGATACTTGAACGCCTTGCACATCCATGGCGCCCACTACGTGGCTGACAATGCCACCTTTCCCGGCGGTGTCCATGGCTTGGAGTATCAACAGGAGGCGTTTCCCGCTGCCCGCCCGCCCCTCAGCAAAGAGTTTTTCCTGCAGCTCCGCCAGCCGAGCATCCTGTGCCTCCAGCAGCGCTTTGCCATCCGTTTTCCCGCCGGTGTAACCGGGGGTGGATTCAGGATCCACGCCTGACAGCGAAAACCCAGGTCCCACCCTCAGGACCTCGGCCGGACTTTTCGCGAACTCAACTGCTGCAGACATTGGCGTGCCTTTCTGCCAGGCCGCGCCCCCGTGGCGCGGCCATGGACCTCAGGCTAGTTGCCCGGGTACCTCGACAGGAAGTCCGCCATGCGCCCAATGGCTTCTTCAATGTCCTTGACGTTGGGCAAAGTCACCATTCGGAAGTGGTCCGGGCGAACCCAGTTGAAGGCCCGTCCATGGGACACCAGTATTTTCTGTTCCTTCAGCAGATCGAGGACGAACTTCTCGTCATCCCGGATATGGAAGAACTCCGGGTCCAACTTCGGGAACAGATACAGGGCGCCCCTGGCCTGCTGGGTGCTGACCCCTGGGATCGCATTCAGGAGGTCGTAGGCCTTGTTGCGTTGCTCCAGGAGCCTGCCGCCGGGAAGGATGAGATCGTTGATGCTCTGGTAGCCGCCCAGAGCGGTTTGGATGGCATGTTGCGCAGGGACGTTGGCGCACAACCGCATGTTGGCCAGCAGGTTGATGCCCTCGAGGTAATCCGCGGCATCCTTCTTGGGACCGGAGATAGCCATCCAGCCGGCGCGGTAACCGCACACACGGTAGGCCTTGGACAATCCACTGAACGTCAGGCACAGCACGTCATCCCCGGTGAGCCCGGCAAGGTTCACGTGGACGGCGTCTTCGTAAAGAATCTTTTCGTAGATCTCATCAGCGAAAAGAACCAGCCCATGCTTTTCCGCCAAAGCCACAATCTTCTTGAGTGTCTCCTCCGGGTACACGGCGCCGGTGGGGTTGTTGGGGTTAATCACCACAATGCCCTTGGTCCGCGGCGTGATCTTGGATTCCATGTCCTCAAGATCGGGCTGCCATCCGGACTCTTCGTCGCAGAGGTAGTGCACGGGACGTCCCCCGGCAAGGGCTACAGACGCGGTCCACAGCGGGTAGTCCGGAGTAGGAATCAGTACTTCGTCGCCGTCATCCAGGAGCGCCATGAGGGACATGGTGATGAGCTCGCTGACCCCGTTGCCCAGGTAAATATCGTCAACATGGATGTTCTGGATGCCACGTGTTTGGTAGTACTGCGAGACTGCGGTCCTGGCAGAGAAAATGCCACGGGAATCGCTGTACCCCTGGGCGTTCGGCAGGTGGCGGATCATATCCACCAAAATGGCGTCGGGGGCTTCAAAACCAAAAGGTGCCGGGTTTCCGATGTTCAGTTTGAGGATCCGGTGACCCTCCGCTTCCATTTGCTGGGCGGCCTGAAGAATCGGTCCACGGATGTCGTAGAGGACATTATGAAGCTTGGTGGACTGCTTGAAATTCGCCATCCCTCAAATATGCCACACGGGTGATGGAGTTCAGCTGAGACTTGACTCACAGATACGACGACGGCGGTGACGGTCCCGCACGGGTCCGTCACCGCCGTCGTACACGGTTTTGTTCAGGTGTTACTTGACGATGCCCTTGTCCTTCAGCCATGCAGCTGCTGCGTCCTTGGGTGCCTGCTTCTGGTCGCCGCTGACGGCCCGGTTCAGGTTGATGAGGTCATCAGTGGTGAGGATCTTGGAGACGTTGTTCAGCGCTTCCTTGGCCTTGTCCGTCATCTTGGCTTCCTTGACCAACGGCAGAACCTGCTGCGCCTTGAAGTTGTTCTTCGGATCTTCAAGGACTACCAGGTCATTGTCTGCGATGGACGGCGTGGTGGTGTAGATGTCCGCCACCTGGACCTTGTCCTCAAGGAGGGCCTGGAGCGTCAGGTTGCCACCGCCGTCGTTGAAGGGCTGGAGGCCCTTGAGCTCGCAACCGTAGTTGGCCTTGAGACCCGGGAAGCCGTAGGCGCGGGTCTCGAAGGTTGCCGGTGCAGCCATGGTGAAGTCCTTGCAGACCTTGGCCAGGTCCTCGATGGATTTCAGCTGGTACTTCTCGGCCGTAGCCTTGGTGACCACCATGGCATCCTTGGACTCGGCCTTGGCCGGCTCCAGGACTGCCAGGCCGTCCGGAAGCTTGCCCGGCAGTGCCTTGAAGACGTCCTCGGCGGAGACCTCGGTAGCTTCCGTATCCACATAGGACAGGAGGTTGCCGGAGTAGTCCGGGACGAGGTCAACGGAGCCGTCCTGGACAGCCTTGAAGTAGATCTCGCGCGAGCCGATGTTCGGCTTGGACGTTGCCGTCAGACCAGCGGCGTTGAGGGCGCCAACATAGATCTCTGCGATGACCTGGCTCTCCGGGAAGTCAGCCGAGCCAACCACCAACGAGCCACCGTCGGCGGAACCGCTGGGTGCCGAGGTGGAAGGCGTGGCCAAGGGGCTGCCGCCGCACGCGCTCAAGGCGAGGGCCACACCTACTCCGGCGGCGAGGCCGCCGAGACCACGGCGCGTAAGGGTCATGGGGACGGTGTTCTTCATGGTGTACCTCCTTGAACGGCAGCCCCGGCGGGAACCGGTGCTGTGAGATCGTCGGCTGCCTTCTGGCGGCCGCTTGAGTCGAGGGTGAGTCCGGGCGAAATCAGGAGCTTTTGCACGCCGGCGAGGACCAGGTCCACGGCGATGGCCAGCCCCGCGATGAGCAGGGAGCCACCGAGCATCCTGGGAAAATCCTGCAGGACGAGGCCGTCGAACAAGTACCGCCCCAGCCCGCCCAACGGAAGGTAAGCGACCACGGAGACTGTTGCGATGACCTGCAGAACCGCCGTGCGGATACCACCGAACATCACCTGCAGTCCGTTGGGCACTTCCACCCGGAACAGGATTTGGAGTTCGGTCATGCCCATGGCACGGGCAGCGTCAACCACGGTGGCTTCTACGCTGGAAATGCCGGCATAGGTCCCGGCCAGAAGCGGTGGCACTGTGAGGATGACCAGCGCCCACACGGGAGGCATCAGGCCGCTGCCGGCCAGCAAGGCAAAGAGGACCAGCAAGCCGAGTGTCGGGAGGGCACGTAAAGCGCCGGCCACGGCAACCGCAACCACGCGGCCACGGCCGGTGTGCCCGATGTAAAGGCCGATGGGCACTGCAATGACTGCGGCGATCAGCAGGACCAGGCCGCTGTACTGCAGGTGCTCCAGCAAACGGGTGGGGATTCCTCCGGTCCCGGTCCAGTTCTTGGGGTTGATCAGCCAGGCGATGGTTTCAGCAAAGATGTTCATGCGGACGCTCCCGGGTCCGGGCGGAGTCCCGCTGCGGATACCGCAGATCCGGCCTTGGGCTCAGTCAGAAGGGCGTTGGTGTCCGGGCGCGACGACTTTCCACCCGCCGCCCTGGTCCACGGAGTCAACAGCCGCTCCAAGACCACCAGGACTGCATCCATCAACAGTGCCAGCACCAGAATGGCGATGATGCCCACCACCACTTCGGTAATGAACGTGCGCTGGAGTCCATCCGTAAACAGGACACCAAGGTTGCCTACTCCCAGAAGTGCCGCCACGCTCACCAGGGAAATATTGCTGACCGAAACCACTCGAAGTCCGGCAAAGAGCACCGGCAAAGACAACGGAAGGTCCACCTGGAAGAAGCGCGCCAGGGGTTTGAAGCCCATGGCCACCGCAGCGTTCCGGAGGTCGTCGTCCACGGAGTCGAAGGCGTCCATCGCGGCACGGACCAACAGGGCCACCGCATAGATGGTCAGCGCCACCACCACGTTCAGGGGATCCAGGATCCGGGTGCCAAGGATCGTGGGAAGAATAATGAACAGGGCCAATGACGGAATGGTGTAGAGCAATGACGTGGCTGTTGCCACCACTGACCTGAGGGCGCTGTTGCGTCTGGCCAGTTGGGCCAGCGGAACCGAAATCAGCAGGCCCAGGATCATGGGGATGATGGCCAGCACCATGTGTTGACCGGCCAGTCCCAGGACCATGCCACTGTTGGCAAGGAACCACTCCATCAGTTGGGGTCCTCCCTGTGGTGGCGGACTTCTTCGATCAGTGCCAGAACTTCCGGCGCCTTCAGGACGCCGGCCACCCGGCCGTCGTCGTCCACCGCAACGCCAAGGCCCGACGGCGACGACAACGCCGCGTCCAACGCGCGCCGCAACGTGTCTCCCTTGCGGAAAAGCGAACCCCCGGGGATCAACCCGGCACCATCGCGTGGCGAAGACCACCCCAGTGGACGCGAGTCGCCATCCACCACCAGTGCCCACTCCCCCGATTGCCGGCCCGCATGCTGGCCATCGGAGGGACTCACCATGGCCACCGGGTGCAAGGTCACGGCGTCTGCGGCGTTGAAAGCAAGGTGCCGGAAGCCGCGATCGCGACCCACGAAGGAAGCCACAAAGTCATTGGCGGGTGCTCGAAGAATCTCTTCCGGAGCCGAGTACTGCGCCAGCTTCCCCCCGACGGCGAAAACAGCCACTTTGTCGCCAAGAACCGTGGCTTCGTCGATGTCGTGGGTGACAAACACGATGGTTTTGGCCAGCTCCCGCTGCAGGCGCAGGAGTTCCTGCTGCAGTTCATCACGGACCACAGGATCCACGGCACTGAAAGGTTCGTCCATCAGCAGCACCGGCGGATCAGCAGCGAGCGCCCGGGCCACCCCGACACGCTGCTGCTGACCACCTGAGAGTTGGGACGGGTACCTTTTGCCCAGGACAGAAGCCAACCCGACGACGTCGAGCAGTTCCGCAGCGCGTTTCCGCGCCGCCGCCTTGGGAACGCCGTTGAGCCGCGGCACCGTGGCGATGTTGTCCAGGACGGAGCGGTGCGGCAGCAGGCCCGAGGACTGCATGACGTAACCCATGGAACGGCGCAGCTTGGCCGCGGGAACCTGCGAGACATCTTCTCCAGCAACAGTGATGGTTCCGCTGGTGGGCTCCACCATCCGGTTGATCATGCGCAGGGAAGTTGTCTTGCCGCAGCCCGAGGGGCCGACGAACACGGTGATGGCGCCCTTGTCGATGGACATGGTGAGGGCATCCACCGCCGGTTGCCCGCCTTGGTATTGCTTGGTAACGCTCTTGAACTCAATCATGGCTTCGGCCATACCAGGGCTTACCTATCTGTGGTGGAGAACATCGGTAGAGCCAGATGATCATATGCACTCTTATTACTTGGCTGCAAAGCAATCTTCACCCAGCGTAGCCAGCACCACCTACGATGTCAGCGCCGCCACGAGTTCCGTAATGAATCGGCAATGTTCAGCGTTTACGTCTCTTGCCGCTCTTCGCCGCCCGTTCCTCGGCTTGATCGTGCCGGTATCGCTCCGCAGCGCGCTGGCCCCGCTCCGCCGACATCACCTTTTGGTGCCATTCGCGCTGATACGCCCGACGGGCAGCAGCATCATGTTTCCTGGCCAAGGCTGCCAGTTCGCGTTGCAGCTTGAGGTAGCTGGCCCAACGCCGGGGATCGAGGGTTTCCTCCGCGAGCGCCTCCTGAACTGCGCATCCCGGCTCTGCCTGATGCGCACAGTCCGTGAACCGGCACTTGGAGAAAAGTTCCTCAAGGTCGCCGAACATTTCCTCCATTCCCTCATCTGCGTCGAAGAGCCCGAAGCCGCGGACTCCCGGCGTGTCCATCAGCACCGCGCCACCGGTCAAAGGCACCAGCTCCCTGGAGGTGGTGGTGTGTTTGCCCTTGCCGTCACCGGCCCGCACCGCGCCTGTCTGTTGGACGTCCCGCCCCGCGAGGGCATTAATGAGCGTTGATTTCCCGGCACCGGAGGGACCCAGCAACACCAGCGTTGCACCTTGGGGAATGTGCTGCATCAGTTCCTCGAGGCCGTCACCCTGCTCCGCGGAGGTGGTGACAACATCCACGCCTGCGGCCTGCAGGATCACCTCCCCCACAACGTCGTCCGCGAGGTGGGCGAGGTCGGCTTTGGTGATGACCACAAGTGGAGTAGCACCGGAATCCCACGCAGCCACCAACGTCCGTTCAAGCCGATTGTGGGTCAGCGGACGATCCACGGGGACCACTACAGCCACAATGTCGATGTTGCTGCCCAGAATCTGCTCCTCCGAAGAGGCTTCAAACGCGCGCTTACGGCTCAGCGCTGAATGCCGGGGAAGGACCTCGACGACGGCGGGCTCACCGGCGCTGTTGTGGCCGAGCCATACCCAGTCCCCCGTCGCGGGTACCAGGCCATGGGTTGGGTAGGGCAGATGCAGTTGCCCTACGGCCGAGGCTACGAGCACCCGGTTCCGGTCAAGGCGCACTACGCGGCCGGGAATGGCTGCGTCCTGGGCATCCGGCGCTGTGTTGGCACGGAAAAGCTCCGCGGTTTTGTCTGTGAAGCCGTACTCCACTGGTCCAACGAATTCCTGGGTGGGACGTTGCTTGGTTGAACTGAAGGAAGGGTCGCTTGAAGAAGCGTAAGTGTTCAATGAAATGCCTCTGTTGAGGCCCGGCCGCCTAGTTTTGGCAGGCTGATACCGGGGCAGGAATGGTGGGCTGATGACGGCGCGCCGCAACTGAGTGCAGGGCGCGTAAGGTCTGGGCAATCATCAAATCCACCTCCTCGGCATCCGGGCCGGCAACTGGAGAGCCGGCAACGATGTTCAGCGTAGCCAAGAAGAAGTGCTCTTGGCTAGGCCTTTATCTTAGCTTTCCGTCGGCAGGACGCTCCTGGCGCAAGCGGAGTGCCGTATCCACCAAGGAGACGCGGTTGAGGTTCTGTATGTCCTCCAGCGGGATCCATGCTGCGTGGGTGGTGCTGCCATCCACCTCATGTGTAAGTTCGCCGCCCACGACCGTGGCCTCGTAGACCAGCCTGAGGGCTTGAAAATCCTTCACCGAACCGTCGGCGCGGATCTCGCCCGGCCAGTGACCGACGTCGATACCCAACATTCGGTCAATCCGGGCTTCGTATCCGGTTTCCTCAAAGACCTCACGCCTGCAACCATCCACAGGATGTTCTGCCAGATCCAAGCCTCCGCCCGGCAGCGTCCAGCCTTCTTTGCCGTCCTGCTTCCAATACGCCAGCAGGATCTTCTCTTCCTGGACAATCACGGCGTAAGCGGCTGGGCGGGTATCGAACTGCAGGGTCATGGAGTCAGCATAATTCCTTGCGTCGAGCGCTAGGGAAGTTCGGCGGCCTCGATGGGACCCGCTTCTTCGGGACCCAGATCCGGCACTTCGCGGAGTTCGACGACGCCGCCGGGCTTCACGAGTTCCAGCACCTTAATGCTGTTGCGGCCGGAGTCCAGCAGTGGAGCCGGAGCATAGAGAGTGACCTGCGGCCCCTTCTCCCAGTAGCGGCCCAGGAGGAACCCGTTGAGCCAGACGAAGCCTTTTCCGGAATCCGGCAAGGCAATGTAGGTATCGGCCGGCTCGTCCACCTCAAAGTCGGCTCCTGCCAAGCCTTCCAAGTCTTCAAGCTTCCAGTCGGCGAGCGCCACGGGGGTCTGCGTCCAGTGGAAGGTGTAGCGCTGGTTGACGAGGACACCGCCCAGAATTCCCTTGCCGTGTCCCGTCAGGGGGCCGTAGTTGATGCGGCCCAGGTTCTCCACCAGGATTTCCAGCTTGACGGCGACGCCAGTTCCTGTAACGGCGAGGCCCTCCGCTCCAGTGACGTCATCCAGGACCCCGGCAAAGGTGCCGTCCACCCAAACGTAGGCACGGTCGTTGAGTCCGGTGATCTTCAACCGGCTCTCCGTGGGAGCATCGGCCCGACCGGGAAGGATGGCTTCGGAGGCATAGAGGACCATGCCGGCGTCGAGTCCCAGCTGTTCGAAGCCAAGTGGCTTGACGCTGGTGATCGGCGTTCCGGCGGAGCGCACCAACTCCAACAGGTCCGGACCATCGCTCAGGGGCAAGGACTGGGCGGGCAGCACGGGAGCGTCAGCCAGTAACTCAGCGGGCAGGCCGGGCGGCTCTTCGATTCCTTGCGCGCGGTAGAACTCCTTGCGGAAGGCATGGAACTTGGCAGTCAGCGCGCCATTCTCTGCAATGGGCGCATCGGAGTCGTAACTGGTGACAGTCGGCTGGAGCTTGGTGCCGTCGTGATTGCTGCCGGATCCCAGGCCAAAATTGGTCCCCCCGTGGGCCATGTAGGCGCAGATCGATCCCCCAAGGTCCAGCATCTTCCGCGCTTCAACCGCAGCGTCCTCTGCGTCGCGGCGGTGATGGTGTTCGCCCCAGTGATCGAACCAGCCGCCCCAGAACTCGACGTTGAAGAACGGCTCGCCGGGCCGGCGTCGCTGCCATGTGGCCACGGCTTCGTCGCCCCGGCTTCCCAGCGTTGCCGTCGCCCAGGTTCCCTCGATGGAACCGCCGTCGAGGAAGTAGTCCGTGCCGCCGTCGGCTGTGAAAAGGAGTTCAGTGATGCCGTGCTCCTCCAAGACCCTCCGGTTCCAACGGATGTACTCGTGGTCATCGCCGTAGCTGCCGTATTCGTTTTCAATTTGCACGGCCACTACCGGACCGCCCACGGACGCCTGCCGCGAGGCGACGATCGGGAGGAGGTGATGGAACCACTCTTCGATTGCAGCGGTGAACACCGGGTCCATGCAGCGCAGGCCGATGCCGGGAATGCCGGTCAGCCAGGCGGGGAAGCCGCCGTTGTCCCACTCGGCGCAGATGTAGGGTCCGGGGCGGACTATGACGTCCAGCCCTTCCTCGGCTGCGAGGTCTATGAAACGGCCCAAATCCCGCCAGTCACTGAAGTCCGGCGCCTGATCGCGTTTAGGCTGGTGGAAGTTCCAAGCAACGTACGTGTCCACCGTGTTGGCGCCCATGGCTTTGAGTCGACGCAGCCGGTCCTGCCAGAGGGCCGGGTGAACGCGGAAGTAGTGGATGGCTCCGGCGAGGATGCGATACGGTTCACCCGAACGGTAAAGGACGGCGTCGTGGTAGCTCAGCAGGGCGTTGTTCACACGGAACAGATTAGCTCAATTTCCAACATTTATGCACAGGTGATGATCGCATGACCAATCTTGACACTTCTCCCGCACAGGAAGTCTGCCCCGCAGCGCCGGAAGGTCAAGGTCCCTGCGTTCAGCTGTGGCCCGAGCGCGAGGTCCCTTTGGGCGGTGTGCGGGCCATGAACGTCATGAGGACGCTGCCCCAGCGAGGTCTGCCGACCGTGGGCGCCTGGTGCTTTCTGGACAGCTTCGGTCCGGACAGGGTGGCCATGAGCGTACTCCCCCACCCGCATTGCGGTCTTCAAACCGTCACCTGGCCCCTGGAAGGATCCGTACGGCACCGCGATAGCGTGGGCAGCGATGTTGTGGTCCAGCCGGGTGAGCTGAACATCATGACCGCAGGCCACGGCATTTCACACTCTGAATTCTCGGTCCTGGCGGCCAGCGCCGACGGCGGGTCCGCTGCCTTGGTGGAAGAAATTCCCATGTCCCGTGGGCTCCAACTGTGGGTTGCCCTACCGGAGGAGCACAGGCACCGCGCGCCCTCTTTCGAACAAGTGAAGGAGCTGCCGGTGGCCTTGGGCGAAGGCTTCAGGGCCACCGTGATGGTGGGAGAATTTGCCGGCCAGCGCTCCCCTGCCACCATGTTCAGCCCCATTGTTGGAGCGGACATCACCGGCACGGGAGCCCTTGAACTACCGCTGCGGCCGGACTTTGAGCATGCCGTACTGGTCCTTGATGGGCACCTTGTGATCGATGACCAGGAGATCGAGGCCGGACCGCTGGCCTACCTGGGCGCCGGCCGGTCCAGCCTTGCCGTCCAAGCGCGGCCGGAAACCCGCTTCATGCTCCTCGGTGGCGAACCGTTCGGCGAAGACCTGCTCATGTGGTGGAACTTCGTGGGCAGGACGCACGAGGAAGTGGAAAAGGCGCGCGGGGAATGGGAAGCCGAAGGACTGCTCGACGACGACGCTGCCGCCACCTCACGCTTTGGCTTCGTTCCCGGTCATGGTCCTGACGCAGGGCCGGAGGCCGGACGCATTCCCGCCCCGCCCCTGCCGGGCGTGAAGCTCCGCCCACGAACCCGCGGCTAAGTTTTGTACAGCTAACGCCCCTAAGAGGCCATTTTGAGGGCGTTAGCTGTACAAAAACTCCACTAACGTCGCTGTTCCGCTACGAGCCGGGGAACACCGAACACGGGGTCCTGCTGAAGAATGCGCACATCAGTGATCCCGGTTTCGGCCAGCTTGGCTTTGAACGCTTCCTGAAGCCGGGGGACGTTCATGCCGAGTCCGCTTCCGAGGATCACCGGACCGTCGAGTCCCAATTGGCGGACGGCCTGTTCAGCGAGGTCAGCCAGGTCCCGGCCCGCCTGCTCCACGAGGGCTGCGCTGACTTCGTCGCCAGAATCGGCCGCTTCCACCACCAGCCGGGCCTGTTGCGCCCAGTAGCGGCGGCCGGTGTCCGGTGAATGGAACAGTGCTATCAGCTTGCCGGGCTCTTCAACACCTACGGAATCCAACAGTGCACGGCTGAGCTGATCAGCCTCCAAGCCTTGGTTCATCCGGCGCAGGCTGTGGCGCACTGCCTCGCGCCCCAGCCAGTAACCGCTTCCTTCGTCGCCCAGGAGATACCCCCAGCCGCCTGCGCGGGCTTCCTCGCCGGCGTCGTTCCTGCCCCACGCGGCTGAGCCGGTGCCGGCGATGACTGCGACGCCCGTGCTTGCTCCCCCTGCCGCCAACAGAAGGCGAGAATCGTGGACCACGGTGATGCGCGCACCGGGCGCATGGGGCGCAATGAGGTCAGCGAGCGCCTGGGCGTCTTCGTCGGTATCAATCCCGCCGGCGCCGGCGTACACCTGGTCTATGTGGCCGCCACCGATCTTCCCGAACAGCTCAGCAAGGTTGGCCGCGGCCACCTCACGGCTAACGTTCTGGACATTGGAGCTGCCAGCGCTCTCGTCACGAATTGGCGACCCATTGTGGAACCGCACGCCGCGGGTTTTCGTACCGCCGATGTCGAGCCCTATGACGGTGCCGCTCACGACTTCCGGAGGGACGTGGGAATGCTGGGCAGAGTCAGGATTGTTCACCGTGAAAGACTAGCTTGGAGCGTCCGGAGGAGAAACCGCACATGCCCGAATCCTTTTTTGGTACACCGTTTATTGCAGCTCCCATGGCAGGAGGAACGTCCACGCCGGCGTTGGTGAAGGCAGTTCATGAGGGTGGCGGGCTGGGATTCATAGCCGCCGGCTACAAGAGCACCGAAGCCATGGTTGCCGAAATGGCTGCCACGCGGGAACTCAACGTTCCGTTCGGCATGAATATTTTTGTACCAGATGCCCGTCAGCTCCCGCCACGTCCAGAAGCACAGGCGCAGATTGAGGCATACCGTGCCGAATTGGAACCCGAGGCAGCCCGCTACGGCGTGACCCTTCCTCCCCTTCGGCTTGATGACGACGACGCATGGCAGGACAAGATCGATGCTTTGCTGGCCGACCCCGTGGAGTTTGTGAGCTTCGCGTTTGGCCTCCCGGGAAAGTCGGTGGTCGATGCCCTGCGGAAGGCGGGAAGCCGGGTTATTTCCAGCGTCACCAGTGTTGAAGAAGCTCTGGGTGCTGCGGAGGAAGGTCCTGACGCCCTTGCGGTGCAGCACAGTTCCGCGGGCGGCCACACAGCAGCTTTCCTACCTGTACGGCCGGGACCAGCAGCCCGTACAACGGCGGAGTTGGTGGCCCAGGTGCGTGGCGCCGTCGGACTTCCGCTCATTGCGGCAGGCGCCATCATGGACAACTCCGCGCTGCGTGACGTGCTGGCAGCGGGTGCCGAGGCCGCGCAGGTGGGTACCGCCTTGGTGCGCACGGAAGAGAGCGGTGCTCGGAAGCCTCACAAGGACGCGCTGGGCGATCCCGCATTTACGGAGACGGCCATGACCCGCGCTTTCACGGGACGATGGGCACGTTCCCTGGTGAACGAATTCGTCCGGGACCACCGGGACGCGCCGGAAGGCTATCCCGCAATCCACCATCTCACCAGCCCTGTCCGGGGTGCAGCATCTGCTGCCGGAGATCCTCACCGCCTCAACTTATGGGCCGGGACAGGCTGGCAGCAGGCCAGAGCAGGATCCGCGAGGGACGTGGTCAGGGAGTTCCTGAACGGGCTCTGACAAGTTCGGCGAGCAATTCCCCGCCCTCAGTGGCCACGAGTTCGCGGAAAAGCCTCACGGCGTCAGGCTCAAAGCTTCGCTCCCGCCAGGCGATACCGATCTGCCGGAATGCCAAGTCCGATTCGATGGCTACTTCGACCAGCCCTAGCTCGGCCTCCGGAAGGAACTGCCCTGTCCCTGATCCGGGCCCTGCCGGTGGCAGGATGCTGAACCCCAGCCCAGCGGAGATCAGGCCACGGGCCGAGGTGGACTCCTGGACTTCAAAGGCAATCCGGGGACGGAAGCCCGCTTCCCGGAGCAGCGCCTCCCCTAGCGCCCGCAAGCCCACGCCCTCGGGCAGGGTGATGTAGGGCTCGTGGCGGAGCTCGGAGAGGTGCACGCTGGACCGTTCCGCCAGGGGATGTCTGTAGTGCAGCACTGCCCGCAAGGGTTCACGGTAAAGCGGCATGGCGTGAATACCCCGCCCCTCCGGAGCGATGGGTGCTGTCAAAGCAAAGTCCATGTCCCCGTTGGCCAGTTGCGCCAGGCAATCGTCCCGGGGACCCTGCCAAAGTTCGAAAACTGCGTGGGGGTGGCGGCCGCGGAAGGCGCTGATGAGAAGGGGCAGCGTCGCTTCACCGAAGGTGTGTTGGAAGGAGACCCCGATTCGCCCCCGGACCACGTCCGATTCGTGCCGTACCCTGTCCAACCCGGCCTGAAAATCCTGCAGTGCTGCCTCGATGTAGGGCAACAGAGTCCTGGCTGCAGGGGTCAGGCGGATGCCCCGACCATCCCGGATCAGCAGGTCCATGCCCACAATGGCGCTTGCCCTGGCCACGGCCCGGCTCACTGTTGACTGTGGAACGCCGAGGATCTCCGCGGTTTCAGTCATGTGTTCCGTGCGGCCAAGTTCAGCAAGGACGGGCAGCAACGGGAGGAGCTGAATGAGTTGTTGGTGATCCGGCTCCACTGCATTCCTTCGTTGCTGATTCATGCGTATCTGCATCAATCGTAGATGACCTATGCATTGGAATAAGGAATTCACTCCGTCCTAATCTGGCTCGGTGAGCAAAGCAATCTCCGTGACCAGTACCGATTCCTGGGACGGCCATGCCAAGGGCTCGCGCGGCTACAGCCGCGTCCTGGCAGCATTGGCCCTTGCCGGTGTTGCTACTTTCGCGCAGTTGTACTCCACCCAGGCCGTTCTACCGCTCATGGCAGCTGACCTGCAGATCACGGCAGCCGAAGCCGCGTTGAGCATTTCCCTTGCCACTGTGGGCCTGGCTGCCACTGTGCTTCCATGGTCTTTCCTGGCGGACAGGATTGGCCGGGTCCGCGCCATGGCCCTTGGCATTGCCATCGCCACGTTGTTGGGATTATTGGTGCCACTTGCGCCCACCGTGCCCGTGCTGTTGGGACTCCGGACCCTGGAAGGCATGGCTTTGGGCGGCATCCCCGCAATCGCCATCGCGTATCTCAATGAGGAAGTCACCAAAGTCCACACAGCCCTCGCAGCCGGAACCTATGTTGCCGGAACTACCCTGGGCGGATTGGCTGGGCGCCTGGTGGCCGGGCCCGTTGGAGAGCTTTGGGGATGGCGTGCCGCAGCCCTGGCGGTGTCCCTGCTGGCCACGCTCTCAGCTGTCTTGTTCCTGGTGCTTGTTCCCAAGCAACGTCGATTCAGCCCAGCCCCTGCCTTGGGATTTCGCGGAGCTCTCCGGACTCTGGGTGGGCATTCCAGCAATCCCAAGCTGCTATCCCTGTATTTGCAGGCGTTCCTGCTCATGGGTGGCTTCGTGGCCGTCTACAACTACCTCGGATTCCGTTTGCATGCAGAACCCTTTGGGCTTCCTGCCACCGTTGTCAGCCTTATTTTCCTGGCGTATTTGTCCGGAACGGTCAGTTCGCGCTGGGCAGCGGGCTTGACCACCAGGTTTGGCCGGCGGAACGTCCTGGTGGCGGGTATCGCCATCATGTCGGCAGGTTTGGCAATGACGTTGGTGGAGAACCTGGCAGCCACCCTGGCCGGACTGGTGATCTTCACAGGCGGCTTCTTCGCCGCCCATAGCGTTGGTTCGGGATGGACAGGAGCCATCGCCACAACAGGCCGCGCGCAAGCAGCGTCCTTGTACAACCTGTCCTATTACCTGGGTTCCAGCGTCATCGGTTGGGCGGGCGGTCTTGCCTTTCAGGCATTTGGCTGGCCGGCTTTGGCATTGAGCGTGATCGCGCTGTCATGCACGACGGCAGCAGTTACCTTGATAGTTCACCGATCACCGCGCCACTCCCGCTGATTTCGCCAGGACTGCCCCTAGAATCGGAGGCATGACACAGGTCACGAAAAGCCGGGAGCTGTCGTCGCCGGAGCGTTTGCAGGCGTTTACGGATGCCGTGGTGGCGATTGCTTTGACGTTGTTGATCTTGCCTCTCATGGAAAGCGTGGGAGAACTTGCCGACCATGACGGCACAACGGCTGAGTGGTTGGCCGAGGAACAGTATGCCTTGCTCGGTTTTGCCCTCAGCTTCATCCTCATCGCAGTGTTCTGGGTGCACCACCACAAGTTGTTTCGCAGCGTCAAGCGCGTTGACGGGGGCTTGCTGTGGCTGACGGTGGCATGGATGTTCACCATTGTGGTGATGCCCGTGGCCACATCACTCTCCACCCAGATGGAGTCCGACTGGGCACAGCCACTCGTCTACATAGGAACCTTGTGCGCCACCAGCCTGATGCTTCTTCTGGCCCGCATCTATCTCCGGTCCCACCCTGACCTCCACGACATGGCCGACGATGACGCCGTGATGGGCATTCGGGCGAGTTGGATCGTTTCCGGGCTCTTCCTTGCTGCACTCGTTCTGGCCGTTGTCATTCCCGGCGCAGGAAACTGGCCCCTGCTGTTGATGCTCCTCAGCGAACCGCTCCAGCGATTGGACCGGCGGCGAGCACATCGCTCGCCCGCGAAACCATAGTCACCTGAAGAATTGACCGCATAAGATGGTTCAAAGGCAATTTCAGGAGGATCCGTGAGCAACCCCACGAAGAATGTTCGGTCAACCACGGGCAGCGCAGAGCCGCTGGACGCGATCGATGAACGGATTCTCGCAGCGTTGGTGGACGACGCCCGCATATCCAACAAGCAATTGGCCGAACTCGTGGGGATCGCCCCCTCCACGGCCCTGATGCGCACCAGGGCCCTCTCCGAACGCGGGATCATTGAGGGCTTCGAGGCTGTGTTGAGCCTGCCGGCAATAGGCCGCTCTGTTCAGGCCCTCATTGCGGTCCGCCTCCGCGCCCATGACCGGGACCAGATTGACCGCTTCACGGCGCGCGTCCCCAAGCTTCCGGCGGTCATTTCCACGTTCCACACCACCGGCTCAGTGGATTACCTTCTCCATATTGCTGTGGCCAACACGGACGACCTCCGCAACTGGCTCCTGGACAACCTCGCCACCGACCCCGTGGTCGGTCACACCGAAACCACCATGGTCTTTCAGCACATTCCCGGCAACCGGGGTCCGTTGCCGGAGTAAGCGGCTTTCAGCCCCGCAAGGACTTCCGAAGAGACACTGCCGCGAGCATCAGGGCTGCCATGCCGCACAAAGCGGTGAAAACCACGACGGCGGTCTGCAGGCCGAGTGCCGTGACAGCCAGTCCCAGCCCAATCACCGGAACAGCGCTGCCCAAGTAGGTGATGACGTAGACGGTGCTGATGACTTGGGCGTGTCGTGCCGCTTCCACCTTGCCGGCAACCTCGTTGAAGACCTGCCGGAAGGCAATGCCTTGACCTGCCCCGGCCGTGATGCAGGCAGTCACCAACAGCCACGGGCTGGACCACGCTGCCGCGGCCCCCAGCAGAACCACGGAGACACCCAGCACGCCAAGGGAAACAGGAACAACGAAGCGTCCGCGGGCACCCAGTAGCTGGCTCAAGGCTGAGGCCCCCAGAGTGAGGCCGGCAAGGACGCCGATCAGGGGCCTGGAATCTGCGTGGACCACGCCGGCGAAATAGCCCGGCGCCAAGGACAGGCAGAAGCCGAACACCGAGAAGCTGAGGAACCCGGTGGTGGCAGCCATCCAGAATGCTCCGCGGGCATCCCGTGAGATGGATGGCCTCCTGGGGGCAAGGACCTTGAGGGGTTTCGGGCCTTCCGCCGGAGCGATGGCAGGCCTGGCCTTGAGGAGCCACAGGGGAATAAGGGCCGCTATCAAGACTGCCGAATGGACGTAGTACGGAGTACGCGTGGGGTCCGGCAAAAGCGACAGGACGCCACCGATTGCCGGACCGGCCGCTACACCTCCGGCTGAGGAAAGCAGCGTAAAACGGGAGGCCCAGTCGGGCCGTTGGGGAAGCAGTTCGCGCAGCGCGGCGGAGCTGGCTCCCGTGGCGAGTCCAACGGCCACGCCCTGCAGTGCCCGGCCCAGGGACAACGACACCAGCGAATCCGCGTTCGCGAAGATCACCCCGCCTACCAAGCCGACCAGCACAGCAAGGACCAGTGCTGCCCTCCGCCCGATGTGGTCCGACCAATGACCTGCCACCATGAGAACCACTATCAAAGCAAGGACGTAGCTCGAAAAGCCAACAGTGACGCCCAGCGAGGACATGCCCAGCCGGGATTGGAGCAAGGGATACAGCGGTGTGGCGAGATTGGCGCCGACCAGCAGCGTAAAGATCACAACCCCGGCCAGGACCAGCCTGGCGGTGGTGGAGGCGTCCCATCCCCAGCGATCGGCGGTAGCCGGACGCATGCGGAGTTCGCTCAAGACAGTCATTTCATTGCCTTCGGGCTCGGTGGCCGGGCTGCAGGTTTCCTTGTGGGAAGCGCAGCCCCGCCTATTAGTGATGGCAACAGAATGCAATGGCGCTGATCTCAAAGAGCGATAAGGATGCAAGAATTGAGCAAAATACTCAAAGTAGTGAGAGCCAAGTGAGCTGGAGTGACCATTTGAACACCCTTGACCCCATGGACCTGAAGATCCTTTTGGAACTCATCAAAGATCCCCGGATCCAGATCGCCGAGTTGAGCGACGAACTGGGCATAGCGCGCAACACGGCTCAAAGCAGGGTCAAACGCCTTCTCCGGTCCGGGGTGCTTCATGCAGCCGGACGGGAAGTGGACCTCGAGAAGGTGGGCTACGACGTCGTCGCCTTCGTCACGATTGAAGTCACCCACCGCGAACTCGACGGCGTTATTGGCGCCTTGCGCCTGATCCCCCAGGTGTTGGAAGTCCACGAGATTTCCGGTCGCGGTGACCTGTGGTGCCGGGTAGTAGCAACGGATACCCACAACCTGCAGTCAGCCTTGCGCTCGGTGCTCCGCACCAAGGGAGTCATCCGGACCGAAACCGTGCTGGCCCTGCACACCCATATCCCCTACCGCACCGAGCCGCTTATCGGCAGGATGGCGGCAACTCCAACACGGACCAGGCAGGAAGGCCGAAGCGGCGGACCGGAGGCCTGAACACACTAGGCTTTTAGGCATGGATTGGCTCTCACACATCTCCCAGATCAACTGGCTCGCCGTACTTCTGGCTTTCGTTTCATCCATGGTGATCGGCTTCGTCTGGTACATGCCGGCCGTGCTTGGCCGCAGATGGATGCAGGCAATCGGCAAAACCGAAGAAGACCTCAAGAACATCGAAGGCGGAGCAGGCATCTGGGTTCCCATGATGGTGGCAGCGGCCGCGACCAGCATCCTCCTAGCTGTCCTTATCAGCGCCCTGGAACTCAATACCCTTGTTGCCGGAGGACTCTTTGCCCTGATCCTTGCTCTCGTCTTCCGTGCCGGCGGCCATGTCATTCATAACGGCTTCGCCGGGCGGCCAACGGCAGTGACGCTCATCGACTCCGGCCACGATCTCCTGGCAATGACCATCGCGGGCGCCATCCTCGGAGCCATGCAGTAGCGTTCAACCAGTGACCATCATCGATAACGCCGTATATGTGGACGGCGTCCGCACTGCCACCCCTCAAAACCTCGAACAGACGTTTGAGACGCTATCGGAACACGGCGGCATGGCGTGGATCGGGCTGTATCGTCCCACCAGGGAAGAGATGGCCGCAGTTGCCCAGGAGTTCGGGCTTCACGAACTCGCCGTGGAGGACGCCGTTTCAGCGCACCAGCGGCCCAAGCTGGAGCGCTACGACCACAACCTCTTCACGGTCCTCCGGCCCGCCCGCTACCTCGACGAGACCGAAACGGTGGAGTTCGGCGAACTCCACGTCTTCACCGGACCAAACTTTGTGGTGACCATCCGGCATGCCGAAACAGGTGGCGTGGCCCGCGTCCGACACCGGCTGGAGACACGTCCCGACCTTCTCTGCCATGGGCCTGAAGCCGTGCTCTACGCTCTCCTGGACCAGGTGGTGGATGACTACGCCCCCGTAGTGGCAGGTCTTGAAAACGACATCGATGAGATCGAAGATCAGCTCTTCAGCGGCGACAGCACTGTGTCGCGTCGCATCTACGAGCTCTCCCGTGAAGTGATCCAGTTCCAGCGTGCCATCCAGCCCCTCCCGGACATGATGGCGCTTCTGGAGAAGGGGTTCGAAAAGTATGGCGTCGATATTGAATTGCAGCGTTCCCTCCGCGACGTGGAGGACCACGTGCAGCGCGTCATCTCCCGCGTGAATTCCTTTCGGGACCTGTTGCAGAACGCCCTCACCCTGGATGGCACACTGACCGCAAACCGCCAGAATGAGGCCAGTGCCGCCCAGAACGAGCAGGTCAAGAAGATCTCGTCATGGGCTGCCATTCTCTTCGCGCCGTCCTTCGTGGCCGGTGTCTATGGAATGAACTTCGACCATATGCCTGAGCTGCACTGGGACTTCGGTTATCCCCTCGCGGTGGGGCTGATGTTCGGGGCAGCGCTGCTGATGTACCTCATTTTCAAGCGCAAAGGCTGGCTGTGACGCCATCCTTGGGACGTCCCCGAGGTCAGCGGGACACCGTGAGGACTTTGCTTGAGGGCATGGCGCTCTACGCCAGCCGGTCAGGTTTTGAGCTTGAACCCAGTCAGCGGCTAGCAGCCGAGCGGTTGGCAACCTTTGGTGCCCAGCTGACCGGTCGCCGTCGGGCGCTACCCCGAAAGCTGCCACGAAGCCTCTATCTCCACGGACCCGTTGGCCGCGGAAAAACGTGGCTGATGGACAGCTTCTACGTGCGGCTGGAGGCACGGAAACGGCGTGTCCACTTCCACGATTTCTTTCGCAGGCTTCATGGCGGCACCCATGGGTTGGAGTCAGGCAACGGCACGGCGATCCAGCAGTCGGTGGACGCCGTGCTCAGCGATGTTGACGTGTTGTTCTTCGACGAGTTCCACGTCCACGACATCGGCGACGGCATGTTCATTTCCCACCTGCTCCGGACCGCCGCGCAGCGCCGGGTTTCCCTGGTGGTCACCTCCAATTACGCGCCGGATGACCTCCTGCCCAATCCCCTCTGGCATGAGCATTTCCTGCCCACCATCGAGGCCATCAAGGACATGATGGACGTGGTGGAAATCAGCGGTGGCTCGGATTTTCGCCGCTATCCGGCCGCTGGAACACACCCTTCCCCCGGCACCGGGGCGTTCCGATCAGGACGCATCATCTCCCCCGGCGCACCCGGACAGCTGGGGCGCCTCGGCCTGTTCCGGCCGACGTCGTCCCAAGGCCGCGTTGTGCAGCCCACAACCCAGCCGATCGTGGTCAAGAACTCGGACCCGGACCTTCTGTGGGTTGGATTTGATGAACTGTGTGGTGGGTTGACCTCGACGCCGGACTTTCTGGCCTTGGCCGAAATGTTCAGCACGTGGGTCATTGACGACGTTCCGTCGCCGGTAGACGGTGACGCAGCATCCGCGCCCGCTTGGCAGCGGTTCAGCAACGTGGTGGATGTGCTCTACGACCAGGACGTCACCTTGTTCCTGATCGGCTCCGGCCCCCTTGACTGGGACGTTGAGGGGAGCGGGAGCGTTCTGCCCGTGGATCTCGCGCGCATCGCCAGCCGCCTATCCCTGCTCAGCCGTTCTCATCCGGACGACGAACTGGAACGCGAAGAGGCCGCTGGAAGCTAAGCTTCCAACGGCCTCCTGAAACAGTTGCCCCAAGCGGGCTGTTAGATGACGCCGCCGGCGGCGGAGGGCGCACTGGCGTCGTTTCCGCCGTCGCCTACGGTTTCGCGGGCAACGTAGTTCTCGATGTCGAAGAGGTTCTCGGCACGTTCGGTGATGTTCAGCAGCGTGGTCATCGAGGCAACTTCCTCAACCTGCTCCTTCAGGAACCACAGCATGAACTGCTCACCCAGGGCGTCGCCCTCTGCACGGGCAACACGGAACATCTCCTCGATGTTGCGGGTGACTTCCTTCTCCTGCTCCAACGCGAGCGCGATGGGTTCCTTGGCGTTGGTGAAGTTATTGCGAACCGGTGCGATGCCTGGAATCTCCACGTGCACGTTACGGTCCAGCATGTACTGGACCATCATCATGGCGTGATTGCGCTCCTCGAGTGACTGGCGATAGAAGTGACGGGCCAGCTGCGGCAAGTCTTCGCCATCAAAGTACACAGCTACTGCGATGTACTGCTGGGAGGCCGCAAACTCATTGGCGACCTGGGCGGACAACAGCTCATTGAAAGTCTTCTTAGCCATGGCTCGATCCTACAGGCGGGGCAAGACACTTTTGTTGGTGAGATTGGCCACTCCTCAAGGCAGCAACAGGCTGATACCCACACCGGCCGCAGCGGAAATGACGCTCGCTGCCATGGAGCCCAATCCGTTGATGAGCGCCAGGCCCGTCTTTCCACTTTGGATCAGCCGGATGGTCTCCAGGCTCGCCGTACTGAAAGTGGTGTACCCGCCCAAAAAACCTGTCCCCAGGATCAGGAACAGTGACCCAGGCGCATGGCCCCGCATCACCAGTCCGGCAAGGAACCCGAGAGCAAATGAACCCGTGACGTTGATCAGCATGGTTCCCCAAGGGAAGGCAGTCTTGACGCGCTGCCGGATCAAACCGTCCACCATGAACCTGACCGCTGCGCCGACTCCTCCAGCAAGCGCAAGGAGAATCACCGTCACGGCAAACGCCTGGTCACGCGGCGGTGATGCCAAGCACCCAGCCAGATGCCTGCAGTAGTGGCCACGGCCCCGCCAAACAAACTCGCTGCGAGGTACCCTGCAGCTCCGGGCGCCGCCTCCGCCATGAACAGGTGGACTGCGTCCAAAGCCAAGGTGCTGTAGGTCGTATAGGCACCCAGGAACCCCGTCCCCAAAGCAAGCCGCAGAACCCGGCGGCTTCCGACGTCGGGCCCCCTTCGGGAGAGTCCTTCCAGCAGTGCCCCCAGCGCCAACGCGCCGGACAGGTTGATGACCAATGTAGGCAGCGGCCAGGCATCCGGGGCTGGGATCACCAGTCCAAGGCCGTACCGGGCGAGCGCACCGAACACGCCGCCGGCCGCCACGATGCCGATGAAACCCCAGTGAAGGTGAAGTGGCCTGTTCGCCTCAGTCGTCGTCATCGTCGTCCGGGACCCGGGGGTTCACCGGGACCACGAGGACCGGCACCTCTTGGCGATGGAAAAGGCGGCGGGCCACGGAGCCTGCCGTCAGCTCCTTGATCGCGGCCGTCAGTTTGTGCTCACGTGTGCCCACCACGATCATGGAGGCGCCGATGCTCGCGGCCTCGCGGGCCAAGGCGTGCGCCGGCTCCCCCGCAAGCGGCACGATGGACCATGCAACGTCCCAGCCAGCCAATTGTTCGGCGACGCTGGCCGTCAATGACTCCGGTATCCCTTGGGCTCCTTCAACACCATCCGGGTCGATGGGAGCGGCCGGCCCTCCGGTGGTTCCATCCACGGGATACACCGTGGCATCGGCGTACGCGCAAACAAGCCGAAGTCCCGCACCAGCGGCAACCTGCGCTGCCTGCTCGACGACGACCCGCTGCTGCCCGGGCATCACGCCTACCAGGATGGGTCCGGACATTTTGCCGGAGGCCTCGGGATGGGGTGCGGGGGTCTCAGTCACAGCGCAATTCTACGACGACGAAGTTGGCTCATAGATTGCCGCGGCCGGGCCATAGACCGTAGAGCAGCGGAACAGCCGACGCGATCATCATCATGGTGCCGAGCACAAGGTCCTCGGATCGAATCACCGAGCCAGCCACCAACAACGCTGCGAAGATCACCGCAGCTACTGCTCGCCGGGCCAAGACGATGAGCCTGCTCATTTGGCGTTCAAGCCGTCGGTTGGATACTTGGAGCGTTCCATCTTCGAATCTGGTGACCAGCCCATCAAGCCGTTTCGGTAAACGCAAGGCGACCGCGGCGGCGTCGAACGCCTGCCCCGCGACGTCAGTGACGAGGTTGCCGCGTTCATCCCGCAGCAGTTGTGCTGCGTACGGTTCCACCGAATCCCACAGGTTGAACCGGGCATCCAGCGAACTACATACACCCGACGTCAGTGACATGGCGCGGATGATGAGCAGGAAATTCTCCGGTAACTGAAACGGAAGCGATCTGATCACGTTGCCGAATTCCGCACCAAAGTCGCGGAACTCCCGCGGGTCCACGTCGCGAAGCTCGGCAAAGCCCATACCGCCAAAGCGTGCGAATAGCTGCGTCATGGCCCGCTCCAGCTCGGCCGTGTCAGCCGACGGCATGAGAACACCGACATCGCTGATAGCGGCCACCAGACCTTTTCCATCCCGCGAGGCGGCGGCAATCAGGAGCTTGCGCAATCCGCTTCTGGTTTTCGCCGGAACCTCGCCCATCATGCCGAAATCGATGAACGTCAGCTTCCATTGCCGTTCCGCCGAGCCGGAATCGGGGGTGACAAAGATATTGCCGGGGTGTGGATCGGCGTGGAAGAAGCCCTTGGTGAACAACTGGTCAAACATCACGGAAGCAAAAACGGGGGCAACCGATGCCGGGTCAATCCCAGCCATTCGAAGCGACTCGGCATCCGTGATCTTGATAGCGGTGACGTCTTCGAGCGTGAGCACCCGGCGCGTGGTCCGTTCCCAGACCACCCCCGGCACCGTCACCCGGTTGTCATCAACGAAGTCGGCTGCAAAGCGCTCTGAGTTTGCGGCCTCGTTCAGGTAGTCGATCTCTTCCAGGCTGGTCTGGGCAAACTCCTTGATCAGTGCCGGAACATCGGCTCGGTTTGAGACGATGCGGATACGGCTGAGCCAACCGCCCACCCGTCGCAGGGCGGCCAGATCGACGTCCACGATCGTGTCGATGCCCGGCCTCTGCACTTTGAAAACCACGCTGCTGAGGCCAGTATCCTCCGCGTTGCCCGCGAGAAGTTTCGCCCGGTGAGCTTGCCCGAGGGATGCCGCGGCTATGGGCACCTCCTCGATCGAAGCGAACACGGATTCCAAGGGCGCTCCCAGCTCCGCCTCGGCGAGGGTCCTGATGGCCGGGAACGGAACCGGCGGCACTTCGTCCTGGAGCCCCTCCAGTTCAGCCGTAATCTCAGGCGGGAGCACGTCCAGCCTGGAGGACATGAACTGGCCCACCTTGATCATCAAGCCACCGAGCTCCACAGCAAGGCTGTGGAACCGGCGGGCAAATCGCCGCATCCTCTGCGGGCGGTTGCGCTCTGTCAGTCTCCGGAGACCCACACGAGGCAGGAACAACTCGAACCACCAGGTCACCAGCAAGTGCCATGCGGCAAACCTGAGGATTCGACGATAGCGGGCACGGGTCTCCCCAGCCATGGGATCCATCTGGTCGCGTCGAGGCGACGTCACTCCCTTCAGTCCCGGGCGAGGATCGAATACAGCCGACGACGAGCTTCTTCCAACACCGTCACGGCCTCTTGCACCTGCTTTGGAGTTCCGGTCCGCCCCACTTGGGCCGCGGCTTGGGCAAGCTCCACCCCGGCCTTGGGCAGGGCAGCGAAACCTGAAGAGCTGCCGGCGGATTCCCACGGCGCTGCCGTTTCGGCGCTTGCAACGTCCTCGCGGCCCGCCTCGGTGAGGGAGTAAATTTTGCGGCCATTGGATTCCTCAGTACTGACAAAACCCTCATCTGCCAGCAGCTGAAGTGTTGGGTATACCGAGCCGGCGCTTGGCTTCCAGCTTCCACCGCTGCGCTCTTCGATTTCACGGATGATCTGATAGCCGTGCATGGGGCGCTCAGCCAGGAGAGCCAGAATAGCCGTCCTCAACTCCCCGCGGCCCGCCCGGGTGCCCGAGCGCTTTTCAAACCGGGATCGAAACTCCTCCACGGCCTGCCACATGCCGTCCAGGTTGTTTCCCATAAAACCGTTTGCAGGGAATGAATTATGCATCAAGCTCACCTCGGTATGTCGCGAACGATACTGAACGATAGTTAACGATATACACGCTTGGTCGCCGAGACAATGGCTCGCTTGCGCAGGGCCGGACAGCACTTCTGGGTGGTGCCGTCCGGCCCCTGCCGCGGATCCTGGGGCAGCTCCGGCCAACGAGGGGGGTCGACGGCCGGTGCGTGGATCCGCTGGGTTCAGTAAAGACGAGTCGGCAAACAGCCGCACGAGTAATCGGTACTCGTCTTTTGCTGCTCGCGAAGCGTGCACTACCTACCTGGCGAGGGGTGGACATCCGGTCGTTGCTTGCGAAGTACCACTATTAATGTTTCAGTAATACTATGTCCCGAATTCAGGCGCAGCAGGATGCACAGATGGTTCGCTCGGTCCTGCCATTACTAATACTCACCTTGATCGCGGAGGAGGAATCCTATGGGTACCAACTGGTTGAGCGGCTTGACGCCATGGGCCTTGAGGTCACAACCGGCCTGGTCTACCCCGTCCTCAGCAGACTTGAACGCGACGGTCTGGTCAGCACGCGGATGGTTTCATCACCCAACGGTCCTCCACGGAAATACTTCGCCCTGACAACGGCCGGAGAACAAGCAAAAGCAACTGCCATGGAACAGTGGCGACTCGTAGCCTCTGCCGTCCGGAACGCCACAGAAAAGGACTCCGCCAAGCCATGAACACCGTAGAACCGGCAGCATCGCCCCGCAGGTCACTTAGAGACCGGATACAGACCGACGCGTACCTCACCAGGCTCGACTGGCACCTTGAAGCCGTACTAACAGGCAAGGAACGTCGGGCAATTGTCAAGGAATTGCGGCAAGCACTAGCCAGCGACCCCCGGGATACAACATCGAGCCTTCGAGACCTCGGGTCGCCCAGGACGCTCGCCCGGCAGTACGGCGCCGACGGAGACCTCCGGCCACTATGGTCCATCGGCGTCATCACCGCAGGGCTGGCACTGCTCCTCTACTGGGCCCTCTTCCTGGCCTTTAGCTTCGGCATGGTTGCCGCCGTCGACTCAAACACCCCTATGGAGGCCCACGACACATTCCTGTTCGTCAACGTCACCGCATTCTCTTCGGCCGACTCCATAGGGTTGGGGTGGACAAGCAGCTGGGCTTGGCTCACAGTCCCTGCCGTCATCAGCGCCGTCGCGTTTCTCCTGGGTGCACGATCCTGGCGGATCATCAATTCCCGATGATCGCGAGGACGTCAAAGAGCCGCGTCCACTACCTGCTTGTTGAGGGGAGCGCGTTTAGTTGATGATCTCTCCGCGTTCGTCCGCAACGATTGCCGCCAATCGTGCCCGCCACTCCTGCAGCGCCTCGGGAGTTAGGCGAGTCCATTCGGTCACTTCACCGATGATCTTGAGCGGGGAGCTGCTGCGAAACGACCGGGTGGGATTGCCAGGAAACTTCTTGTCGGTCACGTTCGGGTCGTCCTCGAACGCGCCAGTGGGCTCAACGGCATAGACGCGCGGTTCGCCATCACCAGCGGCGAGCTCTGCCGCCAGCCCCGCACCGTCACGAAGTGCTGTGAAGTAGATGTGATTCATCACGACCTCAGGACGATAGTTCGACCTGAAGCCGGGGCTCAGGAGATCACCTTCCCGAAGATTGGCTTTTGTGCCGTGATAGAAGGGACCCTCGTCCAGCGCTTTATTCACGGCTAAAGCCTACTTCCAGCCACCAGGCAAGTGCGGGAGTCTTGAGGTTTTCCTGAGGAAGTGTTGCGGGTATGCAGGATTTGTTCTTGATCCGGGCCCGGCACAGTAGTTCTTGTCAGCCACACAGGCTGAAAGAGAACGGCCGGCCGGTCTCACGGTGGCCTCCCGAAAGGAAACTGATTCCCATGGCCATCAGCCTCAAAACCACCTCCGGCAAGATCCTCGCTTCCGTCGCACTGGTGGGCACCGCAGCCGCCGTCGCCGGCATGGGCACCTACGGCGCATTCACTTCCTCCACCTCGGCCTCACAGGCCGTCACCGCAGGCACCGTCACCATCGCCCTGGGCGCCCCCGGACCGGCCAACACCCTCAACGTCCCGGTCGCAGGCCTGCTGCCCGGGGACAAAGTCGAAAAGCTCGTCACCCTGGCCAACACCGGCAACTCCGACCTGAACAACGTCACCCTCACCACCTCCGCCGGCGCCACAGCCTCCCTGCTCACCACCGACGCCACCAACGGCCTGCAGCTGACCATCGAAAACTGCTCCGTGGCCTGGACCGGCGCCACCGCCCCCTACAACTGCGCGGGCACCAAAACCACTGTCCTGGCCTCCGGACCCGTGATCGCAGCGAACAAGGCCCTGAACAACCTCACCTCCCTGGCCTCGACCAAGACCGACAACCTCAAGGTCACCACCGCGTTGCCGGCCGCCGCGAATAACGACTTCCAGGGCGCGACGTCCACCGTTGCCTTCGCCTTCACCGGCACCCAGCGCACCGAAACCACCAAGTAAACAACACCCATCACCCCACGAAGGTGATCCGATAGGCCCCAGAGGCCGGCCTGTTTGCCCTTCAGGCCGGTCCCTGGTCCATTTCCTGAGCAAGTCTTGAGGCCAATCCGCACCAAGCCTTGAGCCGGGCCGGACACACTAAAACCACAACAAACACTTGAAAGGAACGCCAGGCATGAGCGCACTGAGCACCATCACCACCCCCGCCGTCCACGGCCGGCGTTCCGCCGCATCAAGGCCCGTCCAGGCCTCCCAGACCGCCGCTGTGAAGCAGCCCGCAGCGGCCACCACTGAACCGCGCGCCTTCCGCCGGGTTGCCGGCAAAGTTGTCAAGGGCATCGGTGTGGGCCTGCTGGTTCTGGGCGCGTTGGTGTTCCTGTTCCTCGCCATCGGACCCCGGGTCCTGGGCTACCAGACCTCCACCATGCTCACCGGCTCCATGGCGCCGCTGATCAACCCGGGCGACGTCGTCGTCACTATCCCCACCCCCATCACCGACGTCAAGGTAGGCGACATCATCACCTACCACATCCCCGTCGAAGACCAACGAGTGGAAAC
>NZ_PCPR01000020.1 GCF_002979775.1 Arthrobacter sp. MYb23
GCGGTGGGTTTGGTGCAGCGGGCCGGGGGCAGTCGGAACGGAGCTCTCATAGGACGAAGTGTGTCGCCCGGGACGCGTGCCGCAAGAGCCCAGCGGTAGGGCATCACACTATGGACACTGGCTCCTGATTGTAGTGTCATTGCTTTACAACCAGAGCCCGGGAGGCATGGATGGTTCATGCGGAGAACGGAACGCTAGCGGGCGTTCTGGAGGGAAAAAAGCAGTACCAGATCCCGTTATACCAGCGTGTCTATTCCTGGGGTAAAAAACAGCTTGAGCAACTCTGGTCCGACATTGTGGAACTTGAGCGCTCAGTTTCATATGATCCCAAATCCTCACACTTCATCGGCTCACTGGTGCTTGCCAGTAGTCCTGACTTCGGAGCGATCGGTGTAAACAAATTTCTCGTGGTCGACGGCCAGCAACGACTGACAACCTTGACCCTTCTGCTAGCCGCGCTCAGGGATCACCTCGTGGAAACGGGACAGCATGAGAGGGCGCACGGCATTGACGCGCAATATCTCATCAATGTTTTCGATAAGGGCAAGCCGCTGAAGGTCCTGCCGACGCAGGCGGATCGAGCCTCGTACTTGGCTGTGCTGAATAGAGCGCCTCAAGCTGGCGGTGAAGACTCAGTAGGCGAGGCCTATCGATTTTTCCGTGCCAAGATCGCTGCCGCTGACGATCCTGATGACCCACATGACTTGGAATTACTGGAAGCCGCTGTGGTTGGGGGGTTGGCTCTGGTCGTCGTGACGGCGGAACCTTCAGACAATGCGCACAGAATCTTTGAATCGCTAAATAATACTGGCCTCCGCTTGACGCAAAGTGACCTACTCAAGAATTATCTCTTCATGCGGCTCGGCGAGCGGGCCGAAGCAGTCTACGACAATGTCTGGTTACCGTTGGAACGGAAGCTTGATTCGGACAGTTTGGAGTTGCTCTTTTGGCTTGACCTGGCCCAGCGTGACGAGCGTGCAAAGCAATCGGACACGTACATTGGACAGCAAAAACGGCTAGAGGCTCTCGCCTCAATAGAGGAACTTGAAGCTGAAGTAGTCCGTATTGCGGAACTGGGCGATCTGCTGGCGACGATACTTGATCCCAGCCGAGAATCCCAAGCTGAGCTACGCCGCCGTCTTACAAGGATCCAAGCGTGGGGATCGACCACTGCCTACCCTATAGTGATGCAAATTCTACGTCGGAGGGCAACAGGCCTCGCCGGGGACGACGAAGTGGTTCGCGCCTTGACATATCTGGAGTCTTACTTCGTAAGACGTGTCGTTATCGGGCGGGCAACTGCGAATCTGAATCGAACGCTCCTTCAAGCGGTCGGTGCTATTAATGAAGCTGTGAGGATCGATCTGGCCTTATGCGAGTTTCTCTCAAGAGGCAGGAAATATTTCGCAACCGATCAACAGATTCGCGATGCAGCTGGAACAGTTGCGTTTTATTGGCAAGGTAGAGGCCTTCAGAAAAAGTTGATATTGCAGTGGTTGGAGGAGGCGTATCGACCCAAGGAAGTCGTGGAACTGGACCCGAGGCATCTGACCATAGAACACGTATTGCCGCAGTCAATGTCCGAGTCTGTTCGGGAGTTGTTCTCTGAAGGTTTTGATCCCGACACCAACGTCGATTATGAGCATGAGCGAATTGTTCATACCCTCGGCAATCTCACTCTGAGTGGTTACAACAGCGAACTCAGCAACAAACCATTCCATGAGAAGTGCGAAATGCTTGCCAAGAGCGGACTAGCAATGAACCGGGAGATCGCCGCCGAAGAATCATGGGGCGTCGAACAGATTGAGGCCAGGAGCTCGAAACTTGCCGAGAAGATAATAGAACTTTGGCCCGGACCCGACGAAAGTGTCGCATTCAGCGAGAGTGATCCATCTCAACTGAGGAGCCAGATTGCGGCCATCCTCGCTGAAATCCCAGCCGGGCGATGGACCTCCTATGGCGACGTGGCCATAGTGGCGGGCACGTGGGCCCAACCGCTGGCCGCGATCATAACGAAATCCCCGATGGTTAATGCTTGGCGGGTTCTTCAAAGCGGCGGGACCATTTCAGAAGGATTTCGATGGAGCGAACCTGGACGAAAAGATGACCCTCGCCTCGTTCTTGAAAAGGAGGGCATCAGTTTTGATCCTGAAGGTCGTGCGTCGCCACTGCAGTACATAGATGCAGAGGAACTCGCTGAGGCGGCTGGGCTAGAAGTCGACCATGAAGTCATAGCAACCAGGCGGAATCGAGCGAGAATTCAGGGAAATGGTGGGGTTAGCGGCTCGCTAGCAATGGCAAAACTTGCGTTCTTTGAGAAGGTGCGTGAGCTGGGCGTGGCTCGTGCGACAAACGTTGTCTCGTGGCGCAGGCCCAGGGGACACCACGATTACGAGGTGTCAGTGGGAGATTCGCGAGGACTGATTTCGCTTCAGGTCAATTCCCAAAGAAGTACTGTTACCACTCTTTTCTGGATTTATGATGATAAGGAACTTTACGCGCGACTACTGTCTAAGCGCAGCGCCATTGAAGCCGAGCTCGGGTTTGCTTTGGAATGGGACCAGAGGCCGGGCCGCAAAGCCTCAAAGCTCGTCGTGTCGCGCCCCGGGAACTTCTTGGAAGAGAGTGAAGCGCCTGAACTTGCTGAGTGGCTTGTGACCACGGGCGACGCATTTGCGAGGGTTTTGCCTAGATATCTCTAGAAGCAGTACCGTCCGCAGCGACTTTCCACTACGCGTGCCTCCCAGCCGCAGAAGTGAGACGTGAGTCGGTCAAAAATCAACTCGACCAAGGCAGCTCGGGCTCGAGACGGAAATTCCTGCTGATGTCATCGGATAGCCGATACGCCAGAAAGTCTCGTGGATCTTTGTCCATTTACGCTCCAACCTAATAGCCTGGCGCAGTGAACACATTTGATGGGGGACTCGGGCGCGCGGCGATGCCTGAGGGATTATATGAACTGCTGCACACCTCGAACATCGAATCCAAGCTCTCGTTGGTGCCGGAACTCGCCGCAGTAGTCAGCGAAATCGACCAGGCAGACACCCCCGACGTACTTTCCCGTCACATAGCTGAGGTCGTAAAGGATGCACTCACGGCTGCCAATCCGGAGGATCGTGTGGGCCTGGCCAACCGACTCTTGTCACAGATACAGGCCGATAACCAGGTCACGCCGGGTCCGCGTCAATTGCTCTCTCTGCACAAGCCGGATGCCCTTAAACGACGCCGGCTCCGTCGCCCCACCACGAAGCTAAGCGAGTCAGCGCTGCTGACAAACGGCAAGGCCGATCCGAATCTCGCCGCTGAGCTCCGAACCGAGATTGAATCGGCCAATACCGTTGATCTGCTCTGCGCTTTCGTCCGTTGGACGGGCCTGAGGCTCCTTGAGCCTGCACTTGAACAATTGAGCGAGCGCGGTGTGAAGTTCAGGGTCATCACAACCACGTACATGGGCGCCACTGAACGCCGGGCGATCGATGAGCTCGTCCGTCGATACGGTGCCGAAGTCAAGATCAGCTACGAAACCCAAGCCACTCGCCTTCACGCGAAAGCCTGGCTATTCAGACGCGAAACTAATTTTGACACGGCCTACGTGGGTAGTTCCAACCTGAGTCAGGCCGCCCTGTTGGACGGGTTGGAATGGAACGTTCGTCTGAGTTCAATCGCGACGCCGGAGTTGCTGAAGAAGTTTGAGGTCACTTTTGACAGCTATTGGGAGCAGAAGGCTTTCCAGCTCTACGACCCAGACCGTGACGGCGACAAGTTGGATGCGGCACTGGAACGGAACGGCGGGAAGCGAACGTCGGCCCCAAGCGGAGTCACAGGACTCGAAGTTGTGCCGTTCTTGCACCAGGAAGAAATGCTCGAGGACCTTGAAGCTGAACGGTCCAAGGGATACAACAAGAATCTTCTCGTGGCAGCGACGGGTACCGGCAAGACGGTGATAGCTGCGCTCGACTACAAGCGCCTCTGTGAGGCAGCTGGGAGGCCCCTGTCTCTGCTATTCGTTGCTCATCGGCAAGAGATCCTGAAGCAATCGATGAGCACGTATCGCAACGTCATGCAGAACGGTGCTTTTGGTGA
Organism: Arthrobacter sp. MYb23; assembly: GCF_002979775.1. GTDB lineage: Bacteria > Actinomycetota > Actinomycetes > Actinomycetales > Micrococcaceae > Arthrobacter. The sequence goes on from NZ_PCPR01000020.1 coordinate 4,084, forward strand.
GCTTTACGTCGGCGACCATAAGCCCCAAGACTGGACACACGTCTTCGCCTCTGTACAGTCGCTGGCTTCGCTAGGGGTCCGGACTTTTAAGGCCGACCAATTCGACGTAGTCGTCATCGACGAGTTCCATCACGCATTGGCTCCTACTTATCGCCAATTGCTCGACTATCTGGAACCCCAGCAGCTTCTCGGGCTCACTGCAACGCCGGAACGCGGCGACGGTGGGAACGTCGCTAAGGAGTTCTTCGACGGGCGGACAGCCAGCGAGCTCCGACTCTGGGATGCGCTGGACGCTGATCTCCTGGTGCCTTTTCACTACTTCGGTGTCTCCGATGACGTTGATCTAAGCCAGCTCAATTGGAAGCGCAATGGCGGTTATGACCTCGCGGCACTGGACGACGTGTATACCGGCAACGATGCTCGAGCGGCAAAGGTGATCCGCGAGCTTCGCGACAAGGTCATCGGCACCGAATACATGCGCGCGATCGGCTTCTGCGTCTCAGTTCGGCATGCTCACTACATGGCGAAGGTCTTTAACGACGCCGGCATCGTCTCGGTTGCGGTCGACGGCGGCACCGACGAGAGCGCGCGTGCTGCCGCTTTGAACCAGCTGAAAAGCCGCGAAATCAACTGCATATTCGCAGTGGACATCTTCAACGAAGGTCTGGACATCCCCGAGGTGGATACCATCCTCATGCTGAGGCCAACGCAGAGCGCCACGATCTTCCTGCAGCAGCTGGGACGAGGTCTGCGCCGTGCCGACGACAAAGCTGTGCTCACGATCCTGGATTTCATCGGCCAACAGCGTCGTGAGTTTCGCTTCGATCTGCGCTATCGGGCACTTACAGGCTACGGCCGTAAGCAACTCGAGAAAGCCGTTGAGGACGAATTCCCATATCTTCCGTCCGGGTCACAAATCATACTGGACCGCGTGGCGCAGAAGATTGTGCTGGAAAACATCAAAGCCCAGCTGCGATACAACCGGAGTCAATTGACCAACGACATCGCTTCGTACGGAAAAATCGAGCTGGCCGAGTACTTGAAGGAATCGGGTAACGATGTCAAGGCCATTTACCGCTCGACCAAGGACTCTTGGACCGGCTACCTTCGACAAGCTCAAATGATAGATGGCTTCTCCGGCCTCGAATCGGTTCTGAAGAACCGGCATCACGACCATTCTGACGTCGAGGAGAGGAAGCTCTTGGGCCGAATGGCCGCTCTCATCCACGTTGACGATCCCGAACGGGCCGAGGCGTATTCCATGCTTGTCTCCGCAGACGCGCCCCGCTACTCAGAGTTGGGTGCACGGGAGCAGACGTTCGCGAGAATGCTCTTCTACACACTTTGGGACGACGGCGGCGGCTTCAAGAAGTACGACGACGGTTTGGATCACCTACGTGCCTACGGGTTCGTGTGCAGTGAGATCCGGCAAATCGTAAGCCTCGGAGTCGCATCATCGAAGCACGCTGGCAAAGGTCTCGGGGCGGGACTCCAACAAGTTCCGCTGTTATCGCACGCGACGTATCGCCGGGAGGAAGTTCTCGCGGCGCTTCAGTACGGCTCGCTGGAACTCGGAAAAAACGTAGAGCACCGAGAAGGCGTTGCTTGGTGCCCGGCGACGGCGACGGACGCATTCTTTGTGACGCTGAACAAAGATGACAAGAAGCACTCCGCGACCACGATGTATAAGGACTATGCCGTAAGCCCGGTGCTGTTCCACTGGGAGTCGCAGAACGCGACATCGCCGACTAGCCCAACGGGCAAGCGCTATCTGGACCGGCGCGCTCATGGTTCGCGGATCATCCTATTTACACGTGACACCGCAGACGATGAGACCGGCCTTACGGTTCCTTTTACGTGTCTCGGCCAAGTGGACATCGTAAAGTACTCGGGCACGAAACCGATTGCTATTACGTGGAAGCTGCATCGTCCAATGCCAGCAGATGTATTCGCGACTGCACGGTCTGTGGCCCAGTAGACCCGGGCTCAATGTGATGTGTCGTTGAGGTAGGGCGGGGGTCGCATGCCTGGAAGGAAGGCACCTAGACGCTTTCCGGCTGCCCCCATGCATCTCTGCGTCGACTGTGTCCCGTCGTTTTTAGACTTCAGTCAGCCGGACATCGGGGTTCGTCTCCGCCCTTTCGCTCGGATTTCGTGGATGGGCAGAGCATTATCGTGGCTCACTAACACGAGGCGTTAGGCTTCTTGGACGACATCGTAGGGGGACAATTTTGACAATGACTACTGCACGTAAGATCCGCGTTTTGAATATTGCAGCTACAGTCCTGCTGCTGACCGTTTTGACTCTGCAGTTCGCAAAAGTAATCGACGGGTTCTGGACTATGACGCTCCTCGTGCTTATCGGGGCCCCGACGACGGTTGCTTGGGTGACTCTTGAGAGACGGCAGGGCGCGGAAAAGATGCGTGGCGGCGCCTAGTCTGCTCGAGGTGCGACGCTCAGTCCCCGGCAACCCGTCCTGCTACGTACTCCGCGTCCAGCCCCACTCCGCCGATGATTGCCGAGTAGTGCCGGGTGAGCCAGGGCAATCCGACGACGTAAAGACCGGGGGTTTCCGTGACGCCTCGCGAGTGTCGAGGGTAGCCCCACTCATCGACCAGCGGTAGGTCGACGAAACCGAAGTCGAGCTTGAACCCGGTTGCCCACAAAACGGACGTGATGTTCGCATCGACGAGGTTCAGTTCAGCCTGATCGAGTGGGTGCCAATTATCTGGCGGCGGGGGAGGCTGCTCCGGCGCGTCGATCCCTGCCGCCGCAATGTACGCATCAATCGCCCTTCCCGAGCGTTGCGCGAAGATCGACTCAACTGTGCCAAGACGCTCAGGGAGGTCGTCGCTGAAGGTGAGGTCGCCGTCGTCGATTGTTTCAAGATGGCCGTGCAGGTGAATGCCGCGCCGACCGAGCTCGCGGAGGTGAATGGCGTGGCCGCCGTCGATGCCGGACAGCAGGGGATTGGGGGCGAAGCGTGCGGCGGGGGAGGGCAGCGCCTCGGCGGTGAGGGCGTTGACGCCGTAGTCGGGGCCGTGTTTGCCGGTTTCTAGCATCCAGTAGATGAGGTCCTGGCCGCGGTATCGGCGGGGCGCTTCGGGAACGACGGATACGGAGAGGTGGACTTCGCGGCCGGCGGCGTGGAGCTCCTCGGCGATCTGCCCGCCAGACTGGCCCGTGCCGACTATGAGCACCGCCCCCGTCGGGAGCTGCGACGGATTGCGGTAGTCATGGGTATGCAGTTGGGTTACGCCGGCAGGGAGCTTGGCGGCCAGGGCTGGGATCTTGGGGACTTGGTAGGCTCCCGTTGCCAGGACGACGTTGCGTGCGCGCAGGTTCCCGAGCGATGTCTCAAGGTTGAATCCACCGCCCGGCGCCGAGGACAACCGGGTGACGTCGACGCCCGTGTGGACTGGAGCGGCGATCAGCTCGGCGTACCGCCTGAAGAGGTTCACCACAGCGTCCCGGGAGATAAACGCGTCCCGGTCGTCGCCGTCGTACGGCATCCCAGGGAGGTCCAGCGCAAGGTTTGGGGTGTTCATGTAGAAGCTGTCCCAGCGGTCCTGGAATGCACCGCCAAGCGAGTGGCGCCGATCCAGAATCTGATGCTCGACGCCGAGTTGCGTGAGCCAGTAGCTCATCGTGAGGCCCGCTTGGCCTGCGCCGATGATGACCGTGTCAGAGGTCGGTCCCATGGGTGAACTCTACGCTTGGGGCAAGCGTTTGGGCATGGGTGAAGGTGGGTCCTGCAAGTGGTCCTGCGCCTCGAACAGGCCGCCAATTCGGTGTCGATTGACGTAGGCTTTCGGGAACAGAATCTGGGGGGATGATTTGCGCATGTCGACAGCAAGCTTGATTCGGGCACTTGATACCGCAACGTGGGTGGTGGCCGTTCTTAGCCTGGTACTGCTATTCAGCGGCAAACTGGACAACTTCTGGGCAACAGCGTGCCTTATTGCGACCGCTGCTCCCGCAATTGCCAGCTGGGTCATCAAGGACAGGAACCAAAGCGCAACCAAAGGTGACGAGCCGCAGTAGCGCCCAAGTACTCCTCAGTGCCGGTGCCCTGAACGCCTGATATTTCCCTCTCTGGAACAAATCCGATGGATAAATGTTCCCCAGCACTAGCCATCTGCTCAAATCTCTGTAGACTAGTTGGTGTTGTTGTGTTTGGCATTTGGTAGTTCAGGCAGTCCCCACGATCCTTCCGGATCGTGACTTTCTGAAGTAACTGTGGAGAACACCCCACACCCGGAGACCCGAAAGTCGGGACAATCTCCACCTTCAGTAAGGACTGAAAAAATGGCTACAGGTACCGTAAAATGGTTCAACTCCGAAAAGGGCTTCGGCTTCATCTCTCCTGAAGATGGCAGCCAGGACGTTTTCGCTCACTACTCTGCTATCAACTCCTCGGGCTACCGCTCCCTCGAAGAGAACCAGAAGGTTTCCTTCGACGTCGAGCAGGGCCCCAAGGGTCCCCAGGCAGTAAACATCCAGGCTGTCTAGTCTTCGGATAACTTAGAAGCAGGGCCGGTCACTGACCGGCCCTGCTTTTTTGTCTGCCTAAGCATAGAAAATATGTTCTATCACCAGCTGTGACTATAGAACATATATCCACATAGGAAATTACACCCATGTAATTCCCTCCCAGCACTCCGTAGCGTGGAACTTAATCCACCCGCCGAGCTGAGGAAGCACCCCAATGGATCCGGTAACTTCTAAACGTCATTGCCACCTAGACGAGTCCTCCGAGCACCTAATTTGGCCCAAATCACCACCTAGAGTGCCCCCAAACTGTCTGTGCAAGGCCGTTTTGCCACCTAGTCCCGTTTTCAAGATCTAGCCTCCGAAGTGAGCCGCATGTCGGGCATCCACAAAAACAGAAGGCTAGGTCGCGTGTTCGATTCAGAGGTTCAACGAATCCTGGACTTTGTTGCACGCGGCATCGGAGTAAGGGTTGTCGGCTCGCCGGGTAGCGGTAAAACGACGGTCTTACGCAGCGTCATAGGCAACTTGGAGAAGTCCGGAGTCTCTGTGCACTTCATCAGTGGCCTGCGCACGCATAGAACCATTCCGTACGCGGCCATCAAAGGGCTTGGGCTGGATGTGAGGCCGGGCCGCAACGGGGTGCTCGACATCGCTGACGTGTTCTCAAGCCAATTGGCCAAGGCCGGGAAAAACTTGGTGGTAGTTGACGATCTTCACCTAGTGGACAGCGAATCCCTGGCTGTCCTGGAAGCTGTAAGGCGGAGATCGGATTGTCCGATGGTGGCTACGGCCCCCGAAACCTGGTCTTTCTCCAGAGGTCAGTTGGCCGTCCTTAACAACGGCCGGGAGGCGCATCTGCAACTGGATCCGCTCCACTATGAGCAGGTCCACTTCCTCATCGCACAGGTTCTTGGTGCCCCGGCGGACGCCGACACAACTGCACGCATCCTCACCAAATCCGCAGGCAACCCGCGCCTCATAGTACGGATCGCAGAGACAGCCTCCCTGAGCAATCTTCTGGTCATGAAGGACACACAATGGTCCATGTCGGCCGAAAGCCTATGGAACGAGCACCTGCGCGGCACAGTCGAGGCGCTCCTGGCTGAACTGAGCCCTGACGAGTTCACAGCTCTACATATGATGGCGATTCTGGGTACAGCACGGGTCGACGTACTTCATAAGGTCATTCACGCGGACGCCCTGGAAGGCCTGGAACGCAGGGGTTTCCTGTCCGTACTGGCAGATCAACACAATGGCACGATTGCTGCCATCAGCCCGCCGGTCATCGCTGACTACTTCCGCGGGAGCAAGAATCTTCGGGACCGTAAGTTGCTCCGCAGCAAGATAGCGGGCGTCCTTGAGGCCGCTCCACACGAGGTCCCGGAAGAGAGGACGACGTCGGACGGCCTCTCGCGAGTGCTTTCATCACTCCGACTTGAGAAGGGTGACGACGACGCCATTACCTCCAGGCAAATCCACGAGCAAAGTACGGAGCGGGAACGCATCCGCTTTGAACGCTGGCAGGCTAACAAATCAGAGGCAAACGCCGCGGCATTCCTTCGCATCTACTGGGGCGCGCCCCTGAACGTTGAGCGTGCAAGGCGTGTCTGCTCCGAAACAACAGACTTCGACGCCGATCCCAAAGACCTCCTGTTTGTCACCGTCACCGAGGCCATGCTTGCCATACACACCGGACGCGGCACGAGCGCGGCCGTCGACATCCTCCAAAAGTTCGGTGGGGACAATCCGCATTTGCTGGCGGAAGTGGAGAATGCCATCTTGTTCCTCAAGGCGTCCCACGGCAGGGTTCCACTGGACACCAGCCCGGTGCCAGGAGCTATTGAAAACCGTATGACGGGAATGGGGAGCTTGGTCCATGGGCTGTTGGAGCTTTACCGCTTCAACCCTGCAGCAGCACTGGAAGCTGTTGATGGCCCAGGTGACGACGACGCCTTCCCACATCTCCGCCCTTTCATCCGCAGTTTCGCATTGTTTGCGGCGGGCCGGGTGGAGGAGTCCTTGGTTCTTGCCTTGGACTGGCGAGCCGAAGCGCGAAAGAGTCTGGACCAGTTCGGTGTGATCACCAGCAGCTATGTGGCCGCGCATGGCCTGCTCTACGGCGGACACTTCGAAGAAGCGGAGTACCTCATGAGCAGCGTTTTTGCGATGGGTCGCCCGGGCTTCGTAGTGGACTCGCTCTACGACGCAATGCTCAGGCTCGCAGGACTCAGACACGCAACAACGGCCATACTGCCTGCGCTTTCCATAGCCGCCCAGGCGCGAACGGAAGTGGCGGATGTTGGGCCACTTCCCGGCATCGGCAAGGGAGCTTACGAGCTCATAGTCCACAACAACACTCAACCGTCGACGTTCGACCGTAAAGCCACCAAGCTCATCAGGCGGCAGCTGAAGAGCGGCTACGTCCTCGAAGCCATGATGACTGCGCTGCTTTGTACTTGCCTTTGCCCGGGCCGCCCGGTTCTGGACCTATTGCAGAAAATCCTCCGCGATAGTGGCCTTGACGTCCATGATCAGCTCCTTGCCATAGCCTCGGCGGTGGTGGAGGGGGACCATAAGCTGCTTGGGCTTCTGCTCAAACACTACGAGCCTGACATCGACACATATCAGGTTGGAATGCTGCTCCGGGGAGCTCTCAAACGTCACGTGATCGAAGGCGATGCCACGGCCGCTGACGCCATGGCACAGGCGTCCTCTGTCTTTGCTGTCCGGTTCCCGTCAGTAAACGAGCAGCTCTCCTTCAATTCGTTCAGGACCACACCGCTGACCGAACGGGAGATCGAGGTAGCCATCTTGGCCGGACACCTCACCAATGTGGAGATCGGGGAACAGCTGGGGATCAGTGCCAGGACGGTGGAGAACCACATCTCCAACGCCTTGCGGAAGTCGGGTGCAACGTCCCGCAATAGTCTCTTCATGCTCGTGGGGAATTCACTTCCGCCGCGCTGAGCCGGGATAGGCTGGATCCACCTCAAACCACCGGTGATTAGCGTTCCCAGCTACGCCCGGCTTCCCAGTGCGAAGGGTTTTAGTGAGCAACTCTCCGGCCTTGGCCCGCCGACTAGGCACGTTCGACGCCTCGCTGATCGGGCTAGGGTCCATGATCGGCGCAGGTGTTTTCGCGGCGTTCACCCCGGCCGCTGCAGCGGCAGGATCAGGGCTACTCATCGGTTTGGTGGTGGCTGCCTTCGTAGCCTTCTGCAACGCCACATCATCGGCCCAGCTCGCTGCTGCCTATCCAACCTCCGGCGGTACCTATATTTACGGCCGCGAACGGCTCGGCCCCTGGTCTGGGTTTTTGGCCGGATGGGGCTTCGTCATCGGCAAGACGGCGAGCGCCGCTGCGATGGCAATGACCTTCGCCGCCTATGCCGCACCGCTAGGGTGGGAGCGCCCGGTGGCGATTGCCGCCGTCGTGGTTTTGACTGCGGTGAACTATCACGGGGTGACGCGGACAGCCGGGCTGACGCGCGTGCTGGTGATAGCGGTGCTGGCTGCTCTAACGATTGCAATCGCTGCGGTGTGGGGTGGCTCAGGTCCTGACTTTGGCAGCTTTGTGGGCGACGGACTGGTGGCCAGCGGCTGGTACGGGATTCTGCAATCGGCGGGGCTGCTGTTCTTCGCGTTCGCCGGGTACGCAAGGATTGCGACGATGGGCGAAGAAGTTTGCGAACCCAAGCGCACCATTCCACAGGCGATCAGCATTGCCCTGGGTATCACCATCATCATCTACGCCGTCATCGCGGTTACCTTGCTCGCTGCCCTCGGCCCGGATGGAGTGGCTGCCACGCCCACGCCGCTGGCCGATGCTGTGAATGCCGGCGCGTTGGCTTGGGCTGCGCCGGTAGTACGCGTCGGTGCTGCCGTGGCGTCGCTGGGCGCGCTGTTGGCTCTCATCGCAGGACTCGGAAGGACGAGCCTGGCCATGGCCCGGGAACACGACCTGCCCCATTGGCTCTCCGCAGTGCACCCTCGGTACAAGGTCCCGCACCGTGCCGAGATCGCGCTGGCCGCGGTGATCTGCGTGATCATTGCGGTGGCCGATCTTCGCGGGGCAATCGGCTTTTCGTCATTCGGAGTTCTGCTCTACTACTTGGTAGCCAACGTCGCTGCCTACACTCAGCCAGGGGAAGACCGGCGGTATCCGAAGTTCCTGCAGGTGGCGGGCGCTGTTGCCTGCGTGGTTCTCGTTGCCACGCTGCCGCCGATATCCGCTGGCGTGGGTGTGCTGATGTTTGCGGTCGGGATTGTCTATCGCTTGGTGCGTTTGCGGCTTAGCAGTCCGGCCCGCTGACGTTCCGGCTGGGCACGGCCCCACCAGGGGGTGGTAGATGGAGCCGTGCCGTCATGCCTCCTACGCCAGGGCGGGTGGGACTCCCGCCGGACACCGGGATATCCGCCCCGAAGGCACAAGAAGAGACTATGGGTGGTTTCCGGGCTCTAGGTGTTCGGAGAGGGCGAATAGGTACCGATGTGGCGCGAATTAGGGGTGGTGGGGACCAAAAATAGGTGCTGGACGAGGGCGCCTAGGTGTTGGACCGCCGTCGAGCGCTCGCGCTAGCAGCCCGACCCAAGGACACATGACGCGAAACCACTCCACGGCACTGGCAGAATGGCGGATATGGAATCACCCGCCACCGTTCCCGCCGTCGAACTGCGCATTTCCATCAGTGAAACGGAGCCGCTGATCTGGAGGCAACTCGTTCTCCCCGAAACCGCCACAGTCGCAGAGCTGCACGAAGCCATCCAGTGCGCCTTCGGGTGGAAGAACTCGCATTTGTACGCCGTCGCCGGCCAAGACAAGTCTGGCAAGCAGCGCATCTTCATGGACGTCGACGGCGGCGATGGTCCCGAGGGTGCCGAAAGCCCAGCTGCCGTGCGGCTGCTGGAGCTGTTCGACGTTCAGACGCCCGGTCTTTCAGACCTCCTTTACGAGTACGACTTCGGTGACAGCTGGACGCACGAGATCGAGGTTGTGGGTCCCGCTGAGCTACATGAGAACACCATCGCCTGCCTCGACGGAGCGATGAGGGGACCCATTGAGGATTCCGGGGGAGTCGGTGGGTACGCCAACGTGGTGGCTGTGGTGAGCAACCGCAAGCACCCTGAACACAAGGAAGCTGTTGAATGGCTTGAATTTGTGACGCAGGAACACGTCTCCAAGTTCGACCCGGCCGCCTTTGATCTAGTGGCAATAAACGGGCAGCTCCGCAGTTTGGCGCAGCGATTCTGGCCAGGTGAGGTGACGGCTGCGGACTACGAAGACGTCCTGGGTCCGATCCTGTGGTTCCTTACGGAGGCCCAGCTGGACGGCCTACCTTTGACCTCTGCCGGGTACTTGAAGCCCGCCTTCGTGAAGCGCGCCATGACCGAACTTGGCTGGGACGATGAATGGATCTCGGCTGGACGGGTGGAGGTGAGCACGCCGCCAATCCTGAATCTTCGGGAACAGTTGCAGGAGTGGAAGCTTTTGCGGAAGCTCAAGGACAGGCTGCTCTTGACGCCCAGAGGACGGAAACTGGCCGGGGACCCCGAAGCCCTGTGGGATTTCCTGGCAAGTGAGTTGGCGAATCCAGACAGCGACGCGGAGCGCATGGCAACGCCGCTGTTCATCCATTGGGAGCTAACCGGGGACGAGCCACCCTACGGGCTTAGGGATCTGGTGATCCAGGCTGCGCTTCACCAAGGTGGGTTGAGAACCAGAACGGGCGGTGAGATTCCCCTGTCATGGGCGAGTGACCTCTACTACGAGGTCACTGGGAGCCTGCACCGGCTGGAGTTGTGGGAGAGGGCCAGCTGGACTCGACACGACGAGAAATTGTCCGACGCCGGCATCAAGTTTCTGCTGGACGTCCAGAGCCGCTGGGACGGCCGCAGCGTCTGAGACTGCGGCCGCTCCAACTGGTGGCTACCTCTCGCAGCCGATCCCATCATTGTCGTTTCCGTCAAGCTGGTAGATGTCAGTGCCGACCACCGTTACAGGGCCCCTCACGTAAGCCGGACCATTACCGCTGCCGCCCGCGCAGTCCACGTCTGAGGCAATTGGCACGCATGCTCCCGCATAGTTGGGGTCGCAATTGCCCTGAGCAGGAGGAGCAACCGGAACTACTTTCGGTTGGATTTGCGCTTTAGCGGCGGCATCAGCATCGGCCTTCGCGGCAGCTGCTTCTGCGGCGGCCTTATCTGCCGCGGCTTGGACTGCGGCCGCTTGATCGGCAGCGGCTTTGTCGGCCGCAACCTTGTCCGCCGCAGCTTTGTCAGCTGCCGCCTTTTCTGCCTCAGCCTTTTCAGCGGCAGCCTTTGCCGCAGCCTCCGCAGCTCGCTGATCAGAGAGTTTCTTGGCGCTCGCAGAGTCCAGCCATGTCAATTTGCCAGCTTGGTCAACCGTGCAAATGTACGTTTGACCGGACGAAGTCTGAGTGGCCTTTTCAGTTGTACAGACCGTGCCAGTGACCTTGCTGGGCGTCGGAGTGGGTGTTGCGGATTGAGTTGCCTTCGCACTGTTTACAGAGCTGGCGCTTGTCGGCGCTCCCTGAGCACAGGCTGTCGCTGTGAGAAGCAGCGATGTGACAGCCACCAGCCCCAGTGCTTTTCGCCCTTGCGACCATGAAGACTTGCTTCGGAAATGCCACTTTTTGGCCGCGCGAATAGAACCCTTTTTCAATGTATTGCCCCCTTGTAGATGCGCCGATGCGATGGCGCATCCAGTGACCATAACACCCTGTGCAACAGCAAAGGGAGGAGAAGTTTCCTATGACTTAGCGCGCCGCGTGCTTCTTCCTGTCCCAAGGCTTGGCAGCGCCACCCTCCGCACCAACCACCGACGCCCCCGTCCCCAACCCGCGGACCGTCCACCCCGCACTCCGCCAGGCCTCAGCGTCCAGGACGTTTCGAGCGTCCAGCACCATCCGGCGTCGTACGAGAGATCCCGCAACAACAGGCGAAAGCGAAACGTATTCGTCCCATTCGGTGAGCAGCAGCACCAGCTCGGCGCCTTCGAGGGCGCGCTTGGTGGAGGCTTCGAAGCGGATTTGCGGGTAGCGGATCCAGGCGTTGTTGATGGCTTTGGGGTCGGTGACGGTCACGTGAGCGCCGGCGGCGGAGAGTTGCTGGGCGACGTCCAAGGCGGGGGAGTCGCGGATGTCGTCGGTGTCAGGTTTGAACGCAGCGCCAAGGATGGTCACCGTGCGGCCGGACAGGAAACCGCGGCACATCTCGCGGGCCACCTCCACAGCACGGGATCGTTGGTCCAGGTTCACCGAATCAACCAAGGCCATCCACTCATCCACCGACGGAACCGAAAGTTCGCGCGCCTGCGCCCGGAAAGACCTGATGTCCTTGGGCAGGCAGCCGCCGCCGAAGCCGAGCCCGGCGTGCAGGTAGCGGTTGCCGATGCGCGGATCCAAGCCCATCGCCTCGCTCAGCTCGCTCACATCAGCGCCGGACGCGTCGCACAGCTCGGCCATCGCATTGATGAAGCTGACCTTCGTAGCCAGGAACGCGTTCGACGCAGACTTGATGAGTTCCGCCGTCGCGAAATTGCAGACCAGCCGCGGGATGCCCGCACTGATCAGCGGCTCGTACACCGCGTCCAGCGCGGCGGTAATCGGGGCACCTGCAGCGGCGCCCTTGCCACCAGGGACGCCGTAAACCAGACGATCCGGAACCAGCGAATCCTTCACCGCAGTGCCCTGCCGAAGGAACTCCGGGTTCCAGCCGAGCAGCACGTCCGAGCGCCTGGACAGAACCGCGCGGAGCGTTTCCACCGTGCCTACCGGCACCGTAGATTTCCCGACGACCGCGGCACCCTTGCCCAGGTGCGGCAGGAGGCTCTTCGTGGCGCCCATCAGATAGGAGAGATCGGCAGTGTCAGAGGTTTTGGACTGCGGGGTACCTACGCAAAGGAAATGAACCTGGGCATCTGCGGCAGCAGCGAAGTCCGTAGTGAACGTCAGCCGACCGGTGGTGCGACCGTCCTTGAGGAGCTCGTCCAAGCCAGGTTCATGGAAGGGCGCCATCGCCTTGTTGAGCTGCTCAACTTTGGAGGAGTCGACGTCGATGCCCACCACGGTGTGGCCCATTGAAGCGAGCGTCGCGGCATGGACTGCGCCGAGGTAGCCGCAGCCGATCACGGAGATCTTCATAAGGAGGGTCCTTTGCTTGAGGTGAATTCGCTGGGCCCGCTTGATCCGCTGGGCACGCCGGAGATGACTTCGTTGTAATGGCGGACCAGGTCTGCGCTGAGGACGGGCCACGTCCGGCCCTGGACCGAAGCGGTTGCTGCCGTTGCGAACGCGCGTCGCTTGGCGTCGTCGCCGATCAAGTCCTGAACGTAGCCGCGAAGTTGGCTGAGGTTCCCGGGCTCGTACAGCCAGCCGGTGCGCGAGTTTTCCACGAGGTCCAAAGGGCCGCCACGGCCAGTCGCCACCACGGGAACCCCCGATGCCATGGCTTCCTGGATGGTTTGGCAGAAGGTCTCGAACTCGCCGGGATGGACGAAGAGGTCGAAGCCCGCGACGGCCTCGGCCAGTGCGTCTCCGCCAAGGAAGCCGGCGAAGTGGGCATTCGGAAGAGCCGCTTGGAGTGCTTCTTTCTGGGGGCCATCGCCGACGATGACCAGCTTCGTTTTCGGCAAATCAGCCAGCACGGCGAGATCTTCAACCTGCTTCTCGACGGCGAGCCGGCCGACGTAGCCGATGATGCGGTGACCGTCGGGCGCTACGGAGCTGCGCCACGCCGTCGAACGTTTTGCGGGATTGAAGCGCGCGGTATCCACACCGCGTCGCCACATGTCCACGCGCAGGATGCCGCGTCCGCGCAACTGGTTCAGTGCGAACGTTGACGGCACCAGGGTTCGGGTGGCCAGGAGGTGGATGTTGTCCACGCGGTTCCAGGCCCAGTTCTCCAGGAACGGCACACCATAGCGGGCGGCGTAGCTGGGAACCTCGGTTTGGTAGATCGCCACAGTGGGGATGCCGAGCTGATGGGCGGCCTGCACGGCACGCCAGCCGAGGACGAAAGGGGAAGCGAGGTGAACGACGTCGGGGGAGAAATCGGCAAGGATTCGCTTGACCCGATTCACACCACCCAACGCAACCCGCACATTCGTGTAACCGGCTAGCGGCACAGAAGGCAGCCGGTGCACATACGCACCCTTCTCGACGCTCGAAACATCAGTGTCCGACGTCGACGGCGCGATCACCATCACCTCATCCCCGCGCTCCTGCAGATGCTCCAGCACCCGCAGTATGGAGTGGGTTACCCCATTCATCAATGGCAGGAATGATTCGGCGACGATTGCGATCCTCACGCCTACAACGGTGGTCGCGGCGGTTGGCGGGGCGGGTTCGAACGGGTGGCTTGCGGGGGAAGAGTTGGTTAACAGGTGGGTTGGGTGGTCCGGGCGACGTCGTAACACTCGGGCGTTCTTGATGTTGGGGGTCTAGTGGGTGCAGTTCGGGGTAGCGCAGGCGTGACCGGCGTTTTCAGCCCGGGAAGAAAATGGACGACGGCGGTCTGGGCAGATGCGGACGCAATGGCACCTTCGCTTCTGCTCGGATCGCCTGCAGAGGCGGACATCACCACGTATAACCTGAGGGTTGGGACGGCCCCGCGGGCCATGGCGGTGAACCCTGTGGCGAACATGGTGTACGTCGCCACGGATGATGAGCTTCCATGGCTCGGGCAAGATGGACATCATGGCCAGGGACTCTGCCGGCGACTTGCGGCTGTATGCGGGGAACGGTACTCCTCGCTGGCCTTCCGGTAGCAAGGCCCGGACCGGCTGGAACGCCATGATCGCGATCCTCTGAGGACGGAGCTCTTTCCGGGGATGGCTCCAGTTTGTCTTGGCGCGAGCGTAGACTCTGGCTCACCGACGCACTGGGGCGTCATGACTTCTGGGGGGTCTTGCCATGTTTGCTGCTGGGGATGGTTCGCGCGCGTTTGGATCACGGCGACGGCGCCGGGCAGCGGCGCGGTCAGCCGTCGTCGGCATGGCGTTGGCGCTGTTGTTGGGCACCTTGGCTCCCACCGTGTCGCCTGCCGTTGCTGATGCGGTGACGCACGTTGTTCCTGTAGGCGACAAACCCGGTGCCATTGCCGTGAACGCCGTGACAAACAAGGCGTACGTTGCCTCGGCCGAAGGCGTCTCGGTCATCAACGGAGTCACAGGTGCAGGCACCTTGTATTCCGGTGACATACCCGTGGATGTTGCCGTGAACTCGGTGACAAACAAGATCTACGTCAGCGAGATTGGCGGGTCCGTCGCTGTTGTTGACGGGGTCACCGGGGCGGTCACATCCGTTCCCGTGGGCACGGGGCCGGGCGTCGTGGCTGTGAACGAAACGAACAACAAAATCTATGTGGGGGTCGAAACCGGCGTCACGATCATCGATGGAGCCACGAACACCACGACTTCCGTGGCACTGCTCAGGAGTGCCCAGGACATTGTTGTGAATCCCGTGACCGGCAAGGTTTACGTTCTTTCCGGTGGGACAATTCGGGTACTGGACACCAGCGGCACGGTAATCGATGAAGTCATCATCGGCGCTGGCTTCGTTCGCGCGCTTGCTGTAAACGAGGTGACGAACAAGATCTACTACACGACATTAGGCCGGTACGGAGCCTACATCTACGCGTGGGATGACGCGACTGACAAGATTACGGGAAGAATCGAATCCTCCAGGAAAGTGGAGAACCTGGCCGTGAACACGGCGTCCAACAAGGTCTACGTTGCTGCTGACGACGACTACGAGGACGGCTTTGTCAGGATCATCGACGGAGCGTCTTTCACGGAAATCACCACCATCGGCACCGCCACGCCTGTCAATGAGATCGCAGTGAATCCGGTGAGCAACAAGGCCCACGCTCCCACAAGCGGTGGTGGCACTCTTGTCATCGACGGGCAGAGTGACAGCAGCTACGCCGTTTACACGGGTAGCGAACCAGTAGCCGCCGCTGTGAACACCTCCACCAACAAGGCGTATGTGGTCAGCTACGGCACCGCGTCTGTGCGGATAATCGACGGGACAGTAGAGCAGCCCGTCAAAAACGACTTCAACGGTGATGGCTACACCGACCTATTGGCTCGGGAGACCTCTGGCGTGCTATGGCTCTACTCGGGCGATGGATCGGGTGGATGGCTCACCCGTGCTCAGGTGGGTCAGGGCTGGAATGTCATGACAGCCCTTGTTGCCCCTGGAGATTTCAACGGCGACGGGAACCCCGATGTGCTGGCCCGTGATGGAGGCGGTCTGTTGTGGCTGTACCCGGGCAACGGTTCCAGCGGTTGGCTGCCCCGTGTTCAGGTGGGCACGGGCTGGGCTGGAATGAACGCGATCGAGTCGGTAGGGGATTTCGACGGCGATACCTTCGTGGATGTCGCAGCCCAGACGGTCTCGGGAGTGTTGTGGATATATCGCGGTAACGGTTCCGGCGGCTGGTTGCCTGCTATTCAGGTGGGAACCGGCTGGAACACAATGTCCGAGATGACGGGCGTCGGCGACTTCAACAGCGACGGTACTCCGGACATTGCTGCCCGGGACTCCGCCGGAGTGCTGTGGCTCTACCCAGGCGACGGCTCAGGGGGCTGGCTGCCACAGCGAGTCATCGGCCAGGGCTGGAACGTCATGAACTCCTTCATTGGACCGGGCGACTTCGACGGCGACGGGCGCGCAGACATCCTCGCCCGGAACGCTGCTGGCGAGCTTTGGTTGTACGCCGGCAGCGGGGGAGCGGCGTGGCCTACGCCCTCCCGCGTTGGCACGGGGTGGGGCGGGATGACGGCGATGGTTTAGGCGGTGGCTGATCATGCACATGGCCGGGTTAGCTGATAAGTGCACGCTTCAGGTACCGGAGGGTTTAACCCCACCCCGTGCCCGCTTCAAATCCTCCCGCAACCCCCGGTTGTCCTCCCGCAGCCCCCTATTGTCCTCACTGAGTCCCCGGTTGTCCTCCGTCAGCCCCCGGTTCTCAGCCTCCAGCTCCAGCACCAGTTTCACCCCGGCCAGGTTGAGCCCCTCGTCCAGCAACACCCCGATCCTTCGCAGCGTCGCAAGGTCGCTGTCGCTGTAGCGCCGAGTGCCGCCGTCGGTCCTGTCTGGAGTGAGCAGGCCTTTGCGCTCGTACTGCCGGATGTTCTGCTGCCCAGTGCCAACGAGCTCAGCAGCCACCGAGATCGCGTAGACGCCGCGCGCGCCCAGGCCCGCGCCAGAGCTGCCGTCGCCGCCCGAGGCGACCGTGCCGCCGTCGTACTCTTCAGCGGTAGTCCCGCCGTCCGAACCCGCCATGCAAACCTCTCCAAAATCTCCCGAAAAACTACTTGCACCCACTCTCTCACCAGTGCTATAAAAAATCTATACCAGCCAACACAGATCCAGCAGGCTGGTACGAACAACAGAATCAGCATCAAGATCAAAGGAGTGAGAACCAATGCTGATGCGCACTGACCCGTTCCGCGAATTCGACAGGCTCGCACAACAGGTTTTTGGCACAACAGCACGCCCGGCCGGAATGCCGATGGATGCGTGGCAGGAGGACGGACAATTCGTTGTTGCCTTCGATCTGCCGGGGGTGGATCCGCAAACCGTTGACCTGGACGTCGAACGCAACGTCCTCACGGTCAAGGCCGAACGCAAGTCGCCCGCGGGGGAGGACACCGAGATGATCGCCGCCGAGCGCCCTCAGGGCATCTTCAGCCGCCAGCTCATCCTCGGCGACACCCTGGATACCGACGGCGTCCAGGCCAGCTACGACGCCGGGGTGCTCACACTCCGCATCCCCGTTGCCGAGAAGGCCAAGCCGCGGCGCATCGAGATCCAGTCCAACGGGCAGAGGCAGGAAATCAACGCCTAAACCCGCCAGACCCGCCGGAAGGCTCACCCGAGGTGGCCAACCGACGGGGCGCCAGCCGGGAACAACGGAGGCGGCCGCATCGGAATAGTTGGGCGCAGGCTTCGCGCCACGTCACCGCGTTTTTTAGCGCACAGGTAAGCGACCCCCGCCCGTCGTCTCCCGAATGATGGCCCCCGGTTCACGCCGGGGGCCATCCCCGAATCCGCAGCAGGAACCGGAACCAGCAGTGAGCACCCAACCCGACCATTACGCCACCCTTCACGTGTCGCCGGACGCGACCGCCCGAGAGATCACCCGCGCCTACCGCACGCTGCTTCGGACGCACCACCCGGACACACACCAAAGGGTCGACGACGGCGACACCACCTCCGCCGCCGACCTCCAGGAGTTGCACGCGATCATGCAGGCGTACGTCGTTTTGTCGGACCCAGGAAAGCGGGCGGCTTACGATCGTGCGCGGCGAATGCTTGGCGGTACGGGTGCATCGCCTGGCAGATCGGGCGGAACGGCGGTGAAAGTGCGCTTCCACCGGTCCGGCTCCACCTCCGCCTCCACGGCTCCGCATCGTGAGCGGTCACCGCTTTCGTTCGGGCCACCCCAATGGGAACCTTCACCCCGCAATCTGAGATCACCGAGGAGTAATCCATGAGCGCTTGGCGTCCCTACGACGGCCATATCATTCCCGCGTTCTACGAACGGTTCGAGAAACGCTGGGGGAGAGGGACGGCTCCGTTCCTGGACCCCGAAGTCCACGAACAACCCATGCCCCGCGCCCAGTGGATCAACCCGGATACGGGTGCTGCCGTGGCTGTGGTCCCCATCTGGACGGATGATCCTGAGCACCGCTCCTTCGGCGTCTTCTACCTACCGCCGGCTGGGGACATCTGGATGCTCCGCCCAGGGCCAACCACGTTCCTGGAACCCCGCGGGGAAGCCAGCCGCGAGCAGGTGACCCTCCGCAACGACGCTTTCAAGAAGGCCGTCAATCACGCCAAGGAGTTCATTTACGGGCCACAGCTTTGAGGGGCGTGCCTGAGGGGTTAGGTCTCGGCTGAAAGAGCGGTCTAAAGTGCCGAGATCTCACCCCTCGATGGAAGTCCAAAGCGGACCATTCCTGACCGCATTCAGCCGTAGTCTGAAGCCAAGGAACCCGACGAAGAGGACACAGTCATGACTGCGGCAGACCCCACCATCACCACCGTCCCTACCGGCTACTCAAGCGTCAGCCCCTGGCTCATCACCCGGGACACCAACGCCCTCTTCGAATTCATCACAGCAGCGTTCGGCGCGGAGGAGATTGACCGCGTTGTGGGTGCGGATGGTTCTATAGGGCACGCTGAAGCGCGGATCGGCGACTCAGTAGTCCTCGCGTTCGACAGCCGACCACATTGGCCCGCAACGCCGTCGTACCTCCGCCTCTACACGCACGACGCCGATGCCGCCTTCCGCGCCGCCCTTGCCGCGGGTGCCACCACGGTTTCGGTCCCCGACAACAGCGCCTGGGGTGATCGGGGAGCGTGCATCCAAGACCCGTTGGGGAACATCTGGTGGATCATGTCGCACGTGGAAGACGTCTCCGGCAGAGTCAGCCACATTACCGCCGGATATCGTTCCGTTGAACCCTGGATCATCACCAGCAGCACGCCCGAGTTCCTCCACTTCATCACTGCCGCTTTCTCTGCTCAGGAAGCGCTCCGCGTGCCCCTGGACGACGCTTCGATTGGTTATGCGGAGGCGAGGATCGGTGACTCGAACATCCTCGCTTTCGATTCCCGCCCCGGCTGGCCGCCGACGCCTGCCTTCCTCCGCGTGTACGTCGACGACGGCGATGCCACCTTCGCTGCCGCGCTCGCCGCCGGTGCCACCCCGGTCACTGACATGACGGAGATGTTCTGGGGCGAAGAAGTGGGCCGGGTTCGCGATCCGTTGGGAAATCTCTGGTGGATCCATTGCCGGGTGGCCGAACTCTCTGAGGAAGAGGCCTACGCCCGAGCCGGCGATCCAAAGTTCGTGAAAGCGATGGAGTACGTGTCGGGCGTGGATTTCTTCGCGAGGGGTTAGCTCACGGCGGTAAGAAGGCCTCAAAGTGCCGAGAGCCAGCCCCTCGGAGCGGAGGTTTGCGCCCGAACCTACTTCCAGAAATCCCTGTGAGGAGCGGCGGCCTCGTCCTCCAAGAGAGGGCCCACCACGGAGATGTGGCGTTGGCCGCGACTAAAAACCTCGCGGCAGGGGAGGGAAAGCGTGGGGTTTTCGGGATTGTTCCCTGTAATGCCCAGCAGTGATTCCTCGCTGAGGCCGTAGACCACACGCCCGATCCCCGTCCAGTAGACCGCGCCAGCGCACATGGCACAGGGTTCTGCGCTTGTGTACAGCGTTGCTCTCTCCAGCTGGTCCGGGCTGAGCTGCCTGAAGGCTTCCGCCGCGGCCCTGAGTTCGGCGTGCTGCGTGGGGTCGCCTTCCGGCGGCATGGAGTTGTTTCCTTTCGAGCTGACCACCGTGCCATGCTCGTCCACCACCACGGCACCGAAAGGGTGCCGCCCTTCGGCTTTGACTTGGTGGGACAGATTGATGGCCAGACGCAGGAAGTCCAAGTCCTGTTCCGGGATGGCAGAATCGACGTTCTCAGTGCTTGTCACTACTAAACCTTTTCCTATCGATGGCGGGTTAGACGAAGAGGCCGTGGGGCTCGCCGATGCGGTCAAGATACTCACTGCGCCGCGCAAACAGCCCGGGCACGGTTGCCGCAGCACGGTCAATGATTTCGCTGAGGTCAGCGTTGCACAAACGGCCATCGCGAACCACCACGTCACCGGCCACTACGGTAGTGCTGACGTCGCTGCCGCGGACTGCGTGGACAAGGTTGTGATGGACGTTGGCGTACTGTCCTTCGGTGATGAACGGGGTGGTCCGCGGGGTTCCTGTGCGCACGGCGATGAAGTCTGCTTGCTTTCCGGATTCGAGGGAGCCGATCCGATCGGCCTGCCCGATTGCCCGAGCACCGCCCATGGTAGCCATTTCCAGCACGGTCCAGGAGTCCATTGCCGCGGCGTCCATGGCACGCAGTTTTCCCAAGAGTGACGCCACTTTCATTTCCTCGAACATGTCCAGGTTGTTGTTTTCCTTCTCCCCATCCGTGCCGATGCCCACGTTGACCCCGGCCGCGAGCATCTCGGCCACGGGCGCCATCCCGCTGGCGAGCTTCATGTTGCTGACAGGGTTGTGCGAGACGCCCACCCCTCTATCTGCGATGAGGCTTACTTCTTCGTTATCGAGCCACACAGCGTGGGCGATGATGGTGCGCGGAACGTCGAAGAAGCCAAGTTTTTCCAGGGCCATCATGGGGCGCAGGCCAAACTCGTTCTGCCATTGTTGCAACTCCACTTGCGACTCAGAGCAGTGCATGTAGATGCCGGTGTCGTATTCGCTGGCAAGCTGCATGGCACGCGAGCGGCCCTCCGCATCCGCATAAAAGAGATGTTCAAGACCCACCCACGGCGTGATTCGTCCCCCGGCTGCGCCAGACCACTCGCGCAGCATGCGCTCGTTGTCGTCCAAGGTGTCGAAGTAGTTGTGATCTGGATGAGCGCCCACGTAGTTCACACTGACCAGACGGTTGCCGAGCGCAGAAGCGGCCCGTGCGCTGCCATCCATGTATCGCCACATATCGATCACCGTGGTGGTCCCGGCGAGAAGACCTTCGGCGTAGCAAAGCCAGGCAGCAGCCTCAGCCTCATCCGGCCGGAGCACTCTATGCATGGGGTCAATGTGGAGGCGCAGCCATTCCCAGACGGGGAGGTGTTCAGCTGTTCCCCGAAGAACGCCAGAGTGATGGTGGGAATTGACGAGGCCTGGCATCAGCACGTGCCCGGTCAGGTCAACTACATCGGCCTCCGGGGCGGCAGAGATGAGGTCTTGCGCAGGACCCACGCTGTGGATGGTCTGGCCTCGAACGGCGATCGCACCTGAAGGGACGACGTCGCGGCTCGCGTTCATCGTTAGAACGGCGTCGGACGTGTAGATGGTGGTCTTCATGATTTCTCCAATTTCTCGCCAGTGGGTTTCAGCAAGGCGCTGCGTGAAGGCGTTCCGATGTTGATGTGGTTGAAAAGAATGTTGAGGGCAATCGCCAGGATCGCGGCAGAGCTGATGCCGGAGCCGAAGATGATGGCAAACCATCCCGGGAACTGGTCGTAGAACCCGGGCGACACGATAGGGATCATGCCGAATCCGATGGATGCGGCCACCACGATGAAGTTCACAGAATTGGAGTAGTCCACCTTGCCGAGCGTGCGGATGCCCGCTGCAACGATGGTGCCAAAAAGAACCACAGCGGCTCCGCCAATCACCGGCGTCGGAACGGCAGCCACGACGCGACCCAGCACGGGGAGCAGGCCGAGGACCACCAGAAGGCCACCGCTGGCGGCAACCGCATACCGGGACTTGATGCCTGTAATGGCAACGAGCCCAACATTTTGGGCAAATGCTGTCTGCGTGAACGAGCCGAAGATCGGCGAAATGATGGACGAGGCCATATCTGCCCGCAAGCCGTCGGCGATGCGCTTGCGGTCGATTTTCGTGTCAACGATCTGGCCCACCGCGAGGATGTCCGCCGTGGTTTCCGTCAGGGTAACCAACACGACGATGAGCATCGCGACGATGCCTGCGATGTCGAACACGGGTGCACCGAAAGCGAAGGGCATGGGAAAGGCGAATGCTGGTCCATCGCCGACGCCGGAGAAGTCAGTCTTGCCCAATATCAGAGCGACGATGGTGCCCAGAACCATCGCCAGGAGGATGGATAGACGGGAGATAATGCCTGTTCCGGCTTTGGATAGGAGCAACACAATAAGGAGTGTGAATCCGGCAAGCCCGATGTTGTCTACGGAACCGTAGTCGATGCTTTGCGGGTTGCCTCCCATGGCCCAGTTAGCCGCGACCGGCATGAGGGTGAGCCCGATGGTGGTGATGACCGTCCCCGTGACCACTGGTGGAAAGAAGCGGACAACTTGCGCGAAGAACGGTGCCACCACCAGTCCGATTGCGGAGGCGACAATGACAGCTCCGAAAATTTCGGGAAGCCCACCCCCGCCGTTGATGATGGCGATCATGGTGGCCACGCCGGCAAACGAAACGCCTTGAACCAGGGGCAGTTGAGAACCGAAGAAGGGGATACCCAGCGACTGAATGAGCGTGGCGATGCCTCCCATGAGCAGGGATGCCGTGATGAGGGAGCCGCTCTCAGCCGGGGATAGCCCGGCCGCGCCGGCGATGACCAATGGCGTGGCGATGAGGCTGCCGTACATGGTGAGCATGTGCTGCAGACCGTAAAGCAGTGTGCGTCCGAAACTGAGCTTTTCGTCCTCCGGACGGCGATTGGGGATTGCCTTAGACAACATGGAAACTCCTTCAATGGGAGTGCAGTGCAGCTGAAGTGCGGGGTGATTGGGGGTATTCGCAGCTTGTGCGCCGTGATCAACGGGTGTGGGCTGCGTCATACTGGGGAGCGTAGTTGCGATATTCCCGATGAGCCAAGCTGGTTATCATCGGTTTTGCCGATAGAAGAGGACGCGTGTGAACATCTCCCTGGATCGCTTGGAAGCGTTCGTCACTGTCTGCGAGGCGGGGTCGTTTTCTGCGGCTGCACGCAGGCTCAACAGGTCCCAGTCCTCCCTATCGGGAGCCATCGCCCAACTGGAAATTGAGATCGGAGTGGATCTCTTTGATCGAACCACCCGTATCCCAACCATCACCGAAGCAGGGCAGCGCTTGGTATTGGATGCCCGCACGGTGATTGAACGAGCCCGGGCATTTGAACTTCAGGCGGATGCCTTCGCCACCGGGACTGCCCACACGATGACCATCAGCGTCAACATTCCGCTCAGGATGATTTCGGAACCGCTGAAGGAGTTCGGGGCACGGTTCCCCCACGTCAACCTCGTGGTGCAGAATCCCGCCGACCAGCGTCCGATCAGCGACTATGTTCTCTCCGGGTCCACGGCCATGGGCGTGTGCTTTACCCTGCCCAACTACCCACGATCGCTCGACTTCCGACGCTTGGGCAACCTGATCCTGGTCCATGTGGCCCACAAGGACCACCCGTTGGCACGACGCGAACTGGTCAAATTCGAGGACCTCAGGGAGCACCGGCGCTTGGTCTACGCCGATCAGGCCAATGTCCACCCAACCGGTGAGTACCTGCGAAATGCCCAGGTTTGGCAGATCTTTGACTACGGCCCGCTGGTGGAACTCACACGGGCTGGCCTGGGATGGGGGACCGTTCCGCGGCAGTTCATTCTACAAGAGCTGGCCAGCGGGGAACTGGTGGAGCTCCGGCTTGAGGCCTACCAGCACACTGACTGGCTGGTAGGTGTGGACCTGCTCTACTCCCTGGAGCGGAGGCCGACGGAACCGGAGCTGTGGTTACGCAACCGTTTGGCCTCTCACGTTGTGTCGGAGAGGCCGACCTCAAGCGTCTGACACGTCGCCCCGGCGAGGCGCGGGCGCCGGGGAGGTGGCAAAAAGAAGGCTGGTGCAGCCTAGGGAACGAATCCCACGGCGGCTGCACCAGCTGCTAGTACGACTTTCTGCTATGAGTTGTGACACCTATTCATTGGCCGCTCCTAGTTCCCGGCTTCGATTGTTTCCGGGCCTTTCAAAGTCTGTGCAGGGCGGGGAGGAGCTGAGGTTGGTGATTGAGGGCTCCGTCCCAGGGAGAACACCTCCCATTTTACGGCGGCCCTTGGGAAAAAGCGCTGGAATTCGCGGTATTTCAGGGGAGCCTGCCGGGGGAGCGCGGCGTACCGTGGCACGATAGATCACGATGAAACTGCGCGCTGATCAGACCGGAAACCGTGGCCTCCCGATGCCCCTTTGGCTACAGGGTGGTTTGGAAGCGGCTCAGGCAGCGTTTATTTCCGCCATTGTGGTGATCCTTCCGTTGGTGGGGGTGTGGGCCACCGACGGGTTCCAGGACCGGAACGTGGACTCCTTGGCGCGATTGGCGGGCCAGGCCTGGCTGCTGATCCATGGTGTTCCGTTGGAGCTGGCGCACGTGAACATCGGTACCGCGGCCCAACCGGGTTCGGGGCTACTGTCGCTTATTCCCCTTGGCCTGACACTCATTCCGTTCCTGCTCGCATGGCGGGCAGGCCGTCGACTTGCACGGGCGTCGTACACCGATCAGCTGTGGCAGGCGTTCCTTGGCGCGTTCGTGGTGTACGCGGCGTTCGGGACGGCCACAGGATTCGTGTGCCGAACACCGGAAGTCATCATCAATCTTTGGTTCGCCATGACCATTCCGCTGATCTCCTTCGGCCTCGGCATGATCGTGGGCGCCCGGCGTGAGGCAGGCTCGTGGAGCCGGCTGATCGGCGTCGACGCGGTGGCCTGGCTCGCCAAGACCAGCCAGCATTCCCGCTGGGCCGGCTCCTATGTAGGCTCGGCGTTGAAGGCAGGATTTGTAGCTGCCATGGCCGCTGTTTGCCTGGCCGCACTGCTCCTGGCCGTGACTATCGTGTGGCATTGGACGGACATAATCGCCGTCTATGAGGGACTGAAAGCTGGTGCCTTGGGAGGTGCCGTGCTCACCATCGCGCAGCTAGGGTTCCTTCCGAACCTCGTCATTTTCGCGTTGTCCTGGTCCACCGGCGCAGGCTTCTCGCTCGGCGTCGGCTCAACAGCGGGTCCGCTGGGCACCGCCGTCGGGCCTCTTCCGGCCGTCCCGGTTCTTGGTGCCCTTCCTGCCGGGCAGTTCGACGCCGGGGCCATGGCCCTCGCGCTGCCGGTGGTCGCCGGGATTCTGGCGGGTTGGTGGTTCCTGCGCGAAGGCGAGAACCACTTTGACGAGTGGCTGTCCATCAAGATCAAAGCCCGATGGTTCACTGCCACCGTTTCCACCTTGTTCCTGGGCGCGTTTATTGGCGCCGTCGCGGGGCTCCTGGGTGGGGCGTTGGCGTGGATCGCGCGCGGTTCAGCAGGCGTTGGACGGCTCACGGAAATCGGCCCCCACCCGTTGTGGATGGCAGTCTGGCTGGCCGCCGAAGTGGGCATCGGCGTCGTGATTGGCTACGCCGTGGGACCGTGGCTGGAACGCCGCCAGAAGCTGCGCGAGGCGAACCTGGACGAAGCAGCGTACGACGACGAACACGCCTGAGCGGGTTCGCTCAGTAGCGCTGGGGTTCCCCGGAAAAGCTACCGCGGGTGGTTTACCGCAACGGCCCCGGCATCGAGTTCTCGAGCTGGGTGAGGCACTGTGTCTTGGCGGATTCCGTGAGCGCCCCGCGTGAGCAGTCCTGGTACGTGCTGACTTGGTTGAAGAAAAGCGCGGATGTCAGGATCAAGAGGCACATGACGGCCGTGACGACCAGGCCGGAAATTGTCCCGAACAGCATCAGTTTCGGATGCTTGTGCTTCAGCGTCCGTACCAACACGACGATGCCCAACACCAACGCTGCGAGCGTCAGGATGGCGCTCAACCACACGTAGTCCACGTTCAGGGAGAACACGAAGAACGCACCCAAAGCCGCCAAGAGGAATGCGCGGAAGAGGTTCTGGCTCACGCCGAGGGTGGCTTTCTCGGCCTCGGAGCGGGGTTGTTGGTTCGGCTTGGAACCGACGTCGGGATTCATGTTTTCCAGCCTACGCGAGCCGCCCATAAGCTAGTGCAATGCGCATTGTTGTCCTCGTCTCCGGAACCGGTTCAAATCTTCAGGCAGTCATCGACGCCGTGAAGTCGGGTGAACTGGATGTCGAGATCGCCGCTGTGGGCGCCGACCGGCCCGATACCTACGGTGTGGAGCGCTCTGACGAGGCCGGTATTGAGACGTTCGTGGTGAACTTCAACTCGTTCGAAACCCGCACCGAGTGGGATACCGCCCTGCGGGACAAAGTCCTGTCTTACCAGCCGGATGTGGTGGTTTCCTCCGGTTTCATGAGGATCGTCAGCTCCGACTTCATTGATGCCTTCGGCGGCAAGTACGTCAACACCCACCCCGCGCTGCTCCCATCCTTCCCCGGCGCCCACGGTGTGCGCGACGCAATCGCGTACGGCGTGAAGGTCACCGGCTGCACCGTTCACTGGGCCGACGCCGGCGTGGACACGGGCCCGATCATTGCCCAGGAAGCCGTGAGTATTCTTCCCGAGGACTCCGAAGAATCCCTGCACGAGCGCATCAAGGTAGTGGAGCGCCGCCTGCTGGTCCAGACCCTCGCAGACCTCGCCGCCGCCCCCTCACCCAAGTAGCCCGTACCCAACTGAGCAACAGCAAACGTCCCAATGAGGCCTGAGTAGAACGTTTGCTGTTACTCAGTTGGGCGCGAGGGGCGTATGGCTGTGGATAACGCTGCACGCTCCCGGTACATTTGCCAGCATAGGCTGATGAAGATCCCGCAGCCGCTGCCGGCAGACCTCACATCGAGACCCTTTACCAGGCAGGAAGCGCTCGACGCCGGAGTGACAGTTGGGCGCCTGCGTTACCGGGATCTGGACTCACCAAGCCGCCAGATATTCTTACCCGGCTCCCCTGATGAGCTGCCGTTGACTGATCGGGCCAGACCCCTAACGTTGGTCACGCCGTTCTCCGCGGCTTCCCATGCAACCGCCTTCCTTCTTTGGGGGTTTCCCGGGTTCCTCCCACGCAGCAATGAGCCTGGGATTCACATTTCGCGGCCCTACACGGTAGGCATCCCGCGCCGGCGGGGCGTCATCGGGCATCGGGGTCAGTTCTTTGAGGACGAAATCACCACGCTCAATGGCCTGATTATCACCAGCCGGGCAAGGACGTGGCTGGACTGTGCCCGGAAGATGGACATCGACGAGATCACCGTCGTGGCTGACCATTTGCTGCGTATACCCAGGCCGGAATTCGAGGGACGCAGCTCGCCGTACTGCACGATGGATGAGCTCGAAGAAATGCTGGACCGACACTGGGGGACACCGGGTATTCGCAAGGCCCGTCTCGCGTTGGAGCAAGCTTGCGTGGGTGCTGATTCCGCCCCCGAGACCAGGCTCAGGCTGGCGCTCAAGTGGGCTGGCCTGCCCACAGCGGAAGTCAACGTACGCACGGAACTGAGTCCCGGCGTCGTGCGTCAACCGGACCTGGCCTATCGCGAGCAGCGCGTTGCCGTTGAATATGAAGGTGAGGCGCATTCGGATCCGGAGCAGATCGTGAGGGACATCGCCCGCGAGGAGGATTTCAGTCGTGCCGGATGGATTCTTGTGAGGATCTCCAAGCGCCACATGTCCACCGGCGCGACGACCGCGGTGGCCAAAGTCCGCAGGGCGCTCGAACAACGTGGCTGGTCACCCAACTGAGTAACAGCAAACGACCCAATGAGGCCTGAGTAGAACGTTTGCTGTTACTCAGTTGGGTAAGGGCAAGGGGCGGTTAGGAGAGGACGCGCTGCTTCGTTTCCGGGGCGAAGAACGCCATCCACAGCACGGACAGCAGCACCAGCCCGCCAGCCATCGCGAACGACTGTGCCAACCCGAACTCAGGCCAGAAGAACGAGGCAAACACCAAGGGGCCGAAGCCTGCGCCGAGGCGGGAGAACGTGGAAGCCCAGCCGAAACCGGAGCCGCGAAGTTCGGTCGGGTACAGCTCGGAGACGTAGGCATAGAGAACCGGGATGGCCACCTGGACCACGAACCCGAACACCAGCAGCCAGAACACGGCAGCCGAGGGCACGTCCACCACAAAGGCCACGATCACCAGCGTCAGAGCAGAGAGCGGACCGGTGATGGCGAGGATCCACTTGCGGCCCACACGCTCCACCAGCAGCGCTGCCACCACCACGCCCAAAAGTCCGACGGCGGCCATACTCGCCGTCGTGACGAACGCCTTGTACTCCTCGAATCCGGCACCGATGAGAATGCGCGGCATCCACGTCAGCGACAAGTAATAGACCAGGAGCACAGAGAAGAACAAAGCCCAGGCCGCGGTGGTGATTTTCCAGTTGAACTGCCAGATTCCCCGCAATTGGGCCCAAGCGCTGCCGGGGGAGAGCCGGGGCGCTGCCTGCGGTTCGGGCAAGCTGTACGCGCGCGGCGAAGCGCCGGTTGCCTCGACCAAACCATCAATCACCGCGGCGGCCTCAGCGCGGCGGCCCGCCCGAATGAGGAACAGCGGGGACTCCGGGACCGAGCGCCGTACCCAGAAGACCAACAACGCGGGCAGCACCATGATCAGCATGGTGAGCCGCCAGTCGCCAAAGGCCGCAACCAGCCCGGCGGAAATGAAACCGCACAGCGCAGCGCCAATGGGCCACCATCCGTCCATGGCCGTGAGCACTTTGCCGCGTTGCTTCCGAGGCGTGAACTCACCCACCAGCGCGTAATCCACGGGGATGCAGCCGCCCAGGCCGAAGCCGGCCATGAAACGGAAGATGCAGAACCACACGATGTCCGGGGCGAAGGCACCCAGAACCGTGAAGATGCTGAAAATGAGGAGGGTGGCTGTGAAGGCTTTCTTGCGGCCGATGGTGTCCGCAATGGTTCCCCATGCGAACGCACCCACAGCCATGCCGATCAGGTTGGCCGTCCCGATCCATGCAGCGTCAGCGGGCTGCAGGGACCAGTGCTTGGACAGCAACGGAATCAGGATGCCATTGAGCGTGACATCCCAGGCGTCGAACATGAACCCGAGCCCGCCGATCAGGAAAATCCGTCCTTGGACCTTCCACCGCCATGGCAGTTCCTGCACAACTTGTTCGCCGCTGGGCACGGCTGTGTATGTATTCATTTGCCCTCCTGCATGCAACTTTATGCGCTGGGCACGGCACCGCCGTCCGGGTTACTTCTGGTTCTGGATGGCCCTGCGCAGGAAACCGCCGGCTTCCTCCAAGGCTCCCTTGGCCTGACCAGCCTCGATGCCTGTCAGGAGCACCAAAATTGCTGCCTTCACCGATCCGCCAACGGAGTCCAAAGCAGTGGCAGCTTCCTGGGCGGACACGCCGGTTGCGTGCTGAACCGTCCGTTGCGAGCGGGCCAGCAGTTTCTCGTTCGTGGCTCGCAGGTCCACCATGAGGTTCCCGTAGGTCTTGCCAAGCTTCACCATCACCAGCGTGCTGATCATGTTGAGGACGAGTTTCTGGGCCGTGCCGGAGTTCAGCCTGGTGGAGCCCGCGATGAACTCCGGACCCACCACAACCTCAATTGCGGCGTCCGCCACGTGACTCACGGCCGAGCCCTTATTGCACGCCAGCGACGCCGTAAACGCACCGCGCTTCCGGGCTTCTTCCAACGCGCCGATCACGTATGGCGTCCGGCCCGAGGCCGTAATACCGACGACGGCGTCCGCTTCAGTCACGTTGATGTCGTGCAGGTCCCGGGCGCCGGCGGTTGCGTTGTCTTCTGCATACTCCACCGGTTTTTGGATCGCCTGCACACCGCCCGCGATGAGTCCGACGACGAGTCCCGGCGGGGTGCCGAACGTCGGCGGGCACTCGCTCGCATCCAGCACACCGAGTCGCCCGGCCGTGCCGGCTCCCACGTACAAGAGGCGGCCACCGCGCTGGAGCCGCTCCGCAACGGCGTCGACCGTCTGAACAATCGCTGGACCCGCAGCCTCAACGGCTGCGTGTACCCCTGAACTGTGGGCGAGCATCGCGGAAACGAGCTCTTCAGTCCCCAGGATGTCCAGGTTTTCCAAGCCCTCGGCTGTGGCCTCGGTCTGCAATCCGGCGAGTTCCGTGCGCAGGCCCGCGAGATTGTCGGCGTTAGTCGGGCCAGTTTGTTCCGTCACGGTGGATGTACCTTTCCTGGAGGAGCCCGCGGCGCGTCGCAGCGAGGGCAGCACCGTCCAAGCCATCGCCCAGCGGGGCCACCACCTCAATCCCAGCCGAAGCGAGTGACTTCCGCAAGAGCGCGGCGAAGAAGTCCGATCCCACCACTCCACCCAGCATCGCCACACGGGGTGCGCCGCCCTCGTCGCCGTCGGACGCGAGCTTCACGGTCTGGGTCAGGATGCGGCACGCCTCGCCAATGATGTGGCGCGCGACGGCGTCTCCCGCCTCCGCTGCGTGCAGAACCAGCGGTGCGAATCGGGCCATGGCCCTGTAGGGGTTCTCTGTTTCGGCAAGCCAACCCGGCAGCATCTCGGGTGACTCGACCAGAGCGCCGGCCGCAGCGGACAACGACGTGGCCGGGCCGCCGTCGTGCGCTTCAAGAACTGCCTGAAGACCCTGCTGACCAATCCATCGTCCGCTGCCGCGATCGCCAAGGTAAGGACCCCAGCCGTCGGCCCGGTGCAGGATGCCGGCGTCGTCGAAGCGGAAGGCCACGGCGCCTGTGCCCACAATCAGCGTGGTGCCGGGGGCGCCTTGAAGTGCGCCAAGCTGGGCGGCGGTGGCGTCGGAGAGGACGGCCGCAGGGACACTGAACCGTTGGGACAACATAGTGGCAAGTTCCTGCGACTTCTCGGCGGAGGCTTCAACCCCGGCAACCGCGGCGCCGATACCCGTCAACGTGCTGACGGGGAGACCGGGCGGCAACTGGCTGACCGTTTCGAGCAGGAGTTCGAACGCGAGGGTAGGTCCGTTGTCCACGTGTACCCCGGGGAAGCCGTGTTGGTCGGCGGCGCCCAGCACCTCATTACCGCTGCGCAACTCCACGCGGCAGCGGCTCTTCCCAACATCGGCAACAAGAACAACCTCGGTGGCTTCCATGGCTCAACCCTATGTTGCACGACGCAAAACCGGGGCGGCAACGAAACACGATAAACTCTCCGTATCCCCACCACCCGCGAAACCACCCGCGATATCTACGCGAACTAAGACGGAGACTTTTGTGAGCTTGACGCAGCTTGACCGTGTTCCCATCCGCCGTGCACTGATCTCGGTTTACGACAAGACGGGACTGGAGGAGCTCGCGAGGGGCCTGCATGCAGCCGGCGTCGCCCTTGTTTCCACCGGCTCCACCGCCAAGAAGATCGCCGCCGCTGGCATCCCGGTCAAGGAAGTCGAAGAAGTCACCGGCTCCCCGGAAATGCTGGACGGCCGCGTCAAGACCTTGCACCCGCGCGTGCACGGCGGCATCCTGGCTGACCGTCGAGTCCCGGCCCACATGGACACCCTCGCGGGCATGGAGATCGAAACCTTCGACCTCGTTGTGGTGAATCTGTACCCGTTCGTCGAGACCGTGAAGTCCGGCGCAGCGCAGGATGACGTGGTGGAGCAGATCGACATCGGAGGCCCCGCCATGGTGCGTTCGGCCGCGAAGAACCACGCTGCCGTCGCCATCGTCACGGACCCGACCTTCTACGGTGCAGTTGTCGACGCCGCTGCACACGGCGGTTTCGACCTCAACACCCGTCGTCGCCTGGCCGCCAAGGCCTTCGCGCACACGGCCAGCTACGACAACGCTGTGGCTTCCTGGACCGCCAGCCAGTTCTTGGACGAAGACGGCGACGGCATCATCGACTGGCCCGCTTACGCAGGTCTGTCCCTTGAACGCTCCGAGGTTCTCCGCTACGGCGAAAACCCGCACCAGCAGGCCGCCCTCTACGTGGACAAGGCTGCTCCGGCGGGCATCGCCCAGGCCGACCAGCTGCACGGTAAGGCCATGAGCTACAACAACTTCGTCGACGCCGACGCCGCCCTCCGCGCTGCTTTCGACTTCGCCGAGCCCGCCGTCGCAATCATCAAGCACGCCAACCCGTGCGGTGTGGCTGTTGGTTCCGCCAACGCTGCCGACCCGATTGCTGACGCTCACGCCAAGGCCCACGCCTGCGACCCCGTCTCCGCTTTCGGCGGCGTGATCGCTGCGAACCGCACCGTCACCGCAGGCATGGCCCGCACGGTTGCCGACATCTTCACCGAGGTTGTCATCGCCCCGGACTTCGAGCCCGAAGCTGTGGAGATCCTCTCCAAGAAGAAGAACATCCGCCTCCTCGCACTGCCCGAGGGCTACGGCCGCTACCCCTCCGAGATGCGCCAGGTCTCCGGCGGCGTCCTGGTCCAGATGAGCGACAAGGTGGATGCCGACGGCGACAACCCCGCCAACTGGACCCTCGCAGCCGGCGAAGCCGCTGACGAAGCAACCCTCGCGGACCTCGCCTTCGCCTGGACCGCTTGCCGCGCCGCCAAGTCCAACGCCATCCTCATCGCCAACCACGGTGCCGCCGTGGGTATCGGCATGGGCCAGGTCAACCGCCTGGACTCCTGCCGCCTGGCCGT
The DNA here is from genome assembly GCF_002979775.1 of Arthrobacter sp. MYb23. Classification (GTDB taxonomy): domain Bacteria; phylum Actinomycetota; class Actinomycetes; order Actinomycetales; family Micrococcaceae; genus Arthrobacter. The sequence goes on from NZ_PCPR01000020.1 coordinate 36,623, forward strand.
CGAGCGCGCCAACACGCTCGGAGTGAAGGTGGAGTCCGACGTCGAAGGTGCGGGCGGTGCGTCCAACACCAGCGGTGGCGACGCACCTGAGCGTGCACGCGGTGCGGTTGCCTCCTCGGACGCGTTCTTCCCGTTCGCTGATGGCCTGCAGATCCTGATCGACGCCGGTGTCCGCGCAGTGGTCCAGCCGGGCGGTTCCGTCCGGGACGAGGAAGTCATCGCAGCAGCAAACGCTGCAGGCATCACGATGTACTTCACGGGCGCACGCCACTTCTTCCACTAGAAGTTTCAGCAGCACAACGCAACGGCGGCCGCCCCCGGAAGGGGACGGCCGCCGTCGTGCTTAACACGTATTTAACAGGGACGTGCCTGCAAAAAGGTGTCCGCTACGAAGCCGCCGCAGCAGTGTTGTAGGTGGACTGGATGACGGTGCCCCAGTACGGGCCGTACATGGTGGTGGAGTTGCTGCCGTATCCGTAGCTGTTCACGGAGTTCTGGTAGCCGGTGGAGCTGGTGCCGATGAACCACGGACCGCCCGAGGACCCACCGGTCATGTTGCAGGGGATGCCCTGGCTGTTGAACTGCGGGTTGTAGGGATCGTTGGTGGCCTTACCGGAGCAGCTCTTGAGCGATTCACCGTTGAAGGGCGAGCCTGCCGGGTAGCCAAAGGCCTTGTAGCTCAGGCCGCGGGCGGCGTTGAACTGGACGCCTGAGGAACCTACGACGTCGGCGAGCTTCTGGCCGTTGAGGGTGTTCATGACGGCGAAGGCGGTGTCGTACTGCATGTTGCCGTTGGAGGCCCACTGGGTGGGGGCGTACAGCGCCTTTGCCGTCCACTTCCCGTAGGGTGCTGCGCCGTTGAGGTATGCCGGAACGAAAGTGAAGTTGGTGGCGTAGGCGCCCGGGCCTTCGTTGAGGCAGTGTCCGGCGGTGGAGACTGTGCTCTTGTTGGCTGCGGTGACGGAGTTGCCGGAGCAGACGTAGTTGGAGCCGCCCAGGGTGAAGAAGATTTTGCCGATGTGCTTGACCGGCGTTTCGCTCTGGTTCACTTTGCGGTCGATGGTCTTGGAATCGGGTGCTGCCTGCTGGCCTGCGATGCTGCTGATGGCGCCCGGGGCTTCAGTGACCGGGGCTTTGCCGAGGTTGAGGAGCTTGCCGCGTTCGAGGGCTTTCGCGGCCAGGACTTCGCCGGACGTGGCATTCTTCATGCGTTCCGGGGTCCAATAATCTGCAGCGCCGGCGTCCGACACTACATGGCTGCTGACCGCAGCGCCGCTGGAGTCTGTGGTGTTGACCGGTGCCGCGTTGGCGCTGGTGGTTCCAACCAACGCCAGGATTGCGGCAGCGGACAGACTCAGCAGGCTTGTGGCCAGGGTCTTGGTTTTTGTCACGTTGTTCCTACCTATCGAGGGAGTGAGGCGGCCAGTGATGGCGACCGCCGACTGACGGAATTGAAGGTATCGAACGTATGACAAGTTTGTAAAGAGATGTTTCATAGTTTGTGATAATTTGATGTCACTTTCTCGTCAAGTGGCGAGGTTCGTTTGGCGTGCGCGTCCGCGGGCGTGAACGAGTACCGACGGTCAGCGGCAGCCGGCATCCGGTTCTCGCTGTTAGTGGTCTTTGACCGTGACTCTGTCCGGCAGGGGCTTGGGTGTGACGCCGGGCCAAGGTCCGTCCTTTGTGAGCACGGAAAGATTGCGGGCGCCCTCGGGGTCGTCCGCGCTGAGCGGGATGATGATGGTGTTGTGCTGCGAGGGGACCGAGGGCTGGCCGCCCATCCAGGCCGACCCCACACCCGCCGTGGAGAGGTCGAAGAGCGGCTCCCCGTCAGCGGTGCGGGCACTGATCTGGATCTGTGTGTTTGGCATATACCCCTCGCCCACGGACCACACATTCCGGACGACGTAGTCCACCAGCACGTCGCCATGGAGGACGGTGTATCCGGGGTCGATGGCCAAGGCTACGGCGTATCCGGTGTTGCCCTTCACATTCGGCGGACCCCCTCCGGCGAAGTCGGTCACCGAAATCCCCGGAACGGCGTCGATCGCCTCGCGGGCCTCGGCCATGGTCTGGCCGGAGTCGGCATCGTGGGGGATAGTCTCCCGAGGTGACGGCGCGGCGACCGCGCAAGCGGTCAGTGCGAGGAGAATCCCCGCTGCCAAGGCAGCCCCGTAGGCAGATCGGTCAGTTCGGATCATGGGTTCACTCTACGCAAGGCCTCAGCAGCCCAAGCCCGACGACGGCGGGCAGCAGCGGCGGCCGGGCCGCCGTCGGGCGTTATCACCGGAGAGTGGTAACGAACACGTGATCCCGGACACGAAGAGCCGTCAAAACGGTCTACTCGGGTAAGTTAGGAGATGTTGAAATCTGCAGACTTTCAGGGAGAACCCCGCCAATGGCCAAGATTATCTATACCCACACAGACGAAGCGCCGATGCTGGCAACTTACTCATTCCTGCCGATTGTTGAAGCGTATGCCTCGACCGCAGGGGTAGAGGTGGAGACCCGCGATATTTCGCTGGCCGGCCGCATCATCGCCGTCTTCGGTGATTTCCTGACAGAAGAACAGCGCACGGGCAACGCCCTTGTTGAACTTGGTGAACTGGCAAAGCAGCCGGAAGCCAACATCATCAAGCTGCCCAACATCAGCGCCTCCGTGCCGCAGCTCAAGGCTGCCATCGCCGAGCTCCAGGCCCAGGGCTACGCCCTCCCGGACTACCCGGACAACCCCTCCTCGGACACTGAGACGGACATCCGCTCGCGCTACGACAAGATCAAGGGTTCCGCCGTGAACCCGGTGCTGCGTGAAGGCAACTCTGACCGCCGCGCACCGCTGTCGGTGAAGAACTACGCCCGCCAGAACCCGCACTCCATGGGTGCCTGGTCCGCCGAGTCCAAGACCAACGTTGCCACCATGGGCGAGAACGACTTCCGCTCCAATGAGAAGTCCGTTGTCCTCAAGGCTGACGATTCCCTGACCATCCAGTTGGTCCGCGAAGACGGCACCACCAAGGTACTCAAGAAGGACTTCCCCGTCCTGGCCGGCGAAGTTGTGGACGCCACCGTGCTCCGCGCCGACGCCCTGGATGAGTTCCTCAAGGCACAGGTTGCCCGCGCCAAGGAAGAGGGCATCCTCTTCTCCGCACACCTGAAGGCCACCATGATGAAGGTCTCGGACCCCATCATCTTCGGCCACGTGGTCAAGGCTTACTTCTCCGAGCTGTTCGAAACCTACGGCAAGCAGCTCACGGCCGCAGGCATCAGCCCGAACAACGGCCTTGCAGCGATCCTCAGCGGCCTGGAAGACCTGCCCGAAGATGTCCGCGAAGGCGTCAAGGCAGCAATCACCAAGGGCCTCGAAGACGGTCCGGCACTGGCCATGGTGGACTCGGACAAGGGCATCACCAGCCTGCACGTCCCGTCGGACATCATTGTTGACGCCTCCATGCCTGCCATGATCCGTTCCTCCGGCCACATGTGGGGCCCGGACGGCAAGGAAGCAGACACACTGGCCGTTATCCCGGACAGCTCCTACGCCGGCATCTACCAGGTTGTCCTGGACGACTGCCGCGCCAACGGTGCGTTCGACCCCACCACCATGGGCACCGTTCCCAACGTGGGCCTCATGGCACAGGCAGCCGAAGAATACGGCAGCCACGACAAAACCTTCGAGATCCAGGCAGCCGGCACCGTCCAGCTCGTGGACAGCAAGGGCAACGTCCTCACCGAGCACCAGGTCTTCCCCGGTGACATCTGGCGTGCATGCCAGACCAAGGACATCCCGGTCCGCGACTGGGTCAAGCTGGCCGTCACCCGTGCCCGCGCATCCCAGACTCCGGCTGTGTTCTGGCTGGACGAGACCCGCGCTCACGACGCCAACCTGATCGCCAAGGTCAACGAGTACCTCCAGGACCACGACACCGAGGGCCTGGAAATCAAGATCCTTTCCCCGGTTGAGGCCACGGCGTTCACCTTGGAGCGCATCCGCAAGGGTGAGGACACCATCTCCGTCACCGGTAACGTCCTCCGCGACTACCTCACGGACCTGTTCCCGATCCTCGAGCTCGGCACAAGCGCCAAGATGCTCTCCATCGTTCCGTTGATCAACGGCGGCGGCCTGTTCGAGACCGGCGCCGGTGGCTCCGCTCCCAAGCACGTCCAGCAGCTGATCAAGGAAAACCACCTCCGCTGGGACAGCCTGGGCGAGTTCCTTGCCTTGGCCGTCAGCTTCGAGCACCTTGCCACCACCACCGGCAACGCCCGCGCACAGGTCCTGGCTGACACGCTGGACCGCGCCACGGGTACGTTCCTGCTGGAAAATAAGTCCCCGCGCCGCAGCGTTGGCGAGCTGGACAACCGTGGAAGCCACTTCTACCTGGCCACCTACTGGGCCCAGGAGCTGGCCAAGCAGACCGAAGACGCCGAGTTGGCCCAGGACTTCGCAGCAATCGCTGAAGCCCTGACCTCCAACGAAGAGGCAATCGTTGGCGAGCTGGCCGCAGTCCAGGGTCCCGCCGTCGACCTCGGCGGTTACTACCGTCCGGACGCTGCCAAGGCCGCTGAGATCATGCGCCCGTCGGCTACGTTCAACAAGGTTCTCGCGGACCTGAAGAAGTAATTTCGGCATAACGAGACCGGCCCGCAGGCATTGCCTGCGGGCCGGTTGCTTTTAAGCGTTGATTCAGCGGTCCGCGCGGAACCGTTCCGGTGCCATGCCGCCGTCGACGATGTCCTTGAGCACCCGGCCGATAGCGGGCGTGAACTTGAAACCATGGCCCGAGAAGCCTGCGCCCACCACCAGCGGACCGAAGTGGTCCAGCACAAAGTCCTCGTTGGGTGTGGTGGTGTAGGTGCAGCTGATGGGAACCGCGGTGGAGGGGTCGACGCCGGGAAGCCACTCTTCGGCGTACCTCACCAACGCTTCCATCTGGTGGGGGATGGGCTCGAACGTGCGCTCGTCCGGATCCATGACCGGGCCGACCCCATGCCAACCGGCTTTCACGCCTTCGCCCGGGGTGAGCATGCCGTAAACGGGGCTGTACCAGTACTCGTAGGCTTCGTTATTCGGATCAGGGTCCGGACTGTGGTTGAAGCTTGGCCACACCAGTGTGTTGTCCTTGGGCGTGAAGTGGGCCGGTTGCTCCTGGGTTACCACCAGTGCCGGCAGATCCGTGAGCTTGCCGATGAGTTTCGGAGTCCACGCACCGGCCGTCACCACGACGCGGCTGGCCGTGTACTCGGCCTCCTCGGTCACGACCAACGCTGATTCGCCTCCGGTGACCCGGATGTCCTTGACCGGCGTCGAGTACTTGAAAACGGCACCGTGGGCTTCCGCTGATTTGCGCAGCGCTTCCAGGGCGTCAGCCGAGCGGATCCGGCCGGAGCCTGGCACGAAGAGGACGTCGGTGGCGAAGTTCATTCCCAGCCATCGGTTGGCAGCTTCGTCGGGGGAGATGAAGTAGCTCTCAATGCCACGTGCCTCGTGTGCTTCCCGGACTTCGTGCAGGCGGGGGACGTTTCCGTGGTTCACGAGACCAACCATGTCCAGGAGCGGTGCGCCGTGTTCTGCAGCCAGCTCGTCCCACAGGATCTTGGACTCGGCGAGGAGGTCCAGGTAGTCGGTCTCGGCGTAGGCGGTGTTGAAGTTGCGGGTGGCGCCGTGCGAAGCGCCGATGTGGTGGCCGGCCTCAAATTGCTCTAAGAGAACCACTGAGCGACCCGCCCGGGCCAGTTGCCAGGCGGCCGCCGATCCCATGGCTCCTCCGCCAACAACTACAACGTCAACCTGCATGCCTGCTCCATCCACCGTGGCCCTCTTGAAAAACGCGACCCCCGAAAGAGGGCCACCTCCCATTCTGCCCCCACTCACCCAACTGGGTAGCAGCAGTGCGCGTTTTGAGCGCTGAAAACGCGCACTGCTGCGACTCAGTTGGGTCAGCCGTGCAGCGTTAGGCGGCCAGGCGCCTGCGGATCCATGCGGAGAACTGGTCCACCACGATGATCAGCACCAGCACGATCAGGATGTGCGTGAGCATGGAGTCGAACTGGAACGACTTGATGGACTGGTTGATCAGCAGCCCGATGCCTCCGGCGCCCACCAGGCCAAGGCCCAGCGAGGACCGCACGTTGACGTCGAAGCGGTAGAGCAGCAGGCCCACGAACTGCGGAACCACCATGGGCAGCGTTGCGTTGGCCACCTGCTGGACCCGGTTGGCGCCCGCGGTCCGGAGTGCTTCCTGGGGCCCGGAGTCGATCTCTTCCATGGACTCCGCCCACAGCTTCCCCATGACACCGGTGTTGTGGCAGATCAGTGCGAGCACGCCCGCGAACGGACCAAGCCCGACGGCGGTGACGAAGATCAGTGCGAACACGATGTCCGGCACAGCCCGGAAGAAGGACAGGATGGCGCGAGCAGCTTGGTAAACGAGCCGGTGCGGGCTGGTGTTCTCGGCGGCAAGCGCTGCGAGGAGCAGAGCGAATGGCACAGATAACGTGGTCCCGAGCAGACCAATCCAGAGGGTAACCAGTGTGGCTTCGAGCCCGGGCCGGAGGGTCTTTTCCCAGCTAAGGTCCGGCGGGAACGCGTCGCCAATAAACGCGGCCATGCCCTTCCAACCGTCAACCAGCAGTTCCGGTTTGAAGTCCGTCCCTTCGATGGCCACGGCGTGAAGTCCGACGACGGCGGCCGCCACTGCCGCCGTCGTGATCCACCGCAGGGGCTTCTTGGGGCGGACCAGTGCCACCCGGGTTTGTGCCGAAGGGCTGCGGCGGGCGACGGCTGGAGTGAGGGTGTGGGGCGTCATGCTGCGGATTTCCTGTCTGAAACGTCCCGGTCCGGGGCGTACAACGTGTCAAGGTGATCGGCCGTGATCTCTGTGGAGGGGAGGTCGAAGGTCATGGAGCCTTGGAGGAGGCCGATGGACCTGTCCGCATACCGCAGGGCGAGATCGGGCTGGTGCAGCACCGCCGCCACAGCCAGCCCTTCGGAATGTGCGAGTTCCCGCAGCAGCGCCATGACTTGCTCCGCGGCGTGCGGGTCCAAGGCGGACACCGGCTCGTCAGCGAGGACGACGTCGGCCCGCTGGCACAGTGCCCGGGCTACGGCCACGCGCTGCTGCTGTCCGCCGGAAAGACGACCGACGCGGTCGAAGGCGCGGTCTGCGAGTCCGACGCGGTCCAGGCAGTCGAGGGCTTCCTGTTGAACGTCAGCCGGAAACAGCAGTGGGCTGAGCGAGCGAACCGTAGGGATGCGGGACAGGGCACCTGCGCACACGTTGTCCAACGCAGTGCGCCGGGGGACCAGATGGATTTTCTGGAAAATCATGGCCATGCGCTGGCGGGCTTGCTGCAGATCACGCCCTTGGAGGGTATCCAGTGCAGTTCCCTCGATGCTGATGCTGCCCGAATCCGGTGCGGTGATGCCCATGACGCAGCGCAAGGTGGTGGACTTGCCCGAGCCGTTGGCGCCGAGGAATGCCACAAGCTCACCGGCTGCAACGGAGAAGTCCACGCCCTCCAGAACCGTACGGCCGTTGAAGGACTTCCGCAGGCCTTGGACAGAGAGCAGCATTACAGGTCCTTCTCGGTGAGGCCCATGGTCTCGGCGAGCTCGAACAACGGGGTGTAGTTGTCCTTGGTGACCTCAAGGAGCGGACCCGGAGGGGTAACGTCCAGGAACTCGCCAACTTTGGCCACGTCAGCGGGATTCAGGCTGAGGAACGCGTCCTTCACGGCGGCCTTGAACGCGGGGTCGGCGTCGCCCCGGACGGTGATGGGATCGTTGGGGATGGGGTTGGACGTCCACACCTGCCGGAAGTTATCCGGCGCGAAAGTGCCTGCGGCAATGGCCGTGGCCAGCGTCTGCGAGTTGATCTGGGCCGCGTCCACTTTGCCGTTTGTCAGGGCGAGCAGCGCTTCGGGATGACCACCGGTGTAGTCCATCTTGATGTCGGCGTCGGCGATTCCGGCTTCACGAAGGCCGAAGCGGGGCAGGACGTCGCCTGAGGTGGATCCGACGCTGCCCAGGGCGAGCGACTTACCTTTCAGATCCCCGATGGCTTGGATGGGGCTGTCCTTGGGAACCCAGATCCCCGCCGTGTAGGTGCTGAGTTCCTTCTCCGCGGTGCCAAAAGATACCAGCGGTTCAGCACCCGCTTTGGCGTCAGCGAACACGTAGCCCAAGGGACCGAACTGGCCCAGGTCCAGCTTGCCGTTGCGCATGGCCAGGACCTCCGCGGCGTAGTCCTCCACCACCTGAACGCTGACCGGGCATTCGAGCTTCTTGGACAGGGCTGCGGCCAGGACGTCGTAGGCCGGCTTCAATTTGGCCGGGTCCTCGTAGGGCTCGATGCCGAACTTGATCTCGCCATTGGGGCAGGTAGCACTCGTGGCTTCGGGGGAGGACTGCGCCGATCCGCCGCAGGCAGTGAGCGCCAGAGCGGTGGCGAGGGCAAGCGCGGAACCGGTGAGGAGCGAGGTTTTCATGGGAATCCTTATGCGAAGGGGATGTGGGAGGGGAGAACGGGAAACTCAGGACAAGAAAACTCAGTGCAAGAAAACTCAGTACAAGCGCGACACGTTGCGGTGTGCCAGGCCGAAGGACAGGGTCATGCCCACGCCGGAGGTCACGGACACCACGGTGACACCGGGTTGGACGTCGCGGACCAGGATCGGTGCCACATCGGAGGAAGCGTAGATGCCTTGCCAGCGCTGGATGATTTCCAGCGGTTCGCCGATCCGGCCTTCGATTTCAGTGGTGAGGGTGGATGTCACGGTTTCGTCCAGGAAGGGGTCGGCCGTGTGGTGGTAGTGGTGCGAGTCGCCCAGGATGATGGTGCCGTCGGGGCGTTGGGTGAACATGACGTTGGCGCCGATTTCCAACAGTTCGGGTTGGTTCTCCAACACTTCGGAGTGGAGGGCCGAAGCTGCGGGCATGTCCGTGAAAGCGGGGTATCGCAGCATGGATGTCGCGGTCAGAACGGCTGGTGCGAAGTCAACACCGGAAGGTTTGGCGGCCAACGACATCTGCAGCGCACACCGCTGAATCCGGTGCTCGGCGGCGAGATCCGGGAAGAGGTAGTCCACGTCGTGTCCGACGCACACAAAGACCTGCTTCGCGTGAATTTCGCCGCGCGACGTCTGGACGGTCACACCATCCTGGGACTGGCTAAAGTTCAGCGCCGCCGTGTTCCAGTGAAGTTCGACGCCGGGTTGCTCGCTGAGCCACTCGGCCAACTTTGCCACTGTGGTGCGGGGATCCACCCGGAGGTCGTCCCGGAGGAAGGCGCCGCCAACCAAGCCGGGCCATCCGCTTTGGTGAGTGCCGTCGTCGTGCGCTTCGTCCGCAGCAGAAACAGCGGCGCCCAAGCGGTCGCGGGTTTCGTCAGGGGACAGCAGCTCAACCTGCCCGGGTTCACGGACGGCGGAGAGCTCGCGAAGGACGTTCATCTCTGCCTCGGTGCGGGCAAGAACTACAGCACCGGCTTCGGCAGCCCAAAAACCGGCACGCTCCGCGAACTCGAGCCAGTACTTGCGCGAGGTCTGCGCAAGTTCGTAGAGTTCGCCGGATTGGGCCGTGATGCAGCAGTGGCCGAAGTTGCGCACTGATGCGCCTGCGGCGTGGTGGTCGCGCTCGATGATGGTGACGGTCAGGCCGTTGGCAACAGCGTGGGCGGCGTGGGCCAAGCCCACAATTCCGGCGCCGACAATGACGACGTCGGAGGGCTGGCCGGGCCTGCTGGTGGTGGCTTCGGGGGAGGTGCTCGGGTTGTTCACACCACTGACATTGGCTGGTCAGCAGTGGAGAATCAAGCTCAAATGCCACTTGTATATACAAGTTAATCAGAATTTAACGTTTGTTCATTTGAGTTCACGATTAGTTCACCTTGAAGCCCTCAAAAGCGGTGATGTCAGCCGAATCAACTTGTATTATCAACTGGTGAGCACACAGCAGAACGCGCCCCTCCACGTCCGTCTCAGCGAGGAATTCATGCGCCGGATCACCGACGGCGACTGGCCGCCGGGTTTCCAGCTGCCCAGCGAAGCGGAGCTGTGCCGCGAGTTTGGAACATCCCGCGGACCGATCCGCCAGGCGCTCGCATTTTTGCGGTCCGAGGGTGCGGTGACCGGAGGCAGGGGGAGGCCACCCATGGTGCGCTCATCCGTTCCGTCGCAGTCGTTCTCCACGTTCAATTCGTTCACGGAATGGGCCAGCGGGATCGGCAAGAAGCCCGGTCAGAGAACCCTCGAAGTGGCACGGCGCGAAGCCAGCCCGGAAGCCGCGGAGGCTCTTGGCCTCATGCCCGGAACCACCGTGGTGGAGGTCCTGCGAGTCCGTTACCTGGATGAGGCTCCGGCCATGATCGAGCGCACCACGTTCACCCTGGACGTGGGCCGGAGACTCTTCGACTTTGATACCGATTCCGGGTCCATCTTCGCGTTCCTCAAGGAACAAGGCGTGGACCTGCACAGTGCCCGCCACACCATCGACGCCGTCGCGGCCAGTGACGAGGACGCCGAACTGTTGGAGCAACCCGAAGGCATTCCACTCCTGCGCGAACGCCGCATCACCCGTTCCGCCGATGGGCAGCCCCTCGAATACTCAGAGGATCGCTACCTGCCGGCACTCACCAACTTCACCATCGACAACACCGTGGAACGCCGGGCCGCCTTGGTCCGCATCCACACCGATCCTCAATCCACACAAGGAGTCACCCCATGATCAAGCTTGTTGCCTGCGATATGGCCGGAACCACCATCGACGAACACGGGGACGTGTACGTTGCCCTTGCCCGCTGCGTTGAAGAAACCGGTGTGAGCACCACGCCGGAGGCTGTGCAGGAATGGATGGGCGCGGACAAAGTCGAGGCCATCACGGCACTGATCCAGGCCGGCGGCGGCAGTGCCACGCCGGAAGTGGTGGCTGCCGCCTTCATCCGCTTCAAGGAACTGCTCGTGGAGTTCTACGACACCAACCCCCCGGTGGCGCTCGAAGGCGTGGAAGATGCGTTCCGTGAACTCCGCAATCAGGGCATCAAGGTGGCGCTGACCACCGGCTTCTCACGCGACGTCGCCGAGCCCCTGCTGGAGCGGCTGGGATGGGGCGTCGGCGACGATCACTTGCTGGACGCCGTCGTATGTTCCGACGAAGTAGCCGCCGGCCGCCCCGCGCCCCACATGATTCACCGGGCCATGGAACTGACCGGCGTGCAGGACGTCCGCGCCGTGATTGCTGCCGGGGATACCGTGAATGACCTCGCCGCAGCCAACAACGCAGGCGTCACCGCCGTGGGCGTCCTCACCGGCAAGCTGGGCCGCGAAGACCTCGCAGTGCACCCGCACCACCACATCCTGGACGGCGTGAAGGACATTCCGGCGCTGCTTTCGTAGCGTCCGGCGATTGGCTGGATGTTCGTTTGCTTGGGCGCTCGGCGCCGTCCGTTTGGTTGGGGACGTCTGGCATGGAAGATTGGGACCCGTGAAATTCCTTCACCCGTCACCCAAGTCCTCCTCCCGCGGCGTCACCATCCTGAGGGTGGTTTTCGGCGCGCTCCTCATGGTCCATGGCTTCCAAAAGTTCATGGCCGGGCATGCTGCGTTCGCCGCGTCTGTTGCCGCCATGGGCGTGCAGAAGCCGGAGATCGTGGCGTGGCTGGTGATCGCCGGTGAATTGGGCCTTGGCCTGCTCCTGGTGCTCGGCGCCCTGACCCGGGTTGCCGGCTTCCTGGCGGCGATCATGTTCGCAGGAATCTGGTTCGTGACCGAAGCGGGCAAGCCCTTGCTCACGGACAAGTCCGGCGTCACCGCCGAACTCCTGATCATTTACGTGGCTATCTCCATCGCGTTCGTGTTCCTCGGACCCGGCGCGCTGTCCGTGGACCGCAAACTGGCTCGGCAGCCAGCCCGCCAAGGGCGTTAATACGAGTGAGTTAACTCACGACGGCGGTGCGCACCCAGGGAGCCAACCCACTGAGCCCTACTCACCGAGCGTCGTTGGGGTACCGGATACCCAGCTGAGACCGCACACCGTCAAAAAGGCGCATGACGTTGACCGAGTCCTCCAGCGGCATGACCGGGCTTTCGCTCAGGCCTTGCTGGATGCAACGGGTGACTTCTCGGAGTTCGTAGGTGTAGCCGATGCCCACCACATCAAACTGTTCGCGCCGCGGCTCGTCCCAACCAATCCTGATGAGCAGCTCGCGGGGGTTGTTTACGGAGCCAACGGTCTGCAGGAACCCGAGCCCGCCGGCCACAGTGGCAGTCCGCGGTCCATGTGCCATCAACGAGGACGTCAGCTGTGCCTGCGCACCCGTGTCATAGCCGAGGGTCAGTGCGTTCTGGCTGTCCACGCCGTCGTCGTTGAGCGTGCCGATCGCGGTGACCGACTGCGGGAAGCCCAGCGTTCCCAGTGCCCACAGCAGCGGGTAGACGGTGATGTCCAGGAGCGCTCCGCCGCCATCGTTGAGAGCCCAGATTCGTGCGGCGGGATCGTAGGGTGCCGGGAATCCGAGGTCGGCACTGACCCACTGGATCTGTCCAAGCTCACCGGAAGCGGCTATCTCGAAGGCCCGCTGCATGCTCGGAAGGAAACGGCTCCATACGGCTTCCATGAAGAACACGTTCTGCTCCCGGGCGAGCTTCACCAACTCGGTGGCTTCGCGGGCGTTGATGGTGAGGGCTTTCTCGCACAAGACGTGCTTCCCTGCCCGCAGAGCTGCTGAAGCAATCTGGAAATGTTGGGCATGCGGCGTAGCCACGTAGACCACGTCCACGGCGGGATCCTCGAACAGGCGCTGGTAGCCGGGTACGTCGCCGTCGTCCCCGTAGCCCTTGGTGAAGCCAAGCGTGCGGGCGAACGCATCTGCGGCTGCCTGGGTGCGGGAGCTCACGGCGTATAACTCCGCATCTTCAAGCAATGCCAAGTCCTGAGACACACTGTTGGCGATGTTGCCCGTGGACACCACTCCCCACCGCAGCGGCCGCCCGGTTGCTGCCCGGGGATCCTGGTTGGTCTGGGTGGAAAGCCACGGCACGGCGATAGGGAGTGTCATGCGTTTTATCCTCTCATTTCGGGCAGGCGTTGGCGGGCGTTGGCGGCGACAGAGGCTTGGGCGCACCCTTTTGCGCCGATCGCTCCCGTAATCTCTGGTGCGCCCGGCGGGTACGGGTGCGCCCGCGGGGAACAGGGGTGCGTACGGCGGGAATGGGTGCGCCCGGGGGAACGTGGGGCGCGCGCAGTGGGAATGGGTGCGCTGGCTTGAGTGGGTCAAGGCCGGGCCTGGTAAGTGGGGGCGAGTTGCTTGGTGCGCACCCTTTTTGCGCCGATCGCTCCCGTAACCTCTGGTGCGTGCGGCGGGAATGGGTGCGCTCGGGGGAACGTGGGGTGCATGGAGTGGGTATGGGGTGCGCTGGCTTGGGTGGGTCAAGGCCGGGCCTGGTAAGTGGGGGCGAGTTTGCCTGGTGTGCACCCTTTTGCGCCGACCGCTCCCGTAACCTCTGGTGCGCCTGGCGGGTACGGGTGCGCCCTTGGGGAACAAAGTGTGCGCCCGGCGGGTACGGTAGCGCTCGCGGGGAACGTGTGGTGCGGGCTTGGGCTTGGGCTGGGGCAAAGCCGGCCCTGGTTAGTGGGGGTTAGTTTGCTTGGTGCGCACCCTTTTTCGCCGCGCGCTCCCGTAACCTCTGGTGCGCCCGGCGGGTATGGGTGCGCTCGTGGGGAACGTGGGGTGCATGGAGTGGGTATGGGTGCGCCCGGCGGGTACCGGTGCGCCCGCGAGGAGCAAGGGGTGCGCCCGGCGGGAATGGGTGCGCCCGCGAGAAACGGGCTGGTAGCGTCGGCCGGGAAGAACAGTTATTGGGGGAACGTGGAAACGAAAATAAAGAAGCCTTCAGCGGGCCCGCAAATTGCGTCAATGGTGCTCGGCGTGGTGGGATCAGTGCTTTCCCTGCCGGTGGCAGCACTGCTCGGATTTGCGTTGGGGCTTTACCCAAGCCGAATGGAATGCACTACGGGCACGTACGGCTCAGGCTGCTATGAAGGCGATCTTCTCAATGCCACTATCCTTTTCGCCTTGGTTTACCTGCCATTCCTTCTGCCGACTGTCGCCATTACCCAATTGCAGCGAAGCAAAGGGCGCAGAACCACGGATTTCATACCCTTGATCGTTCTGTGCGTCGTGCCAGCGGCAGTGATTGTGCTGTGTGCCGTACTGGCCCTGATATCTCCTGGCTCGCTCTGATGACCCGACACAGTAAGCATTCTGTCAAGTCATAGGAATGCCCGGCGTACCGAAATTCCTCGCCTAGGCTTAGGCAATCATCCCTCGCAGAGGTTCTGTGGGGAGTTACCGAAATGGAGCAGGGATGGGTACTTTTCGGCGCGTCATTTTGCCGGTTTCCTGGTTGTTGGTTTTCGCGGTTATTGCTGTGGCCTTAGTCAAAATCGCTTTTGTGGATGGCCTGGAATCGGCCGCTGCGGGGCCCGCACCTTTGGCGCAGGTGGATATCCCGGTGGTCCCGGCAACCGGGGCTACCGTCACTAACACCGTGGAAATCAAGGGCACCGTCCAGAGCGACCCCGCCGAGACCGTCCGCAGCACCTCGGCCGGAAAAGTAGTTCAGGTTTTTGTGGAGCAAGGCGCAACCGTGTCCAAAGGTGACGCCCTTTTCCAGGTCAAAGCCGAGCGCGCAGTCACCGCCCAGCAGCCGTCACAGGATGGTCCGCAAACAGCGCCCAAGCCTGTTTACGACTACTTCGACGTCCTCGCTCCGAGCGCCGGAACCCTGCAGCAGCTCACCACCCTCATGGACCAGCAGGTCACTGTGGGCGAGGCCGTGGGCAAGATCGATCCCGGAACATACACGGTGGCCGGTTCCGTGACGGCCGCCCAACAGTACCGCCTGCTGGGGAAGCCGGGTCCTGCCGAGATTGTTTTGGTGGGTGGTCCTGCACCGTTTCAGTGTGCCGATGTGACGCTCAAGAACAACGCGTCCGACGACGGCGGCGCGGCCTCGGGCGGGCTGGCCGCCACAGGTGGGGGTGTCGGAAGGGGCATCGGCGCAGCCATGGTCGGTCCCGGAAACGGAAGCGGAAGCCAGCCGGAGGAAGGCGGCACTCCCACGGGAACGCTGAGCTGCCCGATTCCTTCGGGCCAGCAGGTCTTTGCGGGACTTGGTGCGACCATGACCGTCAGCGCCGGCGTTGCTCCTGACGTCGTGACTGTCCCTCTGACGTCAGTGAAGGGCAGTGTGAAGGACGGGATTGTGTGGATCGCGGGCCCGGGAGGAACGGGTGCCGCTCCTGAGCAGCGCACTGTTCAGCTGGGGCTCAACGATGGTTCCGTGGTGGAAGTGACCTCCGGGTTGGCCGAGGGCGAGCAGGTACTCGAATTCGTTCCCGGGGCACCGGCCGTTCAGGATCCCATGATGGGTCCGGGCCAGGCCGTCTACGGTCCGATGGGCTAAGGGCGTGGACGAAACAAGCAAAGAAACGCTGGTCAGCCTGCGATCCGTCACGAGATCCGTGCAGCTGCCCGATGACCAGCAACTGAATATCCTCCGGGGCATTGATCTGGAAGTTCGTAGTGGGGACCACGCCGCAATCGTGGGCCGTTCCGGCTGCGGCAAATCAACACTGCTCAACCTGCTGGGCCTTCTGGACATCCCGACGTCGGGGGACCTTGAGTTCCTGGGGCAGCCCGCGGACCGGTTGGGCAACAACGCCCGCGCCCGGTTGAGGGGTTCCACTGTTGGCTTCGTTTTCCAGCAGTTCAACCTGTTGCCCGGCCGCAGTGCCTTGGACAATGTCATTACGCCGCTGTTCTATGCCAAAGGCAAGGAATTCTGGCGGCGCCGCGAGATCGCCATGGACATGCTGGACCGCGTTGGCCTCGCTTCCCGGGCCAACACCATGCCCAATATGCTCTCCGGAGGCGAGCAGCAGCGCGTGGCGATCGCCCGTGCCTTGGTGCGCAGGCCGAGGCTGATTTTGGCCGATGAACCTACCGGTGCGCTGGACGTGGAAACGGGGCAGTCCGTCATGGCTCTCCTGGACACGGTGGCCACGGAAACAGCTGCGGCTTTGGTGACCATCACGCACGACACCAACGTCGCAGCCTTGGCCCGGGCTTGCTACCGCCTGGATTCCGGGGTGCTCAGCCCGCTGCCGGCGGCGCAGACTGCAGGGGTGGGCGCATGACCGGCTTCATTTCCACGCTGGTTGAAGCGTGGCAGGAACTCCGCATCAACAAAGTGCGCATTCTCCTGGCCCTTCTTGGTGTTGCGTTGTCCGTTGCGGCGTTGACCTCGGTGGTGGGCGTAGGAAGTTTGGCCCGCGAAGGCATGAAGGTTCAGTCAGAGCGAAATGGTGGCCGCGTGGCCACGCTCTCCTTGATGGTGCACGGGCAGAACATGCCTGATCCGGCAAAACTTGAGAAGGCCTACCAAGGCATTCAACAGCGCTACGGCATCACTACTTCCACGCATGTCAGCCAGACCCAGGCCGGCTTTCAGTTTCCCCGAGGCGTGACTACTGTCAACGTGACCATCGTGGATGTGGGCTATGGCATTATTCACAGGGTCCCGCTGCAGCAAGGCAGCTGGTTCGCGCCCGACGACGGCAAAAGGCTCGCGCCCGCCGTCGTCGTCTCCGAAGCTTTCTACAATCAGGCGGGCAGGCCAAACCTGACCACCCACCCAACGGTGACCATTCCTGGAGACCAGCCGGCCACGGCGGTGATGATCGGCGTCGTGCCTGATTCCTACCCGGACACTCCGCCATCGGCGTTCATCCTTACCGAGGGCGCGGCCATGACCGGGATCAAACCCCAGGTGTCCGAGTTCAAAATGTGGGTGGGCGAGGAACAAGCCGGAGCCCTCACTGCGGCAATCACCGCCGATCTTCAAGGCCAGTTCCCCGGCTACTACGCCCAAGCCAGCCGCATGGATTATGCCGCATGGGGTGATCCGTTGGCTCCCGTCCAGCTGGTGGTTGGCGGCGTGGCCGGTCTGGTGCTCCTGCTCGGAGCCGTGGGGATGCTCAATATCTCCATGGTGACCGTGCGCTACAGGGTCCGTGAAATAGGCATCCGGCGAAGCTTCGGTGCAACGTCCGGACGGATTTTTGTGGGCGTCATGATGGAATCCGTGGTGGCCACCGCGGTTGCCGGCTTGGCCGGAGTCATGCTGGCAGTCGCAGTGGTGAAGCACCCGTGGATCGAATCGAAGGTGGCGCCGGGTCTGACCGAATACCCGGCTTTCCCTATCGAGGCTGCGCTGATGGGCTTCGGTGCCGCCGTCCTTGTGGGCGCACTCGCCGGAGCCATTCCTGCGCTCGTGGCGGTGCGCGTCAAGGTCATCGACGCGATCCGGTTCTGACCTCCTCGGTAAGCCTGCCCTGCTGAAGCCGGAAGCAGCGCTCGGTTTTCTGGGCCAGGCTGCGGTCGTGCGTGACTACCAGGATGGTGGTGTTGTGATCTCGGCTCAGGGAGCTCAACAGTTCAATGATGTGCTCGCCGGTTTGCTCATCGAGGTTCCCGGTGGGCTCATCGGCGAGGATCAGCTTGGGCTCGTTGGCCAGCGCCCGGGCAATCGCCACGCGCTGCTGCTCCCCGCCGGACAATCGGTTGGTGCGGCGCGAGTGCTTCTCCGGATCCAACTGCACCTGTTCCAACAGCTCTTTGGCCCGTTGCAGCCTGGCCGCCTTGCGGACGCCGGCGAACTCCATGGGCAGCATGACGTTGTCCACTGCGCTGAGGTTGGGGATCAGGTTGAACTGCTGGAACACGAACCCGATGTCCCGCCGACGGTACTCGGTCAGTTTGCCGTCCGGTAGCCCGGCCAGGCTGACGCCATCCACGACGACGTCTCCGGAGGTGGGTTTGTCCAGCGCACCCAGGAGGGACAACAGCGTGCTTTTGCCGCTGCCGCTCTTGCCCACGATGGATGCCAGCGAGCCCTTCTCCAGCTCGAAGCTGACGCCGTTAACCGGTTTGATGGTCCGGTCACCGGACTTGAACTGACGGACCAGGTCCTTGACTACAATCACGGCTATTCTCCTCGGAGTACTTCGATGGGACGGATACGGGCGGTCAGCAAGGCCGGAACCAACGCGCCGATGATGGCTACTGCGAACACGGCTGCGATGCCGGCAGCGAGGACCCCGGGGGAGACGCTGGCTGTGACTGAGGTCAGCAGCTGTGAGGCTCCGCCGAAGGGGCCACCTTGACCACCGGCGCCGGGGAATCCACCCCCAGGGACGCCACCGCCAGGGACCGCACCGTTGGGCATGGCCCCGGCCAGTCCTCCACCGCGCTGGGTGGTGGTGGCCGCTGTCGTGGTGGTGTTCGAACCAATGAGCGCGGAAGCGATGCCGCCGCTGGCCAGTGAAGCGATCACAGCACCCACCACGCTGCCAAGGGCAACCAGGACCAACGACTCAAGGACGAACTGCAAGCCGATAGTACGGTTCCGTGCACCGATGGCTTTCAGGACGCCGATTTCGCGGCGGCGCTCGCGGACCAGCATGACCATGATGAGCAGGATGATGATTCCGGCGGTGGCGAGTGCTGCGATGAACGCGATCAGCGAGATGTTTTTGACACTGTCCAGTGAGCTGACGGCGGTTTCGAGGTTGCGCTGCCCCTGGGTGACATCGGCTTTGGTGGTGCCCAGGGCGTCCTGGACGGCATTTTTGGTGCTGTCCACGTTTTCCATGCTGTTGACCGTGACGATCATGGTGGAGAGCTCATCCGGGGTTTCTGCCAGTGTTTGGGCTTCCGGGAGGGTCACGTAGACGGCGTTGTTGCCGAAGGTGGTTCCGGCGTCGAAAATGCCGGCCACGGTGAACGTCTTGTCCTGGATGGTGAACGTGGAGCCCACCGTCAGGTTGTTCTTCTCAGCCAACGACGTGCCCACCAGGGCCTTCGCCTCGGATGCCGAGTAGTCTCCCAAGCCGGTCCCGCTGGTGATGTCCAGGGCCTTGCCGGTGCTGTCCACCTCGGCGCCGATGCCCGTCGCCGTGATCGGGAGCGTGCGTGCGGGCTGGGTGGTGGTTCCGGTTGAACCGCTGGCGTTGTTGCGGTTGCCGAGCGTACCGGCGTCGACGGCGGCCGTCAGGTTGGTACTGACTGTCGCCTGCTGCCCGCCGGGGCCGAAGCCACCCCCGGGTCCGACCTGCTGGGTAGTGCCCGTAGTTGAACCGGTGGATGTCTGAAGACGCAAAGCCTTGGTCCCCACCACCGCCGTCACGTTGGCCACCGAAGCCGCAGTCTCAGCCTCCGCCGTCGTCAGTGGTTCGCCGCCGCCCTCAAAGCCTTGGCCGCCCGCCGGATTCACTGTCAGGGTGGTGCCCACGGAGGCGTTGAGCTCCTGGACCTTGGCGCCCACTGCCTGGTTGGCCACGAGCATGGCCAGTGCCAGGCCGATGGCTACGGCCAGGACGGCAACAACGGCCGCCGTTCTGATTTTGTTGCGGAAGGCATTGCCTACGCTTCGGGCAAGGACGCTCACGTTTCTCCTCTTGACCTGCAAGTTTTAGGGACCCACTGAACGTGGGCCGCAGATCCAAGACTGGTGAGTACTGCTGTGCGTGGAGCCTGCCGAGGCTATGCGTGGGCTGTGAAAGGTTGCGGGAAAGCGAAAGCCCCGGCCCGCCTGCTGGCGGACCGGGGCTTTCTGGTAAAAGGTGTTACTTGGTGATCAGTTACTTGGTGATCGGGCCGAGTACCGGATCGTCGACGTAAGCGGTCTTCACGTTCTCTGCAGTAACGATCTGCGGAGGCAGGAGGAACGCCGGGACGGTCTTGACACCGTTCTTGTAGGAGTCCTTGTCGTTGATTTCCAGTTCCTTGCCGGCCTGGAGGTCCTTCACCATGGTGATGGCGTGCTCAACGAGCTTACGGGTGTCCTTGTTGATGGTGGAGTACTGCTCGCCAGCGATGATCGACTTCACGGACTCAACTTCGGAGTCCTGGCCGGTCACTACGGGAAGCGGCTTTCCTGCGGCCTTGACGGAGGTCAGGACTGCGCGGGCCAGGGTGTCGTTCGGGGAGAGAACGCCGTCCAGGGAAGCGGTGCCGTAGCTGCCGGTGAGCAGCGTGTCAGCGCGACGCTGGGCGTTTTCAGCCTTCCAGCCCTGGGTTACAGCCTGCTCGAACGTGGTCTGGCCGGACAGGACCTTGAGGGTGCCGTCGTCGATCTTCGGCTTCAGGACGCTCATGGCGCCGTCAAAGAAGACCTTCGCGTTGGCATCGTCGGGGGAGCCTGCAAACAGCTCCACGTTGTACGGACCGGACGCCTTCTTGGCCTTCATGCCATCCAGCAGGGCCTGGCCCTGGAGGACACCAACCTTGAAGTTGTCGTACGCCACGTAGTAGTCCACATTCTCGGTGTTGAGAAGCAGGCGGTCGTAAGCGATGACTGTGGCGCCGGAGTCCTTGGCCTGCTGGAGCTGCGTACCCAGCTGGGCGCCGTCGATGGCTCCCACAATGATGACCTTTGCACCCTTGGTGACCATGGCACTGATCTGGTTCTGCTGCTCGGACACGCCGCCGTTGGCGAACTGGACGTCGGCCTTGAAGCCGGCGCCGGTGAGGCCATCGTTGAACAGCTTCTCCGCGAGAACCCAGTTTTCACTGGTCTTCTGCGGAAGTGCGACGCCGATCAGCGAGTCCTTGGGGAACGCTTCCCCGCCTGCCGTGCTGGTGCTTGAGCCGCTGTCAGTGCGGCCGCAGGCTGTCAGCGCCAGTGCCGCGATGGCAGCGACTGCTGCTGCCTTTCCTGCTTTACCAAACATTCGCATATCTTGGTTCACTTTCTGTGTGGGTGGGGTGGAGCGAGTCGTGAGGAAGCGGATTACGCTTCCTTGGAGATGACCTCTTTGGTGGACGTGGTTTCGTCCGGCTTGATCTCGTTGTTGTTTCGCTGGAATCCCTTGATCAGCATGCCCGTAATGGACCGCTTGCCCTGGGACTTGTTGTAGACATCGAAGGCGACTGCGGCCAGGAGCACCAGGCCCTTGATGATCTGGGTGAGGTCGGCGCCAACACCCAGGAGCTGGAGGCCGTTGTTGAGGACAGCCATGACCAGGCCACCTACGATCGAGCCGATCACGGTACCAACACCACCGGTAACAGCGGCGCCACCGATGAAGACGGCTGCAATGGCATCCAGTTCCCAACCGACGCCGTCGAACGGGCCGGAAGCTGTGGAACGGGCAACGAAGATCATGCCGGCCAGGCCAGCCAGGATGGACATGTTCATCATGACCATGAAGTTGACCTTCTTGGACTGAACGCCGGAGAGTTCGGCTGCGTGGCGGTTGCCACCCACGGCGTAGACGTGACGGCCAAGGACCGTCTTGTCAGCGATGAACCCGTAGATGAGGACCAGCACGGCGAGGATCATGCCGGGGATGGGGAAGGAGGTTCCGGGGCGGCCGGTTGCAAACAAGTACGTTGCGTAAAGGATGGCGCCGCAGATCAGGACCAGCTTGGTGACCTCCACCCAGAGCTCGGGAACGTCGGCGCCAAGGGCCTTGGCTGCTGCACGGGCACGCAGGGACATGATCACAACGAATGCTGCCGCCACAATGCCGATGAGCAACGTGAGGTTGTTGAATCCGGTGTTCGGGCCAATCTCGGGCAGGTAGCCGGAACCAATGAACTGGAATTCCTTGGAAACCGGGATGGTGTTGGACTTGCCCACAAACTGGTTGAAGCCACGGAACAGGAGCATGCCGGCCAGGGTCACGATGAAGGCCGGGATGCCTACATATGCCGTCCAAAGGCCTTGCCACGCGCCGATCACCGCGCCCAGGAGCAAGCCGAAGAGCACGCCTGCCCACCAAGGCAGGCCCCAGTCCCGCATGGCGAGGGCAACCGAAACGCCCACGAATGCTGCCACGGAACCCACCGAGAGGTCGATGTGACCGGCGATGATGACCAGGACCATGCCAATTGCCAGGATCAGGATGTAGGAGTTGCCGTTGAACAGGTTGATCACGTTGCCCGGGGTCAACGTGCGGCCCCCGGTGAAGATCTGGAAGAAGACGATAAGTGCCACCAGGGCGAAGATCATGCCGAACTGGCGGGTATTGCCACCAAATAGCTTCTTGAGCGCGTTCATTGTTTTGGTCCTTGTGTCAGGAAGGGGTAAGGCTGGGCCAACGGTCAGGCTGTCTTGCGGGCGGAAGTCATGAGCTTCATGAGACTTTCCTGGGTTGCTTCGTTTTTATCCAGGACACCGGTGATGGCGCCTTCAAAGATGGTGTAAATACGGTCGGACAGGCCCAGGAGCTCCGGAAGCTCCGAGGAAATGACAATCACTCCCTTGCCCTGGTTGGCGAGCCTCTGGATGATGCCGTAGATCTCGTACTTGGCACCAACATCGATACCGCGGGTGGGCTCATCCAGGATCAGGAGGTCCGGATCAGTGAACATCCACTTGGCCAGCACCACCTTCTGCTGGTTGCCGCCGGAGAGCTTGGCAACGCCTTCTTCGACCGACGGAGTTTTGGTCCGCAGCGATTTCCGGTATTCCTCGGCAACGGAGAATTCCTTGCGGGTATCCACCACTGTGTAGTTGCTGATCTTGTTCAGGGCCGCCGAAACTGTGGTGGTCTTGATGTCGTCCAGCAGGTTCAGACCCAGGGACTTGCGGTCCTCAGTGACGTAACCGAGCCCTGCGTCAATGGCGGAACGGACGCTGCGGAGGTTGACCGGCTTGCCGTCCTTGTACACCTGGCCCTTGATGAAGCGTCCGTAGGAGTGGCCGAACAGGGACCGGGCAAGTTCCGTGCGTCCGGCACCCATGAGACCGGCGAATCCTACGATTTCGCCCCGGCGGACGTAGAAGTTGGAGCCTTTGCAGATCAGGCGGTCCTGGATCTGGGGGTGTCCCACCGTCCAGTCCTTGACCTCGAAGAAGACTTCGCCGATCTTCGGTTCGTGATCGGGGAAACGGGACTCGAGCGTCCTGCCCACCATCCCCTTGATGATGCGGTCCTCGTCCACACCATCCCGCTTCACGTTCAACGTTTCAATCGACTTGCCGTCGCGGATGATGGTGATCTCGTCGGCGATCTGTTCGATCTCGTTGAGCTTGTGGGAAATGATGATCGAGGTGATGCCTTTGCCCTTGAGGCCAAGGATCAGGTCCAGCAGGTGCTGGGAATCGGATTCGTTCAGAGCGGCGGTGGGCTCGTCCAGGATCAGCAGCCGAACGGATTTGTTCAGTGCCTTGGCGATTTCCACCAGTTGCTGCTTACCAACGCCGATTTCCTTGATGGGGGTGTCCGGGTCCTCCCGGAGGCCCACCCGGGCCAGCAGTTCCATGGAACGCTTGCGGGCTTCTGCCCAGTCGATCACACCCCACTTGGTGGGTTCGTTTCCCAGGAAGATGTTCTCCATGATGGACAGTTCCGGGATCAACGCCAGTTCCTGGTGGATGATCACGATGCCCGCTGCTTCGCTTGCGCGAATGTCCTTGAACTGCTGGGTTTCAGCCTGGTACACGATGTCGCCCGTGTAGCTTCCATAGCCGTAAACGCCAGACAGGACTTTCATGAGCGTGGATTTACCGGCGCCGTTTTCTCCACAGATTGCGTGGATTTCGCCGGCCATCACGCGCAGGTTCACATTCGACAAGGCCTTCACGCCTGGGAATTCCTTCGTGATCGAGCGCATCTCCAAGAGGATGGGATCACCTTGCGTGTCGAGGGATGTCATCAGCCCTTACGCCTCCAATGCATGACTTCGTTGTCGGCCCCGCAATGGCGAGGCTGTCTGATGAAAAAGTAAACTGGATCACCCGTCTTGTCGTCAAGACTTGAACGCATGATCCAGCTAACGATTTCGTTACCTACCGGTAATACCGGCGTGTTGGAACACTAAGGCGGCCGCTCCCAGCGCTTCTGCGCGCGCCCCGAGGGAGGACATTGCGAGGTGCGTCGTCTCGCCCACCACAGGCACCGCGTGGCGTACCAAGCCCCTCCGGATGGGGTCCAAAAGGAGGTCGCCAAGCCCCGCCAGCGGACCGCCCACCACGATGACTTCAGGGTTGATCAGGTTGGAGACGTTGCCCAGGGCGCGGCCCACCGCCAACCCGGCGTCGTCCACTACGCGTTGGGTTGCGGAGTCGCCGGCGAGGCAGTTGCGGACGATGTCCTGTGGCGTCAACAGCACCTCCTGGCCGCGCCCCAGCAACTCGATCATGGTGGTGGTGGACGCTATCGTTTCGAGGCAACCCCTGTTGCCACAGCGGCACACCAGGCCATGCTCGTGAATGGTGGCGTGGCCGATTTCCCCAGTGATGCCCACGTTGCCGTAGTACGGGAATCCGTTGAGAATCAGGCCGGCGCCGATGCCCGAGCCGATCTTGAGGAACATCAGGTTTGAAACTCCGCTGTGAGGCCCCCACGTCACCTCGGACAGGGCGCCCAAGTTTGCGTCGTTATCAACAAAAACGGGGCAGTTCAGCGCTTCCTCCAGCCGATGGAGGATGTCGATGCCAACCCATTCGGGCAGAATTGCGCCCTGTGCCACCGTGCCGGATCGCCGGTCTATAGGGCCTGGGATACCCGCTCCTGCCCCCACTACCGCCGTACGGTCGATCCCGTTCTCCTGGAGCAGTTTTTCGAGCAGCGTGACCGCGGCCGCAATGCCTTCCTCGGCCTGATGACCCAGCGGCAACTCGATGTAATCCTCGGCAATGACGTGATAGCCCAGCGAGGCAAGGACTACCCGAAGGTGGCGGCGTCCGAAGTCGATTCCGACGGCGACCGCACCGTTGCTGTTCAGCCTGACGTTGGTTGCCCGGCGGCCGGAGCTCGTGGTCGGCTCCGTGGATACCAGGCCCGCGTCCTGCATGATTTTGACGATGTTTGAAACCGTTGCCGTGGAGAGACCGGTCTGCCGCGAGAGCTCTGCTTGCGTGGAGGGCCCGCTCAGCAGGCATTCGATGATGCGCTGCTGATTCAGGTGGCGCAGCGCGGACTGCGAGCCGGGTTTTCTTGGATGGCTCTTCGTTGAGCGCTGCGTTGCGGACATGACAAGAAGATTGCCCCACAAGCAAGCTTGTAGTCAAGAAGTGAACGCAAGGAGTCAAGCATTACCGACATACTCCAACACAAGAACAATGAACATGTACCCCTTGTGAGGCCCGTTATGCGTGCTTAGATCCCGGGTTGGCACGCAGAGCGGGCCCCGCAACGTGAGAGGCGGGGGCATTGCGTCCCGCTTTGGCGGCACGCGGGTCCAATTGCCCCGCTGCGTGTGCTCCTGCCGCGCCTACGCTTGAAGAAGAAACCTCCCGGGCCCTTGTACGAGGCATTGGGAACAGGCGAAACCAAGGTGGTAATGATGCTGCTCTCAGTCCTGCAGGCGAACGCTTCCGTGATGGACGTTGAGGCGAACCTGCGCACCATCGACGACGCCGCGCAGCGCGCCGCCCGAGCAGGGGCAGGCCTGCTCCTGACGCCGGAGTTATTCCCCGTGGGATATGCCCCTCTGCGGCTGCACGCCGAACTGGACCCTGCCACCCTCCCGGACATTCGCGAACGCCTGGCTGACATTGCCCGCCGGCACAAGATCGGCCTGGTCTACAGCCTTCCGGCAGTGAGCCGTCAGGCAGCCGTCAACCAGCAAGAGACAGCGCACGACGACGACAGGCAGGCGGCTTCCGCTGGCAACGGCTGGCACATCACGGCTACTTTGCTGGACGCCTCAGGCGCCGAGGTTCTCAATTACGCGAAGGTGCATCTCTTTGGGCCGGAAGAGCACAAGGCGTTCGTGGCCGCCCAAGAACCTCCCGCCGTCGTGGACTTCAACGGAATCCGCACGTCGATGCTGATCTGCTACGACGTCGAGTTCCCCGAAGCGGTGCGCGCCGCAGCCACCCGCGGCGCCGAACTCCTACTCGTCCCAACGGCCCTGTCCGCGGGCTTCGACAACGTCCCGCAGGTGCTCATCCGCGCCCGTGCGTTGGAGAGCCAGCTCAACGTGGCCTATGCCAACCACTCCGGACACGAGGATGTGTACACCTTCCTGGGTGGCAGCGTGGTGGCCGGGCCGGACGGCTCTCTGTTGGCTGCCGCCGGGGAAGGTTCAGCTTTGCTGTTCGCGGAGGTAGGCACGGAAGCGGTCAAAGCCGCGCGTGAGGAAGTCCCGTACCTTCGTGAGCGCAGGCCGGAACTGTACGGGCAATGGCAGGACAGGCAGGGCTAGGGGTCAACCTGAAGCAGGTGTACTTGTCGCCGCCATGCTAGTAGGCCTTTGACCAGGCTTCTGCCGTCGCCGAAAAGTGGCAACAAGAATATGGCGTGAAGGAAGAACCACCAGTGAAGTGCATAGTCAGGCAGCGCCAAGGCAACCGGGACCCCTGCGACACACGCCGCCAAGGGGCCGGCCAGGGCAATAAGTGCTGCCTGCCAACCCACGAGTCTTCCCATGGGAATGACTGAGAATCTCAGCAGTGTGCTCGCAAAGGTGACGTGGGTAATTCCCGGGGTCAGCTTGAGGCCGAGGACGTGGGAGCCCTCGTGAATCACAAAGCCGATCAGCAGGCAGGATGCATGGATCAGCAGCCAAAAGGCCGGTTGCAGAATCCCGGGAATCCCCGCCACCGCGGTGACTGCGCAGGCAGTGAAGCCGGCAGCCACTGCGGCGGCCGGAACGCGGACGGCCCAAACCAGGCTTTTGACGGCCACCATGACTTTGACCTCGCCAATGGGAACCGTGCTGAGATTCACCGCAGCTGTGCCTGCAGCAGTTGCTTTTTGCGGAGCTTGAGCTTTTCAAGGACTACAGTGACCGCCACGCAAAAAACGAAGAAGATGCCGAAGATGATCGCAATGGGTGTGCCGTCGGCGACCCCAATTTCCAAGGCCGTTGCGCCGCTGGCTTGCTGGTGGGCCTCGAAGAAGATGGCACCGAAAAGCCCAAATTTTCTGGCGCCCACGTCCATAGTGGAAAACATGGCCATGATGAATCCTGCCACCACCATTGCCATGGTGATCACAAATGAGACTGAAAATGCCGTGATAACTCTAAGAAGCCACTTCATGGCGTCGAATCCTTTCCATCCTCTGCATACCGAGGATGCTGTATGTCACAACCAAGATATTCAGAACTGAGTAAACTACCGCGCTTATCGCCGGTTCGAGATTGAATACGTTGAGGCCGAGTGCGATCGTCAAGATGACGATAATGGCCAGCACCGCACCGACCAGAACAGTGAATGGGTTCCCCTTTTCAGGTGGAAACGCAATACCTATGAGGGTGGAGATAAGAATATTGCTGAGGCAGAATCCTGCTACGGGCAAACACGCAGAGAGCTCAACGCCTTGAGCAAGGCTGGCCGCGGTAACCGGAATCGCGACCGTAACCCAGAGGATTATCTGCGAGCCGAGGATGCTCGCGTAGTTCCTCCACGCGCTGACGTGCAGCACTAACGTGCGCCGCAATGGTTCAGAATTTACATAGGCGTACACACCCTGAAATGTAATGAGAGCCAAAACATAGGGTGGAATGACAATGTGTTGCAGCCATGCAAACAGCGAAAACGCTAAGACGAAGATGACGGAAACGAGTGTTTCGAAGCTGCGGAACAGCACCAGCGTGTAGGCCCCCAGCCTCCACGTTGCAATCTCGGAAGGAAGCAAGATGATGAAGCGACGGAGGGGGACGTACGCTCCGGGAGCAGCGGCTACGATGCCGGCAATAACCGCCATGGAGGCTGCGGCAAAGCTCATCACCGCGAGCCACAATCCGAAGTTCTTTTCAAGTGTGGAGTACGCCAGCAGCGGCGAACTGTAGTCACGCCCCTCGACGAAGCTCTCGGCGATCACCGCCGTCTGCTCATTCGTATAGGGGAACAGAACTGAGAGGCCTATCGCCAGGACAATCGGTACCAGTAGTCCTCGGAGCCGTGCCAGCCGCATGATGAGGAGGCTGCGTTCCAAGAGATAGTAGGCCAGGCTGAGGAAAAGATAAACAGTAGCTACGGGAAGCCAAATGGACACCGCAATCTTCGTAATGAAATCCGGGCCCTCAAGAAGCACCGTTGATATCGAGAATGCGCCGAAAACGAAAATCGTCATCACTGCCACCACCGATGCCTCGAACAAAGCGAAGGCAAGCGTTCGTTCCTTGTTGGTGGCAGGAAGGTGAAAGGACAACTTTAGAAGTTCATCCGCCTTCAAGAAGAGGACCCGTATCAGCGTGTACGCAATGAGGACCCAAAAACCCACCGAAACGTTGGCGATTGCGAGGACGGGTTCGAATAAATCAGTTCCGCCGAGATACTGCCGCATCACCGCGTAGCTGAGAACATTGAATCCCGCAAATCCGAGCAGCACAATAAAGGCGCCAGCGATTCGCATTGCTCTCGAGGCCAGGAGTCCACGTCCCAGAACCCGCCGGAGAATGAATGTCCAAAATAGTCGAAACAACAGGACAATGCTTTCGAGCCGCATCTACTCGACTTCCATTGACTGGATGTACTCAGAAGCAAGGGCCGAGAGGTTGCCATAGTCCTTGTTGACTGAACCCAGGTCCCCTTGGAAGACCAGGGCGCCGTGGATGAGGACGGCAATGTCATCGGCCACATTCTCAAGAACGTTGAAGTCATGGCTGCACAAGAGTACCGAGCGCCCATCGCTTGCGAGATTCCGGACGTCTTTTTCGAAGATCTTTACTGATTCGATGTCCACTCCATTGAGTGTCTCATCGATAACAGTGAGACGACGTTCCAGCATGAATGCGGCAATGAGCTGGAGTTTCTTGCGCATTCCATGGGAGTAGTCCTCAATGAGGTCACGGTGGCGACCACTCATTGAATAGCGGTCAAAGTGATGACCAAGGACCTTTAGATCGAGCGGTTCAGTGTAGAGACCATGCAGGAATCGAAGGTATTCTTCACCGGTTAGGAACTCGGGCAGGTAATCATTGCTCGAGAGGTACATTGCAGACATTTTCGCACTGCGACTGGAATTCCGGTGCCCGTTGATGTGGACGCTGCCACCCTGCATTTGCAGTAGGTCCAAAATCACCTTTATGAGGGTTGACTTGCCTGATCCGTTGGGACCGATAAGACCCATGATTCTGTTTCCGGAAATGCTGAGTGAGACGTCATGCAGGACTTGCTTCTGAAAGTTGTACGCATAATCGATGTGGTCGACAGTAAGGGGCATTGGGCTTTGGCTCCATGATCTGGCTGTGGTGGCATCGCACGACGATGCCACCACCGCGGTTATCTGACGACTAGACGCACTCCACCCAGACGGAAACGCCCCACTGGCTCCAACTCCAGTTGCCGACGAACCGTCCACGGCCGGACGTCAGGCACCAGATGGCCATGGCGCCCAGAATCGCGAATGCGAGGACCATAAGAACAGCGAGCAGGACGAGGAACCAACCGTCGTAACGAATGACCATATGGTCGATTTTGCTCCTGATTGCGGCCACAGTGCTGGTGGCCTGTACTGCTGTTGTAGCGAGCATATTTCCCCCTCGGAAATGATGACCTGTATGGCGCCGAGGAGATTCGGCACCCACGAGGAGGCTAGACACCTTGAGCAGCCCCCTAGCCGCCCGACAGCCCAAATAGGTGCCAATAGCGGCAAAAATGAGTGGTGAAAACCGCTTGCACAGAAGAATTCGGTGTCATCTAGGTGCTGCCCGCCAGATCCGTGGAGTCCACCAGTTCGTCCACGTACTGCAACGCGAACCACAGCTCGGCACGCACCTGTGCTTGGTTGAGGTCCATGTCCAGCAGTTCGCCGAGCACGCCGATCTGCCGCCGCACACTGTTTCTGTGCAATCCAAGCAGCTTGGCGGAACCGTCCCAACTGCCGTTTTCGCTGAGCCATCCCCGCAGCACGCTCAATAGCGGGTCCCGCCGATCAGCTTCCAACGCGAGCACCGGCGCAAGGAGCCGCTCGGCCAGCAGGGTTCCCGCCTCGCGTCCCAGAAGCCCGGCAACGGACCACGTCACCTCATCCACGCGGGCGCTCTTGCCGGTGGTCACCACACGGCTTCGCAGGGAGCTGGCCCGTTGGTAGGCCGCCTGAAGCCCAAGCAGTTCTGTCGGCTCGCCAATCACAAGCCGCCAGCCAAGTTTCTCCACATCGGAGAGCAGTGAGTCATCCACCTTGAACCGGGTAATGGCGGCGAACCCGTAGTCGGTAATTTCCACCAGCTTGGTGTCGAACAACCTGCGCCACTGCAGGAGCTCACGGACCGGGCCATCGTCCGCAGCGCCGTCCACTCTGACACCCTGCACCACGCGCATCTGGGCGGATCTGGTGGAAGCCAGGCTTTGGGCCACCAGGTCCTTGAGGCCGTTGACGTGTCTAGTGGAGCCGGACGCCAGCGAGTCAGGGTGCAGCAGAACCGCCGTAGCCAACTGGCTCGGAGCAAGCGAACCACTGGTCCGCTGCCGCACCAACAGTTCCAGCAACCCCACAGCCGACTGCACCACGTTGTTCTGGGCGGGCGTCAGGGGTGTGTCCGAACCCAGGATCAGCGCACCCAGGTTGGCGTCTTTGGTACTCCGCAAGGGATGCCCGAACACCAAAGCTGAGCCGGGCTGTTCGAAGCCGTCCATCTCTACGCGCGGGCCGCTGCCGGACAAAAGCCGCTCCAGCATCGGCGCCAACAAAGAATGCTCGACGCCGGTGCTACCGCTGCCAGTGCTGCCGCCGGCCTGGTGCCCGCCGGTGTTGTGACCGCGCGCCCGGACCCGCCCGTCCGCGCCAACAAGGACAGCCCACACAGGCACCCGTTGAACGAGGGCCGCGAGCAGTTCATGCTCGGGCCTGGGGGAGAGGACTGCCCGCATGAGCTGTCGGTTGGTATCGGCCAGCTGCCGGAAGACCCTGGCGTTGTCCGTTTCCAGGAGCTGGGAGAATTCCAGCCCGATCGCCGCGAACGGCAGTGATTCCGGAACTTCGAACAGGGTGAGGTTGTGCCGGCGGCAGGCATCCACCAAGGCGTCGGGAACGGCGTCGAAATAGGGCCTGATCCCGAAGCCCAGCGCCGCCACCTTCGCATCCACCAGCCGCTGGACGTAGGCATCCACCTTCGCTGCCGAGCCACCTTTCCCCAAGAAAGGCAGCCCGGCGGTCAGGAGAAACTCACCCTCCGGGAGGTAAGGCGTGGGGTCCGCAAGTTCACTGGGCTCCACCCACCGGAGCAGCGAGGCGCCGCTGCCGCCGTCGTGAAGTAACTTCAACGCCGGCGGCAGCTGCTCCAGGAACTGTTCGAGCGTGACGAAACTCAGGCGGGCGGTGGCGGGCTCAGGCGACATTGCCTTGCCCGGCGGCGGCCGGCTCCTGGTAGTCGGGGCACTCGTAGGCGCTGTCATGCTCGGCGGCGCTGGAGTAAGCGCGCGGCAGGCGGGGCGCGATCCTGTTGATGATCTCGTCCCCGTGACTGCCGATCGCGGCACCCCAGTCATCCGCGCTCGGCGCCCCTGTAGACGGGTCGCCGAACAACACGGCGGTAACGCCGACGTCGATTCCTGCAGCATCCGGTCCCAGATCCACCATGAACTGGTCCATGCATACCTTGCCGATCACGGGCACGCTGCGTCCTCCAATGTTCACCACGGAGCGGCCGCTGATGCCCTTGGGGATGCCGTCCGCATAGCCGAGCGGGATGAGGCCGAGGTAGCGGGGTTCGTAGGTGATGGCCTGGTGTTCGTAGCTCACGCCGGTGCCGGCTGGAACTTTCTTGACCATGACCAGCGGCGCCGTCACGCTGAGCGCGGGGCGCAGTCCGAAGTCCGCAGGGTCCAGGTGATCAGCGGGAGCGAGGCCATAAATGGCGAGCCCTGCGCGGACCATGTCAAAGTGGAATTCGGGTCGGTCCAGGATGTTCGCGGAGCTGGAAACGTGCCGGAGTTCGGGGTTCAGCCCGGCTTGGTGCGCCTCACGGACTGCATCCTCGAACTCGGCCACGGCGGTGGCATTTCCTGGATGTGCCGGGACATCGGCCCAGGCCAGGTGGGTCCAAAGGCCTCGAACGCGAAGGGTCCCGTCCAGTTCGGCTTGCCGCGCCCGGGCTACGAGTTCGGCCCAATCTTCTTTGCGCGCACCGCCGCGGCTCAGGCCGCTGTCCAGTTCCAGGTGCACGACGGCGGGACGGCCAAGGCGTCCCGCGATGCCTTCCAGCACCTCCAGTTGACCGACGCTCCCGAGGGAGACATCGACGTCGTTTTCGAGTGCTTCCAGAATGGTGGCGCTTGTCTGGGATGCCAGATAAAGCCACGAAAGGATGGGCACTGTGATCCCGGCCTGCCGAAGCGAGATAGCTTCGGTGAGCTGGGCGGTTCCCAACCAGTCAGCGCCTGCATCCACAGCGGTTTGGGCTACTTCCACCAGTCCGTGACCGTAGGCGTTTCCCTTCACGACGGCCATGAAATACGGGGCTTCGGTGCGCTTTTTCAGTGCTTTGACATTGTCTGAAATCGCGGACAGGTCCACGGTGACCTGCCCCGAAAGGGCTGCCGGGGCAGCCGCTTGATAGTGTGCATTACGTCTCATGGTTGAACACTATAGGTCATTTTGCACCGCGGTGAGAGGTGGCTCACATGCCAGTCTTGTGGAGGGGAAATCGAAACTACTTTGAAGGGACGTCAAGGGTGACTGTGCCTGTGAACACCGAAAATTCAGCGGCGCTGACCGTCGCGAGGCCGAGCCTCGGGGCCCAGCTTCTGCGCCGCAAGCCCATTGGTCAGATGGTCAGTGAAGCCGGAAGCGGCGAGGGCGGTACGCCATTGGTCCGCAGCTTCGGCGTCCTCCAACTGACCATGATCAGCGTTGGTGCAACTCTGGGCACCGGCATCCTGGTGATCCTTGGTGAGTCCGTGCCGCTGGCAGGTCCGGCTATTTGGATCTCCTTCGTCATCGCCGGCCTCGCTGCGCTGCTCTCCGCCGTGTCCTACGCGGAAATGGCGGGCCTGGTCCCCGTGGCAGGCTCCAGTTACTCCTACTCCTACGCCACCATGGGCGAGGGGATGGCCTGGATCTGCGGTTGGTGCCTGGTGCTGGAGTATGCGGTGTCCGTTGCCGCGGTTGCGGTTGGCGCGGGTCAGTACGTCAACGAGACGTTGGCGGCGTTTGGGCAGTTCCTCCCGGACGCTGTGAGCCAACCGCCCGGCGACGGCGGCATCGTGAACTTCCCCGCGATGGTCATCGTGGTGCTGGCCATGGTCCTGCTGGTGCGCGGTGCGCGTGAGAGTGCATGGATCAATACGGCCATT
The DNA here is from genome assembly GCF_002979775.1 of Arthrobacter sp. MYb23. Taxonomy (GTDB): domain Bacteria; phylum Actinomycetota; class Actinomycetes; order Actinomycetales; family Micrococcaceae; genus Arthrobacter. The sequence goes on from NZ_PCPR01000020.1 coordinate 69,881, forward strand.
GTCATCATCAAGGTGGGCATCCTCATCTTCTTCTGCGCCGTGGCCTTCACTGCCTTCAACGCAGGCAACTTCGAGCCGCTCCTGCCCATGGGCGCAGCAGGGGTTTCCGCCGCAGCCTCGAGCGTCTTCTTCTCTTACATCGGCTTCGATGCCGCCTCCACCGCCGGCGAAGAAGCCAAGAACCCCAAGCGCGATTTGCCCCGGGCCATCATGCTCTCCATGGTGATCGTCACCAGTATTTATGTCCTGGTTGCCGTGGCAGCCATCGGCGCCCGGCCGTGGGACTGGTTCGACGGTACCGAAGCTGCCCTGGTGCAGATCCTCCACGAGATCACCGGCCAGCCGTGGATCGCCTTGGTCTTCTCCATCGGCGCCGTGCTTGCGATCGCCAGTATTGTGCTGACCGTCCTTTACGGCCAAACCCGCATCATGCTCTCCATGTCCCGCGATGGCATGGTTCCCAAGGTCTTCGGCCGCGTTTCCCGCCGAACCGGCACTCCGGTGGCGGGGACGCTGATCATTGGTACCGCCGTCGCCCTCACAGCTGGCCTTGTTCCGCTCGGTGCGCTGGCGGATGCCACCAGCATCGGCACACTCTTCGCCTTCGCACTGGTGAACGTCGCGGTCATCTACTTGAGGCGGAACCGCCCCGATCTTGAGCGGAGCTTCCGGGTCCCGCTGTACCCGATCACGCCCATCCTGGGCACGCTGATGTGTGCCTACCTCATGCTCAACCTCGGCGCCGACACGTGGATCACCTTCGGTGTGTGGATGCTCGTGGGCATCGCCATCTACTTCGGCTATGGACGCCGGAACTCCAAGGTAGCCGCGCTCAGCGAGCAGGACTACCGTGAATTAACCACCAGGGCCGTGAGCCCGGAACCTGTGAAAGCAGAAAACTCATGACCATCGCCAGAGAACTCCCCGTCGTTCACACTCCCGACGACGACGCAGCTGAAAAAGCACCCATCACCATGCTGAACCCGGACTTCCCGTTCAGCTATGACCACTACCTGGCGCACCCGGACGGTTTGGGCTCAGTCCCCGAGGAGCTGTACGGCACAGAAGTGGCCATCATCGGCGCAGGCCTGTCAGGGCTGGTCACTGCCTATGAGCTCATGAAGCTCGGCCTCAAGCCGGTCATCTATGAGGCCGACCAGATTGGTGTGGAACGCACTACTGCCAGAGTTGGATGAGCAGACCTTCTATGGCTTCATCGCCGCCAGCAAGTCCTTCAAAGAAGCCGGCTTTGCCCACCGCGAAGCGTTCGGCCAGGTAGGTTTCGGCACGGGTGGCTGGGACACCGACTTCCCCAACTCCATCCTCGAAATCCTTCGAGTCGTCTACACCGATGCAGACGACCAGCACCGCTCCATCGCGGGAGGGGCGCAAAGGCTCCCCGAGGCACTCTGGAACCACGCGCCGTCGGGCCTTAAGTATTGGCCGGAAGGCACCTCGCTCGCGTCCCTGCACAGCGGTTCGCCCCGCGGAGCTGTGGACAACATCCGCAGGGCGGAGAACGGCGACCTCCTGGTCCGCGAGAACTGGGGACGCGAAGCCACGTACCAAGCCGTGGTGACCACCTGCCAGTCCTGGCTGCTGTCCACGCGCATCCACACCGAGGAAGCGCTGTTCCCGGCGGAGCTGTGGACGGCCATTGAGCGCTCGCACTACATGCAGTCGTCAAAGACTTTCGTGATGGTGGACCGCCCGTTCTGGAAGGACATTGACCCGGAGACCGGCCGCGAGGTCCTGTCCATGACGCTCACCGACCGCCTCAATCGGGCAACGTACTTGCTCGACGACGGCCCGGACAAGCCCGCTGTCATCCTCCTGTCCTACACGTGGAACGATGACGCATTGAAGTGGTTGGCCCTGAGCGCCGAGGAGCGCGTCAAACTGATGCTCCACTCGCTGCAGCAGATCTACCCGGGCGTGGACATTGCCAGCCACATCGTCGGTCAGCCGATCACCGTGTCCTGGGAAGCGGATCCCAACTTCATGGGGGCTTTCAAGGCCAACCTGCCCGGGCACTACCGCTACCAGCAGCGGCTCTTCACGCACTTCAAGCAGGAGCAGTTGCCGGAAAGCCAGCGCGGTATTTTCCTCGCCGGGGACGACGTCTCCTTCACGGCAGGCTGGGCAGAAGGCGCTGTGACCACGGGCCTGAACGCTGTGTGGGGCGTGGTGAACCACCTGGGTGGCTCGTCGGCCGCCGGAAACCCCGGCCCGGGCGACTTGCTGGACGAACTCGGCCCCATCAGTTTGGATTAATCTCCCGGATACGTTGCGAGGCCCGCTCTGCGCCCCAAACCCTCTGGTTAGGGGTGCAGAGCAGGCCTCGCATTCGTGTTTATGTGGCCAGCGGCTGGGTCGGTTCAGCGCAGGGCCAGTGCGAGCCCGAGCATGGCCAGCGCGAGCAGCGGGAAGATCCAGTTGGTGATGATCAGCGTGAGAATCTTCGTCCCGGTCCCGCTGCGTGGTGTCGTGTTGGAGCGCGGGTCGGTGATGTACTCGCCGTCGTTGCCCCAAGACCGGATGGTGATGGCGATCGACAGGAGCACCATGACTGTGGCGCTGCCGACGAGCCAAGGCAGGGGATTCAACGCCAGCCATGCGTCGGCCTGAGTGGCTGGAGTCGCTACGGCCGAGAGGAGACCGGACATCGCGCAGATTGCAACAAGGGCGATGAGTACCCAGATGCGTCGGATGGCTGCGTTGATATATAGCGGCAGGAGGGCCATCGCCACCACTGGTGTCGCCAGGAAGGCTACCTGTGCCGGTGAAACCAGCATCGCTTCGGAGCTAACCCAGGACGCCACTGCCTGACTGAAAAGCAGGAAAGCCAAGAGGCTCAAGAGCAATGGCCACAGTGCCTTTTTGACCCACTCATTGCGTGGTGCCGTTGGTAATTCAAGCGCGGCGGCGTAGTTTCGGGCCGGCCCGAATGCTTCCTCGGCTCCCTGGCCCGAATCGCTGAGGAGCTCGCGCGCGCTTGCCACGGTGTCACCAATCGCGTCCCCACGCACCTGGCGCAGACGAAGCTCCAGGATGAGTTCGTCAAACCATTTTTTGTCGGTAGTTTCCTGCATCATGTAGTGACTTCCTTCGTATGCTGTCCGTCGCTGAGGTATCGGTTGCTGAGTGCAGTGAATCGCAGCCAGTCCGCGCTGAGCCGGTTCTTTTCGGCACGCCCGCGGTCAGTCAACGCGAAGTACTTTCGGCCCGGTCCGCCGTCACCTGCCCGCCATTCGGTAGTCACCAGGCCGGCAGCCTCGTAGCGGGTGAGGAGTGGGTAGAGGGTGCCGCCTTTGACGGTGCCGAAACCGTTGCGCTCGAGTTCACTGATGATCGCGTAACCGTAGGAGGGTCCGGCGGAGAGGGCGTGAAGCGCAAAGAAACCCAGGGTCGCCCTCAGCCAATCGCTTGGCCAATCGGCGCCCTCTGACGCCGGTGGCTCAGGATGAGAAACTGTCATGACTATATTGTCACTCTAAGTAGTTAGCCTGTAAAGCCACCGATATACAGCGAGGCCCGCCCTGCGTCCCAAACCCATCGCAGGGCCCACACCGCCCGGGTTCCCTGGCTGAGCTTGCGAAGTCAGGGAGGCGGTGGGGATGCAGAGCGGGCCTAGCATTCGTCCTTAAGCGTGCATTTCCCGGTGTGCCGCCGCGAGTTCCTTGTAGTGCGCGGCGTTGTGCTTGACGCCCTCGAACTCCTCATCGGTGAGCTCACGGCGGACCTTGGCGGGAACACCGGCCACGAGGGAGCGGGGCGGAATGACCGTGCCTTCCAGAACCACGGCACCCGCGGCAATGAGCGAGCCAGTTCCGATCACTGCGCCGTTGAGGATGGTGGCGCTCATACCGATGAGGCAGTCGTCCTCCACAGTGCAGCCGTGAACTACTGCGCTGTGGCCTACGGAGACGCGCTCGCCCACAGTGCAGGGGAACCCGGGGTCGGCGTGGAGAACAACGTTGTCCTGGAGGTTGGACCCTGCGCCGACGCTGATCGCGGCCGTGTCAGCTCGGACGGAGACGCCATAGAAGGCGCTGGAGTCCGCAGCCAAAGTGGCCTTGCCAATGATCGACGCTGTGGGCGCCACGAAGGCGGATTGATGGATGGCCGGGGTGTCCCCGGCGAAAGTGTAAGAGGGAGCCATAGGCCCCAGCCTACTTCCCAAGTAGGTCGCAGATCAGGCCGTTCTCAGCGCTGGGAACGACCTGATCTGCTACTCAGTTGGGTGTGGGGGGTGTGGGGGTGTGGGGGTGCGGAGGACCAGCGAGTGGCTAGTTGAACACCACGGTCCGGGTGCCGTCCAGGAGGACCCGGTGTTCGGCGTGCCACTGAACGGCCTGTGCCAGCGTGCGGCCTTCCACGTCGCGGCCCATCTGGACGAACTGGGCTGCAGTCCGGGCATGGTCCACGCGGATGACTTCCTGCTCGATGATCGGCCCCTCATCGAGGTCCGCCGTCACATAGTGGGCGGTGGCGCCGATGATTTTCACACCACGGGCGTGAGCCTGGTGGTAGGGCTTGGCACCCTTGAATGAGGGAAGGAACGAGTGGTGGATGTTGATGGCCTTGCCGTTCAGCTCCGTGCAGAGCTCGTTGGAGAGGACCTGCATGTACCGGGCCAGGACGGTCAGCTCAACATCGTGCTCGGCCACCAACTTCAGCAGCTGCGCCTCAGTCTGAGGCTTGGTTTCGGGCGTAACAGGGATGTGGTGGAACGGGATGCCGTAGAAGTCCGCCAACGGCTCGAGATCGCGGTGGTTGGACACGATCGCCGGAACCTCAATGGGCAACGTACCTGTGCGCTGCTGGAAGAGGAGGTCGTTGAGGCAGTGGGCGTCCTTGGAGCAAAGAATGATGGTGCGGACCTTTTCGCCAACCGGGTTGATCTGCCAGGTCATGCCGAAAGATTCGGCAACCGGCCGAAGAGAAGCGGCCAGTTCGGCTTGGGAGGACGCCGTGGTTGCCTCCACACGCATGAAGAAGTTGCCTGTGCTGGGGCTTCCGTACTGCTGGGAGTCGGCAATGTTGCAGCCGGCGTCGAGGAGGGCTCCGGCTACCGCGTGGACGATGCCGGGGCGGTCGGGGCAAGAGAGTGTTACTACGAAAGCGGTGGAGTCAGTCACACGATCAAGCCTACCTGTGCTGCCTTGTTGTACTGTTAATGGGTCGCAACTGGCGTTGGGTGGACTACCACCAGGGAGCGGCAATCATGAAGACCACGGATCGTACGCCTGGGCCGAGGGTCATGTCTTACCGCTGCACGCACGTGACCGATCCCTCCGTCAAAAAGGGGACGCGGGAATGCTGCTGCCGGTAGCCTGACCTGTAGCACCACCCGTTGCCTAGCCAGGAGATTTCCGTGACTACCACAACCACTTCCGCGTCTGTCAGCAACCAGTCGCTCGCCGATCTCGATCCCGAGATTGCAGCAGTCCTCAACCAGGAACTTGGCCGCCAGCGCGGCACCCTGGAAATGATTGCGTCCGAAAACTTTGCACCCCGCGCCGTCATGGAAGCCCAGGGCTCGGTCCTGACCAACAAGTACGCCGAGGGCTACCCGGGCCGCCGCTACTACGGCGGTTGTGAATACGTCGACGTCGCTGAGCAGCTCGCCATTGACCGCGTCAAGGAACTCTTCGGCGCCGAGTACGCCAACGTCCAGCCGCACTCCGGTGCCCAGGCAAACGCTGCAGCACTCTCCGCCATGATCACCCCGGGCGACAAGATCCTTGGTCTTTCCCTGGCGCACGGCGGGCACCTGACCCACGGCATGAAGCTCAACTTCTCCGGCAAGCTCTACAACGTAGCTGCCTACCAGGTTGAAGAAGACAACTTCCGCATTGACATGGACAAGCTCCGCGAGCAGGCCATTGCCGAGAAGCCGCAGGTCATCATCGCTGGTTGGTCGGCTTACCCCCGCCACCTCGACTTTGCTGCTTTCCGCTCCATCGCCGACGAAGTTGGTGCCCTCCTGTGGACGGACATGGCGCACTTCGCCGGTCTGGTTGCAGCCGGCCTGCACCCGAGCCCTGTCCCGTACTCCGACGTCGTCACCTCCACGGTCCACAAGACCCTGGCCGGCCCCCGTTCCGGAGTGATCCTTGGCAAGCAGGAGTGGGCCAAGAAGCTCAACTCCAGCGTCTTCCCGGGCCAGCAGGGTGGGCCGCTCATGCACGTGATCGCGGCCAAGGCTGTTGCCTTCAAGATCGCCGGCAGCGAAGAGTTCAAGGAGCGCCAGGAGCGTGTCCTCGAGGGTGCCAAGATCATCGCTGACCGCCTGAACCAGGCCGATGTTGCCGAAGCCGGCGTCTCCGTCCTCACCGGTGGCACCGACGTTCACCTGGTCTTGGTTGACCTGCGCAACTCGCAGCTGGATGGCCAGCAGGCCGAGGACCTCCTGCACTCCGTGGGCATCACCGTGAACCGCAACTCTGTTCCGTTCGACCCCCGCCCGCCGATGGTCACCTCCGGCCTCCGCATTGGTACCCCTGCCCTGGCCACCCGCGGATTCGGTGCTGCCGAGTTCACCGAGGTTGCCGAGATCATCGCCGCCGCGCTCAAGGCCGGTACCTCGGCCGACGTCGAGTCCCTCCAGGCACGCGTCGACAAACTGGCTGCCGACTTCCCGCTGTACCCGCAGCACGAGCAGTGGTAAATCCGCGTTGCCGCGGCTAAGTAACGCATTATCCGGGCACTGAACCGGAGTCAACGGGATCCGCCGCCACACCTACGGCGGCGGGTCCCGTTGGCATGAGCCTCTTGCGAGGCTTTCTCACACAGGTCACCCACCAGAAAGAGCAGATGGAATGACACAGTCCACCGCACAGATCCTTGACGGCAAGGCCACCGCCGCGGCCATCAAGGCAGAACTGACCACTCGCGTTTCCGTCCTCGCCGCCAAGGGAATCGTCCCCGGCTTGGGCACCATCCTGGTGGGATCCGACCCCGGCAGCACCTGGTACGTGGGCGGCAAGCACAAGGACTGCGCCGAGGTTGGCATCCAGTCCATCCGCCGCGACCTCCCTGAGGACATCAGCCAGGAAGACCTCCTGGCGGTTGTCCGCGAGCTGAACGACAATCCGGAATGCACGGGTTACATCGTCCAGCTGCCGCTGCCCAAGCACATTGACCAGGACGTCATCCTCGAAGCCATGGACCCTGACAAGGACGCCGATGGCCTGCACCCCATGAACCTTGGCCGCCTGGTGGCCAACGTCAACGGCGAAATGAAGTCCCCGCTGCCCTGCACGCCCAAGGGCTGTGTGGAGCTGCTCCGCCGCCACAACATTGAACTCAAGGGCAAGCGCGTCCTGGTGGTTGGCCGCGGCGTGACCATCGGCCGCCCGATTGGCCTCCTGTTGACCCGCAAGGAAGTTAACGCCACGGTGATCCTGGCCCACACCGGGACGGTGGACCTGCCCGCAGAACTGAAGCAGGCCGACGTCGTGATTGCTGCTGCCGGCGTGCCGCACATGATCAAGGCTGAAGACCTCAAGCCGGGCGCCATAGTGCTCGACGTCGGCGTCAGCCGTGTGGACGATGGCAACGGCAAGGCTGTTGTCACCGGAGATGTGGATCCGGCCGCTGCCGACGTCGCCGCGTGGCTGTCCCCGAACCCGGGCGGCGTGGGTCCGATGACCCGTGCCATGCTGCTCGCGAACGTTGTGGAGAGCGCCGAGCGCCAGGCAGGCATCGCTTAGGGTTACTCGAACTGGGGCGCCCTGATTACGGGGGTGCCCTGATTACGGGGCCGAGCTGCCGAAGATGCCGTGCGCACGGCATCTTCGGCAGGGAACCCTCGAAATGGCCTGGCATACTCCTCCGCCCGCGTACTCCTCCGGGAGTAGGCACCCTGCTCCGTTAACCCGACGACGAACCGCGGGAGCGAAGCTAGGCTCTGAGTATGCAGCCCCGTTTCCCTCAGCCCAGGCATCCGGGGTCCCCGCGCATTCCGGGTCAGCGCCGGTTTGCTGGTCCGCCCACCAGTTTCATCGTCATCACGGTGGCCGTGATCCAGGTAGTCGGGACGCTGTTTTCCGCGAGCCGTCAAGACGCTCCGCGGCCCTTGGATGCACTCGCGATCCTCCTGCTGCTCGCCGGTCCGGCCGGGCTGGGGTTCCGGAAGCGCGCTCCGTACATCATGCTCCCGGTCGCCCTCCTGGCCACGGGTACTTACCTGGCTCTTGGCTACGCCTGGGGGCCCATCGTGTTGTCCTTGGCTCTGGCCATTGTCCTGACCGCCGCTGCGGGACTGCGCTGGCAGGCTTGGGCGGGTGCCGGAGTCGCAGCAGTCGCTGTGATCACGGGCGCTGCCATGACCGGCGATACGAACTGGCCGGTCAGGGCCTCTGCCGGTGTGGCATGGGCTGCCATCCTGGTGCTGATTGGTCAGGGATTCCGACGCCGGAGCGAACGGATAGCTGAATACCGCCGCCGCAGCGAGGAAGCCCGGAAGGCGGAACGCGATGAGTACAGGCTCACGCTGGCCAGGGACATCCATGATGTGGTGGCCCATTCCCTCTCCATGATCAACGTGCAGGCGTCCGTGGCCCTGCATGTGGGTGCTGATGATCCTGAAAAGCTCCGGCCCGCGCTGGAAGCCATCAAAGCTGCCAGCAAGGAATCCCTCACGGAAGTGCGCCAGCTCCTGGGTGTCCTGCGCGAAGACGTCCCCTTGGCTCCGGCAGCGCGGCCCACCCTTGCCAGGATCCCTGAGCTGGTGAAGAACGCGGAACTGGGAGGCCTGCGCGTGCGGCTTCAGGACCACTCGGACCACCAGCTCGTCAGTCCGGCCCAGCAGGAAGCCTTGTATCGGATCATCCAGGAAGCATTGACCAACGTCGGCAGGCACTCAGGTGCGCAATCCGCCGTCGTGCGAGTTGTCGAAGCTGCCGGGGCGCTGACGGTGACAATAGACGACGACGGCGCGGGCATGGGTGGGGCGCTCCCCGGCAACGGCCTCACGGGGATGCGGGAGCGGGCGGTCGCCTTGGGTGGGACGCTTACGCTGCACGAACTGGAACCGGGCCTGCGGGTCGAAGCAAGCTTGCCGGCACGTCCCGAAGGAAACCAAACATGATCCGCATCCTCCTCGCAGACGACCAAACCCTCATCCGGGCGGGCTTCCGGGCCCTGCTGGACGCCGAACCGGATATGGAGGTGGTGGCTGAGGCCGGCACGGGGCGGGATGCCGTCCGCTTGGCTGCCCGTGACAGGCCTGACGTTATTCTGATGGACATCCGCATGCCCGACGGCGACGGCCTCACCGCCACCCGTGAGATCCTGGGCGACCCAAATCTCGCCGGCACCCGCATCATCATCCTCACCACTTTCGAGTTGGACGAATACATCGCGGAGGCCGTGCGGGCCGGGGCCGCAGGATTCCTAGTCAAAGACACCGAACCTGCTGAGCTCATCCGGGCCGTCAGGGTGGTCCACGACGGCGATGCGCTGCTTTCGCCGTCGGTGACCCGCCGCATCATGGCCCAGCTGGCGTCACAGAGCAGGGCTGCAGCCAAAGTGGTCCCGCTGGAGCAGGTGACCGAGCGCGAACGCGAAGTGCTGGCCCTGGTGGGCGAGGGCCTGAACAACGCCGAGATCGCGGAACGGCTCTTCATCACACCGTTGACAGCCAAGACCCATGTTTCGCGCATCATGACCAAGCTGATGGTCCGTGACCGTTCACAGCTGGTGGTCCTCGCCTATGAATCCGGACTGGTGAAGCCGGGATGGAGCAGCTGACCCTGCGAGCGCGACTCCGCCGGGAGTAGGCGGCCGGCTCCAGGTGACTCCCGACGGCGGACGCCCCGCCGAACGCCCGGGGCCAGACTCGAAGCAGAGCCGAAAGACGGTTCGCGCCGGGCTTCGGCGCAGAGAGTTTGGATCACTGACATGTTCACCGCATTGACTTCAATCGTCGGGGAAACCACCACTCTTGGGGGTGCTCTGGCTCAGGTGCCGGCAACCGTCGCCGCGCATGGTCCGTGGGGAGCCGGGGCCGCCTGGCCGTTCTTCCTGCTGTTCCCGCTGTTCTGGATCCTCGTGATCGGCCTGCTCATTTTCATTGGACGGCGGACCTGGCGCCGCAACCACCACTGGGCCGCAACCCAGGGCGCCGAGGGCGTGCTGCGCGAGCGCTATGCACGTGGAGAGATTGACGAGACCGAGTTCCGGCAGCGGCTGGAGGTCCTGCGCTCGCAGCCAAGCAGCTGAAGTGCGCCGACAGCACGAAATGAGAGGGTTCTTGCAGGAATATCTGCAAGAGCCCTTTCACATGTCAGTGGGCGCTACTAGTCTGCTGAGGGTGCATAATGAAGCAATCCGCTCTCCGACACCGTCGTCAACACCGTCAGCATCGTCGCAATCCGGACTCGACATGAACCGACCAACCGTCATCAGCGCCCGGAACCTCACCAAGGCCTACGGTGAGCTCACGGCCGTGGACAACATCTCCTTCGACGTACCCGCGGGGGAGTCCTTCGGGCTGCTGGGCCCCAACGGCGCCGGCAAATCCACCACCATGAAAATGATCGGTGGCGTCTCCCAGCGCACGTCCGGCTCGCTGACCATCATGGGGTTGGACCCCGAATCCCATGGTCCGGAGGTCCGCGCGCATCTGGGCGTGGTCCCGCAGCAGGACAACCTGGACGAGGAACTCAGGGTTCGCGAGAACCTGATCGTCTACGGTCGCTACTTCGGCTTGCCGCTGAGCTATTTAAAACCGAAAGCTGATGAGCTCCTGGAGTTCGCGCAGCTGACGGACAAAGCCAACTCCAAGGTGGACGCGCTCTCAGGTGGCATGAAACGCCGGCTCACCATCGCCCGCTCCCTGATCAACGAGCCGCGGATCCTCCTCTTGGACGAGCCCACCACAGGGTTGGATCCACAGGCCCGCCACATTCTGTGGGACCGGCTCTTCCGCCTCAAGGAAAACGGCGTCACGCTGATCCTCACCACCCACTACATGGACGAGGCCGAGCAACTGTGCGATCGCCTGATCGTGGTGGATAAGGGCAGGATCATGGCCGAGGGTTCGCCGGCCACCTTGATCCGCGAGCACTCGTCGCGCGAAGTACTCGAGCTCAGGTTCGGGTCCGAGCGGAACGCGACCATCGGCGTCGAACTTCAAGGCATCGGTGAGCGGCTGGAGACACTGCCGGACCGCGTGCTTATTTACGCGCACGACGGCGAGGCCGCCCTGGAGCAGGTCACGGCCCGCGGGCTGCGGCCCATGACCTCGTTGGTGCGCCGTTCATCGCTGGAGGACGTGTTCCTTCGGCTGACCGGCAGGAGCCTCGTTGATTAGGCGAGAGTTGACTGACTCGGCGAACAAACCAATCACGACGGCGGCACCACCGCTGCGGGCCCACTCGCCTGAGGTTTCGGCTGCCAGGGCGAGGCGTTGGGGAGCGTTCTTCTACGCGGAGCAGGTGCTTCGTGTCATGCGGAACTACGGCTGGTCGGTGGTCCTGTACAGCGTGGGACAGCCGGTGGCGTACCTGTTCGCCATGGGAGTGGGGCTGGCCAGCCTGGTGGATGCCAACAGCGAGGCTGCGTTCGGGGGCGTCAGCTACCTGGAGTTCGTGGCTCCGGCATTGTTGGTCTCCGCTGCGGTGATGACGGCGTCCGGGGAGTTTTCCTACCCCATCATGGATGGATTTAAGTGGCGCAGGGTGTTCTACGGCCCGCATGCTTCACCGTTGATTCCGCAGCAGATCGCCAGCGGCCACATCATGGCCAGCACGGTGCGGTTCCTGCTGCAGTCGGTGGTCTATTTCGTGGTGGTCGCCATGTTTGGTGCTTCACCGAGCCCGTGGGGATGGGTGTCCGCAATTGTCGCTACGGTAGCTGCTCTGTCGTTCGGCCTGCCGCTCATGGCCTATGCCGCAAGCATCACCCAGGACAAGGGGCAGTTTGCCTTGGTTCAGCGCTTCATCGTGATGCCGCTGTTCCTGTTCTCGGGGACGTTCTTTCCTTTGGATTCGCTGCCGATCGCGGTCCGTTGGATCGGTTGGATTTCTCCGGTGTGGCACGGAACTGAACTGGGCAGGGTCTTCACTTACGGCATGGATCAGGACCCGTTGCTGACTATCACGCACGTGGTGTTCCTGCTGGCCACGGCAACTGTGGGCTGGGTGCTTGTCCGGCGCCAGTTCGTGAAAAGGATGGGCTCATGAGTGTCCTGACGGGTGGCCACAGCGCCACAGATCTTGCCCGCGAGCGGAAGTTCGGATCGCTGTACTCCCGCAATGCGAAGGCTGTTGTGGGCCGGGGACTCATGGCGGCCAAGAGCAGTACGTGGCTGGTGATGGTGTCCGGGTTCTTCGAGCCCGTCCTGTTCCTGCTGGCCATGGGCGTGGGTATGGGCTCGATTGTGGGGACGGTCCAAGGTCCGGGCGGCGAGGAGATCAGTTACGCGGCTTACATTGCTCCCGCTCTGTTGGCGGTGTCTGCCATGAACGGGGCCATTTACGACTCCACGTGGAATGTCTTCTTCAAGATGAACTTCGCCAAGCTCTACCAGGGGATGCTCTATACCTCCCTGGGCCCACTGGACGTAGCCATTGGCGAGATCTTCCTGGCCCTCTTGCGCGGACTGCTCTACGCCACCGGATTCACCGCCGTCATGGGGGTGATGGGGCTGCTGACGAGTTGGTGGGCCATCCTGGTCATTCCCGCCTCGGTACTGATCGCCTTCGGTTTCGCGAGCTTCGGGATGGGGATCACCAGCTTCATGAAGACGTTCCAGCAGATGGACTGGATCAACTTCTTCCTGCTGCCCATGTTCCTGTTCAGCGCCACGTTCTACCCGCTCAGCGTCTACCCGCAGGTCATCCAGTGGTTCATCCAGGCAATGCCCCTCTGGCACGGCGTGGAGTTGTTGCGGCAGATCAGCGTTGGCTCGTTCAGTCCGGCCACAGCCATTCATGTGGGGTACTACGTGGTGATGATCGCCCTCGGCATCATGCTGACCACCGGAAGGCTGCGCCAGCTGTTCCTCAAATGATGGAGTTCTTGTACAGCTAATGCCCCTAAAACGGCGTCTTAGGGGCACTAACTGTACAAAAACTCCCGTGTTCGCCGTCCGTGGAAGCGGGCACAGACACCATTCCGCGTTTGAGACAATTGAGCCATGCAATCTCTCGGTGACCCGCACCCGTCCACGTCCCCCGCCGGCAAAGGCATGTTCAAGGGCTTCCGCATAGGTGGCCTGGGGATGACAGTCGTCATCATCGCTTTCCTGGTTGCCGTCATTTTCGCGGCCAATCAGAACGATGTTGTGGGTTGGGTCGTGGCTGTAGTGGCGTTCGGCTGGCTGGCACTTGCCACCTTTGTTGTGCTGAGCATCCGCAAGGCCGCGCAGCGCGCCGGTGCCAAGTTGACCGAAGCGCAAAATGCGTTCAACGCCGCTGCTGGCCGCGCGCCGTCGTCGTCCGCTGCAGACCATGGTGGCACCCGGGTAGTTGCCGAGCGCAGCCAGGCCGATGAGGTTCGCGACCTCAAGCTGGACCACTCGTTCAAGATCGTGCAGGTGCAGGTCCGCGTGGTCGACGAGGAACGCGCCAAGGGCGGAGCAGCTGACCAAGACACCATCAACCGCGCCTTGGAAACCATCGCCATTACGGCAACCAACGCACGGGACATGATCAAGTCCTCCGGAGGCTCGGAAGAGCCCATGTCCGGCACCATCATCGACTAGAGTGGACCGGGTGAGTACGGCATTGAAGAAGGACTTCCTTCGCATCGCATCAGTAAACGTCAATGGCCTGCGGGCTGCCTACAAGAACGGCATGGCGGAGTGGCTGGAGCCTCGCGAGGTAGACATTCTCTGCTTGCAGGAAGTCCGGGCCCCTGACGACATCGTCAGGAAGCTGATCGGCGAGGGGTGGTACATCCTTCACTCCGAGGCTGAAGCCAAGGGCCGCGCCGGCGTAGCCATCGCGTCCCGCCAGGAGCCGACTGCCACCCGCGTGGGAATTGGCGACGACTACTTCGACACTTCGGGCCGCTGGGTTGAAGCGGACTTTTCCTTCAAGGATGCTGCAGGCGAACCTGCAACCCTCTCCGTGGTCAGTGCCTACGTGCACTCCGGAGAAGTGGGAACCCCCAAGCAGGACGACAAATTCCGGTTCCTGGACGCCATGACTGTCCGGCTGCCGGAGCTTGCCAAGCACAGCGACCATGCACTGGTGGTTGGCGACCTCAACGTCGGACACACTGAACTCGACATCAAGAACTGGAAGGGCAACGTCAAGCGTGCCGGCTTCCTCCCGGAGGAGCGGGCGTACTTTGACCGCTTCCTCGGCGAAGAAATCGGATGGAGGGATGTCCATAGGGGCCTGGCAGGAAATGTCGCCGGCCCCTACACCTGGTGGTCCCAGCGCGGTAAGGCCTTTGACACTGACACTGGCTGGCGCATCGACTACCACCTGGCCACTCCTGGTCTCGCAGCAGCCGCTTTCTCGGCTGTGGTGGACCGCGCGCCTTCGTGGGACACCCGCTTCTCTGACCACGCACCGCTGGTAGTCGACTACCGGCTCTAAGCTTCCTAAGGTATTCCTCCATGACTAGTTCCACCACGACCGAAACCGGCGCAGCCGCCGCTGATCCCAAGTCCGCGACGTCCACCAAGCTTGCAGTTGGCGCCAAACACCGCGTCCTGTCCGGTATGCAGCCCTCCGCCGACTCGCTGCACCTTGGCAACTACCTGGGCGCCCTGGTGAACTGGGTCCGGATGCAGGACGAGTACGACGCCGTCTACTTCATCCCGGACCTCCACGCGATCACCGTCCCGCAGGATCCCGCAGAACTCGCACGCCGCACCCGTGTGACCGCGGCCCAGTACATCGCCGGCGGCGTGGACGTGGACAAGTGCACGTTGTTCGTCCAGTCTCAGGTTCCCGAGCACGCGCAGCTGGCATGGGTCCTTAACTGCATCACCGGCATGGGTGAAGCCAGCCGGATGACCCAGTTCAAGGACAAGGCACAGAAGCAGGGTTCGGACCACGCAAGCGTTGGCTTGTTCACCTACCCCATCCTGCAGGCCGCGGACATCCTCCTGTACCAGCCGCACGGTGTGCCGGTGGGCGAGGACCAGCGCCAGCACGTGGAACTCAGCCGGGACCTCGCCAACCGCTTCAACAGCCGGTTCGGGGAGACCTTCCAGGTGCCCGAAGCCTTCATCCAGAAGGAATCGGCAAAGATCTACGATCTCCAGAACCCCACGGCCAAGATGTCCAAGTCAGCCGAGTCGCCTGCCGGCTTGATCAACTTGCTGGACGATCCCAAGACAGTAGCGAAGCGCATCAAATCGGCAGTCACGGACACCGAGACCGAGATCCGCTACGACCGCGAGAACAAGCCGGGCGTCTCCAACCTGCTGACCATTTACTCTGCCATCAGCGGCACTCCGGTGGAGAAGATCGTGGCGGACTATCAGGGCAAGATGTACGGCCACCTCAAGGTTGACCTCGCGGAGCTGGTCTCCAGCCACCTGGCTCCTATTCGGGAACGCGCCAACGAACTCCTGGCCGATCCGGCGGAACTGGACCGGCTCTTGGCGCTCGGAGCGGACAAGGCCCGCGAGATTGCCTCAGCCACCCTGGCTGATGTCTACTCCAAGGTTGGGTTCCTGCCCTACCGTGGGGATTCCGCACGCGGCGAGCAGGGAGTCCGCTAACTCCATGTGCTCTGCTGGCCAGTTCAACGTCAAGACCGACACCCGTCGTGGTGCCGGTCCGGACGATTCCAGCCAGCTGGCTGTCACCGGTACTGATTGCGGTGCCGGTGACACCATGTGCGTGGGCGTGATCCTTGGGTTCCCACCGGAAATTGCCCGCGAACTCCAAGAGTGGCGGGCCTCCTTCGGTGATCCCATGGCCGAGGTTATCCCCGCCCACATCACGCTGATCACCACAACGCCCACTCAGGACTGGGCCGCCACCCGCGAGCACGTACGGGACGTCGCCAGGACGCAGGAACCGTTCAACATCACCATCTCGGGCACCGGGTCCTTCCGGCCTATCTCGCCTGTGGTGTTCGTCAACGTCGAAGAAGGCTTCGAGGAATGCGTGCAGTTGCACGAGAAACTTCAGAGCGGTCCACTCGAACGTATGCTGCCCTTCCCGTACCACCCGCACGTCACGGTGGCGCACGATGTCGCCCAGGAAAACCTCGACGAAGCCGAAACGGTGCTCAGAGATTACCGGGCGACCTTCCCTGTGGTTAGCATGGGACTTTACGAGCACGACACCAATGGAATTTGGCAGCTACGGGAAGAGCTCGACTTTGGCGGCGATACTGACGAAGAACAGCAAGCGGATTCAAGCCACACAGGCGGACGTTCCTCCGCTGCCAATTGAGCTGGCCAAGCTCAAACTGGAGCTTCTCCGCAAGCGGCAGGACTGGGGCCATGCCAAGCGTTCCGGCGATGGGCTGCCCAAAAAGGCGGGCGCTTTCATTGCGCTCTTCATGGCCAGGCTCAACACCGTCCGGCCCATGCGTGCCTTCCAGCATTACACCCGCCAACACGGGCCGCTGCTGAGCGCAGGTATCGGCTTCAACATGTTCTTCTCCGTCACCGGTTTGCTCACCACCGGCTTCGCGGTGGCAGGCATCGTACTGGGAGGCAACCCGGCCCTGCAGAATGCTGTGATCAACAGCGTGGCAGCGGCCGCCCCGGGGCTCCTTCAGGTGAATGGCGGTGAAGGCCTGGTGGATCCGCAATCACTGCTCAACCCATCGGGACTTGGATGGACGGCCCTCATCGCAGCGGTGATCACTGTCTTCGTTTCCCTGGGCTGGATCGCCAGCATCAGGGAAGGACTCCGGGGTGTCATGAGTGCCGACCCCCTGGTACGCAACCCAGTTGTTCAAAAGCTCATTGACGCCGGCACCCTGCTGCTCCTCGGTGTCATCCTGGTCATCAGCGCGGGCGTCTCGCTCGTCTTTGGCACGGCGGCGGACTGGCTCATAGAGTTGCTCAAGCTGGACGAGGCCATCACTGGGCCCATCGCTGCGACCGTCAAGATTGTGGTTCCGCTCCTGCTGAACTGCGCGACGGCGGCGGTGCTGTTCCGGATCGCGGGTGGCCTGAAGTTGAGGCGCCGCGCGTTCCTGGAGGGCGTGGTGCTGGCGGGCGTTGGGACCACGGTCCTGCAGTTCTTCAGCACGGAGCTTCTTGCACGCTCCGGCAACAATCCGGTTCTGGCTTCGTTTGCCATCATCATCGGCTTGCTGATCTGGTTCAACCTTGTGAGCCAGGTGTATCTCGTCTCGGCGTCGTGGTCAGCCATTCGCGAGGCCGACACGGAATCGGGAGAGACCCCGCGCAAGAAAGTCCTCGGTTCACGTCGAGCAGCACCGCGCACCTAGTTGCTCTTCGAGGGAGACGCAATGAACAACCAACTGTGGATCGCTTGTCTCATAGGGGCTGCGATTGGACTCGTCGTTGGCCAGCTGGTTTTCAAATCGCCCTTCCTGGGCATCCTCATTGGTGTTGGTCTCGGTGCGCTGGTTGGCGCTGCGGTGGGACCCCGCCGCGGATAGCCGTTGCTGGTCCTAGGGCGCCTGCACCAGCCCTTCCCAGACAACCGTCCAGTCGGCAGGGAAGCCGGGGGCGTGGCGCTCGGGTCCGTTATCCCAGCCGGCGGCCATCAGTGCCACGGCAGCAAGAAGCCCGCCATTGCCTGGCAGGTAGAGCGGCAGTGAGTCGGTCTGGCGATTGTGGCCGTTGGGGAGGACCGTATTCTTGCCGGCGACCAGGAGGAGCGCATCAACTGCGGCCTCGGGGTCCTCCAGCCGGGCAGCGGTCATGGCCATCACGGGGTAGTCCCAACCCCAGGTGCTGGCCCAGTCCCAGTCGGACAGGACGTCGGAGAGCGTCGCGCGCATGATGGCCGGATCAATAAGATCGGTCTGCGGGAGGACGCCGAGGGCGCACAACATGGACGGGTGGTCGGTACGTATGGTGAAAGGCTCGACGTCGATCGCTACGTAGACGCCGTCAATGACCCTCGGAGGCACCATGCCATCCGCCACCTTCGACCATTCCTCCACAGACTCCAGCCCCAGACGTTCCCGCCAAGCAACAGCAGTCCGAAGGCCCCACTGCCAGTAGGCCAGCTCAAACGTTGGGTTGGTGACCTTGGCCCTGACGGAGCCGTAGCTCTCCTGCGCCGGAATCAGGGGAGGGCCCAACTCAAAGCCGCGTGAGGTGGGGTGCGCGAAGCTGGCCATGAACGCAGCCGATTCGAACACAATCTCCGCAAATTCCTCCAACACTTCCCGGACGGGGTTGGCCCGGTAAACCAGCTCGGCGAGGTGTATGGGGTGGGGCTGCTGCCAGATCAGGAAGGTGCCGATGGGGCTCGGGCTTTCCCTCCCGTCCGGACCTACCTGCTTGGGCCAGCGGACGCCGTCGAATCCTTGTGCTTTGGCCGTCTGGTGTGATGTCTCCAGCACGGTGGAGTACCACCGCAACGACGGCAGCAGGAGTTCCACACGGTTCCAGTGAGCAAAGTGCGCGGTGTGCCACCAGTGCATCTCCAGATGAAAGCGGCCACGCCACGAATTACAGACCAACCCTGTTTCCTGCGGAGGCAACGAGCCTGAGCAATTGATTGCGGTCAGGTACTGGGACAACACGATCCTGCGCTCCAGTTCCTTGGCCCGCGGATCATCTGTGGCATCAAGCTCGATTGCCCCACCCGAGGACCAGAACTCCGGCCAGTAGGCCGCGGATGCTTCGATGACGGAACGTGCAGCTGAAAGCTCGACGCCGTTGCCCGCCTTCGTGGAGCGGGTTGGCTGCTGTGCTTGGCTGGCGTGCCTGTTGTTGCCTCTGGGGATGCAGTCGCCATCCCCGGCGGAAACGAAAGCAACGGTGAAGTCCAGGACGTCATCGGAACCGCTGGAGGAGACCCGTAGCCCGTGCTGTTCGGCCTGTTCCACTGCCAGGTCTTCACCGGTGATCAACACCTGGTAGCGGGAATCGTCCAGTTCGCGGTGGGCTGTCCAAACTGCGGAGGCGGGGTGGTCTTTCACAGGCGATCGTTCGCTAAGTGTTGTGGTGTGAGCGTCCGGGCTGTTCCAGTCCGCGGCGTCATGCCAGGCTTCGGAACCGTAAGGGAAGCCGATGCCCACCACCAAGCCGGCATCAAGCGCCGGCGACTCAACGCGGAAGGCGAGCTCGTCGCGGTCCGGATGGCACGCCGTCGTGACCTTGACCGGGTGTCCAGCCACAGCGAAGCGGCTTGTCACCACTCCTGTCCAGAGGTCTAGCGTTTGTTCAGTGTCAGCGATGTCGGCCGGCATGAGGGGGCGTTCGGCTCCGTCCTCCATCCATCGGAAGCCAATGCGCCCCAGGTCCAGCCGATGGGAGTTAGCGCGGAGCCATGTTTCTGCCTGGGAGGTGTCCGTCTCGCGGTCGTTGACGATGTCACCCACCATATCCACGTAGGGCACAGGGCCTCGCGGGGAATCGTAGAGGACTGTGGAACCAGCGAGGTCGTAGGGCTCCGGTGACGGAACGGAGTGCCAGCCCCACTGTGCCTGCGTACCGAGCAACGTTCCCGGTGGGAGCTCGTCTCGGGCACCCACGGGGTAGGCCGCAGGCATTGATTGCAGGCCGGTGAGATCCATGGTGAACGCAAACTCGCCGTTGCCCACCGAAACGGGGCTTCGGGGGTCGAGGTGTTCCTGACGGACGTTGTGGCGCTGGACCAAGGCCTTGCGATCGATGGGAGAGTCTCCGGAAGGGGCGCCCGTCTCCAGGACCACCGTGTCTTCAAGCTCTCTGAGCGGGAAGAACGCGGCCCGCTCATGCGGACTCTTGTTGGGCTGGTGGAGTGTCAGGAACAGGCTGCCATCCAATGCGCGGCCTATCATGCCATGACCACCATCGGTGCCCCAGAGGGGCTCGCGTTCCTGCACCCACGGCCCCAGAACTGTTCCGGATTCGCTTCGCGCGATTCCCATGGCATAGCCCTGATCGCCAAAACTGGACCAAAGCATGATGAGCTTCCCGCTGGAAAGCCGAAAGAGGAAAGGGCCATCGGTGACATAGACCGGGAGCTCCCTGTTCCGGACTGAAGGGACGTCCAGGGCACGGGACCACGGCGCCTCCGAAGCGCTGAAGAGGAAGACCGGCTCACCCTCAGTGGTTCTCAGGTCCGGGCTGAGCCGCTGCGCCATCATGGTGCCGTCGTTGACTTGCTTCCACTCGTGGCAGAACACCATCCACGGTTTTCCTTCATGGTCCACATGAAGCGTTCCGTCCAGGCACTCCCAGTCGCCAGGCGTGACCGGACCGTCACTCCATGGCTCATAGGGGCCCTCTGGCTTGGTTGCTGAAAGTATCTGTGTTCCCCGGAAATGCCCGGGCGCGGTGAACGTAGCAAACATGAAGTACCGCCCTTGGTACTCGTGGACCTCAGGCGCCCAATACTGTTCATGGCTCCAGAAATCGGGGGACGGGCGGAAAGCCGGTACCGGACCCTCCCAGATTTCGAGGTCGGAGCTCCGGTAGCAGTCGAAGCCCGTGGCGGGACCCGACCAGATGTTCTTATCGGTGCTTCCAAAGAGTAAATACTCCCCGGATTCCGGCAGTGTAACGACGAAGGGATCCCGGATCTGGATCTGGTCCAAGTGGTGGGTCAAAGCGTGCTCCTTTGCAGGCCTAAATAGTTCACGGTGGAAACTATTGACGAATATACACTGCCTTGATACGTTTCAGGAACCGTTTTCTTGAGTCTGAAAGAAGCTTACCCAATGACGCGTAAATCTCTCCGTAGTATCCGAAAATCCATCGCATTCGTCACCGCTGTTGGACTGCTGGGCCTCACGGCAGCGTGTTCAAGTCCCTCCTCCAACCAGCCTGAAGATGGCCCCGTGGAAATCCGGTTCTCGTGGTGGGGCAACGCCACCCGGGCCGAATTGACCAACAAAGCCATCAAGGAGTTCGAGGCAGCCAACCCCAACATCAAGGTCAAGCCGGAGTATGGCGACATCGGCGGCTACTTCGACAAACTCGCCACCCAGGTTGCTGCGAACGACGCCCCTGATGTCATCACCATGGGTGGAGCCTATCCGGCGGAGTACGCCAACCGGGGCGCGCTCCTGGATCTGTCCAAGGTTGAAGGGCCGCTGGACCTCTCCAAGATGGATCAGGGGGCCTTGGAGAACGGCCAGGTCCAAGGCAAGCAGTACGGTGTCTCCACGGGCGCCAACGCCCTGGCCATCGTGGTCAACCCCGCCGTCTTCCAAGCTGCAGGAGTTGCCCTTCCGGATGACAGCAAGTGGACCTGGGACGACTTCGCAAAAACAGCCGGGGACATCACTGCCAAGAGTCCCAAAGGAACTTACGGCACGGCTACCGTCCTCACCCATGACTCACTGGATGCCTTCGCCCGCCAACGCGGCGAGTCCCTTTACACACAGGATGGCCAGCTGGGACTGAGCAAGGAAACCGTTCAGGACTACTTCGATTTCTCCGTTAAACTCAGCGAATCCGGGGCAGCCCCCAGCGCGTCCGAAACTGTGGAGAAGCTTAACGTCAGCACGGAGCAGACACTCATGGGGATGGGGCAGGCCGGAATGATGCTCACCTGGACCAACTCCCTGACCGCCCTCAGCAAAGCCTCTGGCGCTGAACTCAAGCTGCTGAAACTGCCCGGCGAGACCCCCACGCCCGGCATCTGGCTTCAGTCATCGCAGTTCTACACCATCTCCGCCCGCAGCAAGCACACGGACGCTGCAGCAAAGCTGGTCAGCTTCCTGGTCAACAATGAGGCAGCGGCCAAGATCATCCAGAGCGACCGCGGCGTGCCCAGCAACTCCGGTATGCGCACGGCCATCCAGGACCTTCTGACACCTCAGGGCAAAGTGGAAGCAGCCTACATAGATCAGATCGGCAAGATGGACTTCGCGCCAACATTCATCGGTCCCACAGGGTCAACGGCAGTCTCCGAGATCACGGCCCGCATCAACACCGAGGTCCTGTTCAAGAGGCTGAGCCCGGAGAAGGCGGCCGAGCAGTGGCTGAGTGAAAGTAAGGCGGCCATCGGCAAGTAGGTACCCAACTAAGTCGCAGCAGAGCGCGTTATGAACGTTCAAAACGCGCTCTGCTGCTACCCAGTTGGGCTGGGCGGGGCACTTAGCTGGCGTCCCGGACCTCAAGGTACGGGTCTGCCCACGCTCCGATGATCCGGGCAACCCGTGCTGCCTGGCCCTTCCCGGTGAGGAGATGCTCGCTGCCCTCCAACGAGATAAAACTCCGGGGATGCCGTGCAGTACGGAAGATTTCACTGGCGTTGTCTATCCCCACGGTGTTGTCAGTGGGGGAGTGCATCACCATCAGCGGCTTGTGAAGAGTACGGATGCAATCGCGCAGATCAGCGCGTTCCACGTCCTCCACAAAGTGGCGCCGAACCTCCATGGGCCGTCCGCCAAGGTCCACCACAGCGCTGCCATCGCGCAGTATGGAGTCGATCTCGGTGTCGAACATGTGCTCAACATGCTTGGGCTCGTACGGTGCGGCAACGGTCACCACGGCGTTCAGGCCAGGGACATCGCGCGCTGCGGCCAGCACGGCTGCACCGCCGAAAGAATGGCCAACCAGCAAAGAAATTCCACGGCCCTGCGCACGCATGAACTCCGCGGCCAGGATGGTGTCGGATACCTTCACGCTGAAGGAGCCGGCCGACCATTCACCGGCGGAGCCGCCCAGGCCCAGGTTGTCAAAACGCAGCATGCCAACGCCCTGATCCGCGAGCCCCTTGCAGATGCGCGACGCGGCCGGGCTGTCCTTGCCCAGAGTGAGGCCGTGCGAGTACAGGCCCCAGCCGCGGACCGGCCCCTCGGGCACGTCCACGATGCCGGCCAAGGTGTCGCCGGTGCTTCCCGTGAAGCTGATCTTCTCAGAGCGTGACACGCTGATCTCCTTGCGTTGGGGTGCGGTGACGGTTCCGGCGGCGGCTGGTTCCGCTGTTGAATAACGACGACGGCGCCACTCACCATCAGCGGTGAGCGGCGCCGTCGTCGTGCTTGTTCCAGGTCCTGCTTGTTCTTTGGTGAACGCTGAACTAGATCTTGCGGGCCAGAATGGCCTGCTTGACCTCGGCGATTGCCTGGGTCACCTGGATGCCACGGGGGCATGCTTCCGAGCAGTTGAAGGTGGTGCGGCAACGCCACACGCCTTCTTTGTCGTTGAGGATCTCCAAGCGCATGTCGCCGGCGTCATCGCGGGAATCGAAGATGAAGCGGTGGGCGTTGACGATCGCAGCCGGACCGAAGTACTGGCCGTCGGTCCAGAAGACCGGGCAGGACGAGGTGCAGGCAGCGCAGAGGATGCACTTGGTGGTGTCATCAAAGCGCTCACGGTCTTCAACGGACTGCAGGCGTTCCTTGGTGGGCTCGTGGCCCTTGTTGATCAGGAACGGCATGACTTCGCGGAAGGACTGGAAGAAGGGTTCCATGTCCACAATCAGGTCCTTCTCCACAGGGAGGCCCTTGATCGGCTCGACGGTGATGGGCTTGGTGGTGTCCAGGTCCTTCAGCAGCGTCTTGCAGGCGAGGCGGTTGCGGCCGTTGATGCGCATGGCATCGGAGCCACACACGCCGTGGGCGCAGGAGCGACGGAAGGAAACGGTGCCGTCAATCTCCCACTTGACCTTGTGGAGGGCATCCAACACGCGGTCCGTGCCGTACATGGTCAGCTTGTAGTCATCCCAGCGTGCCTCATCCGAAATCTCCGGATCGTAGCGGCGCACGCGCAGCGTGATGTGGAACGTGGGAATTTCACCGTCGCCGGCAACGCTTGCCGGGAGCTCGATCTTGGAAGCGGGCTCTGCCATTTCGGTCGTCATTAGTACTTACGCTCCATCGGCTCGTAACGGGTGAAGATGACGGGCTTCGTCTCAAGACGGATGCCCGCGACGGATTCCGCCGAGGAGTCGACGGTGACGGAATTGTCCAGGTAAGCCATGGAGTGCTTCATGAACTTTTCGTCATTGCGGTCCGGGAAGTCTTCGCGGTAGTGGCCACCACGGGACTCTTCACGGTGCAGCGCACCTACGGTCATGACCTTGGCCATGTCCAGCAGGAAGCCCAGTTCCACTGCTTCCAGAAGATCCAGGTTGAAGCGCTTGCCCTTGTCCTGAACGGTGACGTGCTTGTACCGCTCTTCGAAGGAGTCGATGTCGCGGAGGACCTGCTCCAGGGATTCCTTGGTGCGGAACACCTGCATGTTGGCGTCCATGGTGTCCTGCAGCTCCTTGCGGATCTGCGCAACACGCTCAGTGCCGTTGCCGGTGAGCAGGCCGTCAAGGATGCCGCGGGTCATTGCCTCGGGGTCCTCGGGGAGCTCAACGTAGTCAGCCGTTTTCGAGTACTCCGCAGCGGCGATGCCGGCGCGCTTACCGAAGACGTTGATGTCCAGGAGCGAGTTGGTGCCCAAGCGGTTGGAGCCGTGCACGGAAACACAAGCAACTTCACCGGCTGCGTACAGACCAGGGACGATCGTGTCGTTGTCCTGGAGCACTTCAGTGGTGATGTTGGTGGGGATGCCACCCATGGCGTAGTGCGCCGTGGGGAACACGGGAACAGGATCGGTGAACGGTTCCACACCGAGGTAGGTGCGGGCGAACTCCGTGATGTCCGGAAGCTTGGCCTCAATGTGTGCGGGCTCAAGGTGGGTCAGGTCCAGGAGGACGTAGTCCTTGTTCGGACCACAACCGCGGCCTTCACGCACTTCGTTGGCCATGGCGCGGGCCACGATGTCACGGGGTGCAAGGTCCTTGATGGTGGGGGCGTAGCGCTCCATGAAGCGCTCACCTTCGGAGTTACGCAGGATGGCCCCTTCACCACGTGCACCCTCGGTAAGGAGGATGCCCAGGCCGGCCAGGCCGGTCGGGTGGAACTGGAAGAACTCCATGTCTTCCAGGGGGATGCCACGGCGGAACGCAATGCCCATGCCGTCGCCCGTGAGGGTGTGCGCGTTGGACGTGGTCTTGAAGACCTTGCCGGCGCCGCCGGAGGCGAACACTACGGACTTGGCCTGGAAGACGTGAAGTTCGCCGGAAGCGAGGTCATAGGAGACCACACCGGCAACACGCTTCTGCTTGTACGGGGTACCGTCTTCGCGTACTGCGTCTTCTTCGACGATCAGCAGGTCAAGGACGTAGTACTCGTTGTAGAACTCAACGTTGTGCTTGACGCAGTTTTGGTACAGCGTCTGCAGGATCATGTGACCGGTACGGTCAGCTGCGTAGCACGCGCGGCGGACGGGCGCCTTGCCGTGGTCGCGGGTGTGGCCGCCGAAGCGGCGCTGGTCAATCCGGCCCTCGGGTGTGCGGTTGAACGGCAGACCCATCTTTTCCAGGTCCAGCACAGCGTCAATGGCTTCCTTCGCCATGACCTCGGCGGCATCCTGATCAACCAGGTAGTCGCCACCCTTGATGGTGTCAAAGGTGTGCCATTCCCAGTTGTCTTCTTCGACGTTGGCCAGTGCTGCGCACATTCCACCCTGGGCTGCACCTGTGTGCGAGCGGGTGGGGTAGAGCTTGGTCAGTACCGCGGTGCGTGCTCGCTGACCGGATTCGATCGCGGCGCGCATGCCGGCGCCACCTGCACCGACAATGACGACGTCGTACTTATGGACCTGCATACCAGATGCTCTCTCTTTCAAAAATTCAGATGGTCGGCGGAGGCTGCTCCGCTACGTCAGGCGAACCGGTTCACTCACTGGGAGCCACCGGAAAGCGCCGCTACGGGGCCGGGCAGAAACCGCCAGGCAACTGAACGCCGTCGACGACGGGGCACGGGTTGAAGGTGAAGATCACCAGCGTGCCAAGGATGATGATGACCAGGGTGGCCGCGTAGAGGACCATCTTGAGCCAGAAGCGCGTGGAGTCCTTCTCGGCGTAGTCGTTGATGATGGTGCGGACGCCGTTGGTGCCGTGCAGCATGGCAAGCCACAGCATGGCGAGGTCCCAGAACTGCCAGAACGGATCGGCCCACTTGCCGGCAACAAAGCCGAAGTCGATTGCGTGGATACCCTCGCCTACCAGCAGGTTCACGAACAGGTGGCCGAAGATCAGCACCACCAGGACGATGCCGGAGAGGCGCATGAAGAGCCAGGCGATCATTTCGAAGTTGCCACGGCTGGAGCCGGTGCGGTTGTACTTCGGAGCGATTTTTCCGCTGCGTGGGGATTCGATGGTTGTCATGGCTTAGTGGCCTCCCAGCGCGAGGGAAAGGTGGCGGATAGCGAAGCCTGCGAACGTGACAAGCCACAGCGCAAGCACGACCCACAGCAACTGGCGCTGGTACTTGGCGCCCTTCTTCCAGAAGTCAATGGCGATCACACGCAGGCCGTTGAAGGCGTGGAAGATGATCGCGGCGACCAGGCCCGTTTCACCCAGGGCCATGAGGGGGTTCTTGTAGGCACCAATGACGGCCGTGTAGGCCTCAGGGGACACGCGCACCAATGAGGTGTCCAGCACATGGACCAACAAGAAGAAAAAGATCACTACACCTGTAATGCGGTGTCCAACCCAGGACCACATGCCTTCACGGCCGCGGTACAAGGTGCCAGCTGGTTTTGTCGGCACTGATTAAACCTTCCTGCAACACAGCGGCGCTGGCATGGGATCCACGCGGGGGGAACGCCTGCTGCGAGAGCACTCGTAGCTCACGCCTAAATCTAGGCTTCGCTAACAGCATATTCAATTTAGGACGGGCTTCTTTCCTTGTTAATTCCATGTTTCCTGCCGATATTCAGGCGTTTTATGGGCAGGGCCTGAGACGAACGCCACACGTGTGTCCTGCTGCGGGGCTTCCCGCCAGCACAGGATAAAGTGTTGCGGTGAGTACAGAAGACGCGAAATACCCGGAATCGCCATTGAACCGCTTCCATGCGGTTATTCCGGCGGGCGGTGTGGGGACCCGGCTATGGCCACTCTCGCGTGCCGCTGCGCCCAAGTTCCTCCACGACCTGACCGGTTCCGGCAGCACGTTGTTGAGGGCTACCTATGACCGCCTGGAACCACTGGCCGGTGAACGGGTCCTGGTTGTTACCGGCGAGGCGCACCGCGCCGCCGTGTGCCGCCAACTCCCCGAAATAGGGGACGACGAATTGGTGCTGGAAAGCGAGCCCAAGGACTCCGGTGCCGCCATCGGCCTTGCCGCCGCCATCCTTTACCGCCGCGATCCGGAAACCATCATGGGTTCCTTCGCTGCGGACCAGGTCATCAGCCCGGACGATCTCTTCCTGGAGACCGTGCGGGAGGCTATCTTTACTGCGGCCACGGGCAAGATCGTCACCATCGGCATCAAGCCCACCCACCCCTCCACCGGCTTCGGTTACATCCGTTCGGGCGCTGCCCTGAACGTCGAAGGTGCCCCGAACGCGCTTGCCGTGGCTGAGTTTGTTGAGAAGCCCAGCCAGGAAGTCGCCAACAAGTACGTCGAGGCAGGGGACTACGTCTGGAACGCCGGCATGTTCGTTGCTCCCGTGGCGCTCATGCTTAAGCACCTTGAAGCCAACCAGCCGGAATTGTTCAAGGGACTCCAGGAAATCGCCGAGGCCTGGGACACCCCGCAGCGCTCGGAAGTGACGTCGCGCGTGTGGCCAACGCTGCCGAAGATCGCCATTGACTACGCCGTTGCGGAGCCCGCAGCGGAAGCCGGGGATGTCGCCGTCGTGCCTGGCACGTTCCGTTGGGACGACGTTGGCGACTTCGCCGCAATCGGCCGCCTGAACAACGCAGGTGACGTTGATGAAGTCACGGTGCTTGGTGAAGGCGCCCGTGTTTTCGCCGAGAATGCCAGCGGCGTTGTGGTCTCCGATACCAAGCGAGTCATTGCCTTGATCGGCATCAAAGACGTGGTCATTGTGGACACTCCGGATGCCCTTTTGGTCACCACCAAGGAACATGCGCAACTGGTCAAGGGCACTGTTGACGCCCTGAAAGCCAGTGGCGATACGGACGTTCTGTAGTACATCTGCCTTATACCGTGAGCCACCTCTTTGGTTGTCCTGCGTCTGAACGCGGCGTAACCAAGAGGTGGCTTTCGTTCTTCGGGAGCCGCGCATGGCTAGAGTTGTGACGTGCGCAATTACACCACTGAAACCGAGCCCGCTCCCGTTGTGAGTCCTTGGGTTGATGAACTCCTTCCCGGACTCATTGAATTCCGGCGTGACCTCCATGCGCACCCGGAGTTGTCCTT
The DNA here is from genome assembly GCF_002979775.1 of Arthrobacter sp. MYb23. Classification (GTDB taxonomy): domain Bacteria; phylum Actinomycetota; class Actinomycetes; order Actinomycetales; family Micrococcaceae; genus Arthrobacter. Next base: position 98,126 of record NZ_PCPR01000020.1, read on the forward strand.
CAAGGAGTTCCGCACCACGGACAAACTCGTTGAGCGCCTTGAAGCAGCCGGGTTGAAGCCGAGGCGGTTGGAGGAGACCGGGCTGACGGTTGATGTGGGCGAGGGTCCCATTGCCACGGCTCTCCGCGGGGACATTGACGCGCTGCCGATCATTGAGGAAACCGGCTTGCCGTTCGCGTCGAAGAATCACGGCGTCACCCACGCTTGCGGTCACGATGTCCACACCACTGCCATGCTCGGCATTGCCTTGACGCTGCAGCGGATGCACAAAAACAATCCACTGGGTGGAACGGTCCGGATTATTTTCCAGCCTGCCGAGGAAACCATGCCCGGCGGCGCGTTGTCCTGCATCGAGCAGGGAGTGCTTGAAGGAGTGCCGCGCATCCTGGCGCTGCACTGTGACCCCCGGATTAACGTGGGCCAGATCGGCACCCGGATCGGTGCCATCACTTCTGCCTCGGACACCATCAAAATTGAGCTTTCAGGCCGCGGCGGCCACACCTCACGGCCGCATCTGACCGAGGATCTCGTGTTCGCACTGGCGCAAATAGCGGTCAACGTTCCGGCCGTCCTTTCCCGGCGGGTGGACGTCCGCAGCGGCGTATCGGTGGTGTGGGGCCAGATTTCCGCCGGCTCCGCACCCAACGCCATCCCCGGCTCCGGCTACATGGCGGGCACCATGCGTTGCCTCGATCGCGATGCCTGGCATAGCGCGGGGGAGTTGCTGGACGACGTCGTACGGCAGGTTGCCGCGCCTTACGGCGTGGACGTGCACCTGGAACATACCCGCGGCGTGCCTCCCGTGGTGAACTCCGAGCACGAGACCGCCCTCATCGAAGCTTCTGCCCGTGCTGAGCTGGGTGAGAATGCAGTGGTCCTGACTCCGCAGTCCATGGGTGGCGAGGACTTCGCCTGGTTCCTGGCCGACCTTCCGGGAGCCATGATGCGCTTGGGCACGCACACCCCTGGCGGCGAAGAGTATGACCTCCACCGTGGCGACTTCATCGTCGATGAGCGCGCCCTCGGTTACGCTATCCGCGTCCTGACCGCAGCTGCCCTCCGCACTATCCGCGACCTCGAGCAGTAGTACCCAACTGAGTAGCAGGTCAGGTCGTTCTGAGCTCTCATAACGACCTGAACTGCGACTCAGTTGGGTGAAGAGGGCCCAAGTAGGTTGTGCACAATTGAATTGTGCGCTATCGTTTTATCCATGAGTGATGCACCCCGCCTCCGCCACCAGGTCTGCTTTGCGCTGTACTCGGCGTCCAAAGCGGCGACGGCGGTCTACCGCCCCGTTTTGGAGGACCTCGGCCTGACGTACCCCCAATACCTGGTGATGTTGGTGCTCTGGGAGCAGGAACCGCGCAGTGTCCGCGATCTCGGTGCCGAACTGGGCTTGGACTCCGGAACGTTGTCGCCACTGCTCAAGCGCCTGGAGGCCATGGGATTGGTGGAACGCCGCCGCTCGGCCGAGGATGAGCGTCGCGTGGATGTTGTCCTGACCGACGCCGGCACCGCCTTGAGTGACCGCGCCCAGGCCGTACCCCAACGCCTCGCCGACGCCGCAGGGCTCTCGCCCGAAGAAATCGGGCAGCTGCACGCCACGCTCGGCAAGCTCACGGCAGCGCTGAACAGCTCGCTCTGAAAAAACTTCCCGGAAAATCCCGGGATATCCCTTCCCAAAGAGAACGGAAACACCATGAAGACTCTTTACACCGCCGAGGCATTGGCATCCGGCGAAGGCCGTGATGGCAACGCCCGCACCAACGACGGCAAACTGGATGTCGCACTTGCCAGCCCCAAGGAGCTTGGCGGCAACGGCGAAGGCACCAACCCTGAGCAGCTCTTCGCTGCCGGTTACGCTGCCTGCTTCCACTCCGCTCTCCGCCTTGTGGGCCGTAAGGAACGCGTGGACCTGACCGACTCGGCCGTCGCAGCCAGGATCCACATTGGCGCGCTGACCGACAGCGAAGGCTTCGGCCTGGCTGCCGAACTCGAAATCGCACTGCCCGCCCTGGACCGTGAAACGGCAGAGCAGCTCATGCACAAAGCACACCAGGTGTGCCCTTACTCCAACGCAACCCGCGGCAACATGGCCGTAGACCTCAAGCTCGTGGAGTTCGCAGCATGAGCGCCGTCGCCACCGAAACCCGCGAAATCCAGCTTGCCTCCCGCCCGGTGGGCCGTCCGGCTCCGGAGAACTTCCGGCTGGCAGCAGCGCAGCTCCCGGAGCTCGCTGATGGACAGCTTCTGGTCAAGAACCAGTTCATGTCCGTTGACCCCTACATGCGCGGCCGCATGAATGACGTCAAGTCCTACTCGGCGCCGTTCCGCCTGGATGCAGCGCTCGACGGCGGTGCGGTAGGTGAGGTGATCGCGTCCCGTTCGGACGCGCACAAGGTGGGTGACGTCGTCGTGCATCAACTCGGCTGGCGTGAGCACGCGGTGGTGGACGCCGCGGCAACTACACCGGTGCCGTCGGGACTGGCCCCGACCTCCGCGTTCCTGGGAGCGCTGGGCATGACCGGCCTTACCGCCTATGCCGGTTTGCTGAAGGTTGCCGAATTCAAGGAAGGCGACGTGGTGTTCGTCTCCGGTGCCGCAGGTGCGGTGGGCTCGATGGTTGGCCAGATCGCCAAGGCCATGGGCGCATCCAAAGTCATCGGCAGCGCAGGATCGCCGGAGAAAGTTGCCCGGCTGCTGGAGCTTGGCTTTGACGCCGCCTTCAACTACAACGACGCCCCGGTGCTGGAGCAGCTGCAGGGAGCAGCGGGGGAGCGCGGCATCGACGTGTACTTCGATAACGTCGGCGGCGAGCACCTCGAAGCAGCCTTGGCCACGCTCACCGTTGGCGGGCGTGTGGCCATGTGCGGTGCCATCGCGCAGTACAACTCCACGGAGCCCGCGGTGGCGCCGCGGAACCTGGCAGTGGCGATCGGCAAGCAGTTGACCCTGCGCGGATTCCTGGTGGGCGGGCAGCGGCAGCACGCAGCTGAATTCGCGCAGAAGATGGCCGGCTGGCTGGCCGATGGCTCCGTCAGCTACGACGAAACAATCGTCGATGGCCTGGAAAATGCGCCGCAAGCGTTCATTGATCTCCTGGATGGCGCGAACACGGGAAAGATGCTGGTTCGCCTCTAATCCACAGGGGAATCGCGTGTGACTTGCACACCTGGCTACTGCTTGGTAACAAAAGGTCAACAATCTGACTTGGAGTGATCATTTGTGGTAGCTGGGTGTGTTCCAGGCCACTAGTGTGGGTTTCATCAATGCGCTTCGGCGCAGCTGCGAGCATCAGTGAAAACAGAATTTCTGCCTCAGGTATAGGAAACGGACACTCATTGACCATCCGTCGTAGCGCCAATCACTTTCTTCCTGGAGGAAAATTGAAGAAACCACTGCGTGCCACCCTGAAACGCGGTTCAATGGCCGGTGTTGCCACCCTCGGTGCAGCAGCGCTCCTGCTGACCAGTTGTGGCCAGGCTCCCGACGCTGGATCCGGCACCGCTACCAAGAGCGACTTTGTTGGATGCATCGTGTCCGACTCCGGCGGATTCGATGACCAGTCCTTCAACCAGTCCTCGTTCGAAGGCCTCAAGAAGGCCGAGAATGATTTGGGCATCACGGTGAAGTCGGCCGAATCAAAGGCCAACAGCGACTTCGAAACGAACCTTAATGGCATGGTTTCTGCCGGCTGCAACCTCACCGTTACGGTTGGCTTCCTCCTTGGCGACGCCACCAAGGCCGCTGCAGCGGCGAACGCGGACAAGCACTTCGCGATTATCGACTACTCGTACGAAACCCCCATCACCAACGTGAAGCCGATTGTCTACGACACGGCACAGGCCGCCTTCCTGGCAGGCTACACAGCTGCTGCCACCACCAAGACCGGCAAGGTGGGTACCTTCGGTGGTATCAAGATCCCCACGGTCACCATCTTCATGGATGGCTTCTACGACGGCGTCCAGGCCTACAACAAGGCCAAGAACAAGTCCGTCCAGGTTGTTGGTTGGGACAAGAACACCAAGGACGGCTCGTTCACGGGCGACTTCGAGAAGCAGGACACCGGCAAGCAGGTCACCATCAACCTGGTGGACCAGGGTGCGGACATCATCATGCCCGTGGCCGGACCGGTTGGAAAGGGTGCAGGCGCTGCGCTGAAGGAAGCGAAGGCAGCCGGCAAGGACGTCAAGCTCATCTGGGTTGACTCCGATGGCTACCTCACCGCTCCCGAGTACAAGGACCTCATGCTGACCTCCGTGGTGAAGCAGATGGGCGAGGCCGTTGAAGCTGTGGTGAAGGATGACAAGGACGGCAAGTTCAACAACGAAGCCTACGTTGGGACGTTGGAGAACGACGGCGTTGCTATCGCCCCGTTCCATGACCTTGACTCCGCAGTCTCGGCCGAAACCAAGTCCGAGCTCGACGCGCTGAAGGCGGACATTGTGTCCGGCAAGCTGGTTGTCGAGTCCGAATCGAGCCCCAAGAAGTAAGCAATTCCTGGACGCGCCGCCAGTACCGAGCCCCGGTACTGGCGGCGCGTTTTTGCCCTGACTACGCTGGGCCTCAAAGCCAGTGGCTTTGGAGCACTACAGCCGTCCCTCGGACTCACAGAACGGTGGGAGTTGTGAAACTCGAATTGAAGGGGATCTCGAAAGCCTTCGGGACCTTCTACGCCAACCAAGACATCGACCTCGTGGTCGAATCCGGCCAGATCCATTGCCTCCTCGGCGAAAATGGTGCCGGAAAATCAACCCTCATGAACGTGCTGTACGGGCTTTATGAGCCCACGGCAGGCCAGATCCTGGTAGATGACCAACTGGTCAATTTCCGTGGACCCGGTGACGCGATGGCGGCCGGCATCGGCATGGTGCACCAGCACTTCATGCTGGTCCCCGTCTTCACCGTGGCAGAAAACGTGGCCCTCGGTGCTGAGCCGACCACGTTCGGCGGTGTCCTCAGCATTGAAGAAACCCGGAAGAAGATCCGGGAGATTTCCGATAAGTACGGCTTCGACGTCGATCCCGACGCCCTGGTGGAAGACCTGCCCGTGGGCGTCCAACAGCGGGTGGAGATCATCAAAGCGTTGGTGCGCGAAGCTAAAGTCCTCATCCTGGACGAGCCCACAGCCGTGCTGACTCCGCA
>NZ_PCPR01000021.1 GCF_002979775.1 Arthrobacter sp. MYb23
GGGGCAAAGGGGGCCACGACGGCGGCAGCGGCCGCCAGCCCCGATGCATGGAGCAGTTTCCTACGGTCGAGTGCCATGAAAAAGCCTTTCAATGGGGGCGAGCAAGCGTGACAACTTTTGTGATTTTCCTTACACCGACCGTATTCGTATGCCCGCACTGCGTCAATGACTTACCTTCAGGAGTGGACTTGTGTAACTTAATGACAAGGCATTGATGGTGCCCTGAATCGGCTGTGGGCCAATGGGAGGAACACTATGGAAATGCCGGGAAGCGCGCAGTTGTCACGCACCGTCTTGTTGCGCATACGCTCCGTCCTGCCAGCCCTGCGACCCTCGGAACGCGCCGTGGCTGACTTGGTCCTGTCTGATCCTTCGCGTGCTGCGTCCATGTCAATCGGCGACCTCGCTGAGGAATGCGGAACGTCCACCACCTCGGTGGTCCGGTTCTACAAGAAGGTGGGCTACGGCGGCTATGCTGCTCTCCGCCTGGACCTAGCCCGCGAAACTGCGCGCGAGAGCGCGGCTCACGACGTGCCTGCGGAAGTTTATGAGGACATCAACACAGCGGATTCGCTGGAAGACATCGTGTCCAAGATTGCGTTCAACGAGACCATGTCGATCGCCGATACCGCCCAAGTGCTGGATGTGGAACAGTTGGCCCGGGCAGTCAGTGCGGTGTCCGGTTCCCGGAAGACCGACATCTTCGGCGTGGGAGCGGGCGGCTTGGTGGGACAGGACATGCAGCAGAAATTGCACCGGATAGGCCTCACTTCTTTCAGCTGGTGTGACCCGCATGCCGCCTCGGCTTCCGCCGCCCTCCAGGATGCCGACGGCGTTGCTGTCGCCATCTCGCACTCGGGGGCCACCCTGGACACCATCGATTTCCTGAAAACTGCGAAATCTGCCGGGGCCACCACGATCGCCATCACCAACCATGCTGATTCGCCATTGGGCAGGGCGGCCGGCATTGTGTTGAGTACGGCCGCCCGCGAGACTCCTTTCCGGCCGGGGGCCATGGGTAGCCGGATAGCGCAGATGATGATTGTGGACTGCCTCTTTGTGGGAGTCGCCCAGCATTCCCATGACGCCTCCATTGCCGCACTCCAGAAGACGCACGCAGCTGTGCAGGATAGGAAACTGTGGCGGGCGAATCCGTAAACCCGGCAAACCCTTGTGCCTGACGGGATAGCGCTCTCGGGTAGGGTCGGTCCATGTTTACCCTCGTCGCTCCTCACGCCTCCTACCACCAGTCGTTTCTCGACTCCCACCGTGAGTGGGCCGGTGCCCACCAGGATGGTGCCGCCGTCTTCCTGGCGGACGATGTAACCAGCGCCGAGGCTTTTGCGGATTGGGTAGGCAAACTGTTGGACGCTGAAAATGCACCCGAGAAGAACGGTATTGTTCCGTGCACCTTCCGGTGGATAACGGAGGGCTCACGTTATGTGGGTGCCATCGCATTCCGTCATCATCTGACTCCGGCCCTCCTGAACTCCGGTGGGCACATTGGTTACGGAGTCCGGCCCTCCCAGCGCGGGAGAGGGGCGGCTTCCTGGGCGTTGCGGGAACTCTGCAGTCAGGTGGCCGCTCAGGGGGAATTGGATCGCGTTCTGCTGACGTGTGATGACAACAATGCTGCATCGGCTAAGACGATAGAGCGTTGTGGCGGGCTGCTCGAGGATGTGCGGACGGGCGATGATGGGACCGCTTTCCGCCGTTACTGGATTGACGTCCGGGCGGTCGCCCTCCGGGCAGCCCACGCAGATTAGATTTGTCACCCCAGGGTTGACACTTGGGTGCATCCCGGCGCACTATGGGATGCATGAGCAGTCAACCCCGGGGTGACAACCCCGTCGTCGCCGATCCACAGTGGCAGCAGGTCCTTACACACCGGGCTGCGGATGATGGCTCGCGGGATGCCGCAGCCGCTAGATTTACCGAACGCGGCATCACCCCGGAGCAGGTCAGCGCCGTCATTGCCGATTGCGGGGACGCCCTCTATTCAGCTGCAGCGGGGGGCAAATCGGGCTGGGCAGAGCCGTTCGGTGGCCCCCTCGCCGTCGCACTCCTCGCAGCCGAAGTCAGCATTTTCGCAGCGCATTTGAACTCAAGGGCGTCCGGAGTCAGATCAGCCGCCGTCGCCGGGCTCCTGGACGAATACAGCGCGGTGACCGTAGCCAGCGAGCTCGGTGTGGCGCGCCAGAAGGTCTACGAAATCGCCAGAGCGGGTCTTCGCCCGCCATACATCGAGCAGGTCCCGTGGAGGGCGTCATGAATCCCATCGAAGAAAAGGTCCAGTTACCGGACCCGGAAACCCAGTTCCTTGTCCACCCCGTAGACCTCCCCGGAGCCCGCAAGGAATTCCTGACGGGCTGGTGGCTTGGCATTGTTGCCACCCCGCAGGTCTACACGGCACTTCTGGCATTCCTTTGGGCGGTCAGCAACAACTACGTCACGCCCATCCTGGTCCCGCTGGTCCTGGTGGTGATTGCGGGGTGGATCAGTTCCAAGCTGACCCGTGGCGCTTGGGACTACATTCCCCGGAAGCGCCATGACAAGGACCGGCGGATGACGTTGATGACCATCGCTGCCTCGCTCATCACTTCGCTTGCACTCTTCGTAGGTCTGCTGACCTTCATGGTGTGGGCCGCATCCCAGGACTTCGTACCGGGCTTCAGTGCTTATCCGCTGGGAATGGGCGCGGCTATCGTCGTGATCATGGCCGTAGAGCTGGTGGTCAAACTGGTGCGGTACAGGTCAGTTGACGTGGCTTCCGATGCCATCAGCCTGGTTGTTGTGGCCGGTGCTGTTGGGCTCGGGTTCGGAATACTCCCCGCCGGCCGCGCACTCGCGCCCGTTGACCTGTTGCCCGGCGCCGCGATACTTCTGGGGGTCTGGTTGAGCTGGCTGCTCTTCCGGCAGGTGGAGGCCCGCCGCAACCACGGCTAGCCCTCAGTTTGTCCGTTCATGTTCCCGTCACCAAGCACTGTTAGGCTGCCGCGCACTACCGCAGACGGCGGACGCCCGCAGGCCGCGCACACTCACAGACCAGGAGCACCGCATGACGGAGGCAAGCCCATCGAGCCCAACAGGGACCTCACTGGACGATTGGTGGGTCAGGGACAACCTGCGTGAAACCATCGACCATTTGGTGGAGTTGGGCTACACCATCAGCGGAGGGCAAGGGGAAGACCCGGACCTGATCGATCCCGGCGGATCCGCGGTGGAAACGTGGAACGAGGATTATCCCTACGAGCGGCGGATGACCCGCGATGAGTACGAGATTGAGAAGTATCGGCTGCAGATCGAGCTGTTGAAGTTCCAATACTGGGGCCAGGACCTCGGGCTCAAGCACGTGATTGTTTTTGAGGGACGCGACGCCGCTGGCAAAGGTGGCACCATCAAACGCTTCACCGAGCACCTGGATCCACGTTCTGCCCGAACGGTGGCACTCGCCAAACCCTCGGATCGCGAGCAGGGCCAGTGGTACTTCCAGCGCTACATCCAGCACCTTCCCACCGCAGGTGAGATCGTCATGTTCGACCGCTCCTGGTACAACCGCGCCAACGTTGAACGCGTGATGGGGTTCTGCACTGACGACGAGTACGACACCTTCATGGGCCAGGCCCCGGTGTTCGAAAAGATGCTGGTGGACGCAGGCATCCACGTCACCAAGTTCTGGTTCTCCGTGACCCGTCAGGAGCAGCGAACCCGCTTCGCCATCCGCCAGATCGACCCCGTCCGTCGCTGGAAACTCTCGCCCATGGACCTGGCATCGCTGGATCGATGGGACGAGTACACGGACGCGAAGGAGCGGACATTCCTGTACACGGACTCCGATCACGCGCCGTGGATCACCATCAAGTCCAACGACAAGAAGCGCGCCCGCATCAATGCCATGCGCCACTTCCTCAACCAGTTCGACTATGCGGACAAGGACACCGAAGTTGTCTACGACGCCGATCCGCTCATCCTCCGCCGCGGCCGCGACGCCGTAGGCGACTAACCCTCAGCGATTTACGCCAAAGCTCGACGTCGGCACTCACCGTGGGTGCCGACGTCGAGCTTTCCGGGTCTTTTCTGAAAGTTGGTGACATTTTCCTGGCTGCCGGACATTAACTGGTTATGAGGGTGCAAACGGAGCAGGGGGAACGCGTGGAGTCGGTCAGGCAAAAGCAATTCCTGGCAGCCCACGCGGCGTGCCACGACAAGGTGTACCGCTACTTCCGGCGGCGAACGGAGGGTGTGTCCACGGCCGAGGACCTCACCGCGGAAGTGTTCCGGATCGCGTGGGAAAAGTGCCGGCAGGGCCAGGAACTGCCTGTGCTGATGGTGTTCGGCATCGCCCGGAATGTTCTCCGGAACCACTACCGTTCAACCATCCGTTCCCGGAACCTTACGCAGCAGTTGGAGCGGCAGCGGACAGCTGACTTGGGAACCAACGACGGCGTGGTGACGGAAGCGCTGGGCCGGCTCAAGCCTGAGGAGCGCGAGATCCTCCTCCTGACCTACTGGGACGGATTCACCTCGGCTGAGGTCTCGGACCTGCTCAACGTCACGGCCTCGGCCGTCAGGATGCGCCTGCACAGAGCAAGGAAGCAACTCAGCGAGCTCCTTCGGCCGGAACAAACCACAGAGGATGTGCAGCGATGAAGAGGAAAGAAACGCCCGGCATGGATCGCCTGATCGCGGCAGACCCGGCCCTGAAGGTGACCGAAGGTGAGCTGGCACGTAGCCGGCAGAAGAGCCTGGCAGTCATGGACACTGACGCCGAGCACATCACCGTAGGTGGGTCAGTCACGGATTTTCATCAACAGCCTGCGCGTCGCCGTGTGCGGTTGACGGCAGGAATCGGGTTGCTGGCCGCGGCAGCTGCAGCAGTAGTTGCCGGGGTAGTGGTGACGTCCTCCATGATCACTCCACCGGCGGACCAAGCGGCGCCCGCTGTCACACAGCCAGATGCCGCGCCCCAAACTGGCTCCCCGGGCGGACTGCCTCCCGTACTAACAGGCTCCCCGACGCCCACGGTGGAAGCCGACATCGTCACGGGCCGCGCAGGTAAGTTGGCCGTTTCCACAGCCGAGATCGACCGTCTCATCTCTGATGGCATTCACGCGCGACCGGATGTTCTCCGGGTCCTGAAACTTGAAGCGGACAAGGACGGCTGCATCGGCAACGGCTTCCTGTTTCCCACTGGCACCAAAGTCTCGGACACCGGCCTGGTGATGCCTGACGGAACAGTCTTCAGCATGGGAGATGTCATCTCGTTTGGGGGTCTCGACGTTGATTCGAGAGAAGTCGGACAATGCGCAGAGGGCCGCCGGCTCATCTACATGGAAGAGGTGCGGGCTTACTCCGGGGAGCCATTTCCGGAGTGAATAACGCCAAAGCGCGACGTCGGCACTCACCGTAAGTGCCGACGTCGTGCCTTCTATTCCGTGACTTCGTCCTCCACCACCGGGTCCTTCAGCAGCAGTGCCGTGCCTTGGAAGGCGGGCAGTTCGAGGAAGAAGCTGCACAGGTCATCAACTTGGGCCACTTCTTCTTCACCGGAGAACAAATCATGGACGGTAGCGCCCGGCACAAGGTGCGGGGACTGGATGCTGCCGGCGATGTCCTGGTCCGAGAAGTTCAAGACCGTGACTTGCAGCGCTCCATCTGCGAGCTGATTGACCAGCACCAGCAGCCCACGGTTGGAGACGTCGGGCACATCCAGCAGCGTGCTGGTGGCGATCCCCGATTCTTCCCGCACTGTGAGAATTTGCTGGAGGCGCCGGGCATAGGAATTCGGGTCCTTCAGCTGATCGGGCAGCGGACCGTAGAGACTCCTGGCGCGGGGCATGCCGGCCAAGGAGGTTTTGGCATCGGGGCTGGTCCCCATGAGATCGTGGGCACCACGGTTGATCCAGCGGGTGTCACCCTGCGAGGTGAGCTCGCTGACCGTCTCGCGGTCAATGGCGGTGATGCCCGTGAGGTCCCAGCCGGAAAGCGCGAAGACCCCTGGCTGCAGCGCGTTGTACATGGACAACAGCACGTGGGCGTCCAGCACCTGTGCTTCCTGCTCCTTGGTGATGGCATCCGGATCCTTGATGCCCAGGGCGGCCATGATGAAGCTGACCGTGGTGCAGGCGATCCCGTTGGTGGTGAAGACCGCGTTGTAGGGCCCGTTCTCACCCGTGAGCCGCTCCCGCATGGTGTTCTGGACCTTCTCGGCCACCTCTGCGCCGGTGAGCTCCTCGCCGGCAAGCTCAAAGACATCGTCCCTGTGCCCCGCCGCGAAGTGGAGCAGTTCATAGGTCAGCTCATCGTGGTTCTGGAGGGCATGAACCAACGATGCCTGGTCCACACCGATCTCCTTGGAAAGCCGCAGAGTGAGGCGCAGGAACTCGGTATCTCCGATGACCAGGGCGTAGTGATAAGCGGGCCTGGTGATGAAGTCGTAGGACAGGTCCGGGCCGGCCTCTGACTGGGTCTTGATGTCATCGATGGTGAGGTTGAGTTCCTGGAAGGAGAAGCCGCCCACCTTGCGGATCATGGAACCAATCAGTTGGTTGGCAGCCTCGGACAACGGGTGGCCCTCGGACCAGCCCGGTTCTTCCTCGGCGCTCTTCTCCACGCCCAGGAATCCGTTGGCGTCGAGCCGGAGCGCTCCGGTTCCAAGGTCCAGCAATGAGTGCAGGGCGTCGCCAACCACCAGGCGCATGCCGGCGAAGGTGGGGTCCAGCCAGTTGATGGAAGGCTGACCGGCCTTGAAGTAGTGGAGGTACACCCAACGGCGTTTCTTGCCCGTGGTGTCGATGATGGGCTTGGTGGCGCTCCAGTTGGTTTCCTTGACGCCGGGCTCGTAGAAGATGACCCGCTGCAGGCGCCCGATGATGTAACCGGCCTTTTGCAGCTCTTCCTCAGCCGCCGGGCTGATGTTCACCGAGTCCTGGCCCTCGGGGACGTCCGGCAGCAAGTGCCAGTCCTCCTCCGGGATGTCCACCATGTGATAGATGCCCGGGTAGTCCCGGAAGTTCATTTCGGCGAGACGGAAGTCCGCTCCCTTGCCGGTGTGCCCCGGGACGATGTCGTCAATGACGGTGCCGCCGTGTTCATTGGCCACCTCGCACATTTGGCGGAACTCTTCCTCGGTACCGAAGGCAGGATCGATCGCCATGCTGATCCGGTCAAAGTGCCCGTCCACGCTGGGCGTCTGCGACCATCCGCGGATGCCGCCAGCCAGTTTGACCGGACCGGTGTGCAGCCCGCGGATACCGATTTGGCTGAACGCGTCCCAGAGAGCGGGATCGCCGAGCGCTGAAAGGAAGGACTGGCCGTCCTTGGTGATGAAGGACAGTGGGTAAGCCGTGAACCAGACGGGTGCACGCTCAACCGCTGCACGCGGGTTGGGCCTGGCATACGAGTTCTGCCACATGCTGGCCTGCCCGGACAGTTGCCGGGCCATGGTGTTGGCGTCACCCAGCATGGACTGGTTCCGGAGCCAGTCCACATAGGTGGAGTTCAGGCCATCGAACTCCAAAGAGGGCCGGGCGGCAAAGAACTGCCGACGCCGGGCGATCGGCCGCAGTGCCTTGGGCCGGGCCGGATAGAACTGTTCATCAAACGTGATTTCCGCCGGTTCGCTTGCGGTTTCATCGGGCGTTTCCTGTGGCGTCTCCTCCGCGAGATCTTCCGGAGTTTCGCTGATTTCTGACACGCTCTCGTTGACTGCAGGCTCCCGCACAGTTTTCTCCTTTACGTGGTCGCCGCGTCAACGCCGACCTTCCGAGGGGGTCGTTCAAGAGGTCACGTAACCGGGCTTACCCGGACTATTCATGCTAGTCGGGGGAGCCTGCCGTTTGTCTAACCCGGAACAAGTAAGTCTCGTTATTATGTGCTGGGTTGACGTTGGGGGCCCGGGGCCTACCGGTAGGTACAGAACACTCATTACGGTGACTGGTGAAGATCGGAAGACACATGAAAATTGTTGTTATCGGCGGAAGCGGCCATATTGGCTCATTCCTCGTTCCCAGGCTTATACGAGGCGGACACGAGGTCATCAACATCAGCCGGGGAAGCAGCCCGCCGTATGCTGACGTCCCTGAATGGCAGCAGGTCCGCCAGGTCACCGCGGACCGCGAACACGAGGAACGCGCGGGAATCTTTGGCGACCGGGTAGCGGGACTGGGTGCCGACGTCGTTGTTGACCTCATATGCTTCACGCTCGAGTCGGCCACGGTGCTGGTGGACCGGCTGCGCGGTGAGACGGGGCATCTGCTGCACTGCGGGTCGATCTGGCGTTATGGTCCCAGTCGAAAGTTGCCCATCTCAGAGGGGTCGGACTCCGCCGCCGCTGCTGAGCCCTCTGATGACTATGGGATCCGGAAGCGGGACATCGCCCGGATGCTCAAGGAGGAGACTGTCTCAGGCGGCTTGGCCACAACATCCATCCACCCCGGACACATCGTGGGGCCCGGATGGTTGCCGATCGGGCCGCTGGGCAACCTGGATCCGGGAGTGTGGCACACGATTGCCTCAGGGCGGCCGCTCCAGGTTCCCGGAAGCGGCACCGAGTTGATGCACCATGTGCACGCCGACGACGTCGCGCAGGCCTTCGAGAAAGCCATCCTCAACCGCGATGCTGCAGCCGGGGAGGACTTCAACATTGTTGCGCCGACTGCCCTGACGGTTCGCGGCTACGTGAGCATAGCGTCGTCCTGGTTCGGGCAGGAGCCCCGCATGAAAACCGTGACCTGGGAGGATTTCCGCCGGACCACCACCGCAGAGTTTGCCGATTCCAGCTGGGCGCATCTCTCCCGCAACCACTGCATGAGCATCCAGAAGGCCGCCTCCCTCATCGGGTACGCGCCCGGATATGAACCCGAGCAGGCGGTCCGCGAGTCCTTACAATGGCTTATCAGCAACGGGCAGCTTCACCTGCCAAAGCTGCTGACCTAAGCCGGCAAAACCATGTACCAAGTACCGCGGAAGCCCGAAGCTTAGGGAGCCACAAGGGGGGGTAAGGTGCCGAACAAAGACGTCACAGACAGCCGGCTCGACCACGGCTTCTTCATCCTGGGCGGAGCAGCTGCGGTGTGGCTGGCGTTCCTGCTGGTGGGGGAGAGCTTTCACCTGGGGTGGGGGCAGCTGTGGTTTTCTATAGTGTTCTGGGCCTTCCTCGCGTATCTGCTGTTGCCCAGGCTGCACCGGATCCTGACCACCATTTACGTTCCGGGATACTTCATTGGCCGCGCCCGGACCAGTGACGGCCTGTTGGGTGACCCCGTCAATGTCGCGTTGCTGGGGACCGAACCCAAGATTCACGCGATCATGCGGGCCGCCGGATGGACCATGGCCGACGACGTCACTTTCGCCAGCAGCAGGCGCATCATCAGCTCCACCATCTTCCGGCAAAGCTACACGGAGGCACCGGTGAGCCCCCTGTACCTTTTCGATCGGCAGCAGGATTTCGCCTACCAGCAAGAGGTCAACAACACCCCCGGCAAACGCCACCACGTCCGCTTCTGGCGTTGCCCCGAGGGCTGGCTTCTCCCGGGCGGCCACAAAGTGGATTGGCTCGCGGCAGGCACCTACGACCGCAGCGTCGGCTTCTCTCTCTTCACCCTTCAGATCACGCACAAAATTGAGCAGAACACTGACGTGGAACGGGACCACATCGTTTCGACAGTTTCGGCCGCTGAGCCGGCCGTCTCGGTCCAGGTCATCGAGGATTTCTCCACGGGATATCACACGCGCAACGGCGGCGGTGACTCCATTTCCACCGACGGCGACCTGCCGATCGTCGACGCACGCCGCGTCCAAGTCCCCTCGGATCAGCCGCCCGGCCGGACGGATAGCAGGGACCGGCGGCCCGCTCCCATCATCATGGGCGCCGCACTGGTTGTGGCGAGGGCGGTGGCGGCACTGGTACTTGCCATCACGTTGTTCACCTCCGGCGGTGAAATATCCGGACTCACCGTGGATTACGCCACCTCAGACCCGGAAAGCACGACGGCGGCCATCGCCTTGATAGCGGCCGTGGTCCTGGTGTTCGGGCTGGGTGAAGTTTTCCTGGCCTGGCGCATTTTCCTGGGCAGCAACGGAGCCCGCGTGATTGCCATGGGACTGAGTTCCATCTCCATCCTGGTTCAGGCAATCGACTACGCCACCGGCAGCGCAAATATCACCCTCGAAGCGGGCCTCTCCGGTCTGGCCACCGACATCCTGGTGCTCTTGGCCCTGTCCAGCCAACGGGCCCGGGTGTACGCCAAGCGGCAGCGTGTCCCGGCGGTCCCGGCGTCGGTTGTTGGCCGGCGCGTCGCTTCCTGACCTTCTTTGAGCGCTGCTCCCCGGCGACACGCCGGTCTTCGCGGCGTGTTGGGGTGGTCTTAGCTTCAAAGTGGGTGGTGACCGTACATGGGTCCTCGGCTCCCGGGCCCGTGCTTCGCCTTTTATATTGCAGCCGCCGGATCAATAGACTTACTGGGCCAACCATGTGTGCAAACCAGCACCACGCTTGGGCTACATACGAAACCGAATTGGGGACTTACGTTTTGACTGCTGAATATCCGAAAATCACCGTTGTTGTGCCTACTTACAATGAGCGGGAAAACTTGCCCGTTCTTGTTGCCCAGCTCCGCTCACTGGGAATGCAGAATCTCAACGTGCTGGTTGTGGATGACAATTCGCCGGATGGCACCGGTGCAGTTGCTGACAAGCTGGCAGAAGAATCCGGCGGAACGGTATCGGTTCTCCACAGGAAAGAGAAGGATGGGCTCGGCCGGGCATATGTGGCAGGCATGACCCGTGCTCTAGCCGAAGGTTCCGACGTTGTCATCCAAATGGACGCAGACCTGTCACACCCTGTCTCGGCCATCCCCCCGATGTTGAATCTTCTCCGCAATTCCGACACCGCTCTGGTCATCGGCTCCCGGTATGTTGCAGGCGGTTCCACCGCTGAAGAATGGCCGTGGCATCGCAAGGCGCTCTCAGCTTGGGCCAACTTTTATGTAGGCACGATCTTGGGTTTGAAGGTCAAAGATGCAACGGCGGGTTTCAAGGCGTGGACGGCTTCTGCGTTGAAGAAGATTGACGTCGCGTCAGTTCGAAGTGACGGGTACTCGTTCCAGGTTGAGATGAATTACCGGGCAGCCCGGCAAGGCCTGAAAATCGCTGAGGTACCCATCCACTTTGAAGAACGCGTGGAAGGGGCTTCCAAAATGAATCTCCGTGAACAGTTGGAGTCCGCGCTCACGCCATGGAAGCTGCGTTTTCAAAAGTAGGGCGTGCCGCCACCACCAAAGTTTGAGCCCGAAGAAGCGGCGACACGCCGGCCTTCGCGGCGTGTTGCCCTGTTGGGAGAATCAAAGTGGGTGGTGGCGGCACATGGACCGGAGGCCAACCACCCCTTAAGGCTCGACGGCGGCACCTAAGGTGAGTGCCGCCGTCGAGCTTTCCCCGTGGACTGTGAGAGAGGGATCGCTTGAAGCCCGTGGGAGGTGAGAGAGGGTTAGGCAGTGACTGCCAGGGCGTCGATCTCCACCAGCATGACCTCGTGCGGGAGGTCCACGAACACGGTGGTTCGGCTGGGCAGCTGACCGCTGGGCACGTTTTCGCGGATGAACTCGCCGTAGACGTCGTTCATTGCGGCGAAGTCGTCGCGGGTGGTGAGGTAGACGCGGAACATGAGGACGTCTTCAACGGAGGAGCCGCCGGCTTCGAGGATGGCCTTGACGTTTTCCAGGGTGCGGCGGGTCTGGACGCGGACGTCGCCCTCGCCGATGTACTGGTTGGTGGCGGGGTCCATGGGGCCCTGGCCGGAGACCTGGAACATGCCGCCCTTCTTGATGCCCTGCGAGAATACGTGCGCCGGGGCGGGGGCGTTGTCGGTCAGTACTACGGTCTTTTCACTCATGCTGAGTTCCTTTCGTGGCTGATCCAGCCGAGGTCGTTGGAGACAGCCTCGGTGCTGGCTTTGAGGTCGGGCAGCAGCTCGAGCAAGCCTTCATAGCTGAGCATCACTACCGGTACCGAACAAGAGGCTGCGGCTACAACGGCGCCGCTGGCGTCGCGGATGGGGGCCGCGATGCAGTGCACGAACGCTTCGTGCTCGGCGTTGTCGTGAGCCCAGCCCTGTTCCTTGACCTGTTCCAGTTCGGCCAGGAGGGCCTCTGGTGAGGTCAGGGTGTTCTCGGTAACTTTCACGTAGTCCAGCCCCGCGGCGATCTTTTCCTGCCGGCTGCGCGGCATATCGGCGAGGAGGACTTTGGACACAGCGGCCGAGTGCAGCGATGCTGTCAGGCCGATGCGCGAGTACATGCGGACGGGGTGGTGCGATTCGAATTTGTCGATGTACACCACCTCATTCCCTTCAAAGGCGGCGAGGTGCACGGTGTGTCCCGTGCGGCCGTTGAGTTCGGCCAGATGCGGGTGCGCCACTTTGCGGATGTCCCGCTGTTCCAGGGCCAGCGAGGACAGTTCAAAGAGCTTGGAACCGAGCATGAAGCGCTGATCTTCGTCGCGGACCACGAAGCGTTTTTCCTCCATGGCGTGCAGCAGCCGCATCACGGTGGTTTTGTGGACGGCGGCCTTGGAAGCCAGCTCGTCCAGGGTTGCGGGTTTGGCGGCGAGTTCGCCGAGCAGGTCGATGGCCCGCATGAGGCTTTGGCTCACGGTGTCACGCTCCGGTTCTGGTGTTGAATTGTCCGTCTTCAACATGGATAGCAGCCCAAACGTCATCCGAAGAATCGAGGATGGCTGCAAGCTCGGCGGCGTGGGGCAGCGGACCGCGATCACCGTGGACCGTCAGGGTGCACGCCGCAGCAACATGCCCGCGGCGGAGGCTCTCTTTTTGGCCGAGTCCGAACAACATGCCACTGAGGTACCCGGCAGCGAATGAGTCACCCGCACCAACGGGCTCGACGACGGCGACGGACAGCGCGGGCACTTCTTCCCGGATGCCGCTCCGGTCCAAAGAGATGGCGCTGATTGCCTCGTTCTTGATGACCAGCACCTGCGGATCGGGCATCATGCGGCGGAGTTCGGCTTCGTCGGTGGTGCCGAAGGCGTGTTCGGCTTCGTCTTTTCCAACAAGCACGACGTCGGCCATGTTCGCCAGCCGCTGCAGCACGGATCGGTCCTGGCCTGCCCAGAGAGCTTCACGCCAGTTGACGTCGAAGCTGATGGTCCTGCCGTTTCTTGGCTCCGTCAGGATGGCTTCCAGCAGTGAAAGGCACTCGGGGGAGAGTGCGGCGGTGATCCCACTCAAGTGGATCAGTGCAGCGTTTTCCAGCAAGGAGGAAACGGCGGGATTGGACAGTGTGCCGGGACCCATGGCTGACGCCGCGGATCCTTGCCGGTAGTACAAAACCGAGCTGCCGCCGTCGGGGTCTGAGTCCTGGGCCGGGACCTTCACGTAGAGGCCGGTGGGCAGGGAGTGGTCCACCTCGACGCCGGAGGTGCCTACTCCGTGATCCTGAAGCTCGTGGAGGATGCGGGTGCCGAATCCGTCGTGGCCAACCCGGCTGACCCAGTGGGTGTCCAAGCCCATGGCTGCGAGGCCCATGGCGACGTTGGATTCAGCGCCGCCGATCCCGAAGTGAAGCTCGTTTGCCAGGTGCAGGGGGACGGCGTGGGCAGGGGTAAGCATGGCCATGGTTTCGCCCACGCATACAGCTGAAAGCATCGTTCTCCCACTAGTTCGTGCGCTTCGCAGCGGCCTTGACTCTCGATCCGCCACCATGTTAGACATATCACCAGCAGGTTTGCAACCAGCGTTGCAAAATACGCAACGCAAGCAGAGCTCACCCAACAACCCCACAACGCAGCTTCAACAACGCAGCACCGCGAAGGGAACCAAACGCGTGAACATTTCCGAAGCCATCTCGGCATCTGCCGTGGCGGGCCTGGCTGAACGCCGTCTCGACTGGCGCCACAAAGCGATGCCCGCATCCGCGAACGGGACCACCCACGCGGACTTCCTCGCCGCCAAACACACGTTGGCCGACCTCCAGACGCCGCTGCTCACCCTCGACGCCGCCGCGCTCCGGGCCAATGCTGATCGTTTGGCTGAATGGTGCGATCGCCACGGCGTCCTCCTCGCCCCGCACGGCAAGACCACCATGTCTCCCCAACTCTGGACCGAGCAGCTCAACCGGGGCGCCTGGGGCATCACGCTGGCCAACTTCGCACAGCTCCGCGTGGCCCGTGAGTTCGGTGTGCGGAACCTCCAACTGGCCAACAGCCTCACCGATCCGCACGCAATCCAGTGGGTTGCTAGTCAGCCCGCGGACACCACCATCCTGTCCTGGATCGACTCCCTGGGAACCGTGGACGTCATCAACCAGACCCTCACCGGCAGCGATGCCGTCCTGGACGTCCTGGTGGAACTTGGAGCCCACGGTGGCCGGACCGGCGCGCGCGGCGTGGACGCTGCCTTGGACGTGGCCCGTGCTATTTCTGCCTCGCCGAACCTGCGCTTGGTGGGCGTCAGCGGTTATGAAGGCTCGCTCGCGCACACAGCGGACGACGCCGGACTGGCCGCCGTCCGGGGCTACCTTGCCCAGATGGGACTGCTTCACGAGGGTTTGCTTGCCGAAGGGTTGTACGGCTCCAGCGAGGTGATCCTCACAGCCGGGGGAAGCGCCTACTTTGACGACGTTGTCTCAGTTCTGTCGCCGTACATCAGCAGCGGCTCGGGCTACCGCGTGGATCTCATGATCCGCAGCGGCGCCTACATCATCCACGACGACGGCTTCTACCGCGGAATCTCGCCGTTCTCCCGTGAAGGCGACCAGCCTTTCACCGCAGGGATGCACGGCTGGGCGCGCGTTGTTTCGCAGACCGAACCCGGCCTGGCCATCCTCGACGCCGGCAAACGAGACCTCCCCTTCGACGAAGGGTTGCCCGAACCACAGTTCATCGGCCCGGTGTTGGGAGGAGCCATGACGCCCCTGATTGGCGCAGAAATCATCTCGGTCAATGACCAACACAGCTTCATGACGTACGACTCCAACACCACCATCGTCCGGCCCGGCGACGTGGTCCGGCTGGGCCTGTCCCACCCCTGCACCGCGTTCGACAAATGGACCGTCATCCCGGTCCTCGCCGGCGGTGCGTCTGCCGAAGCTACCGGCGACCATACCGTCGTCGACCTCATCCATACCTTCTTCTAGGATCCCCGCCATGAAGACCCTCATCAGCAACGCCACCCTGGTGGACGGAACCGGGGCGGACCGCCGCCGCGCGGACGTCCTGCTGGACGGCGCAGTGATTGCCGCCATCGCCGACGCCGGAACTCTCGCCGGAACGCTCGACGCCGGAACGCTCACCGCAGCGGAAACCGGCACTGACCGCGTCATCGATGCCACCGGCCTGGTCCTGAGCCCCGGATTCATCGACATGCACGCACATTCGGACCTGCAACTGCTGGTGAACAGGGACCACTACGCCAAGCTCAGCCAAGGCGTCACCACGGAATTACTGGGCCAGGACGGCCTGTCCTACGCGCCCGTGGACGATGCCACGCTGGCTGGTGTCCGGGAGAAGATCGCCGGCTGGAACGACAATCCGGCCGAGTTTGACTGGAACTGGCGGACCGTGGGGGAGTACCTCGACCGCCTGGACAGGTTTGAAGAAAGCAACGGGGAACAGGACGGAGGCCGCATCGCCACCAACGCCGCCTACCTGGTACCTCAAGGAACTGTCCGGGCCATGGTGATGGGATTCGCCGAAGGCGACCCCACGCCCGGGCAACAGCAGCAGATGCAGGATGTCATCCGTACGGCGATGGAGGAGGGGGCCGTGGGAATGTCCTCGGGCCTGACCTACACGCCGGGCATGTACGCACGGACCGAGGAACTCGCCGGGCTCTGCCGGACCGTGGGCGAACTGGGTGGCTTCTACGCGCCGCATCACCGCTCCTACGGCAAAGGTGCGCTCGCAGCCTACGCCGAGATGATCGGGCTGAGCCGCGACACGGCATGCGCACTGCATCTGTCCCACGCCACCATGAACTTCGCGGAGAACAAGGGCCGCGCCGGGGAACTGCTGGACCTGATCGATGAAGCCTTGGACCAAGGTGTGGACATCACCCTGGACACCTACCCTTACCTCCCGGGAGCCACCACGCTCTCGGCGATCCTGCCCAGCTGGGCTTCGTCCGGCGGAACCGAGGCCACGCTGGCTCGCCTGGCAGACCCGGAAACCCGCGCGCGCATCCAAGAATCCGTGGAGGTCTACGGCTCCGACGGCTGCCACGGCGTGGTTGCCGAGTGGGACACCCTGGAAATCAGCGGCGTCCAGAACCCGGCGCTCGCAGGCCACGTGGGCAAGACCGTTAGGGACATCGCTGCGGAGACCAAGCAGGAACCCTTCGATGTCTTCGCGCAGATCCTCACGGATGACCGCCTCGGCACTGGAATCCTGCAGCACGTGGGTCACGAGGAAAACGTCCAGGCCATCATGAAGCACCGCACCCACACCGGCGGCAGCGACGGGCTTCTGGTCGGCGCCAAGCCACACCCCCGTGCCTGGGGAACGTTCCCGCGCTACCTCGGCCACTACTCACGGGACCTCGGACTGCTCAGCCTCGAGGAAACGGTCCACCACCTCAGCGGCCGCCCCGCCGCAAGACTCAAGCTCCACAAGAGGGGACTGGTCCGCGAAGGCTACGCGGCCGACGTCGTGCTCTTCGATCCCGTAACCATTCGCGACGAAGCCACTTTTGAGAATCCCCGCCAAGCCGCCAGCGGCATCCAATACGTGTTTGTCAACGGCACGGCAGCGATCGACGGCGGCAAACCCACCGGCGCCCGTGCCGGCCGCGCCCTCCGCAGACACCACGACGGCCTCACCCGAGAAGGACAGCAATGACCCCCGAACAATTCCTCCAGCAGCTCGAAGCCGACCGCACCCTGGCCGTGGTCCGCGCGCCGTCCATCACCGACGCCGCGGACCTTTGCCGGGCACTGGCCGACGGCGGCATCCGCAGCGTGGAACTCACGTTCACCACCCCGGATGTGCTCAAGCACGTCAAGCGCGCGGCGGAGACAGCCGCGGAGCATGGTGCCGCCGTCGGAATCGGAACCGTGATGACCGCCGACCAAGCCCGCGCAGCCATCGACGCCGGTGCGCAGTTCCTGGTGACGCCCGGCCTCCGCCCGGAAGTTGCCGCCGTCGCGGTCGCCGCCGGAGTTCCCTTCAGCCTCGGTGCCATGACTCCCACCGAGGTGGCGCAGGCCCTGGACCTGGGGTCCGCCGCCGTCAAGATTTTCCCCGCCCGGCAGCTCGGCCCGGCGTACCTGAAGGACTTGCAGGGCCCGTATCCGGGCATCCGCTTGCTGCCTTCGGGAGGCATCGACGCCTCCAACGCCAAGAGCTACCTCGACGCCGGTGCTGCCGCAGTTTGCTGCGGCACCAGCGTGGTCCCGCCCGCAGCAGTTGCCGCAGGTGACTGGGCAGACATCGCGGCACGTGCCGCCGCCTTCACCGGCACCCTCAAGTAGGACTCACCCAGAAAGAAACGCCCATGAATGAATTTCTTGAATGGCTGCGGCACGATACCGCCGGCCTGCTCCTCCTGGCAGGTGCCGGCATTGCCCTGCTGCTGTTCCTGATCATCAAGGTCAAGCTCGAACCGTTCATCGCCCTGGTGGGAACCGGTGTGATCGTGGCCCTGGTGGGAGGGATCTCCGTGGAAGCCCTGGTGGGCTCAGCCACCAAGAGCAGCGACGCCCTCATTGAAAAAGGCTTCGCGGGCATCCTTGGCCACATCACGGTGATCATCGGCCTCGGCACTGTCCTCGGTGCCATCCTGGAACGTTCCGGCGGTGCGGAAGTGCTCCTCGGAAGGCTGGTGAAGATCTTCGGCGAAAAGGGCACCCCGCTTGCCATGGGTATCACCGGCTTTGTGCTGGGTATCCCGGTGTTCTTCGACATCGGCATCTTCGTCCTGGCGCCGTTGGTCTACGTTGCCGCGATCCGTGGCGGCAAGTCGTTGGCCCTGTACGCCCTGCCGCTGCTGGCTGGTCTCTCCGTGACGCACGCGTTCCTTCCGCCGCACCCCGGCCCCGTTGCTGCGGCCGGACTGTTCGGTGTGGACCTCGGGTGGATCATCCTCATGGGCCTCATCTGCGGCATCCCCGCTTGGTTCGCTTCGGGCATCCTGTGGGGCACGTACATTGGCAAGCGCGTGATGGTTTCCGTGCCGGAGGACCGGATCGTTCCGGAATCTGATCAGGCCAAGGGCAACGAGCCGTCCATCGGGTTGGTCCTGCTGGCCATTGGCTTGCCCATGATCCTCATCCTCGGCGGCACCTTCGGCAACATCTTTGCCCCTGCAGGCACGTTCCGCGACATCCTCCAGTTCTTCGGCAACCCCGCAATTGCTCTGACAGTTGCTGTGCTCCTGGCCATGTGGCTCCTGGGAACCCGTCGCGGAATGACCTCCGCCGAACTCAGCGAAATCACGGGCTCTTCGTTACGACCTGTGGGCATGATCCTGCTGGTTGTTGGTGCCGGTGCGTTCTTCGGTGCGGTCCTTTCCGCCACCGGTGTTGGCAAGGCCGTAGCGGATTCACTGTCCCAGGCAGGGCTTCCCATCATCCTCTCCGCATTCGTGATCAGTGCCGGCATGCGCATCGCCCAGGGCTCGGCCACGGTGGCCATTGTGACAACTGGCGGCATCCTGGCACCCAGCCTCGCCTCCGGGTACTCGCAGCCACAGCTCGCATTGATTGTGGTGGCCATTTCCTCCGGCTCCATCATCGCCAGCCACGTGAACGACGGCGGATTCTGGATCATCTCCAAGTACTTCAACATGTCAGTCAAGGACACCCTGAAGACGTGGACCGTGCTGGAAACTGTGCTCTCCATTGTGGGCTTCGGGATGGCAGCGCTGCTGTACACGTTCGTCCGGTGAGGTCCTGACAGGTGACCGGCTGACGTGGTGAGCCGCTGACAGGTGACCGGCGCCGCCCAACCCGGGTGCCGGCTGACTTGGTGATCCGCTGACAGGTGAGCCTGCGCTGCCCAACCCGGGCGCCGGCGTCGTGCGCTTCTCGCTAGCCGTACCGCCACCACCCACTATGAAATCGAAACGGCCCCGACACGCCTTGCTCAAGGTGTGTCGGGGCCGTTCTCGCGTCAAAGAAGGTGCTGGCGGCACTCTTCAAAGCGTCGCTTAAATAAAAGAGCTCCGGAGTGCGTTATTGGGGGATACGCACTCCGGAGCGGCCTTTGAGCAGGGGCTTTCGCCGTCCTGCAGTAATCACTCTACGTGCCGTGAGACGCCTTTGCCACCACCTCGAATAAGTACTTTCGCTTTAGTTTCTATGGGCGGCGTCGTGCCTCTTCTTTTGGGGCACAATCAGCACCGGACGCCGCTGGTGGTGACTCAGCCAAGCCGCCACCGAGCCGTTCAGGGCTTCAGAAATACGGTGCCCCAGGCCAGGCTCCGGCGACCCCACAATGATCATCGAGGCGTCGATGTCAGAGGCCAGGCGGCCCAGCGCCCGGGCAGGATCACCGGCCAGCAAGCGTAATGTCCAATCGGCGGTGCCGCCATCCATGGTCTCAGCGATGGCCTTGCCCAGATCATCCCGGACAGCAGCGACGTCCTCGTCATCCTTTTCGGGATGCAGGGACATCCGGTGCGTTTCACGCGAAGGGTCCCATTCCACGAGGTAGCTCGCCTCGTCCACATAAGCACAAACCAGCGGCACGCCCAGTTGTTCGGCCAAGGTCCGGGCAGTCTGCAGGACCTCCACATGCTGGTCCGGAAGCACTCCGACAACCAAGGGAATCCGTCCGCTGAAACCTTCCGCAGCCATACCCCTATTGTTGCTCTGCGGCGTGTCCTTGAACAGCATGTTCGGGGCATCTGACACGGATCAAGCAGACGGCCGTGGACCCTTGTAGAGATACCCATCCCGGCCTACCGTTAATCCGAAGAAAGGCGGTCCGCGATGGAAATCTATATGTGGTGGCTGGACCTGCACCTGGACAGCAAAGAGTGGCTGCGCGAAAACCTGCGGGCCGATGAACTGCCCCTGCAGGTATTGCAGCATATTGCCGAAGCCGGCGGACCCCACCCGGATAAGGTCAGCGGAGTTTTGACCATTGAGGATTGGGACTTCATCGAAACGCAGTCGGAGTTTGTGGACTGACGGACTTGGTGGCGCTCTTCAGTGCCCGTCAGCGCTTGTCAACGTTATGCGCAGCCGGCCGGGATGCCCGCTATGCGCAGCTGGCGGCCGGGCGTGTGGCCGCTACGATGACCTGGGCTGCGGTGTCCGGGCGAGCGGCCGCTACGATGACCTGAGCCGCGGTATCCGGGCCAAGTGACGGGCTCTCCTGTGCCTGGGCCGTGGCCTCCGCGGGCCGGAGCTTGGCCCTCATGCGCAGAAGTGCCACGGCTGAGATCAGGAACCAGGCCACGTTCGTCACTACGGACGGCCAGGCCCCATGGAGCGTGCCGTTGATGATGAACGCGCATGACCCAAAGAGATTGACGGTCTGGAAAGTGCTGCCCGCCTGCAGCCACCCCATGGACACCGCCATGTAGCCGCCGAGCATTGCCACCGCGCCGGTCCAACCGGCAATTTCGAACAGCAGTTCCATGGGAGTCCTTTCAGGATTTGGGCATCCTGATGAAGCCGTCGGGCGGCGTAAGGTCCAGGATGGGTGCTTGATTCGGGGGTCGATGCTGCGTGACTGAATCGTGCTTGTGAGTCAATATTGAGGGAGTTACAGGTTTAGTTCAATTGCATTATTCTGAATCCCATGTTTAGGAGCGCTTAACATGGATATGGACCCCCGCAGGCTGCTGGTTCTGCTGGCAGTTGCCCGCACCGGAGGCGTTCTTGCAGCAGCCGATGAACTGCGGATAACGCCGTCCGCAGTGTCGCAGCAGCTCAGCAAACTCGAGCACGAGGCGGGCCAGGCCTTACTCCTGCGGACCCCCAAAGGATCAGTGCTCACACCCGCCGGACTGGCCATGGCAGAGGCCGGGGAAGAAATAGAACGGGCACTCAACGTGGCCCGTGCCCGGATGCAGAGCGAAGTAAATATTGCGGGAGTGGTGCGGGTGGGCGGCTTCACCAGCTTCATGCGCACCGTGGTGATCCCGCGACTTCCCGAATGGCGCAGCCAGTACCCCCAGCTGCAGATCCAGATCGTTGAAGACGGTTTCCCCGCGCTCATGCGGCTGCTCCGTCAACGGCAGCTCGATGCCGTAGTGATTGAACAGGACTCGACGGCGGCCGAGCAGCGTCCGATGGCGGCCGGAATGGTTCAGGAACCCCTGCTGGACGAGCCATGGAAGCTGGTGGTGCCCGCAGGGAGCCTGCTCGGCACGGACAACATAGACCTGAGCCGCCTGCACTTGCCGTGGCTGGGAGTGGAACCGTCAGCAGCCAACACCGCAGTACTCGGACGCCTCCGCCACTCGACGGGCACCAGGATTGAGACTGTCCACCAGTACCACGACACCCTCACCGCCCTGGCACTCGTCGCCGCCGGCGAGGGAGTGGCCATTGTGCCCACCCTCGCCCTGACGGGAGTGGTCCACGATCAGGTGGACATCCTGGATGTTCCCGGGTTGGGCACGCGGCACATCGCGCTCCGTCGGTTCGACCGCCGAAAAGCAGCGAGCCTGCCCGTGGACACGGTGGCCCGCCTGCTCCGGGAATCGGCGGCCGCGTTCGATACCCGTTCAGGCGCCTGACCGGTCCCGCCTTCGCAGACAGGGACCGGCCGCCGCCAGCAGGGACCGGCCACCGGCCACCGCCAGCAGGGTCGGGCCAGCCGCCGGCGGTCAGTTGCTTCGGCTGGTTTACCTAGTTCAGAGCAGGCGTATCAGTAGGGACCACGCCCGAGCCATAAAGGTCCGTAGCAAGATCCCGGAGAGCACGCAGAGCCACCCGCTGGGTGAAGGGACCATAAGACACGCGGGCCACGCCCAGTTCCTGGAGTTCGGCTGCGGGGAGGGCTCCGGGTGCACCGATCACGGAGAGCTTCCCGCGCCCGAGGCCCTCAACCAGCGGCTCGATCACCTCACGGGTCATGGCGCCGGGCACGAAAACCAGCGACGCGCCGGCGTCGAGAAACGCCCGTCCCCTGGCGATGGCGTCCTCAATGCTGTCCTTGATGGGACGGTCCCCGCCGCGCGCGATAGCGTCGGTCCGAGCGTTCAGCTGGAACGAAATGCCTTCTTCCGCAGCGGCTGCGATGATCGCCTGTACACGGGCAACGGCTTCGTCGAAGGGCCGCAACCGGTCTTCAACGTTCGCACCAACAACGCCGATTCCAATAGCCCGGCGGATGGTCTCGGCCGGGTTCTCGTAACCATCGTCCAAGTCCGCAGTGACCGGGTGATCCACGGCGTCGACAATGCGCTTGACCCCGTCCAGGGCGACGTCCAGGGGCATGGTTCCGTCGGCATAGCCGAAGGCTGCAGCAATGGAATGCCCTGCGGTGGCGATTGCCTTGGTTTCAGGAAGTTCCGCAATAGTGCGCGCACTGATGGCATCCCACACATTAACCACGCTCAGGATTTCCGGTGCTTCGTGGAGGGCTTTCAGCTGTTGTGCACGTGCAGAGGTGTTTGCTTCAGTCATCGTTGTTCTCCGTCATCGTTGTCCGTCATTCACGGGTGGAACCAGGCTCATTTGCCACCCACAGCCTAGGCATAACGTCACACAACGCGGTACCAGGGGGCCCGCAGAACCGGACGCCTGCCCGTGACTCGTGACTACGGCCTTCCAAGGAACGTGGGCAGCGGGTCCACTGAGTCCGCGCCAACCACCCTGTCACGTCCCTGTGCTTTGGCCCTGTACAGTGCCGCGTCTGCCACGTTGATCATGAACGTCAGGTCTTGAGTTTTGGCGCCCGTGGACGTCACGCCATAGCTGACCGTGGGGTAGGGCAAGCCGTCGGGATCTGCCATGGCGGACAGGCGGCGGCTGATCTCCGAGGCGATGGCCTCGGCCCGCTGCTGCGTTGCACCCGGCAGGAAAAGGATGAACTCTTCTCCGCCGTACCGCCCAACAAGGTCCGTCGACCTGACGGAAGCGGTGCAGGCCTCAGCGAAGGCACACAAGGCAGCGTCCCCGGCGGCATGCCCGTGCTCATCATTGACGGCTTTGAAATAGTCAAGGTCCGCCAGGATCAGGGCTGCACCGCGGCGTGCTGCCGGACCTTCCAGTTCCTTTTCGGCCAAGCCCAGGAAGGCGCCCCTGTTGAGCAGTCCGGTCAGGTGGTCCCGTTCGGCGCGCTCTCGGAGCCTTTTGATCAGGTGGCTGTTGCTGAGCGCGTTGATGGTGAAGGACAGCGATACCAAGAGGATCAGGTGCATGAGGGCCGCTGGCGCGTACCCGAAGAATGTCCGGAATGAGTTCCCGTCCGGCCCCTCCAGCACAAACGTGACGGCCCGGCCCAGGTAGTACAGGGATGTCAGCGCGGAGATAAGGGCCAGGAACTTCGTCACGCGCGACTGGGTGGACTTCGCGAACCACAAATCTGCTGCGGCCATGCCAAGGCCTGCCGCCGTCATGACCAGATACACCAAGCCGCCGGACCACAGGCTGGATTCCGCGCCGTCCATGGCTGACGTAAGGCCGGTGATCAGTGGTGCCGGCGCCAACTGCCAGCCGCTGACTTTCCGGCCGCGAAGGGTTCGTGCACCTGCCCAGATGCTGAAGGCTCCGGCCACAATCAGGGCTTTGCCCGGTGGATTTGCCCAGGCCAGGAAGGTGGTTCCGTTCAGCAGGAAAGCAAAATTTCCGGCAAAGAAGAGAAGCAAGGCAACCCGCCACCAGCCGGTGCACGCGGACCGGAGCCGCCGGGAGGAGGCGGAGGACAGCACTATCAGGGTCAATGTGACCACACTGAGGACCATTCTTACGGAGAACGGGTCCAGGACTATGGCTCCCTCTTGCAAAGAGACTGCAATCATGGCTCGGTCCTGCTACCGGCCGACCACCGCGGAGATCCTTCTTGATGGCCTCATGGCTCTTTGACCTCGCAAAACATTTAATCCCCCAATAATTTGTGGCGGCCCGCTTGACCGCAAAACCACAGTCAAGCACGTTTTCCCGCGGCAGCAGTCAACGGGCACAACCCGCGAAAAAGTTTTTTCGATTTTCGCGTCACGATCAGGAGTTGAGCTGCACTGTAACCGTAAGGGTTCCTCTTGTCTGGAAACGGACTATCCACATAAGCCCGAAAATCGTTGCCACCTACACGCCCTGATGGTTCGATGGGGTTCATGGCTACTTCAGAGAGTTACGTCATCGCGATCGGGACCAAGAAAGGCCTGTGGCTCGCAACCAGCCCGGACCGCAAAGACTGGTCCCTCTCCGGCCCGCACTTCCTGATGAGTGAGATTCCCAGCATCGGGATTGATACAAGGGGCGGCAAAACACGAATCATGGTGGGTGTCCGGTCCGAGCACTGGGGACCCACGGTGGCCCACTCGGACGACCTCGGAGTCACCTGGACCGAGCCCGAGCTGGGTGCCATCAAGTTTCCGGACGGCACCGACGCCGCGTTGGAGCGCATCTGGCAGATATACCCCGACGCCGAGTCCCGTCCGGGCGTCGTGTGGGCTGGATGCGAGCCGATTTCGGTATGGAAATCAACCGACGGCGGCGAGCACTTTGAGCTGAACCGCGGACTCTGGGACCACCCGCACCGCAGTGATTGGGGCGCCGGCTACGGCGGAGCGGCGGCGCACTCCATTGTGGTTGATTCTTCCGGGGAGAAGGTTCACGTCGCCATGAGCACGGGCGGCGTTTACAGATCGCTCGACGGCGGTGCTTCCTGGGAGCCCCGCAACAAGGGAATTTCGGCCTACTTCATGCCCGATCCCAACCCCGAGTTCGGCCAGTGCGTTCACAAGATTGCGGCAGATGCCGCCGTCGAGAATCGTTTGTACGCGCAGAATCATCATGGCGTCTACCGCACGGACGATGGCGGCGAGAACTGGGACTCAATCGCGGACGGGCTGCCTGCCGATTTTGGGTTCGTGATGCTGACTCACCCTCGGCGGGAGGGCACAGCATGGGTGGTCCCGTTGAAGGCGGACGGCGAACGCATCCCGCCGGACAGCAAGCTCAGCGTCCACCGCACAGACGATGCCGGTGGTACGTGGAAGGAGCTGCACACAGGTCTGCCGGACCACGAATACAACGCCGTGCTTCGGGACGCGGCGTCCGTGGACACTGCCGAACCCACTGGCGTGTACTTCGGAACCCGCGGGGGAGCCGTGTATGCCAGCGCTGACGAGGGCGAGACCTTTACTGAAGTGGCATCCCACTTGCCGGACGTGCTCTGTGTGCGTGCAGCCGTCGTGGTGGGAAACCCGGCAGGGGCGGAAAACCCGCTGGCCGCGGCGGAAGCCACACTGGTGGCGGAAGCTGAAGAAATCGTGGAGGCAGCAGCACAGAAGCGCGATCCGGACGCCGAAGACCCAGCCACGGTGCCTGGTTAGGTCCGTCATGGCTGACTTTACGGTCCTGTTGCCTGGCGTCCTGCAGCCACTCGTCGGCGGACAGTCCTATCTGACTGCGTCCGCCGACGGGGCTGTGACCGTTGGACAGTTGCTGGACTCAGTGACCGGAGATTATCCGGTGCTGGCCAGGCGTTTGCGTGATGAAACCGGAGCGCTCCGCCGTTTCGTGAATATTTACGTGAACGGTGATGAGGTCCGGCGTCTGAAGGGTCTTGAGACGGAGGTTGCGGCTGGCCAGGAGGTTCTGATTGTCCAGTCCGTGGCCGGCGGCTGAGTGGGGTTTGGGGTCAAGCCGGTTCAGGCGACGCGCCAAACACTGCATTCGTCGGTATTGATGGCTTTCCTCATTCCGGAGGCGTGATCCATGATCCAGACGACGCCGATTCCCGGCGCCGTTTCCTGGACGCGTCCGCGGCGGATGACCACGTCATCATAGGCGGGTCCCACGGACAGGCGGGCTTCGATCTCGTCTCCCCGGTGGAGCTGGCTGATCGCGCGTATACGTGTTGTGTGTGTTGTGACTTCCTTCAACATGGTGGCCTCCTGGGCTGGAGCTTGTGCCTGCACTTGCCGGCTATTCCAGTGTGGCGGGGCAATGTTGCCACGGTATTTCGGCCCGGTTAGGGTTCCGTAAGCATTCCGGGATAGTTGGGTTTCCACGTGGCGAGCCCCGCCTGCCGGGATCACCGGCACCCCGGTTGTAGCCTGATCTCGGTTCTTGAGACTCACAGGAACCACAGGCTCCGGCTCAGGGAGATCGAATGGGTGCGCTTCGGCGATCAATCGCGTTGTCTACAGGCTTGGTGGTATTTGCTACCGGCCTGTTTTTTGTGCAGACCCCCGCGACGGCGGTTCCGTTGCCCGGGCCGGAGAATCCGAACGTCCAGTTCGTGGAGGGGACGCCGCACTCCGAGCACGAGTTCGATAATCCCCCCGAGCGTGCGACGCCGTTCAACACCGGTCCCGACGCCGGTGCGGCGGCTGCTGGGCCCAGCGGCGATATCCGGGTACGGCTGGTCACCGCCAAGCTGGCGGACAACAGCAATACGGTGTCCATGACCAATGCGGAGCAAGCTGTGGCGGCCACCAGCAACTACTGGAAAGCGATGACGGCCAACAAGCTGTCTATGTCGGTGAACACCAAGGTTGCCGGCCACCAGTCCAAGGCGAAGTCCACCGATAGTTACAGCACCATCATGTCCACCATCACCAGCGAGCTGAAGTGGACAGCGAGCCCCTATACGGCACTGGTAATTTTCATTCCCACCTCCACCCTGTCCGGAAATGCCCTCGGCGCCGGATACAGCAGCGGAAGCTACAGCGGCCGGGTGCTCCTTCCCCAGATCAGCGGGTTCACCAACAACGTGATGAGCCACGAGTTCGGGCACGTCATCGGCCTGATGCACGCGGACGCGTTGCAGTGCGGCAGTGGAGCGTCCGACGTCGGCGTTGACGGCAACGGTCGGTTCACGGATCCCTCGTGCTACATCCGGGAGTACGGCGACACCACGGACATCATGGGTGCTGCCCAATTCGAATCGCCCGTGGTGAGCAGCTCGCTCTGGGACTTTGCCGGGCTCGGCCGGGGAGATGAGATCCGGGATGTTGGCGTTGCCACGGGCGCCAAGACTTACACCCTTAAACCCTGGGGCGGAACCGACGCCCAGCGTGCCATCAAATTCACGGATCCCATCAGCAAAGAGGTCTACTACCTGGAGCTGCGGCAGGCTGCCGGTTACGACAGCTACCTCGACGACTCCGGCAAGCCAGCAGGAAACAGAGGCGTCAAGATCGTCCAGCGCGGCGGAGCAACCGTCGCTTCGTCCCTGATCCTCATGCCGTCCACCAAGCCGTTCCCGGAACCTTGGTACGCCACCAACCACGCATGGCAGGCCGGCAGCACCTTCACCACATACACGGGCACCCGGGTGACCATCAATTCGGTGTCGGCCACGTCCGCGTCGGTGACCATCAACGCCGATTCCAAGCTCAAGGCGCAGATGCGTTTTTCGGCCGGTGACTTCGACGGCGACAAGCTCGCGGACGTGATGTCCCGCGAAGCGGACGGATCGCTCCTGCTTTTCAGTGGCTTGCCGGGCAACAGGTTGGATGATCCGGTGCAGGTTGGCTCTGGTTGGGGCATCTTCAATGCGGTCATTGGAACAGGGGACGTCAACGGCGACGGTTTTGGCGATGTTCTTGCCCGGACCAGTGACGGCGGGCTGTGGTTGTACCCGGGCGACGGCAAGGGCGGGTTCCTTGCACGCAGCTACGTGGGGTCCGGCTGGCAGGGCTTTTCGCAACTGGTGCCCGTGGGCGATTTCAACGGCGACTCCCGTAACGATCTCCTGGCCGTAGGAAACGACGGCAAGCTGTGGCTGTATGCAGGCAACGGCTCGGGCAGCTTCCTGGCGGGTGTCCAGATCGGCCAAGGATGGGATGTCTTTGCCTCGCTGGCGCCGGCGGGATCGTTTGGCGGGGGATCGGCTGGTCTGCTGGCCACCGCCACCGACGGAACACTCTATGCCTACCCGGGCGACGGCAAGGGTGGCTTCCTGCCGCGAACCGTTGCGGGAACCGGGTGGAGCGGTGCCGGTGACATTGTTGGAGGCCAGGATTTCACCGGCGACAGGCGCCCTGACGTCCTGGCAGCCAAGGGCAGCGATATGAGCCTGTACCCCGGCGACGGACAGGGTTTCGCCACCCGCCTGCCGATCGGTGCAGGATGGAACCAGTTTGCCCAGGTGTGGGAGGCCGGTGATTTCGACGGCGATGGCGTGGCCGATGTGCTGGCCCGCGCCAACGACGGCGCACTGTGGCTCTACCCGGGGAACGGTTCCGGCGGCTTCCTGCCGAGAGTCCAAGTGGGCTCGGGCTGGAACGGATTCACCGCCGTCGTCAGTGCCGGAGATTTCGACGGCGACAGTCACCCGGACCTGGTGGCCCGGACATCCGACGGGGTGTTGTGGCTGTATCCGACCGACGGCAGGGGCCAATTCCTGGCACGCAAGCAGATCGGTACCGGCTGGCAGGGATTCACCGAGCTTCTTGCACCGGGCGACTTCTCAGGTGACGGCAAAGCTGACCTGCTGGCCCGCACTTCCGATGGAGCCCTGTGGATGTACCCGGGCAACGGCAGCGGCGGATTCCTGCCGTGGCGGCAGATCGGCTCGGGCTGGAACATGTTCAACACCGTCCTCCAGGGCGGCGACTTTGACGGCGATGGACGTGAAGACGTTCTGGGCCGCGGCAACGATGGCGGGCTGTGGCTCTACCCGGGCAACGGCAGCGGCGGATTCTTGGGACGGTCCTATCTGGGCTCAGGGTGGAACATGTTCTCTTCCATGGCTGCACTGGGTAATGGCTTCACCGGAACCGGAGATCCCGCCCTGGTTGGCATAGCCGGCGATGGAACCTTGTTCCTTTACGTTGGCACTGGCAAGGGGGCGTTCCAAACGGTGGTGCTGGACCCGCGGTAGGCGGTTAGCTCCGGCCCCTGGCTGCGCTCCTGCCCAGTTGCTTCGGCCAGACATGGCCAGAGAGCAGCGAAATGCCCGGCACGTCGCGGGACGTGCCGGGCATTTCCGCGCTTCAAGCCAAGTAACCGGGCAGGAGCGTCAGGTTTAGACGTGCTGGTGTCGCTTGTGGATGCCGAGTTCTGCAGTGGGTGTCTTTGCTGATTCGCGGGCTGTCATGGCCGAGACAGCGGCGATCACGCAGATTACTGCGGTGAAGATGGAGATCTGGACCCATCCGCCGGGCTTGGTACCACCCAGGGCCGTAACGATGGCCGGGGCGAAGCCTGCCATGAGGAAGCCGAGCTGCGTACCAATGGCCAGGCCGGAGAAGCGGACTTTGGTGCTGAACATTTCACCGTAGAAGGACGGCCATACGGCGTTGGCTGCGGCGTATCCGAAGGAGAAGTACACAACGGAGACCACGAACATCAACGGCACATTGCCGCCTTCGAGGGTCAGCAGGAACACCGGCGTCATGATGGCGCTGGACAACGCTCCGTAGATGAAGACGGGTTTGCGGCCGATCTTGTCCGAGAGCATGCCGAACAGAGGCTGGGTTCCCAAGGCAACAACGTTTGCTGCGACCACCAGCCAGAGCGTGATGGTGCTGTTGACGCCGGCAACATCCTGGGCGTACTTGATGGCCAGGGTTCCAAAGACAGTGCTGACTGCGGCGATGAAGGCGCAGCAGACCACGCGGAGAACATCGCGCCAGTGCAGCCGCAGGAGATCGGCAACGGGGAGCTTGGAGATTTCATTGTTCTTCTTGGCTTCCGCGAAAGCCGGCGGCTCGTGGAGGGTGCGGCGGATGAAGAAGGCCACCAGGACCACCACTGCGCTGAGCCAGAACGGAATGCGCCAGCCGATGCCGTACTTGATCTCGTCCGGCAGCGCCACCACGGGGATGAACACCAGTGCCGCCAGGATTTGGCCACCCTGGGTGCCGGTCAGGGTCCAGGAGGTGAAGAAGGAGCGGCGGTTGTCCGGGGCGTGTTCAAGGGTCATGGAAGAAGCGCCGGCTTGCTCGCCGGCCGCGGAAAGACCTTGGCAAAGGCGGGCAAGGACCAGCAGGACGGGCGCCCACCAGCCAATGGTCTTGAAGTCCGGGAGGCAGCCGATGACGAAGGTGGCTGCGCCCATCAGGACCAGCGTGAACATCAGGACCTTCTGCCGGCCAATACGGTCGCCGAAGTGACCCAGAATCACGGCACCCACCGGCCGGGCAACATAGGCGAAGCCGAAGGTTGCGAAGGACATGATGGCCGCGTTGGCGTCGGCGGAGGGGAAGAAGACGTGGGGGAAGATCAGGGCCGCGGCTGAACCGAAGATGAAGAAGTCGTAGTACTCGACGGCGCTGCCGAGGAAGCTGGCAAGCGCGGCTTTCTTGGGTGTTCCGGTGGTTGTTTCAGTGCCTGGCGTCGCTGACGGCATTGTTTGGCTCATGGGAGGTTCCTTCTGTGACGACGATGTCGCGGATCTAGCTTCAAAGGGAAGACCAGAACGAGGTGCGGCCGGATCATCCCGAAAGTAACCACATGGTGAGAGCTACTTGTGCAATACAGCAATACTGGCTGTGAGTGGGGTCACTTGTCAAGAGATGTCCCCACCATCTAGAAATAGCTCTCACTATGTGAGAGCATCGAGCTATGAGTGTGAAAGAGGACACAAAGACCGACATGGTCGGCAAAGCCCTAAGCCTGCTGGTACTTCTGGGCAATGAACCGCGGGGTGCAAGTGCGGCTGATCTGGCCAGGAGCGCCAGCCTGCCGTTCAGCACCACCTATCGCCTGCTGGGCTCGCTGACGCGCGACGGCTTTGTGGATTACGAGCCCGATGGGCGTCGCTACCACCTGGGATTGCGCGTGTTCCAGCTCGGTCAGAGGGTTTCCAATCATCATGGTTTTGCCGCTACGGCGCTGCCTGTCCTTCAGCGCGTAACGGAGCGGACGCATGAGGCCACCATCCTGTCTGTCCGTGATGGCAACCATCACCTCACTGTCAACAAGGTGGATGGGCCGAAGACCTTCCGCGTCACCAGCGATCCCGGCCATTTGGGGGCGCTGCACACCACGTCCGTAGGCAAAGCGATCGTCGCCTTCGAGGAGGAGATCGAGCGGAAGCGCCTCCTCGAGGAGCTCCCCCTGGATCTGCTGACCGAGCACTCGATCACCGATCGCGACAAGTTCCGCGAAGAAATCGAGCAGGTGCGCCGTCAGGGGTACGCGGTGATGGACGAGGAAAACGAGGTGGGCATGCGCGCTGTCGCTGTGCCGGTCCTGAACTCCCAAGGGCACGCCTTCGCATCACTCGCCACGGCCGTGCCGGTCTTCCGCCTCACCTTGGAGGAACTCATTGCACACGTCCCCACCCTGCAGGAAGCCGCGGCTGAACTTGCCGCCCGCCTGCCCCAGCGCTGACCCAACTGAGTCGCAGTTGAGGCCGTTTTGGGGCCTCAGAACGGCTTTAACTGCTACTTAGTTGGGTGCGCGCCCTATAAATGTTCGCAATAAGAACAAGCGTGCGGAATATGAACACTTGTAGTAATCTAAATAACACCCGGTCAGGCGGCGCCCCCAGCGAGTGCCACAAGACCGCGGTGCTGAAGTCAAAGGAGCTTTAGGATGAGCAACCGAGCCGAGTCCGTTCTGGTGGGCCTCATAGGCGAAGGCGTCATGCCCTCGCTCACGCCGCCCATGCACGAACGCGAAGCCGACGTGCAGGGCCTTCGCTTGCTGTACCGCCCCCTGGACCTGCTGGAGCTCGCATTGCCGGCCGCCGCCGTCGGGGACCTCCTCACCGCGGCGCAGCGCATGGGCTTCAACGGCCTCAACATCACGCACCCGTGCAAGCAGCTGGTGCTTGAGCACCTTGATGAAATTTCCGACGACGCCCGTCGCCTGGGAGCCGTGAACACGGTCCTCCTTCAGGACGGTCGGTTTATCGGCCACAACACAGACTTCTCCGGCTTCGGTTCGGCGCTCGCCGACGGCCTCCCGAACGCCAAGCTGAACCGCGTCGTCCAGTTGGGTGCGGGCGGTGCCGGTTCCGCCGTCGCCTACGCACTCCTCAAAGCCGGCGTCAGCACGCTGGACCTGGTGGACATGGATCCGGCCCGCGCCGCGGAACGTGCCGCCGAACTCGGCGAGCTTTTCCCGGCGGCCACGGTCACGCCGCGAAGCACCAACGAACTGAGCCAGATCATGCCCCTCGCGGACGGCTTGGTTCACTGCACCCCGATCGGCATGGCCGCCCATCCGGGACTTCCCCTGGACATCGGGCTGCTCGAGTCGCGGCATTGGGTGGCGGACATCGTGTACCGCCCCATAGAAACGCAGCTGGTCCGCGAAGCTCGCGCCAAGGGCTGCGATGTCCTCGACGGCGGCCGCATGGCAGTTGGGCAGGCGGCCGACGCCTTCCAGCTCATCACTGGACGCGAGGCGGACCGCGATCGCATGCGGGCACACTTCCTGGAGTTGATTGAAGTGGAAGACGCCCAAGCTGAGGCCCCCGAGCTGACGAAGGCGGGCAACTGATGCGCACCGGAATCGCAACGGTCTGCCTGTCCGGCACGCTGAAGGAGAAGATGCAGGCCTGCGCCATCGCGGGCTTCGACGGCATCGAGATCTTTGAACAGGACCTCGTTACGTCCCCGCACAGCCCGGAAGAAGTCCGGAAAATGGCCGCCGACCTCGGTCTGGGCCTGGACCTCTACCAGCCGTTCCGGGATTTCGACGGCGTCACGCCGGACCTTCTCAAGGCCAACCTCAAGCGGGCAGAGGCCAAGTTCAACCTCATGGAACGTCTGGGCATGGACACCATCCTGGTCTGCTCCAATGTGGCCACGGCGACCATCGATGATGATGACCTCAGGGCAGAGCAGCTGGCGGAATTGGCAGAGTTGGCCGGGGCGCACGGAGTCAAGGTTGCCTACGAAGCCCTGGCATGGGGCAAATACGTCAACGACTACGAGCACGCGTATCGCTTGGTGGAAATGGTGGACCACCCCAACCTCGGCACCTGCTTGGACTCCTTCCACATCCTCTCCCGCGACTGGGACACCGCGCCCATCGAGCAAATCAACGCGGAGAAGATCTTCTTCGTCCAGGTTGCCGACGCCCCCAAACTCTCCATGGACGTGCTGTCGTGGAGCCGCCATTACCGCGTCTTCCCGGGTGAAGGACAGTTCGAGCTCGCCAAGTTCATGGGCCACGTTGTCCGTGCCGGCTACACGGGGCCGGTCTCGCTCGAGGTCTTCAACGATGTCTTCCGCCAGTCGGACACCGAGCGCACCGCCGTGGATGCCATGCGTTCACTGATCTGGTTGGAGGAGCAGAGCGCCAAATGGCTGGCGAGCACCGCTTTGGAACCCGGAACCGGATCCCCAGCGGGCAACGGCAGTGCGTCCCGCCGTCGTTATCCCATGGAACTGGCCACGCTGCCCAAGGTGAACGAGCCCGCAGGTTTCAACTTCGCCGAGGTCAAGGCCGATGACACCGCGCAACTCGAGAAATTGCTTGGCCAGCTCGGTTTCGGGTTCGAAGGCCGTCACCGCACCAAGGACGTCCAGCTCTGGACCATGGGCCAGGCGCGCGTGATCATCAACGAACAAGCGGCCTCGCACGCTGAACCGGCTATCGCCGCGTTGGGGTTCGACGTCGACTCTCCAGTGATTGCCTCCGCCCGCGCCCAGCAACTCAAGGCGCCAGTGGTTGCCCGCAAGGTCCAGGCTGACGAGGAAGTCTTCCAAGGCATCTCCGCGCCGGATTCCACCGAGATTTTCCTGTGCCAGGGAAGCCCGGACGGAACGGCAGCGTGGACGCACGAGTTCGGGGAGGGGCTGGAATACGCCTCCAGCGCTCAGAACGCAGTCATTGACCACGTCAATCTGGCCCAGCCGTGGCAGCACTTTGACGAAGCCGTCCTCTTCTACACCAGTGCTTTGGCTTTGGAACCCCAGCCGTTTGCC
Organism: Arthrobacter sp. MYb23; assembly: GCF_002979775.1. Classification (GTDB taxonomy): domain Bacteria; phylum Actinomycetota; class Actinomycetes; order Actinomycetales; family Micrococcaceae; genus Arthrobacter. The sequence goes on from NZ_PCPR01000021.1 coordinate 33,974, forward strand.
GAGGTACCCAGCCCCAGCGGCTTGGTCCGCTCGCAGGTCATGGAGACCAGCAACGGAGCGGTCAGGCTGGTCCTGAACCTGGCGCCCGCACAGCAGGCACAAGAAAAAGCCCGCAAAACGTACCAGGAACACATCGCCTTCGCCGTGGACGACCTCGTGGCAACTGCCCGGTCCGCCCGCGATCGCGGCCTCGAGTTCCTGCAGATTCCGGCCAACTACTACGAGGACCTGGACGCGCGGTTCGATCTTGAACCCGGTTTCCTGGCCACCCTCAAGGAGCTCAACCTCCTGTATGACCGGGACGCCAACGGCGAATTCCTCCACTTCTACACCGCCACCGTGGGCAGTGTGTTCTTCGAAATGGTGGAGCGTCGCGGCAGCTATGACGGCTACGGGGCGCCCAACGCCCCGGTGCGCCACGCCGTCCAATACGACTCGCTCCACCGGGTGTAAGCCCACAGCCGCTAATCCCACAGAAGCCGCCCCGCAAACCAACAAGAACCGTCAACCGAAAGGAGCCGGCCGTGCCACACGAACAGACAGCACAGGCGCTCGAATCCGAGGAACTAGTGCCGCCCGCTGAGCCACACGCCGCACAAGAGTCCAAGAAGGTGGAAACCCAAGCAGATCTCAGTGCTGAGATCAAAGCCATGGGTGATCGCTACGCCGAGGCACTGAAGAACGGCCGGGGACCGGAAACCATGCCGCGACTGGACTACTCGCCGTACCGGAGCAGCATCCTGCGCCACCCCACCAAGAGCCTGCACCACGCGGACCCGGAGACCATCGAGCTCTACTCGCCCGCGTTCGGCCACCAGGACGTGCACGCGCTGGAATCGGACCTGACCATCCAGCACAACGGTGAGCCGCAGGGTGAGCGCATCATCGTGGCCGGCCGCGTCCTCGATGGCGATGGCCGCCCCGTTGCCGGTCAGCTCGTGGAGATCTGGCAGGCCAACGCATCCGGCCGCTATATCCACAAGCGCGACCAGCACCCCGCGCCGCTGGACCCCAACTTCACGGGCGTTGGCCGCTGCATCACCGGCGATGACGGCTCGTACAGCTTCACCACCATCAAGCCCGGCGCGTACCCGTGGAAGAACCACCTGAACGCCTGGCGTCCGGCCCACATCCACTTCTCCATGTTCGGCTCGGAATTCACCCAGCGCCTCGTCACCCAGATGTACTTCCCGGGTGACCAGCTCTTCCCGCTGGACCCCATCTACCAGTCGATTGTGGACCAGGACGCCCGCGACCGCCTCGTGGCACAGTACGACCATGAGCTGACCAGCCCCGAGTGGGCTCTCGGCTACAAGTGGGACATCATCCTGACCGGTTCCAAGCGCACCTGGACCGAAAACGAAGCATACGGCGACGCCGGGGACGAGGAGTAAAGCGCATGAGCAAGCTGGCACCCACACCGGGTCAGACCGTTGGCCCCTTCTACGGCTACGCCCTTCCGTTTAATAAGGACAACGAACTCCTGGCTCCGGGCAGCCCCGGCAGCATCCGCCTCCAGGGAACGGTCTACGACGGCGCGGGCAACGCCATCCCGGACGCCATCCTGGAAATCTGGCAGCCGGACTCTGAGGGCAAGATCGTCGAGCGCACCGGCTCCCTGGTCCGCGACGGCTACACGTTCACCGGCTGGGGCCGCGGCTCCGTGGGCAACTCGGGCGTGTACACCTTCACTACGGTCAACCCCGGCCCCACGGCTCCCGGCGCGGCGGCGTTCATCTCCGTGGCCGTCTTCGCCCGCGGCCTCATGAACCGCCTCTTCACCCGCGTTTACTTGCCGGAAAACGAGGAAGCGCTGGCCAACGATCCCCTGCTGAGCTCCCTCGACCCGGAGCGCCGCAAGACGCTGATCGCCCGCCGCGACGCCGACGGCGGCCTCACCTGGGACATCCGCCTGCAGGGTGGCGACGAGACCGTGTTCCTGGACTTCCAGCAGGACGGCTCGCTGGAAACCAGCGTCAACGCGGACCATTCTGCAAGGGTCAACCAGGCATGACCGACGGCGACTTCGGCCTCCTTAGCCCCGTCTCGGCGTCGCCCGCTGTGACGGCGCTGACGGGCGACCGTGCCGTGATCGCGGCAATCCTCCACGTCGAAGCCTCCTGGGCTGCCGTCCTTGAGGGTGCGGGACTCGTTCCCGCCGGTTCCGCCGCTGTGGTGGCCGAAGCCGCCGATGCCGGTTCTTACGATGTTCTTTCGGTAGCGGAACGCGCCCAAGGGGGCGCCAACCCGGTGATTCCGTTGCTCGGAGACTTGCGCGCCCGCGTCCGGGAGTTGGACACCTCCGGAATCGGCGCCGGCAAGGCCGTCCACACCTCGCTGACCAGCCAAGACGTCCTCGACTCCGCCCTCATGGTGCTCGCCAGCCGCACCGTTTCTTCGTTGCTGGCAGAGGTTAAAGGCACGACGACGGCGCTCGCCACCCTGGCGGAGCAGCATGCGGACACGCTGTGCGTGGGCAGGAGCCTGACCCAGCACGCACTTCCTTACACGTTCGGGCTCAAGGCTGCACAGTGGTTCCAAGGCGTAGCCGCTGCGGCTGCGCGTTTGGAATCCCTTGAGTTGCCGGTTCAGTTTGGCGGGGCCGGCGGGACGCTGGCTTCGGCCACCAAGCTCGCAGCTGGTTCGGACTCCACGCCGTTCACCCTTGCGGATTCCCTGGCTGCCGAGCTCGGCCTCGCTCCTGCTCCGGCCCCTTGGCACAGCAACCGGCTGGCGGTCACCGCCCTCGGCGACGGGCTCGCCGCCCTCATCGATTCCTTCGGCAAAATCGCCGCGGACCTGCTCTTCCTGAGCCGCCCGGAAGTTGCCGAACTTGGTGAACCGCTGGCTGCCGGACGCGGTGTTTCCTCGGCCATGCCGCAGAAGCAAAACCCCGTGTTGTCCGTCCTCATCCGCAGCGCAGCGTTGCAGGCCCCCGGTCTTGCAGCCCAACTGCACCTCGCCGCGGCAACCTTCAACGACGAGCGACCCGATGGCGCCTGGCACAGTGAATGGCCGGCCCTGCGCCAGCTGCTCGCGTTGGCCCTGGGCACTGCCCGTCACCTCCGCGAACTCACCGAAGGCCTCCGGGTGTTCCCCGACGCCATGCTCAGGAATCTCGGGATCTCGGGACCGCTGCTGCTCAGCGAAGGTGTGGCGGCCGCCGTCGCACCCCTCCTCGGCGAGGACGGAAAACAGAAGCTGCAGGCCGTCGTCGACGAAACCCTGAAGTCGCCCGCCGCCGAGCAATCCCGGATCTATACCAAGCTCCTGCGCGAAGCCGTCCCCGCGGACAGGCTTTCTGACGCCGAACTTGAAGCGCTCCTGGACCCTGCAAGCTACCTTGGCGAAGCGGCGGAGATCAGCCGCCGGATTCTCGCCACTTACCCCGACTTTGCAGCATCTTCATCGAAAGGAGCCGCTCGTGGCTAAGCCAACCATCAAGGCCGTGCTGCTGTCCCCGCAGCGCGAACTGGGAGACAAACCGCTCCTGGTGGTGGGCCCGTCGCTGGGCACGTCCACCGTGCTGTGGACGGAAACGGCTGCCCTCCTGGGCGACGAATACGACGTCATCGGTTGGGACCTCCCGGGCCACGGCATTTCGCCAACCGTCACGGAAGGCTTCGATGTTGCGGAACTCGCGGACGCCGTCGTCGATCTTGTCGACTCCGTTTCGCCGGACGGAAAGTTCCACTACGCCGGTGTTTCGCTGGGCGGAGCGACGGGCCTGCAGCTCGGCATCAAGCACGGCGACCGGCTCCGCAGCCTGTCGGTTCAATGCAGCGGCGCCAAGCTGGGCACTCCAGAAGGCTGGCTGGAGCGCGCCGAAACCGTGCGCAAACTCGGCACACCCGTGATGATCCAAGGCTCCGCGGAACGTTGGTTCGGGACCGGGTTCATGGATCGCCAGCCGGAGATCAGCAGCCGCCTCCTGCACGCCCTCCGGGACGCCGATCGCTTCGGCTACTCGTTCTGCTGCGAAGCCCTCGCCGCTTTTGATGTCCGTGAGGAGCTCGGCAGCATCACCGTCCCCACTCAGGTGATTGCCGGCGTCGAGGATTCCGTGGCGCCGCCGTCGGTGGCCGAATCTGTTGCCGCCGGCATCCGCGCGGGTGGAGGTTTCGCCGTGGTGGAAACGCTCGACGGCGTCGCCCACCTCGCACCCGCCGAGGCACCGGACGCCGTGGCCGATGTGATGCGCACTTTTATGAAGGAGAACGGACGATGAGTACTGTTTCCGGCGACGCCGAACGCAATGGTGCCGTGCAGCCCGACGCCACCGCGCAGGACATTTACGACGCCGGCATGGTGGTCCGCCGCGAAGTGCTCGGCGATGCGCACGTGGACCGGGCCAACGCCAACAAGGATTCCTTTACCGAGGACTACCAGGACATGATCACCAGGATCGCCTGGGGTGGCATCTGGACGCGGCCCGGCCTGAGCCGGCAGATGCGATCCGCCGTCACCCTCACGGCGCTGGTGGCGCACGGTCACTGGGAGGAGCTCGCCATGCACGTCCGGGCGGCCCTCAACAACGGCCTGAGCAGGGACGAAATCAGGGAGATCCTGCTGCAGACCGCCATTTATTGCAGTGTGCCGTCGGCCAACTCGGCCTTCAAGACGGCCCAGAAAGTATTCGCCGAGATCGACGCCAACGAACCCAACTAAGTCGCATTTGAGCGCGTTTAGACCCCTCAAAACGCGCACTAATGCGACTCAGTTGGGTAAAGAGAACGAAGGAAAACCCATGAACCAGGCTTTTGTGTACGACGCCGTGCGCACGCCCTTTGGCAAGTTCGGCTCCGGCCTTGCAGCGGTCCGTCCCGATGACCTTGCGGCCCACGTGGTCCGAGAGTCCGTCAAACGTGCTCCGGGGCTTGATGTTGAGCGGATCGACGAGGTGGTGTTCGGCAACGCCAACGGTGCCGGCGAGGAAAACCGCAACGTCGCCCGCATGGCCACCCTGCTGGCTGGCCTTCCGGTCTCCATCCCGGGCACCTCGGTCAACCGTCTCTGCGGCTCCTCCTTGGACGCTGCGATCATCGCTTCGCGCCAGATCAACGCAGGAGACGCCGACCTCATGCTGGTGGGCGGCGCCGAATCCATGTCCCGTGCTCCGTGGGTCCTCCCGAAGACCTCCAAGCCCTACCCGGCCGGTGACATGACACTCGCTTCAACCACGCTCGGTTGGCGCCTTGTGAACCCAGCCATGAACAAGGACTGGACCATCTCCTTGGGCGAAGCCACCGAACGGCTGCGCGAGAAGTACGGCATCACCCGGGAACGGCAGGACCAGTTTGCTGCGGATTCGCACAATCTGGCCGACGCCGCGTGGAACGAAGGCTTCTACGATTCTTTGGTGACAGCGGTTCCGGGCACTGACCTGGTCCGTGACGAGGGCATCCGTGCCGGCTCTTCGGCGGAGAAGCTGGGCGGTTTGAAGACCGTGTTCCGGGCTGAGTCTGACGGGCCCGACGGCGGTACGGTCACCGCCGGGAATGCCTCGCCTTTGTCTGATGGTGCTTCTGCTGCGTGGATTGGTTCCGAGGCTGCCTCGGCGATCCTCGGCATGGAGCCCCTAGCCCGCATCGCGGGCCGCGGCGCGCACGGCAACGACCCCCAGTTCTTCGGGTTCGCCCCGGTGGAGGCAGCGAACAAGGCCCTCGCGAAGGCGGGCATCGGCTGGGACCAGGTGGGCGCCGTCGAACTTAATGAGGCGTTCGCCGCACAGTCGTTGGCGTGCGTTGACGCGTGGGGGATCGACCCCGCAATCGTGAACCAGCACGGTGGCGCGATCGCGATGGGCCACCCGCTGGGTGCCTCCGGTACCCGCATCCTGGGTACGCTCGCCCGCTCACTGCAGGCTTCCGGCCAGCGGTGGGGTGTCGCGGCGATCTGCATCGGCGTGGGCCAAGGCCTTGCTGTGGTGCTCGAAAACGTCACTGCCGGCGCTTCGGCATAGAAGGGTAAAGAGTCATGCTGAATTTCATTGACACTGTTGGCGAGGCTGTCGCCGGCATCAAGGACGGGTCCACGGTGATGATCGGCGGGTTCGGCAACGCCGGGCAGCCGTTCGAACTGATCGACGCACTCATGGATTGCGGCGCCAAGGACCTGACCGTGGTCAACAACAACGCCGGCCAGGGCGATCAGGGCCTCGCGCTGCTGATCAAGGAGGGCCGGGTCCGCAAAATGATCTGTTCCTTCCCACGGCAGTCCGATTCCTGGCACTTCGACGCCAAGTTCCACGCCGGTGAGATCGAGCTGGAACTCGTCCCGCAGGGCAACCTGGCCGAGCGCATCCGTGCTGCCGGCGCCGGCATCGGTGGGTTCTTCACGCCCACCGGCTACGGCACCACGTTGGCTGAGGGCAAGGAAACCCGGTTGCTGGATGGGAAGTGGCAGGTCTTCGAAACACCCATCCACGCCGACGTCGCGCTGATCAAGGCACTCAAGGCCGACGGCAAGGGCAACCTCGTCTACCGCAAGACCGCCCGGAACTTTGGCCCCATCATGGCTGCGGCGGCCAAGCACACCATTGTGCAGGTCTCGGAGATCGTGCCTACCGGTTCCTTGGATCCGGAGAACGTGGTGACACCCGGTATTTACGTCAACAGCGTGGTCCGCGTGGATTCTGCCGGCGGCGCAGTCGGCACAAGCAAAGAGAAGGTGGCTTGATCATGAGCACCCAAACGAGCATCCAGACCTCCGACAAGCCGCTGGGCCGCGATGAGCTCGCCCAGTTGGTGGCCCGCGACATCGTCCCCGGGTCGTTCGTGAACCTGGGCATCGGCCAGCCCACTCTCGTGTCCAACTACCTCACCGAGGAACAGAACATCACGCTCCACACGGAGAACGGGATGCTCGGAATGGGCCCGGCCGCTGAGGGCGACGAGATCGACGGCGACTTGATCAATGCCGGAAAGATCCCCGTCACCGAACTTCCCGGGGCCTCGTACTTCCACCACGCTGACTCGTTCGCGATCATGCGCGGCGGGCACCTGGACATCTGCGTGCTGGGGGCGTTCCAGGTTTCTGCCACCGGTGACCTCGCCAACTGGCACACCGGCGCCCCGGACGCGATCCCCGCCGTCGGTGGTGCGATGGATTTGGCCACCGGCGCCAAGGACGTGTTCGTGATGATGACGCTGCTGACCCGCGAGGGCGTGTCCAAGCTCGTGGAACAGTGCACCTACCCGCTGACCGGCGTCGGCTGCGTCACCCGCGTGTACACAGACAAAGCTGTGTTCCTCACCGGACCCGACGGCGTCACCGTCCGCGAGACCTTCGGCTGCACCTTCGATGAAATCCAAGAGCTCGTGCCGCTGCCCCTGAAGAAAGCAGAGTAGGCCCCGCAGCGCACCCTAGGATTGGTAACCATGACCGACTCCGCAGTTACCCCGCAGGCAAGCGATCAGTACGTCCAGTCGCTGGCCCGCGGGCTCGCCGTGATCCGGGCGTTCGACGCGAACAACCCCGTGATGACCCTCAGCGAAGTCGCAGCCCGGACGGACCTGACCCGCGCCACGGCCCGGAGGTTCCTGCACACCTTGGTTGAGTTGGGTTACGTCCGCACCGACGGCAAGACCTTCGCACTCACCGCCAAGGTGCTGCAGCTCGGGTACTCGTATCTTTCGGCGCTGTCTTTGCCCCAGTTGGCGCAGCCGCACCTGGAACAGCTCAGCCTGAAGCTGGGGGAGTCCACCTCCGCCGCGGTGCTGGACGGGCCGGACATTTTCTACGTAGCCCGCGTAGCCACGCGCCGGATCATGAACGTCGGGATCACTGTGGGCACCCGCTTCCCGGCGTACGCCACGTCCATGGGTCGCGTCCTGCTCGCCGGATTGCCGCAGGCCAAGCTGGAGGCTTACCTCACGACGGCGGAGCTCACCCCGCTCACGCCGCGAACCGTCGCCAGCGTGCCCGACTTGAGGGCCGCCGTCGAGCAGGTCCGTGCGCAAGGCTGGTGCCTGCTCGACCAGGAGCTGGAACTCGGCCTGATGTCCATCGCAGCCCCGGTGTGGAACCACAACAACGGCGACAACGTTGCCGCCATCAACGTGTCCTTGCAGGCCCAGGCCGTCGCAGCACAGCCAGATCCTGAGAAGTACCTCGATGGAGTGCGGCAGGAAGTAGTGGCCACGGCCAACGCCATCTCGCAGGACGTCTCGGCGAAGCACTAACCCACCCAAGTAGGTCGCAGATCAGGCCGTTGTGGGCGCTCAGAACGGCCTGAACTGCGACTCAGTTGGGACAGGCGGGGGGGCTACTTCCGGATTGCCGCCAACCGCGTTTCCAGGATCCGGCGAACCATGGAGTCCGGCACGGGGTTGTCCGCAGAAAAGCGCAGCGTCCCCGGTGACCACGAGTAACCGCCAAGCTCCTCCGACATTTCCGGCAGGATCTGCCCACTGAACGGGTACAGCGCCAGGTGCTTCTTGGTTTCGAGCACGCTCACCAGGCCCTTGCCATCAACCAGCAGCGCAGGCATGCCGTAGCTGACGCCTTCTTCAGCCTCGGGCGCGAGTTCGCGGGCGATCCCCACAATCCGCTCCAGAATCGGGCGGTTGCCCTCGCTGACGCTTTCCAGATATTCGGTGACGGTTCCCATGGCCTAATCCTGCGCCAAAGAGTGGAGTTTTTGTACAGCTCATGACCTCTAGAAGCGGGTTTAAGGGCGGTATCTGTACAAAAACTCCAGAGGCTTAGCGCTCCGGGATCACCGCGATGCCCTGGATTTCGATCAGTGCCTCTTTCTGCCAGAGGCGGGTGACGCCGATGCCGGCCATGGCGGGGTACTGCGATCCTGCCATTTCGCGCCAGATGCGTCCGATTTCGCGGCCGTTGGCCATGTAGTCGTCCACGTCCGTGAGGTAGATGGTCACGTTCACCAAGTCCTCGGGCTCTCCGCCGGCCTCGCGCAGGGTGGTGATCACGTTGGAGAACGCCTGGGTGAACTGCTCCACGATGCCACCGGGAACGATGTTCATGTTCTTGTCCAGGGCCGTTTGGCCGCCCAGGAAAACGGTGTTGCCAGCCAGGATTCCGTGCGCGAAACCCGATGGCTTGGGCAGCGATTCCGGGTTGATCGTTGTGTGGCTCATGCTGTTCCTCCTCGTTGTGGCAACTGCAAAAACTTTTGGAAAGCCTCTGTGCAGATCATTTCCGCCGTGCTACGTTGAGCATATGTGACGATCGTAAAAAAGTCGACACATCACAAATCTCGAAGGGAACCCGCAATGAAACTAGCCACTTTGCGAACGGCCGGCGGAAGTACGACGGCGGCGCTGGCCACGGGCGCCGACTCTTACCTCGCGTTGCCCGCCACTGACGTGGGGGAACTCCTGGCCCAGGCGGACTGGCGTGCCGTGGTGGAGGCGGCTGCCGAGTCCAAGGATCAGACGGTCATTGCAGCAGCCGACGCGGACCTCGCGCCGCTCCTGCCCCACGCAGGCAAAGTCATCTGCTGCGGCCTGAACTACGGTGACCACATCCAGGAAATGGGCCGCGAACTTCCCGAGTTCCCCACCCTCTTCGCCAAGTATGCGGACACCCTGGTGGGTGCGGACGACGCTGTGGAAGTCCACGGCAGCGGCCGCGTCGACTGGGAAGCCGAACTCGCCGTAGTCGTCGGTTCCGAGCTGTACCGGGCGGATGAAGACCAAGCCCGTGAGGCCATTGCCGGGTACACCGTGGCCAACGATGTTTCCATGCGCGACTGGCAGAACCGGACGCTGCAGTGGTTCCAAGGCAAAGCCTGGGACGGCACTACGCCTGTAGGCCCGGTCATGCTGACGGCGGACGAGGCAGGGGCCGACTTTGAGGTCCGCGGCTACGTCAACGGCGAGCTGGTGCAGGAAGGGAACACGCGCACATTGGTGTTCGGCCCCGCGCAGCTCCTGTCCTACATCTCGCAGTTCACCACCCTGCGCCCCGGGGACCTCGTCCTCACCGGAACTCCCGGGGGAGTAGGGATGGGAATGACCCCGCCGCGCTTCCTCAAGGACGGCGACGTCCTCACCACCGAAATCGACGGAATCGGCCGCCTGGAAAACCGGTTCCGCATCCACGCACACGCTGCAGCAACCGTCTAACAACAAAGGAGAACCCCATGAGCCAGAGCACCACCGAATACGTCCTCGAAGGCGACAACTCCATCTACGCCCAGGCGGACGGCAAGGTTGTCCCCGTCGTCACCCGTGCCGGCGCGGAAGACACCAACACGGCCCAGTCCGGCGATTGCATCCGGGTCTCCGGCGTCAGCATCCAGCACACCCCGGCAACCAAGATCTGGTTCGGCCAGGTATCCAACACCCCCGGTTACCGCTCACTCCCGCACCACCACGGCGAGGCCGAAACAGGCGGCTACGTACTCCGAGGGCACGGCCGCATCTACTTCGGCGAAAACTACTCCGAGTTCCTGGACATGAAGGCCGGTGACTGGGTTTTCGTGCCGCCCTTCATGCCCCACGTTGAAGCCAACATGTCCGTCACCGAAGAACTCGTCTGGCTCACCGCGCGCACGCCGGAAAACCTCGTGGTGAACCTCGAGGACGTGGCTGACGAAACCCTCGCCGACTACCGCCGGGTGTAGCCATGATCACTGGAACCCTGACCTCCGAGACCTTCCTCAAGGCAGTTGAACTCACGCCCACAACGGCCGAGGTCTTCGACGAAGCCTACGAAGCAACCACCCAGTACGTGCCGTGGCCCAAGGCTTACGGTGGAGACATGGTGGCACAGGCTGCGGCCGCAATGATGCGGTCCGTTGATGCTGACAGGACTTTGCACTCGATGCACAGCTACTTCATGCGCCCTGTGGATATCGGTTCCAGTGTCCGCTACGAAGTGGAGCGCTTGCGGGATGGTCGCGGGTACTCCACCCGCACGGTCCGCGGCTTCCAGAACGGCAAGCCCGTCTATGCGGCCATGGGTTCCTTTCAGGTTCCTGAGGACGGTCCGGACTTCCAGCCCGAGGCTCCTGCCGCCGTCGAGCCCGAATCGCTGCGGACGGCGGCGGAAGCGCTGGATGGCGTGGACGGCAAAGCCGCGGACTACTGGTCCACGGGCCGCAGCTTCGACATGCGCCATATTCCCGGTCCGGTATATATCGAACTTGAAGGTGGCTCGGTGCCGCAGCAGGCGATTTGGGTCAAGGCCTTCGACACCCTGCCCGACGACGCCGACCTCCACCGCACAGCTCTGGCTTACGTCTGTGACTACACGATTTTGGAACCGCTGCTCCGCGTCAACGGACTCAACTGGTCCAGCCCCGGACTCGCCACCGCCAGCCTGGACCACTCCATGTGGTTCCACCGCGATGGCCGCGCGGACGACTGGGTGCTCTACGCCCAGGACGCTCTATCCGGTCAAAGTAACAGGGGCCTCGCCATGGGCCGTTTCTTCGATCGCCAAGGAAGGCTCCTCGCCACGGTGGCCCAAGAGGGCATGATCCGGGCCGGCGCCTGAACAGCTTTTGTACCTCCCCAACCATCAGCTTCAACGACGCACCACTGAAAGGAACGGCCATGAGCATGACGCCATCGGCCCATGTGGACACGTTCACCCGCCACCACCTGCCGCCCGCCGATACCTGGCCTGCGCTTGAATTCACCCTCCCCGAACTCCACTACCCGGAGCGGCTCAATGCTGCTGCCGTGCTGATCGACGACGCTGTCGAAAAGTACGGCGCCGACCGCCCGGCCCTGTGGACACCCGATGGCTCTGTGTGGACCTATGGTCAGCTCCAGCAGCGCTCCAACCAGGTGGCCCAGGTCCTTACTGAAGACCTCGGCGTCGTGCCCGGCAACCGCGTGTTGCTGCGCGGGCCCAACAATCCTTGGATCGTCGCCGCCTGGCTTGGTGTTCTGAAAGCCGGCGCCGTAGTGGTCACCACCATGCCCATGCTGCGTTCCACGGAGGTCTCCACGCTCATCCAACTCACCAAGCCAGTAGTGGCTATCTCGGACCACCGCTTCGTGGACGAGCTCGCAATTGCGGCAGGGGAGGAGGTCGCCGTCCTGACGTACGGGGCCGGCAACGGATTCGACGACGACGGCGACCTCGCCTCGCGCTGCGGGCACAAGAGTGGCAAGTTCACGGCTGTGGACACCGCCGCTGACGACGTTGCCCTGCTGGGCCCGACGTCGGGCACCACCGGTGTGCCGAAGGTGACCATGCATTTCCACCGGGACATCCTGGCCAACGCTGACACCTTCGCCCGGTACATCCTGGAGCCCACTGCGGATGACGTCTTCGCCGGATCCCCGCCGTTGGCGTTCACGTTCGGGCTCGGCGGGCTGGTGGTCTTCCCACTCCGGTTCGGTGCGTCGTCGCTGCTCACGGAAAAGGCCGGGCCCGTGGAACTGGCCGAAGCCGCAGCCGCGGCAGGTGCCAGCATCCTCTTCACCGCACCCACGGCATACCGGGCGATCCTGAAAGAGAAGCGCGGAGATCTCCTCCGCGGCCTGCGCATGGCAGTCTCTGCGGGCGAGCACCTCTCCAAGGAAACTTGGGAAGCCGTGCATGAGGCTACGGGTTTGCGGCTGGTCAACGGGATCGGGGCCACGGAGATGCTCCACGTCTTCATTTCCGCAGCAGGAGACGACATCCGCCCCGGAACCACCGGCCGCGCGGTGCCGGGCTTCCGGGCCACCATCCTGGACGACGACGGCAACGAACTCGGCCCGGGCAGCATCGGGCGTCTGGCCGTGATCGGCCCCACCGGCTGCCGCTACCTGGATGACGCCCGCCAGACCAACTACGTGGTCCGTGGCTGGAACGTCACCGGCGATACGTTCTCCATGGACACCGACGGGTACTTCACCTACCAGGCCCGCTCGGACAACATGATCGTCTCCTCCGGCTACAACATCGGGGCACCCGAGGTTGAATCGGCCATCGATCAACATCCGGACGTGGTGGAGAACGCGGTCATCGGGATCCCGGACGAGGAGCGCGGAAGCATCGTCTGTGCCTTTGTCGTCCTACGTGAAGGCGTCACCGGCGACGCCACCAAGCGCAAGGAAATCCAGGACTTCGTGAAGCAGACCATCGCGCCGTACAAGTATCCGCGGGATGTTCGCTTCGTCGATGAACTGCCCCGCAACCCCAGCGGCAAACTTCAGCATTTCAAGCTCCGCGACAGGGTCCTCTCGCAGGACAAAACCGCGAGCCAGACCGAACAACTTACCCCCGCCGGCCAGAGCCAGGCCTGAGAAGGAGCAACACCCATGAAAATCGCAATCGTTGGAGGCGGCCCGGGCGGCCTGTACTTCGCAGCACTGATGAAGCAGCTGGACCCGTCGCATGACATCACCCTCTGGGAACGCAACGCTGCCAGCGACACCTTTGGCTTCGGCGTCGTGTTTTCCGATGAGACGCTGGGCGGCATCGGCAACGCTGATCCCGTGGTGGCCGAGTACATGAGCCGCCGCTTCGCCCGTTGGTCAGATATTGACATCCACTTCCGCGACGAAATGATCACCGTGGGCGGCCAGGGCTTCGCTGCCATGAGCCGCAAGGAACTGCTGGAACTGCTCCAGCGGCGTTGCATCGAACTGAACGTCGACGTGCGTTTCAGCACCTTGGCTCCCGCCGTTGAGGAACTTGAAGCCAACTACGATCTGGTGCTGGCTGCGGACGGCGTCAACTCGCAGATCCGGGCCAAGTACGCAGATTCCTTCAAGCCTGACCTTGATCCGCGCACCAACAAGTTCATGTGGCTTGGTACCAACCAGGTGTTCGAGGCCTTCAAGTTCTTCGTCAAGGAAACCGAGTGGGGCGTCATGCAGATCCACGGTTACCCCTACTCGGACGAGGGCTCCACGTTCATCGTGGAAATGCACCAGGACGTCTGGCATGCGGCAGGCTTCGACGAGACCGCCCATGAGGTTTTCCCTCCCGGTGTCTCGGATGAGAAGGCGATTGCCAAGATCCGCGAGATCTTCGCAGAGGAACTGAACGGCTACGAAGTCCTCACCAACAACTCCAAGTGGATCAACTTCACCACCGTCCGCAACGAGAACTGGCGCCACAATAACGTGGTCCTGCTGGGCGACGCGGCCCACACTGCCCACTTCTCCATCGGATCGGGCACCAAACTGGCCATGGAGGATTCCTTGGCCCTGGCCGCTTGCCTGCATGAGCACCCGGATGTGGAGTCTGCGCTGGCTGCCTATGAGGCGGAGCGTCGGCCGGTGGTCGCGTCCACTCAGCGTGCAGCGCAGGCATCCCTTGAGTGGTTCGAGCGGATCGGACAGTACAAGGACCAGGACCCCACGCAGTTCGCGTTCAACCTGCTTACCCGCAGCCGCCGTATCACCCAGGAAAACCTGCGCCTCCGCGATCCCGAGTTCGCGGATGCCGTTGACCGCGATTTCGCTTCGTCACAAGGACTGACAGAGGTAGCACCGGCCATGTTCCAGCCGTTCCGTATTGGCGGGTTGGAGCTGAAGAACCGCATTGTGGTTTCCCCGATGGACATGTACTCAGCCACGGACGGTGTTCCGGGCGACTTCCACAAGGTCCACCTCGGCTCCAAGGCACTCGGTGGTGCTGGCCTGGTCATGACCGAAATGGTCTGCGTCTCCGCAGCGGGCCGCATCACCCCCGGCTGCAGCGGCCTGTACACGGACGATCAGCGTGACAGCTGGAAGGAAATCGTGGATTTCGTCCACAGCCGTTCCACCGCCAAGATTGGTGCCCAGCTGGGCCACTCGGGCCGCAAGGGCTCCACCAAGCTCATGTGGGAAGGCATCGACCAGCCGCTCGAGTCCGGCAACTGGACCGCCGTCGGCCCTTCCGCGCTGCCGTACAGCCCGGAGAACCAAACCCCCGTGGAGCTGGACCGTTCAGGCATGGACGCCATCAAGGCCGAGTTCGTTGCTTCCACGGTGCGTGCCGAGGAAGCAGGCTTCGATCTCCTGGAAATCCACGCCGCCCACGGCTACCTGCTCTCGTCCTTCCTTTCGCCGGTGTCCAACAAGCGGACCGACGAATACGGCGGCAGCTTGGAGAACCGGCTGCGGTTCCCGTTGGAAGTGTTCGACGCCGTTCGCGCGGCTTGGCCGGCCAGCAAGCCGGTGACAGTACGCATCTCCGCCACCGACTGGATCGAGGGCGGCAACACCTCCGACGATTCTGTCGAGATGGCCCGGGCGTTCGTCGCACACGGTGCCGCCGGACTGGATGTTTCCACCGGACAGGTCGCCAAGGAAGAGAAGCCTGCTTTCGGCCGCAGCTACCAGACCCCGTTCGCCGACCGTATCCGTCAGGAAGTGGCCGCACCGGCAGGCGTGGCTGTGATCGCCGTCGGCGCCATCTCCACCTACGACGACGTGAACTCCATCCTCCTCGCCGGGCGTGCAGACCTTATCGCTCTGGGCCGCACTCACCTCTACGATCCTCAGTGGACGTTGCATGCTGCCGCTGAACAGGAGTACCAAGGGCCCGGTGCTGACTGGATTCCACAGTTCCGTGCCGGTCGTCGCAAGCCGCCGAGCTCACGCACCGACGCCGTTCGTCCCCGCCTTTCCTTACTGAAGGAAGCGGACCTTGAAGAGGTCAACAACACCCACCTGCGCTGGACTCCTGAGTCCGCCACGGCATCGGTTTTGGTGAAGTAGCCATGGCCACCGCACCCATCAACAACTGGAACGTGCCCAAGAAGACCACCGGCCTGGTGTTGTTCTGCTGCTGGCTCGCCATCCTTGCCGAAGGCTATGACGTGGGCGTCCTGGGAGCCATCCTTCCCGCTCTTGCCGAGTACAAGGAATGGAACCTTAGCCCGCTGGCACTCGGCGGACTTGGATCATATGCCCTGATCGGCATGCTTATTGGTGCCCTGTTCATCGGCACGCTCAGCGACCTCGTGGGCCGCAAGAAAATGCTCCTGGCCTCCATGGTGATCTTCACGATTACCCAGGCCGGCGCTGCGTGGGCTCCGACGCCGGAACTCTTCGGCCTGTTCAGGCTGATCGGCGGCTTGGGCATGGGCGGTGTCATCCCGGTGGCAGCAGCCCTGACCATCGAGTACTCGGCTCCCAACAAGCGGTCCTATAACTATGGCCTCATGTACTCCGGCTACTCGCTGGGTATTGTGGCAGCCGCACTGGCAGCCCTGTTCGTCCTGCCCATGGGTGGCTGGCGTGCGGTGATCGCGATCGGTGCCGCACCGGTGGTCCTGATTCCGATTATCTGGAAGTTCCTGCCTGAATCCTTGGAATTCCTCGAGTCGAAGGGCCGGAAGTCCGAGGCCAAGGCCCTGGCTGCCAAGCTGAACATCGCCAACTACACGCCGGTTGTTGCCGTGGCTCCCGCTGTTCCTGTTGCCCAAGGCGGTCAGGCCGATCCGTGGTGGAAGACCATCACCACCATGTTCTCGCGGAAGTACTTGCGGTCCACGGTATTCTTCTGGATCTCGCTGTTCTGCGGCCTGGTGCTGGTCTACGGCCTGAACACCTGGCTGCCGAGCATCATGAAGAAGGCCGGCTATGACCTGGGCTCATCCCTGACGTTCCTCCTGGTCTTCAGCCTCGCTTCCGCAATCGGTGGCCTGCTCCTGGGCCGCGCCGCGGACAAGTACGGCAAGAAGCTCATCCTGGTGGTGTTCTACATCCTGGGCGGCCTGGGCATCATGCTGCTGGTCTTCCCCAACACCATGGTGGTCAACCTGCTGTTCGTGGCCTTCGCCGGCGTCGGTTCCATCTCCACATCGCTGGTCCTCACCGGCTACATCGCCGACTACTACCCGGCAAAGGTCCGCGGCACGGCAACGGGCTGGGCGTTGAGCTTCGCCCGCCTGGGTGCCATTTCAGGACCGTTGATCGGTGGCTGGATCGCAGGTTCCAAGCTGCCCTTCGAAGCCAACTTCGCGATCTTCGCCGGCATCGCGGTACTGGCCGCTGGTGCTGTGGCAATGATTCCCAAGCCACAGCCCGAGGTGCCCCTTGCCGCCGTCGACCTTGATCCCAACGACGCCAGCGTCAGCGCGCGCTAGGAGCAATCATGGACAGGTTTCCGGAGGCGTGCGTCGAGCGAACGGTGGAATGGGTGGACACCGACGCCTCCGGACACCAACACAACTCAGCCATCCTGCGGTGGGTTGAGGCTGCCGAGGCCGAGCTGTTCCGAAAGCTGGAGCTGCCGGACTATTTCCCCAGTGCCCCGCGGGTGCAGCAAGTCATCAACTACAAGGCCAAGCTGTGGTTCGGCCAGCGCATCACCGCCACGGTGAAGATCCACGCGCTCGGCCGGACCTCGCTGACCATGGCTTTTGAGGTAGCGTCCGACGCCGGTGAGGTCGCCGCGTACGGGACGGTCACCACGGTGCACGTCCCCCAAGGAAGCGCTTCGGCGCAGCCGTGGCCGGAGCACCTGGTCCGGGCTGTTAATCCCCCGGAGGGTCCGGTTTAGGCCTCGACGTTCTGGCTGATGGCGAGTACTCCGCCGCTGGGATCGGCCAGCACGGCATTACGGAAGCCCGGGGCGTCTGTGGGTGGCATCAGCAGCGAACCGCCGAGTTCCACCACTCGGCGGGACACAGCAACGGCATCGGACACCTGAACGTTGACAGCCCAGTGGGGCGGCACGCCTGCGCCGGGGCTGGCCAACGTCGCTACGGCAACCACGTCATCCGGCAGGGTTGGATGATTTGCCCGCCGGGTGCTGCCGGCCAGTCGCCACAGTCCCACGCCTGCGCCGGGCGCCATCTCAAGCCGCCACCCAAAAACCGTTGAGTAGAACTTCTCTGCGCTGGCCATATCCGGGGTGTGCAGGGCACTCATCTGCCAAGCACCAGGCGAATCGACGATCTCCGCCACGGTGGGGGCAGCGCCTTCACGTATTCCGAAAGGCGCCCCACTGGGATCGGCAAACAGTGCTGAACGCTCGCCTTTGCCCCCCTCTCGGAACGCCAGCGTCTGTAGGGCCAACGAGAAGCCTTCCGCCGCCCTCCGCGATGAGAGCCGCCGATTCGTCGAGGTCCGCCACGAGGAAGTATGTGGCCCACCCGCCGCGGTCAAGCATGGGCGGGGCCTGCCCCACTCCAGCCACGCGTCGTCCGTCGAGCCGGGCAACGCGGTAATCAGCGGGTGACGCGTCCTCGAACGTCCACCCGAACAACGAGCCGTAGAACATTGCGGCTTTCCCGACGTCGGGCTGCAGTGACTCGACCCAGCAGGGCGCCCCTACGGGGTAGCTTGGCGCATCAGTCATGGTGGGGACCTCCAAGGAATAAGTGCCGGGATGCCGCTCAGCCTACGCCGGGCACAGAGGATCCCGCACCTATGATGAACTGGACTGGCGCCTGATGTGCGGCGCGGAAATGAGGACCCTTTCGATGTTCGCCGTCCCGGCACCCCCAGTGCGCCACCAGCAGCTGCTCGTCACGATTTTCGGCCTGTACGGCCGGAACGCGGGCGATGCATTGCCGGTTTCGGCGCTGATTTCCATGCTGGGTTCACTGGGATACGACGCCCCCGGCGTGAGGTCGTCAGTGTCCAGGCTCAAAGCCAAGGGTGTGCTGAAGAGCGTCCGTGAGGGCGGAATCGCCAAGTACAAGATTTCCGAATCTGTCAGCGATGTGTTCCGTGAAGGCGACCGGAGGATCTTCGCTCCGGAACAGCCTGCGCCTGTGGACACGTGGGTGCTGGCGGTATTCTCCGTGCCGGAATCGATGCGTAACCGCAGGCACCAGTTGCGTTCCGCTCTTTCCGGGCTGGGATTTGGTTCGGTGGCCAGCGGTGTCTGGATCGCGCCGGCACACAAGCTGGAGCAGGCCCGGGAACTGTTGACGGCGAGTGGACTGATCGAGTTCGTGGACCTGTTCCGCAGCGATTACGTTTTTGACGGCCCCATGAGACCCAAAATCTCCGAATGGTGGGACCTCAAGGAACTCGATGAGCAGTTCACCGAGTTCCTTGAGCTGTACCAGGGCGCTGGGCAGCAGTGGACCGAACGGGTGGGCGAAGATCCGGATGTTGCCTTGGCCGAGTCCACGGAAGAGCTGCGGCGTGACGCTTTCCGCTACTACATTCCGATGCTCACCATGTGGCGCCGGTTCCCCTACCGGGACCCGAACCTGCCAACCGATTACCTTCCACCCGAGTGGCATGGTCCCGAGGTGCGCAGGACGTTCCAGGCGGTTCATCGCCTGGCGTCACCCCTGGCCGCTGCACATGCGCACGAGGTCATTGCAGAGGCCTTGGATCCGGCCGTAGCCTGACCCGTCGCCTGATGTTCCCGGCTATTCGCTGGTTCGGGGTGCGTCGATGATGCCGAAAATTTCGCCTTGCGGAGCCTGGACAAGTGCCATGCGTCCCATCGGACTTTCAGCAACAGGCCTCAGGAGGGTGGCGCCAAGCTCCAACGCCCGCGTGGCAGTGCCGTCCACGTAGTCGCTGGCGAACCACGTCATCCAGTGGCCGGGCGTGTGCTCGGAGAGGTCGGTGTCGTGGTGGACGCCGCCCACCTCGCGGCCGTCCAGTGGCCTCCGGATGGTGGAGTAGACCAGACCTTCTTCCGTGACGTCCTGGTAGCTGACATCGAAGACCTCGGCGTAGAAGGTGCGCGCCGCGGCGTAGTCCCTGGTGTGGAGTTCATTCCAGCAGAGGGCGCCGTGCTCGTTGACGCGTTCCGCCCCAATGTGGCTGCCGGCTTGCCACACCCCAAAGACCCCGCCGACGGAATCAACCGCCAACGCCATGCGGCCGGAGTCCATGACGTCGAACGGGGGCGCCATCAGCTGTCCGCCGGCAGCAACTACCTTCTTGGACGTAACGTCCACATCGTCTGAAGCCAGGAACGTGGTCCAGACGGTGGGCATTCCCGGATCCTGTTTGGGGCCCAGCCCCGCAACGGCACGCCCGCCGACGTGCGCCAGGAGGTATTCCCCGGAATCCTGGCCGCCGGATACGAACTCCCAGCCGAAGAGATCCGAGTAGAAAGCCTTGGCGGCCTTGAGGTCGTCGACACCCAGGTCCACCCACATTGGTGTTGCTGCAGGCCAGTTAGAGATTTTGGTGGACACGGGACTCCTCGGGTTCGGGGCTCTAAGGGGCAGCTGCCTCCCCGGATGCCCCATGCGCGGGGCATCCGAGGAGGCAGCCATCCATAAAGTGCGGTCCGGACCCGATTCGTGACACGGTTTCCCACCAGAAATTGGAAGCGCTCCGCTTTACGGAAAGAACCTCCCAAAAAGGACGGCGGGCAAGCGTAAGCCGCTTGCCCGCCGTCGTGCGTTGTGGTTTAGACGGTGCGCGGAGCCTTGGCGAGGTTGTCCCGCAATTCCTCGGCGTTCTGGCGGATGACGTAGGCGGGACGGTCGCGCTCCACGCGCCAGCTGTCCTCGAGCGGGCCGATGTTGACGGTGTCGAAGCCGAACTCGTCGTACAGCTTGGTGACCAGGTCCGCGGCTTCGGGGAAGTCGCTCGCGGTGGCAAGTGCACGGCGGTTTGGGGTGCCGGCGGGTGTGCCGTCCGTGGTGATGTCCTTGGCGAAGATGTGGTTGAAGCCCTTGGCTACCTTGGAGGTGGGCAGATGCTTCTGGAGGAGCCCGGACGTGGTTGCCTCGCCGTTGTCCAGCGCGGGAATGCGGCCGTCGCGCTCCCAGTAGTAGTTGTTGGTGTCGATGACGATCTTGCCTTCAAGCGGCTCCGTGGGGATGCCCTGGTAGTTCTTCAGGGGAACGGTCACGACGGCGAAATCGCCCGCCGCTGCTGCCTCGACTGCCGTGGCCGCCCGGGCACGCGGCCCAAGTTCCGTGACCAGCTCACTGAGGGTTTCGGGTCCCCGTGAGTTGCTGATGACGACGTCGTAGCCCAGTTCGACGGCCTTTCGTGCGACCTGGCTGCCAATATGTCCTGCACCGATAATTCCGATTGTTGTCATGCCAGTGCCAACAACAAGTTGCAGACGCCTATTTCCCGCGTTACGTAATATGTCCAAAAGGATTATACTAAGGAGTCTTACTATGCCGATTGGCATCGAAGACGAGGAGGTAGCGATGGCCGGGCATTTGGAACTGGTTGAAACGCCTGATGGGGAATTTCGTATTTTGATGGTGGACGGCGATGACGTGCTGATGGGACTCTCCAAGCAGTTTTCGTCCATGGATGAGGCTGTTGAGGGAGTCGCAGCCATCAGGGAAGTTGCAGGGACGGGGCTTCTTCGCCCGGCTTCGGCTGAACGGTATGCCGTTCTGATGTTGGAGGAACCTGTGATCGACTCTGCGCTGGCTGCGCAGGGCGAGCAGGCCCAAGCGCGAGTACAGGCCCAAGCCCAACCAAAGGTGGTCAACTGTGGCAGCTGATTCAACATCACAAAAGAAGCGCGGAGTCCTCTTTGACGTGGACGGGACGCTCATCGACTCCAGTTACTTCCACGCCTTGGCGTGGTGGCAGGCGTTCCGACGCGAAGGACTGGACATCGAAATGTCCGCCATCCACCGGCGCGTCGGCATGGGCGGCGACAAACTGATCGAAAGCCTGGTCCCTGACTGCCCGGAGGGCATGCAGGAAGAACTGAAGTCCGCACACGGCGCCGTATTCTCAACGTTCTGGCCCACGCTGCGGCCTTTCGAATCAGTCCAGGACCTCCTGGCTGCCTGCTCCCATGCCGGACTGGCCGTGGGGCTGGCATCATCAGCTCAGGACCGCGACCTGGAGGTGAGCCGCCACATCCTGGATGCCGGTTCCTCCATCGACGCATGGACCAGTTCCAACGATGCCAAGGAGAGCAAACCCGCTCCGGACATCCTGCTTGCCTGCCTGGACAAGCTTGGACTCACACCGGAGGGCGCCGTCTTTGTTGGCGATGCAGTCTGGGACGTGAAGGCCGGCGCCGCTATTGGCGTGCCCGTCATTGCCCTCACCTGCGGTGGAATCAGTGAAGCCGAACTGCGCGACGCAGGTGCCGCGGAAGTCTATGACAACCCACGGCACCTGTTGGAGCACCTGGAAGCCAGCATCATCGGCAAGCTGATGACGGGGGAGCGGGACGCCTAACGTCCATCCGGGCGCCGGACGTGGCGTCCAGCGGGCGCATCTAGCGCGGCTCGTCGCTGATGCCCTTGTCCCGCCCGCGCCGGTTCCGCAGGGTCCAAATGATCAGTGCGATGATGATGACCGCCGCGACTCCCGCCAGAACCCAAGGCACGACGTCGGTGCGAGTCTGTTCTTGCTGCTCGGTCTCGCTGGTGCCTGGATTGGCCGGCCCCGTGCCGGCGGGATTTGAGACGTCGGTGGTCGGCTCTGCTGTGGGTGTCGCCGTAGACGGTCCGGAGGGGTTGCTGGGTTCGGGTGATGGGGTGCTGGTGGCGGCTACGCTGCCCTGCGTCACCACGGCTGCGTTCGCTGCAACGGTGGTGGAGAGTGAAGTCCCGGCTAAAAGGGTCACAGCAAGGGTGGTCATGGCCAATCTGCGAAGCATGGTTCCTCCTGGTTATTAGCATGATTTCTCACATAGTAAGCATACTGATCAACCGGAATTATGGATGCTGTTTGGCCGGTGCCGCCGGCCGCTTGTAGGCGTGGCAAGCGGCACCCGACGAAGCGTTACCGCGTGAGCTTGGCGGAATCCGGTTCCGGATCGCCGATGTGGCCAGGCGCGTTGGCCGCGAGGACACGCTGTACAAACGCGCTGTATTCCTCCATGTAGTGCCGCAGAAGCCCGGCCGTTCCTTCGTCCTTAACTGAACCGTCGTCGTCGTACGCGTCTGCGACGAAGCGGATGTAAGCCTCAGGTGCATTCAGCTGCGGCGCGTCCAGGAAGCTCAACACGCTGCGCATGGACGACTGCATCACGGCCGTTCCGATGCCACCTGGCGATGCGCCGATGATTCCGGTGGGCTTGCGCGCGAATGAATTGGTGCCCCACGGGCGTGAACCCCAGTCGATGGCATTCTTCAAGGCGCCCGGAATGGAGCGGTTGTACTCGGGGGAGATGAACAGGATGCCGTCCGACGCGGCGATGGCATCCTTCAAATCCCGCCCAGCCGGTGGGAAATCGGCGTCGTAATCCGAGCTGTACAAGGGAAGGTCTTTGATGGCGATCTCATGGAACTCAAGTTCCGGCGGCGCCACACTGATGAGGGCCTTGGAGAGGACCCGGTTGATGGAATTGCTTGCCAGGCTTCCGACGAAGTAACCGATTTTGAAGGTGTCCATAGTGGCGTTCCTTTCCGACGGCACGGCCGGAACCGGCTCGTCGACGGTGTGGTTGCTGGTTGGTCCCAGCTTCCACCGACCCTAGTGGACTTATGCACATAGCGCAGCCCCTACTCCCGCCCGGCCCCTCGCAGTCATAGACTCATGCCAACTGAGTTCTGGAGGGTTCCGGAAAAGGGGTGGCGGGTGAAGGCAGGCATAGCGCGCGAGGCGCTCGACGGTGAGCGACGTGTTGCCGCAACGCCGGAAACGGTGAAGCAACTGGTGGGGCTGGGACTAGAGGTTGAGCTGGAGTCCGGGGCCGGCCTGGCTTCAGGCCATAGCGACGATGATTATCGGCAGGCAGGCGCCTCCGTAGTACAGTCCCTGGACCTCGGGACCCTGGATGTTTACTGCCACGTGCGCCCCATGGAGCCGTCGACGGCGGCAGCTCTCCGCCGGGGTTCGGTCACCGTCGGCCTGGGGTCGCCGTCCTCGGAGCTGCCCACTGTGCGGGCGCTCGCCGCCAGCGGTATTACCTCTTTTGCCTTGGAACTGGTTCCACGAATATCCCGCGCCCAGTCCATGGATGCGCTCACCTCGCAGGCCCTGGTGGCAGGGTATCGCTGTGTGCTTGAGGCCGCCACGCGGTTGCCCCGGTTCTTCCCGCTGTACATGACGGCAGCGGGGACCATTCCACCCGCCCGTGTGCTGGTGCTCGGGGCCGGGGTGGCCGGCCTGCAGGCTATTGGAACTGCCAAAAGGCTCGGCGCCCGGGTCTCCGCCAACGACATCCGCCCGGCCTCGGCGGACGAAGTCGCATCCATGGGCGGAACGTTCATCAAGCTGGACCTGGAAACCGCAGAAGCATCCGGAGGATATGCCAGGGAGCTTAGTGCTGACCGGGGTGCCCTGCAGCGGGCCCTTTTGGCGCCGCACGTAGCTCAGGCCGACGTCCTGATTACCACTGCTGCCGTACCTGGACGGCGCGCCCCGCTTTTGGTGACGCGCCAGATGGTCCAGGGGATGCGGCCGGGATCCGTGGTGGTGGATCTGGCAGCCGAATCCGGCGGGAACGTTGAAGGAAGCATCCCCGGCCAGGACATCCCCATCCCTACGGGCGACGGCCAAGGCACAGTGACACTCGTGGGCATCAAGGATGCGGCGTCGGCGATGCCCGCTGATGCCTCGCGGCTGTTCGCAAAGAACGTGGCCAACCTCCTGGCCCTCGTGACTCGGGACGGCGCGGTGTCCCCGGACTTCTCGGATGAAGTGGTGGCCGGAACATGCCTGACCCACGACGGCCACGTCCGGCACGCACCCACTGCGGAAGCACTTGCGGCGCTCGCAGGGGAGACTGCGAATCCTGGCAGCGACCGGCCTGGCAGTGAAGGAGCGCGCTGATGGATGGCATGAGTTTGCTGACGATCACTGTCTTGGCGGTGTTCGTGGGTTTTGAAGTCGTTTCCAAGGTCTCCAGCACCTTGCATACGCCGCTCATGTCAGGCGCCAACGCGATCCACGGCATCATTCTGGTGGGCGCCATCATCGTCGCAGGGCAGGCTGCCGACCCTTGGGTGTTGGTGGTGGCACTGCTGGCGGTTGTCCTTGCCACGGCCAACCTCGTGGGCGGTTTCGTGGTGACCGACCGGATGCTGGAGATGTTCCGCGGACGGCAACGGCCGCCGTCGAACGCTGTTGTTCCTGAAGATCGCGGCTCCGTGGAGCCGGTCAAGAAGGAGGGCCGGCAATGACGCTTCTCAATCCCACCTGGACGGCGCTTCTGTACCTCGCCGCGGCGGCCTGCTTCATCCTCGCCCTGAAGGGCCTGAATTCGCCACGGACTGCCCGGCGGGGGAACCTGATTGGGGCATTTGGTGCCCTGCTGGCTGTGGTGACGGTGTTTGTCTCCGTGAAACTGGACAACATTCCTTGGATTCTTGGGGCCATAGCTGTGGGATCGGGCGTCGCTGCGCCGGTGGCCCGCCGGGTGCAAATGACGCAGATGCCCCAGCTCGTGGCCCTCTTCAACGGTGTGGGCGGTGGCGCTGCGGCCCTCGTGGCGTTGCTGGAACTCTCTCATACGGGTGATCCGTGGGTTCGCCTGGCCATCGTCTTCACGCTGCTGGTGGGTGCGGTGTCCTTCGCCGGGTCCGGGGTAACTTTCGCCAAACTTCAAGGGCTCATGACTACCCGGCCCGTGACGTTCCCCGGGCTGCCAGCCCTGATGGCCGTGGTGCTGCTGGCCGCCGTGGGCGCCGGGGTGGTGGTGATCCTGAACGGCTCCTTGGTATTGGCACTGGTCCTGCTGCTTTTGGGTCTTGCTGCCGGAATCCTGTTGGTGCTCCCCGTGGGTGGCGCTGATGTACCGATTGTCATTTCGCTCCTGAATGCCTTCACTGGCCTGGCCGTCGCGGCATCCGGACTGGTGCTGGGCAATGTCCTCCTGGTGGTGGCCGGCACGCTGGTGGGGGCTTCGGGCACCATCCTGACCCGGGCCATGGCTGCCGCGATGGGACGCAGCGTCGCGGGCATCATGTTCGGGGCCTTCAAGGGTGGATCCACCGCGGGCTCGACTGCCGTGAGCGAGCGGCCCGTACGATCCTCCAGCGCGGAAGACGTGGCAGTGTTACTCGGCTATGCGCAGCGGGTGATCATCGTTCCGGGATACGGCCTCGCCGTCGCCCAGGGTCAGCACACTGCCGCTGAGCTTGCCTTGGCCCTGGAAGCACGGGGAATTGAGGTTGACTTTGCTATCCATCCTGTGGCCGGCCGCATGCCGGGCCATATGAACGTGCTCCTTGCGGAGGCCAATGTGCCGTATGAGTCCTTGAAGGAGATGAGCGACATCAACTCCGAGTTCAAGACCACCGATGTGGCCCTGGTGGTGGGCGCCAATGATGTTGTGAACCCCGCGGCCAAGACCACCTCCGGGTCGCCGATCTACGGAATGCCCATTTTGGAAGTCGCTGACGCCCGGCAGGTAGTGTTCCTCAAGCGTTCCATGCGCCCCGGGTTTGCCGGTATAGAGAACGAACTGTTGTATGAGCCCCAAACCACCCTGCTATTTGGTGATGCAAAAGACTCCTTGACCAAGGTCCTGGGGGCGGTGAAGGCGCTCTAGCGGTAGTGTTTGGGACATGTCGAGTCCCGAGTCAGACAAGTCAGGGGTTGCCGGTCACACCGCCAGCCCCTTGAACCACTAGTTGCGACTGAACCACTAGTTGCGACCGAACCACTAGTTGGGTCTGTATCGCTAGTTGCGACGCCCACGTTCTGTGTGGGCGTATGTCTGGCTTATCAGGGGCGCCGGCCGTGGTGACAACAAGAACCATTTGTTGATCTCTCACCTCGGAGTACTCGATGCCTTTTGCTCTCTACATGCTTGCCCTCGCGGTCTTCGTCATGGGCACTTCAGAATTCATGCTCGCGGGATTGCTCCCCGCGATAGCTACCGAACTTGGCGTCCCGGTTGGCACGGCGGGCCTGCTGACCTCGGCGTTCGCGGCCGGCATGGTCATCGGTGCGCCAGTGATGGCGGCCTTTGCCCGCCGCTGGCCACCGCGGCTCACCCTGATCGTCTGCCTTCTGGTGTTCGCGGGAAGCCACGTCCTCGGAGCAATGACACCCGTGTTCTCGATCCTCCTCATCACGCGGGTGCTCAGTGCTTTTGCCAATGCCGGATTCCTCGCCTTGGCCCTGAGCACAGCCACAACGCTCGTGCCAGCGAACCAGAAGGGACGAGCGTTGTCGATCCTCCTTTCCGGCACGACGATCGCAACCGTCGCGGGCGTCCCCGCCGGGGCACTGCTCGGCACAGAGCTGGGTTGGCGAGCCACCTTCTGGGCCATCACCATCCTCTGTGTTCCCGCGCTCCTCGGAGTCATTCGAGGCATCACCAACACTGCAGGCCAAACGGTGGCCGGCGCGTCTTCTCCAAGGCTCCGTGCCGAACTCAGACAGCTGGCGACGCCGCGGCTCATCCTGGCCATGGTGCTCGGAGCGCTGATCAACGGAGGGACCTTTGCGGCATTCACCTTCCTGGCACCCGTCGTGACCCAGACCGCGGGTCTGGCCGAAGGATGGGTGTCCGTGGCCCTGGTGATGTTCGGCATCGGGTCCTTCCTTGGCGTCACCATCGCAGGACGGATGTCAGATCAACGTCCTGGGATGGTGCTCGCAGTCGGTGGACCACTGCTGTTGGCAGGCTGGATCGTGATGGCCTTGGCCGCGTCGCATCCCGCTGCGCTTATGGTCCTCGTCCTCGTCCAGGGCTTCCTGTCCTTCGGCGTCGGCAGCACCGTGATCACGCGTGTGTTGTATGCAGCCTCGGGTGCGCCGACGATGAGCGGTTCGTACGCAACCGCAGCCTTGAATATCGGGGCTGCCGCGGGGCCGGTGCTCGGTGCCTTGGGGCTCGCGACCGGGCTGGGTTTGCTGGCTCCGGTTTGGGTTGCCTCGGCGCTGACCGCGATGGCCCTCCTCATCATCTTTCTCGCCGGGCGCGCGCTCACGGAGACCGATGCGGAGGTCAACCGATGACTTCTCCGTCAGCGTTTCTTACTCGTCGTCCCTTGCCGCATCACCGCCGCTACCGGCTGAGGAGACCTATCTCTCTTCAATCCGGCGACGATTTTCCGTCATGGACTGAGCCGACATTGCACAGGTCTTGTACAGGAACCTTTCAAGGAAAAGTTTGTACAGCAGGCGAGGAGGCATCCATTTGCAGAACGGTAAAGAGGATTCGCTGTTAGGGTCGCGCTTCAATCCGGCGCGGGGCAAGAGGGTGAACAACTGGCGGTTGCTGGTTGGGCAAACGGTCCAGATCTGGGATGGCGACGACGTCCTGGATCAGGGCACGGTGGAAGCGGTCACTGCTGACGGCACGGTGCTGTGGCTCGCTCAAACGGGGGCGACACAACGGCGGCTGGTGATGAAAGAACGCGGCGTGGGCCTCTGGGTCCGGCTCATGAGCTGAGGTCCTGGATTGAATCCCGGGCGACTATCGGGGCTTCTCCGACAGTCCGCGATGGTCTTATGCTGAACCGTACGAGTTGAACGTTATAAAGCTGCGGCGTACGAATTACCGCCTAGGCCGAACCGCCACATCCAAACGAGGTTGCGCCATGACCGTGAAACTCAATAAGAAGGCTTTTGGGCACGCGAAGCACCTGATCCGCGACGGCAAGGTGGTTAAGGACAGCCGCGATGACTGGAGCCAACACGCTCCCGCCACCAAGGATGAAAACGCCTTTCTGGACAAGCATGGTCACGCCGAGTACTCCAAATGGTTTCTGGGCGTGGACGACGACCATCCCGAGGACCAAAAGGGCCACTATAAATTCCCCATCGGCGACTTCAAGAAGATTCATCGCTGTGGAGTGATCTCGGCCGAGAGCAGAGCCGGCCAGTACGACTACGACGACATTCTTGATGCCCTGGGAAAGCTTCTCGAAAAGATTGACGAGGACTGAGTTCCGGTGGGGACGTGAGCGCTCCTGCCCACTTACTTGCATTCGGGGTGTGGTGACGCCGGCGTTTCGCGCGGAATTAGGTGCTTTCCGGTGCACTAACCGGGAGGGACCGTGGAGACGGCAGGAGTGTGCGCCAGGATTTCCGCGAGTTCGGCCAACCTGTGCGCGCGTGCCGATTCGGCGGGCGAAAATGGCTCGCCGGGTCTGGAGAAGAGCAGCGGGCCGTGCCACGCCGTCGGGATTTTGAGGATGTCGCCGGAAGGCCCGACGGCGGCGCTCGCCTCCGGTGTGGGGTGTTCAGGATCGAAGGGAACTACTTTCGCGGACAGGAGCTCGGCAACCACCATCGGGAGCTCCTTAGGGTTCCCCGCAATGCGGGTGGCGAGGCTCAGCGCTTTGGTTTGACCGTCGGCCATGGCCAAAGCAGTGGTGGACCAAACATGTGACTCATGCCCGCCGCCGTCGTTCAGTGCTTTCAGCAGTTCCTGCTCAGTAATTTCGCCCGGCGTGGAGAGAACGAACTCGTCCATCACCCGTTCGCCGGGACCTGTCTGAGCTGAGAGGCCTTTCTGAGCGGAGCCGGTTCCGGTCATCGGGTGGACGTGAAGGCTAAGGATGTTGGCGTCCATTTTGGCGAGGGACTGCGTGACCTTCTGCAGGGACCCCGGCTGGTCCAACAGGACAGTCCGGGCGCGCCACAGGGCTGGAGCGAGGTGAAGCTTGCGTCGCTGACGGAGCGCCGGCGCGTGCAGCCAGCGTCGGAGGACCTTGGCAGCGGACGGTTCAGCCACCCAAATGACCAATACCGTGGCGGTGACTGCCAGCAGCAGGACCTTGGCCACGTAGGGCAGATGGGTTCCAACCACTGCCGCATGGACCAGCAATTCGATGGGAAGCATGACCGCGATGTTCGCGAGCGTCAGCCGGGCTTTGGAAGCTTCGGGCAATTGACCGCAGACATCACACAAGAGATCCGCGGTGACGGGAGTGCTCGGATTGGGCTTCATGTTTTCATGCTGCACTGCCCCTGTTTCAATCCCGTTGCCCCGCGGTCACGTTCTGAGGACAGGCAGGTTTCCGTGGAGAGGGGCTGTTTCCAGCGGCGGGCGCCTGCTCCTTCCCGGTTGGTGCGCGCGTCGCCGGGCCGGAAACGCAAGAACCCGGCGTTCTCGCGGGGAGAACGCCGGGCTCAGGCCAAGCAACTGGGAAGGAACGCTCGCAACGAGCTGCCCGTCCTGGGTGTTGCCAGTTCTAGTGGGTGCGGTCGGAATCGAAGTCCGCGTCCACATCGGAAGCGTGGCCTGCGTTGCGGGCGGCAGCGGCATCCTTCAACAGATCGCGGATTTCGGCCAGAAGTGCGGTGTCTGCCGGCAACGGCTCTTCTTCCGGCTCCTCAGTGGAGAGGCGGTCTTTGACCAGAGAATTGATCTTGTTCATGGGCGCTACGAAAATGAAGTAGACCACGGCAGCGGTGATCACGAAGGTCACCAGCGCGGTCAGTACAGCGCCGAAATCGACGAACGTAGCGGGGTTGTTTTCCCAGATCTTGAAGCCCAGGCCCTCGGCGTTCATGCCACCGGCGGCGGCGATCACTGGGTTGATGATGTGGTTGGTGAAGGCTCCGACCAGCGCAGTGAACGCACTGCCGATAACGACGGCGATGGCCAGCTCGATCACGTTGCCGCGAAGTATGAAGTCCTTGAAACCCTTAAACATGGATGGTCCTCCGATTGGGTGCGGGTGTCTGCCTCAGCAGAGATCAAACTACCACTCGGAGGTTTCCAGGGCGTGTAACCGGGAGGTGAGAGAGGGTTGGCTGGAAGGGGCCGGGATGTGAGAGAGGGCTGGTTCTCTCACATCCCGGCAGGCAATCAGGCCCCCAGGCAGAGCAGTACTCGTCAGGCGAGCAGCGCCCGCGTGTGGTCGTTGAGGAACATTCCGCGGGGATCGAACTCCCGACGAACCTGGATGAACGTGTCCAGCTCCGGGTACAGGTGTTCCAGGCGGCTACGGGTCATGAAATGGATCTTTCCCCAATGGGCGCGGGGTTCGAATTCCTGCAGCACGGCGTCGGCGTCCCGGAAGAACTGCCAGTAGTCGGTCCCGGGCTCGGTGGTGAGGGTGATGACGGTGCTGTCGCGGCCCTGGAACTGGGACATGTAGGCGTCGTCGGACTTCACCCAGCGGACCTCCACGGGATACTTCTGCTCTGGGTACTTGTTGCGGATCAGGTCCTGGATGGCCTCGACGGCCACCAAGCCGTCTTCGCTGCGAACAAAGTATTCAAGTTCGTGGAACTGCGTGGTGAAGCCGCCCGGGTAGATCCGGTAGGAACGGTCCAGTCGGGCACCCTCCACGGAGGAGAGTTCGCTTTCATCCTGGACGGAAGCCACGTTGTACCGCTTGGTGTAACTGCGGCCACCCATGCTGTGATCCGGGGAACCGGGGAGGTCCAGGAGTTCACACGAGTCGTCCTCCGGGCACCACAGGAAGGAGTAATGCCGGTTGTCATCAATATCGGCCTGCCACGTGGAGGTGGTTTCCGCCCACGTTGGGTAAGTGATCTGTTCCTGCAGGTAGTAGCTGTCCTCCACGGCCAACTCGACTTCCAGGAAGATCCCCAACGTTCCAAGGGCTGTCTGTGCGGCACGGAGTTCCCGCAGCTGGCCTTCGCCGATCTCCACGATCTCGCCATAGCCGTTGATCAGCTTCACCCAGCGCAGCTTGGAGGAGAAGCTGCCCAGGTCCTTACCGGAGCCGTGGGTGCTGGTGGCCAGCGCCCCTGCGATCTGCTGTTTGTCGATGTCGCCCTGGTTGCTGAGCGCCAGTCCCTTGTCCCACAAAGCGTCCCCGAACGCATTGATGGTGGTGCCGGCCAGTGCGCGGGCTCGGCGCCCCACGCGATCAGTCCCGGTGATGGCAGAGAGCCCGGACATGTCCATCAGGACCCCGCCGGTCTGAACCAACGGTGAGGACGAGTGCCCTGAACCGACCGCCCGCACAGGCAAGCCTTCACGGATGGCGAAACGGACGGCGTCGAGGGCTTCTTGTTCATTCCTGGGCCGCACGGTGAAGGCCGGCGTCGCGCTCTGGTTACCGCCCCAGTTGGTCCACGTGACGTCCGTGGTGAAAGGGACTGTGGGAGTGGCTGCGGCCGATGCGCCCGATCCCCGGGAAACATGAGTGGTCATGGTGAAAGCTCCGTTGCTTGTCTGTACGCTTACGCGCCGTGGTTGATCATGACGTGCTTGGTGCGCGAGTAGTCATCCAAGGCGTAGAGCGAGAGGTCGCGGCCGTAGCCGGAACCCTTGAACCCGCCCCACGGTACCTCGCACGCCAGGACCAAGTGCGCATTGACCCACACGGTGCCGAAGTCCAACTGCTTGGGAATGCGGAGCGAAAGGCTTGAATCGCGCGTCCATACGGAGGCCGACAATCCGTAGGGGCTCTCATTGGCGCGGGTCACGGCTTCCTCGGTGGAGCTGAACGTTTCCACGGTGACCACGGGGCCGAAGATTTCGTGCGTGGCGATGTGCGCCCCGGCCGGGACGTTGCTGATGACCGTTGGCTCGATGAAGTAGCCGGGGCCCTCCAATGCGGAACCACCAAGAGCGATGTTGAGGCCGGCGGCGCGGGCTTCTGCCAGGGATTCCTTGACCCGCTCGAAGTGAGGGAGGGAGATCATGGGGCCGATTTCGACGTCGTCGCCCGCCTCGGGACCGCCGATCACCAGGGTGCTGACCTCACGGACCAGGTGTTCGGTGAATTCTTCCGCTACGGACTCGTGAACCAGGACGCAGCAGGCAGCGCCGCAGTCCTGGCCGGCGTTCCAGAACCCTGCATTTCTCACACCGGCAGCTGCGGCGCGGAGGTCGGCGTCGGGGAAGACGACAACAGGAGCCTTGCCGCCGAGTTCCAAGTGGACGCGCTTCACGGACTTCGCGGCGGTTTCGGCCACTGCCTGGCCGCTGACGACGCTTCCGGTGAGAGCCACCAACGCAATGTCCGGGTGTTCGGAGAGCCTCTGCCCTACCGTCCGTCCTCGGCCTGTGACCACGTTGAGGATGCCATCAGGAATGCGTCCGGCCAGCACTTCCACCAGTTTCAACGTGGACAGCGGGGTCTGCTCGGACGGCTTGATGACAATGCTGTTGCCGGCTGCGAGGATGGGCGCGATCTTCCACGCGGCCATCAGCAGCGGGTAGTTCCACGGAGTGATGACGCCCACCACGCCCACGGGTTCGCGGAGAATCACTGAGGTGTGGTCCGTGGCGTAGTCGCCGCCGGCCATGGAAGTCAGGGTGCGCGAGGCGCCGGCCATGAAGCGGAAGGTGTCGATGGTGCTGGAGACATCGTCCTCGGACACGGCCTGCGGCTTGCCGGTGTTGGCCGACTCGATGACCTGAAACGCTTCCCGGTTCTCCTCAACGATGTTCGCGATGAGGTTCAGGACATCCGCGCGCTCCTTCGGGGTGGTGGCACCCCAGGTCTTTTGGGCCACGACGGCGGCAGCAACGGCGGCGTCCACATCACCGGCGGTTCCCGCCTGGACGGAGGCGATGACCCGCTCCGTGGTGGGATCCACGACGTCGATCAGCAGGCCCGTGGAGCCTGGGACGAAGGATCCGTTGATGAAGTGCCCCGCCGGAGCAAGCGGCAGAGGAAGGACACTGTCGATATCTGGAGAACCGGAGGAGCGTCGGACGGTGAAGGGCTGGACGGTGAACTGTTCGGTCTGGGTGGCAGTCATGGTGATTCGCTTTCAGGGGAGGTCTGGTCAGGGGAGGGGCTGGTCAGATGAAGTCTGGTCAGATGAGGTCTGCGGCGAGGGCAGATGAGGGAAAGGGGGCGGCTTCTGTCTTCTTGCCGAAGACCCTGGCCGCGACGTAATAAAGGGGAGCGACCACCACGAGGCCGACGATCCAGGAGATGTCCACGCCGCCCAGCGCCGCGGCCAACGGACCTGTGTAGATGGCGGTTGCCGAGAATGGCACCTGGATCGCCGCGCCTGCTATATAGGATCCGATGGCGACCCAATTGAACCGCCCGTACACACCGCCGTCGCGCTTGAAGAAGTCTTCAACTCGGTACTCGCCGTGCCGCAGAAGGTAGTAGTCCACCAGGTTGATGGCCGTCCAAGGGACCAGGACGTACATCAGGAAGGAGAGAAAGTTGGTGTAGAAGAGGATGAAGTTGTCGCGGGCAAAGAGGGCGATGGAGACGGCGACGACGAAGAGGATGATCGCGGCGATGCTGCGGGTCTTGGCGCGTGGCAGCCAGCTTGGCTTGAACGTCTGCCCGATGGTGAGGATGCACAGGACGCCGCAGTACAGGTTCATGGCGTTAGACGCCGCGACGCCCAGGCAGAAGATTCCGACGATGATCAGCGTCCACGGCTGAAGCAGGGCTCCCAGGCTGCCGACGATTTCGACGTCGCCGGTGCTCATGGAGACGGCCAAAGTGCCTACCAAGGCGCCGAGGATCATGGGGAAGAGGGTTCCCAGGACACAGCCTGAATAGGAGGCCCAGAAAGCGGGAGCGGAACCCGTGCCTTGCGGCATGTAACGCGAGTAGTCAGAGACGTAGGGCGCGTAAGCCAGCTGCCACAGGGCCGAGACGGAGATGGTGCCCATGAAGCCCACCCAGTTGAAGTTGCCCGTCTCCAGGAAGTTGGCGGGCAGTCCGTGGACCACCAGGATCCAACCGAACGCCAGCAACAAGGCCAATCCGGCCGCGACGCTGAGGACACGTGCATAGGCGTGGATGAGACGGTAACCGAAGATGGTCGCGATCACGCTCACCACCCCAATGATGATGATGCCCGCGTCAACACTGATGCCCGGGCTGACGGCGGCCATCGCTTCGCCTCCAAACACCAGGTTCGCTGCGAAGAACCCGACGTACATGACAACCACGATGACCACGATCAACAGAGCCCCGAAAGAACCGAACTGGCCGCGGGTCTGGATCATCTGCGCCACGCCCAGTTGCGGGCCCTGGGCCGAGTGCAGCGCCATGAAGATGCCGCCCACCACGTTGCCGATGATGATGCCCACGATCGCCGGAACGAAGCCCAGGCCGAACACCGTGGTGGCGAGTCCGCCGGTCACGATGGTCATGATCATGATGTTGGAGCCGAACCAGATGGTGAAGAGGTCCCTTGCCTTGCCATGGCGCTCGTTGGCCGGGATGGGCTGGATGGTCTTGTCCTCCAGCCGGGGAACTTCAGTTGTTGGGGCGGTGCTCATGACGCACTCCGGGATGCCGAGGCAAGTTCACGGACGGCTGTGGCGTCTGCTTTGCTGCGGTTCACCATCAGGCCCAGCAGATCGAACACCAAGGTGGCGGCCGCGACGGTGGTGATGTCCGCATGGTCGTACGCCGGAGCGACTTCCACGACGTCGGCGCCCACGATGTTGATGCCGTTCAGTCCGCGGAGCAGGGCCAGGAGTTCGCGGGAGTGGAGCCCGCCCATTTCCGGGGTGCCCGTGCCGGGGGCGAATGCGGGGTCCAGGACATCGATGTCGATGGAAACGTACACGGGGGTGTCGCCGAGCCGGTCCTTCACCCGCTGGATGGCTGCCGGAACGCCGATCACGTCCAGGTCCGAGCAACGGATGATCTGGAAGCCGAATTCGTGGTCGCGGAGGAAGTCGTTGCGATCATAGACGGGTCCGCGGATACCCACGTGCATGGACTTGTCCTCCACCAGCAGGCCTTCCTCGAACGCGCGCCGGAAGATGGTTCCATGCGTGATGGGCTGGTCGAAATAGGTGTCCCAAGTGTCCAGGTGTGCGTCGAAGTGCAGCAGCGCCACCGGGCCGTGGACCTTGTTCAACGCCCGCAGCATGGGCAGGGCGATGGTGTGGTCACCGCCGATGGAGATGAGCCGCTTGTCTCCGCTGAGCCCGTTGCCTCCGCTGATCAAAGGCAATGCCTGCTCTTCGATCTCACGGACTGCCCGGGTGATGTCATAGGGGGTGCAGGCGATGTCGCCGGCGTCCACCACTTGGGCTTCGTACACCGGTTCAACGTCGAGCTCCGGGTGGTAGCCGGGACGCAGGAGGCGGGAGGCCTCGCGGACTGCGGCAGGACCGAAACGGGCGCCGGGGCGGAAGGAGGTTCCGCCGTCGAACGGTACGCCGACGATCGCAATGTCGTAGTCCGGGACGCGGTCGATTTGGGGGAGGCGGGCGAAGGTGCCGAGTCCTGCATACCGGGGGACTTTGGTTGCGTCGACAGGGCCGATGGGCTGGTGCGTTGTCATTGACGGATCCTTGGGTTGAGGGGTGCTCGCCGTTGAGCGGGAAGTAAGTAATTCCATTGTTGGTGACGCGGATCACGCCGGATACCGGTACATTGACTACAAATGGTCGAGCCGTTTAGACGAATGTCTAAGTGCCGCTAAAAACGGCGGCCCGGCAGGGCGCGCTGAACAGGAATCGGGGCAAAGTATGGCGATTACCGTTGCGGAACTCATCGCCGAGCCGCAGCTGGGCCTCACCCTCACCGCAGGAGCGGCAGGCCTGGACAACCGGATCACCTGGGCTCACACCTCGGACCTCCCCAGGCTGTGGGAGTGGGTCACCGGTGGGGAGCTCATGATGACCAACGGCCTCTCCATTCCCCCTGATGCGGCCGGCCAAGTAGCGCTCGCCGAAGCGTTGATGGACAGTGGCGCCAGCGCGTTGGCGATCGGCGAAAAGATGCACGCACCGCCGCTCACGGACGAGTTCCTGGAGGCCTGCAACCGGCTCCCGCTGCCCCTGATCAACATCCCGTATCCGCTGCCGTTCATCGCGATAGCCCGTTCGGTGGCCGAATCCTCGCTGCTCGAAGAGTCCCGCCGTTTACGGCAGACAGCCCGCGTTTACGATCTTCTCCGCACCGCCGGAGCGTCCGAGGACCATTGGCAGAGCCTCGTCCAGCGGCTATCAACCGAACTCGACGCCGAACTCTTCGTAGTGGACCGCCGATGCCTCCATCCCTGGCACCCGGACGGCCAATCACTCCCCGTCTTCCTCGCCGAGGAATGGGCACCGTTGTCCGGGCAGGTGGGCCTGGCCGGGAAGAACTTCCAGTGGCACCGCATCCGCGGCAGGCACGTGCTCACCATGGACATTCCCACGCACGCCAACGCGCTCCTGGTGGTGCTGCCCAACAGCGAACCGCACCCGGACGCCGTCGTACTCCTCCACGCGGCGACTGTTCTGGGACTGCAGCTTTCGCGCATCGTTTTGTCGTTGGAAGGCCGCCACCGGCTTGCCGGTGAGTTCCTGCTGCAAGCCATGGATGGGCGTTTGGGCGCGGCCGAGATGGAGAGCCGCCTGGCAGCTTTCGAGGTGACGCCCCAGGATTTCCTGCTCGCCTCCATGACCGCGAACGCCGCGGATAAAGCAGCGGACGACGTCGGCGGGCTGGCTGACGTGCACATCGAACTGTGGCGGCACGGGGTTGCGTCGGCGTCGTTGAAGCGGAACAACAGGCTCCACGTGGTGGTGCCCGCAGGCGTGCCGGACGACGTCTTGGTCCATTGTGCCGGGGCGGACGCCGCGATCGGGATCAGTGCGCCGGCGGACGTTACGGGTATCCAAAGGGCGCTGCAGGAGTCCCTCTGGGCGCTCGGTTCAGCCCGGGCCAACAAGCTGGGGTTGGCCCGCTACGCGGAGGGGCCATCGTGGCTGGGGCTCACCGGTTTCGAGGAAGGGGCCGCGCTGGTCCGGCGTCTCCTCGGCCCGATTTTCGACTACGAGCAGGGCCAGGACGGCGATCTGCTTCTCACGCTGAGGACGTATTTGGACTCGCAACGTTCCTGGCAAAAAACTGCTTCAGCGTTATTCGCGCACCGGCAAACCATCATCTACCGGATCCGGAAAATCGGCGAGCTGACGGGGCTGGACATGGGCGAAACGTCCACCGTTGCCCAGTTGTGGTTCGCGTTGCAGATTCATGAAGCCATGCATCAGTAGCCGCACCTTGCTTGCGCTTTTTCAAAACAACCCGCTATGGTGTGAAGCGTGTCACTCATGGTGATGCAACGCTTTTGATCTGCGGCGGGAGAGTCCTGCCGGTACATCCAGTCAGGCGCCGTAGGAGCAAATCCTCCCCAGGAATCTCTCAGGCCCATGTACCGCCGCGGTTAGGCAACTCTGGAAAGCAGTCCGGGCAACCGGGCTCACCGACGGTGCAAGCAGGAAACCATCCCTGCGGAATCTCTCAGGTCCAATACAGAGCGGGGAGGAACCCCACATCATCGTGGCGCTCACTGGGCGCCTGAATCATGGAGTTCCTCTTGACTGTTCAATCAACCCCCACCGCCTTCGCGGACCGGCACATCGGCGCCCGTCGCCAAGCCGACGTTGACACCATGCTCAAGGCCATCGGCTACGACTCTGTCGACGGCCTGGTAGACGTCGCCGTCCCCGATTCCATCCGCCAGGAAACTGCCCTGAAATTGCAGGACGCCCTCACCGAGGTGCAGGTCCTCGCCGAGCTCCGCAAGCTCGCATCGAAGAACAAGACCGCTGTCCAGATGATCGGGCAGGGCTACTACGACACCGTCACACCGCCCGTTATCCGCCGCAACATCCTCGAAGCTCCCGCCTGGTACACGGCCTACACGCCGTACCAGCCGGAAATTTCCCAGGGTCGCCTCGAAGCTCTCCTGAACTTCCAGACCATGGTGCAGGACCTCACGGGACTGCCCGTCGCCAACGCTTCGCTGCTGGATGAGGCCACCGCCGTGGCCGAGGCTGTGCTGCTCATGCGCCGGGCCAACAAGAACAAGGCTGCAAAGGATGGCAAGACCGTCCTGGACGCTGACCTCCTCCCGCAGACCATCGCCATTGTGAAGGGCCGCGCCGAGGCACTGGGCTTCGAAGTCCAGATTGCTGATCTTTCGGCCGGACTGCCCGACGGCGACATCAACGGCGTCGTCCTGCAGCAGCCCGGCGTTTCCGGCCGCGTGTTCGACCACTCCTCTGTGATTGCTTCTGCGAAGGAGCGCGGCGCGCTGGTCACGGTTGCCGCCGACTTGCTGGCGCTCACGCTCATCACGCCCCCAGGCGAACAAGGTGCGGACATCGCCGTCGGAACCGCGCAGCGCTTCGGCGTCCCGCTGTTCTTCGGCGGCCCGCACGCTGCCTACATGGCCGTCCGTGAAGGCATGGAGCGCACGCTTCCCGGCCGCATCGTGGGTGTCTCCAAGGACAACGCCGGCGTCCCGGCTTACCGACTGGCACTCCAGACCCGTGAGCAGCACATCCGCCGCGAAAAGGCCACGTCCAACATCTGCACCGCGCAGGCTCTCTTGGCGATCGTCGCCTCGATGTACGCGGTTTACCACGGTCCCGAGGGCCTGAAGGCGATCGCCGAGACCGTCCACGGCCACGCCCGCGTTTTGGCTGCGGCCCTGCAGAAGGCCGGCCGCGAACTCGTCTCCGAGGCCTTCTTCGACACCCTCACCGTGCGCGTTCCCGGCAAGGCTGAGAAGGTGATCGCCGCTGCTGAAGCCCGCGGCATCAACCTGCGGCTCATCGATGCGGACACGGTTGGAGTCTCCGTGGATGAAACCACGACGCCGGAGGTCCTCTCTGCGGTAGCCGTCGCCTTTGGCGCCGGTCCGGTGGGCGACGCAGCCGGGTTCGAACTGCCCGCTGATGTCGTCCGCTCGTCCGACTTCCTGCAGCACCCGGTGTTCAACACGCACCGTTCCGAGACGCAGCTGTTGCGCTATATCCGCAAGCTGTCAGACCGGGACCTCGCGCTGGACCGCACCATGATCCCGCTGGGCTCGTGCACCATGAAGCTGAACGCCACCGCTGAGATGGAAGCTATCTCCTGGCCGGAGTTCGCTTCCATCCACCCGTTCGCTCCGGACCACCAGACAGCTGGTTGGCGCGAACTGATCGAGGACCTGGAGGCGGACCTCACGGAGATTACCGGCTACGACCAGGTTTCCATCCAGCCGAATGCCGGTTCCCAAGGTGAGCTTGCCGGTCTGCTGGCGATCCGCGGGTACCACCTGTCCCGCGGTGATGAGCAGCGCAACGTCTGCCTGATTCCGGCGTCGGCCCACGGCACCAACGCGGCGTCCGCTGTGCTGGCCGGGATGAAGGTTGTTGTGGTGGCCACGGCTGCTGACGGCACCATTGACCACGCCGACTTGGCCGCGAAAATCGAGGCCCACAAGGACGTGCTGTCCTGCATCATGATCACTTACCCGTCCACCCACGGTGTGTACGACGCCGATGTCCGCGAAGTCTGCGACGCCATCCACGCAGCCGGCGGCCAGGTGTACGTTGACGGCGCCAACCTCAACGCGCTGGTTGGATTGGCCCAGCCGGGCAAGTTCGGCGGCGACGTTTCACACCTGAACCTGCACAAAACCTTCTGCATCCCGCACGGCGGCGGCGGACCCGGCGTCGGCCCTGTTGCTGCGAAGGCCCACTTGGCTCCGTTCATGCCGGGCGACGCGAACAAAGCGGCGCACGAACCCGGTCATGGCGTCGCGATTTCCGCTTCGCGTTATGGCTCCGCCGGTGTCCTGCCGATTTCCTGGGCGTACGTGAAGCTCATGGGTGGCCAAGGACTCACCGAAGCTACCAAGTCGGCCCTTCTCGCGGCCAACTACGTTGCTTCCCGCCTGGATGAGCACTTCCCCATCCTGTACACGGGCGAGGGCGGACTTGTGGCCCACGAGTGCATCCTGGACCTCCGCGAGTTGACCGCGCGCACCGGCGTGACAGCCGAGGATGTGGCCAAGCGCCTGATCGACTTCGGCTTCCACGCCCCCACCCTGGCGTTCCCGGTGGCGGGGACTTTGATGGTGGAACCCACCGAATCCGAGGACCTGGCCGAGATCGACCGGTTCATCGAAGCCATGATCACCATCCGTGCCGAGATCGAGCAGGTGGCCAGCGGTGATTTCACTGTTGAGAAGTCGCCGCTGCGCAACGCACCGCACACGGCTGCCGCCGTCGTCAGTTCCGACTGGGGGCGTGACTACCCGCGTGAGCAGGCCGCGTTCCCCGTCCACCACCTCAAGCAGGACAAGTACTTCCCGCCGGTCGGCAGGATCGACGGCGCCGCTGGTGACCGGAATCTTGTGTGCTCCTGCCCGCCTCTCGAAGCATTCGAGAACACTTCTGACTTCGAAAACTAAGGACTCCCGACATGTCTGAGAATTACACCGCGCTTTACGAGCAGCACAAAAAGGCCGGCGCATCGTTTACGGACTTTGGTGGCTGGCAGATGCCCCTGAAGTACGAGTCCGAGCTCGCCGAACACCACGCAGTCCGCAAGTCCGCAGGGTTGTTCGACCTCTCCCACATGGGCGAAGTCTGGGTCAGCGGCCCCGAAGCGGGGGCGTTCCTGGACTACGCGCTGGTGGGCAAGTTGTCCGCTGTCGCCGTGGGCAAAGCCAAATACTCGCTGATCTGCAACGCAGACGGCGGCATCATTGACGACCTCATCACCTACCGTCGGCCCTCGCCCGAGGACGGCGTGGACAAGTACTTGGTGGTACCCAACGCGGGCAACGCGAAGGTGGTTGCTGCGGCACTGCTGGAGCGCTCAGCCGGTTTCGACGTCGTGGTGGAAAACGCCTCCGCGGAAACCTCGCTCATCGCCGTGCAGGGCCCGAATGCCGA
Source organism: Arthrobacter sp. MYb23 (assembly GCF_002979775.1). Classification (GTDB taxonomy): domain Bacteria; phylum Actinomycetota; class Actinomycetes; order Actinomycetales; family Micrococcaceae; genus Arthrobacter. The sequence goes on from NZ_PCPR01000021.1 coordinate 75,242, forward strand.
GGCAATCCTGCTTGAACTGGTCCCGGCAGAGCAGCACACGCTGGTCACCGAATTGAAGTACTACGCGGCCGTGGAGGTCACCATCAACGGGCAGGACCTCCTGCTGGCCCGCACCGGGTACACCGGTGAGGATGGCTTCGAAATCTACCTCCCCAACGTCGATGCGCCTGGCCTGTGGGAAGCGCTGCTCCAAGCCGGCGAAGGCCACGGACTCATCCCCGCCGGACTCGCTGCCCGCGACTCCCTGCGCCTGGAAGCCGGGATGCCCCTCTACGGGAACGAGCTTTCCCGCCACGTCAACGCCTACGCGGCAGGCCTCGGCCCCGTAGTCTCCCTGGCCAAGGAAAGCGACTTCATTGGCCGCGATGCACTGACCGCCATCAAGGCCGCCGGCGTCGGATCCACTCTGGGGCAGAAGCTCGTGGGCCTCAGGGGCACCGGACGTCGCGCCGCCCGCGCCCACTACTCCGTGCTCAAAGACGGCTCCCTGATCGGCGAAGTCACCTCCGGCCAGCCAAGCCCCACCCTCGGTTACCCGATCGCGTTGGCCTATGTCGACGTCGAACATTCCGAGCCCGGCACCATCGTCGACGTCGACCTTCGCGGCAAAGCGGAGCCGTTCGAAGTCGTCGCGCTGCCGTTCTACAAGCGCCAAAAGTAGCCCGGGTCTTCGGGACCGCCGACCTCTGCATGCTCGGTCGCATGGGCGCCCGCTGGACGGACGCGACGCTCCCTTAGACGCATGCTGCTGGTCGCCGGACCCGAACCGTTGTGGATGGTGGCGCTGTTTGAACCCCTAAGCGCTGGGGGATGGGGCACCTGCCGCGGATGATCTTGAAAGTCTTAAGTTAGTGAGAGAAGGAATCTTATGAGCAAGGTAGTTGCTGAATTGAAGTACTCGGCTGAGCACGAGTGGGTTGCTATTGATGGCGACGGGCCTGTGGGGATCGGGATTTCCGCGGTTGCCGCTGATGCCCTGGGCGACATTGTGTATGTGGACCTGCCCGAGGTTGGCTCCACAGTTACCGCAGGCGAGACGTGTGGCGAGGTGGAATCGACGAAGTCGGTGTCCGATCTGTACTCGCCCGTGACCGGTGAGGTGACCGAGATCAACGACGCCGTCGTCGGCGATCCGGCCCTGATCAACAACGATCCCTACGGTGCCGGTTGGCTGTTCAAGGTGGCCGCCACGGAGGAAGGGCCGCTCATGTCGGCCGAAGAATACGCTGCAACGAACGGTGGGGAACTGTGAACCCGGTATCTGTCACTGACTACCAGCAGGTGGTTTCGGCGTCGCTGGATGCCCAGCTGTCCGAGCTGGATCCCGAGATCGCCGCGAAGATCGACGACGAACTGGGTCGCCAGCGCGACGGCCTGGAAATGATCGCCTCCGAGAACCACACCGCCGTGGCCGTGATGCAGGCACAGGGTTCGGTGCTGACCAACAAATACGCTGAAGGCTACCCGGGCAAGCGATACTACGGTGGCTGTGAGCACGTTGATGTGATCGAGCAGCTGGCGATCGACCGCATCAAGGCCCTGTTCGGGGCCGACTACGCGAACGTCCAGCCGCATTCCGGCGCCCAGGCCAACGCCTCGGTGATGCACGCGCTCATCAAGCCCGGCGACACCATCATGGGCCTCAACCTGGCTCACGGCGGCCACCTCACGCACGGCATGCGGATCAACTTCTCCGGCAAGCTCTATAACGTGGTCCCCTACGGCGTCCGCGAGGACACCCACACCGTGGACATGGCCGAGGTTGAGCGCCTGGCGCAGGAGCACAAACCGGCACTGATCGTTGCCGGCTGGTCCGCATATGCGCGGCAGCTGGACTTCGCTGAATTCCGCCGGATTGCCGATTCCGTTGGCGCCTACCTGATGGTGGATATGGCCCACTTCGCGGGCCTGGTGGCCGCCGGACTGCACCCTTCGCCGGTCCCGCACGCCCACGTCACCACGTCCACCACGCACAAGACGCTCGCTGGTCCGCGCGGCGGCATCATCCTCTCCAACGACGCCGACATCGCCAAGAAGATCAACTCGGCCGTGTTCCCGGGCCAACAGGGCGGACCGCTCGAGCACGTCATCGCCGGCAAGGCCGTGGCGTTCAAGATCGCAGCTTCCGAGGAGTTCCGTGAGCGTCAGGAACGTGTTCTGGCCGGGGCCCGGATCCTCGCCGAGCGACTCGTTCAGCCCGACGTCGCAGCCAAGGGCATCTCCGTTGTCTCCGGTGGCACCGATGTCCACTTGGTGCTCGTGGACCTGCGCAACTGCGAACTCGACGGCCAGCAAGCCGAAGACCGCCTCGCCGCGATCGACATCACCGTCAACCGCAACGCCGTCCCGTTCGACCCCCGCCCGCCCATGGTCACCTCCGGCCTCAGGATCGGCACCCCGGCCTTGGCTACGCGCGGATTCGGCGAAGCAGCCTTCCGCGAGGTTGCTGACATCATCGCCGAGGTACTGATCGCCGACGCCGATGCGGACCTTTCCGGGCTGCGTCACCGCGTTGAGGTTCTAGCTGCGGCACACCCGTTGTACCCGGGGGTTGCGAACCTGGGCTGAGTGTCCTCGGCTTGGTTGGTCGGGGTTGCCCGGGCTCTCCCGGCGGGGTCGGCAAGCTCCGCGGGTTCGGGTTGGTCCGGCTCGCCCGGTGGTCCGGCATCCTCCGCGGGCTCGGTCGCTGAGGATGCCGCTGGGCGGACGCGAAGCTCCCTTGGACGCCCGCTTCCGGACGCCGACCACTGGGCGGACTGATCGGGCCTTCGGTTTGGGGCCGCATTGCTGGCCGATTCGGGGGTTCCCTGCGGGATGTGCCGTGCGCACGGCATGTTGAGCAGTGAACCCCCGGAATGGCGAGGGGCAGGCCGGAGTGGGCATCCGGGTTCGTTTGTTTGAGGAATGGGCCTGGCTGCCGAGGGTGTTCCTACGGGCAGGGGTGGTTTGGGAATGTGGTGGTCGTCCTGGCCGATTCGGGGGTTCCCTGCGGGATGTGCCGTGCGCACGGCATGTTGAGCAGTGAACCCCCGGAATGGGCGGGCATCCGGGTTCGTTTGTTTGAGGAATGGGCCTGGCTGCCGAGGGTGGTCGTTGGGTGCGGTTGGTTTGGGAATGTGGTGGTCGTCCTGGCCGATTCGGGGGTTCCCTGCGGGATGTGCCGTGCGCACGGCATGTTGGGCAGCGAACCCCCGTAATGGCGAGGGGTAGGCCGAGGGGGCCGGAGTGAGTAGCCGGGTTCGTGGGCTTGTTGGGCTGGGTTAGTTGATCTGGGTTAGTTGATCTGGGTTTGAGGGTCCGCTCCGTTTGTTGGGGGCGGGGCGGGTTCTATTCGTTGTACGTCGTTAGGAAATCACCATGGCCGTTGGGGTCTTTGATCTGTTCTCTGTGGGTATTGGTCCGTCGAGTTCTCATACTGTGGGGCCGATGCGGGCTGGGGCGGTGTTTGCTGCTGAGCTGCGTGAGTCTGGCGTGCTCGATTCCGTCGCGGCGCTACGGGTTGATCTCTACGGTTCCTTGGCCGCGACGGGCAAGGGACACGGGACCTTCACTGCTGTGCTTCTCGGGCTCGAAGGGTTTGAACCCGAGAAGATCCTGCCCGACGAGGTGGAGGAGCGGTTGGCTTCCATTGCTGACACGGGGAAGCTCAACCTGGCTGGCGGGACCCTCCTCGAGTACGCCTTGGAGGACATGGTTCTGCATCCGTTGACGGTGTTGCCGCGGCATACGAACGGGATGAAGTTCGCTGTCAGTGATGCTGAGGGGAACGTTCTCAAGGAGGCGACGTTCTTTTCGGTGGGTGGTGGGTTCATTGTCCGGGAGGGTGAGGAAGACGCGGCCCTTGAGGATCTTGAGGAGTCGAAGAAGGAGTTGCCGTTGCCGTTCAGGACGGCGGCGGAGTTGTTGGGCCGGTGCGCGTCCAAGGGGCTGGGTATCAGCGACATCATGTTCATCAACGAGCGTGCCAGCCGGTCTGAGGAGGAGATCCGTGAGGGTTTGTTGCATATTTGGTCGGTGATGGAGGCCTGTGTTGAGACCTCGTTGAAGCGTGAGGGTGTGTTGCCGGGTGGTTTGCGGGTTCGTCGTCGTGCACCTGACTGGTTGGAGCGGCTCCTGAAGGAGGACAAGGACCGGAACGATCCGAAGTATTGGCAGGAGTGGGTGAATCTGATCGCGTTGGCGGTCAATGAGGAGAACGCGACTGGTGGGCGGGTGGTGACGGCGCCGACGAATGGTGCGGCGGGGATTATTCCGGCGGTGTTGTATTACGCGTTGAATTATGCGCCGGGGATGGACAAGGCCACGCAGCAGGATCGGGATGATGTGGTGGTGAAGTTTTTGCTCGCGGCGGGTGCTGTGGGTGTGTTGTATAAGGAGCAGGCGTCTATTTCGGGTGCTGAGGTGGGGTGTCAGGGTGAGGTGGGGTCGGCGTCGTCGATGGCTGCTGCTGGTTTGGCTGAGGTGATGGGTGGTACGCCGGGTCAGGTGGAGAATGCTGCGGAGATTGCGATGGAGCATAATCTGGGGTTGACGTGTGATCCGATCGGGGGGTTGGTGCAGATTCCGTGTATTGAGCGGAATGCGATCGCGGCGGCGAAGGCGATTAATGCTACGAAGATGGCGTTGTGGGGTGATGGGACGCATCGGGTGTCGTTGGATGAGGTGATCGTGACGATGCGTGAGACGGGCAAGGACATGTCCACTAAGTACAAGGAAACCGCGATGGGCGGACTGGCCGTCAACGTCGTCGAATGCTAAGCAACACAAGCGCCCGCACACAGACCCTCTGATAACAAACAAGAAGGAACGTCATGACACTCGCACCTGAAGGCCGTAAGTTGCTGCGCGTTGAGCAGCGTAACTCGGCGGTCCCGGTTGAACGTAAGCCTGAGTGGATCAAGGCCAAGGTCCAGATGGGGCCGGAGTTTGTTCAGCTCAAGAACCTGGTGAAGAAGGAAGGCCTGCACACGGTGTGTGAGGAGGCCGGTTGCCCGAACATTTTTGAGTGCTGGGAAGACAAGGAAGCGACGTTCCTGATCGGCGGGTCCGAGTGCACCCGGCGCTGTGATTTCTGCCAGATCGATACTGGTAAACCCTCCCCGGTGGATATGTTCGAGCCCACCAAGGTGGCCCGCAGTGTCCAGGCGATGCAGTTGCGGTACGCGACGGTGACCGGGGTGGCCCGTGATGACCTGGCCGATGAGGGTGTGTGGTTGTACGCCGAAACGGTCCGGAAGATCCACGAACTGAACCCGGGCACCGGGGTGGAGTTGCTGATCCCTGATTTTTCCGGCAAGCCCGAGCACATCGCGGCGATCTGTGATTCCAAGCCCGAGGTGTTCGCCCACAACGTGGAGACCGTGCCGAGGATTTTCAAGCGGATCCGTCCGGCGTTCCGGTACGAACGGTCCCTGGATGTCATTACGCAGGGCCGGGATTTGGGCATGGTGACCAAGTCCAACCTGATCCTGGGCATGGGCGAGACCCGCGAGGAAATCTCCGAAGCACTGCGGGACCTGCACGGGGCCGGGTGTGACTTGATCACCATCACCCAGTACCTGCGCCCGTCCGAGCGGCACTTGCCGGTGGACCGGTGGGTCAAGCCCCAGGAATTCGTTGACCTTCAGGAAGAAGCCCAGGAGATCGGCTTCCTCGGCGTCATGTCTGGCCCGTTGGTGCGGTCCTCCTACCGTGCCGGGCGTTTGTGGGCCACCGCGATGCGTAAGAAGGGCCGCGACATCCCCGCCGAACTCGCCCACATCGCCGACGGCATCCAGGACTCCGGAACCACCCGCCAAGAAGCCTCCACCATCCTCGCCGCACACGGCTAAACACCACTCGCGGCACCACCCAAGCAGCACGCCCCGTTAAGCAGCACACGCAGCCAAGAACACCAGAGACTCCCACAGCCGGTCTAGGCAGCCTGCGGCCCCAATATCACGTGATGAGGGGCACTATCTGCCCACAATTCCGGGGTTGCCCAAAAAGCCGGGCGTAACCTTGAAGCGGACGCCAGCGCCGCCGTCGTACGTTTGATCCTGCGACGAAAGGCGAGCTGCCACTTGAAGGCTGTAGCGGAAATTTTCACGATGGGTCCTGGAAACAAGGACCACCATCCCGCCCTCCGCTGCGCTGTAGGTGTGTTTGTTCCGCTGATTACGTTGACGCTGTTGGGGCGACTGGATCTTGCCGTGTTTGCGTCGTTTGGTGCGTTCACCGGAATTTATGGCCGGAACGAGCCCCATAGCGTTCGTTTCCGGAGCCAGTTGCGCGCTGGTGGCTTCATGCTTTTCATCATTCTCCTGGCCACGCTCATGGCCCGCCTGGCTCAAGCCGGAGGCATCGACGGTGCAGCTTATTCCTGGCTGCTGACGGCAGCCACCACTCTTGTGGCTGGCGCGTGCTCCGTGGTGGTGGCAGCGTGGAGGCTCCGCCCGGGCGGCTCACTCTTTCACATCTTCGCCTTCGCTGCCATTGCCTCGATCGCCGCGCAGCCGCCCCTCTGGGAAGCCCTGGCGGTGGCGGTGGGGACTACGGTCTTTTGCCTGCTGATCGGTATGTCATCGCGGGTGCTCAAAAGCCACAGAACACCGTGGAAACGGCCGCCACCCATCCGGCACACCGCAGCTGAGCGTCGGGCAATCTGGCTCGAAGGCGGCGGCTACTTGGTGGCGGCCGGTTTGGCAGGAACCATCGCAACGTTGGTGGGGGAGCGGCTCGGTTTCGGGCACACCTACTGGGCCATGGTGGCGGCGGTAGTCCCGCTGGTGGGTCACTCCACCCGGCACAGGGTGAGCCGTGGAATCCAAAGGATCGCCGGAACGGTGATCGGGTTGTTCCTGCTGGCTGGCATTCTCTGGCTGAATCCGGCGCCGTGGGCCATGGTTTTGGTCATTGCGGCGTGCCAATTCGGGGCGGAAATGTTCATTGCGCGCCAGTACTTGGTGGCGCAGGTTTTCGTGACGCCGCTGGCCTTGATTGCCACGCTGTTGGCGGCGCCGGTTGATCCTGCTTTGCTGCTGCGTGACCGCATCATCGAGACCGTCATTGGTGCCGCCGTCGGCGTTGCCGTGGTGGTGGCTCCGGCTGTCTGGCGGCGATTGCGGGCAAGTGAACCGGGTGCATAGCGCCACGGCAAACTGAGGTGGTCGGCGCCGCGGGAACAAATCACCTAGGATCGATTGGTTAGACAAGCGAGATACATGTCTACCAAAGGACTGGTGATGAGCGACAAAAGTGAACGTCAGGGCTATTGGTACGGGCTGGAAAGCCGCAAGCAGATGGGCGCCGTGGACGTCCTGAATGCCCTCAGGGACTACCGCTCGGCCGAAGCTGACATGCGGCGGCGAACCCAGGCTTCCATGGGCATGGGCGAAACGGACCTCATGGCTCTCAGGTATCTGCTGGAGGCTGAGCGCGCGGGAAGGGAGGTTGGGCCCAAGGAGCTGACGGTGCGCCTGGGGATGACCTCCGCTTCCATGACTTCCTTGGTGGACCGTCTGGTCAGGTCCGGATATGTCACCCGCGAGCCGCACCCCACTGATCGGCGAGCACTTATTCTCAAGCCCACCCCGGGATCGGACCAAGAGGTCCGCAGCACTTTGGGTGATATGCATACCCGGATGATGGAGGTCGCGGGGACCCTTAATCCTGAGGAATCGGCAGTGGTGGTGGACTTCCTCAGGCGTATGCGCGGCGCGGTTGACAGCGTAGCCACGTAACCCCGGCTGGACTTTAAGTAGTAAGTACACATATAACTAGATAGCCAAGCTACTTACTAGTAAATGTGTGGGAGAGAACGATGACAGTCGCGCTGCGTGAACCCAGCTCCACACCAGTGGCTGAAAACACCGTGGACATCGAGGAAATCGTCACGGAACAGGTTATTCCCCAGGGGCCCGTCCACTGCGGTTCCCATATGGCCATCTCCGCCGGACCATCCTACGACGCCATGCAGTGGGTCGCCGTGGAACCGATCTGGCCAGAGTGGGCCTGCGGGTGCGGCTTCCGCATGGACATCGACGCCCTGGATCCCGTGAGCGGCGTATGGATCGCGGCTCTCCGCCGCCAGAGCCTGCAGCACGAACTGGAAATCGCCCAGAACACGCTGGAGCTGGCCTTCAAAAAAGCGGTCGACGCCGGTGTCGACCCTCGCGCTCTGGCCGAGGTGACCGGAGTCCCGGGCACCGAAATCGACTCCCTCCTTCAGTGACGCTCCTTGAACGGGCGGCCGTCCGCGCTGATCGCGGGGCCGTCTGCACTGAACGCTGGGCTGCAGCTGAACCCGCTGCCGCAACTGGCACGAATCGAGGGCCTGTAACTGCACGGGCAAACGCTGGCCAGCCGGACGTGGTGCTTGGAGGCCGCTACCGGCTCGGCGCTCGACTGGGTGGAGGCTCGGAGGCGTACGTCAACGAGGCATGGGACCTGGACGCGGGCAGGGCAGTAGCGGTCAAGATTTTCAGGTCAACCGACTCCACGGATGACGCTCCTTTTCGGCGCGAGCTCGACATCCATGGACGCCTGAGGCATAAGAATATTGTCCGGATCCTGAACTCGGGAGACGGCGGGGACACGGGACACTCGGCAGACGGCGGATACTCGGCAGACGGCGGATACTCGGCAGACGGCGGAGACACCGGAGACTCTGCTCATCCAGCCGGCCACAACCAGGAAAGCCGCAACTACGTGGTGATGGAGTTGGTGGGCGGCAAGGACCTGCGGCGGATCCTGCAGGACAGGCCCGCGTCTCCGGAGCAAGCGGCTGCGTGGATGACTGACATTGCCCGGGCCTTGACCCACGTTCATCGCAGGGGGATTGTGCATAACGACATCAAGCCCGGCAACATCCTTGTGGACTTCGCCTCGGAGCCGCAGGGGCTTGGAATCGCGAAACTGGCCGACTTTGGAATTGCCCTCAACGGGCGTCACCCGGCGCCCAACTCCTCCTCGGGCACACCGCAGTATCTCAGCCCTGAAGAGGTATGCGGCGGGCCGTCCACATCCGCGAGCGACATCTATTCACTGGGCCTGGTTGCCCTTGAATGCCTGACCGGAACCAAGGCGTTCCCAGGCCCTCCCCTGGAGTCCATGGTGGCAAGGACTCTCGGGGAACCCCGAATTCCCGGCACGGTGCGGAGGCGCTGGTCCATGGTGCTTCATGCCATGACTGACCCCCGCCCTGCCGGCAGGCCGTCTGCCAGCCAAGCCGTCGGTATGCTCCGACGCCTCAGCTGGTAGCCAACAATCAGGCAGATAGCGGCATGCGTCCTTATGCCGAACTGGGGCCTCCTTTATGAAAGAGAGAATGAAAAATGGGATTCATCGGTTGGATCGTTTTGGGTTTGATTGCCGGAGCCATCGCAAAGGCCATCAAGCCCGGTAAGCAGGGTGGCGGCTGGATCTCCACGATGCTCCTCGGCATCGTGGGAGCGGTTTTGGGTGGCTGGATTGGCAGCGCACTCTTCAAGGTGGGCATCAACGAGTTCTGGTCGCTCTCCACCTGGCTGCTCGCCATCGGTGGCGCACTGCTGGTCCTCATCATCTGGGGACTGGTCACGCGCAAGAAGGCGTAACTATCCCGCAACACTAGAGGCCCCCGCCCTGCAGTTCTGCAGTGTGGGGGCCTCTTTGCTGTCTGTGCGTCAGCGCCATCACGACCCGTGGAGGTACTGGCTACCCGGCTGAGTAGCCGAGTGCCAGTTCGATCAGAAGGCGGGTGCCGAAGCCTGTGGCCCCTTTGCTCCGCCATGCGTCGTCCTTGTCGGACTGCATGGTGCCGGCAATGTCGATGTGAGCCCAGGGAGTTTCCCCTACGAATTCGGCCAGAAACAACGCAGCTGTGGTGGAACCCGCGTAGGGTCCGCCTAGATTGGAGATGTCAGCAACATCGGAATCCAGTTGGGGACGGTAGGCCCGTTCCAAAGGTAGCTGCCACACTTGCTCGTCAGCACGGCTGCCGGATTCCAGAACGCGGTCCACCAGGGCCTGATCGTTGCCGAACACCGGTGCAGTGAGCTGCCCCAAGGACATCAGGGCGGCACCAGTGAGGGTGGCGATATCAACAATCCCGTCCACCTCGTCCTCCACGGCCAACGTCAGGGCATCGCACATCACCAGGCGACCTTCGGCGTCGGTATTCTTCACCTCGATGGTGAGGCCGCTGCGGGTGGTGAGGACGTCCCCCAATTTGTACGCCGAACCGGAGGGCATATTGTCCGTGCACATCAGGAATCCCGTGACGGCGGCCCTGCAGCCGAGGTCGCGGAGGGCGGTAAAGACCGCCAGGACTGCCGCCGCCCCGCCCATGTCCATTTTCATGAGCAGGTGCATGGGGTCGCTGGGTTTGAGGCTCACACCGCCGGAGTCGTACATGATGCCCTTGCCCACCAGGCCGAGGTGGCCGGTGGGGGAGCCGTCAGGCCTGTAGCTGAGTTTGATCATGCGGGGTTCCTGGGCGCTGCCGGCGTTCACGCCGAGGAGGCCTCCGCACCGGAGGCCGATGAGTTGTTCCTTGGTGAACTCCTCCACTGTGAAACCGAACCGTTTGCCAAGTTCCTGGGACACCTCACCCAAACCCGCGGCCGTGAGGTGGCTGGGCGGTGCGTTGCACAGATCGCGGGCGATGGCGGTGGCCCGCACTTTCACGCGCCCCACGGTCAGCCCCCGTTCCGCGGCCGCCCTGTCTATGCCTGGGGCCAGGAACTGAACCTCGCTCAGTGCCTTCTGCTTGCTCTTGCTCTTCAGCGTTTCGTAGCTGTAGCGCGCCAGAAGTACCCCCTCCGCCAAAACCTGACCCAGGTGTTCGGCGTCGATCCCCGCAGTATCGGAAAGTTCGAATCCAAGGCGCGTGTGGCGCTGGGTGGCGCGGACCAGTGCGGCTGCAGCTTTACGCCAACCATCAGCGTCCAGCGAACCCGGCTTACCGCCACCAACGGCAACCACCAGCGTGCCCGAGGCGTTGGCCAACTGCAGGGTGGTTCCGGGTTTGCCGTCGAAGCCTGCACTCTCCAACGTTTCCCGGTGCAGTCCGACCGACGCCGGGACGTCACCTTCGGAGGGGACCACCACGCCTATGGCATCGAGCTGATCGAAGCCATCAACGTAGTGCAGCTCAGTTTCGTCACCCTCTAGGGACGGGACAGCCGTGAAAACTTCAGGGATCAGTTTGTAAGGTTCGTGGTTCACCGTTTCGCCCGTTCTGTTGTTGTAGGTGCGGTTGCCGTTGACGCAGCAGTTGCCGTTGACGCGGCCGGCTCCGGAATGGCATCCGGATCGTCTGGTTCAAGTTGCTCAGGCAGGTCACCTTTCATCCGGCCGGGCATACGGCCCGCCGGGACGATCGCCAGCAAGGCGAGCCCGGACAATCCAAGGAGGGAGATCTGCAGGGCGCGGAGCCGCGCTTCCTCGTTGACTTCGATCGCGGCAGCCAGCTCGGAGGGGCTGCTCACCCGGTCACCGATGACTCCCTCCACCTGGGTATTGGTCAGGAAGTCGGCCTCGTTGACGTTCACTTTGTAGATCAGCTCCTGCGATACTTCCGGATGCGCGGCGGCACCGCTGGCGATGAGGGAGGAGAGCATTCCGACGGCGAACGCGCTCGCCACCGCGATGCCCACGCTGCCGGAGAGGTTGTGGACCAGCCCACGCCAGGCACCGACGTCGCCGGCCAACTCGCGCGGAACCGCGCTGAGCAGCGTGTTGAACACCAGTGCGACGATTGCGCCTTGGCCGAGCCCCAGCAGGATCAGGCCCAGCACCACAAACAGCTGGCCCCAGTCGTTCCGGATGGTGAAGGCGAGCAGGACCAGCGCTCCGGCCACCACCACGAAGCCGGCTTGGGCGATGATGCGTGGCGGGAATTTGTCGTACAGGAAAGCCACAAAGGTGCTCGCGAGGAAGATGGACAAGGTGTACGGGATGATCGAGAACGAGGTCTCAATGCTGGAGCGTCCTTGCACGATCTGCATGTACAGGGGAATCAGGAAGTTCGCGGCAGTTCCCACGAACAGCATGATGGCCATGCAGGCAGTGACCGCGAGTTCGGAGCTGGAGGCGAGAACCCTGAGGTCAAAGATGCGCGGCAGCTTGGCGTCCTGACGTTTCCGGATCCACATGAAGAAGACCTGCCCGGCGATTGCTCCGAGAAGGATCAGGAGCGGCGCGGGCGAGAGCCCCAGGATGTCGAAGGGTGCCTGGCTTGTGGCGAACCAGGTACCCCAGGCGGACAAGCCGCTGAAACCGAAGCTGAGAAAAATGACGGCCACTGCGGCGATGATCGAGCCGGTCCAGTCGATTTTCAGCTTTGGTTGTGCCGGGACGGTCTTGAGTTTGAAGCTCAGCAGCAGGTTGATGGCGCCGAGGACCACCATGAGGCCGAACGAGTAGCGCCAGCCGATGGTCGTTGCGAACCAACCGGCAATCAGAAGTGCCAGGACACCCGCTGCCGGGATGGCTGCAGCCAGGAGGCCGATGGCCTTTGCTTGCTGCTGGTCCTTGTAATTCGTGGCGATAAAGACCGTGAGGGCGGGTGCAATCAGTGCAATGACAGCGCCCGAAGATGCCTGGGCAATGAACAGCATGGCGGGACTGAGGCTGAGTGCCACACCGGCCATGGCGGCAGCATGGATGGCGACGGCGATCTGGAACACCTTACGCGTTCCGAACCGGGCGCCCAGCTTCGCTCCCAACAGGATGAAAGCCGCCATCGAAAACGTTCCGGCAGTGATGGCGGTGCCCACGGATGTTGCTGCTGTGTCCAGGTCGGTGGTGATGCCCTGCATTGAAACCGTCAAGGCGTTCACGGCGAAGGACGCCTGGATCTGGGTGAGGACCACCACGATCAGGGGCAGCCATGAAGCCGCCTTGACGGGTGGTGGGGTTGCTTTGGTGGTTTGATCACTGGCCATGGTGTGCTCCGTTGGTTGCGTGGGTTTTTGGTTATTGATTCTGAAGCGGCCAGAACACCGGTACCAGCAGAATGGCCACGGCAGCGTAGAGGGCCATGATCGCCAGCCCGAACTTCCAGTAATCGCCGAATCGGTAGCCTGCCGGCTGCATGATCATCATGTTGGCCGGAGTAGCCACCGGCGTCAGCAACGCAGCAGAGGATGCCACGGACACGCACATCAGCACGGCGTACGGGTTGATGGATGACTCCTGGGCCACGGAGAGGGCAATGGGGATGATGATCAGCGCCGTGGCAGTATTGCTGATCAACTGCCCCAGGACGGCGGTAACCACGAACAGTCCAACCAGCAACAACAAGGGGCCGCCGCCGCCCACCACCGACACCATGCCTTCAGCCAGGATCTCTGCGGTGCCCGTGGCCGTGATGGCTGTGGACAGCGGGATCATTCCTGCCACCAGGATGAGCGTGGTCCACGCCATGGAACGGTGGGCCTGCTGCATGGTAACCACGCGGAGTACCACCATGGCCAAGGCAGCCAGGAGTGCCGCTACCGGCGCAGGAACCAGGTTGGTGGCCAACAGGACCACCATAATTCCGACGACGATCAGCGCAGGTGTGGCGCGGGGCCCCAACGGGACCGTCTGCCTGCGGATGGTGTCCGGCGAGTCCACCAGCAACACGTTGTGATCCACAGTGTGCTGGTCCAAAGCAGACCAGGTTCCCTGAAGAAGAAGCCTGTCGCCGGCAGTGATGAGAGTGCGTCCGGACGATTCCGGCTCGCCCGGATGGTGATGAGCCAACACCACAAGATCGCCGCTGGCCGTCACCATGCCCGGGTAAGCCTCCGTGCCAACCAGATTCGACCTGGGTGCAACCACAACCTCGGCCACTCCGTAGTTGCTGCTGATGAGTCCGCACGTAGCATCGTCATCCTGTGTCAAGCCGTGTCGGGATGCCAGAGCGTCAATGGTCTGCTGCCCACCGCGCACCACAATCTCATCACCCTGTTCAAACACGGTGTTCCCGGACGGCTTGCCGTCCGAGCCCTGCACGCTGATGAGGTGGAGGTGACCGCCGTCGTGCTCGTCCTGAAGGCACCCAACAGGCTGGCCCACCAAAGCCGAACCGGCCGGAATGCTGAGCCGGCTCAGCCCATCGCCACCCAGGTAATGGTTCATGAGCGTCTCACTATGGGAACCCAGATCCTTCGGGAGTGCCTCCGGGGTCCTGGTGGGCAAAAGCTTCGGCCCCAGCCAAAGGGTCAAGGCGATGGTTCCCAACAACAGCGGAAGCCCCACCAGCCCAAACTCAAAGAACCCGATCCCGGTACCGGTGGTTTCCAGCGCCGCGTTGAGAATGAGGATATTCACCGGTGAACCGGTCAGGATCAACAACGACCCCGCATGTGCGGCGAAGGCCATGGGCATCAGCAGCTCCGAAGGCCGCCGGCCCAGGCGAACCGCCAGCACCACCACCATGGGAAGCAAAGCGGCAACTGCCCCATTGACGCTGATGAGCGCGGTCAGCAAGGCCGTAAGAACCATCATCAACACCATCAGCCGGGTGCGGCTCGTCCCCGAAAACCTGATCAGCAGACTTCCCAGCCACGTAGTAACGCCCGCGGCATCAATGGCCTCTGCCACCACGAACAGCGCAGCGATCAACACCAGGGTCCCGGATCCGAAACCGGCGAACGTATCGTCCAACCCCACAATGCCGGTGCCATACAAGGCCAAGGCCGCTCCGAGTGCCACCACTTCCACTGGCAGGCGGTTCCACACGAACGCAGCAATCACCACGACGAGCACCAGCAACGTGACGGTGACGTCTGTCATGAGTGCCTTCGGCAACCCGCAGGATATTTTGCCAGCATTCTTTCAGACTAGATCCGGGTTCCCGCCGCAGGGTCACCCCATTTAGGTGAGTGATGGGCGTTTTCCGAGGTCACGCCTAGGGTAGATACCCGGTCTTATAGGCCGCTGCCACCGCATCGTGCCGTGAACCGGCCCCCAGCTTCGAATAGATAATGCGAATGTGCGTCTTCACCGTGTTCACGGACAAATGGAGTTCCGCTGCCATCTGTTCCTGCGACAAATGCGACGGAAGAAGAGTCAGGACCTCACGCTCCCTGGGAGTCAACGACTGCGCTCGCCGGGCGTCGCTGGGAGGCCTTAAAGCAAACAGTCGCTGGGCAAGTGCTTCCCGTGGTCCGTAGGCGCCCACCCTTTCCATCAGAAGATCGATCACTTCCGGGGGAGCGATTGCCAGAGGGCGGAGCACGTCCAGCTCGTCGGCCGTATGGAGGGCTTCTTCCAGGATTTTGCCGGCCAGCGTCCGTCGTCCCGTCCGGATGGCCATGGAACATTCCAGGACGTTCACGTGGAGCCGGGTCCACTCCAGCACCGGCTTCACTGCGCCGGTGTGCAGCGGCCGGAGGCGGTCAGTGGCGGCGTCGAAACGGCTGATCCCGGCCGGCCCTTGGGCGCGCAGGAGGCACAGCTCACCTGTTCCCGGGAGACGTTCCTCAGCCCATTCCAGAACTTCGCGGGCATGATCAGCATGGCCCAACCCCAGGGCAGCTGTGTGCTCAATGACCGCGATGCATGCGCCCAGAGGGTGGGCAAACACGTGATCCCCGCTGATGTGCAGCCTGGCTTGCCGCAGGCCTTCGAGGGCATTGCGCCTATCCCCGGAATCCAAGTGCGCTGTTTCTGTGATTATTTCCAAGGTGGCTCGCATGGCAGCCCCGACTCCCTTGGAGGAAGACCCGAGTTGTCCGAGGTCCGAAAGACCTGCCGCAGCGCATTGCAGGGCCTCGGTCGGGTCAGCGCGGAGAAGTGCAGCCGAGGCATGCATCAACGCTCCGACGGACCTGCCGGCACCGGCCGTCCACATTTGTGCTGGAAGCTTTTCCTCAGCGAGGCCCAGAAATTCACAGGAACGGCGGAGATGGCCCTGCATCGAGTAAATGGCGGCGAGTTTGAGGTAGACCTTGCCGGCCAAGTAGGCGTTGCCTGCCTCCGTGGCTTCGATCAGGGCCGCGGAAGCTTCGTTCTCCGCGGTTCCGTACCTCCCTGCCACCAATGCGGCGGTGACCGCAACCATCCGCGCCTCGATCCGGACATCGCTTTGCCTCGATAACCGGAGCGCGGCGTGGTCCACGGTGGCCTGTGGGTCCTGGCCCTGCCACCCATCGCTGAACCAGGAAAGGCGTGCTGTCGCCAACGCCTGCAACTCGCGGAGCTCGGGAGGTGCATCATAAGCCCGGCTTCGGTTGGCCGCCGCCATATAGCGGGTAGCGGTAGTGGGCTGACGACTTTCCAGGTGCGCCAGCGCGGCAACCACGCAGAGCTTGGGGCTCACAGCGAAGAGCGCGTCGGGCAAAGCCGCGATCGCACGGCGGACCTGCATGACTTCACCTGATCCCAAGAGCGCGGCGCCGTGTCGTTCAAGGATGCCACCGATCAGATCGTTGTCCGCGGAGTCCCTCGCGTGCCTGAGGGCCGCAACAGGCTCGCCGGCGTGCTCATGCCACTGCGCAGCAATCCGACTGAAGCGGCGAAGCTCGTCCGGCTGCTTCCGGGCCAATCCGGCCCTGAAGTACGCACGGATCAAGGGGTGGGCCAGGAACACCTTCCGCCCGCTGCCTGCCGACTCCACGATTCCCCGGTCATCGGCCAAGCTGGAGAGCACGCTTCCGGCGCTCCTGTTGCCTGCAAGGGTGTTGGCCTGTGCGGCGACCACCACGCGGCACACGCTGGTGCTGGAAAGCACATGCCGTTCTTCACAGGAAAGAGCCCGGAAGATCTGGTGGTCCAGGTAGTCGGAGAGTTGCCGGTTGTTCGCGGCGAGGTCTCCCAAAGGGGCGTCGGGATTGGCGGCTTCGCGCAGGTAACGCAAGGCCAGGACTACACAAGCTGGCCAGCCGGCGGTCTGCCTGAAAAGCTCACGCAGCTGATGCATCCCCATGAGGGTGGTTGTCTTTGCGGCCAGAACGTTGATGTCGTCCAGGGTGAAGGCGAGGTCTTTGGTACCCAACTCCACCACGCGTCCGCTCAAACGGGCAGGTCCCGGATCAACGGTGGAACTGTCCCGGTAAGCCAACGCCAGTTGAAGATGCAGGCCTGCTTGGTTGAGCAGGGCGGGAATCCAGTAATCGCGTTCATCCGGAGCGAAGCCGTCCACTCCATCGATCACCAGGCGAATTGTGGAGCCGGATGCAGCCAGTGTTTGGGTGAGCTCTCCCAGAACATCCGCAGCACTATCTTCGGCTCCCGAAAATAGCCGCAGAGTACCCGGCGGAATGGCAGGGCATCGCCGGAGTGCCTGCAATATGGCGGGCCACAGCGCTTCCCGGTTGTGTTGGTCGGGGCTGAGCCACGCGACGTTGTGAGCCTGGCCTTCCAGCCACTGGGTCAGGAGCACTGTTTTTCCGAACCCGGCGGGGGCACAGATCAGGACGGTGTCGGCCGTGCAGTCAAGCTTGGCCACTTGTCGGGAGCGAGCCAGCATGGCCAAAGGCGGCCGGGGGACCGGAGTTGGCTTCAGGCTCAAGAGGTCCGGGCGGGTACCACCTTGGTCGTCCACACCTTCAGTGTAGGGGCGGGGCATCGAGGATTCACCCGGTAAAGGCGATCCGCGTGGCGGCGGTAGGACGTAAGGATGAACTTGGCGGCCGTGAGACGCTTGGACGAGGCCCGGAGAGGGGTTTCACCATGCAGGCTTTTAAGGACATCATGAGTGCCGCGGACTCCGGATGGGTCTACCCACTCGGGGCGATATTTGTGGCGTTCTCGGCGATTCTCCCGCCAATTCCCACAACGTCCTTGTTTGTGGCATTGGGCGCGCTCTCAGCCACGGACAACCTTCCCAACGGGTTCCTGTTGGTGGCAGCCATGCTTGCCGGTGCCGTGGCCGGTGACTTGGGCGCCTACGAATTAGTACGCCGCAGGGATATGGCCAACTGGAAGATACTCCAGGGCCCCCGAACCCAGAAAGCCCTGCACGCTTCCCGGGAGCGGTTGGCCAAGCACGCAGCCTCGTGGGTCCTGACGTCCAGGTTCGTTCCTTTGGGGCGTTTGACCATGAATGTGGCCAGTGCCATCACCCCGGTTCCGCGTGGCAGGTTCATCCTGTATTCAGTGGCTGCGGGCATCCTGTGGTCCGCCTACTCCGTGGGCATTGGTGCCCTCTCCGGGCTTCTGCCGGGGCTCTCCACTGAGTTCGCAGTTGTCATTGCCATTGCATTCTCATTGCTGCTGGGGCGGGGAATCAGCGCCGGAGTCACCTGGTATCTGCAGCTGGATGACTGACTTAACCCGGCTGGGCTATGTTGACCAGCTGCGCTGACTTGACCCGGCTGCGATGTGTTTGACCAGCTGCGCTGTGTTTGACCAGCTGCGATGTGTTTGACCAGCTGCGCTACGGCGACAGCCGCAGATACTGCGCGCGTAATTAACTACTCGCGCGTAATTAACTACTGGAGCGAGGACGTCAGCCGCGCCAGGTTGTCCAAGGCTACGTGGCCCACTGGCCGCCGAAGCCAATCTTCCAGCAGCAGTTCGGTGCTGGCAGCGCGGTAGCTGTCCTCGACAGCGCGCATTTGGTCCACTATTGAGCGCCCGTGGACCAGTACGGAGACTTCCATATTGAGGCTGAAGGACCGGACATCCATGTTGCTTGAGCCGATCACAGCGACGTCGTAGTCCACCGTAAAATGCTTGGCGTGCAGGACTTGCGGGGCCTTGTACAAGTAGATCCGGACGCCGGCCCGCAGCAACACCTCGTAGTAGGAACGTTGCGCGTGGTAGACCATGGCTTGGTCGCCCACTTCGGAAACGAAGAGCTCCACACTGAGGCCGCGGGAGGCCGCGGTGATGATGGCCAACTGGATGGCCTCGTCCGGGACGAAGTAGGGGCTGGTGATGCTGACGCGGTGCTCGGCCTTGTAGATCAGCGTGGTGTAGAGCTTGAGATTGTTGTCATTGTCGAAACTGGGCCCGCTGGGAAGGACTTGGGCGTCGATGAGCTCCGGCGCGGAACCAAGAACCACAGGGGACGTGTCCAACGGCAGCAGAGTCTCGGATTCGCTGTACCAATCAGTGACGAACACTGCGTCCAGCTCCCGAACCACCGGACCTTCCAGCCGGACCATTAGCTCGTGCCATTGGAGGCCCCGCTTGATGTTGCTTTTCTTGTTGTAGGACGCATCAATGAGGTTTTGCGATCCCGTGTAACCCACCTTCCCGTCCACCACCATCAGCTTGCGGTGATTGCGCAGGTCCGGGCGCTGCCATTGTCCTTTGAAGGGACGCAAAGGGAGCATGGCATGCCATTGAGCGCCCATTCCGTCAAAGGACCGCAGCATGTCCTTGTACGTGGGATCGCGGACCGCCGCCAAATGATCGAAGAGGACCCTTACCGCCACACCACGCCTGCAAGCCCTGGCCATGGCATCAAAGAACGGCTCCGTGGTGGGGTCCAGCGCCAGAATATAGAACTCCACATGGACATACTCCGTGGCGGTATCGATGTCCGCGATCATGCGATCGAAGCAACCCTTGTAGTCCTCCAACAACTCGGCCCGGTTGCCGCCCACCATGGGCAGCGCGCCGAGCCTGAGGTTGAGTTCGACGGCGGAGCGCAGCCAGGTGGGCCAGTCCTCACTGTGGCTCACTGTTGAGAGGCCAGGTGTCCGTGCCAGCATGAGCTCGTTGACAGCGCGCTGCTTCTCCCGCCGGGCCTTGGGAAGTTTGCCGCGGCCCACCAGCAGGAAAGCCACCATTCCCAGGTAAGGGATGAAGATGATCGCCAACACCCAGGCAATGGCAGAGGACGGCCGCCTGTTGGCTGAGACCATCACCGCGGCGATTGAACCGAGCACGATGTGGAGCGCCAACAAGATCAAGGCGACAGCATCGGCGTCGTGCAGTAGCTCTTGGAAACTACGCAGTACTTCTTGCATGCCGCGCTACTTGGCGTTCTGCTGCGGTATGACCACTTTTTTGATGATCAGCAGAATCGATGCTGTGGTGGGGCACGCTATCAGCGCCCCCAGCAGCCCCAAGAGCGTGCCGCCCACCATGGCCCCTATAAGGACCAGGGAGCCGGGGATGCTGATCGCTTTTCCCACCACCCGGGGAGTCAGAATGTAGGCCTCCACCTGCATGTAGACCAGCATCACGAGGAAAACCACCAGAGCTGTTGCCGGAGAGGTAAAAAGCGAAACGACCGTGATGATTGCGGTGCTGATCGCGCTGCCCACCAAAGGTATGAGGGTGATGGGAAATGCCAGCACCGCAAGGACTGCCGCGTACCTGACCCCGGCCACGGAGAGGACAATAAAGGTGAAAACAGCGTTGAGCAGGGCAAGAATTGACATGCCGCTCAAGTATTTGCCAACTGACGCAATAATTGTTTCAGAGATGTCCGCGAATGATTCCCGGCGGGAAGCCGGAACCAGTGCATAAAGGCTCGATTTCATAACCTCATGGCCGGCCACAAAGTAGAGCGTCAGGACTACTACGAACACCACGGCAAAGGCACCATTGACTACGTTGTAGCCCACCTGCACCGCGCCGCCACCAATAGCAAGCCACACATTCGGATCCGCCGCCGAGGTTTCCAGCCAGTCCAGCAGCGGGGTCAACGCGCCACCCAGCGAACCGTTGAAATCGCGGAACCATTCCTGGTCTCCCACCGCGTCGAAGCTGGAGGGAAGAACCCGCACAAGCGCGGCGCCCTCCTCCACCAGGATGGGAACAATGAAGCGGATCAGCACCACAACCACCACCAAAAATCCCACCGCTACGACTAGAACTGCGCCGCCGCGGGAAAGTTTCCAGCGTTCCAGCCAACGAACCAGGGGATAGAGCCCCAGCGAGATGAACAGCGCGGCAAAGATCAAGGTCAGCGAATACCGCAGCGTGATGACTGCGGAGCCCAAAGCCAGGGCAACCAATACACCGAGCGCCGCGATAAGCCCGAATCTGAACGGCCCGCCTTCCAGGAGCGGGAATGCCTTCAATCGCCTCATGCGGTCCCTTTCGGCGGTACGTGAACGGAGGACCGTAGCCCGGATCAGGCCAAAGCGATCTCCTTGAGGCGAGCGTACTCGGCTTCGTTAATATCTCCAGCAGCAAGCAGCGCTTTTGCAGCTTCGATTTGCTGAGTGGGTGTTTGGGCCCCGGCAACTTCGCGGATGTAGTTCTCAGCCTCCTCCACCGATTCCCGGACCCGAATCTCGCCACGCAGAGCCATGCCTTTTCCGCGCATGATGACGTAGATCAATGCAGAGATAAAGGGAGCCACGAAAAGGCATAGGATCCACAAAGCTTTAATGCCACCGCTCAGGGCTTTATCGCGGAGAAGATCGGAAATGATCTGAAAGAGGAGGATCAAATAGGCAATAAAGAAAAATGCGACAATGATGCTCCACAACGATTCCAAAAAGCTCATGGCGTCTTTCCCATCGTTCGTTCGGCCCCGGGCTGGACCGCCGTCATCCGAAAATGCTTCATCCCACAAGGGAACCGCTCCCCGGCAGGCCACAACACCATTCTCGATTCGCCCGCCCCCAAGTGCGCGTGCCTTCAGGGGTTCGGTGACGATTGGACAGAAAGATCACCCACTAAGGGTGAGCGTGCGTGGTTGGGGCCTGACGACGGGTGTGGCGTGCCCACTCGTCGGTCACAAATCCCCCGCAGCACCGCGGCTGAGGTCCGCATCCGGAGGTCAGTTAAGCTGCTCAGAGCCACGCCACTCCGCACGCATAGGGCCACCAATGACGCACTCTTTCGCAGCCGACCACGCCACCCCGCGCTCGGAAAAACAGTCGGAAACCCAACCGGGAATTCAGCCGGGAACCCAGCCGGAAATGCGCTCGGAAAGTCGTTGGGAGGATCCCTCGAAACCCCCGCTCGAATGCCGCGCCGAACGCGACACCGAGTACGGTGCCGAACGTTCCGCCGCAGGTACTGCCCTGGGATCGTTCGGAGTAGTGGCCGTCGTCGGCGTGTTCGCACTTCTCCTCCACATGCTTGGGCAGCATTCGCCGCGGGTGGGACCTGGCTACGCAGGCTGGGCGCAAGGGACCACTGATAACCCTCTGGCCGCCCTGCGCTGGTTCTTCGGCGACATGACCGAGCCCCTGTTCTACAAGTCCGATCTCGCTGCGCTGGGACTCCTCGCCGGTGCCGCGGCCGCATGGTGGGTTGGCCGACGAGGCCGGAGATGGGCAGGCACGCTGAGTAACAATTCCGGGCTGTGGCCCTGGGTCGTGGCTTCCGCGTCGCTCAGTTTGATGCTATCCAACCTGGTGTTCGGCTGGGTGCTCGACGACGGGTGGCAGCCCACGTTCGTGCCGTTCGTCTGCGTTGCTCCCGCCATGGTCCTTCTCTACGGAGCGGGGTGGAGGACCTGCATCACCGGCGCGGTCCTGGGGACAGCCACCACCACACCGTTGGCTTTGCTGTTCATCCGCACCGTTTCAGAACCTCTTGGCCTGCCACCCGTGGTGGCAAGCGTGGCCGCAATGTCAGTGGGCTCGGCCATCTCGTTCCTGATCGCCCGGCGGCTGCCGTGGCTCGTCTTGCGGGAGACCCGGCAGACTCGGCAGACTCGGCAGACCTGGCAGACCCGGGTGACCCGGCAGACTCGGGAGACCCGGCAGACTCGGGAGACCCGCGAGGTTCGCCCGACGGCGCAAGCGGAGCTGCCGCCGTCGAGTCTCAACCGAAACATCCCGGCCGACGCTGCCTGGGCCGCGCGCCGGGTACTTAAGGACTTCACGGAAACACACTTTTTTGCCAACGAACTCGCCGGGGCCTGCCTGATCCTGGCGGTAGCCGCGGCTTTTGTCCTCAACCCGGGACTGCCGTCGTACGGGACGGGCCTGCTGCCGCACATATTGTTTGCCCAAGCGTTGACGTCGGCCATTGGGGTCACGCTCTGGCGCGGCTGGTACCGCGACGGCGGGTGGGCGGCCACCTACGCGTCCGTGGTGTCGGTTGCCCCGGCGGCGGTCCTGGCGTACGACGGCTCCTGGCAGGGAATGGTAGGTGGGGCCGTGATGGGCGCCGTCCTCGCTCCGCCTCTGGCCCGGGCAATTTCCGCGCGGCTGCCCGCCGGCTTCCACCCGGTCATCGGCAACACAGCCGCCATGGCAATCTCGACGGCGGTTGCGTTGACAGTGCTTGGGCTGCTGCCGTAGTTCACCTGTCAGTCAGCCGCCGACGTGATGAATGGTGAACGCACTCAGAAAGCCGACGGCGGCCGTTAGCCCGGTCAGGTTGTGGTGCTCCTCGAAGGCCTCGGGGATCATGGTGTCGGAAAGCATGGCCAGAATTCCGCCAGCGGCGATGGCGGTAATGAACGCGATCACGCTCTCTGGAGCATTTTCCAAGGCGGTGTATCCCAGCAGTGCGGCAAGCCCGCTGAACACTGCAATGCCGGCCCAGGTGCCAAAGACGTAGGCGGGGCTGCGGCCGGCCTTCTTCATCCCCGCTGTGCTGGACAAACCCTCCGGGACGTTCGAAATGAAGACGGCGGCGAGCATGGCCGGACTCACTGCCCCACCGGCGAGGAGGCCAACGCCAAGGACCACTGATTCCGGAATGCCGTCAATAAGGGCACCTACTGCTATGGCCGTGCCGCTTCCGGGGGAGTCCTTCTCCGAAGGCTGGGTGCCTCCCGAACGTTTCCGATGCTTGGCCCCAGCCCGGGCCAGCAGGACGTTGGAGCCCACAAAGATCACGGCGCCCAGGAGGAAGCCCAAGATGGTGGGGAGCAACCCGCCGCCCTCCACGGCCTCATCAACCAGTTCGAACGCCAACGCAGAGATCAAGACGCCGGCGCCGAAGGCCATCACCGTGGAGACGAGTTTGGGCGGCACTTTCCAGATCCAGGCTATGCCCGCCCCGAGGACCAGGGCACCGCCAGCCAACGTTCCCCACATCAAGGCCTGTAACCACATTGGCATTTGTCCCGCCCTTCCATCGGCCGTGCATGTGCATCATGAAGTGTTCCACATGGGGGCTGTATGGATCTTCCGATACTGCTTGATTGGCCTGCGTTCCAAGAGGCCTGCGTTCGATTGGCATGCGCTTGAATTCGCCTGCGGGAGTCTTGAGGTTTTCCTGAGGAAGTGTTGCGGGTATGCAGGATTTGTTCTTGATCCGGGCCCGGCACAGTA
>NZ_PCPR01000022.1 GCF_002979775.1 Arthrobacter sp. MYb23
CGACCCCCACCAAACACCCCGACGCAACCACCACCACACACCCCAAAGAACATAAACACGCCCCAAAAGCGGCGCAGGATGAGGCTGGAACGCTTCTCCCCGCGTGGTGATGTGCTGCGCCCCAGGTGCACGGCCAGGCAATGACCCAGTGAGATCCTCGACGACACCCTGGTAAAGGTGGCCGCGCGCTAAGCCCTTTGGGTCGTTCCTATCTTCCTAGGACTCTCAGGGCCAGCTTGAGGGGCTGTTTTCTGCCGCCGCGCCGCCTAGGCTAAAAAATCAAACCCTTACTGAACAATCAGAGCAGCTGATGAGCGCCGCAGCCGGGCAGGGACCAGCCACTATCGAGGAGCACACCATGAGGATTGCCGTCACGGGCGGAAGCGGGAAACTCGGCAGGAGCGTGGTCCGGCGACTCACGCAGGATGGCCACCAGGTGCTCAACATCGACCGCGCCGGTACCCGCGGCAAGGGCTACGTCAACGTGGACCTCCGCAACTACGGACAGGTTCTGGATGTCATCCTGGGCCTGGACGACCAACACCACGGCTTGGACGCCATTGTGCACCTTGCCGCCATCCCGGCACCGGGGCTGGCCCCCGATGCTGCCATCTTCGAGAACAACATGGTGTCCACCTACAACGTGTTCCAGGCAGCACGAAGGGCCGGCATCAAGAAGGTGGTCTATGCCTCCAGCGAGACCGTGCTGGGTCTACCCTTCGAGATCGATCCTCCCTATATTCCGGTAGATGAGGAGTACGCCGCCCGCCCGGAAAGCACCTACTCGCTGGTCAAGCACCTCGAGGAGCAGATGGCCATCCAGCTCACGCGATGGGATCCTGAACTGAGCATCACAGCCTTGCGCTTCTCCAACGTCATGGACCCCGAGGACTACGATGCCTTCCCGTCCTTCGACAATGACGCAACCCTCCGGAAATGGAATCTTTGGGGCTACATCGATGCCCGTGACGGTGCACTGGCAGTCGTCAGGGCGTTGGAACACAGCGAACCGGGATTTGAGGCCTTTATCATCGCAGCTGCCGATACCGTGATGAGTCGAAGCAGCGCCGGATTGGCTGCGGAAGTCTTCCCCGGCGTCGAGGTCCTTAAGGAATTGGGCGAGCACGAAACCATGCTGTCCATTGACAAGGCGCGCAGGCTGCTGGGGTTTGAGCCGGAGCACAGCTGGCGCACCGTCCACTCCAACCGCACTACGCCAACCGAGGACTGAGGCGGGCTGACGCGGGCTTAGGCGCAGGCTAAGGCGCAGGCTTAACGCGCGACGGCCCACCCCTTAGCTGCAGTTTCCTGCAAGCACTCGTAAAGGGATGGGCCGGCGCAGCTTCAGTTGCACCTAGATCATGGTCATCACCATGGCGGGGTCGGCAAGGATAGCGCCGAGGTCGGCAAGGAATCGGGATCCCTGCTCCCCATCCACCAAGCGGTGGTCGAAGGACAGGCTGAGGGACATGACCTGCCGGACCGCGAGTTGGTCATTCACCACCCAAGGTGCCTTCCTTACAGCGCCCAGGGCAACGATGGCGGCCTCGCCCGGATTCAGGATGGGTGTCCCGGCGTCGATGCCAAACACGCCGATGTTGGTGATGGAGATGGTGCCACCGGACAACTCCGACGGCGATGTCTTGCCTGCACGCGCGGTGTCCGTGAGTTCGGTCAACGCCGTGGAAAGCTCACGAAGCGTCAGCCTGTCCGCGTCCTTGATGTTCGGAACCGTCAGGCCTCGGGGTGTGGCGGCTGCGATGCCCAGATTCACGTAGTTGAACTGGACAATCTCCTGGCTGGCCTCATCCCACCGCGAGTTCAGTGATGGGTTGTTCCGGAGCGCCACCAGAACAGCTTTAGCGGCAATGGTCAGCGGTGTCAGCTTGTAGCCGTCGAACGCCTTGTTGCCTTTGAGCCTTGCCAGCAATTCCATGGTTGCCGTGACGTCCACCGTGAGGAACTCGGTCACGTGCGGGGCAGTGAACGCACTCTGCACCATCGCTGCGGCCGTGAACTTGCGGACACCCTTGATGGGAGTGCGGGTCTCGCGCTCACCTCGGGCAGCAGAAACCTGAGTCTCGGAAGGAGCTTCTGTTGCACCGGAAAAGTTCTGGACGTCCTCGCGGGTGATGAGCCCGCCCGGTCCGGTGCCGCGGACGAGTTCCAGGTTGATTCCCAGATCGCGGGCGAGCTTACGCACAGGCGGGGTCGAGCGTGGTCGTTCAGAGACGTCACCCTCAGCCTGCCGAGCCGCCGCAGGTTCGCTAAGCGCCGGTGCTTCCGAGGACGCGGACTTCACGTCCTGGACCTGGCCACGGGCCCGCCGGGTGGGGCGGCCGGAATGCTCGACGACGGCGCCGTAACCCACCAGGTTCGGCTCACGTTTGGCCGGGGCTCCGACTGCTTCAGCGCCAGCAGTTGATGGCGAACCCTTTGTAGAGGTTTCGACGACGGCCCTGTCACCAGAGGAATGGTTTCCGGCGGACTGGTTTCCGGCGGGCCCAGCAGCAGACCGGTCACGCGTATCCGAAACACCGCCACCGTTGGAGGACCCGGCGTCGTCAACCTCAAAGGAGACGATCGGCTTGCCAACCTCAACCACCGTGCCAGGCTGTTCGTGAAGTTCAGCCACCACTCCTGCGAAAGGAGAAGGTAACTCGACAACGGCCTTGGCGGTTTCAACCTCAGCGATGACCTGGTTCAGTGTGACGGTGTCCCCCACCGCTACCTTCCAACTCAGGATTTCCGATTCCGTCAGGCCTTCGCCAAGGTCCGGCAGCCTGAATTCCTTGATCATGGTGGCGGTCATCCTTCCAGTCCGCTCAGGGAGTTGCGCCGGCCCAGGGCGCGGTCCACGCCGTCGAGAATCCTGTCCAGGTCCGGCAGGTGATGCATTTCGAGCTTCGAGTATGGATATGGAACGTCGAAACCGGTGATGCGGACCGGGGCGGACTCCAGGTAATGGAAGCAGCGTTCAGTAATGCTGGCGGCGATTTCAGCGCCAAGGCCTCCGGATTGGCCGGCCTCGTGGGTGATGACCAGGCGTCCGGTCTTACGGACAGAAGCTTCCACTACGGGGTAGTCCACCGGAGCCAGCGAGCGCAGATCGATGACTTCCACCGAAATCCCTTCGTCGGCAGCGGCCATGGCAGCGTCCTTGGCCGTCTTGACCAGCGGTCCGTAGGCAACCAACGTGACATCAGAACCTGCGGTGACCACGGCAGCTTTATCCAAGGGAAGGGCAGTTGAGAGGTCCAGGGTCTCATCCACGTCGCCCTTGTCGTGATAACGCCGCTTGGGCTCAAAGTAGAGGACGGGATCATCGGAAGCGATGGCCTGCTGGATCATGGTGTAGGCATCCTGGGGATTGGACACCGCCACCACCCGGAGGCCGGAGGTGTGGGTGAAATATGCCTCTGGTGATTCGGAATGATGCTCCGGGGATCCGATGCCGCCACCGAAAGGAACGCGAATGGTGATTGGCATTTTGACCCGCCCCTGGGTCCGATAGTGCATCTTGGCTACCTGGCTGACAATCTGGTCGAACGCCGGGTAGATGAACCCATCGAATTGGATCTCGCACACCGGGCGATAACCACGGTAGGCCAACCCTACTGCGGTGCCGATGATGCCCGACTCAGCCAGCGGAGAATCGATCACCCTGTGTTTGCCGAAGTCTTTCTGAAGCCCATCCGTGACGCGGAAGACGCCACCGAGGGCGCCAATGTCTTCTCCCATGAGGACCACTTTGGGGTCATTTTCGAGGGACTTCCGGAGGCCGGCATTGATGGCCCGGGCAAAAGTGAGCTTGGACATCAGAGTGCACCTTCCTCGACGGGCTGGTTGAAGCTGTTCAAATAGCGCGAGTAGTGGTCCTTCTGGCGTTCAATCCAGGAATTGGGAGTGCTGTACACATGATTGAAGACATCCAGCGGCTGCGGGTCCGGCATATCGATGCAGCTGGCCCGGAGTTCGGCGGCCACAGCATCTGCCTTGGATTTCACCCGGGCTTCCATGTCTTCAGTCAGCAGGCCCTTGGCTTCGAGCAGTTTGTGCAGCCTCAGAATGGGGTCCTTGGCGGCCCAGTCCTCCAACTCGATGGGGTCACGGTATCGGGTGGGGTCATCGGCGGTGGTGTGCGGACCCATGCGGTAAGTAACTGCCTCAATAAAGGTAGGTCCTCCACCCTTGCGTGCCCGGTCCAAGGCCACACGGGTGGCAGCCATGACGGCCAGGACATCATTGCCATCAACCCGCATGCTGGGAATACCGAAGCCACTAGGCCTGTCGGCCAGCTGGACGTGGGACTGGACGCGGACGGGCTCGGAAATTGCCCAGTGGTTGTTCTGGCAGAAGAACACCACGGGAGCCTGGTAGCTCGCAGCAAACACCATGGCCTCATTGACGTCGCCTTCACTCGTGGCGCCATCGCCAAAGTAGGCAAGTACCGCGGTGTTGGCACCATCCAGTTGCACACCCATGGCATAACCGGTGGCGTGCAGGCTCTGGGAACCTATGATGATCTGGGGCGTCGCCAGGTTGATGCGCAGGGGATCCCAACCATAGGAGGCGTTGCCGCGCCATACCCGGGCAATCTCGGAGAGGTGGGCGCCCCGCACATAGGCCACTCCGCTTTCGCGGTAGCTGGGAAAGACGAAGTCATCGTCCCGGAGTGAGCGGCTTGAGCCGATCTGAGCTGCCTCCTGACCCAGCAACGGGGGCCACAATGCGAGCTCTCCCTGCCGCTGGAGAGCCGTAGCTTCCGCATCGATACGGCGAATGACTGTCATGTCCTCATACAAGGAGCACAGGTGCTCATCACCGATGTCCTTGACCCAGATATCGAATTCGGGATGGCTGATGCGTTCGCCTTCCGGCGACACCAACTGGAGCAGATCTCCGCCAGTCCTCAAAGGAATTTGTGCACTATGTCCTGGGTCTGGAGTGTGGTGCACTCCTTTGCCCGCCTGATCCGTCAACACAGGTGATCGCAACCTTCCGGCTCGTTTTCGTCGGCGCTGGCAGGACTTGTGATCCTGCCGCAGACCGGCCCTCCGGCACCTTCGCCGAAGTTAACTGTGACCCTACTCACAAGTGTCAGGGGGTACAACCACCACTTCAAAGATTGATCATTTTGCCCTGTATGGCGCCTCTCGACCGTGCTAATCTTGCGCATTATGCAACCCTTGGATGGCACTGATACCCGGCTCCTTTCGGCCATGGCGAAAGATCCCAGAGGGACCGTAGTGGCCCTGGCTCAGAAGCTCGGCCTGTCCAGGAATACCGTCCAAGCCCGCATGGCGCAGCTTGAAAAGAAACACGCGTTCCTCTCCTTCGAACGGCGCATCAATCCCGCAGCACTGGGGTATCCGCTCACGGCCTTCATCACTGTCCATGTGCAACAACAAAAACTGGCCTCACTCTCCGAAGACCTTGCAGACATCCCCGAAATCCTTGAAGGATTCGGCCTGACGGGCTCCGCGGACCTGCTTCTGCGCGTGGTTGCCTTGGACGCAGAGGACCTCTACCGCATTAACGGAAAGATCCTCGGCTGCGACGGGGTGGAACGGACAGACACGGCGCTGGCCATGCGGGAGATGATCCCGTACCGGGTGCAACCGCTGCTGGGACGGCGCTCTGGCGAGTGAAAATGGCCATTCACCTGCGGTAGCCGTTCACCTGCAGTAAGCCATTCACCCGCAGCGAGCCATTCACCTGCAGTACGGGCCGCGCAGTACTTGCTCGCCGCACCCGCATAGGATTTGATGCAAGAGGACGCATCGGGGGCCGGCCAGAGGACCCCGGCTATGTGGTGGCGCTACCGAAGGCTACCGAAAGGGGCACTACCGTGAGCAACCCGCAACAACCCGACCAGCCCGAGCCGAACAACCATCCCGAGCCGAACTACCAGGGCCAGAACCCGCCACCGGTTCCACCCGGCCCCGGGTACCCGCCGCAGACTGGCGCCCCGTATCCACCGCAGACGGGAGCGTCCCCGCAAACCGGCGCGTCGCCGCAGTGGCAACAGCCGCCGTCGACCGCTACCCCTCAAGGCAACCCGCAGTACGCGGCGCCCGGCACCGACCCGTACGCCCAGAATCCTTACCCGCAGGGCCAGAACCCTTACGCCCCGGGCCCGAATCAGCCCGGGCAGTATCAACCCGGCCCCTACGGCCAGCAGCCACCGAAAAAGAGCCGGAAAGTTCTGTGGATCGTCCTGGGCATAGTTGCGGGAGTGATCGTGCTGGCGGTGGTGGGTGTGCTGCTGCTCGTCAACCTGGTGGGGAACGCGACGTCAAAAGCCAGGACCCTGGCGGATGAATTCACCAACCTGGTGGTGTCCGGCCAGACCGAGCAGGCCTATGACAACTACTTGAGCCAGCCGCTGAAAGACGAATTGGACAAGCAGTCGTTCCTGGACGGCATTGCCAGCCTGGACCTGGACAGCTCGTGCAAGCCGAACTACAACTCAGTCAACGTGAACTCGGAAAACGGAAACAACAAAGCCAACCTCGCGGGAACGTTGCAGTGCGACGGCAAGACGATCAACCTCCAGTACGTCTTTGAGGGCACCGACGACCTCAAGATGAGCAGCATCCGCCTCCGCCCCTAAAGGTTCGGGAATTAATTCCGCTTAACACCCATCCACCTGCGCATATGGTCCGAATCACTGCCTGAGAGCCCCAACCGGGGCTCAGCAGGACGGCCGGGGTTTCCGGCCATCATCGGAAGGTCCGGACCATGCGTACTTCGCCCAATCGCCTGATCGCCACCATCTTCGGCGCCGTCTACCTCTTGGTAGGCGTCCTCGGATTCTTTGTCACCTCGGGAATCGGCTTCTTCGCCACTGAGGGTGCCAACCTCATCATCTTCGCCGTGAATCCGCTTCACAACATCATCCACTTGGCCATTGGCGCCGCACTCCTCTATGCCGGCATGAACAGCGTCACGCTCTCCAAGGGCGTCAACACCACTGTGGGTGGCGTTTACCTCCTGGTGGGCATCCTTGGACTCTTCCTGGTGGGTTCCTCGCTGAACATCATCGCTCTCAACGGCGCGGACAACGTCCTGCACCTTGCCAGCGCCGTGGTCCTGCTGGGCGTCGCACTGTCCCAGGACAAGGCCGCCGTAGCTTCCGCCCGCGCCTGATCAGTACCTGATCAGTATCTGAAAGCCCCTGAACAGAATCTGAAATCTCTGAACAGGGATCTGATCACCGTTTGACAAGCGAGAGGACGGCGAAGAGCCATGGAACGCAAAAATCACCCCACGCTCAGCGCAGCGACCCTGCTGTTCGTGTACTTCGCAGCAATGGCCGCCGGGATGGTGGAGCTTTCCCTTGCAGCCGGATATCTCACGGGAAATGAAGCGGTGACACCCGGCCTGGTTGTTGCCGGTGCGGCAACCCTCGCAGGCGGCCTGGCATTTTTGGCTTGGTCGCTGTGGGGGCTGCACCGCAACACCTTGGTCCTAGCTCGATACGCACTTCCTGTCCTCGCCCTGACTGCTGCTGCACACCTTGCAGTGACGGTGGCCGGGGTCAGCACCCAGCGCTCACTGAATGTGAGTCACTTTGCCGCTCTTGGCCTGACGCTCATGGCAGTTGCCGGGGCTGGCTGGCTGAAGCGGCAGCACCAGACCAGCGACGGCGGCGCCCACGGCCAGCCAAGGACCGGGCGGCTTCTGGCAGCCGCGTTCGGAGCCGCCGTCGTTGTTGCTTCAGTAGCAACCCCCGGCCTGGCCGCCTCGATGGCTGGACAGCATGCTGTCCCGCACGGAGAGCACGGCCAGTCGCCCTCCGGAGAAAACGGCCAGGGCTCCAATCCCGCCCTGGACCGGGGTCACCACCACTAACTGGCGATGACCGAACGGGCGCACCATCAACACTGCCCACTGTTGATGGTGCGCCTCGTTCGTGGATCATGGAGCCATGGATCCCCTTGAGGCGCTCGACGAAATCTCTTTCTGGCTCGAACGAAGCCAGGCCCCCACATTCAAAGTCCAGGCGTTCCGGAAAGCAGCCGACGCCGCACGGCAGCTTTCGCCCGAGGACCTGAAGAAACTGGTGGGCTCGGGACGCATCACCAGCCTCAAAGGCGTGGGCAACCGCAGCGCCGAAGTCATCACCCAGGCGCTGGAAGGCCGGGTTCCCGACTATTTGGTTGATTTGCGTGAACGTGGCACCGAAGCGCTGGCCTCCGGGGGCGACACCCTGCGGGCAGAGTTACGCGGGGACCTGCACAGCCACAGCAACTGGTCCGACGGCGGCTCCCCCATCGAAGCCATGGTTGCCGCTGCACGCACCCTCGGCCGCGAATATCTTGCACTGACTGACCACTCCCCCAACCTCACCATCGCCAATGGCCTCAGCGTGGAACGGCTGGAGAAGCAACTGGGCGAGGTGGACGAAATCAACGCATCACAGGATGGCTTCCGGTTGCTCAAAGGAATCGAGGTGGACATCCTTGAAGACGGCTCCCTGGACCAGACCCCGGACATGCTGGACCGTCTGGATGTGGTGGTGGCCAGCATTCATTCAAAGCTTCGATCAGACAAAAAGACCATGACCACGCGAATGTTGGGCGGCATCAGTGATCCGCACACCAACGTCCTGGGACATTGCACAGGCCGCTTGGTCCAGGGTTCGCGGGGGACCCGGCCCGAGTCCGAATTCGATGCCGCCAAAGTCTTCAAGGAATGCGCGGAGTGGGGCGTCGCCGTCGAAATCAACTCCCGGCCCGAACGCCAGGACCCGCCGGATAACCTCATCAACATGGCCCTCGACGCCGGCTGCCTGTTCAGCATCGACAGCGACGCCCACGCTCCCGGCCAGCTCGATTTCCTGCAGTACGGTGCGGAGCGGGCCGAAGCCCTTGGCGTGCCCAAGGAACGGATTGTCACCACTTGGCCTCTGGCACAGTTGAAGGAGTGGTTGAGCCTGAAGAAGTAGCACCCCACACAAGGGCTCCTCCCGCAATTCTTCGCAGGAGGAGCCCTTGTGTGATGGCGTCGTGGTGCCGGAGTTAGTGGTCTACCGCCTTCTCAGCTCCCACACCGGTCAGCGAGCGCACTTCCATCTCCGCCTGCTTGACCGGATCTTCGCGCCGCTTGTCCAGGACCGTTCCCAGCCAGCCGAGGAAGAAGGCCAGCGGGATGGACACAATGCCCGGGTTGCTCAGCGGGAAGAGGGCGAAGTTGGCTCCGGGGATCATGGAGGTCTTGGCGCCCGAAACCACAGGTGAGAACGTGATCAGCAGGATGGCCGCGGCCAGGCCACCATACATGCTCCACACCGCGCCCTGGGTGGTGAACTTCTTCCAGAACAGGGAGTACACGATGGTGGGCAGGTTCGCAGACGCCGCGACGGCGAAGGCAAGTGCCACCAGGAATGCAACATTTTGGCCGTTGGCGAAGATGCCGCCCAGGATGGCCAGGACACCGATCACCACGACGGTGCGTCGCGCCACCTTTACCTCGGTGTCCGCGTCGGCTTTGCCCTTGGAGATGACGTTCGCGTAGATATCGTGGGCGAAGGATGCCGCCGCCGTAATGGTCAGACCAGCCACCACCGCCAGGATCGTGGCGAAAGCGACCGCCGAGATAAAGCCCAGGAGCAGCGGCCCGCCCAAATGGAATGCCAGCAGCGGTGCTGCCGAGTTCACCCCGCCGGGTGCGGACTTGATGGTTTCTGCGCCCACCAGCGCGGCTGCCCCATAGCCCAGTACCAACGTGAAGAGGTAGAACAGGCCGATGAGCCAGATGGCCCAGACAACGGATTTGCGGGCTTCCTTGGCTGTGGGCACGGTGTAGAAGCGCATCAGGACGTGTGGCAGGGCTGCTGTTCCGAGGACCAGTGCCAGGCCCAAAGACATGAAGTCGAGCTTGGACGTTTCGGTCTTGCCGTACTGCAGTCCCGGGTTGAGGACGGCCGGATTGTTGGCCGCCTCGGCCGCCGAACCCAGCAGGCTGGACACGTTGAAGCCGTAGATCGCCAGCACCATTGCTGTCATGACGGCGGCACCGGCAATCAGCAGGATGGCTTTGATGATCTGCACCCAGGTGGTGCCCTTCATGCCGCCGATGAGTACGTACATGATCATCAAAGCGCCGACGACGATAATCACCAGGGCTTGTCCGCCCCAGTCGCTGATGCCCAGCAGGAGCGAAATCAGGCTGCCTGCACCAGCCATTTGGGCGAGGAGATAGAAGAAGCAAACGGCCAGTGTGGACAGTGCTGCCGCAATCCGCACAGGGCGCTGGCGGAGCCGGAAGGACAAGACATCGGCCATGGTGAACTTGCCGGTGTTGCGGAGCAGTTCAGCCACCAGCAGCAACGCGACAAGCCAAGCGACCAGGAAGCCGATGGAGTAGAGGAAACCGTCGTAGCCGTTGATCGCGATGGCGCCGGTGATCCCGAGGAACGAGGCCGCGGACAGGTAGTCGCCGGCAATGGCGGTGCCATTTTGGGAGCCTGTGAATGACCGGCCGGCCGCATAGTAGTCTGCCGCCGTTTTGTTGTTCCGGCTTGCCCGGAAGACGATCACCATGGTGACCGCCACGAAGAGGGCAAAGATGCCCATGTTGAGCAGCGTCGTGTCTTTCAGAGCTTCGACGTTGACTGCCGGGACCATGGTGTTCATTTCTTAACCCCGCTGATCACATTGCCGTCCTTGTCGAATTCGTGGCCCTCAATCTCGTTGCGGATCTCAGCAGCGATGGGGTCCAGCTTCCTGTTGGAGTAGCTCACGTACCAGGCCGTGATGCCGAAGGTGGTGACGAACTGAAGCAGTCCGAGAATCAGTCCGACGTTGATGTTGCCCCAGACCTTGGTGGACATGAAGTCCACCGCATAGGCGGCCAGGAGAACGTAGGCGAAATACCAGAGCAGGAATACGACGGCCATCGGGAAGACAAAGCTGCGGTGCCGCTTGCGCAGAGTCTTGAACCGTTCCGTTTGCTGGACTTCCTGGAAGTCCACGGACGCCGTTGCGTCCTGGGGTTGGGCCTCATTACCCATGGTTCCTCCTGAGTGTGATGTGTCCACATCAGCTGCACACGCTTTGCCAATGTGACTGCAATCACTATCGAACGCGCTGCGGTCCTGTTCCAGAGAATCGTTGACTGCCGTCGCTCAGCGGTTGTGATGCTGCGCCAAACGGTGGCTGCAAGGAGAACAACCGGGCAACGGGCGGACGTGCGGCTACGCTGGCCTCATGCCCGATTCCCCGCTCTTCACCGCAGCCGCGATCGCCGTGATCGTCCTGGCAATCGCCGTCGTGGTGGGTGTTGGCCTCAAGGTGATCCGATCGTTCCGCGACCTGGGAACGGACGCCGAACGAGCCACGTACAACACGCTGCATGCAGCATCCCGCGCCGGGCAGCACCTTCGCGGTGGCCTCCACCCCGCCGGTGCAGCCAAGGCAAGCAAACAACTGCGTGTCCTGCTGGGCTGCGATGCGTTGGCCATCACGGACACGGACTCCGTGCTCGCCTGGGACGGCGCCGCTGAGGAACTCCGGCCAACACTGATGCGGCTCGCGGCGGAGGTTCTGGACACGGGCCGCACGGTGGTGGTTCCCCGCGCCGGTCACCCCGCCACCTCCGACCATGGACACCACGATTTCAGCGCTGTGATCGCACCCATCCGGGCTGGATCCAGTGTGGTTGGTTCGGTGGCCGCACTGGCTCCTGCTGCCGGAGCCGGGCTGGTGAGGGCCACCAGCGAAGTAGCCGACTGGATTGCCGCGCAGCTGGAGCTGGCCGAGCTGGAATCGTCGCGCACCCTCCTGATGGAAGCCGAGGTCCGGGCACTCCGTGCGCAGATCAGCCCACACTTCATCTACAACTCGTTGAATGCCATTGCCTCGTTCATCAACACGGACCCGGCCCGGGCCAGGGAGCTCGTGGTGGAATTCGCTGATTTCACCCGGTACTCGTTCCGGCGGCATGGGGACTTCACCACCGTGGCCGAAGAACTTCGCTGCATAGACCGCTATCTCCTGCTGGAAAAGGCCAGGTTCGGTGAGCGGGTTCAAGTGAGTCTGCGGATCGCTCCCGAAGTCCTCAGCACCGTCATCCCGTTCCTCAGCCTTCAACCATTGGTGGAGAACGCCGTCCGGCACGGATTGGAGGCCAAGGAAGGCCCGGGACACATCACTATTTGCGCGAATGATTCCGGCGCGTTCGCCGAAGTGACCATCGAAGACGACGGCGTGGGAATGGACCCGGAACATCTGCGCTCAGTACTCGCCGGACACACGGACGGCGATCACGTGGGACTTCGCAATGTGGACGCCCGCCTGCGGCAGGTCTACGGCGACGAGCACGGGCTCGTCATCGACACGGCGCCGGGCGAAGGGACCCTGATCACCATGCGGGTGCCCAAATCCCAGCCCGACCACGACGCCTGAGCCTGCCGCTAGTCTATTAATCATGATCAACGTGCTCGTCGCCGATGACGAACTGCCCGCCGTGGAGGAGCTCGCCTTCATGTTGGGCCGGGATGAGCGCATAGGCGCCATCCATCGGGCATCATCCGGTGCCCAGGCTCTGCGGACCCTTGAAACAGAGTCCGTGGACGCAGTGTTCCTCGACATCCACATGCCGGCGCTCTCCGGGCTGGACATCGCACGCGCCATTTCCCGCAGCAGCCGTCCGCCCGCCGTCGTGTTTGTCACCGCAGACGAAGACTGTGCGCTCGAAGCCTTTGACCTCGCCGCCGTCGACTACCTGCTGAAACCCCTCAGGGCGGAACGGCTGTCTCGTTCCGTAGACCGGATCAGTGAGCTCATCAAGGACGGCACTCCCGCCCCTGAGATGATCACAGTGGACCTCGGCAGCACCACCCGCATGATCCGCCGCGACGACGTCACCTATGTGCAGGCCCAGGGCGATTACGCAAGGCTGCACACCGCCGAAGCCAGTTACCTGATCCGGGTGCCCCTCAGCGATCTGGAACAAAAGTGGGCGGACGCCGGATTCATCCGCATCCATCGCTCGTATCTGATCGCCCTGAACCATGTACAGCACGTGAAGCTTTCCGCGACGGGGCCGAGCGTTGCGGTGGCCGGGGCTGTTCTGCCCATCAGCCGCAGGCACCTGCCATCGGTCAGGGACAAGCTGCACACCACCCGCATCCGGCCGCAGGGATGACACGCGTCCGCGTCACGGGCCCACGGCAATCCGCCACGGCCGCACCGGGCAGGTCGCCTTATCCCCGTGAGGTAACCGAGGACTCCGACTCCGGACGGATTTTCATCCGATCCCTGATCCGGTCCCAATTGAGGCTGGCCTTGGTGGTGGCCTGCGGATTCCTGATCATTCTCGCCGTGTTTGCTGTCTTCCTGGTCTACGGACCCGGGGTGGCAGAAACCCGCATCTTTGGCATTCCGTTGGATTGGCTAGTGCTCGGTGTGGGCATTTACCCGGTGATTGGTTTGAGTGCTTGGCTCTACAACCGTGCCGCGGCCCGAAATGAGGCCCGCTACAGGGATCTGGTGGAGGACAAGTGAATCCTGCTGTTGGCCTCTTCGCATTTCTGGCCGTTTCCCTCGCGACGGCGGTCATTGGCTTCTACGGCCTGCGCATCTCACGGACCACCGGTGACTTCTACGTCGCCTCACGAACAGTCCCGCCCTGGTGGAACGCTTCCGCAATCGGCGGCGAGTACCTTTCAGCCGCCAGCTTCCTGGGCGTCGCAGGACTGATCCTGCTTTCAGGAACCGACGCGCTGTGGTTCCCCGTGGGATACACCGCGGGCTACCTCATGCTGCTGCTCTTCGTGGCCGCTCCCCTGCGTCGTTCCGGCGCCTACACCATCCCGGATTTCACCGAAGCGCGGTTGGACTCCAAGCTGGTCCGCCGGGTCACCAGCCTGATGGTGGTGGCCGTCGGCTGGCTGTACATTGTGCCGCAACTCCACGGGGCAGCGCTCGCCATCCGGATCACCACTGGCCTGCCATCATGGGTAGGCTCCACGGCGGTAGTGGTGGTTGTGTGCCTGACAGTGGCGGCAGGCGGCATGCGCTCCATCACTTTCGTTCAGGCTTTCCAGTATTGGCTGAAACTGACCGCGTTGGCCGTGCCCGTAGTCTTCGTGCTGCTGGTTCTTGCCAGCAACGGCACACAGCCGCAGGCACCCCTGCCCGTCAATCCCACCGGCCAAGGTGCTGCCGGAGCCTACCAACACATATCACTCTTGGTGGCGTTGCTCTTCGGAACCTTGGGCCTCCCCCACGTCCTCGTAAGGTTCTACACCAACCCTGACGGCCAGTCGGCCCGCCGGACAACGCTGATTGTGCTGGGACTGCTCTCCGTCTTCTATCTCTTTCCCACACTCTCCGGGGCGCTCGGCAGGATGTTCGCACCAGAGCTGGCACAATCCGGACAAGCCGATGCCCTGGTCCTGTTGCTGCCCGGCAAGCTTGTGGGAGGCCTGGCCGGCGACCTTCTGTCCGCCCTGGTGGTGGCCGGAGCTTTCGCCGCCTTCCTGTCCACCACGTGCGGGCTGGTTGTTTCGTTGTCCGGCGTCATCAGCCAGGACCTCTTTGGGGGAAGCGTGAGGGGCTTCCGCCTCGCTGCGGTGCTCGCCGCCGTCGTGCCTTTGGGGTTTGCGTTGATGACTGACACCCTTGCGCTGGCCGGAAGCGTAGGCTTGGTCTTTGCCTTCACGGCATCCACTATTTGCCCGCTGCTGTTGCTGGGAATCTGGTGGCGCGGGCTCACCGATGCGGGCGCCATCGCGGGCATGCTGACCGGGGCCTTCCTTTGCGGCGGCGCCATGGTGGCGGGCACCCTCATGGGGCCTGGGAATGCGCCTGTGTGGCTTGCTCAGCCTGCGGCGTGGAGCGTCCCAGCTGCCTTCGCGGCGACCGTGACGGTGTCCATGATGACCAAGAACCGCGTCCCGGCCTCGGTAAATCGCGTGATGTCGCGCCTGCATGTGCCGGAGAGGCCGGTAGCGACGGAGAGGTAGCGGCCCTGCAAACCGTTGTCCGTTGCCACCGCAGGGTGGACAATGGCGCCATGTCCGAGGAACCGGGTGCGGCCAGTCCAGAACCATCGTCGCCCGCACCGGAATTGTCCCCCAGCGTCCGCGCTCAAATACTGGCCACGGAACACTGGAGCCTGCTGGCATCAAGGAGCACCACCCAAGGCGAAGTCCTCACCCGCATCAGCATGTTCCTGACCTTCACGTCAGCCTGCCTGCTGAGTGTGGCGCTGGTAGGCAACGCCACCCAGTTCTCAGATGCCTTCCGGGCCTTCGCGTTGACCATTCTGTGCATCGATCTGGTAGTTGGCCTGCTCACCCATATCCGGGTGATGAGCGTAGGCATGGAGGACCTCATGTATGTCCTGGCCATGAACCGCCTGCGTGCCGCTTATCTTGACTTGGATCCCGGGGTCCGTCCATACCTTATGGCTGGGCACCACGATGATGAGCCAGGCGCCAAACGAACCTACTACTTCCTTGGCGGTCGGACCGATTTCAGCCAAGTGGCCGGCAGCAGCATGGTGTTCATGGGTTTCGTTAACTCAGCACTGCTTGCCTTGCTGCTCGGCTCGGCACTGTTGACCGTTGGTCTTCCCGCGATTGCCGCTGTACCTCTTGCGGTCGTGGCCGCACTGGCCTTTTTCGGCACATCGCTGGTCCGCGGACATCGACGTTATTTGGAGGTGTGGAAGAACAATCCGCCCGTTTCTCCCACGCCCCGTTAGTACAGGCGTGGTTTAGTCGATGGCTGCCATGAGCTCTACAACCCGGGCGAGAAACGCGTCCACCTGAGCTTCTTCGTAACCGTCAGCGCCCTTGGCGGCACGAAAAACAGCCCGGCGCACAGTGTCCACGCTCAGAGCCTGATCGTGCTCGAGGTACCCGATCAGCTCAGCACACAAGGCATCAACGTCCTGGACGTCGTAACTGCGGGTCCTTTTCCCCGACGGGCGACGGAACCGTTCGCCGTCGGGCCTGTGAAGCCTGCCGCGGAGAATGCCTGAGAGCTTGCCAATTTGCCGCAGCCAGGCTTCTTCGCCCTGCTGGCTGATGAGGTCGTCCCTCTCCCGTCGCGCGAACGCGTCCTCCAACCGGTCCAGCGCGGCATCGACGCTGTGAGCGTCGTAACCACCTTTTACGGGATCAAAAGCCACAGCCCTGACGTCAACGCTGGCCACCTGGTCCGCTGTACCTACGGGGTTCTCAAACGATGTCCGGGCGCGCTGGAGGAACTCGTCAACTTGCTTGGCGTTATAGCCGTATTTGCTGCGCTCCACACGATCAAACGTTGCGGGAATCTGGCGTCGAATATCCAAGGCCACTAGTTTTCCTTCATTGGGTTGTCAGACGCCGCTCAGCAGCGCGAACAGAACATAGGCTACAGGGGCGGCGAACACGATGGAGTCCAGGCGGTCCATGACGCCACCGTGGCCGGGCAGGATGCTGCTCATGTCCTTGACGCCAAGTTCGCGCTTGACCATGGACTCCGCGAGATCTCCGGCGGTTGCTGCGGCCACCATGCCCACGGCCAGGATAAGACCCACCCACCAAGGCCTGTCGAGCAGGAAGATACACGCAAGGACGCCGATCACCATGGCCCCGCCGACGGATCCCGCGAAACCTTCCCACGACTTCTTGGGACTGATCTTGGGGGCCATGGGGTGTTTCCCGAAGGAAGCGCCAACGATGTACCCGAACGTGTCATTGGAAACCACCAACAACAGCATGGAGGCAATCTGCCATGCGCCTTCGGGGATACCGTCCGGCCAGAAACCCACTGGAGTGGGCCCGCTGGTGGTGTGCAGGGACAGTGATGCAAAGCTGATGAGGAAAGGAATCCACGCCAGCGTAAAGACACCGGCAAACACGCTCCGCGGCGCTCCCGCGGCACTCTCGATGGAGCGCCACAGCAGGACGGCCACGGAGCTGGCCGTCATAGTGAAAAGCAAACCTTCAAGCCCACCGAAGTAGGCCGATACCGGCATCACCAGGCTGCCGATCATCACGGGAACAATCGGCATCCGGGTCCCCTGCGCCTCAAGCGCCCTGAAAACCTCCCAAACGCCCAGCACCCCGAATGCGGTGGTGAGGAGGACGAAACCCAACGGGAGGAACAGCAAGCCGCCCAAAACGGCCAAAAGCATGGCAAGCCCGACGCCGATGGCGGCCGGAAGATTCCGGCCTGCCTTCGGTGTGGGGTTCTTCCGCACGCGTCTGGCGCGCTGAGGGGTATCGCGTGTCGGGACCCGCTCAGCGGGCGCCGGCTCAGCCTGGTTCATCAGACCTCGAGCAGCTCGGCTTCCTTGCGCTTGAGCAGCTCGTCGATGCCGTCAACGTGCTGCTTGGTCAGGGCGTCGAGTTCCTTCTCAGCGCGTGCACCCTCATCTTCTCCGGCTTCGCCGTCCTTGACGAGCTTGTCCAGGGAATCCTTGGCTTTGCGGCGGATGCTGCGGATGGAAACCTTGGCGTCCTCACCCTTGCCCTTGACGATCTTCACGTACTCCTTGCGGCGCTCCTTGGTGAGCTCCGGGATGGTCACGCGGATGACGTTGCCGTCGTTGGATGGGTTGGCGCCAACCTCGGAGTCGCTCAGGGCCTTCTCGATGTCACGCAATGCGGTCTTGTCGTAAGGGGTGATCAGGATGGTGCGGGCATCCGGCACACCGAAGGAGGCCAGCTGCTGCAGCGGAGTAGGTGTGCCGTAGTACTCGACGATCACCTTGTTGTAGAGGGCGGGGTTGGCCCGGCCAGTACGGATCGAGGCGAAATCGTCCTTGGCTACCTCCACCGCCTTGTCCATCTTCTCGCCGGCTTCGAGCAAGGTCTCTTCGATCACGGGTTTCTCCTCAGAAATAGTTGCTGCCCAACTTCAGGCGGCAATGCACAGTAAAGATCCGCCACCAGGGGCGGATGGTCCTAGAAATATCCTAGCCCTTGCTAGGGAGTAACCAGGGTTCCCAGCGTTTCGCCGAGGATGGCACGGGTAACGTTGCCCTCGCCTTCCATGCCGAAGACCACCATGGACAGGCTGTTGTCCTTGCACATGGTCATTGCGGTCTGGTCCATCACCCGGATGTCACGGCGCAGGGCGTCGTCGTAGCTGAGGACATCCAGTTTCTCCGCCAGCGGATCCTTTTTGGGATCTGCGGTGTAGACGCCGTCCACTCCGCTCTTGGCCATGAGAACCACGTCGGCGTGCACTTCAAGGGCACGCTGCGCCGCAACGGTGTCCGTGGAGAAGTAGGGCAGCCCGGCACCCGCACCGAAAATGACCACGCGTCCCTTTTCCATGTGGCGGATGGCGCGGCGCGGGATGTAGGCCTCTGCAACCTGGCCCATGGTAATGGCGCTCTGGACGCGGGTTTCCACCCCGGCTTGCTCCAGGAAGTCCTGCAGGGCCAGGCAGTTCATCACGGTGCCCAGCATGCCCATGTAATCGGCGCGGGAGCGGTCCATACCGCTTTGCGACAGTTCGGCGCCGCGGA
The DNA here is from genome assembly GCF_002979775.1 of Arthrobacter sp. MYb23. Lineage (GTDB taxonomy): Bacteria > Actinomycetota > Actinomycetes > Actinomycetales > Micrococcaceae > Arthrobacter. The sequence goes on from NZ_PCPR01000022.1 coordinate 18,481, forward strand.
AGAAGTTACCCCCGCCTACAACGATTGCCACTTCTACTTCGGTGACCGCGGCCGCGATCTGCTTGGCGATGGCGCGCACTGTCTCAGGATCGACGCCGAGCTTGCCTCCGCCGATGACCTCGCCGGAAAGTTTCAGAAGTACACGTCGACGGGTCTTCTCGGGCTGGATAGCAGTGTTGACGGTTTCCATGGTGCCTTCCCGTTGGTGGACTCTGGCTAGATTATCGTGCTGTGGGTCCGCGCAGGTACTACCCGGACGGGTGCATGAAAAAGGGGCGGCCACCGAAGTGACCACCCCTTCTCACGTAGTACTAGTTTCCGACGCGGAAACGGGTTACTGCGGTTGCCTTGACGCCGGCTTCTTCGAGGACCTGTGCAACAGTCTTCTTGGAATCCTTGGCGAATGCCTGGTCAACCAGAACTTCACCCTTGTAGAAGCCCGTCACGCGGCCTTCCACGATCTTGGAAAGAGCAGCTTCGGGCTTGCCTTCAGCCTTTGCGGTCTCTTCCGCGATGCGGCGCTCGGACTCGACCAATTCGGCCGGGACGTCGTCACGGGTCAGGTAGTTCGGAGCCATGGCTGCAACGTGCACAGCGATGTCGTGTGCAGCGGTGGAAGCGGCTTCGCCTTCACCGTCAACAGCGAACAGCACGCCAACCTGGGCCGGGAGGTCCTTGGACGTCTTGTGCAGGTAGGCGTCAACCGTGGTGCCCTCAACGCGGGAGATACGGCGGACAACAACCTTCTCGCCGAGGACTGCGCCCTCTTCGACAACAACCTCGGACAACGGCTTGCCGTCAACCTCGGTGGCCAGCAGGGTTTCGAGGTCGGCTGCGCCGGATTCGACTGCAACGTTGAGAACCTTGTCAGCCAGCTGGATGAACTTGTCAGCCTTGGCAACGAAGTCAGTCTCGCAGTTGACCTCGATCATTACGCCGACGCCGCCGTTGACCTTGGCAGCAACCAGGCCTTCAGCAGTGGAACGGCCTTCGCGCTTGGTAGCGCCCTTGAGGCCCTTGATGCGGATGATCTCGATGGCCTTCTCGGCGTCACCGTTGGCTTCGTCAAGAGCCTTCTTGACGTCCATCATGCCGGCGCCAGTGCGCTCGCGCAGGGCCTTGATGTCAGCAGCAGTGTAGTTCGCCATGTGAACCCCTCTGTCTAGAAATTTTGTGTGTTTACGGACTGACAGGACGGCAGCCCACCGTGTGAGCCGCCATCCTGTCAGTTGCCCCCGACGCAGTCTCCAGCGTCAGGGAAGGTCCAGATTTACTTGGCTTCTTCGGCTTCGCCGGCTGCAGCTTCAGTTGCTGCGGGAGCCTCAGCAACGGGAGCCTCAGCTGCGGGAGCTTCTGCTGCCGGAGCCTCGGTTGCCGCTGCTTCTTCAGCCTTGCTGCCTTCGAGGAGCTCGCGCTCCCACTCAGCCAGCGGCTCTTCCGGAGCTTCGGTGGTGCCCGTTGCGCGCTGGTTGCGGGCGATAAGGCCCTCAGCTACGGCGTCGGCAACAACGCGGGTGAGCAGGTTGACGGAGCGGATGGCGTCGTCGTTACCCGGGATCGGGAAGTCAACTTCGTCGGGGTCGCAGTTGGTGTCTAGGATGGCAACAACCGGGATGTTCAGCTTCTTGGCTTCGTCAACAGCAAGGTGTTCCTTCTTGGTGTCAACAACCCAGAGAACCGAGGGAGCCTTGGTCAGGTTGCGGATACCACCGAGGTTGGACTCAAGCTTGGTGAGTTCACGCTTGAGGAGCAGGAGCTCCTTCTTGGTGTAAGCCGAACCGGCGACGTCGTCGAAGTTGATCTCTTCGAGTTCCTTCATGCGCTGGATACGCTTGGCGACGGTCTGGAAGTTGGTGAGCATACCGCCCAACCAACGCTGGTTGACGTACGGCTGGCCAACGCGGGTAGCCTGCTCGGCAATTGCTTCCTGAGCCTGCTTCTTGGTGCCAACGAACAGGACGGTGCCGCCGTGGGCGACAGTAGCCTTAACGAACTCGTAGGCGCGGTCGATGTAAGACAGCGACTGCTGAAGGTCAATAATGTAGATGCCGTTGCGCTCCGTGAAGATGAAGCGCTTCATCTTCGGGTTCCAACGACGGGTCTGGTGTCCAAAGTGGACGCCGCTGTCAAGCAGCTGGCGCATAGTTACGACGGGCATGCCGACGCTCCTTCCGGCAGGTCATTCATGAGAGAGCCCAAGGGGCTGCTCTTACCCTGCCAATAGTTGACGGTTGTTTAGCCTTTGCCCGGATGGGCGTGGCTCCTGGCATCCATTGCACTTCTCATCCGGCATGGAGCCTAAGCTCGACCGGACCGCAAGAGGCGCAATCCCCCGCAGCACAAAACCATGAGGCTTCGCTGGTGGAGGGCTGGATACGCGTAGTCAGCCTGGGACCCTCACATATCTGAATGAGACATGCTCCTGAACAAGCTTGAGGGCACAGCAAACTGCTCCACCAAGTGTACTACAGCGACCCCACCGGTTTGACCGCCGGAACCCAGGCGTTGTCCACATACGGCACCCGGCGCATCGCGTCGCGGGAGTTGTCAGGAAAAGCTGATTCCATGACCGTTGCGAAGCTCACCTTGACCGCCCTGCTTGCTGCCACCCTCTTTGCCGGCAGCGCAAGCGCCCCTGCGCCGGCCTCGGCTTCGTGGAGCTGGCCCCTCCCCCCCAAGCCTTCGGTCCTGCGGACGTTTGACCCGCCTGACAAACCGTGGCTCAGCGGGCATCGGGGCGTGGATTTAGGGCCGACGTCCGACGGAGCTCCGGTCACCGCGCCGTCGGATGGCGTGGTGGCGTTTGCCGGCGTCGTGGTGGACCGACCCGTACTGACGATCGATCACGGCGATGGCCTCAAGAGCAGTTTCGAGCCGGTGACCAGTGAACTCAAAGCCGGTGACGCCGTGCGCAAGGGGCAGGTTATCGGCACCACGGATCCCGGCCACTGCAGCAGCGCCCCGTGCCTGCACTGGGGCGTGCGGCGCGGCGAGGACTACGTCAATCCGTTGGGCTTCGTGGAAGACCTGCGGCCGTCCATCCTACTGCCGCTCCATTGATCCTCACCAGACCCGAGTGCCCGCCACGCCTGCACTGGTTCCAGACGATCGCCGAACTATACGATCGCCGAAACGCCCGTGATGGCCCGGCCGGTCACCAAGGTGTTGATTTCGTGCGTGCCCTCGTAGGAGTAAATAGCCTCTGCGTCGGAGAAAATCTTGGCCATTCCATAGTCCGTGACGATTCCGTTGCCACCCAGGATGCTGCGTCCCAGGGCGACGCTCTCGCGCATGCGTGCTGTTGTGAACGCCTTGGCTAGAGCCGACTGTTCATCCTTGGCCACGCCCGCGTCTTCGAGTTGGGCCAGACGAACCATCATGCCCATGGAAGCCACGGTGTTACCGAGGATCTGAACCAGCTGATTTTGCACCAGCTGGAAAGCCGCCAGCGGCCGCCCGAACTGCTGGCGTTCCACGGCGTACTGACGGGCGACATCAAAGGCCGCCATCTGCAGCCCAACGGCCTGCCAGGCTACTGCCAGGCGGGTCACCTTGAGGACCTTGTTGGTATCGCGGAAGCTGTTGCCGTTGGCAAGCTTGAAGAAGTCGGGCACCACCACGTTGTCCAGAACGATGTCCGCATTCTGCACCGTACGCAGGGAGATCTTGTTCTCAATCTTGGTGGCCGAGTAGCCCGGCAAGGTGGTGTCCACCAGGAAGGCCTTGACCTGGTTGTCAGCCACATCCTTGGCGTAGATGACCACCCAGTCGGAAAACGTGGCGTTGCCGATCCAGCGCTTGGCGCCGTTGAGAATCCAGGTGTCGCCGTCGCGCTTGGCGGTGGTGCGCGTTCCACCCGCCACGTCCGAGCCACCCAAGGGCTCGGTCAGCCCGAAAGCGCCGATCTTTTTCAGGGAGTAAATGTCCGGCAGCCAGGCATCCTTCTGTTCCTGCGATGCGAGGGCCTCGATCGAACCCGTGAACAGGCCGTCGTGCACGCCCATAAACGTGGCAATCGAAGCATCAGCGCGTGTCACTTCAGCGTGGAGCATGCCGGCGAACAGGTTGGAGTACCCCTGACGACGAACGGGGCTGACCAGATCCAGTTCGCCAAGCTTGGGAATCAGGTCCATCGGGAACTCACCACGGTTCCAGAAGTCCACGGCAATGGGCTTGACTTCGCGGGCAAGGAATTCCCGGACTTCTGCCAGGCGGTCCCGCTCTTTCCCTGTCAGCATCTGCTCAAAGGCGTAAAAGTCGCCATCGGCATACGGAAGGTTGGTGGCATCGAATGCAGCGTTGGACATATTCGCTCCTTCAAGGGTGGTCACCTGCGACCAAGACTAAGTTACTGATGAGTAACATACCGCACTGACAGGGGAACGCAAAAGAGCCGTGGCCGACGAAGATGAATCGTCGGCCACGGCTCCTGTGTGAAATGTAGGGCTACTCGGACTTGAACCGAGGACCTTAGGATTATGAGTCCCGCGCTCTAACCAGCTGAGCTATAGCCCCTTGATGCCCGGTCCGGCCACCGCAAAGCAGCAGTTCCGGGCAAAGCACTCCAGCAATTCTAATAGCTGCCAGGGAGTGCTTTTGTCACACCACCATGTCCTCGTACGTGGCGCCACGGTAGAGGTCCTCAAAGGTCTGAAGAGTGCCATTGATGCTGTGCGGCTCCACCATCTCACGGCTCAGCTTGCCCATTGCCTCAAGCTCGTCCTGGGGAAGCCCCACCAGCTGGGTGATCCTGCCCGCGAGCTCGTCGCTGTCATTGGGGGTGAAAAGGTAGCCGTTCTCGCCGTCCCGGACCAAATGCGGCAGCGCCATGGCGTTGGCCAGCAGCACCGGAGTGGAAGCTGACATGGCTTCCAAAGTCACCAGCGACTGAAGCTCGGCCGTTCCGGGCATGCAGAAGATATCGGCCTTGATGTACGCCTCCCGCAGGTCCTCGTCGCTGGCCAGGCCGAGGAAGCTCACCCGGTCACCCAGCCCAAGCTTCGCCACCTGGGCCTCAAGGGCAGTGCGGACTTCGCCGCCGCCCACGATTTCCAGGTTCACATTGAGTTCGCGAGGAGTCTTCGCCACGGCATCAATCAGCACGTCAATGTGCTTTTCTTCGGCAAGCCGGCCGACAAACAGGACGGTGGGGTTGGCATGCGGCTCGATGACTTCACCAGGCTGCAGCTCGTAAGCGGATGAGTCGATGCCGTTGGAAAGAGGCAGGACCTTACGCAGGAATGCGTGCTGGTGCATGGCCTTGGCAGCGAGCGGCGTCGGCGTAGTGACCACGTCCGCCTGCCCCATGACCTTGCCCATGTCCTTCCATGAAATCCGGCCAACTATGTCCTTGAACCACCGCGGGAACGGAAGGAACGGGTTGAGGTTCTCGGGCATGAAGTGGTTGGTGGCCACAATCCGGATACCGCGCTTTACAGCCTCGTAGAGGACGTGTTCGCCGATCATGTAGTGGCTCTGGATGTGAACAACGTCCGGTTGGACCTTGTCGAAAAGAAGGCTGATTTCCTTCTTGATTTCCCACGGGAAGCAGATTCGGAAGTACTCGTGGGTGAAGACGCCATGGGAGCGGAGCCGGTGGACTGTGGCTTCGTCGCGGAACTCGGTGTAGCTCTTGCCCGTGTCCGGACGGCAGGCCAGGACGTGGACGTTGTGCCCGCGTGCCGTCATCCCCTTGGCCAGGCGGTAGCCGAACTGGGCAGCACCGTTGACGTGCGGCGGGTAGGTGTCCGCGGCAATCAGCAGAGTGAGGGGTTTGTTGGTGTCGGGAATGGTCACGTGGAGAACTCCTGATGGTCACGGTGCGGACAGCACTGCTTGTGGCAGTGCTGCGGTGTCGCCGGGTTGCCGTCCGCAATAGCGGGGGCGCAAGGTCAAGCTTTGCCTTGGGCCTTCCGGCTGGCAGCCGCCTTCGCGTCCTTCTTGCGTTTGGTGACTTCCGGATGGTGCCGGCTCAGGGCAATAACCCCCACGATAGCAAGCGTAGCGGCCGCGGCCATGGCGATGGCCATCACGGCGTGGACGTCGGGACGAAGCTCACCAAGGATCACAATGCCGATTGCGATGCCCACCATGGGGTCGATCACGGTCAGGCCTGCGATCACCAGATCCGGCGGACCACCGGAATAGGCACTCTGGACAAACCAGGAACCCAGGCCCCCGGCAGCCACAATTGCCACGAGCGTGTACCACTGGACATTGAGCAGGAACAGGCCATTGGGGTCCAGCAGATGCTTTCCGATGATGCGGGTCAGGACGGCAACAAAGCCAAACAGGACACCGGCGCCCAAAATGTAAATGAAGGCGCTCATGCGGTGTTTGAACATAACGGCCAGAGCTCCAAAAATGCCCACGGCAAGAGCCAGGAGGAGAACAATCGTCAGTTCGTCGTCGCTATTGACGTGGTGGTTCTCCTGCGTGACATTGACGGCAAGGAGCACGAACAGCGCCGATCCCGTGACACAGGCGCTGATGGCCACCACGGTTGCACGGTTGATGCTCAGGCCCTGGTCCTTGGCGTTAACCACCGTGGTGATAACAAGCGCAATGGCACCAATCGGCTGCACCACTGTGAGGGGCGCGGAAACCAGTGCGATCGCGTTCATCACCATTCCGAGTGCAAGGAACAACAGTCCGAGCATCCAGCGCGGATTACGCAGCAGCCGCAGGAACCCGTTGGAACTCAGCGCCAAGCCACCAGTATCGGCTTTCACGGCGCTGCCCTGCCTCTGGGCGCCGATGGCAAGGAAGAAGGCACCAAGTACCGCGAGAAAAACCGCCAGCCAGACCATCAGCCTCGTCCGCCGTCGTCGGTCTTCAATTCTTTTCCTTTGCGCAGGATGGCCCAGTAGTAGTTATATGCCGCTATCCAGTGGCCGATCAGGCCGAGCCCCAGGAACGTCCACGCTGCCACAAAGTAGACCTCGGTCAACGCGATGGGCAGCTTGGACAGGACCAGCAGCGGCGTACCGATCAGCAGCAGCCCGGTGCGGATCTTTCCGATGATGCTCACCGGGAGGTCAGGGTGGCTTCGGAAGTAGATCAAGGATGCAATGGCCAGGACGGCGTCCGGCACCAGCAGTGCTGCCAGGTACCACCACTGCACGACGCCGGCAATCGCCAAGGTGAAGGCGACAGCCAGCAGCGCGGCACGGTCAGCCATGGGATCGAGGATCCGGCCTAGCTTGGACGTCTGGTCGAAGCGTCGGGCAATATAGCCATCCACCCAGTCGGTGCTGCCCATGATAACGAGCACCAGGACCGCGAAACCATACTCCTGTTCGGACAGGACGAGCCAGACAAAGAGCGGCACGCCCATGAAACGAAGGACTGTGAGGATGTTGGGGACAGTGAAGATGAGGTCGTGATCAACCTGTGGCCGGTCGGGGTGCGACCCAGCTCCGATCAATCTCATCCTGTCCCCCTTCCTCGTCTTCAGTGTTTGATGGCGCCGCTGGCTTCTACTTCTTCAGCAGCTTCCGCAGCGCAACAACGAAGACCACGGCAGCTGTGGCGAAAGCTGCGAGGTCCTTCCACCGGGCGGCAAGCCTTTCGGTGAGGCTCTCAGGTACAGAGTCTCCGAGGTCGGCAAACTTCGCGGCAGCGAATTCCTTGCTCTCCTGGAACTTTCCGTTGGCACTCTCGAGCAACGCCTGGCCCTGCTTCTTGACGTCGAGCTGTTCACCGAGCTCGTCACGAACACCGGTGAGGTGTTGGCGGCGGCGCTTCAGGCGCGAGCGAAGCTCAGCTTCGGTGGGAGCCTTGACGGCGTCCGCTTCCTTGGCGGCTTCCTTGGCAGCCTTCTCAGCCTTGGCCTTCTCAGCGGCCGCTTCCTTTTCAGCCTTGGCGGCCTTGGCGGCGGGCGAGTTGGGATCGAGGATGGACTCGTCGAACTCGGAGCCTTCCTTGGCAATTCCAAGGTCATGCTTGATTCCCCGGATGGTGTCCTCAGGAACCAAGGGCATGGCCTTCTTGAACTTGGCTATGCCGATCAGGGCTGCGATTGCCACGATCAGCAGGAAGAATGCCGCAACCACCAGGGCCGCAAGCCAGCCGGGCATAATGGTGGCCAAACCGAGGATCGCTGCAACAACCAGCGCGATGACCAGGAGCGCCAGGAAGACAAGCGCTACTCCGAAGAAGGCGCCAGCGATGCCAACCTGCGTGGCCTTGCGCTTGAGCTCAACCTTCGCCAAGGCGATTTCGTCGTTGAGTTGCCTCGGAGCCAGCCTTGCAACGAGCTTGAGGGTCTTCGGCAAACTACGAATGGCTGGCCCTTGACTGGGCCTGCCTGTGTGACGTCCACTCATGGGTTCCGCCTAACTGCTTCCTCTGGGCATCGTGTAAGGCGAACGCGGCGGAAAACAATCCCCGCGGACACCTGTTCTCAAAGCTATCATTCAGGTTCCTGCTGAACTTTCGGGATCGGACCCCGGCGCGCCCGTCATACGCCCAATAAATATGATCTGGGCCATAGGATAGATGATCGTGACCTCTCCCATTGCTCCGGGCGATTCTCTGAGCCGACGCGAAAAACTTGTCTACATTCTCCTGTTGGGTGCACTGACTGCCCTCGGTCCTTTCACCATCGACCTCTATCTTCCGGCGTTCCCCGCTTTGGAAGAGAGTTTTGATGTCTCAGCGGCGGCAATCCAGCTCACGTTGACCGGCACAACGGTGGGCTTCGGGCTCGGCCAGCTGTTGGTGGGACCCTTCAGCGACAAGGTAGGGCGCCGGCTACCGCTGATCCTGGCTACTGCCGTGCACATCGGCTCATCGCTCGGTGCCGCCCTGGCCACAGACATCGGAATGCTGTCCCTCTTCCGAGTACTGATGGGAATTGGCGCTGCCGGAGGGGGCGTTGTGGCCATGGCCATGGTCAGGGACCTCTTTCACGGCTATTCCATGGTCCGGATGTTCTCGCGGATGTCACTGGTCAACGGCCTGGCTCCCATTCTGGCTCCCGTCATCGGCTCCCAGTTGCTGCTGGCCTTCCCCTGGCCGGGCATTTTCTACTTCCTGGCCGGCTACGGCCTGCTGGTGATCCTTGCCTCGATCTTCTTCATTCGGGAAACACTTCCGGCGGAGCAGCGGGGCAAGTCCACCGTTACCGTGGGGCAACGCTACAAAACGGTCCTCACGGACCGGATCTTCGTCGGCATGGTGTTGGTGGGAAGCCTCAACTTCGGTGGCTTGTTCGCCTACCTCTCGGCCTCCACCTTCCTGTTCCAAAACGTCTATGGGTTCTCACCACAGGAGTACGGCATCCTGTTCGGCATCAATTCACTGGGCATCGTGGCAGGCGTGCAGATCAGCTCCCGCCTGATCAGGCGGGTAGCTCCGCAATGGATCGTGGCCGGAGCAACCCTCTTCATGGTGCTCATGGCCGCACTGATCATCGTTCTGGACCTGTTCCATGTGGGTTTGTGGGGCATCCTCATCCCGTTGTGGTTCTACATATGCGCAACAGGCTTCATGTTCCCGTGTGTTCAGGTCCTGTCCTTGGCCAAGCACGGCGCACAAGCAGGCACCGCCGCATCGCTCCTGGGCGCATCCCAGTTCATGATGGCCGGCATCGTCCCGCCGGTGGTCGGTTGGCTGGGCGTCAACTCCGCCGTACCCATGGGCGCCGTCATGGCCGCCTGTATCACTGGCGCCATTGCCGCGTTATGGCTGGTTGTCCGGCCGCGGTCGGTTCCCTCCATTCATTAGCACCCTGATCATTAGCACCGGCCCCGTAGGCTGTGACCATGACTAACAAACCGCACCGCAACGGCAGGGGCCTCTTCCTGGGTGCCTTGCTCGGCGCCGTCGCTGGTGCTCTTCTCGGTCGCGCCGCAGGCAGCGCGCTGTTTGGCGCCATCCTGGGCGCCGTGATCGGCGCTGCTGTCCTCTACCGCGTGAATCCCGGCCCTTGGAAGCGGGACTAGGCCGGCTGCAAGCGGGACTAGGCCAGCTGCAAGCGGGACTAAGCCGGCCCCGCTGGCGACCCGCCGGCGTCGGGAATCAGCAAACCCTCCCCTAACTGCGTACCGCAGGGCAGAATGGTGGCCAGCCGGGGTAACCGGTGCTTGAACCGGTGAAGGGGACATCACATGAGCACGGCTGTTGTTTTTCGGGGCAGTACGCGCGGCCTGGCAACCCTGCGGAAGCTGCCACTGACGCTTGCCCTGGTGGTGCTCCTCTGGGTGCTGGGGGCCGTCACCGGTAGCCTCATCAGCGGTCCCGGCCAAGACCTCCTGGACCAGGTGGGCCTTGGTTTGGCGGTGGAGCCAGGACCCTGGTGGTCAATCTTCACGTCGGCGTTCTTCGCTTCCTCCTTGCTCGACTACCTGGCCTGCGCAGCAGCAATCCTGGTGGGCGTGGGCATCGCCGAACGCGTCATGGGCCCTTGGCTGGCGCTGGCTGCCTTCGTTGCCGGCTCCGCCCTCAGCGCCCTGGTCCTTGTGGTGCTCGTAACTTTTGGAACGGATGCCAGCGACCAATGGCTCAGTTTCCTGGGCGGCGAATATGTTGTGGGTGCCTATGGTGGCGCTGCTGCGGCGTTGGGATGTTCGACGGCGGCGCTTGAGGCGCTGTGGCGTCGCCGACTGAGGACGTGGCTGCTGGCCGCCACGCTGATGTTTGCCCTCTTCGTGGGAGTCGCCCAAACCCTGCAGGCCCTGGCCGGGGCCGTGATCGGCATCCTGGCGGGTTGGGCCATCCAGTCGCTGGCCCTGCGCCGACGGGCAGGATCGCTGCACTCCTCAAGCCTTCGCGAAACACGGTTCCTGGTGGGCACCGTGGTGGGTGTCTTCGCGGTGGGACCTTTGCTCACGCAGCTGACAGGAACGTGGGAAATCGGGCCCCTGTCCGTAGTTTCCGAGGTCATGCTCCAGGCCAGTCCCGACGCCGATGAGGTTCAGGAAGCCTGTAATAACGACAACAACTGTGTCACCCTGCAGAGCATCGTGGGCGTCCAGAGCTTCGGCGCGGCAATCCTGACACTGATTCCTGTGCTGCTGTTGCTTGTCTGCGCAGAGGGGCTGAGGCGCGGCCGGCGGCTGGCGTACCGGCTGACACTTGTTATCCAGCTGTATCTGGCAGCCGTCACCGTCCTGTCCATCGTCCAGTACGTTACAGATCCGGGGGTCACCTTAGGCGATGACGACTTCGCGTACCTCCTGCTGTACGCGGTCCCAGCGGTCCTCGCCCCGATCATCATCGCTGCGCTGCTGCTGGTAAACCGGCATAAGTTCCGCGTCGAATCCAGCGACGCCGGGTACCGGGTCCTCGGCCGGACCTCGCTCATCCTCGCTGTGGCAGCCGTGGTCCTCTATGTGGTGTTCTGGTTCGTTGAAGGCAACCCGGGCCGCTCTACGCTGTTGGACCTTGCCGGGCAGTTGACCCACATCCTGGTTCCTTTCCCAGTCCCGTTCGTGGTTGCCCTCCCCCAAGGTGTGCTGAGCACTGTCCTGTATGGCCTGGGTGGGGACATCATCTGGCTCTGCATTCTGGTGCTTGTCCTGAATAACTTCCGGCGGTTCAGGATGCTGGCCACCGATCCCGCAGCGGATCTGGGGCACACCAGGGAGCTGTTGCATGATGGCGGCGGCACGTTGTCCTGGATGGCGCTCTGGGACAACAACCAGTACTGGTTCACCCCGGACAGGAAGGCTGGAGTCGCCTATCAGGTCCACAACGGGGTTGCCCTCACCGTTGCCGGCCCTTTTGGCGCCAGCGAACACCACGCCGATGCAGCTAGGGGTTTCGTCAAACACTGCGCCAATCTGGGGCTGATTCCGTGTTTCTATTCCGCAACGGCAGAGCTGGATGTCCCACTGCTACCCCATGGCTTCAGGAAACTGGAGGTGGCGGAAGAGACACTCCTCAACGTCCAAGCCATGACCTTCAAGGGGAAGGAATGGCAGAACGTCCGGACCGCCCTGAACCGTGCAGACAAGCTTTCCATCAAGGATCACTGGTACCCCTACCCTGAGATGCCTCCGGGAATCAGGGCGCAGTTGGCGGAGATCTCCGAAGAATGGGTGGCTGACAAAGCGCTGCCTGAGATGGGCTTCACGCTGGGTGGCTTGAACGAGCTCAAGGACCCCGAGGTGCTCTGCTGCGTGGCCGTGGATGACGACGGATTGGTCCACGGAGTCACCAGCTGGCTCCCCGTCTTCAGCCAAGGGATCATCTCAGGGTGGACCTTGGACTTCATGCGCCGCCGAACCACAGGGTTCAAGGGTGTGATGGAGTTTCTCATAGCCTCTGCCGTGACCCACTTCAAAGAAGAAGTACCTCAGATCTCCTTGTCCGGCTCGCCGCTCGCCAATGCAGGAGGCGGTACCGGCGATGAAGACCGGAGCACCCTGGACCGTGTCCTGGCGCTTCTGGGAAACGCCCTGGAACCCATGTACGGCTTCAAATCCTTGGCCGCGTTCAAATCAAGGTTCCAGCCTGAACACCGGACCTTGTACATGTACTACCAGGACCCGTTGGCCCTGCCGTCCATCGGCATCGCTGTGGGATCGGCCTACCTGCCAGGACTGTCCCCCACTCAAAGCGCCGGGCTGTTGCGGCAAATGGTAGCCAAGGAGCCAGCCGCATGACGCCCGAGCGGACCGCGCGGCCATGAACGACCTCCTGAAGCTCGAGATCAGCGGCCCTCTCGTCATGACGATCGCTGGAGTGATCGGCGTCGGGTTTTTCCTGCTCTTGTTCCTCAGGCCATCGGCGCGCTGGGCCCTCACCGCGGTCGCGGCCATTGTGGTTGCGGGCCTGTTCGGGTGGTTGACTGTGTGGCTCGTGGAGGATGTCCTGGACGTCTTCCATGTGGGGCTGACACCGCGGGTGTGGTTCTGGGCCCTTGCCTGCTTCGCTGCCCTGGGTCTGGCCGTGGTCAGTTTCCGGCACAGCCCACGGTGGCGGAAGGTGGTGGCCGCGGTATCGATCCCCGTGTTCGTCGTAGTGGCCGGGCTCGGCATCAATACAGAGTTCGGTTTGAACAAGACGTTGGGCTCGGCGTTGGGGATCTCCACTGAGGGCGCCATCCAACTGGCCAAGCCGGACCCTGACGCCTCCGTTCCGGCAGGTCCCCTGTGGCAGAGCTGGCAGCCCCCGGCCAATATGCCGGCCAAAGGCCAGGCAGGTACCCAAGTCATTCCAGCCACCGCGTCCGGTTTCACTGCAAGGCCGGCGGGCATCTACTTGCCCCCAGCCGCCTTGACGGCCAATCCGCCCAAGCTGCCCTTGTTCGTCCTCATGATGGGCCAGCCCGGACTCCCTGATCCGCAATACGTTTCCGCTGCCCTGGACGAGTTCGCTGCAAAGAACAATGGCCTGGCCCCCATTGCGATCGTCGCAGACCAGATTGGCCCGGACCAGGACGACACCCTCTGCCTCGACACCGCCAAATACGGCAACGTGGAGAAGTACATCAACGAGGACGTTGTTAACTGGGCCAAAGCCAACTTGAACATCCTCCCGGACCGCGAGCATTGGACCATTGCCGGCTACTCCAACGGTGGGCAATGTGCCATTTCCTTCGCGGTCAAATACCCGGAGATGTGGGGCAACGTAGTGGACATCTCAGGCGAGGAATTCCCCGGCGCGGAGGATCCGGCCGGCAACCTTGCAGCGATCTTCAATGGCAACCAGGCCGCCTACGACGCCCAAAAGCCCATCAACATCATGAAGGGCAAGCAGTTCCCCAACACAACGGCAGTCTTCACGGTGGGCTCGGACGACACCACCTACGTAGCTGCCGCCAAAGCAGTATCCGCTGCCGCCCGGGAAGCAGGGATGACTGTGACGTACTACGAGGTGCCCAACGGCGGTCACGTGGGCCTGGCGTTGAACGCGGGACTGACCAAAGGATTCGACGTGCTCTACCCGAGGCTTGGCCTCTCCAGATAACACTGCCCTTTTGCACGACCCGGACCGGCGATAAAGTTAGGTGTGCCACATTGGCAAGAGCTGCAGCCGCTTCCGGCACCGTGGCAGCGTCGGGATGAACGCATCCTGCCGCTGTGGTGGGACCGTTTGTGCTCGGTGACCAGCCCGCAGTCGGCTGCCCTCTACGCCGCCGGGCTGTTTACCGATGACCGTCGACGCCCCATTGCCCAGTGGTACAACCCTGAAACGGACGCCGCGCTGCTGGTCGCCCCGGAGACCTCGCCTGAGTGGCCGGTTCAGCGCTTCGGCATCTTCTACGCGCCACCAGGTGGAGGTTTCACCCGCGTCTACTCTGCGCCCCACGAATGGCATCCCCGGGAGCCCAGGACTCCGCCCACTGAGCAGGATTCGTTCCTGGCCGCTGTGGCTGAGGCCGCCCGCTTCCTGCAGGTGGAGATGGACTTCGTCTAAGAGAAGTCCAGTGAAAGTCCAAGAAAAAAACGAACCCCGTACCAGCACTAAAGCCGGTACGGGGTCCTGATGCTCCTCCGACTGGACTTGAACCAGTAACCCTTCGATTAACAGTCGAATGCTCTGCCAATTGAGCTACGGAGGAATGAAGCGGTTATGACTTTAGCAAAGGTTCTACCGGAATGCGAAATCGGCACCGCATACCCCTTGGGGGTATAAAAATACCCCCGTTTCGAGTGTTCGAAACGGGGGTATTGCGCGCTCCTCCGACTGGACTTGAACCAGTAACCCTTCGATTAACAGTCGAATGCTCTGCCAATTGAGCTACGGAGGAATGAAGCGGTTACTAGCTTAACAGGGGCCCGCCGGAAAGTGAAATCGGCGCTTTCAGCCATCCGAGCGAAGCGCCCTGCGCTCCATTTCGAGCTGCATCAGCTCACGGTTCAGCCGCTGGAACTCCTCCGGATTGGCCCCTGCATCCAAGCGCTGCAGCTGCCCCATCTTGTCTGCCTTGATCCTGGTGATCTGCAATTCGAAAAGACGGGCCAGGATGTCACGGCAGTACCGCTGCATGGCCTCGGCAGTGCTCGCTGGCAGTGGCGTCACCGCCAATTCAGAGACCAAGGCCCGCAGGGGCTCGGGCACTTCCTGACGGACCTGCTCCACCCACGCCACAGGGTCATCCGAGTGGGCCAGTCCAGCGGCCCGCACGGCGGTGTGGACGGCCGCGTAAGCAGGCGTGGTGAACTGCGAGGCTTCGAAACGCTCCCAGGCTCCCCCGCCCAGCACGCCCGGCTCCTGGAGAACCACTTCAAGCGCTTGGCGCTCCATACCGGCTATGGGGTCTCTGGGATCGGGCCGCTGGAAGACAGGACCGCTCGACGCCGGTGCTGCTGTGGTGGCCGCCGGGCCTGCGGGGCTGGCGGCGCCGCCACCGGAAGCGGCTCGCTTGGCCGCCGCCCCCACGTAGCCACTGACTTCTTCGATGGGCATTCCCAGCCAACCGGCCAGGTTGCGCGTGTATCCGGGCCTCGTGGCGGAGTCCCGGATCTGTGCCACCACCGGGGCGGCTTCCCGGAGGGCAGCCACGCGGCCTTCCACGGTGTCCAGGTTGTGCCGCCGAAGAGTGGCCCGGATGGCAAACTCGAACAGTGGCTTGCGGGTGCTGATGAGTTCGCGCACGGCCGCGTCACCCTTGAGTTGGCGAAGATCACAGGGGTCTGCCCCGGAGGGTTCCACGGCGACGTACGTTTGGGCGGTGAAGCGTTGGTCTTCTTCGAAAGCCCGCAGGGCAGCCTTCTGGCCGGCGGCGTCGCCGTCGAAGGTAAAGATGACCTCTCCCCCGCTGCCGTCGTCCGAGAGCAGCCGCCGGGCTACCTTGATGTGCTCGGTACCGAAGGCTGTACCGCAGGTGGCCACCGCCGTCGTGACCCCGGCAAGGTGACAGGCCATGACATCCGTGTATCCCTCCACCACTACCAGTTGCCGTTCCTTGGCGATGTTCCGCTTGGCGATGTCGATCCCGTAGAGGACCTGGGATTTCTTGTAGAGCGTGGTTTCAGGGGTGTTCAGGTATTTGGGGCCTTGATCGTCCTCAAAGAGTTTGCGGGCACCGAACCCGATGGTGTCGCCCGCGATGTCCCGGATGGGCCAGATCAGCCTGCCGCGGAAGCGATCGTAGATTCCGCGGTTTCCTTCGGAGAACATGCCCGTGAGTTTCAACTCAGCATCCGTGAATCCGCGGCCGCGGAGGTGCTTCAGCAACGCGTCCCAGCCCTGTGGCGCGTATCCCACACCAAAGTGCTCGGCGGCAGCGCGGTCAAAGCCGCGGCCGTCCAGGAAGTTGCGGCCCTCTGCCGCTCCGGGGGTCAACAGCTGCGCGCGGAAGAACTCATCGGCAATTTTGTGGGCATCCAGCAGGCGCTGGCGTTTGCCCACTTCCTCGCGGCTGGGACCGGTTCCGCCGTCCTCGTAGCGCAGCTCGTAGCCGATTCTTGCGGCCAGCTTCTCCACGGCCTCATGGAAGGAGCTGTGGTCCATCTTCTGGACAAAGGAGATGGCGTCCCCGTCTTCGCCGCAACCGAAGCAGTGATACCTGCCCACTTGCGGGCGGACAGTGAAGGAGGGCGAGCGTTCGTCGTGGAAGGGGCACAGGCCCTTGAAACTGCCCAGCCCGGCACCCTTGAGGGTGACGTAACCGTCAACCACTTCCTTGATATCCGTGCGCTGGCGTACTTCGTCGATATCTTCACGTTTGATCAGGCCAGCCACGTGACCATCCTAGTCGCTTGCCCCAAGAGTCCCCGCCGTTAACGGAACGCAGGAAGGGTCTACCACGGGCTTTACCAGAGCGAGGGAAGGCTCCCCACGAGCCGCTCGTACATTGCGAGGGCGGAGACGTCCGTCAGCGAGGCAACTTGGTCGATCACTACGCGCAGCCGAGCGCCGTCGTCGACGGCGTCGCGCCAGTCCGCAGCGAACATCGGCTCCAGGTGACGGTCGCCGGTGGCGTTCAAAACGCCTACCAGTGCATGCAGCACTTCGCGTTGACGCTCGTACACCGGCTGGCGGTGGTCGGTGGAGATCACAAACGTGGTGGCCAGGCCCTTGAGGACCGCAATCTCGGTGACGGTGTCCTCGGGAACCATGAGCTCGGCGTCGTATCGGGTGAGGTTGGCCGGGCCGAAATGGGCACGGGTCGTTTCCATGGCACTCTGGCAGAACCGGCCGATCAGTTGGCTGGTCATGTCCTTCAGGGCAGCCATGGATTTCCGGCTGCCATCGGCTTCGCGGACCCACACCTTGGTGGCCTCCAGCCGGGCAAGGGCGGCATCAATGTCAGCGGGATCGTTGTGCGGCAGGTACCACTGCTTGGTGTAGCCCACCACCCGCGCCCGGTGATCCGGGTTCTCCATCCACTTCAACTGGAAATGGCCGGCGACGATCGCGTCCTCCACGTCGTGCACCGAGTACGAAATATCATCCGCCAGATCCATGACCTGCGCTTCGATGCAGGAGCTGTTGCCCGGGGCACCCTCACGCAGCCACTCGAACACGGGAAGATCGTCCTCGTAAGCACCGAATTTGCTGGTGCGGTGGCCGTGGATGACGGGCGCATCGACGGCGGACCACGGGTATTTGGACGCGGCGTCCAGGCTGGCGCGGGTCAGGTTGAGTCCAGCCGGCCTGCCGTCCTCAGCGAGCACTTTAGGTTCGAGCCTGGTCAGCAACCGCAGGGTCTGGGCGTTGCCTTCGAAGCCGCCAATGGTGTGCGCTACTTCGTTCAGCGCGGACTCACCGTTGTGGCCGAAGGGCGGGTGACCGAGATCGTGGCTCAGGCATGCTGTGTCCACCACGTCGGGATCACAGCCGAGGGAGCGACCCAGTTCGCGGCCAACTTGTGCCACTTCCAGGCTGTGGGTCAGCCTGGTTCGGACAAAGTCATCCGTGTCCGGGGCAACGACCTGCGTTTTTGCACCGAGCCTGCGCAGTGCCGAAGAGTGCAGGACCCTGGCACGGTCCCGTTCAAAATCGGAGCGATAGTTGCTCTTGCGCGGCTCTTCAACCCACCGCGCGGAATCTGCCTCGACGTATCCGGGGATGGCCAGCACAAAATCGTGGGCCGTCCCGTCGTGGCCAAGTATCGCTTCGGTTCCCATGGGTATCTGCCTCCTTCAAGCGCCGGGGTGTGGAGCTTCTTGAGTCAGTCTTACACGTGTGAGGCTAGCCGCCCGAAACGTCCAGCTCCGCGGCTGAGATATCCGCGCTCTGTTCAGCGTTCAGCTGACGGCTCACCAGCCAGTCCTTGGGCAAGGCCGGCTTCTTTGGCGAACCGGCACGGCCGCGGGGACCCTCGGAATCGACTCCCGGGTAGGGCGAGTCCATGTCCAGTTCCTCAAGGTATTCGCGCAGCACTTCAAGGGTGGGGACGGTGGCCAGCTTGGCGCGGAGTTCCCCGCCCACCACATAGCCCTTGAAGTACCAGGCCATGTGCTTGCGGATTTCGCGCAGCGCCTTGTATTCGTCGTTGCCAAAGGTCTCCACCATCAGCTCGGCGTGGCGGTACACGCCCTCAGCCACTTCGCGGAGTCCGGGACGGTGCCGCTGGTCGCTGCCTTCGAAGGCCGCCTGGAGGTCGCCGAAGAGCCAGGGACGTCCCTGGCAGCCACGGCCCACCACGACGCCGTCCACTCCTGTTTCGCGCACCATGCGGACTGCGTCTTCCGCGGACCAAATGTCGCCGTTGCCCAGCACCGGGATATCCGGCAGGGCCTCGCGGAGGCGGGCTATGGCGGACCAGTCGGCCTGGCCGGAATAGAACTGCGCGGCAGTCCGGCCGTGAAGGGCGACGGCGGCCACTCCGGCGTCGCGGGCGATCCGGCCAGCGTCGAGGTACGTCAGGTGGTCCTCATCAATGCCTTTTCGCATCTTGATGGTCAGCGGGATGCCACCCTTGGAAGCTTCCTTGACAGCCGTTTGAACGATTGAGGTGAAGAGATCGATCTTCCACGGCAGGGCCGAACCGCCACCACGCCGGGTGACCTTGGGCACGGGGCAGCCGAAGTTAAGGTCGATGTGATCGGCACGGTCCTCGTCAACAAGCATGCGCACTGCCGCGCCGACAGTCACCGGATCCACGCCGTAGAGCTGCACGGAGCGGACTTTCTCGTCCTCATCGTGCGAGATGATCCGCAACGATTCCGGCGTCCGCTCCACCAGGGCACGCGACGTCACCATCTCGGCCACGTACATGCCGCCGCCGTATTCACGGCAGAGCCTGCGGAAGGCTGAGTTGGTGATGCCGGCCATGGGGGCAAGGATCACAGGGGTATCCACGGTGATCCCGCCGAGCTTCAAGGGCGGGAGCTCGAGCTTTGGTGCGGGAGGCGTTGCTACTACAGTCACCCATCCATTGTTGCAAATGTGGGCAAATCGGGGGGCGCCCTACAAAAGCCAGCCGTTGTCCTCGGCCAGGCGGACCGCTTCGGCCCTGGTTCTTCCTCCTGTCTTGGCCATCGCAGCGGAAAGGTAGTTCCGCACAGTCCCCTCGGAGAGCATCGCGGCTTTGGCAATGTCTGCCACTGTGCCGCCGTCGGAAGCCGCCCGAAGCACCTGCGCCTCACGTTCGGTCAGCGGGCTGTCACCGGATGTCAAGGATTCGGCGGCGAGGGCAGGATCCACAACCCGCAAGCCACGGTGCACTCGCCGAACAGCTTCCGCGAGCTGCCGGGCAGGAGTGTCCTTGACCACGAACCCGGAGGCACCTGCCTGCATGGCCCGCTTGAGGTAGCCGGGCCTGCCAAAAGTGGTGACCATGAGGACCCGGCATGAAGGAGCCGCCTTGCGGACAGCAGCTGCGGCGCTGATGCCATCCAATCCGGGCATCTCCACATCCAGCATCGCCACATCCGCGGAAAATTCCACGACGGCGTCCGCCACCCCGGTGCCGTCACCCAGCTCAGCAACCACCTCTATGTCCGGTTCAAGCCCCAGCAAAGCGGCCAAAGCCCCACGGACCAATGCTTGGTCGTCGGCAATCACCAAACGGATACTCATACCTCAACTGCCAATCTGAACCCTCCCAGGTCACTCGAACCGACATGAACGCTGCCACCGGCGGCCGCTGTTCTTTCCCGGATGCCTGCCAGACCGTTACCGAGGGCTTCCGGGGCACCCGGGCCCACGCCGTCGTCTTCCACCAACACGCTCGACGCCGTCAACAGCACGCGGCAGCGCCGCGCGCCTGAGTGCCGCACCACATTGGTGATGCCTTCCCGGAGCACCCAGCCGAACAGCTCCCGGTGCCTGGCCGGGACTAGTTCCACGGTGCCCGGCAATTCAGCAGTTATTCCGGCCGACTCCAGCGCCGTCCGGGCGGCTGCGAGTTCGGCCAGGACGTTGACTCCCCGATACCCCGCAACAGTTGCCCTGACGTCCGCGAGCGCGCCGCGGGCAAGATCCTGCACATCGCTGATCTCCGTGGCAGCCCTGTCCGTGGCCGGCCCCGGAGGTGCTCCTTCCATCAACCGGCCTGCCAGTTCGGCCTTGATGGCGATCACCGTCAATGAATGGCCCAGGATGTCATGCATGTCCCGAGCCACCCGGCTTCGTTCCGCGGCAACTGCGGCGTCCGCCAGTTCGGTTTGGGCCGCACGCAGCTGGACAGTCTGCCGGATCAATCGTGCAAAGGAGGACATCATCAAGCCGAGTGACAGGATCAGGGCCGGCTGGAACAGCGCCTGCTCCGGGGTGCCGGTGGCCAGTTCTATTGCCAAGGACACAGCCGCCATGGCAACAATGAGGACGAAGTCCACGAAGGGCGGCAGCACCGTCATGGCGACGGCACAGGCGAGGAAAGGCCACGTCCACAGCGCTTCCTTCCCCACCAGGAGAATGACCAGGCCGTTCAGTGCCAGCAGGATCCCTGTGCAGGCGAGTCCGGTCCGGGGTCCGCGGGTCCGGCTGAACATCGGCAGGATGGCGTAGGCGGCGAAGAAAGCCACCAGCGACGCGGAAGCGGCGACCTTCCAGAGCGCAGGTTCGTCCACCGACCACACCAGGTTCCACGTGGGCCAGGCCCACAGGACGATGGAGAATCCGGCACCGACAAACCATTTGCGGGGTCCGGGCCCACGGAACGTATCGCCAAGGCTCGGGCTGCTCATGGATCCCACAATAGTCACCGCAGGACGCGCTCAGACACGCTTGGTGTCACGGCGGAAGGCCATGGCGGCTCCGCCAACAAAGATGGCCAGCCACACCAGGACATTGACGATCCACACGGCATCAAACTCCCCGGTGATCGGGCTCCGTGCCAACTGTCCGATCCCGTAGGCAGGCGTGAACCTGGCGATCTCGCCAAAGGTATCTCCCATGATCTCTATCGGCATGAAGAGCCCTCCCAGCATGGCGAGGATTGCAAGGGCAGGGCCAAGGATCTGCATGACGTTCTGGCTCGGCATGAGATAGCCGACGAACAAGCCAAGGGCCGCGAAAACCAGGGAACCCAACCAGGCGACCAAACCAGCGGTGAGCCAGATCTGCGGGTCCATGGTCACCCCGGCCAAGGCACCAATGATGAATTGGGCTATGACGGCCACCAGCGACAGTGTCAGCGCTGCCGCCGCTTTGACGGCGATGTAAGCGCCTGGCAGGAGCGGTGTGAGGCGCAGTTGCCTGCTCCAGCCCTGCGCCCGCTCAACGGCTACTTGGCTGCCCGCCCCGGTGGCTGCCGTCATGGCGGCATAGACGGTGAGACTGATCAGGATGTACTGCCCGTAGCTATGGCCGTTGGGAAGAAGTTGGTCCTTATTGGACAACCCAAAGATGAAGAAAAAGATCGCGGGCATGAGGACCGTAAAGATGATGGTCCTGCGGTTGCGGAGCATCCGCTTGATTTCGATCCACAGGAAGGTGCTGTTGATGCCCCCTGCGGAAGGTTTGCGGTCCTGGATGGCTGTTGTCTGGCTCATGCCCTGTCTCCTTCGAATGCAGGCTGGGTATCCGTGCCGGGTTCGTCAGCGGTGAGGGCAACGAAGGCTTCCTCTAGGTTGTTGGCGACGACTTCAAGATCGTGGGCTCCGGTGTTGTTGAGCAGGTAGCGGACCACGGAATCCGAGTCCGCGGTTCGAACGGTGACCCGGCCGGCGTCGTAATCCACTGCGGCGGCAGGAGGCAGTCCGGCCAGCAGCTCCCGGTCCCCCGGCGGCAGTGTTGCGCGCACTGTTCTTCCGGAGGCAAGGTTCTTGACCTGCGCCGCCGTGCCATCGGCAACGATGGTTCCGTGGCGTACCAGCACAATCCGGTCGGCGTAGGCGTCCGCTTCCTCGAGGTAGTGGGTGGCAAAGATGACAGTGCGCCCACGCGAGGCATCGGCCCGGATGGCGGACCAGAAGTCACGGCGTCCGGCCACATCCATGCCGGTGGTCGGCTCATCGAGGATGAGCAGCCCGGGGTCGGAAACCAAAGCCATGGCGAAGCGAAGGCGCTGTTGCTGGCCGCCGGAGCACTTCTCCACCTTCCGGTCAGCGATGTCCAGGATGCCGGCGCGGGTCAGGACTTCGTCCACCGGGCGGGAGGAGTCGAACATGGCCGCGGTGAGCTGCACGGTCTCACGAACGCTGATATCCCTCAGCAGGCCACCGGTTTGCATCACCGCGGCCACCTGCCCCCGGGCAATCGCTGCCCGCGGTGTGCGTCCGAAGACGGAGACGCTGCCCGTGTCCGGGGCGCTGAGCCCCAGGATCATGTCGATGGTGGTGGTCTTGCCGGCGCCGTTGGGTCCCAGGAAGGCCACCACTTCCCCCTGCTGCACCGTCAGGTCCAGCCCGCGGACAGCGTGGACTTTGCCGAAGCTCTTGTGAAGCCCTTCAGCCTGAATTGCCGGCACATCTGTCATTGTCATGGCTCTCCCTGGAATTGACGTGGTCTACCAATTCAAGCTGGAATAAACCACCTGCACCCGTAGCGGGTGTCACGCATCCTGGATGACAAATGTCATGAGCGCCTACTCGGTGCTGCGCCGCTCCGCTTCGCGCTGGGCGCGGCGGCTGCCCGGCCGCGCAGGCTTGCCGGGAGCGTCGGTGACAGTTCCGACGTCGTGCTGCTCTTGCGGGCCGGAACCCACGACGGCGGCAGCTGCTGCCAGCGAACCGGTGTCTTTGAGGTCATCGGCACTAACAGACGGTCCACCCGATGAGGCGAGCCGCTTCATGCCCGTGGCCTTGACCACCAGGACGGCGATCAACGTGGTCACCGGAATCGCGAGGACCAGACCGATGGAACCCACCAACGTACGGATGACTTCCTCAGACAGCTCGGCGCTGGTCAGGGCTTCAGCGAGCGGCCGGTCGTACAGCATCACGATGATGAGGATCGGAAGGGCTGCGCCAGCATAGGCGAAAGCGATGGTGTACACAGTGGAGGCGATGTGGTCCCGGCCGATCCGCATGGCCGACGAGAACAGCTTGCGGGCACTGGTATTGGGGGCCAGTTCGTAGAGCTCCCACACTGCCGAGGACTGGGTAATGGTGACGTCGTTGAGCACGCCCAGTCCGGAAATAATCAGGCCGCAGAGGATGATCCCGGAAATGGAGATCTGCGGTGACATGTTCACCAACGTGGAGGCGTCGTGGTTCCCTACACCAGCCAAATTAGCGGCGTCAGTGGCCCAGGCCGCCAAAAGCGCGGTAATGCTGAGCCCAAAAATAGTGCCCAGCAAAGCAGTGGATGTCCGCGCCGAGAATCCATGCGCGAAATACAGGACCCCGATCATGATCACCGTTGAACCCACCAAAGCCAGCAGGAGCGGCGGCTTGCCTTCCACCAAACCCGGCAGAATAAAGCTGACCAGGACGAAGTACGCACCCACCAGGCCAAGGAGCGCCCGGAAGCCACGCCAACGCGCCACCGCGATGACTACTGCTGCGTACAGGACAGCCAGCAGGGCTATGGGGATGCTGCGGACGAAGTCCACAAAAACGTAGGCCGGGGCACCGTTTCCAGCATTTGCACCTTGGACGGCGGAGAGGTTGAGATACCGGATGGAGTCCCCCACGTCCACGCCGTGGGACATGGCAACATCCGGGTTGATGACCACCTTGACCACGTCCCCGCCCTTGTCCGGCTCCGTAAAGGCGAAGGTGCACTGGGAACCGGCGGACTGGTTGTTCTGGTTGGGATCCGTTTGGCCAGTATTGCTTTGACCGTTGTTGCTTTGGCCTGTCTGCGTGCAGCTCTCCACCACCACGCTCTGGATCCGGCCAGTATCGAAGGTGACCCCAGGAGCGGCCTGATAAGGACTCGAGAACGAGATTCCCTCCCGGCTGCCGGAGGGCCACAGGACCATCATGGCTACGAGCGTCAGGACGCCCACCGGAACAAGAATGGCCGCGAGAATCCAGTTGGCCCTCTTCCGCGACGCAAGCGCCTGCGGGGTGGGATCGGACTCTTCAGAATGTCCGTGGGAGTGACCGTGGCCCATCAGCAGCAAAACCTCATGCCTTAACCCTACGCGGGATGGCAGATGTCCCTCGTCTGACGACACTCACCTTCCCTGGAGCCACCGGGACACACCCAGGCAAAACGAAGAATCCCGCGCCGCCCGTGGTGAGCGGGCAGCGCGGGATCCTGACGTGCACAAACAGTGGTCAGTCGCTCACAATCAACGTATCCGCGCCGCGAACATGGGCCTTCCCGGATTCCAACAGCGGATCAAGTACCGCGCGAAGCGCCGTCATGGACTCGTCAACTTCCAGCAGGACCGGGTGTTGGTAGGCAATGAGTGCCAGCAGGTCCCGGACCGCGGCCGCTGCTTCCTCGGCGGACAACTCGGGGTCGTGTCCGAGGAAGACGTCCGAAGGCTCGTCGGAGTTGCCCTGGGCATAGCTGATGGCGAACGCCTGGATCTTGCCTTTGCGGCTGGCAGGTACGCCTTGGCCGAAAGCACTCGCCTTTGGCGCACGCAGCACAATTGCCCCGTGCGCACCAGCCAGGTCATGCAGGAACAGGCGCTGCACTGTGGCAATGCTCAGTTCCCCGGGACTGTCCCAGTGGTGGACGTGAGCGTAGTACTTGCCCACCACATCGCTCAGTTCCACCGAACCCGTTGCCAGGTCCTCCACACGCTCTGAAGCGGCTTCCTCAGAACCGTCGCCGAAGCGCGGCAAGGACAAAGGCTCCGGAGCCACCACTACCAGCTGCGAGCGCTGAATGGGGGCCAGTCCCGCGGCAGCAGCAAAGGCCGCACCCGCGGTATCCGGCTCCACCTTGCTGCGCAGCTTGGAAACGCCCGACGGCGAGTTCCCGGCTTCACGGCGCAGCATGGTCAGCAGGGTGGCACCCACGCCTTCACGGCGGTGGTCTTTGGCAACCTCGACGTACGCCCAGAGCCGCTCCGGGTGCAGCGAAGCCTCATGGACAACGGCGGCAGCGACGGGAATCCGCACACCGTCCACCACGTCTTCAGCAACGATGCACCGACGCCAGGGTTGGTTGCTGGAAGGCGCCAGAGCTGCACGGAACTGCTCCGCGGGCAGGGTCTCCGGGCCGCCCCAGATTTCCAGGAGGGCGAGGTCGTCGCCCTCCTTCCATTCGCGGTAATCCACAGCCACGACTAGGCGCCGATCAGGTGTGCTGCCAGGTAGCCCTCAACCTTGTCCAGGGACACGCGTTCCTGGCTCATGGTGTCGCGCTCACGAATGGTGACGGCCTGGTCTTCCAGAGTGTCGAAGTCCACGGTGATGCAGAACGGGGTACCGATTTCGTCCTGGCGACGGTAGCGGCGGCCGATTGCACCGGCGTCGTCGAAGTCGATGTTCCAGTTCTTGCGCAGCTGGGCGCCCAGCGCCTTTGCCTTCGGGGACAGGTCCTCGTTGCGGCTCAGCGGGAGGACGGCAGCCTTGACCGGGGCCAGGCGCGGATCCAGTTTCAGCACGGTGCGGACATCGACGCCGCCCTTGGCATTGGGTGCCTCGTCCTCGGTGTATGCGTCGATCAGGAAGGCCATGAAGGAGCGGGTCAGGCCGGCGGCGGGCTCGATCACGAACGGGGTATAGCGCTCGTTGGTGGCCTGGTTGAAGTAGCTCAGGTCCGTGCCGGAGGCCTTGGCATGGGTGGAGAGATCGAAGTCCGTGCGGTTGGCGATGCCCTCAAGCTCGCCCCACTCGGAGCCCTGGAAACCGAAGCGGTATTCGATGTCCGTGGTGCCCTTGGAGTAGTGGCTCAGCTTCTCCAGCGGGTGCTCGAAGAATCGGAGGTTGTCTTCACGGATGCCCAGGCCCGTGTACCAGGACATGCGCTCCTTCATCCAGTACTGGTGCCAGTCTTCGTCCGTGCCGGGCTCGACGAAGAATTCCATTTCCATCTGCTCGAATTCGCGGGTACGGAAGATGAAGTTGCCCGGCGTGATTTCGTTACGGAACGACTTGCCGATCTGGCCAATGCCGAACGGCGGCTTCTTCCGGGAGGTGGTGAGGACATTGTTGAAGTTCACAAAAATGCCCTGGGCAGTTTCCGGACGCAGATAGTGCATGCCTTCGTCGCTGGCCACCGGGCCGAGGAACGTCTTGAGCAAGCCGGAGAATTCCTGGGGCTCGGTCCACTGGCCGCGGGTGCCGCAGTTTGCACAGGCGATGTCCGCCAGGCCGTTTTCTGCCGGGCGGCCCTTCTTTTCCTCGTACTCTTCTTCGAGGTGGTCGGCGCGGTAGCGCTTGTGACAGGAAAGGCATTCAACCAGGGGGTCGGAGAAGACGTCCACGTGACCGGAGGCTTCCCATACCTGGCGGGGAAGGATGACCGAAGAGTCCAGGCCTACAACGTCCTCGCGGCCGCGAACCATGCTCTGCCACCACTGGCGCTTGATGTTTTCCTTTAGCTCAGCACCGAGGGGACCGTAATCCCACGCCGAACGGGAGCCACCATAGATTTCACCGGCCTGAAAGACAAAGCCCCTCCGCTTGGAGAGGGAAATGACCTGGTCAAGGACGGATTTTGCTGCCATGGGTAACTCCATTTGTTCTACAGGGCCGCTGGGTGCGGTCCGCGGTGGTTTGCCCCGGAATCCGGACGAGGTTGTCCGGCGGGGTGCTGGGGGAAAGTTTGTTGTAAGTACTCGAAAATACCCGAAGATACGTGAAAGTACTGCGCCTCCTACCCTACCGGCCTTTGGAGGAGACTCTTCGTGCGAAAGCTCCCCTGGGCCAGGGCAAGGTGGCCACGATGATCGCGGCGAGTGTCAGTACCGTACCCAGCACCGTGGGCAAGGCGACCACCGCGCCGGGACTGGGGATCACGACGTCGAGCACCAACGAGCCCACCAACTGCCCGGCGATCATTCCCAAACCCGTGATCAGGACGCCAAGGCTGCGGACCAGCAGTGCCGCCAGTCCAATGAAGAGGCAGCCCATGGGTCCACCGAGGTAGTACCACCACTCAGCGGGCAGCGGATTTCCCGGCCCCGCCACGGCCAGCTTGATGATCCAGGCGATCCACAAAATAGCTGACCCGGCAATGAAGTTCACCAGCGTGGCCGCGATGGGCGTCCCATAGTGCACTGTGGCGGTTCCGTTCATTGCCTGCTGGAAGCTCATGAAGAAACCGGCCGCCAACGGCAGGAGGATGGGTAAAACGAGCGAGGCGATGTCGGCGTCGCCGCCGAACCGCGGTGAAACTGCCCAGGCGACGGCGGCCACGGTCAGGACGCTGCCCAGGATCCGGACGCCCGTGATGGGCCGCTTACCTCCAGGGCCTATTCCCATGCGGTCCACCAGCAAGCCACTGAGCGTTTGTCCGGTGACGGCAGCGACCGTGAACAACGCAACACCCAGCAGTGCCACCGTGAACGATTGGGCAAAGACGAACAACGCGCCGATGGCACCAGCCATGACATAGAAGCGGGGAAAACTGCGGTTCCGGACAGCAGGAATGATCCGCTGCAGGCCGGCCCTGCCCCTGGGCGTGGCAAGAGAAATGGCACTGATGAGCAGGAGCCCTGTGGTGAAGCTCACCACTGAGGCGGCGATGCCGTCGTCCAGTTTCGCGCCGAGGGCCCCGTTGATCCTTGCTTGAAGCGGGATGACCAGGCCTGTCGCTATGGCAATAGGGAGGCCAATGACCAGCGGGAGGGCGGGACGGGGAGAAGGCTGCGGCACCGTCACCACACTACTTCAGGCATCATTGCTGTATGAGCAACCCCGAAATTGAAGAGATCCCCATCCGCGACGACATGATCCGCCTGGGCCAGCTGTTGAAGCTCGCCAACCTGGTGGAGGACGGCGTTGAAGCCACGGAGCTCATCAAGAACGGCTTGGTTAAAGTCAACAACGAAATTGACGACCGCCGCGGACGCCAGCTCCACGTCGGAGATACCGTCACGGTCAACGGTCAGACGGTCCGGATCATCGCCGCCTGACGCACACAGATTTTGTACAGATAACGCCCTCCAGAACGGCTCTTGGGGGCGTTATCTGTACAAAAACTCAATCAGTGAGGACTTTGTGGGTGAGGAATTCGCCCACGTGTCCGATCTCCTGCTGGTTGATGCCGTGCCACATCCCCGTGTAGAGCACTTTGGTGAGGTCAACGTGCTTGCGCACCCAACCCATGGTGTATTCGATCTTGTCCTGGGTGATGACGGGATCCTGCTGATCACGGCCCCAGAACATGGGCAACGATCCGTCCAGTTCGTTGTCCCGGAAGGCGGCGTCAGCGCCGGCGTCGATCACAAAGCCGGAAAGCCCGACGACGGCGGCGAAGTCCGCGGGACGGTAGCGGAGCAGGGTGGTGGCCATGGCCATGCCCATGGAGAAGCCCAACAACGTCACCGACGAGTGGTTCGCTTTGACCGTGTCCAGCCATCCAAGGGCGTACTCGGCCGCTTGCTTCACGGCTTCCAGCGAGTATTCGATGGACGCTGTCAGGGGGAACCAGGTGAAGCCCGGACCCATGGGCATCGGCGCGCGAAGGGCAGCCACTACAAAGCCTTCGGGAAGCAACCCGGCCAAGCTGAAGAGATCGTCCTCGTTGGAGCCGTAGCCGTGCAGAAGGACCAGGAGGGGCTTGCCTGCGCGCTCGGCTTCATCGTGGGACCACAGGACAACGGGGGCTGGAAATGCGGGTGCTTCAGTCATGGATCCATTCTTGCAGTTACCCACAAGTAACAACTTACGGTGGCGTAGGGTCGACGTCACGGTGCAGGATATGAAATGTGAGTGAGAACAATCCTTTACTGAAGCCGGGCGAGCCCGTTCAAAAGCACCCATGGACCCGCTACGTGGCTTTGGGTGACTCCTTCACCGAGGGCATCGGCGACCCGGAGCCCAGGAACCCCGGCGGTAACCGTGGTTGGGCGGATCGGGTTGCCGAAGAGTTGGGCCGCGGCCAGGAGGACTTCGCGTACGCCAACCTTGCCATCCGTGGCAGGCTGCTGCAGCAGATCATCGATGAACAAGTGGGCCCCTGCTTGGAACTGCAGCCGGACCTGGTGTCCATTTCGGCCGGCGGTAATGACCTCATCCGCCCTGGCGGCGATCCCGATCTGCTGGCCGAAAAACTTGACGCTGCCGTTGCGGAGTTAAGTTCCGGCGGCGCTACCGTGGTGCTTTTCAACGGCCCGGACACGGCGTCATCAGTCTTGGGGCGCATCCGCGGCAAGGTTGCCATTTACAACGAGAACCTCCGGACGGTAGCCGCGCGTCACGACGCCATCATTGCGGATATGTGGTCCTTGCGGCAGTTGGCGGACACACAGATGTGGGATGTGGACCGCTTGCATTTCTCGCCGCTTGGCCACCACACCATCGCCATGATGGTGCTGGAAGCGTTGAACATCCAGCACACCCTTGAACCCCTGATGCCTAAGTCCCTGCCGCCACGCACCTGGCGTGAGGCGAGGTCGTCCGACCTCGTCTGGGCCCGCGAGTACTTTGTCCCGTGGGTGATCCGGCGGCTTCGGCATCAGTCATCGGGCGATGGCATCACACCAAAGCGTCCGACGCCGGGTCCCGTCTTCGGCTCTACCGGCACTCTGCTGCCGCGCCGCTGACGTGACGCCCGGTCCTGCACCTGCGGAGACTAGTCCTGTGCCTGCGGAGACTATCCGGCGGACGAGGCTACGGCGCCAACAGTTGCGGGCTCCCTACGCCGGAAGTCCAGGGGAGGTGGTCCGCAACCTCCTGGCCGTCCAGTCACAAGAGTTCCCCTATGCGCGGTGGACGCTCTCGCAAAGAAGCTCCCCCAGCCCTGCATCCATGGTCACGGCCTCAGATGTTGAGCAGGCCGTGGCTGACGGAACCATTCTGCGGACACACATCCTGCGCCCCACCTGGCACTTTGTGCACCGGGACGACCTCGGCTGGTTGATGGGACTGTCCGCAGATCGCCTCCACCAGGGCAACAAAGGCATGTATCGCCAAACAGGAATCGATGAGGACGCTGCTGCCAGGAGTGGCCAAATCCTGGCAGCGGCTGTGGCGGACGGTGCGCACAAGACACGCGAGGAATTGGCCCAGATCCTGGGACAGGCAGGTTTCCCGAGCAAAGGCCTGGGCTTCATCTACCACCTCATGCATGCCGAAATCAGCCGCGTCCTGGTCAGTGGATCGCCCATCCGATCCGCAGGCGGTGCCCTGAAACAGACCTACGCCCTGTTCGAGGAACGCGTTCCCGGCTCGTTTCTTACGCCGCCAACCCCCGAGGACCGCGAACAGGCACTCGGGCAATTGGCGCTCCGATACTTCAGCAGCCGCGGCCCCGCAACGGTCAAAGATTGTGCGGCCTGCTCCGGGTTGACCATGAAGGACGTGAAGCGTGGAATCCAGATTTCCCATGACGTCTCTCCCGGCAGCTTGGGCGCCCTTCAGCTTGATGGGCTTGAGTATTACCTGGCTGCGGAGGAAGTAGACACCCTCGCCAGCGGAGACGGCCCCTCGATGACTGAGGACCCTGCGCTCCCCCGCATTGACCTTATTCAGTGCTACGACGAGTACGTGATGGGCTACTCACAGTCCCGGCACTTCCTGGGTGGAACGGCGCCCTACCTCCCGGAGGACAACGGACCCCTGCACGTGGTCCTGCTGGATGGCAGGTTGGCCGGATGGTGGCGTCACGGATTCTCCGGCGGGGCTTGCGAACTGGACGTGCGAATGAACCGGCCGGCAACTGTGCAGGAGCAGGCCGCCCTGCAGGCCGAGGTGGATCGTTACGGCCGGTTCCTGGGCATGGAGGTCACGCTGGTATGAAGTGGCAGGACTGGTTCAAGGGCACAGGACTAAGCTGGGGTGAGACCTAGGAGGCCTGCACTGTGAACAATCTGATCTTCTGGATCATCGTCTGCTCGTGGCTGATTCCGCTCGGAATCCGCATGTACAACCGCTCCAGGGCGCGCCGGATCCAACACGGAGATTTCCGCGCCCCCGAGTACCCGCAGCAGAATCTGCCCGGCCCAGGCTACCCACAGCAGGACTACCGGGGGCAGGATCACACGGGACAGGGTTACCCGTCGCAAAATTACCCCTCGCAGAATTTTCCGTCGCAGGGGTACCCCGGCCAGGGCAACCCAGGCCAGGGTTACCCTGGTCAGGGTTACCCTGGTCAGGGTTACCCTGGTCAGGGTTACCCTGGTCAGGGTTACTCGGGTCAGGGTTACCCGGGCTACCCGTCGGAGCGTGCCGTCATCCGCCCTGTAGATGACGCACCGCAGTCCGGGCCGCCGTCGAGCCCGTCATCCCCCAGCACGTTTCCCGCAGCGGGCGGTTCTGAGCCGCAGGGATACCGGGCGCGCAAGCTGGCAGAGTTGGACGCGAAGTTCAGCAATGGCGAGATCGCCATGGAGGATTACATGCGGCAGCGCGGCGACATCATGAACGGCTGAAGCTTAGGCAAAGAATGCTTCACGGAGCTGCTCCGAGAGCTGGCCGATTTCGGTGAGGAAGCCATCATGGCCAATCGGTGCCTCAATGACGTGAACGGGCACTTCGCCGGGGAGCGCGGCAGCAAGTTCCCGTGACTGGGCCGGGAAGTAGAGCCTGTCGCTGTCCACGGCCGCCACGAAGAACTCCGCTGTGGCACCTGATAGCGCCGTTTCCAACGAGCCGCGGCCCCTGGTGACGTCGTGGGACATCAGTGCCTCGGTGATGGCGATGTAGCTGTTGGCGTCAAAGCGGCGGACCAGTTTGCTTCCTTGATGGTCCAGGTAGCTTTCCACTTGGTATCGGCCGCGCCCGCCCAACACTGCGGCGGCCAGCGGAGTCTCTTGGTGCTGGGCTTGCCGGCCGAAGCGGAGGTCCAGCTCCAACGCTGAGCGGTACGTGATGTGGGCGATGCGCCGGGCCAAAGCCAGGCCATGCTCGGGCGCGGCATCTCCGTAGTAGTCGCCGTTGTTGAAGTTTGGGTCCTGCCTGATGGCCAGGGTTTGGGCTTGGGCAAAGGCAATTTGCTCGGCCGTGCTGTAGGCGCCCACCGAAATGACGGCGCAGCGTTTGACCCTGCCGGGGAAGGTCACAGCCCACTCGAGGGCACGTGCACCGCCCATGGATCCGCCCAAGACGGCGTGCCAGGCATCGATTCCCAGGGCGTCGGCGAGACGCGACTCGGCCTCTGTGCTGTCGCGCAGGGTAACCAGCGGGAAACGCGAACCCCACGGGCGTCCGTCCGGCGCTTCCGATGATGGACCGGTGCTGCCGTAACAGCCGCCCACAATGTTGATGGAGATGACGAAGAACTTGTTGGTATCGATGGTGGCACCCGGACCAACGAGTTGCTCCCACCATCCTTCCTCGTCCGTAGCTCCGCGGGCTACATGCGTACTGCCAGTGAGTGCGTGCTGGATGAGCACCGCGTTGGAGGCATCGGCGTTCAGCTGCCCCCAGGTCTCGTAAGCGAGTACGACGTCGGGCAGGAATCCGCCGGCTTCAAGTTCCAGCGGGCCGATGCCGGCGTACTTGATGGTTCCGTCTTCTTCGCCGGATTTTGGAAGGGCTGTAGCAGTAATGGTCATTCCTTTGACACCTTAACCTCGCGCTTGCCCGTCGCCTTGCGTGCGAACAGGCCAGGTCTTCACCCGGGGCACCCCACCGCGGAGGAGGGTTGCCGGCCAGCAAGCCGGGGCTGTGTGCTGGCACTCATGACCTAATACGTCGAGTCTAGGAAACCTAGGGGGGTTATGGCGAAGAATGTGACAACAGTGTGACGGTTTGGGGTCTCTTCGTTCAGGAACAAGCACCCGGAACTGCCGCCCGGCGAATAATCGTCGGCGCGGGCGGCAGCCTGGTCAGTGCTTTGAGAGCGAGGTGTCAGGCGCCCTTGGCCGCCCGGAATCCGGCTTCCAGGTCCGCGATGATGTCATCCACGTGCTCGATGCCCACGGACAGGCGCACCAGGCCCGGGTTGACGCCGGCAACAAGTTGCTGCTCCGCCGTCAGCTGGCTGTGCGTCGTCGACGCCGGGTGGATGACCAGCGAGCGGACGTCACCGATGTTGGCAACGTGCGAGTGCAGTTCGAGCCCGTCCACAAAACGCTTGCCCGCTTCCACGCCGCCCTTGATGTTGAAGGCAACGATTGCCCCTGTGCCTTTGGGTCCGTACTTCCGGCCACGGTCATACCAGGGGCTGGACGGCAGGCCCGCGTAGGCCACCGATTCGACGTCGTCGTGGCCTTCCAACCATTCGGCCACCTTGGTGGCGTTGGCAACGTGGCGTTCCACGCGCAGGCTCAATGTCTCCAGTCCCTGGGCAATGAGGAAGGCGTTGAACGGCGACACGGCCGAGCCGAGGTCGCGGAGCAACTGGACACGGGCCTTGAGGATGTAGGAGAGGTTGGCCCCCAGCGCACCGTCCTTGCCCAGATCCCGGGCGTAAACCAGTCCGTTGTAGCTGGGGTCCGGAGTATTGAAGCCCGGGAAACGCTCGGGGTCTTTGCCGAAGTCGAAGTTGCCGGAATCCACAATCACGCCGGCGATCGCGGAGCCATGGCCGCCCAGATACTTGGTTGCAGAGTGGACCACAATATCCGCGCCCCA
Source organism: Arthrobacter sp. MYb23 (assembly GCF_002979775.1). Lineage (GTDB taxonomy): Bacteria > Actinomycetota > Actinomycetes > Actinomycetales > Micrococcaceae > Arthrobacter. The sequence continues at coordinate 52,362 of NZ_PCPR01000022.1, forward strand.
CTCGATGGGACGGATGAGGTATGGAGTGGACAGGGTGTTGTCCACAATGAGCGGCACACCGGCCTCGTGCGCCACTCGTGCAATGCCCTCGATGTCCAGGACGTCCTGGCGCGGGTTGGAGACAACCTCGCCGAAGAACAACTTGGTGTTCGGCTGGACTGCGTCACGCCACTGATCCAGGTTGTCCGGGTCTTCCACGAAAGTGACGGAGATGCCGAACTTCTTCAGGGTGTGTGCCAGGAGGTTGTAGGTGCCGCCGTAGAGGCTGGGGCTGGCCACAAGGTGATCGCCGGCTTCGGCGATGTTCAGGATGGCAAACGTCTCGGCTGCCTGTCCGGAGCTGAGCAGGAGAGCGCCCAATCCGCCTTCAAGGCTTGCGACCCGCTGCTCCACGGCGTCCTGCGTCGGGTTGCCGATGCGCGTGTAGATGGGCGCCAGCTCTGCCAGGGCAAAACGGTTGGCAGCGCTCTCGGCGCTGGGGAACACGAAGGACGTGGTCTGGTAGATCGGCAGCGAGCGCGCTCCGGTGGCGGAGTCAGGCTCCTGACCTGCATGGATTTGGCGGGTTTCGAAAGACCATCCTTGGGACATGGAGTTCTCCTGTTCGTGGCGCATGGGTTTGGCAGGCAATGTGGTGCAGCTGAGCTGGGGCCAGTCTAGGAACTGTCCGGATGCTAAGACAGCTTTATGACGCCGGTGGAATCAACGGGTCTCCTCGCGTCCTTCCATGACGCTCATAGCGAAAGTTATACACATCCCACCTTAGTTAGGCTTGACTTAGCTGAGACCCCGATCACAAAGTGCCAAGATGAAGCCATGCGCATGGATCACGTCTCTTACGCCTGTGAACGAGATGGCCTTTTGGCCACTACCGAACGAATTTCCGCGGCATTGGGAGTGGACGCTGTCCGGGGCGGAGTGCACCCGCGCTTCGGCACCCGGAACATGATCATTCCCCTTGCGGATAACAAGTACCTGGAAGTGGTGGAGGTCCTGGACCACCCCGCTTCTGACAAAGCACCCTTTGGCCAAGCCGTCCGTGCACGCTCGGCTGCTGGTGGCGGTTGGATGGGCTGGTGCGTCGCCGTTGATGACCTCGCCCCTTTCGAGGACCGCCTTGGCCGCGCAGCTGTTCCGGGCAACCGCAAGTTCCCCGATGGCCGCGAACTGGTGTGGCAGCAGATTGGCATCCTCGGCTTGATCGCCGATCCCCAGGTGCCTTACCTGCTCAAGTGGGAGGGCGACCCCTCACTGCACCCGTCCAGGATCTACGAGAGCGACGTGAAGATGTCCAGCCTCACCATTGCGGGCTCGGCAGAACGCGTTACCGAGTGGTTGGGTGAGCCGGTGGAAAAGCCGCTCGAGGATGTAGCTGTCCAGTGGATGGCCCCGCACGGAACTCCGGGCATCATGGCAGTTACCTTCGAAACCGCCTCCGGAGCCGTCACCATCTAAGGACTCCGTTCAACCCCGGCCATCCATGTCCGGGCCAAACTTCGGCCGCCATCAGCGGGTGCCAATGACGTCACCCACCGATGGCGGCCGAATACTTTTTAACGGGCCGCTAGCCGAGGCCTATTGCCTTGCCGAACAGGCTGAATCCTACGAAGGCCACGATGTCCAGCACCGCGTGGGCAATCACCAGGGGCATCACCCGCTTGGTCTTGGTGTAGATCCACGCGAACACCAGGCCCATGACCACATTCCCTATGAACGGGCCGAAGCCTTGGTACAGGTGGTAGCTCCCCCGCAGCAGGGCACTGACCACAATGGCTGCCGGCATGCTCCAGCCGAACTTGCCGAAGCGGTCCATGAGGTAGCCCACCACGATCACTTCTTCCACGATTGCGTGGCGCATGGCCGAGAGGGTCAGCACCGGCACAGTCCACCAGTAAGCGTCCAGGCCACTGGGCACAATCGCCGTGGTGACTCCCAAGGCCCGCCCCGCGGCGTACAGGCCCAGCGAGGGGATGCCAATCGCGGCGGCCAGGCCAAGCCCTTGAAGAAGGTCCTTGCCGGGCCGGGCAAAGTTGAAGCCCAGCCGGGCGAACGCCGAGCCACCGCCGTCCTCTTTGGCACCGGATACGTGGGTGGTCAGGAAGTAGAACACCAAGGCCACAGGCACCAGAGCGAACACAATGTCCAGAAGCTGGTACGTGAGGTCAAAGTATTCGCGGGTGCTTTGGGACCTGTTCAGCGTTGACGTAGCATCGGCCAACGGTGCCCGCGACATCTTGTCCAGCAGCTGCACTACGGAGTAGACGGCCGACTGACCCAGGGACAAACCCAGCACAATAAGTACTTCGGCTCGCAGCCGTCTGCGGGAAGCAAGGAACATGTACCTATCTTGCCCTTACTACCTGCCACTTTGCCGGGAACTGCGCACCTTGGCGGACCACGCGTGGCAGCCACCCTATGCTTGGTGGGATGGGCGCCCCTGAGAGAATCTTCATGATCCGGCATGGACAGTCTGCCGCGAATGCCGACACCTCCATCTACAACCGCGTACCGGACTACCGGATCCCGCTGACGGACCTTGGCGTGGAGCAGGCGAGAATTGCCGGGGAGAACCTGCGACGCAAGCTCGAAGGAGAGCAGGTCTGCGTTTACGTCTCCCCTTACCTGCGCGCCTACCAGACCCTTGAAGCCATGAACCTCGGTTCCCTGATCGAGCGGGTGATTGAGGAACCCAGGCTTCGCGAACAGGACTGGGCCAACTTCCAGATCGCCGGGGAGATTGAGGACCAGAAGGAGCTGCGCAACCTCTATGGACACTTCTTCTATCGGTTCCGTGAAGGCGAGTCCGGCTCGGACGTGTATGACCGGGTGTCTTCCTTCATGGAAACGCTCTACCGGCACTGGCAGAAGACCAGCTATGCACCGAATACGCTGCTGGTGACCCACGGACTGACCATGCGCCTGTTCTGCATGCGCTGGTTCCACTGGACTGTGGAGTACTTCGAGTCCCTCAACAACCCGGATAACGCCGAACTGCGGACACTGATCAGGAACGACGGCGAGCAGTACAGTCTGGACTTACCATTCAGCCAGTGGGTGCCCAGGGATGTGGACGATTCGGTGCTTCACGCACCGAGGATGCGGTTCTAGCCGGCCAACCTCGGCGGGCAAGCTTTCCAGCCGGCAAACCTCAGCCGGCCAACCCTTAGCTGGCGGGCGCGACGATAACTTCGGTGCCCTTGGCCTCGAAAGCCGCCTTGTCCTCGGCGCTGATGCCGGAGTCCGTGATGAGGTGCCTGAAATCGTAACCTGCCATGGCAGCGAAGGAACGGCGGCCCACCTTGGAGGAGTCGGCTACAACGTAGGACTCCGTGGCCCGGCGTGCCATCACGGTGTTGACCATCGCTTCGCCTTCATCGGTGATGGTGGGGCCAAGATCGGGATCCACGCCGTTGACGCCTATGAACGCAATGTCCAAGGCAACTTTCTGCATGATGACGTCCGTGTAGGGACCCACCAGCTCGTAGGAGCGCGGATTCAGGATCCCGCCGGTGACCATGATCTTGATGTTCGGCCGCACCGCCAACTGGGAGGCGATGTTGATGGCATTGGTGACCACAGTCAGCGTGGGCGTGTGGGACGGCGCGTTGAGGTCCTCGCGGGTGGACAGCAACTGAGCCAACGCGGTGTTGGTTGTTCCACCGCTGAGCCCGATCACAGCACCGGGACGGATCAGCGCAGACGCTGCCAGGGCGATTTCCTGCTTGGCCACGGCGTGGTCGTCCCTGTTGTAGCGGCCGGGGAGGTCGTAGGCCACTGAACCAGTGGTGGCGCCTCCGCGCGTGCGGCTCAGCAACCGCTGCTTGGCCAGGCTGTCAAGATCCCTGCGGGCCGTGGCAGGTGACACGCCGAGGCGGGTCACGATGTCCTCGACCTCCACGTGGCCCGACTCGGCCAGGAGGTCGAGTATGGCGGTCAGCCGATCGGTGCGGGTCATGACGAGCCTTTCGCGGGTTCCAGCTAGTTCGCTTTGGCGAACAGCGTCAGCATACGTGCGGACTCCAGCACAAGGGCATCCCGGCCGGCCTTGATGTACTTCCGGGAATCCACCACTGCAGGGTTGGCATCGAGGTACTCACGGACGGCGCGGGTAAAGAACCCGTTCAAATGTGTGGATACGTTGATCTTAGTCATACCCGCGCGGATAGCGCCTATGAGCATGTCATCTGACACACCGGATGAGCCGTGGAGGACCAGTGGTTTTCCCACTGCGGTCTTCAGCCTGGTAATGAGATGCAGGTCCAGGGCCGCGCTGCGTTCGGTCATGGCATGGGACGAGCCAACCGCTACGGCAAGCGCGTCCACGCCTGTTGCCTCGACGAAGGCGTGGGCCTCAGCAGGGTCTGTTCTGACACCGGGAGCGTGGGCTCCGTCCTTGCCACCCACTTTTCCGAGCTCGGCCTCCACGTAAACACCGCGCTCGTGGGCGTAAGTGGCGACGCGCTGGGTGACTTCCACGTTCCATTCGTACGGTAGATGCGCGCCGTCGTACATGACCGAACCGAACCCGAGGTCCACGGCGGCCAGTGCGAGGTCTTCGGATTCTGCGTGGTCCAGGTGGAGCGCAACGGGGACGGCAGCTGAGCGGGCGATTGCCAGGGCTGCCGACGCGATTGGTTCGAGTCCGCCGTGGTACTTGGCGCAGTTCTCGGAAATCTGCAGAATCAGCGGAACACCTGCTGCTTCCGCCCCTGCCACCAGGCCTTCGGCCGTTTCGATGTGGATGATGTTGAACGCGCCTTGGCCTATGCCCGCGGCAGCGGCCTTGTCCATGAGTTCGCGTGTGTTGACCAGGGTCACCGGATCTCCTTCCATGTCACGATCAATTGCTCTTGAAGTTCCTGGAACCGGGGCGAGATCTCCCCTGCGGCGGGCATGAGCACAGCCGCGGCGGACCAGGCGGTGGCCCGGCGAAGAATCTCACGGGGCTCGGTGATGCCTTCGGCGAGAGCGACGGCGGCGGCTGCCACACCGGCGTCGCCCGCTCCTGTGGGGTTGCCGCTGAGCGACTCAGGCAAGCTGGCGCTCCAGTAGCCGCCAGGGGCGGCGTGGTCGAAGGCGAGCATTCCGTCAGCGCCGGCGCTGACAAGAACGGTGCGGGCACCCATCTCGATCAAAGAGAGGGCCGCAGCTTCAAGGCTGGACTCCCCCGTGGCCTCCGCAAGCTCGTGATGGTTCGGCTTCAGGATGTCGGCCCCGGCTTTTGCTGCTGCGATGATTCCGGGACCGGAGGTGTCGATGATGGCCGGGATTCCGGCGTCGTGGGCCAGCCGGACCAGTTCCGGGTAGAAGTCCGCGGGAGCGCCCGGCGGCAGGCTTCCCGAACCGACCAGGACGGACGCCTGCAGATTCCGGTTTCCGCTCACGGCCTCAACAACGGCGATCCGGAGCGAGCGCCAATCGTCCGGCAGGAGGGCTTGGCCTTCCTCGTTGAAGATGGATGTTTCCCCCGCGACAGTATCTACCAGCGCGATGCTGCGGCGGGTCTCAGCAGCGACGCCTACCAGGGTGTGTGGCACACCGCTGGTCCAGAGTTCAGCAGCGAGCGTCTGTCCTGCCGCGCCGCCCGTGGGGGCGATGGCGAGGACGGGATAGCCGAGTTGGTGGATGACCCGGGCTACGTTGATGCCCTTGCCGCCGGCACGGCTCAAGGGTGTGGGCACACGGTGGCTGGAGCCTTCGGTGATCCCGTGAACGCTGTAGGTCATGTCGATTGCCGGATTGGGCGTGACGGTGATGATGCGGTTCACGTTGGCTCGCTTCATCGTGTTCCTCCCAGAAGAGCCCGTGCGTTCAGGGCCGCGCCGAGCAAGCCGGCGTCCTGTCCCAGCTGGGCACGGATGAGTTGGGGTTTGCGTTGGAAGTCCAGAATCCCGTCAACCCGTTGACGCAGCGGCTCCAGCAGTTCCTCGCCTGCTTCGGCCAGGCCTCCGCCGATCACCACTGCTTCGGTTCCGATGATGTTGACGCACTGACAGATGGTGAACGCAAGAGCATCAACGGCTTCACTCCAGATTCGGGCCGCGAGCGCGTCGCCGGCTTTGGCCTTGAGCAGGACGTCGCGGGCACCGTTCACGCTGGTGCCCGAGGCACGGTGGTACCGCTTGGCAATGGCACCGGCCGAGCCCACTGCTTCTAAAATGGTGGAGGCTGTGGCGCCGGGTCCGGCATCGGGATCCGGAACCTGGGCGTGGCCGAGTTCGCCGGCGAAACCACCGGCGGTGACGGCCTTGCCGCCGGAGAACACTGCAGCAGCTATGCCGGTACCCACCACCATCACCACAACATCGTTGAACTCTTTGGATCCGCCAAAGCTGTGTTCCACGGCTGCGGCGGAACGGACATCGTGGTCGAAGGCAACCGGGACGCCCAGCCGTTTCTCGGCTTGCGCGGTGAAGGGGAAGTTACGCCACCCGAGATTGGCGGAGTAGATACCCACGCCAGCTACTGAATCCACGATCCCTGGCACGATGATGCCGGCAGCCCGGGCGGGCGAGTCCGGGAACTCGGAAGCCAGCTCGGCAGCAAGCTCAGCAAGCCTGTCCAGGACCGCTTCGCCCGGGCGGACCGCGGCCAAGGGCGTGGGGACGCGGCGCATGCCCAGCACGGTTCCGCAGGCGTCCACCAAACCAGCCTTGATGTCTGTCCCGCCGACGTCGAAGGAAAGGACCGCTGATTCCGCGGCTCCGAGAACCATGACCGGTTGCCTAGGCGGAGGCGTCGAGAATAACGGAGCGCGTCAGGTTGCGGGGCAGGTCCGGATTCAGTCCACGAACGCGTGCGCGCTCCAGCGTGACCTTGTGGACGCGTGCCAGTTCGGCCAAGGGGTGCTTGTCTGTGTGGATGTACAGGGCGCCAGTGATGGCCATGTCGTTGTCCAAGCCTTCAGGCTGGTCACCGAACAACCAGGTAACGCGGCCGGGGGCGGCGATGGAGATGGGGCCGTGGCGGTATTCCATGGCGGGGTAGGACTCAGTCCAGCCCTGTACTGCCTCGCGCATTTTCAGGCCTGCCTCGTGAGCAAGGCCAACTGTCCAGCCAGTGCCAAGGAAGGTGAACTGTTCTGCGTCCAACAGCTCCTGGGAAACCGGGGCGCTGACGGCGTCGCGGGCGTCCTTGATGGCCTGCTGCACATCGATTCCGAGGCTGCTGAGCAGGTAGACCAAAGCTGTGGTGGCGAACCGGGTCTGAACCACTGAACGCTCATCGGCGTACTGCAGTCCAATCACGGCGTCTGCCAGGTCGATGATCGGGGACGTGGTGTCGCCAATGATGGCAACGGTGGGGACGATGCCCTTCAACTCAGCCAGGATCTCAAGTACCTCAGTGGTGGTGCCTGAGCGGGTGATGGCCACAACGGCGTCGTACTGGCGATCGGCACTGTTGCTGTTCAGAAAGGCCTCGGAAGCGGCGAACGCATCCGTGACCCCTTTACCGGCGGATTCGCGGGCAGCGGCGTAGCTTTGCGCCATGAACCAGGAGGTGCCGCAGCCGATGACGGCGATGCGCGTTCCGTCTGCGGGAAGCAACTGCTCGGCGGCCGCCTGGTCCACAGCCTTCTGCCATACCTCGGGCTGGGAAACCAGCTCTTCCTCCATGAAGGCGCCCAGTGTGTTCTCGCTCATCGTGTGTTCCGCTCCCGCTCAGCTTAATGACGTTTTCTGATCTATAGAAACACTAAACGATCATTTTCGATCTCACAAGGATCATCCACCAGGAAGACCGCGCATTAACTGCACGCCTTGTGATTGATCCTCCAATCGCGGAAAAGGTGTTCCCGGATGTGCATTTAAGTTAACTGACTGTTAACTCTTGTCAACTTCTGTCCAATGCACCAGTCTTAGACGAGTCCGCAAGAACATGACTGTTACTAACTCGGAATAATCAAGAAGGAGCATAATGCCCGGCTTGTCATCCCCCAGACGGTTGGCTTCATTGAGTTTGGCCTGCGTCGTCGCCTCATCCTCGTTGGGACTGCTGGCACTACCGCCGGCCACCGCAGCCCCGTCCACCCACCCCACAGATATCGTCAGCACCGCCGACGCCACTGCCATCACCTCCGGCCAGCTCACGGTGGACATCTCCACCACCTTCCCCCAGGTCCTCGGTTACACCGACCCTGCAAGCAAAGCCCGCCTCGACGGCACCACCGCCCGACTCAACACCATCACCATCAACGGTGTGGAATACACGGTCACAGGGACCTCCACCGCCTCCGGAAAGGACGCAAGGGACTACGTCCTGACTCTCCCTGAATTCGGCAACACGGTGATCAAGGCCCGGCTGTCAGTGAAGAAGACCGTGGTCTCTTTCAACGTCACGGAGATCAGGGATTCCGCCGACCACCAGGTGAAGACGCTGCAGCTCCCCCGGCTGAACCTGGTAACCGTGGGCTCCACGCAGCCGGGCGCCCAGGTGTCCACCGCCAACCTCTCAGTGGACCGGAGCGTCACCGGAGACGAGTTCACACTGATCACACCTTCGACTCCGTTGGATGCCGCTGCCAAGAGCTCCGCCTACGCGCTGGCAAATACTGCAACCTTGGGTGCCGCCGTCGAATCCAATGCTCTGTACGACACATCCTCTGGGCCTGGCTCGAAGGACCGGGGCCGCTTTTGGCGCCAAGCCGTCAGCGACGGCGCAGGCGGGGTGTCCATGGGCGTGGCCAGCGGCCAGTGGCTCTACCGCGCCGAGGGCTCCACTACCACCGAAGAACTCCCCTGGACACGTGTGGCCATCACCTCCGACGCCAATGCCGACGGCGGCGTGGACTGGCAGGACGCGGCAATCGCCATGAGGTCCATCCAGGTCAGCGCCAACAAGGGCGATCAGACACCTGACAACGTGATCACGCACATCCCCTTCAACTTCGCCTCGCAGGCAACCCACCCGTTCCTCCGTACCCTGGACGACGTCAAACGCATTTCCCTGGCAACGGACGGACTGGGCCAGGTTGCCATGCTTAAGGGCTACACCAGTGAGGGCCACGACTCCGCCAACACGGACTACGGCAATAACTTCAACAGCCGGGCAGGTGGCCTGGAGGACCTTAACAAACTGGTCAAGGAAGGCAAGGACTGGAACGCCAGCTTCGGTGTCCACATCAACGCCACGGAGATCTACCCTGAAGCCAAGTCCTTCAGCGAAGACCTGCTGCGCGCTGACAAGGGCCTGGGCTGGAACTGGTTGGACCAGTCCTATTACATGAACCAGCGAGAGGACATCAATTCCGGCAAGCTCGCCCAGCGCATCAAGGAACTACGCGAAGCCACGGACAAGAACCTGGACTTCGTGTACGTGGACGTCTACTACGAATTCGGCTGGCTGGCCGAGCGGCTGCAGCAGGAACTCGTCAAGAACGGGTTCCGGGTGGGCTCCGAATGGGCTGACCACCTCTCCCGGAACAACACCTGGTCCCACTGGGCCAACGACGAAAAGTACGGTGGATCCACCAATAAGGGCATCAACTCCCAGATTCTGCGCTTCATCAACAACACCCAGTCGGACGTCTGGAACCCCGACCCCAAGCTCGGCGTGAGCCACATTGTGGAATTCGAAGGCTGGACCGGACAGAACGACTTCAATGCCTTCAGCGAGAACGTGTGGACGGCCAACGTGCCCGCCAAGTTCCTGCAGCATCACCAGATCACCAAATGGACGGCTGACCGCATCGATTTGGCCGACGACGTAGCTGTCACCGGAAACACCGCCGAGGAACGCAACATCACCGTGGCCGGGGCTTCCGTGCTGCAGGGTGGCACGTACCTGCTCCCCTGGTCCTCCAAGGAGAACGGCAAAGCCGACAAGCTCTACCACTACAACCCTGCCGGCGGCCCCAGCACCTGGACCCTCACCAAGGAGTTCGCCAAGTCCGGCTCCCTCGAAATGTTCAAGCTGACGGACAACGGACGAGTGAAAGTCACCGACATCCCCGTAGTCAACGGGCAGGTCACCGTCACCGCCGACGCCAAGCAGCCCTACGTCCTGGCCCCGAAGAACAACAAGGCCGATCTGCCCAAGAAGGCCGACTTCGGCGAAGGCACAGCCTTCAACGATCCCGGCTTCAACGGAACAGACCTCTCCCCGTGGACCCCGACGGGCACCGTCACCCAGGTCCGTGACGACAAAGGCCGCCGCTACGCCGAGATGGTGGCAACGCCGTCGTCGATCAGCCAGGAAGTGAAGCTGGACGCCGGAACCCAATCCGTCAGCGCCTGGGTGGAAATCCAGCCCGGAAAGACCCGGCCCACCACGCTCTCAGTAGACATCAACGGCAAGACCGAAAGCGTCACCGTCGATTCGTCCAACGCGGAAAACTTCGTAGCTGGCGACGAGAAGCACGGCACAACCTTCCAGCGCCTCCGCGTCCTGGTGGACGTGCCGCGGAACAACACCAAGGCGACAGTTTCCGTGAAAGCGGCCGACGGCGATGCCACAGTACGCGTGGATGACTTCCGGGCGGTGAAGACCGCCCGGGTCGCCACCACCGGTGTGCTCAGCGAGGACTTCGAAAACGTGGACCAAGGCTGGGGACCGTTCGTGAAGGGCGACGCCGGTGGATCCACGGATCCGCGCACCCACATCACCGAACGCCACGAACCCTTCACACAAAAGGGCTGGGACACCAACGTGATCGACGAAGTGCTGGACGGCACATGGTCGTTGATCGCCCACGACGAAAACCTCGCCCCCAATGGCGGACCCGGCATGGTGTACCGCACCACCGAGGCAACCGTGCCGTTCCAGGCAGGCCGCAAGTACAAGGTGTCCTTCGACTACCAGAACTCCAAAGCCGGACAGTACTCCTGGGTGTCCGGTTATGACTCGCAGGCAGGCCCCGCGGTGACGGCCAGCCAGCCCATCGACGCCAAGACGTCCACCACGCGGTTCGAGCAGATCCTCGATACCGGCTTCTGCGGGGACTACTTCGTGGGATTGCAGCGCACGGGAAGCTCGAACGGTTCGGACTTCACCTTGGACAACTTCCTGGTGGAAGATCTCGGCGCCTCCGAAGCGGTCCCGGCCTGCGCGCAACTCTCGGCTGCACTCCAGGGCGACGTGGTTCAGCAGGGCAAAGCGCAGGACTTCGTCACCACGTTCGTGTCCGACGAACCGGCAGCCATCAGCGACCTCGCCGTCACCCTTGCACTGCCCGAGGGGTGGACAGCCACCCCGTCCACGCCGGCCACGGCAGCAACACTTCCGGCCGGAGGATCCCTCACCACCACGTGGAAGATCACGGCGCCGGCGTCAGCTGACGGCGACTACCCCATCACAGCCAAGGCCAGCTACACCGTCGCTGCTTCAGGCGCCGATCCCGCGGGTAGCCGCACCATCAACACCACCACCACTGTGCGGACACTGCCCAAGCCGCCGCAGTCCACAGTCTTCGCCAGCGACCACCCATGGGTCAGCGCAAGCAACGGCTGGGGCCCGGTGGAAAAGGACCAGTCCAATGGCGGAACAGGAGCTGGCGACGGCACACCGCTCACGCTGAACGGCACGGTCCACGCCAAAGGCCTGGGAGCCCACGCCAACAGTAACGTCCGCTATTACCTCGGAGGCTACTGCACTGCCTTCACCGCCACAGTGGGCATCGATGACGCCCAGCCAACGCGGGGAAGCGTGAAATTCTCCGTGGTAGCCGACGGCAACACCAAGGTCACCACCCCGGTCTTGGGCGCCACCAGCGCTCCCCTGCCGCTGACCGTGGACGTCACCGGAGCCCAGTACGTGGAGCTGGTAGCCAACGACGCCGGCGACTCCAATGGCAACGACCATGCGGACTGGGCCGACGCCAAGTTCACCTGCTCCTCCACCTCCCAGGAACCGCCGGCACCTGTGCTGACAGGCACGGTGTTCGCCTCCGACCTCCCCTGGATCGGCAGCACCAACGGCTGGGGACCGGCCGAACGGGACCGGGCCAACGGTGAGCAGAACGCCGGCGACGGGCCCGCTTTGCGGCTTGACGGCGTCGTCTATCCGAAAGGGATCGGCGTCCACGCCGACTCAAAGATCAGCATCGCCACCGAGGCCAAATGCAACGCCTTCACCGCCTCGGTGGGAGTGGACGACGCCAAGCTGAACAAAGGCCTGCACGGATCGGTGGTGTTCATCGTCAAGGGCGATGGCCGCGAACTCCTCCGCACACCCGTCCTCAGCGCCGACTCCGCAGCACTACCCCTCAACGTGGACATCACAGGTGTCCGGAACGTCGAGCTGATCGCCGACAAGAACGGTGACGACGCCGGCGACGACTGGGGTGATTGGGCCGACGCGAAGTTCAGCTGCGCGTAATCCCCTTCATCCCCACTAAACAGGGGCGGTGTTCCTACCGGAACACCGCCCCTGTTTTGTTGTGTCAGACAGCCCGCACGCCCGCCCGCCACACCGAATGCGTCAGCGGGATCCCGGGCCGGTAGGCAAGGTGCGTGGCCGATGGCGCCTTCAGCATGTGCAGGTCCGCGCGATGCCCCACCGCGAGCGAACCCACCGCCCGTTCGCCGTCGACGTCGTTCCCCGACTCCCTGCCCAACGCCAAGGCGCCGCCGTACGTCGCCGCGCGGACGGCCTCATGGACGCTCAAGTGCATCTGGAGGACAGCCGTGGTGACGCAGAACGCCATGGAGCTGGTGTAGGAAGTACCGGGGTTGCAGTTGGCGGCCAGCGCGATCTGCACGCCGGCATCGATCAGTTCACGGCCAGGCGCCAGGGGCTGGCGGGTGGACAGGTCGCAGGCCGGAAGGCAGGTTGCCACGGTGCCTTTAGTGCCGGCCCCCGTTGCAGGATCCCAGCCAGCCCACGTTTCCGCGAGCGCTGCGACGTCCTTGTCCGAAAGGTAGTTGACGTGGTCCACGCTCGCGGCCGCAAACTCCACTGCCAAGGCCACGCCCGGCCCTTCTCCAAGCTGGTTGCCGTGCACGCGCAAGCCAAGTCCGGCGTCGCGGGCAGCGGTGAGGACACGGCGGGACTGGTCCTCAGTGAAAGCGCCCCGCTCGCAGAACACATCTGCCCAGCGGACAAACGGCAGGACAGCATCCAGCATGGGGCCGCAGACCAAGTCCGTGTACTCCTCGGGATCAGAGCCTTTCGGGACCAAGTGCGCGCCAAGGTAGGTGACCTCGTCCACCTCCGCCGCGGCAATCCGGGCACTCCGGGCCTCGTTCTCCACGTCCAGCCCGTAGCCGGTCTTGCTCTCCAAGTAGGTGGTTCCCTGCGAGACCGCCTCTGCCACGCGGTCCCGCACCAGACGGGTGAGTTCGTCGTCGCTGACGCTGCGGGTGGCACCTGTGGTCACGGCGATCCCACCGGCGCTGTAGCTCTCACCGGCCATGCGGGCCTCAAACTCCGCCGTGCGGTCACCGGCAAAAACAAGGTGCGAGTGCGAATCCACCCAACCGGGCAGCACTGCACGACCCTCGGCGTCGAGCACCTCATCCGCGGACGGGGCATCTGCACTGGACCCAATCCACGCGATGCGCTCGCCTTCGAACACGATTGCCGCGTCCTTGAGGACCCGGTGCTCCAGGTCCTGCGTCATCAGTTCGCCGATGTTGGTAATGAGTGTGCTGCGCCCATTCGTGTTTCCGCTCATGACCCTATTGTTCAGCGCCGGATGGACCAACGGACGGCCGCGAGCTGCTCCGCTGTCCGGGATACCGGACTGTCGTCACTTACTTCGCCAAGGATCAGCGCGGCTGCCAGCTCCGCGATGGCTGACGACGTCTGGAAACCATAGCCACCTTGTCCTGCCAGCCAGAAGAAGCCGGGTGCTTCGGCGTCGAAACCCACCACCGGGATTCCGTCCGCGGCTTCGGTCCGCAGGCCGGTCCACGCCCGGTCCACGGAGCGGATGCCCAACGATGTTACGGCGTTGAGTTTGTTGATCAATGCCTCCACGTCCCCCGGGTAGGGCTTGGCATCCTCTGCGCCGCTGGGCACGGTTTCCGACGGGGAGATCAGGACCTGGTTGCCCTCGGCGCGGAAATAAAACGAGTCGTCGGCTGCACACACCATGGGCGTTTCGGGCGTCAACGGATTCTCCACGTTCACGATCGCGGCGGTCCGCCGGTACGGCTGAAGCCCCAGCTTCTCCACTCCGCTGATGACGGCCAGCTCATCTGCCCAGGCACCAGCCGCATTAACCACGACGCCGGACTGGAAACCCTCAGTGCCCGCGCCCAACTGCCAACCACTCCCCAGCCGCTGCGCGGAGTGCACTTTGGCTCCGGTGATGATGTCCACCCCTGCGGCTTCTGCAGTCTGCCGGTGTTCCTCCAACAACAACGGGGCGTTGCAGCCGAAGGACCCGTTGTCCAGACCAGCGGCAGTGAAGGAATCAGGGTTGAGGGCCGGGCAGAGCTGCATCGCTTCGTCGTGAGTGATGGAGTGCATGTTGCCGCTGGCCTCGGCGCGCACGGTCTCCTCGTCACCCACCAGCATGAAACCGCGGGGCGTCAGGATCGGCTCCGCTGCTTGGGCATCCCTTTCCGCCAGCATCTCCAGCGTCCGAACAGTCAGGTCCTGAACTACCGCCGGACCATAGCTGGGGATCAGTTGCCGGGCCGAACGTGAGGAAGTGTGGAACGCCAGGGACTGCTCTGCCTCAACCAAGGCGACAGTGCACTTGCCTGCCAGGGCTGCCGCCAAGGACAGTCCCCCGATGCCGCCGCCAACGATTACCACGTCATAATTCGAAGCCATGGCTCCATCCTGTCAGACCGGATGCTCTCTCACATCCCAAGCCCTTCAGGCCATCCCTCACTCACGTCCCAGCCCTTAACCCCGAACGCTCACTCACCTCCCAGCCCCTAACTCAGAACGCTCACTCACGTCCCGGCCCTTAACGCAGAACGCTCTCTCACTTTCGTCGCGAAAGTGAGAGAGCGACCCGCTCAAGCACGCGGGAGGTGACAGAGCGTTCGCGTCAAGCACGCGGGACGTGAGAGAGCGACCCGCTCAAGCACGCGGGAGGTGACAGAGCGCTGCTTAGGCGACTGCGGCGCGACTCTTGACGAACGCCTGAACGCAGGCTTCGACGTCGTCCGCGCTGTGCGCAGCGGAGAGCTGAACGCGGATCCGCGCCACACCCTTCGGCACCACGGGGAAACTGAAGGCCGTGACGAAGACGCCGTTCTTGAGCATCTCGTCAGCCACCTTGGCAGCGACCACAGCGTCGCCGAACATCACGGGGATGATGGCGTGTTCGCCGTCGAGGAGCTCGAAGCCTTCCTCGCTCATGCGGCGGCGGAACAGGGCAGCGTTCTCGAAGAGGCGCGTGCGGAGTTCGCCGGATTCCTGCACGAGCTCGATCGCCTTGATGGTAGCCGCCACAATGGCCGGGGCGAGGGAGTTGGAGAACAGGTACGGGCGCGCCTTCTGGCGAAGCATGGCCACGATCTCGCCACGGCCGGAAACGTAGCCACCCGAGGCGCCGCCCAAGGCCTTGCCAAACGTGCCGGTGTAGATGTCCACGCGCTCCGACACACCTGCATGTTCAGGGGTGCCGGCTCCGGTGGAGCCCATGAACCCAACAGCGTGGGAGTCGTCCACCATGACCAGGGCGTCGTGCTTTTCGGCGAGGTCGCAGATAGCTTCGAGCGGCGCGAGGAAGCCGTCCATGGAGAAGACACCATCCGTGACAATGATCTTCCGGCGGGAACCCTCAGCCTCCACCAGCTTGGCCTCAAGGTCTGCCATGTCCTGGTTGGCGTAGCGGAAGCGCTTGGCCTTGCTCAGACGGATGCCATCGATGATGGATGCGTGGTTCAGGGAATCGGAGATGATGGCGTCTTCGGGGCCGAACAAGGATTCGAACACGCCGCCGTTGGCGTCGAAGCAGCTGGAGAAGAGGATGGTGTCCTCAGTACCCAGGAACGCGGAGACACGGGTCTCGAGTTCCAGGTGGAGGTCCTGGGTGCCGCAGATGAAGCGTACGGAAGCCATACCGAAGCCGCGCTCGTCCATGGCGGACTTGGCGGCGGCGATGATGTCCGGGTGGTCGGCCAGGCCCAGGTAATTATTGGCGCAGAAGTTCAGGACCTTGTTGGCCGGCTGGCCGAGCTGGCCCGCTGCGATGTGGCTTGCCTGCGGGGAATCGATGTGGCGTTCGGTCTTGAAAAGGCCGGCGCTGCGGATCTCGTCCAGTTCGCCCTGCAGCTGGTCTTTGATGGCTGAATACATGGGTGCTCCTAAAGTCTTGTTGGGGTCCGGGTGCCGCGGGTCGCGTTACAGTTCGGTCCAGTTACAGTTCGGTCCAGTCGAGGACCACTTTGCCACCGGTGCCGTTGCGGGCGATCTCGAAGCCCTTTTCCCAGTCCTTTGCGGACAGCTTGTCCGTGACCACTGCGGAGATGTTGCGGTGGAGCACGGGGTTGGAGGACAGCATGGCGCTCATGGCATACCAGGTCTCGAACATTTCGCGCCCGTAGATGCCCTTGAGGGTGAGCATGTGGGTGACCACCTTGCCCCAGTCGATGTCGATTGACTGGCTGGGCAGGCCGAGCATGGCGATGCGGCCACCGTGGTTCATGTTGTCGATCATCTCAGGCAGGGCCGTGGGGTGTCCCGACATTTCCAGTCCAATGTCAAAACCTTCGCGCATGCCGAGTTCCTGCTGTGCTTCGCGGACGCGCATTTTGGAGACGTCCACGGCGAGGTCCACGCCCATCTGGCGGGCCAGCTCCAGCCGCGGGGCTGAGACGTCAGTGATCGCGATCTTCCGTGCACCGGCGTGCCGGGCGACGGCGATGGCCATCAGGCCGATGGGACCGGCACCGGTGATGAGCACGTCCTCGCCGACCAGCGGGAAGCTCAGGGCGGTGTGGACTGCATTGCCGAAGGGGTCGAAGATGGCACCGAGTTCGGGGGTGACGGACTCATCCTGGTGGACCCAGACGTTGGTTTCCGGGATGACGACGTACTCGGCAAAGGCACCGTCGCGCTGCACTCCAACGGAGACGGTGTGGATGCACATCTGGCGACGTCCGGCACGGCAGTTGCGGCAGATGCCGCAGACCACGTGGCCTTCACCGGAGACCCTGTCCCCTACCTTGACGTCCCGGACATCCTCGCCGATTTCCACAACTTCGCCATAGAACTCGTGGCCGGCGATCAGTGGCGTTTCGATGATGCCCTGCGCCCAGGCG
Source organism: Arthrobacter sp. MYb23 (assembly GCF_002979775.1). Lineage (GTDB taxonomy): Bacteria > Actinomycetota > Actinomycetes > Actinomycetales > Micrococcaceae > Arthrobacter. The sequence goes on from NZ_PCPR01000022.1 coordinate 69,527, forward strand.
TCCCAGCTTTGAATGTGGAGGTCGGTGCCGCAGATGCCGGTGGTCATCACACGGATCTTGACATCGCCGGGGCCCGCTTCGGGCTCGGGACGTTCGACGAGTTCGAACCCTGCGTGGGGTCCGGATTTGTAGAGAGCCTTCATGGGATTCCTCACTGCCAGGGCTGCTTCGCTGCTGCTGAGTCCATTAGAGCGCCGCTGACGATTTAGCACAACTAGATTCTTCTCAATCAACGATTTAGGATTTGCTAATGGAAATTCATCAGTTGCAGATGCTTCGCGAGCTTGGAGACCTGGGAAGCGTCAAGGCTGTGGCTGAAACGCTGATGGTGACCCCCTCCGCCGTTTCACAACAGCTCGCTCTACTTCAGAAGTCCGTGGACGTGCCGTTGACGCGCAAGGAAGGCCGGGCACTGGTGCTGACCGACGCAGGCCGCGTGCTCGCCGAGGCGGGTGCCGCCGTCGTCAACGCCATGGCAGATGCGCGCGCCGCAATCGGCGCCTATCACGACGCTCCCGACGCGCCGGTGAGTGTGAGCGCTTTTCACAGTGCGGGGCAGGCGCTGTTTGCGCCATTGGCGGCGCATTTGGCGTCCGGGACAGCGTCCGACGGCGGGAAGTCGCCACGCCTGCGGCTGTCCGATGAAGATGTGGCCCAGGAGGATTTCCCGGGGTTGGCTGCGCGGTATGACCTGGTGTTGGCGCACCGGATGGACAACAGCCCACAGTGGCCGGAAGACAAAGTGGCCGTTATTCCCATCGCGGATGAGCCCTTGGACATCGCTCTCCCCGCGAACCACCCCTTGGCAGCCCGACGCGAACTGAAACCGTCCGACGTCGTGGATGAACCCTGGGTGACCAGCCGCGATGGCTACTCTCCCGCGGACGTCCTGGCCGCCGTCGTTGCCGTGAGCGGGCGTCCGGCCGAAGTCCTGCACCGCATCAACGATTACTCGACCGTTGCCGCGCTGGTCTCGGCCGGAGGTGCGATTGGGCTGCTGCCTCGCTTCACCGCGCGCCGGGTGTTGGATGCCGGTGTGGTGCTGCGTCCGTTGTCAGGGGTGAACTCCGTGCGCAAGATCGACATCCTTGCCCGGCCCGAGACACTCAAAAGAAAATCGGTCATGACGGTTTGCGAGTCACTTCAAACCGTCATGACCGAGCTTATCGAGCTATCCAGCCCTGACTTACCCAAGTAGGTCGCAGCAGAGCGCGTTTTGAGACGGCGAAACGCGCTCAACTGCGACTCAGTTGGTCAGTCGCGGACCAAGGCGGGCTGGCCGGCGTCGAAGTACTCCACCAGTTCGACGGGGAGCTCCGGTACCTCGCGGGCAGAGCCATCACCGCGTAACGATTCCGCCGCCAGGATGCCCGCCACCACCGCTTGGCGCGCGGCAATCGGGCTGGTCTGGGTCCGGCCGCCCTCCGAGGCGAAGCGGAGGAACTCCTCGATCAGGCGCGGATCGGCGCCGCCATGGCCGCCTTCGCCGTCCTGGATGGTGATGACTTCATCCGGTGCCGCGTAGCCCGAGGACCTGCTGGTCCACACGTTGATGGTCTCCCCGGGCCCATCGCCCAGGTTCTCAATGCGGCCCTTGGTGCCGATGACGGTGTAGTTGCGCCAGTAGTCGGGCGTGAAGTGGCACTGCTGGTAAGAGGCAAGCACACCGTTATCCAGCACCATGTTCATCATGGAGATGTCCTCGACGTCGATCACCTCCGCAAGGTCCTTCTGCTCCGTGGGCGGCCAGTTGTCCATGGAGAACCAGTCCCCCATGCGCTTGCCCGCGTTGTTGCTCCGGTTTGCGACGTCGCCGTAGACGGCGAGATCGCCGACGGCGGCAACCCGCTTGGTGTACCCACCGGCCAGCCAGTGGATCACATCGATGTCGTGGGCACCTTTTTGAAGGAGCAGCGAGGTGACGTTTGCGCGCTGGGCGTGCCAGTCCTTGAAGTAATAGTCACCGCCGTGGCCCACGAAGTGTCGGCACCAGACAGCCTTGACCTCGCCGATCCTGCCGTCTTCGATGAGTTGGCGCATCTGTACTACAACCGGCATGTGCCGCATGTTGTGGCCGACGTACAACCGTGTTCCGGTTTCGTAGGCCGTCGCCAGGATCCGGTCCGCAGCCTCAACGGTGATGTCCAGGGGCTTCTCGCAGAAGGTGGGGATGCCCGCCTTGAGCGTTCGAACGGCGACGGCGGCGTGCTGGTTATCCGGGGTCAGGACCAGGACGGCGTCGATACCGCTGCTCAACAGTTCCTCAAGGTCACCCGTGACGCGTGCGGACGGGATGCGTTCAGCCGCGTCCGCCCGTCCACGTTCACTCAGGTCACAAACAATGGTGACCTCCGAGCCTTGGCCCGGCTTGTGGGCGTGCTTCCACAGCCCCGACCGCAGGCCGAAACCTACAATGCCGACCTTCAAATCCTTTTCCATGATGTGCAATATCCTTCTGTTCTTAATAAAGTCTGGTTGCGGCGCTGCGGTGCGGCGCCGATTCACGCACGAACAAGTGCCAGGGGAAGTCCAGGACGGCGGGTCCCGCTGTCGCCTCCGGGCTTGACTGCGCTGTAGCCCGCCTGAGGAGGAGCCGTGCAAGTTTGTCGAAGAAGTCCACGGGACCAACGGTGCTGAGCGAGGGAGACATCCGCTCGCCCTCCACGGTGTTGCCCACACCGATGATGTCCACGTCAGTACCCACAGCCATGCCTAGGCGCTGAGCCGCGTTGATGGCACTGACCGCTGCGTAATCGGTGGTGGCGTAGATGGCGGTGGGCCGGTCCGGAAGGCTGAGCACCCGCGTTGCCGCAGCGTAAGCTCCGGCACTGGTGGCATCGAACAAGCCCACGTAGTCTTCCCGTTCCGGAATGCCTGCGTTTGCCAGGGCGTCGGAGTACGCCCGGTACCGTGACCCGCCCGAGGTTCCCGATGCAGTAGCCGGGGTCAGGCAAGCGATCCGCCGGTGGCCGTGGAGCAGGTGCTCCACGGCCATGCGGCAACCTGGACCAGCAATGGAACGGATGACGTCGAAGCCTTCCGGCTCCAGTCCCTCGTCAAAAACCACCAGGGTGGTTCCGTGTTCGGCAAGCTTCCGCAGGGCATCCCGCTGCTCTTCACGGACGGCGTCCACAAACACGGCGTCCGCGTTGTGCGTGCCGAGCACCTTCACCCAGTCGGCGTCACCCAGGATCATCGGTGTGATCCCCAGCGGAACGGCCGCCTTCTGCACAGACTCGATGACGGACAGGGACCAGGGATCGGACAGCATGGTCAGCGAGAGGATCACCGTGTTGGTGCGGCCCGTGCGGATGGCCCGGGCCGCCTGGTTGGGGCGGTAGCCGAGCCGCTCCGCCGCGGCCTTGACCTTTTCCGCCGTCGGATCCGAGACCCCTGGCCCCCCGTCGCCGCGGCGACCCGACAGGACATAGGAAACCGTGGCCGTGGAGACGCCCGCCAGTTCGGCCACCATGCGAATGGTTGGTCTGACCCCGGTGCTGCTCGCTTTTGCCATGGTTCCCCCTGCTGGTGCTTGCTTTGTACGTTTGCGTTGCGTGGTTGTTGGTTTGAGGCTAGCTCCTGAATACCGGCACGTTGGGGTCCAACGCGGCCTGGTACTCATCGCGCATCTTGTCGCCGCCTTCGCTCTTCCAGCGTTTGACGGCGTCCTTGAGTTCGTCGATCTTGGCGCGCCCGGTAATGATGTCCACCACCTTGTCGCGCAGCTGCTTGGTGATCTTGGCGCCCACCTTGGCGTTGGTGTCCGAGTAGGAACCATTGGTGGGGTTGCGCCACGCGAACTCGAGCAGTTTTTCTTCCTGCTGACTGACGTACCGCGTGTCGTCGTCGAAACCGGGGTTGAAGATCACGTTCTCCGGGCTGGACATGATGTTCAAAGCTGAGACGAGGCCGGGAGCGTTGGTTGTCCCCGTCTCGGTGCGCGCCGGGTTTCCGGAGCCGTCAATGGTGTAGTCCTCGCCGAGCTCGCCGAAGTTTTTCTGCATGTATTCAACGGTGCCGAACGGGGCCGACAGGTAGTTGATGAGCGAGAGCAGTTCGCGGATCTTGCCTTCTTCAGCCTTCTTGAACGGGGTGAAGCCCACCGTTCCGTAGCCCATGTCGTACACCGGCTTGACCTTGCCGTCCGCGCTGAACGGAATGAGAACATCAAATTGGGCGGACTTGTTCAGGGCACGGTAGCTGCGGATATCGTGCGGACCCACCACTACCTGTGCTGCAACACTGCCATTGGCCACGCGTGAGCGGATGTCAGTGGCCTTGGAGTCCGGGTAGAAGACCCCGGCCGCGAACATCTTGGCGGTGAACTCCACGCCGGCCAGGTACTCATCGGTTTCGTAGAGGTGGGTGAGGGTGCGGTCCTTGTTGACGGCCCAGCTGTTGGGAGCGCCAAACCATTCCGTGACCATGTGGAGGGCGTTGATGTAGGCCGGCTCAAGCGCGTACTGCTGATCGCCCGGGCGGGTCAGCTCCTTGGCTTTATCCAGGAATTCGTCAGCGCTGGATGCCTCGAAGCCACCCACCTTGGCCCACATATCGTGGTTGCCAAGGTAAACCTGCCCGAACGGGGTGCTCGGGATGGGGGCGCCCCAGATCTTGCCGTTGACGACGGCGGTCTTCCAGGAATCGGGCTTGAGCGCGGCCAGGTTGGGGTACTCAAGGACAGCGTCACCGGAGAGGTACGGCGTCAGGTCCTGGAACTTGGCTTCAAGCATCGGACCGACATTGGGGATGCCCTGGTTCGGCGGAACCCACATCATGTCCGGAAGATCGTTGCTGGCAAGGACCGTGGCGAACTTTGCAGGGTAGCCGTCGCCAATGTCTTCTGCGATCTGCAGTTCCAGGTCACCGCCGAGCTTGGCGTTGAGCCGCTGCCAGAAGGGGTTGTCCTTCAAGCCCGGGCTCATGGTGTCGAAGGTTTCGGTCAGGCCGGTCACCTTACCTTTGAGCGGCGGCGCCTTCACGGACTGCACAGCGGTGGGCAGTTTGAAGAAGCCGGCCTGGAGGCCCTTGGCGTTGCCCGCGATGTCCGGGGTGACGCCGGTGAATTCCTTGTACGTGGGCAACTTGACCGAAGCGGAGGCAGCGGCGCCTCCGTTGCTTGCGGCTCCGCCACCACCGCAGGCGGACAAGCCGGCGGCGGTCACGGCCAGGCCTGCGAGGCCAAGGAAACCGCGGCGGCTGAATCCAGCCTGGGAGGTAGTGCTCGTCATGGCATAACCCTTTCTGGTTACTTGCTTTTTGTCTGAGGTTTGAGTGTTCGGGGGTGAGTGCTTGTGCTTTTGAGGGCTGGGCTAGCCCTTGACGGCGCCGGTGATGACGCCCTTGGCAAAGTGCTTTTGGAGGAACGGGTAAACCATCAGGATGGGGACCAGCGCCACAACGACCACTGCCATCTGAATGGACTGCGGCGGCGGCGTGGTGGTGATTCCCAGCTGGTCCGCTGCCCCACTGCCTTGGACCACGAAGTTGCGGAGAAGCAACTGGATGGGCCACTTGCTGTGATCGTTGATGTAAAGCAGGGCGTTGAAGAACGAGTTCCAGAAACCCACGGCATAAAACAGCCCGACGACGGCGATCACGGCTTTGGACAACGGCATGACGATGCGCCACAGGATTTGCCAGTCGTTGGCGCCGTCGATTCTGGCACTTTCGATCAGTTCGCCGGGAATGTTCATGAAGAACGATCGCATCACCACAAAGTTGAAGGCTCCGAAGATCCCCGGAAGGATCAGCGACCACAGCGAGTCCAGCAGGCCGAGTTGGCGGATCATGAGGAAGGACGGGATCAGGCCCGGTGCAAACAGGAGTGTGAACAGGACTGCGAGGATCACTGGCCGGCCAAACAGAACCGTGCGGCTGGTGGCGTAAGCCATGGTGATGGTGACGAACAACGCCAGGATGGTGCCCACTGCGGTGACCAGCATGCTGACCCCCAGTGACTGGAGGACCATGGGGCCCTTGAAGATGGTGGCGTAGGCCTCCAAGGTGGGTCGTTCGGGCCAGAGGACGAAGCCACCGGCCTTTACCAGCTGTTCGGTGTCAGCGAGGGACGTCGAAACCACCAGAAGGATGGGCGCGAGGATGGACAAGCTGAAAACGATCAGGACTACTGCTTTGACCGTTTGATACAGGGCGGAAGGCTTTTCCTTCCACACCGGGCGCTTGGGGTTGTAGCTAAGCTCCCGGGGTTTCTTGCTGAAAAGTGTTGTTGCCATGGGGTTCTCCTTGTGCGGCAGGCGCGCGGGTCAGCGGGGCTATCAGCGCACTTGTTTTGCGAAGATTCCGTCTTCGCCGAACTTGTGGGCAAGTTTGTTGGCGCCGTAGATCAACAAGGCGCTGACCACGCCCTTGGCAAGGCCTGCTGCCGCGCCTGAGCTCCAGCCGCCTCCCACTACGCCGGTGTAGTAGGTGAAGGTGTCCAGCACTTCCGCAGCTCCGGCTCCAACAGCGTCGCGCTGCAGGATGAACTGCTCAAAGCCCACCGAAAGAATGTCGCCGATGCGCAGGATCAGGAGCAGGACGATCACGGGACGCAGTCCTGGAAGGGTGATGTGCCACATTCTGCGCCAGCGCCCGGCTCCATCCGCCGCGGCGGCTTCATACAGGGAGGCATCGATGCTGGCCAGGGCTGCCAGGAAGATGATCATGGCCCAGCCGGCGTCCTTCCAGATCATTTGGACCACCACCATGACCGGGAATGTCTCCGGGTTGGTCATGAAGGGAATGGGGTCCATCCCCCAGTCCCGGAGAAGGTTGTTGACGAATCCTGCGCCGCCAAGCATCTGCTGGAAGAAAGCGATCACCAAGACCCAGGACAGGAAGTGCGGCAGGTAGGCGATGCTCTGGAAGATCCGCCGGACGCGGGTGCTGATGAGTGAATCCACAATCAGGGCCAGCACCAGCGGCACCGGGAAGAGGAAGACCAGCTGCCAGGCCGCCAAGTAGAGCGTGTTCCAGAAAGCGTGAATGAAGTCCGGATTTCCGAACAAGTCCACGAAGTTCTGCCAACCAACCCACAGGCTGTCTCCAATGCCCAAATAGGGCTGGTAGTCCTGGAACGCGATGACGTTGCCCAGGATGGGAATGTAGAAGAAGAGCAACAGGAAGGCCACACCGGGCAGCATCATGAGCAGCATCTGCTTGTCGCGCCGCAGTCGGGACCGGAAACTCTGCTGCGGGACTTTGTTTCTCTTCCGTTTCCTCGGACCGGATCCGGAGGCATTTCCACCTGGCGGTCCCGGGACTCGGCGAGCCTCGGGCAATGCCGGAGCCTGTTCCGTCGTCGAGTTCATACTGTCTCCTCAAGTGCTGAGCCTGAGCCGTGAATGTGATTCAGGCCACGCTCGTTAACCGTTTAACAAACCATAAGTGACTGGCATCTCTTTTTGCAAGATCATGATCGAAACTGATCAAAGAAATCACCTTTCATCACTATTGCGGCGTGGGGGGTGGTTTGAGATGGGGGT